>NZ_SSWX01000033.1 GCF_004803635.1 Lampropedia aestuarii | reverse complement strand
TGTGCAGCTTTTTAGTGGGTCAATACACAAAGTCGCCACCGCAGGTGCATCGGAGACTGCGCAGTTGTCTTGCAAAACCCGATCACCGGCGGCAGTCACCTCACCTAGCCGCAATCTGAAAATTTCCCTTCAGGCTGATCGGCACACCCAGCAGCGGCTTGCGCTCGCCACGTGCCTGTGCCTCGGCTGATGCAGCATCGCAGGCACTCACCGCGTTGATGGCTGGGGTGTACTGGTCGATGCCTTGCAGCCCCACGCCAACAATAGCCCTGCAGTGAGCTCGCGGGTAGTCAACGCCCGGGCCTGTTCATGGGCTGGCGCAAAGGCCAAGGCATTCAAAGAAGTTGTTGTCATTGGGCCTCCAACCACAGATCCGACCAATCGCCTGCCGTCAGGTCTACGCTGTTGTTCAGATTGTGCACGCGCTTTTGGTAGACCTGTAAAGCCGATGGCGAGGTCACCAGCGGTAACACCGGCAGCTCGCGGCCTACGATGTGCTGGATCTCTTTGAACTGCGCAGCGCGCTTGCCAGCATCGGTCTCAACACTGGCGGCCGTGAACAATGCATCGACACGCGGGTTGTTGTAATGTGCGGCATTGACCCAAGGAGTGGGGTTGCGAATCGCATCCGACCAGTACATGCGCTGCACGCCCACCGTTGGGTCAAACAAACGCCCCATGCCATTCAGATTCAGATCAAAGCTACGCGCTTTGTAGACGCGGTTCAGAAATGTCGGCAAATCGCCATCGACAATCTCGACCTTGATGCCTACGCGATTCAGCGATGCGCGAATGTACTCGGACGCGCGTTTGAAATCAGCCGACGGCAAAAAGCTCAGCTTCAAGTCAAAACGCGGCTGCTTGCCCTTACGGGGATAGCCAGCCTCGTCGAGCAAGGCATTGGCCTTGGCAATGTCCAGCGTGTATTGGAAAGTGCTGTCGTCGTAGTAATCGACAAGAATTGCCGGGATCGGCGAGTTCACCACCTGCGCGCGCTTGTAGTAGAGACTGTCAGCAATGAAGTGGCGGTCAAACGCATAGGCAATCGCCTGGCGCACTTGCTCGTTGGCCAGAATAGGATTGTTGTGATTAAACTCCAAAAATAAGGCGTTGTTCAAAAATGCATCGTAGGTATCGTCAACCGCCAAGGCTGGGTTCTGCGCTAGCCGGTCTATGTCGGCAATCGCCACGTTCAAAGCGCCATTGACTTCGCCGGCTTCAATCGCCGCCGAGATCGAGGCAGCGTTCTTCACAAAACGGAAAATTACCCGATCCAGATACGGATAACCATCACGCCAATAGTTGGGATTTTTATCCAGCACCACATGGCTGCCCTTGACCCATTCCTTGAATACAAATGGACCCGTGCCAATTGGCTGGTTGGTATTTGGGTGTGCCAACGGATCGGCATCGCCATAGCGCGCAGCCGGCACGATCGGTGTTTCAGCCGACGACAGCGCATTGATCAAATACGGCGCGGGCTTGTCCAGCACGATCACGGCGGTATGCGCATCGGGCAGCTCTACATCGCGCACATTGGCAAAGGTGATGCGCCCACGCGGCCCCAACTCTTTTTGCTTCAGGATCGAATAGCGCACATCGACCGAACTGAAATCTGTGCCATCGTGGAATTGGACGCCTTCGCGCAGCCTGAAGGTATAGCGCAGACCGTCGTCACTGATCTGCCATTCGGTGGCCAGCAAAGGCTGGGGTTTGAAGTCCAGGTCATAACGCAACAGGCCTTCGGTGATTTTGGCGCTGACGTTGCGGTTGTCGGTCTTGGTGTCCAAGAAGGACACCAGGGTCGTAGGTTCTTGCGCGACCGCATAGCTGAAGGTGCCGCCAAGCACCGGCGTTTTGCTGCTGGCCGTGTCTTGCGCCTGCGCATAGGCCATCGTCCACGCCAGCAAAGGCACAGCCAGCGCAAAAGTCATAGTGCGAATGGTAAAAAAAGGCATGTCATACTCCCCGTATCAGTAGGTCAGATGGGTCGACCAAATAGGCCGGTTAAAGACGCAAATCAGCTTGCTTGAGCAGCGGCACAATACGGTCGCCAAAAAAACTCCAAATCCGGTTTGAAGTCATAAAAACTCAGCTGCAGGCCATCGACACCGGCTTGGTGCAATTGAACAACGCAATACCCGCCTCCGAGCCGGTCGCATTGACCAGCTGCAGCCTGCCAAACTGGGGCTTGGGTGTGATGAAGGCATTCTTGAGCTTGCAGCTGGATTCGCCTGCACACTGAACGGCTCGCCATCGCTCCACAGGCGCTGCAACACCTCAATGAATTCGGCAGTCAACTCATAGCGCCTGCCGTGTTCGATGCGATTCCAGCCAAAGGTTTTGTGCCCGACCGCGCGGTGGCCGGTCACCACATTGATGCCCCAGCTCCCGCCCGAAATATGATCCAGCGTTGTGCCCCATTGGACCAAATGCAAAGGGTGCAATGGGCCATAGAGCACATGGATGGTCGAGGCCAGCGAGATCCGGCTGGTGATTGCCGTCAGCCCCACCGTGGTCTGAAACGAGTCCAACGCATTGCCATCCAACACACCACCGCAACCTCCTTTTGGCAACCATTGCGCCCACGCACATACCAAATCAAAACCCAGCGACTCAGCCTTGAGCAGCAGATCACGGTTGCATTCCCAGCCACAGTCGGTGCTACGCGGCAGCGTTGAGGCGCTCCAGCCACCGGCCTGGATCGGCCAGAACAGACCCAGCTGCAGCGGCTGTTTGAGTGCCTGAGAAAACGGGCTACCTGGATCATCCAATGGCGAAGCAAAGCGCTCCAGCTCGGCAATAGAACCGGCCTTCCCCAATGAAAAATCCATACGTATTTCCCGAATTAATGAATAAAAAATAAATAACAACAAGCAAAAAAACCCACCACACATGTCAGAACATGCCAAACCCACCTAAAAAAAATCAAACAGTTAACACATCAAAACACATCAAAGCTCGGATAGGGCTGCAAACAACCTATAAAAAAGCATTATTCAAACAATACCCAACCAACACCAAATAATTTTTTTTCATTTACTAATTCATATATTTTACAAATAAAAATCATTAAAAAATACAAAAACTGTCAAACAGCAACCACCAAGAATCGCTGACTCATCATGTCAAATAAAATGCAATCAATCAGACACCATTCAACCATTAATTAACAAAAAAAAACTCCACAGCAAACACACTTAATCACAATTCACCACACCCAGCAATACAAATAAAAAGCAACCATATACGAACAACAAACCAACACCATTAACTAATGAATTAAGAATGTTTGACGCGCCCTAATCTCTATGCATACCATGCGCAATTATTTCCATTCCCTATTGCACTTTAGATTGGCACTCACGATTGCGCATTCCATGACCAGCATCCAACAATCAACCAGTATTTCCTGCATCGCATTGTCTTTGGCGCTGGCCGCACTGGTTCTGTCAGGCAGTGCCAGCGCGAATACCACAGCACAGCAGGGCGGCACGCTAAACTGGATCGTCCCCCCTGAGCCTGCGGCCTTTATCCCGCTGGCCACCACCGCAGGCGGCAGCACGGAGCTGGGTCCCAAAGTGGCGGAAGGCTTGCTGACCTATGACTTTGAGCTAAAGCCCTTGCCGCAGTTGGCTGCCCTCTTCAAGGAATGCGTGCGCGGCAACTACGCCCGCCTGGAACGCAACCCGAATTACTGGGACAAGCCAAAACCCTACCTGGATGCGATCGTCGTGCGCTCTGTGCCCGATGCCGCGACCCGCGCTGCGGCGCTGGAGTCGGGCGAGGTGCAACTAGCCAACAAGGCCATTGCGCTGTCTGATATCGAGCGCTTTCAAAAGCTGCCCAACTTCGACGTAGACATCACCGCCTGGCCGTATGTGGGCGAGCACCCGCAGATGTATTTCAGCTTCGACTCCGAGCCCTTCAAGCAGCGCACCGTGCGCCAAGCGGTCGCGCAGTCGCTGAATTTGAATGCCTTTGCCAAAACCATCTGGTATGGCCAGGGCACTTTGTCGGCCTCTCCGATTGGCAAAGCCGAATCGCGCTTTCACAACGAGGCGATCAAACACTACCCGTTAGATACCAGGGCTGCAGAAAAGCTGCTCAATGTGGGCGCCAACCCGAACGTGACGACCGCAAACAATCGCGTCAAGGACTGGAGCGTGACGGCCGAGGGCACACGCACCAACTTGGCCCATCTGTACTTTGCCAAGCCCTGAAGGCCACAACCATGAGCGCACCCGCCACCTCCAACCTCGCGCGCATTGCCGGCGTGCTCAAACGCAATGCCTGGCAAGCCGTGCCCACCGTGCTGGGCATCATCATCCTGAACTTCATTTTGATGGAGCTGGTGCCTGGCGATGCGGCCGATGTGATCGCGGCCGAATCGGGCGCGGCGACCGAAGAAAGCATGGCCCAATTGCGCAGCCATTTCGGCCTGGACCAGCCGATGCTGCAGCGCCTGGGCAACTACCTGCTCAATATCGTGCAGTTTGATCTGGGCATCTCGCCGCGCCACAACACCCAGGTGGCAACTTTGATTTTTGACCGGCTGGGCAACACCTTGCTGCTGATGGGCACGGCGCTGGGCATTGCGGTGCTGATTGGCGTCCTGCTGGGCGTGCTGATGTCCGCGCGCGCCGGCCAATGGCAAGACAAGATCCTCTCGGTGCTGGCTTTGCTCTTGTATTCGACCCCAACCTTCTGGCTGGGCCTGATGGCGATTGTGTTGCTGTCGGTCAAGCTCGGCTGGTTTCCCACCGGCGGCAGCCACACGATTGGCGCAGGCCTGGTAGGCTGGGATTTGTTTGTCGACAAATTGCGCCATTTGTTTTTGCCCGCGGTGACCACCTCGGGTTTTTTCATCGCGATTTTCTCGCGCTTAACGCGCTCCTCGATGCTGGAAGTCAACCGCCAAGACTATGTGCGCACCGCTGAATCCAAGGGCTTGTCGCCCGCCCGCATCACCTTTGGCCATGTTTTGCGCAATGCGCTGATCCCGGTCACCACGGTGGCTGGCATGCACTTTGGCGCGCTGCTGGGAGGTGCGACGGTGATCGAGACCGTGTTCAGCTGGCCGGGCCTGGGCCGACTGGCGCTGGAGTCAGTATTGGCGCGGGATTACTCCGTGTTGCTGGGCATTTTGTTCTTGTCCTCGCTGCTTGTGATTGTGGCCAACATGCTGGTGGACATGCTGCAAGCCTGGTTGGACCCACGCATCCAGGTGCGCTGAGCTTGGCACGCTCCCTTTCATACCAAGGATTGTCATGACGCCCCCCACTCCCATCTCCAGCAGCGGCGCCGAGCCCTTGAAGACCGCCGCCAATGCGCTGGATACGCAAGCGCTGGCCGCCTTGGCCAGCCTGCCTGCGCCCAATAAACACGCGGCCTGGAAAGCGCTATTGCGCAACCCTTCAGCGCTGGCGGGCATCGCTCTTTTGGGCTTTGTGACCTTTGTCGCCTTGTTTGCGAATGTGCTGTTTCCCGGCGATCCGCTGGACATGGTCGGCATGCCCTTGGCCTGGCCGGGTCAGGAGCGCGAGTTTTTCCTGGGCACTGATTCGTTGGGCCGCAATGTGGCCGCTGGTTTGGCCCATGGTGCGCGCGTGTCCTTGTCGGTCGGTGCAGTGGCCGCCAGCATTGCGCTGACCATTGGCGTGTTGGTGGGGGCGATTGGCGGCTACTTCAGTGGCTGGGTTGACGATGTTCTGGTGCGCTTTACCGAGCTGATCCAGACCGTGCCAACGTTCTTGCTGGTGATTGTCATCGTCGCGATTGGCCAGCCCTCGGTGAATGTGATTGTGTTTGCGATTGGCGCGGCGTCCTGGCCGGTGATTGCCCGCCTGGTGCGCGCCGAATTTCGCTCCTTGCGCGAAGCCGAATTTGTGCTGGCCGCGCGCAGCCAAGGCTTTGGCGACAGCTGGATCATCTTCCGCGAAATCCTGCCCAATGCGCTGCCGCCGGTGGTGGTGACCACCTCGGTACTGGTGGCCACCGCAATCCTGATGGAGTCGGCCTTGTCCTTCTTGGGCATGGGCGATCCGAATGTGGTGTCGTGGGGCAGCATGATCGGCGAAGGCCGCGAGTTGCTGCGCACCGCCTGGTACCTGACGGCCGTGCCCGGCGTGGCCATTATTTTGACCGTGCTCTCGCTCAATCTGGTGGGCGATGGCATCAACGACGCGTTCAATCCACGCCTGCGAGGCCGCTCATGAGCTTGATTACTCCCTCCTCTTCAGCCCTGCTGGATGTGCAGCAACTCAATGTGCATTTTCGCAGCCGCAGCGGCAGCCACCACGCGGTCAAGAACCTCGACTTCACGATTGCCCAGGGCGAAACCCTGGCACTGGTGGGCGAGTCGGGCTGCGGCAAATCAACCACCGCGCTGGCCTTGCTGCGCCTCTTGGGGCCTGAAGCGAACCTGAGCGGCCGCATCCAGTTCGATGGCCGCAATATCGCCGACTTGCCGTTGCACGAATTGCGCCGCATTCGTGGCCATGCGATTTCGATGATTTTCCAGGAGCCCATGACCTCCTTGAACCCGGTGCACACGATTGGCAGCCAGATTGCCGAAACCCTGCGCCTGCACCAGGGCCTGTCCAAAGAAGCGGCGCGCAAGCGCACCCTGGAGATGCTGGATCTGGTCAAAATCCCCGAGCCCCAGCGCCGCATTGACGACTACCCGCACCACCTCTCGGGCGGCCAGCGTCAACGCGTGATGATTGCAATGGCCGTCGCCTGCCAGCCGCGCTTGCTGATTGCCGACGAACCGACCACGGCGCTGGATGTCACGGTGCAGGCGCGCATTCTTGAATTGCTTGACCAGTTGCGCAAAGACCTGTCGATGGGCTTGCTCATCATCACCCACGACCTGGGCGTGGTCTCGCAATGGGCCGACCGCGTGCTGGTGATGTTTGATGGCGAAAAGGTCGAAGAGGCCCCGGCGCTGGAGTTGTTCCATAGTCCCCAGCACGCCTACTCCAAGGGCTTGCTGGGCGCGTCTCTGCATGCGGGCAAGGACGTCCATTGCTGCGAAGCGCGCCTGCCAGAAATCCACCGCCACACCGACCCGGTCAGCGGCCTGCGCGGCTTCAAGCACATCACCCCGCCCTTGCCTGAACGCCAAGCCGCCGCGCCTGCCCATACCGCCGTGCCACTGCTCTCGGTCAAGGGTTTACACACCACCTACCGCAAACGCGAAGGCGGCTTGTTCCACGCCGTGGATGGCGTGAGCTTTGACATTGCCAAAGGCGAAACGCTCGGATTGGTGGGCGAGTCGGGCTGCGGCAAATCCTCGCTCTCGCGCACCTTGCTGAAACTGATTCAACCGGCCAGCGGCCAGATCGTGTTTGAAGGCACGGATTTGGCCCCACTGAACGAAAAGCAGCTCAAGCCCTGGCGCAAGCGCATTCAGATGGTTTTCCAGGACCCGTATGCGTCGCTGAACCCACGCCGCACCGTGTTTGACACCTTGGATGCCGTGCTGGCCGTGCACGGCGAAAAAGACCGCCAGCAACGCCGCCAGCGCATTGCCCAGACCCTGGACCGCGTCGGCCTGCCGGGCAGCAGCGCCAGCCGGTTTCCGCACGAGTTCTCTGGCGGGCAACGCCAGCGCATTGGCATTGCCCGCGCGCTGATTGTGCGGCCTTCGCTGGTGATTCTGGACGAGCCGGTCTCGGCGCTGGATGTGTCGATACAGGCGCAAATCCTGAATCTATTGGCCGAGCTGAAAGAAGATTTTGGCCTGTCTTACCTGTTCATCTCGCACGACCTGTCGGTCGTTCGCTATATCGCCGACCGCGTATTGGTGATGAACCAGGGCCAGATCGTCGAGAGCGGGGACCGCCGCCAAATTTGGCAAGCGCCCCAGCACAGCTACACCCAGGCGCTGATTGCCGCCGTGCCCAAACCCGAGGCACGCCGCAGCGCAGGCGCCTTTCAAGACGTGATTCGCAACGCTGTATAACACTGGCGCGCCCGCGCCGCCCCATTCCCCCTCTTGTTCACGCACCAAAAGACACTATGTCCGAAGCTGCCCTTTTTTGCTGCAACCCGGTTTTGACGACGAGAAGCAACCAGGCAAAAAATTCTTTTGCCCATCCAGCACCTTGATCGAAGGCGTATTGGCCGTGTATCCACAGTTGAAAAAAATCACCGTTGAACGTGTGCCCTTCCCTCGCCCACGCCAGGCGGTGATTGCCGCAGCTGCAAAAGCCAACCAAGGCCGCAGCCGGGTATCGGGCAAAGAGCCGCTTGCCGCGTACTTAGCCGAAACCTATGGGATTGATGGGGCGCATTAAAAGCCTGCCTCACACTGCGTTCAACACGCGCGAAGCAAAATTCAATGCGGCATGAATGATTACATTCATGCCGCATTTTTGTCATCTTGAATTCTTAGACTGATCGGTCTTTCAGGTTCGATACGTCTGGGCATTCATGATTGAGTTAAAAGGCATTGCCAAATCCTGGGGCGATACCACCGCTTTGCAGGCGATTGATTTAGCCATCGCACCCGCCTCGTTTTGCGTCTTGCTAGGCCCATCGGGCTGCGGCAAATCCACGACCTTGCGCATCATCGCCGGGCTGGAGAGTGCCACCAGCGGTCAGGTATTGATCGATGGCATCGATGTCAGCCACGCCGCACCTTCCCAACGCGGCATTGCGATGGTGTTTCAAAACTACGCGCTGTTCCCGCACCTGAGTGTCGAGGGCAACATCGGCTTTGGCCTGGCCGTGCGCAAAATCCCCAAAATCAAGCGCCAGCAGCAAGTGCATGAAGTCGCCGAACTACTGGGTTTAAGCGCGTTGCTGGCGCGCAAGCCCAGCCAGCTCTCAGGCGGCCAGCAGCAACGCGTGGCCTTGGGCCGGGCCCTGGTGGCGGGCACCAAAATCTGCTTGATGGATGAGCCGCTGTCGAATCTGGACGCCAAGCTCAGGCAGGAGATGCGCCACGAATTGCGCCAGCTCCAGCAGCAGCTGGAATTGACCGTGGTCTATGTCACCCATGACCAAGCCGAAGCCATGAGCATGGCCGACCAGGTCGTCTTGCTCAACCATGGCCGAATCGAGCAAGACAGCCCGGCGCGGCAAATGTACAGCGCGCCTGCCAGCACATTTGCCGCCCGCTTTATTGGCACGCCGCCGATGAATGTTGTGCAACTGGCCAAAGGCTGCATTGCTGGCAGCGATGTCGCCGTTGCTGCACCGCCCAACGCCGCACAACTGGGCTTGCGCCCAGAGTGCGTTCGCATCACCCAGCGCCCCCACGAAGCCCTGTGCCGGGCGCAGGTGCGTGCGCTGGAATACCTGGGTGCGGACCTGATTGTGCATTGCGCAATTGGCACACAAACCCTCAGCATTCGCGCCCACGGTGCGCAGCCCGCCCAAATTGGCGACTGGCTGCCATTGCACTGGCTGGATGTAGACCGGCACTTCTTTAATGCCCGTGGCGAGCGCATCGCCCAAGCAATGCCATTGGCCGCTGTGGCCCCGATGGCTGCGCCTGAGCTCACTGCGGCGGCATAAAACGCTGGCGTACTTCTGCGCCTCGCTGCTCCTCGCTTTGCGCTTTTCACCCTCCCTGTTCCTTTTGCCATTTACTTGCCAACATGCAACGCCACACCTTTCTCAAACTCTTCAGCGCTGCGGCGCTGGCCTCGCTCGGCCTCACGCTTGGTGCCTCTGCTGCACTGGCCCAAACCAGCCAGAGCATTCCCTTTTTCTACCCAGTGAATGTCGGCGGCCCGATCAATAAAATCGTTGACGACTTCGCCAGCAGCTTCAATGCCAGCCACCCCGGTTCGCGCATTGAGCCGATTTACTCCGGCAATTACCAGGAAACCTTGGTCAAGGCGCTGACGGGCTTCAAGTCGGGCACGCCGCCAGTCACCGCCGTGCTGCTGTCAACCGATATGTACACGCTGATCGACGAGGACGCGATCGTGCCCTTCGACGGCTTCATCAAAACCGATGCCGACCGTGCCTGGCTGAGCGGCTTCTACCCGGCCTTCATGAAAAACAGCCAGGCCGAAGGAAAAACCTGGGGCATCCCGTTTCAGCGCTCGACGGTGGTGATTTACTGGAACAAGGACTTGTTCAAGGAAGCCGGGCTTGATCCAGACAAAGGGCCCAGCAACTGGCAAGAGCTGCGCGACTACGCGCAAAAGCTCACCAAAAAAGACGCACGCGGCAATGTCACGACGTGGGGTGTGCAAATTCCGTCCAGCGGTTTTCCGTACTGGATGTTCCAGACGCTGACCACACCCAACGATGTGGAGCTGATCAACGACCGCGGCACGGCCGTGAACCTGGACAACCCCAAATCGATTGAAGCGCTGCAATACTGGGTCGATTTGACCAAGGACGGCCTGCACCCTCCTGGTGTGGTCGAATGGGGCACAACACCCAAGGATTTTTTTGAGAAAAAAGCCGCAATCATCGTCACCACCACCGGCAACCTGACCAATATCCGCAACAACGCGGGCTTTGATTTTGGCGTCGGCCCGATTCCCGGCAACCGCCTCCAAGGCGGCTCACCCACCGGCGGCGGCAACTTCTACATTTTCAAGAAAACCACGCCCGAGCAGCAGCAAGCCGCGTTTGACTTTATCCGCTGGGTCACGACGCCCGAGCGCGCTGCGCAGTGGAGCATTGACACCGGTTACGCCGCAACCTCGCAAGCCGCGTACGACACGGATGTGCTGAGCCAGTACGGCAAGGAATTTCCTGCTGCGCTGGTGGCGCGCGACCAGTTGCCGATTTCGGTCGCTGAATTTTCGACCTATGACAACCAGCGCGTGACCAAGGTGCTCAACGATGCGCTGCAAGCGGCTTTGACCGGCAGCAAAACGCCAGAAAAAGCGCTGCAAGACGCGCAGCAGGAAGCGACACGTTTGCTGCGCGCCTACCAGTAAGCCGTTTCGCGCTTTGCCCCGCCCCGGCGTGGTGGATCACCATGCCGGGGATTGAATGGGCAGCAGCGCTGCGTATGCACCGGCCGATATTCCACGCGCACGGCCCACCAGTATCCGAATCACCATGACCTCTGCCCAACCAGCCAACCATTTAAAAGCCGTTTACGCCTGGCTGATGCTCTTGCCTGCCATGCTGATCCTGCTGGCCTTCACGCACTGGCCCGCAGTGACCACCTTGGTCAACAGTTTCTACTCCACGCCCAAAGGCCGCCGCGCCGCCGTCTGGGTCGGGCCAGAGAATTACCAAACGATGCTGGCCGATCCGATTTTCTGGCAAGCCATGGTCAACAACCTCTGGTATGCGGGCGTCAGCATTCCGCTGTCGATCGCCTTGGCTTTGCTCATGGCCTTGTGGGTACACCAGCGCATGCTGGGCCGCGCTTGGCTGCGCATGGCGTTTTTCACGCCCACCGTGTTGCCGATGATAGCGGTGGCCAATATCTGGCTGTTTTTCTTCACACCGCAGTACGGCTTGCTCGAACGCCTGACGCTGTGGCTGGGCTTTGGCTCGCACAACTGGCTGGGGGATCCCAGCACCGCTCTGGGCGCGGTGATATGGGTTGCGGTGTGGAAAGAAGCGGGCCTGTTCATGATTTTCTATCTGGCTGCGCTGCAAAGCCTGAACCCCAGCTTGCGCGAAGCCGCCGCGATTGAAGGCGCATCACGCTGGGCATTTTTCTGGCGCGTGCAATGGCCCTTGCTGATGCCAACCACCTTGTTTGTATTGGTGAATTCCATCATCAACGCGTTTCGCACTGTTGACCATTTGTTTGTGATGACCAAGGGCGGGCCCGACAACGCGACCATGCTGCTGCTCTACCACTTGTATGAGGTGGGCTTTCGCTACTGGGACACGGCCGCGGCCGCCACCTTGACGGTGGTGATCATCGCTATTCTTGTGGGCGCGACCTTGCTGCAATTTTTCACGCTGGACAAAAAGGTGCACTACCAATGAGCCACCACGCCCAAGCACCGCTGTACAACGCCACCAGTTGGCTGGACACCGTCGCCGCATGGCTGATGGCCTTGTTGTGGGTCTTGCCTTTGCTGTTTGCGATCTGGACCGCCGTGCACCCGGCCGAATACGCGGCGCGCTTTGACTGGAGCGCCCCCTTGACGCTGGACAACTTCCGCAACGCCTGGCAGGCCGCGCCATTTGCGCGCTATTTTCTCAACACCAGCATATTGGTCATAGGAATTTTGGCCGTGCAAATGGTGCTCAGCACCTTGGCTGCTTACGCGTTTGCGCGCTTTGCCTTTGCGGGCCGCGACATCGCGTTTGCCTTGGTCTTGGTGCAGTTGACTGTGATGCCCGACTTGTTGCTGGTAGAGAACTACAAAACGATCAGCGCACTGGGCTTGATCGACAGCCTATGGGCGATTGGCCTGCCGTACTTTGCCTCGGCTTTTGCCATTTTCTTGCTGCGCCAGGCCTTTATGGGCGTGCCCAAGGAATTGGTCGAAGCCGCCCGCATGGAAGGCGCGAATGCCTTGCAAATCCTGTGGCGCGTTTACGTGCCGCTGGCCAAGCCAGTCTATATCGCGTTTGGTTTGGTTTCGGTCAGCTACCACTGGAACAATTTTCTGTGGCCGCTGATTGTCACCAACAGCGTGCAATCGCGCACCCTCACGGTGGGGCTGCAGGTGTTTTCGTCGGTAGAGCAAGGCATTGACTGGGCGATCATCAGCGCTGCGACCTTGATGACCTCGGCCCCTTTGCTGATTGGCTTTTTACTGTTCCAGCGCCAGTTTGTGCAAAGCTTTATGCGCGCTGGCATCAAATGAACACCAGCGAGAAAAAACCATGAACATCATCACCTGGAACACCCAATGGTGCTGCGGTATAGACGGCCTTGTCAGCCCACAGCGCCTGATTGAACACGCCCGCAGCATGGCCGATTTTGATGTCCTGTGCCTGCAAGAAATCGCCGACAACTACCCGCATTTGCAAGGCCAAGCCGGTCTGAATCAAGCCGCACAAATCGCCGCATTACTGCCCGACTTTCAGGTCTTTTTTGGCGCAGCCGTGCACCGTTTCACACCGGATGGCCAAGCCCAGCGCTTCGGTAACCTGATTGCCACGCGCTTGCCGCCACTGCAGGTGCAGCACCATGCACTGCCGTACCCGGCCGATCCTGGCGTTGCCAGCATGCCGCGCATGTGTACCAGTGTTAGCGTGCACACACCCCACTTGGGTGCAGTGACCATCATGACCACGCACCTGGAGTATTACTCGCACTTGCAGCGCAGCGCCCAGGTCGAGGCCTTGCGGGCTCTGTTACAGCAATCCACCATCCAAGCGCAACAGCCTCCGCTGGACAGTGCCGAGCACGCAGGCACGCCTTTTGCGCCCGTCCAGCCCGCAGCGCATGCCGTACTGTGCGGGGATTTCAACCTTAGCCCAACCGAGGCCGAATACACCCGCCTGCAAACAGCACCCGACGGCGGCGATGAGCACTGGTATGACGCCTGGCCCCTGTGCCAAGGCCAGCAAGCACACACGCCAACATTTCGCTTGTTTGACCGGCGCTATGGGCCCGAACCAGTCAGCTGTGATTTCTTTTTTGTCAGCCAGTCGCTGCGCTCGCATGTCCAGAGCATTCGGGTCGATGCCCAAACACAGGCGTCTGATCACCAACCGGTGTTGTTGACGCTGGCCCTTTAAAGCCGCCCATCAAGGCCACGCACAAGCCAAAGCAAGCTGTTCTTTTGCCAGCTACCGGCCTACTGCGAATGGCGCGTCTGATTTATACTCAATATGAGTACAATAAGGCATTTCCATTCCACATCTACCCATGTCCACTGCATTGCTCCCCCTCTCACCCCTGCCCCGCATCATGCTGGAGCCGATTGTTCGCGCGACCTTGCTGGAAGATTTAGGCCGCAGCGGCGACATCACCAGCAACGCCATCGTGCCGCCCGATGCCCAAGCCCAATTGCAGCTGCGCGCCCGTGAAGCCGGAGTTTTAGCCGGACTGGATTTGGCTGAGCTGGCATTTCACTTGATTGACCCGGCCCTCCATTTCAAAGCCCATTTGACTGATGGCGCGCGCCTGTCGCCTGGCGATTGCATTGCCGACATCAGCGGCAGCGCCCGCGCAATCCTGACGGCTGAGCGCACCGCCTTGAATCTGCTGGGCATGCTCAGTGGCGTGGCCAGCGTCACCGCCCGCATTGCGGATGCGATTGCGCCGCATGGCAGCCGCCTGACCTGTACACGCAAAACCTTGCCGGGCCTGCGCGCCTTGCAAAAGTACGCCGTGCGCGTGGGCGGTGGCAGCAACCACCGCTTTGGACTGGACGATGCGATCCTGATCAAGGACAACCACATCGCCATTGCTGGCGACCTGCCCACGGCCGTCAAGCGCGCCCAGGCCGCAGCCGGCCATATGGTGCAGATTGAAGTCGAGGTCGACACGCTCGCGCAACTGGAGCAGGCGCTGGATTTGAATGTCGCCATCGTGCTGCTTGACAACATGGACCTGCCGACCTTACGACAGGCAGTTGCAATGGCCAAAGGCCGGGCCGTCACCGAAGCATCGGGACGCGTGAATGCAACCACCGCGCCTGCGATAGCAGCGACTGGCGTCGATTTGATTGCCGTGGGTTGGATCACCCACAGCGCGCCGGTGCTGGATATTGGCTTGGATGTGGCCTAGAAAAACTCTGTAAAACTCCCGCAATGCGCTTTTTTAAACCCATTAATACTCAGAACGAGCAAAATAATTTCAAGGATGCACGATGACCGCAACCACCGCCAGCGCCACAGAACAGAAATGGTTTGATTACGACCACCCGCAGCAGGAGGCGCACACGCCAACGCCTTCTAAAGAAAGCGGCGCATCATGCTCCGCCGTCGGTTGGGCCTGGGCACGGGTGCCCGCCACCTTGCACAAGGCCGAGCGCGAAGCCTTGCTGACCCGCATTCGCCAGTTGCTGGTGCGTGAAAATGCAGTCTTGGTCGCGCATTACTACGTCGATGCCGACCTGCAGGATTTGGCGCGCGAGACCGGCGGCTGCGTCGGCGACTCACTGGAAATGGCGCGCTTTGGCCGCAACCATGCGGCCAGCACCATCGTCGTGGCCGGGGTGCGCTTCATGGGCGAGACCGCCAAAATTCTGGGCATGCACAAGCGCGTACTGATGCCCGATCTGGAGGCGACCTGCTCGCTGGATCTGGGTTGCCCCGCCGAAGCGTTCGCGCAGTTCTGCGATGCGCACCCGGACCGCACCGTCGTGGTGTATGCAAACACCAGCGCCGCCGTCAAAGCACGCGCCGATTGGGTGGTCACCTCGTCGATTGGCTTGGAAATCGTCACCCACCTGCACCAGCGCGGTGAAAAAATTCTGTGGGCGCCCGATAGGCATCTGGGCCATTACATCCAGCAGCAAACTGGTGCGGACATGCTGATGTGGCAGGGCTCGTGCATGGTGCACAACGAATTCAAAGGCCATGAATTGGAAGGCCTGCGCGCCCAGTACCCAACGGCCAAAGTGCTGGTACACCCAGAATCGCCTCAAGCAGTGGTGGCGCAAGCCGATGTGGTGGGCTCAACCTCCCGGCTGATTCAAGCTGCTGTGGAGCTGGATGCGACGCACTTCATCGTCGCCACGGACCAGGGCATTCTGCATGAAATGCGTGCCCGCGCGCCGGGCAAAACCTTTCTGCCTGCGCCTACCGCCGGCAATAGCGCAACCTGCAAAAGCTGCGCGCTATGCCCTTGGATGGCGATGAATGGCTTGGCTGGCGTCGCACAGGTGCTGGAGCACGGCACAGGGGCCATTGAACTGGACGCGGAGCTGGCCAAGCTGGCCAGTCGACCGATTGCCCGCATGCTGGACTTCGCTGCGGCCCACAAAGCGCAGGTAAAAACAAGTGGCGATATCGAGCAAGACATGGCATTGTTCAGCCATGTAGGCGCCGCTTGAGTGAAGCACGGGAACTAGGAACATACGCATTTGGGCCAGGCTGGAACGATGCGGCGGAGCGTGCTGCAAGACGTGCATGGCCCTGCCTCGTCAGCGCAGCGCTTGATTGATACAAGCGCCGGTCATGCTGGTGACCTGAGCCGGCAGTGACAACCAGCGCAGCCGCCACCAAATACGCGGCGGCGCTGGAGCGCCACACTGTGCCCACGCCAGCAACTTGGCGCACATGGGCGCACTCTTGGGATCAGACCACCTTGTAGTGCACCGTCAACTGCCCTTTTTTCAATTGCACGGACTGCACCTGCAAACCCTGTAACTGCGCAGTGGATGCCACATGCGTGCCGCCGCATCCGTAAGGCGCGAAATCGCCAAAACCCACTTGCCGAAACTGCTGCTCATCGATGTGCACATGGCGCGGCAGTTCAAGAGCGATTTGCTCGTCGCACAGGCGCTGAACTGCATCAGCGTCCAATGGCTGGGCCTGCTCAATCGGTTTAAAGACCACACGCGCATCAGCCGGCCAGTGCTGTGCTTTGATCGGCCGCCAGTGTTGCAGCTCCATCACATGGCCAATCAAATGGCCTGCCGAATGCAGGCGTGAATGCAGCTGCCGCGGCAAGGCCTGGACTTGCGCGAAGACCGGGCCCACTGCCAGCGCCTGGGGCAGATAGTGGACAACCTCCTGAGCGACCAGCTCAACCCCCAATACCTCAAGCCCGCCCAACAGGCCTTGATCTGCAGGCTGGCCACCGCCTTGCGGGTGAAATGGCGTGGCATTGAGAATGGTGCCAAAGCGGCCATCGGCAAGTGGCTGGCATTGCAGCACCTGCACATTCGCCTCCAGCGTTTCATTGTCCCAGTACAGCTTGTCGGTCATCGTGTGATTTTCTGGCAAAAGCACGATTGTAGAGCTGCGTACGGCCAACGGTGGCTCGCAGTCGAAGTGGCCCCAAAACGACAAAAGGACCACAATGGGTCCTTTGGATGGGCAGTATTACAAACTGCCTGCACGCTGTATTNCCTTTGGATGGGCAGTATTACAAACTGCCTGCACGCTGTATTTGGAGCGGGAAAACGGGTTCGAACCGTCGACCTATACCTTGGCAAGGTATCGCTCTACCAACTGAGCTATTCCCGCAAAACTGACACTGCGCCAAAACTTGCTTTGGCATCTCTGCTGCTATGTGCGACTACAGCAGAGGAAAAAACTGGAGCGGGAAAACGGGTTCGAACCGTCGACCTATACCTTGGCAAGGTATCGCTCTACCAACTGAGCTATTCCCGCATTGTTCGCATCAGGCAATTGATCGTTGCTGTTTTGCGAAGAAAGGAACTATAGCACAAAGTTTTTAGCCAATTTTCAAATATGCAAAAAAACATGGGCTAAATGGCAATTTCCACCCAGTCGCATCACAGCCAACTTTGTCAGTACGATAGCGTTTTATAAAGACTCCATTCTTGCAACACGCTTCATGGCCCAGCAAAAAAACGCCAGCACCTCCAAACTCAAACAGCGCAGCAACCAGTCTGCCAACACCCCCACAACAGCAGAAGGCATGCGCCTGGACAAGTGGCTGTGGTGCGCACGCTTTTACAAAACCCGCACACTGGCCACTGAAGAAATTGGCAAAGGCCGCATTCAGGTCAACCAAGCAGCCAGCAAAGCCAGCCGTGAAATCAAGGTAGGCGATAGTCTGCAAATCACTCAAGGACCGAGCAAGCGCGTGGTCGTCGTCAAAGCACTCAGCGGCCTGCGCGGCCCTGCGGCCGTGGCGCAGCAGCTGTATGAAGAAACGGCCGAGAGCATCGCACGCCGCTTGCAGCAAAGCGCGCTGCGCCAATTGGCCCCAGAGCCTGCCGACATGCTGCAACACGGCAGACCGACCAAAAAAGACCGCCGCGACATGCAGGACTTCACGACGCGATGGGACGATGAAGACGCGGATGCAGATGCAGGCAGCTGGCAAGAAATAGAGGGCTGCGATACTGAGCGCGAACCCAAACGCGGCGCACTGAACGAGCGCTGGTCTGCCACACACAAGCCATCAGTTCCTTAAAGCCTGCGCCTGGCTGCACAACACCATGCATTCTGTCGCATCCACACCACCACTGGCCTGGTAGTGCGCTAAGCCTTTGATCTGTTTGGGAGCGTCCCTTGTACAATCGAGGCTTGGTTCAAGGCTGCGCGCTGCTGGCCCACCCCGTGGGGCCATCACAGCGCTGGCCTGTGTGCAAATACAATCATTTTTACTGCCAGACAGCCTCTGGATAAACACCATGATCCGCTGCAAGCACTCCCCACCTTTACAGCCCCAGCTGGCCAAACGCCAGCCGGTAGCTCTCCAGCGCGCGGGCCTGATCGCTGCGCTGGCCTTGGGCCTGTTCGCCAGCCCCAGCTGGGCACAAGTCCAGCCATTGAGCACCGGCTTCAACAGCGTCAATACCGCCAACGCGATGGCACAAGCGCGGGCCTTTCCGCATCAATCGCTGTTTGGCACCCTGGTCGTTACCGACGCATCAAATGCCAGCATCAATGGCAAGCCGTACCGCGTCGCTCCTGGTATGCGCCTGTTCTCGCAAAACAACACCCTGGTCAACGTCAACCTCGTCGCAGGCGAACGCCTGAAAGTGCGTTACCTGATGGAGACGGCCACCGGCATGCTGCAAACGGCCTGGGTGCTGCGCGAGTCGGAAATACCGCCGCGCCGTTTCTTTGGCCTGTTTGGTCCAGACACCCAGGACCCGCAAGAGATTCAAACCGGTCCACTGGGCGTAGGACTGAGCAAAAGCGGTGATGCCGCAAACACCAGCCGTGCCGCCAGTACTGCCAGCGGCAATGCCGCACTGGGCGGGCGCTAAACACTACCGATTGTTTTTTGACAACGTTGCCGCCGCTCTTGCGCATTACCCGGTGACGCGGTCTTCGGTGACGTGGTCTTGATTGCCAGCAATGGGTGCATGGCCGTACGATACGCGATGCAAGGCCGCTCCCACGGCCAGCCCCGTCTTAGCCCGCCCGTTAGCCCGTCCGCCGCAGCGCAGGCAGTGTGTTCTGCCGTTAGTTTGTTCTTTGTTTTTTCTGCCTGATCGCTCCGCTGAGCAATGCCCCACTGCTATGACAAAAAAAGTATTTATTAAAACCTTTGGTTGCCAAATGAACGAGTACGACTCGGACAAGATGGCCGACCTGATGCACGCCACCGACGGCTATGAAAAAACGGATAACGTCGAAGAAGCCGACCTGATTCTGTTCAATACCTGCTCGGTGCGCGAAAAAGCCCAGGAAAAAGTATTCAGCGACCTGGGCCGCATCAAGCACTTGAAGGCACGTGGCGTGAAAATTGGCGTCGGCGGCTGTGTGGCCAGCCAGGAAGGCGATGCCATCATCAAACGCGCGCCCTTTGTCGATGTGGTGTTTGGCCCGCAAACCCTGCACCGCCTGCCGCAACTGCTGGCTGAGCGTGACACGCAAGCGCGCCCGCAGGTCGACATCTCGTTTCCTGAAATCGAAAAATTCGACAACCTGCCGCCCGCGCGTGTCGAAGGCGCCTCGGCCTTTGTGTCGATCATGGAAGGCTGCAGCAAATATTGCAGCTACTGCGTCGTGCCCTACACCCGCGGCGAAGAGGTCAGCCGCCCATTTGAAGACGTGCTGATTGAAGTGGCCGATCTGGCCAGCCAAGGCGTCAAAGAAATCAACCTGCTGGGCCAGAACGTCAACGCCTACCTGGGCAAAATGGGCGACAGCGGCGAGATTGCCGATTTTGCGCTGCTGCTCGAATACGTGGCTGAAATCCCTGGCATTGAGCGTATCCGCTACACCACCAGCCACCCCAATGAATTCACACCCCGCCTGATTGCCGCCTACGAGAAAATTGACAAGCTGGTCAACCACCTGCACTTGCCGGTGCAACACGGCAGCGACCGTATTTTGATGGCGATGAAGCGCGGCTACACCGCGATGGAATACAAGAGCACGGTGCGCAAGCTGCGCGCCATCCGCCCTGATCTGGCAATGAGCAGCGACTTCATTGTCGGCTTCCCCGGCGAGACCGATGACGACTTCAGCAAGCTGATGAAGCTCATTGATGACGTCGGCTTTGACAACAGCTTCTCGTTCATCTACAGCCCGCGCCCTGGCACACCTGCGGCCAACCTGCACGACGACACACCGCACGAGGTCAAACTCAAGCGCCTGCAGCAAGTACAAGCCGCGATCAATGCCAACCTCAAGCGCATCAGCGAAGCGCGCGTGGGCACCGTGCAGCGCCTGCTGGTTGAGGGCGTGTCCAAGCGCGATGCCGGCGAGCTGATGGGCCGCACCGAGTGCAACCGCGTGGTCAACTTTCCAGCGCCTGAATCGGCCGCACGCCTGATCGGCCAAATGGCCGATGTGCGCATCACCGACGCCATGACCTATACGCTGCGCGGCGAAATCCTCGTGAAGGAAACCATCTGATGCGCGGCGCTGCAGATGCTCCCGAGGCCAGTCTGGTAGCACCGCTGCCAGAAGGCCCGCTGGATATCGTCGGTGATGTGCATGGCGAATGGGATGCCCTGCAGCAATTGCTCGCCCATTTGGGCTACAACAGCGACGGCGTGCACCCGCAAGGGCGCACACTGGTCTTCGTGGGTGACCTGTGCGACCGTGGCCCTGACACGCCTGCGGTGATGGACTGGTTTTGCAATACCTATGCCGCAGGCAACTGCCTGGCGGTGCTGGGCAACCACGAAGTCAACCTGATTCGCGACGACGCCAAGGACGGCGCAGGCTGGTACTTCAGCGCGCGCACCGAACGCGACCGCGCCAAATACGCGCCTTTTGTCGTGGCCTCGCTCGAGCAGCGCGACCGCTACGCCCGCTTGTGCAACAACCTGCCTGTGGCACTGGAGCGCAAGGACCTGCGTATTGTGCATGCAGCTTGGCAAGACGACTCGATTGCACAAGCCAAACAACTGCCGCTGGGCAGTGCCAGACGCCACTACGACGAGTACGAAGCCATCGCCGAGCAACAAGCGCACAATGGCACCTTGATCAGCCGCATTCAGCAGGAAAACGCCTTATGGCCGTATGACGTGGAAGATGGCACACAAGTGCCACCACTGTTGATCGCGCACGGCGAACGCGAGTTGCTCAAGCAAATGACCAACCCGCTCAAGGTACTGACAACCGGCGTCGAAGCAGCCGCGCAAGAGCCCTTTTATGCCGGCGGTAAATGGCGCTTCACCGACCGCCAGGCCTGGTGGAACCAGTACGACGAAGCCACGCCCGTCGTGGTGGGCCATTACTGGCGGCTCTTCAATGCGCCAGCGACTGCAGCGGCACGGCGCGGCAATGCCAAACCAGGCACCAAAGTCGAAGCGGCGCTGTTTGCAGGCATTGCTGGCAACAGCTGGCATGGCCTGCGCAAGAATGTGTTTTGTGTGGACTTCTCGATCGGCGCACGCTGGAGCGAGAGGCTGCAAGGCATGACCGACACCACGCAAAGCCGCTTTCACTTGGCGGCCTTGCGCTGGCCTGAAAAAACCCTGGTACTGGAGAATGGCCAGACCTACGACACCGTGGCTTAGCGCTTGTTCAGCGGTCTCATGACCGCACCACGCACTGGCCACGACCACCACAGAATGGGCGCTCCCTTTGCGGGGCCTTGCCCGTTTGAGCGCCTCCGCTAAAGCGCCTGTTCTCTACAATAGCGAATTAATTGCAAAAGCGTCGCCCTTAGCCACGCAAAAGTTCCACGAGCCTGCCCATGAACGCCCCCGTCGACGTCTCCTTTTTTCCGCGCAATGCCAAGCCGCTGAGCAGCTACCGCCCCTATTGGGCCAAGCGCTTCGGTGTCGCGCCATTTCTGCCCACCACCCGCGCAGAAATGGACCAACTCGGCTGGGACAGCTGTGACATCATCATCGTCACCGGCGATGCGTATGTGGACCACCCCAGCTTTGGCATGTCGGTGATTGGCCGCGTGCTCGAAGCCCAAGGGTTTCGGGTTGGCATCATCGCCCAACCCGACTGGCAAAGCGCCGAGCCTTTCAAAGTCCTGGGCCGCCCGAATATTTTCTGGGGCGTGACAGCTGGCAATATGGACTCGATGATCAACCGCTACACGGCTGATCGCAAAATCCGCAGTGATGATGCCTACACCCCCGGCGACGTCGGTGGCAAGCGCCCCGACCGCGCCGCGATTGTCTACAGCCAGCGCTGCCGTGAAGCCTACAAAGACGTACCGATTGTGCTGGGCGGCATTGAAGGCAGCTTGCGCCGCATTGCCCACTACGACTACTGGAGCGACACCGTGCGCCGCTCGATCGTGGTGGACAGCAAATGCGATTTGCTGCTGTACGGCAATGCCGAGCGCGCCTTGGTTGAAGTGGCCCACCGCCTGGCCAAACGCGAGCCGGTCAGTGCAATCACCGACGTGCGCGGTACGGCCTTTGTACGCCGCCTGCAAGACGATGGCAAAACCTGGTGGGAATTGGACTCGACCGACATTGACACGCCAGGCGTGGTCGAGCCCCACATCAACCCGTATATGACCGTGAGCGAGCAGGCCGAAGCCGCTGGCAGCAGCTGCTCGCGTGATGAACAAGATGCCGCCAAAGGCAATGGTGCCAACGGCATCATCGACCTGAACGCTGACGCAGCTACACCTGATCTGAAAGCCCTGGGCATCAAGTCGGCCGACGGCACAGCCCCGATCCAGTTTCACATCAACCCGACGCTGCAGGGTAAAAACAAACGCGCCTTGCCGCCACGCGGCGAAACCGTGATTCGCCTGCCCTCTTTCGAGCAGGTGAAGGCGGACCCGATTTTGTATGCCCACGCCAACCGCGTGCTGCATTTGGAGACCAATCCCGGCAATGCCCGCGCAATGGTGCAGCGCCACGGCACGGGCGCAACCGCCCGCGACGTCTGGCTGAACCCGCCGCCGATCCCACTGACCACCGCTGAAATGGACATGGTGTTTGGCCTGCCATACGCGCGCAGCCCGCATCCGCGTTACGCTGACGAGCAAGGCAGCCACGATGGCGCAACCAAGATCCCGGCCTGGGAGATGATTCGTACCTCGGTGAACATCATGCGCGGCTGCTTTGGCGGCTGCACCTTCTGCTCCATCACCGAACACGAAGGCCGCATTATTCAAAGCCGCTCGGAAGAATCCATCATTGGTGAGGTCGAAGAAATTCGCGACAAGGTCAAAGACTTCAAAGGCATCATCTCCGACCTGGGTGGTCCGACTGCCAATATGTACCGCCTGGGCTGCAAATCGCCTGAGGTCGAGGCCGCTTGCCGCAAGCCCTCGTGCGTATTTCCAGGCATTTGCCCGAACCTGCACACCGACCACAATCCGCTGATCAAAATCTACCGCCGTGCGCGCCAGCTCAAAGGCATTAAAAAAATCTTGATTGGTTCGGGCCTGCGCTATGACCTGGCGGTCGAGTCGCCCGAATACGTCAAAGAACTGGTGCAGCACCACGTGGGGGGCTATTTGAAAATCGCCCCTGAGCACACCGAAGCCGGTCCACTGGGCAAAATGATGAAGCCCGGTATTGGCAGCTACGACCGCTTCAAGCAAATGTTCGAGCAGTACTCAGCCGAAGCAGGCAAAAAGCAGTACCTGATCCCCTACTTCATTGCCGCCCACCCGGGCACCAGCGATGAAGACATGATGAACCTGGCGATCTGGCTCAAACGCAACGGCTTTCGCGCCGACCAGGTACAAACCTTCTACCCCAGCCCGATGGCCACAGCGACGGCCATGTACCACAGTGGCCGCAATCCGCTCACACGCGTGCGCCGCTGGATGCGCGACAAGCAAGAAGAGCAGGTCGAAATCGTGCGGGGCGAAAAGCAACGCCGACTGCACAAGGCTTTCTTGCGCTACCACGACCCGAACAACTGGCCCATGCTGCGCCAGGCCCTCAAGGACATGGGCCGCAGCGACTTGATCGGCAATGGCAAACAACACCTGATTCCGACCTACCAACCGCTCACCGATGGCAGTTACAAGAGCGCCCGCCGCAGCAATTCGACAACCAACGTCGAAGCCAAGAGCTTCACGCGTGCAGGCGCCCCAGGCATGAAAACCTACGCGGCCAAAACTGGCAAGCCACGCACAACGTCTGCGCCAGCACCTGGCAAGATCCTGACGCAACACACCGGTTTGCCACCACGCGCTGGCGTAACCGGCAACAAGGCGCGCAACCAAAGCAAGCGCCGCCCTTGAGGGAGCGGTCCTTGGCGTGGGCATGGCCGTAGGGTGGGCAGGTCTCCTGCCCACGCGGATGGCACCATCTACAACAAGCTGCACGCAGCTCTTGAAAGCGTTATGCAATGCTGCATGTCTAAGCGGCAGCTGGCGTGGGCAGCAAAGCTGCCCACCCTACGCCCCCGGCCCTTGCGCAATCCCGAGTATTCGATTCAAAACCAGAATGGGGGTATGCTTAGCGCCTGTTCATCATCCCGACGCAACCGCGCAGACGTTGGGCAGACTCTAAGTATGCCGCAGCCCTTCATGCAGCGCGGCTCTCTCGTACAGCACACGCTGGGTACACCACTTTCAAGTCCAAGGCGTGCATGGGCCTTGCATGGCGTTTATGTCTTCACTCCCTTTGAATCGTCGTCGCACTCTGTTACTAGGCATGGGTGCAGGTGCTTTGCTAGCGCAGCCTTGGCATCCTTTGCTGGCCAACAGCCCACCCAACCCGATGGCAGCGATGGGCCATGCGGACGACGACATGACGGCTTATTCAGGCCCTACTGAGCTGGCGCCGCTGTCCAGCCTGCCACGCCACCGCCCGCTCAAACCCTTGCCGCGCCTGGCAAACCGTGCGCGCCGCAAGCAGCTGTTTCGCAGCAAACTGGTGGCCGCACCCGCCAATCTCAAACTCGGCTCTCTCCCGCCGACGCGCGTGTTTGCTTACAACCACATGACGCCAGGACCGTTGATTGAGGCGTATGAAGGCGACCGTGTCGAGATCGATTTTTACAACCTGCTGCCCCAGCCCAGCACTGTGCACTGGCACGGCCTGGCGATTCCGGCCGACCAGGACGGCGCGCCACAGGACTTT
Source organism: Lampropedia aestuarii (assembly GCF_004803635.1). Taxonomy (GTDB): domain Bacteria; phylum Pseudomonadota; class Gammaproteobacteria; order Burkholderiales; family Burkholderiaceae_C; genus Lampropedia; species Lampropedia aestuarii. The sequence goes on along the minus strand of NZ_SSWX01000033.1, from coordinate 2,921 downwards.
ATTCCAGCTGGGGGCCACCGGCGCTACCACTTCACGCTGCCGCCCGGCAGCGCTGGCACACACTGGTACCACCCGCACCCGCATATGATGACCGCCGAACAGGTTTACCGAGGCCTGGCTGGCGCGTTGATTGTGCGCGACCGCAACGATCCATTGCGGCATTTCCCGGAGCAAGAGCTGTTCATCTCCGACCTCAAAATGGCCGCTGACGGCAGCATTCCGCCAAACGACCGCGAAGACTGGATGAATGGCCGCGAAGGCCAGTTTGTCTTGATCAACGGCCTGCATATGCCTTTGATCACGTTGGTTGGCACGCAGCGCTGGCGCATCTGGAATGCCTGCAGCGCACGCTATTTGAAGCTGAGCCTGGGCGGACTGGAGTTCACGCAAGTGGCCACCGACGGCGGCTTGCTGGCTGCGCCTGTGCGCGGCCTGACCGAACTGCTGCTGGCCCCGGCGGAACGGGCTGAAATCATTGTGACGGCCCCCAGCAGCGGATCTTCGCGCATCCAACTGATTGCCGAGCCTTACGACCGTGGCGCCATGGGCCGGCTGGCTGGCCTCTCACAGCGCCGCGTGCTGGCCGATATCGACATCGTGCACAGCAGCGAGGCCACGCTGGAGATTCCCGAAGTGCTGCGCCCAATCACCGCACTGGGCACGCCTACAGCCGAGCACATGGTGGCGTTCTCGGATTACGTCGATCTGGAAGCCCCACCACCGAGCAACCCCTACGAGCGACCGCAAGACATGCTGTTCCTGGTCAACGGCCAGACCTATGACATGGAGCGTGTAGACATTGAAGGCCGCCTGGGCGAAGTCGAAGAATGGACCGTCATCAACGCCAGTGCCATGGGCATGGAGCACCCATTCCATATCCATGGCGGGCATTTCCAGGTGCTAGAGCGCAACTTCAATGGCGAGACCACGCCCGAGCCCTTCCTGGCCTGGCGCGACACCATCAACATCAAGGCCGGTGAAAGCGTGACGCTGCGCATGCGCATCGACGAGCCGGGTTTGCGCATGTTCCACTGCCATATCCTGGAGCACGAGGACTTGGGCATGATGGGCAATATTCTGGTCAGCCCACCGTAATTCGTCACACCAAGCCACACTGGGGCAGCCTGCTGAATCTGCTGGGTGCGGAGCTCATCGTGTGGCTTATCGCCGCGCCAGTGGGGGCCTTGGAACCTGTTTACGGTCTTTTTCGCCGTCGCGCACCATGCGCGCTGCCGCAGTTGCAATCGTTTGGCGATTTTTTCTGCTGCGGCTCCATTCACACGCGGCATACTGGCGCCTCCAATGCCTACAAACGGGGCTAACGCATCGTTGAGCGGCACTGGAAGTTGTCACAACCCACTCAAAGCAGGCCTGTCAATTGTGCAATAAAGGCCTCAACCTGGTCTGCATCAGTGGCCCAGGAGGTCACCAGGCGCACCACCGAATGCCCAGCCTCGGCAGGGCCCCAGACATAAAACGCAAACGACTGCTGCAAAGCAGTGATGGCAGCATCCGGCACAATCGCAAAGACTTGGTTGGTTTCGGTCTCAGAAGCCAAGCGCCCGCCCGCCGCAACAATACCCGCCGACAAACGCGCCGCCATCTGGTTGGCGTGCGTTGCCAGTGCGGTAAACCATTGGCGCTCACCAAACAGGGCCTGAAACTGGATGCCCAGCACCCGCCCTTTGGCCAGCATGCCGCCACGCTGTTTGATGTGGAAGGCAAAATCCTGGGCCAATGCTGGGTTGCTGACAACAATCGCCTCGCCCAGTAAGGCACCCAGCTTGGTGCCACCAATCCAGAACAAGTCAACCAAGGTGGCGATGTCCTGGAGCGTCGCATCATTGTGAGGTGAAGCCAAGGCCGCGCCCAGGCGCGCACCATCCATGAACAGGTACAAACCGCGCGCCTTGGCCAGCGCCGACAGCGCCTGCAATTCCTCCAGCGTGTAGACAGTGCCGGTTTCAGTGGCGTTCGACAAATACACCAGCTTGGGCTTGGCCATGTGCGGAAAATGCGCATTGGCCTGCAAGGCTTTTTCAATCTGGGCGGGGGTGATCTTGCCGTTAACAGCGGGCACGGTAATCAGTTTGTGCCCGGTGGCCTCAATCGCGCCAGCCTCACGCGCAACGATATGGCCAGACTCCACCGCAATCACCGCCTCATGTGGACGCAGGCAACTGGCAATGCAGATGATATTGGCCATCGTACCGCTGGCGACAAAGTGGATCTCGCCAACAAAATCGGGGCCTAGCTGCGCAGCAATCAAACTGCTTGCAGCTGCGCTGTAGTCGTCAGCGCCATAAGCGGATTGCTGCACCAGGTTGCTGGCGCTTAACGCATTGAGTATCTCTGGATGCGCACCTTCGCTGTAGTCGTCTAAAAAATGGTATTGACGCACTGCCACTGCTGCCTTTCAAACTGCACAAGCGGGGCATTATTGCAGAACAAAGCGCTGTTCACATGGATTGGAGTTGGTGCACCGATACCAGCCAAAGGCAGCAGCCAAGCACCAAAGCAACGAAGCGGCTTGAACATGCGGCGGCAGTCGCGCATAAAAAAAGCCAATGCACACGCATGCATTGGCTTTTGAATCTGTGGCGGAGCGGACGGGACTCGAACCCGCGACCCCCGGCGTGACAGGCCGGTATTCTAACCAACTGAACTACCGCTCCACGGTAGGCAGCTTTTGCTGTGCTGAAACCAGCACAACCAAGTGCTACAACTTGGCGACCCTACGGGGAATCGAACCCCGGTTACCGCCGTGAAAGGGCGATGTCCTAACCGCTAGACGATAGGGTCTAAAGCTTTTGGTATTGGCAACAGCACTCAAACCACTGCAAATACCCGATCAAAAAAAGCCAATGCACCATATGCACTGGCTCATATGTCTGTGGCGGAGCGGACGGGACTCGAACCCG
>NZ_SSWX01000032.1 GCF_004803635.1 Lampropedia aestuarii | reverse complement strand
AAAACTGAAATAGGAGGCTGAGAACTATCTACAAAACCCTGGTCGATTCACCTTGCCAGCAGGGCAAGCCAACGGCAGCTACAGCGTGAGCTACACAGCGACCGTGAATGCAGGCGCGAACGTGTCGGCAGGCAACAGTGTCAGTGGCACCGGTGGCGGCAACCCGAACGATCCGAGTGCACCGAACCCAAGCTGTGAGGGCAACTGCAGTACGGAGCACCCGCTGCTGCCAACGATCTCGCTGAGCAAGACGGCCTCTCCAGCGGTGGGTACCGTCGTGGCTCCAGGTCAAGTCGTGACTTATACGTTGAGTGTGCATGTGGCTAATGCTCCGACACAGACTCCGATTGTGCTGACCGATGTGTTGGGCAAGGGCTTGACATTCTCGTCGGTGGTTGCTGCAGGGGGCTTCACGCACGATGCAGTGGCAGGCACATTCACATTGGCCGCAGGCCAGGCCAGCGGCACCTACACCGTGACCTATTCCACCACCGTGGATACAGGGGCGAGCTCGACCGTCGTCAACCACGTTACAGGCAAAGGCGGTGGCAACCCTGGGGATCCGCGCGGAAGTGATCCGGTATGTGTGCCTGGTGAGTGCGAGACCTCGCACCCGATCCGTCCTGGCGAGCCGGTGCCGGTGCCAGTGGGCTCACTGTGGTGGTGGCTTGCCATGGGGGCGGGGTTGGGCGTGATGGCCAGACGCAAGAGTGCGCGGGCCCTTTAACCAACACGCGCATTAATCTAGGGGAGGCGTGCGGTGACGCATCGCTTGCCCTCTCCCAGATGCCTTGTGAACCATCGATCCAGTCGGTTCAGCGGTTCACAAGGCTTACTGTGCGGATACCCCAGGCGATAATTGCGCCATGGACGACGATTTGAAAACACCTTTGCAGTGGCAAAGACCGCCAGGCTGGGCCAAGCTCGGTGTGCCCGCTTCTGCAAGAGGTTCGGTGCTGCAGTTTGTGCTGCAGCGTTTTTCGCATGTGCCGCAAGCCGTGTGGGCTGCGCGCTTTGCCCAGCAGTTGGTACGCGACGGCGATGGCCGTGTATTGCAGGCAGAAGATGCAGTGGAGCGTGTGCAGCATATCGTTTATCCACGTCACCCACCGCATGAAATGGTGATCCCATTCGATGTCGAGGTGCTGTTTCAGGATGCCGATATCCTCGTGGTCGACAAACCCCATTTCTTACCTGTTGCGCCCAGTGGCAATTATGTGGCACAGACCGTGCTCAGCCGCATGCAGCATGAATTGGGGCTGATGCAGCTGGCACCTTTGCACCGCCTTGATAAGGACACGGCTGGTTTGGTGATGCTGTCAGTCAATCCTGCCACGAGGGACCGTTACCACGCACTCTTTCGCGACCATGCTATCTGCAAGCGCTATGAGGCAGTGGCACCTGCCGATGTGCGCTTCGCAACGCAGGTGCGCCATGCCAGCCGGCTGGAGCCAGGAGGAGCACGTTTTTTCACGATGCACGAGGTCGACGGCGCAGCCAATAGCGAAACCCTGGTGCAGCTGCTGGAGCTGCATGGTGCTTGGGGGTTGTACCAGTTACAGCCGATAAGCGGCAAAAAGCACCAATTGCGGGTGCACATGGCAGGCCTGGGGCTGCCGCTGCGCAATGATCCGTTTTATCCAGAGATCACCGATCCGCCTGAGGGCGATTTCAGCCGGCCATTGCAACTGCTGGCCCGGTCATTGGAATGGGTTGATCCGATCAGTGGGCAGCGGCGTTATTGTGAGAGTCGTCGCAACCTGCAATGGCCCGTAGCAGCCGTCTAAAGTGTTGGCAGCGCCAAGGCGCGCGTGGCTGCGGCTTGCGATCAGGCTGGCAAAGCGGTGCGCTTGGCGCCCGCATCGAGCAGCATTTGCGCCACTTGCTGGCCTAGTTGATCCGCTTGCTCGATGTGTTGCACAGGGCCGCGTATGTCGGCCTCTAGCAGTGGTTGACGTCCCTCAGGATCACCCCATATCGCACGCAGCCACAACGAGCCCGAATTGTCTTCTGACCAAACCGCATGGGCGGCCAGTGGCACGGAGCAACTGCCGCCTAGAGCACGGCTAACAGCACGCTCAGCAGCAGTGGCGAGCCACGTCGGAGGGTGTGCCAGAGCCTGTAAGGTGGCGATCAAGGCCGATTCTTGTGTTCTGACTTCCAAGCCGAGCGCGCCCTGGCCTGCTGCAGGCAGCATTTGCTCGGGTGTGAACAGGCAGCGAATGCGGTCATGCAGACCCAAGCGCTCCAAGCCCGCAGCCGCCAAAATAATGGCGTCAAATTGGCCTTCGTCGAGTTTGCGCAAGCGCGTGTCGATATTGCCACGTAACGGTTCAATTTTTAAATCAGGCCGCAGGTGCTGCAAAATCACCTGTCGGCGCAAACTAGAGGTGCCTACGACAGCGCCCTGAGGCAGATCGTCGAGCTGGGCGTAGTGGTGCGAGACAAAGGCGTCGTAGGGATTGCCTCGTTCAGTGACACAGGCCAGCACAAAACCTTCGGGCAACTCCATAGGAACATCTTTGAGCGAGTGCACAGCCAGATGGGCTTGCCCTTGGAGCAAAGCGGTTTCCAGTTCTTTGACGAATAAACCTTTGCCACCGACTTTGCTGAGGCTGCGGTCGAGAATCTGATCGCCCGTAGTACTCATTCCCAACAAACTGACGGTGTGTCCAAGGGCTTTGAGGCGTTGCTGAATGTGTTCGGCTTGCCAAAGTGCCAAGCGACTTTTGCGTGTGGCGATTGTCAAGGAAGAGGGCAGAGTGGTAGACATGGTGTGCAAATGTAACTGAGCTTGCCAGTGGCGGGGCATGGGGCTCGCGTTTGATTATAGTAATGGACCAAGGTGACGATTCATGAGGCGCACCTTCTTACGATCTGCAAATGGACAAGGCACTGTGGCTGCTTGTTGGCGCAATAGGCCTTAGAGCCTGTTCAAAATCTCCAACGCGGCTGCGTGGAGATTAGGTACAGGCTCTTAGGGCACATGCCAGAAGCTGGCAGATGGGGGCTTATCCTAGCATGCCTATTTAAAAGGGGCGGTCTGATCTCCTACTCTATTACTTGTGCATCTGGACGATGGCTGTGCAATTTCGTCAATTTTTCGCGATATGGTGAGTGCATATTAGAATTCGACAAAATAACATTTTGTTGACATTTAACCGCTTGGCTAAATTAGCTGACTAATATTTACAGCTCTTTGCCTGAAACTGGATAAGCAATGCGAATTGATGAACTGATCAATACACTCAAGGAGCTCAACGGCTCTACGGCCGATATTGAGGCCTCTGCACTGATCTCAATTGATGGGTTATTGGTGGCCTCTGCGATGCCCGCTGGCATGGATGAAGACCGTGTGGGCGCGATGTCGGCAGCGATCTTGTCGATGGGCGAGCGTGTGACGCGTGAATTGGCAAGAGGTGCGCTAGAGCGGGTGCTGATTCAAGGCGAGCAAGGCTGCATCATCATGACCGCTGCCGGTGAAGAGGCGGTGCTTACTGTCACAGCCAAGGCCAACGCCAAACTGGGCCTGTTGTTTTTGGATATCAAGCGTGCTTCTCAAACGCTGGCCGCTCTGTTGTAAGGAGACGTCGCGATGTTCATGTCAGATATGACTGCTCCGCCACAGCCGTGCCATTCAATGCGCAAAACCTTCTACGATGGCAGCACCAGACAGCTGTATTGGACAGATGAAGAGGTGCCTTATCCGGATGGGCAGTTGATCGTCTCGCGCACCGATCTGCAGGGACGCATCACCCACGCCAATGAAGCCTTTGTTCTGATGAGCGGCTATTCGCGCGAAGAGCTGATTGGCGCGCCGCACTGCATTTTGCGTCATCCCGAAATGCCTGCCAAAGCCTTTGCCAGTCTTTGGGGTGATGCCCAAGCCAAGCGCAAGTGGCACGGTTATGTGAAAAACTTGCGCAAAGATGGCAGCTTTTATTGGGTCTACGCGACTGTAGTGCCCAATATTCGCCGCTCGGAGGTGGTCGGCTACACCTCGGTGCGGCGCAAACCTTCGCGTAAAAAAATTGATGAAATCACCGCTGTCTACCAGGCTTGGCTGAGCGAAGAAAGAATTACTCGATGACATTGAATTTTTTGGTGGCACCTGATTTTCCGCCGCAAAATTTTGCCGGCTGGCACATGTTCAATACCGTGTTGCAAAAGCGCTCAGGCATGCATTTGCGTTTGGTCATGCCGCAAAATGCGACTGAGCAAGCCCAGTTATTGCAAGACGGCGCGGTCGATGTCCTGTATGCCAACCCTTTTGATGCGGCTGAGTTGATCCGGGACCATGGCTATGTGCCGTTTGCACGCCCGATCAATCGCTCCAATGAAATGGTGATTGCGACTTCGGCTGCAGCAGAGCAAATGCACTCGGTCGAAGACCTGCCCAGTGGCAGCAAGATTGCTTTGACTGCCAACCATGATGTGAAGCTGATTGGCTTGCGCCTGCTGGAGCCGGCCGACTTGACTGAGCAGGACATTCGCTGGGAGTTGGTCGAGAGCTACCAGGCTGTGGCCCGGTTATTGATTCAGGGCAAGGTCGATGCCGGCTTCTTTTTGGCAACGGCCTACCACGCCTTGTCTAAAATGACCAAAAATCAACTCAAGCCTTTGATTGAAAGTTCTCTGAAAGATATCTCGCATGTGCTGCTTGCACATCCCAGTGTCCAGGCCGATATTGCCGTGATCCAAGAGGCCATGCTGGGCATCGGCAAACAGGCTGGTGATCAGGATGTGCTCGAAGCCATGGGCTTGCATGAAGGCTTGGAGCGCATGGAGCAAGAGGATGCAGAGTTTATGATTGATTTGATGGATACGTTGCGCGACTAAGCGGCTGTATCTGGGCGGCGCTTGTGCGCAGGCAGTTCACAATTGACCATGAAGGATTGGCCTTGAATCGCTTTGACAACCCCATGCCTGCCGGCCAGGCGGCGTCTGCTGCTGCGCAGCAACAGGCACGCTTGCGTCTGCGCCATATGGCGCGCCGGGTTCTGGCGCAGCCAGGCCAAACCATCAACCACCGCAAACGCCTGGAAGCGGCCACACATGTGGCCGGTGAGGAGCCGCTGCAAGGCTGTTTGGTCGATTTGTTCAGCGTGATCGTACCCAGCAGTGCCGTGCCATTGTTTGAACTCGCCTGTGATTTGGCCAACAAGCATTTGCCACCACACATCGCACAAGTGTTTGATTGGCATTTTGCGCAAGGAGAGGTGATTGCGCCTGTGCACGCTTTGGCCACGCGTTGGAGTGTGCTGGTGCAGCCATCGGCAGCAGTGCCAGCACGGCTGAGGCGCGCCAGCAGCGACGAGTCGCGTTTATTAGCGCAGCGGGTCTTGGCCGCATTGCAAGAAGGTGGCGAGCGCGCCCAGACACTGGAGCAAGAGTTTTTGGCCCATTGCTTGGCCTGCCATGACCGCCTGGCTTTTATGCTGGCTCGCCGTGAGTGGCTGCGCACGCATCCTGAGCTGACTGCGCAGTGGCAAGCCGTAGCTGAAGCCCTTGAGCAAGACAGAGGTCCTGAGTGACGCCCTATTGAACGGCCCGCCATTGCTTTCAGGCATACTGCCAATCGAACAAGCAGGGCTTGTCCGATTCGTTGGTTTTTCTGCCGCAATTTGTCATCAAAAGCATTTATTTCATGAGCACGACTCCACCACGTTCTGCCCCGCTGCGTAGCTCTACCGGGATTTTCGACACCTGGTACACCTTGACCCCGCAAGGCGTGTTGCACGCATTTGGCTCACCCGAGCCCGATGCGCAGCAAAAAGCCTTGCAAGCTTTGCTGCGCAGTGAGCAGGCCGTCAGTAAAAGCGAGTGGGGCCTGACAAACATGGACACCGCGAACTTGCCGCATGCGCAAGAGCGGCAGTGGGTGCAATTGCTCTCGCGTCCGGTGTCGGGGCCCGATACCCGGCTGTCGGACTTTATTCGCCACGTGATTGCGCCCTTGTCGGGCCAGCGCCAAGCGGTGTTGGCGTCCGATTCTGGTTTTTGCCTGGACCGCGTTGGCGTAGAGCATGAGGAGGCCGAGGCAGTCAGCGCTGCTGCCGCTGACTTCTCCGAATATGCCAAGCGCCAGTCGCGCCGGGGCTGGCAGGGCGCAAACCGCTACGTCTCGTTTTATGAAGACTCGCATTTGTTGCTGCCGAGCTGGTCGTTTGTGCCGATCTGGGTCGACGGTTCAGGCTACTGGCTCGCGATTGCGGGTGAGCCCTTGCTCAATAGCCTGGCTCTGGTCGAGTTGGTTTGGGGCATTTGTCTGGCCGGCAACCGCTTTGCGCCTGATTTCTAAGATCGTAAGCACGTTCTAAGAACCTGCCTACGCTGAGCGCCGATTGCGCTGCGCCAATACAACCCGTATCAAGCGGATGGATCGCTCACACAACAATCGCTTTGCTGTGCGTCTGGTTCAGCCAAACCTTGCAAAATAGGGCAGTCGGGGCGGTTGTCGCCATGGCAGGCGTGCACCAGGTCCTGCAAGCTGGCACGCATTTGCCGTAAATGCGCAATGCGTTGCTCCAGCGCCTGGATATGCCCTTGTGCAATACGCCGCACATCGGCACTGTGGCGGCTGCGATCATCCCATAAACCCAGCAGTTCGCTGATTTCAGGCACGGAAAAGCCCAAATCGCGCGCGCGGCGGATGAACTGCAGGCGATGGATGTCCTGTTCGCTGTAGCAGCGGTAGCCCGCCTCGGTACGGACTGCCGCTGGTAGCAAACCATTGTGCTCGTAATAACGGATCATTTTGGCCGATACCCCACTGGCCTGGGCCGCCTGGCCAATGTGCATGGACTGAACTGCCATCGTCAATCACTTTCTGAAAAATGGAGCCGATTAACTTGCCTGTGCCTGTGCCTGTGCGCTGAGCGGTTCAAAGCGCCGCAAGCGCAGCGCATTGCCCAGCACAAACACACTTGACAACGCCATGGCTGCGGCCGCAAACACTGGCGAAAGCAACAGGCCCCAAGCCGGATAAAGCACGCCAGCGGCGACCGGAATCAAGGCGGTGTTGTAGGCAAAAGCCCAGAACAGGTTTTGCCGGATATTGCCAATGGTCGCCTGTGACAGCGCAATGGCATTGGGGATGCCCTGTAGATTGCCAGACATCAGCACGACATCGGCAGTTTCCACTGCCACATCGGTGCCTGTGCCTATGGCCAGGCCGACATCGGCTTCGGCCAGCGCAGGCGCGTCGTTGATGCCGTCCCCCACAAAAGCCACCGGGCCGTACTGCTGGCGCAACAGGCGCAATGCCTGCACTTTGCCTTCGGGCAGCACCTCGGCCTTGACTTCGTCAATGCCCAATTGTGCGGCAATGGCCTGGGCCGTTTGCGCATTGTCGCCAGTCAGCATCGCCACTTTCAGTCCCAGTGCATGCAAGGCCGCAATCGCTGCCGGTGTACTGGCTTTGATGCGATCAGCAACAGCGATGATGGCTGCCAGCTGGCCATCGATGGCGGCATACAGCGGCGTTTTGCCTTCACGCGCCAAGCGGTTGGCCGTCTCTGCAAACTGCGCGACAGACAGGCCCAGCGAGGCCATGAAACGGTCCGCACCGACTTCGATGGTTTGCTCCGCTCCCTGAAGCTGCAGGCGTGCACGCACACCATGGCCCGTGATGGACTCAAACTGCGCAATGCTTGGCAGTACCAGCTGTTCCTGCTCGGCCGCCTGCACAATGGCGCGGGCAATCGGGTGCTCGGATTGGGCTTCCACGGCAGCAATCGCAGCCAGACTGGAGGCGCGCTCAAAACCTGCGGCCAACTCAAAATCGGTCAACACTGGCTTGCCCTCGGTCAAGGTGCCGGTTTTATCGACTGCGACAACGCGCGCATCTCTGAGCGATTGCAGCGCCTGGCCTTTGCGAAACAAAATACCCAGCTCTGCGCCGCGCCCGGTGCCCACCATAATCGAAGTCGGTGTGGCCAGTCCCATTGCGCATGGGCAGGCGATGATCAATACCGCTACGGCATTGACCAGGGCCAGCGTCAGCGCAGGTGTGGGCCCCCAGATCAGCCAGACCACAAATGTCAGCGCCGCTGCAGCCATCACCGCGGGCACAAACCACAAGGTGATCTTGTCAACCATGGTTTGAATCGGCAGTTTCGCGCCTTGGGCGTCTTGCACCATGCGGATGATTTGGGCCAGCACCGTGTCGCTGCCCACCGCTGTGGCACGGAAGCTGAATGCGCCCGTTTGGTTGATGGTGCCGCCCACCACGGTCGAGTCAGCGGTTTTTTCGACTGGAATGGGCTCGCCAGAAATCATCGACTCATCGACAAAACTGCGCCCCTGCACCAGCGTACCATCGACGGCAATGCGCTCGCCTGGGCGCACATGGACAATGTCACCGGGCTGTACTTGTGCAATGGCGATCTCGACAATGGCGCCGCCGCGCTCCACACGAGCGGTCTTGGCTTGCAAGCCGACCAGGCGCTGAATTGCTGCCGAGGTGCGGCCCTTGGCGCGGGCTTCCAGGTAGCGGCCCAGCAAAATCAGTGCGACGATCACGGCTGCGGCTTCAAAGTACACATTGACGGTATGGGCTGGCAGCAACTGCGGCGCAAACGTGGCGATCACGGAGAAGCCATAAGCGGCCAAGGTGCCCACTGCGACCAGCGAATTCATGTCTGGGGCGCCGCGCAGCAGCGCAGGAATGCCTTGGCGGTAAAAACGCAGACCTGGGCCAAGCAGCACCAGACTGGTCAACACCCATTGCAACAGCCAGCTATTGTGCGTGCCGATGGTGCCGGCAATCCAGTGGTGCACACCTGGAATCAGGTGCGAGCCCATCTCCAGCACAAACACCGGTAGGGCCAAGGCGGCTGCCAGCCAAAAGCTGCGCTGCAGCTTGCGCTGCTCCGTCTCTGCGCGCGCTTGGGCTTGTTCTGTGGCTTGGGCGGCATGGTCCGGCTCAATCACGCTGGCTTGGTAGCCCGCTTGTGCGATTGCCGCCAGCAATTGCGCAGTCGAAGCATGGCCGACAATGCTGGCACGTTCGGTTGCCAGGTTGACCTGGGCGCTGGTTACGCCATCGACTGCTTGTAAGGCGCGTTCGACTCGGCCCACACAGGACGCACAGGTCATGCCCTCAATGCTGAGCTCCAACGCAGGCGCGTGCGCATCGTGCGTGGACACAGCCGGCTCGATAACGCGGTAGCCGGCTTGCTCGACGGCTTTGACCAAGTCGGCGCGTTGCAGCGTGGTGTGGGGCGCAGCTTGAATCATGGCTTGTTGCGTGACCAGGTTCACGCTGGCGCTGGCCACTCCAGCAACTGCGCCCAGCGCGCGCTCGGCCCTGGCAACGCAGGAGGCACAATGCAAGCCGTCCAAATCCAGGCGAATCGGTGCTGCTCCACTGGCAGGGCCGTGCAGGGACTGCGACGTATCAGGGCGGTTGACTTGAAGAGGGTGCTTCTCATGCGTTGGCATTGAAATCCTTTGTAAGAGGGCCATGCTGTGGTGGCCGATGCCTGCATCATGAACCTTACCACTATGGTAAGGTCAAGCCATTCGCATTATTTTCAAGTCAAACCGCACAGCGCGGGCCTAGAGCAAACGCCAAGCGCACAGGGTGGCTGTAAGGCGGCGATGAAAGCCACGCAAGATGTCGGGGAAATCCCCAATCTGGATAATATCTGCGCCATGTTGGCGCAGCCGCTCTGTACACGTCTATCAGGTGATGGGGCTGGCGCTGGCTGGTGCGTTTGTGTTTGCTGACTTTGGTCAGCCTTTTTTGTTTGTGCATTTGAAATGGTGCTGTATGTCAGTGCAATCTGCTGTTAATCTGAATGAAACCGGGCCGCCTGCAGCCAATCGTTGGCTGGTGTTGGGCATCGTCTCTGTGGCGCTGCTCCTGATTGTTATTGATATGACGGTGCTCTACACCGCCTTGCCAGTGCTCACCCATGAACTGCATGCAACGGCCAAGCAGAAGCTCTGGATCGTCAATATGTACCCGCTGGTGGTCGCTGGAATTTTGCCTGGTGCAGGCACGCTGGGCGACCGCTATGGCCACCGCCGTACTTTCTTGGCGGGCCTGGTTGTGTTTGGTTTGGCCTCTTTATGGGCTGCGTATTCGCCGACAGCGGCGTCTTTGATTGCGGCCCGTGCAGGCTTGGCTGTGGGCGCGGCCTTGATGATGCCAGCCACCTTGGCGATCATTCGCCAAACCTTCACGCAAGGGCATGAGCGTGGCATTGCGATTGGCATTTGGGCGGCCGTCGCGTCAGGCGGTGCGGCGCTTGGCCCCGTGCTGGGGGGCTTGCTGCTGACACAGTTTTGGTGGGGCTCGGTATTTTTGATCAATGTCCCCGTGGTGTTGGTGAGTATCGTGCTGGTGCTGTGGCTGATCGCGCCACGCCCAGGCGATCGCATGCGCCGCTGGGATTGGCAAGGCTCGATCATGGTGCTGCTGGGCTTGCTTGGCACGACCTATGCTGTCAAAGCTGCGGCGCAAGCGCAGGTTGATTGGGGCCAGGTACTGGCTGCTGCCATTGCTGGCTGCGTGTTTCTGGCCTTGTTTGTGCGCAGGCAACAGCGTATTGCCCATCCCTTGATTGATTTTGGCCTGCTGCGCGAGCGAGGTTTTAGCGTGGGCGTGATTGCTGCGCTGACTTGCTCGATTGCCTTCATTGGCTTTCAATTGGTCTTTAGCCAATGGTTGCAACTGGTGCGTGAGCTCACGCCGCTACAAGCCGGGCTGCAAGTGATGCCGATTGCGCTGGCCTCGTTTGTGGCAGGCCCCTTGGCCGGCTCGTGGATGGAGCGCCTGGGCAGCCGAAGCATTATTTTGATCGGTATGGGCATGACCTCGCTGGGCATGCTGGGGGTGGTGCTGACGTACACCGCAATGGGCTGGGGCTTGCTGGCGTGCCTGGTGTTGTTTGGCGCCGGTTTTGGGGTGGCCGTGACGGGCGCCTCGGCGGCCATTATGTTCAATGCGCCAGAAGACAAGGCTGGCATGGCCGCTTCTGTAGAAGAAGTGTCCTACGAACTGGGCGGCTCATTTGGCGTGGCCTTGATGGGCAGTTTGATGACCGCGGTGTACGCCAGCAAACTGGTGCTGCCTGAGCCATTGGCCCACTATCCGCAAGCGCTCGATAGCTTGGATGAGGCACGCTTGGTGGCTGAGAGCTTGCCCGCTGAGCTGGCGCAGTCCTTGATTGCGCTGGCCGGTGCCGCGTTTGACCAGGCCTTTGTCGTGGTGAGTCTGGCGGGCGTGGGCCTGCTTGGCATCACTTTGCTGGCCCTGTTGGTTTGGCGCGCGCGCTAGCCATGGCCCAGTTGATGCCCCAGCCATGCAAGGCTAGGGGCGTGTGCCAGCGGCGCAGTCAACAGGTGCTAAGGCGACTGGTGTTGGCTAAGCATCAAGCGCACTGCGATTGTGCCAGCTTGCGTAAAAAGCGCTCACAGGTCTCTATTTGCGCAATCTCAACATACTCGTTGGCTTTGTGCGCGACCTGAATATGGCCGGGTCCACAGACAATGCTGGGAATGCCCGCTTGCTGGAATAGGCCTGCTTCTGTGCCATAGGCGACTTTGCGCACAGCATGGTCTTGTGTCAGGGCGCGGGACAAGGCAGTAATGGCCTCTTGCTCACTGGCTTCCAGGGCTGGGGCACTTGCGCCGGTGGTGATATCGATGCGGGCGCTGTCGTATTCTTGGCGCATGCGTGGCAGCAACACGTCTTGTACGTATTGCTCCACCTGCGCTGCCAGTGCTTTGGGTTGCAAGCCGGGCAAATTGCGGAATTCATAGGAAAACTCGCAACGCTCAGGAATGGTATTCAAGGCAATGCCACCGCCAATCATATTGGTTGTCATCGTGGTAAAGGGCACGTCAAAGGCCTGGTCATAGGGCCCGTGCTGTTTGAAATGTTCAGCGATCTCGCGGATGCGGCAAATCAGCATTGCGGCATACTCAATGGCATTACAGCCCTGCGGCGTCAGCGACGAGTGCGCTGCTTTGCCATGGACATGGCAATGAAACAGGTTCACGCCTTTGTGCGCAACCACAACTTGCATGCCAGTCGGCTCTCCCACCACGCAGCCGTCGGCTTGCTGGCCGCGAGCCAGCAGTTCTTGCAGCATCACTGGCGCGCCAATGCAGCCGACCTCTTCGTCATACGACAGTGCCAAATGCAAAGGCTGCTGTCGTGGCAGGGCCAGAAAATCCGGCACCAAGGCCAGTGCAGTGGCAATAAAGCCTTTCATATCGGCCGTGCCGCGGCCGTACCAGGCACCGTCTTTTTCCGTCACGGTAAAGGGATCTGTGTGCCAGTCTTGCCCATCGACAGGCACCACATCGGTGTGGCCCGACAGCACAATCCCGCCCTGGGTATTGCCATTGGCAGCAGGCAGGGTGGCGAACAAATTGGCTTTGTTGCGCTCCTTCGAGTAGTGCAGGCTGCTGGCGACGCCTTGGCGCGCCAGCGCATCACGCACGGTTTCGATCAGGGCCAGGTTGGAGTTGCGGCTGGTGGTATCAAAAGCCACCAGGGTGTGGAGCCAGTCTTTGGGTGTCATAGAGGGTGTCGGCCAGCGTGGCCGTTTGTGAGTAATCCATTTGCGGGTAATGGTGCCAGTTTAGGCGCTTGCAGCGGACTTTGGGGAACGTTTTGGGCGGACGTTTGCGACCATGGCGGAAATTGACGGCCGTTTGGCAACAGGCTGTCGGATGAAAAAGGCCCGCGTCCAAGACGAACAGGCTCTTATGCGCGTTGCGCTGTAGCAGTTTGTCAGCGTGAGCGTGACTGCCGTATCACTGCAGATGACGGTGAATTGAGCAAAAACGCCCACAGCGGCTGCCTCAAACTGCTTGTGCACGCCTTTGGCGCTATGTTGGACCAGCCTGTGGCTGGTTGGTATCGCGTGGTGGGATTACCGAGCACGGCGCAGCGTCAGGTTGTAGCGCATTGCGCCCAACTGTGGGTGGGGTGCACCAGTCAAATGCTTGATGCCGTGAAAGCGCAAGCGGTCTACGCCACCCCAGACCACCATATCGCCGTGGTGCAGCAGCACATGGGCGGGTTTGTCACTGCGCTGCATACCGCCCCATAAAAACAAGGCGCTCATGCCCAGCGAGATCGAGACCACGGGCTGGCGCAGGTCTTGCTCGCTGCGGTCTTGGTGCAGCGCCATTTTGCTGTCCAAGCCGTATTGGTTGATCAGGCAGGTATCGGGGGCAAACTGTGCGAAGCCGGCCTCTTGCGCTGCTTCTGTGGCCAGCGCAGACCATGCTGCAGGAATCTCCGGCCAGGCCTGATCTGTCAGCGGATGGTGGCGGACATAGCTGTAGCCTGTGGGATCGGAGGACCAGCCGTGCGTGCCGCAACTGGTGGTGCGCACGGAGAGGGGTTTGCCGCCCGGTGTGGCCATTTGGTAGAGCGGTGAGTGTTGCAGCACGTCTTCAATGCGCGCCACCAGTTCAGCGGCCAAAGGGCTGGCTTTTTGGCGCAGCACCACGGCTTGTGGCCCCAGTGCCACGCGCTGCTCTTCTGGGCTGTCGGCAAAGAGGTCGAAGGAGGCGGTCATAGCGGCAGTATGCCTCAAGCGGTGCTGCTTGTTTCTGCCACCGCGGCCTGCGCCGCTTCCTGTTGTAGGCGTGTGCGCCGGCGGCCTTGGCCTAACTGGGGCAGGGCGCGCACCAGTGCTTGCGTATACGCATGCCGGGGTTCGTTCAATAGCTTTTCTGGGCTGCCGCGCTCTACCGCCTTGCCTTGGTGCATGACCAGCATGTCTTCGCACAGGTGGTGGATAGCGGCCATGTCGTGGCTGATGAACAAAAACGAGATGCCGTAGGTGGCCTTGAGCTCCAGCATCAAATCCAGCACCTGGGCCTGGATGGTCACATCCAGTGCGCTGACCGGCTCGTCGGCGACAATCAGGCGCGGGTGGGTCATCAGTGCGCGGGCAATGGCAATGCGCTGGCGTTGGCCGCCCGAGAATTCGTGCGGGTACTTGCGCAGGTCTTGGCTTGTGAGGCCAACGCGCTGCAGTATTTTTTCAGCGCGTGCGCGCATTTTCTCGCGGTCACGCTCGCCCAAGGCATGCATGGGTTCGGTGACAATGCGCTCAATCCGTTGGCGTGGATCGAGCGAGCTGTACGGGTCTTGGAAGACCATTTGAAAGTCGGCACGGGCGGCCTGCAACTGTGCTGGCGTCATCGCGTGCAAATCGCGGCCCATCAGACGCACACGGCCTTGGCTGGGGACATCCAAGGCCATGATGATGCGCGCCAGCGTCGATTTGCCTGAGCCCGATTCGCCCACAATGCCAATGCTTTGGCCAGCTGGCACATTGAAGCAAATGTCATCGAGCACCTGTACTTGGGGGGCTGGCCCCAGCAGGCGCTGGCGCGGCAGTTTGTAGTGCTGAGAGATGTGCTGCACTTCCAGCAAAGGGCTGCGTGACTGGGCTGCGCTCATGGGCTGGACTCCGGTGGCTGTTCTGAGCCTGGGCTGGCTTGGCTATACGCCATCAAGCGCTGGCGCGATTGCATCAATTGCTGGGTGTAGGCGTGCTGGGGGTCGGCAAACACCGCCGCGGTCTCGCCTTGCTCAACGATCTGGCCGCCGGTCATCACGGCGACATGGTCGGTGTAGTCCGATATCACGGCCAAGTCATGCGAGATCAGCAGCATGCCCATGCCTTGCTCCTGCACCAAATCGTCAAGCAGGTCGAGAATTTGCTGCTGCACGATCACATCCAGGGCTGTGGTGGGTTCATCCGCAATCAGCAAGTCGGGCCCGCAAGCCAGCGCCATGGCAATCACAATGCGCTGGCGCTGCCCACCAGAGAATTGGTGCGGGTAGGCTGATAAGCGCTCGCTTGCACGGGCAATGCCGACGCGCTCTAGCAGAGCGGCGGCGTGGGCCATGCAGGCTTTGCGACCCAGGCCCTGGTGCTGGCGCAGTGGCTCGGCCACTTGCTCGCCAATCGTGTGCACGGGGTTGAGCGCACTCATTGGTTCTTGGAACACCATGGCCATGCGGTTGCCGCGCAACTGTTGCAGCTGGGCTTCGCGCATGCCCAGCAGTTCTTGGCCATGCATGCGCACGCTGCCGCTGGCGCTGAGCTTGTCACCCAGTAGCCCCATCACGGCCAGCGCGCTTAAGGACTTGCCGCTGCCAGACTCGCCCACCAGTCCCAGCGTTTGGCCCGCCTGCAGTACCAGGTTGACATCGCGCACCATCGGCGGCGCCATAGGGCGGCTTTGGTGGTGAATGCTCAAGTCATTGATCAGCAGCAGTGGCGTGCGTGGATCGTTGGCTGCTGTCATCGTGCACTCCCCATCAGGCGCGGATCGAGCCTGTCGCGCAGGCCATCGCCCAGCAGGTTCAGGCCCATCACGGCCAACGCAATCGCCAAGCCAGGGTAGACCGCCAGCATGGGGGCATCAAAGAGTTTCGATTGTGCCTCGCTGAGCATGCGGCCCCAGGAGGGTGTTGGGTATTGCGTGCCCAGGCCCAGATAGGACAGCGCCGCTTCGGCCAGAATCGCAATCGCAAATTGGATCGTGGCTTGCACAATCAAAATCGACAGCAGATTGGGCAAGATATGTTCGCGTGTGATCGCCCAGGGGCCTTTGCCACAAGCGCGTGCGGCTGTGACAAAGTCTCTTTGCCACAGCACGTTGGCACTGGCGCGTGTGATGCGCGCAAAGATGGGGATACTGGCAATGCCAATGGCGGCAATGCTGGTCGCCAAACCCGCACCGTAGGCTGCGCGCAGCATGATGGCGGCCAAAATGGTTGGGAACGCAAAGCTCAGATCGGTCAAGCGCATGATGGCCTCTTCTACCCAGCCTTTGCGCAGCGCGGCCAATAGGCCCAGGCTGACACCAAACAGCAAGCCAATGGCGACGGCCGTGACGCCAACCAGCACCGAGCTTTGCGCCCCGACCATCAGTTGCGAGAAGATGTCATGGCCATAGCTGTCCGTGCCCAACCAGTGCTGCGCGCTAGGCGGGGCTTCGCGCAGATGGAAATTTTGCTCGCCGGGCGGATAGGGCGTCCACACCAAGGACAACAAGGCGCAAGCCAATAACGCGGTGGTGATCAAGCCACCAAACAGCAAGGATGGCAGGCCCAGCCAGCGCATGCCAGCTCGTGAAGCCGCAAGATCAGACGCAGGGTGCATGCTCATGCTGCCACCTTACCCTGGCGCATTGCGCTGGCCTGTATGCGCGGGTCGATCCATGCATACAGCAGGTCGACGAAAAAATTCACCACAATCACCAAGGCTGCGAGCAGCAGAACGCAGTTGCGCACCACCACCATGTCGCGGTTTTCGATGGCTTTGAAAATCAGGCGGCCAAGGCCAGGGAGCTGGAATACGCTCTCCACCACAATGGTGCCGGCCAGTAAATTGGCAAACTGCAGGCCTGCAATCGTGATCACTGGAATCAAGGCATTGCGCAGCGCATGTCGAAATAGCACTTGCCTGCGTGACAGGCCTTTGGCGCGGGCGGTGCGGATATAGTCTTCGCGCAGTACCTCCAGCATCGCCGAGCGCGTGATGCGTGCCAGCACTGCTGCTTGCACCATTGCCAGCGCCAGTGCGGGCAGTAGCAAGGCTTTGAGCGCGGGCCAGAAGCCGCCGCCAGCTGCAGCCGTCCAGCCGGGGAAGCCGCCAGAGGAGAACCATTTGAGCTGCACAGAAAACACCATCACCAGCAGGATTGCAAACCAGAAGTTCGGCACCGCCATGCCAATTTGGGTTAAACCCATGGTGAGAAAGTCGCCAGCCTTGTTGTGTTTGGCGGCAGCGTAAATACCGGCAATCAAGGCAATCACAATCGTGAGCGCAATGGCCAGCACTGCCAGAGGGATGGTCAGTTGCAAGCTCTCCCAGATCAGGCTGCTGGCTGGCACGTCGTAGGCGTAGCTTTGGCCCATGTCGCCTTGGAGCAAGTGGTAGAGCCACTGGCCGTAGCGCTGCCACAAAGGCGCATGCAGGCCGAGTTGTTCGGACAGGGCGGCAACTGCTTCTGCAGACGCATCGGGCCCAAGCATGACTTGGGCGGCATTGCCTGGCAACACTTCGAGCGCAAACATGACCAGCACCGACGCTCCCAGTAAGGAGAGCAGCAGCGTCACAATCCGCTGGATCAGATAAGCTTGCATAGATCAGACGTTAAGCTGCCAGCTTGGGCGCAGGCCGAGTGTCCGGCAGCGGCATCAGCTGGCATGGAGGGGAGGCACGAGGCGCTACGCTGGTAGCACCATGGTGCGCCTCCTGTGGTGTGCAGTTGGGATTATGCCGAAGGCGAAGGCATGCCGATGGTGTGGCTAAAGCCGCCATCGACGTAGAGGATCTCAGAGGTGATGCCAGAGGCCAGATCCGAGAACAGGAAAGCGGTGGCATTGCCCACATCTTCAATCGTCACATTGCGGCGCAGTGGCGAGGTGTCGGCGAAGTTTGACAACAGCTTGCCAAAGTCCTTGATGCCGCTGGCCGCCAGGGTTTTGATCGGGCCGGCGCTGATGCCGTTGACGCGAATGCCTTGTGGACCCACGGCTTCGGCCAAGTAGCGCACACTGGCTTCAAGGCTGGCTTTGGCCAGGCCCATGGTGTTGTAGTTGGGCACGGCACGCATGGCGCCCAAATACGACAAGGTGATCAAAGAGGCACGTTCATTCAGGTATGGCAGCGCGGCTTTGGCCAGCGCTGGAAAGCTGTAGGCGCTGATGTCGTGGGCGATGCGAAAGCCTTCGCGTGACAGACCTTCGAGGAAGTTGCCGGCAATCGCCTCGCGCGGAGCAAAGCCAATGCTGTGTACAAAGCCATCGAACTTGGGCCAGTGGGTGGACAAATCGGCAAACAATTTGTCGATTTGGGCGTCATCGGCGACATCGCAATCAAACACCAGCTTGGAGTTGAATTCTGCGGCAAACTCGCTGATGCGTTCTTTGAAGCGTTCGCCCACATAGCTGAATGCCAGCTCGGCGCCTTGCTCATGGCAGGCTTTGGCGATGCCGTAGGCAATCGAACGGTTGGACAGCACGCCTGTGATCAGCAACTTTTTGCCACTGAGAAAACCCATGAAACACTCCTTGTTGTGTTGTTGTGAGATGCCTTGGCCCTGTCGGTGTATGCTCCGACAAACGCGTTGGCCCCAATCAATGAAAGGCAGAATTGTCGCATGGACAAGCAATCCCCACTACCGCGCTTGATCGCAACCGCCGCAGCAGGTCTTTTTTTGCTGTTGGCTTGCCCCGCTTGGGGCGCGCATGCCTATGCCCAGTGGGGCGAGCCCAAATACCCTGCGGGGTTCGCCCATTTTGATTACGTCAATGCGCAGGCGCCCAAGGGCGGGGAAATTCGTTTGATCAGCGGCCTGGCACGCTCCAACTTCGACAAGTTCAACCCGTTTACTATGCGCGGTTCCGCGCCTGCCAATTTGCTGGAGCTGATGTTTGAGTCGCTGTTGACCGCCTCGATGGACGAGACCGCTACCGGCTATGGCTTGTTGGCCGAAAGTGTGGATGTGGCCCCAGACCATTTGTCGGCGACCTTTGTGATCCGCAAAGAGGCGCGTTTTCACAATGGCAAGCCGGTGCTGGCAGAAGATGTGAAGCACAGCTATGAAACCCTGATTAGTCCGCAGGCCTCACCCATCTATGCTTCGGCCTTTGCGCAGATCGACAAGGCGGTGGTGCTTGATGCGCGCACGATTCGTTTTGAGTTCAAACGCCCTGATCGAGATTTGCCTTTGGTCGTAGGGGGTATTCCGGTGTTCAGCCGCGACTGGGGCGTAGTCGATGGTGTGCGCAAGCCGTTTGACGAGGTGGTGATGGATACGCCGATTGGCAGCGGGCCCTACACGATTGGGCCGGTGGTGTTTGGGCGCGATATCAGCTATGTGCGTGACCCCAACTACTGGGCGGCTGATTTGAATGTCAATGTTGGCAGCTACAACTTTGATACTGTCACTGTGCGCTTGTACCAGGACAATACCGCCAGGCTGGAGGCATTGAAAGCCGGGCAGTTTGATGCGATGCAGTTTCTCAGTGCAGGCGACTGGGCGCGCCGCACGCAAGGGCGCAAATTCGACTCCGGCGAGTTGGCCAAGGAGGAGTTTCACCACCTGAATCCTGCCGGTTTTCAGAGCTACTTTTTGAATACGCGCCGGCCCTTGTTGCAAGACGCCAGGGTGCGCCAGGCATTGAACCTGGCCTTGGATTATGAATGGCTGAACAAGCGGCTGTTCTTTGGTTCGTATAAGCGCGTGCACGGCATTTTCGGCAATACCCAGTGCCAGGCGCAAGGCGCGCCACAAGGGCAGGAGCTGGCTTTGCTGGAGCCGTTTCGCAAACAATTGCCAGCAGCCGTGTTTGAGCCCATCAAGCTGCCGCCGCGCACGGATTTGACCGAAGAGGGCATTCGGGACAACTTGCGGCAAGCCCAGCAGCTGCTTGCCGAGGCGGGCTGGAAGCTGGATTCGAAGGGCGTGCTGCGCAATGCGCAGAACCAACCCTTGGTATTGGAGTTGCTCGATAGCAATGCATCGTCGATTCGTGCGGTAGCGCCTTGGATGCGTAATTTGGAAAAATTGGGCATTACGCTGGAGTTTCGAGCGGTGGACTACGCGCTGTATTTGCAGCGCACGCAGCAATTTGATTTTGATATTGCGACGCTGAATTTGGGGGGGCTTTCGCACAGCCCTGGGCAAGAGTACCTGGACCTGTTTGGCACCAAGTCCGCGGCTACTGAGGGGTCCTACAATTTCTCTGGCATCAACCAGCCCGCGATTGACGCGGTGATCCAAAGCATGGGCGAGGCCCAGACCCATGATGCATTTCTGGCTGCCTGTCGTGCCCTGGAGCGCATTGTGTTGGCCGAAGATGTGATGGTGCCGCAGTGGTACTCGGATACCTTTCGTGTGGTTTACAACGCCAAGCAATTGGCCTACCAGGCGCCGATGCCGCCCTATGTGACGCGCTTTGATGTGTGGGCTATGACTACCTGGTGGCATCGGTAGGCGTCATGCTCGGCAACTTTGCTGGCTCTGATAGAATGCCGGATGCTTTGCTTAGCGCCCGGTCTATTGGATTGGATGCGGCAAGGCTTCGCTTGCTTGCAATTTATTGGAAGCATGTGGTGCATATCGAACAAAAAACAGTCAGCTTTAGGTTGACTGGACTGCTTGTTTGATGGAGAATACGCAGCTTCGCTCATCTTGAGTGGAGTTTTCTGCCCAAACGTGGATGCGTGCTTGCTTTGGGTGAGCGCGCAGATGCGACGGGTCCAAGACTGACTGTGTGGCAGTTGCTTTTTAGCGTTCACGTTGAAAAGTGGCTTCCATGAGCGCAGGTTAAGTTGGGAATTAAATCAAATGATCCAGACAGAATCTCGTTTAGAGGTTGCCGACAATACGGGTGCTAAATCTGTGTTGTGCATTAAGGTGCTTGGTGGTTCCAAGCGCCGTTATGCCAGCGTCGGTGACATTATTAAAGTGAGCATCAAAGAAGCGGCTCCTCGCGGTCGCGTCAAAAAAGGCGAAGTTTACAGTGCTGTGGTAGTTCGTACTGCCAAAGGCATTCGTCGCCAAGATGGCTCGTTGATCAAGTTTGATGGCAATGCAGCAGTGCTGCTCAATGCCAAGCTTGAGCCAATCGGTACCCGTATTTTTGGCCCGGTCACACGTGAATTGCGCACTGAGCGTTTCATGAAAATTGTGTCCTTGGCTCCTGAAGTGATTTGAGGTGTGGCATGAGTAGCAAGATTCGCAAGGGCGATGAAGTCATCGTGTTGGCCGGTCGCGATAAAGGCAAGCGTGGTGTGGTTCTGTCTCGCAAAGACGAGAACCACCTGGTTGTTGAAGGTGTTAACGTGGTTAAAAAACACGTGCGTCCTAACCCAATGAAGGGTGAAGTTGGCGGCATCGTGAACAAAACCATGGCTATCCATCAATCCAACGTCGCAATCTACAACCCTGCAACTGGCAAAGCCGATCGCGTGGGCTTCAATGTAGATCTGACAGCTGACAAAGGTCAGCGTCGCGTGCGTGTATTCCGCTCCAGTGGCGAAGTGATCAAGGTGGCATAAATGGCACGTCTTCAAGATTTTTATCGTGAAAAAGTTGTCGGCGATCTGACAGCTAAGTTTGGCTACAAGACTGTGATGGAAGTTCCTCGCATCACCAAAATCACCTTGAACATGGGTGTTGGTGAAGCAGTTGCTGACAAGAAAATCATGGACAACGCCGTGGCTGATTTGACCAAAATTGCTGGTCAAAAGCCTGTTGTGACCAAGGCGCGTAAAGCGATTGCGGGTTTCAAAATCCGTGAAGGTCAGCCAATTGGCTGCATGGTCACCCTGCGTGGCGTTCGCATGTACGAATTCCTGGACCGTTTCGTGACAGTGGCTCTGCCACGTGTGCGTGACTTCCGCGGTATTTCTGGCAAATCTTTCGACGGCCGTGGTAACTACAACGTCGGCGTGAAAGAACAGATCATCTTCCCTGAGATCGAATACGACAAGGTAGATGCTCTGCGTGGTCTGAATATCAGCATCACGACAACAGCGAAATCGGACGATGAAGCCAAGGCGCTTCTGGCTGCTTTCCGCTTCCCGTTCAAGAATTGAGGTGCAGTGTGGCTAAAAAAGCATTGATTGAAAGAGAGCTCAAGCGCAAAAATTTGGTGGCCAAATTTGCCACTAAGCGTGCAGAGCTGAAGGCGATCGTCGATGACGCCAAGCGCAGTGATGAAGAGCGCTACGCTGCTCGTTTGGAGCTGCAAAAGCTGCCACGTAACGCCAACCCAACTCGCCAACGCAATCGTTGCGAGTTGACAGGCCGTCCACGCGGTACGTTCCGTCAATTCGGTCTGGCTCGTGCAAAGGTGCGTGAGTTGGCCATGTCTGGTGACATCCCTGGTGTCATCAAGGCTAGCTGGTAAGCAGGTAGGAGTTATTAATCATGAGCATGAGTGATCCTATTGCTGACTTGTTGACCCGTATCCGCAATGCGCAGATGGTCAATAAGGCAAAAGTGTCGGTACCTTCTTCCAAGCTGAAGCTGGCTATCCTTCAAGTGTTGAAGGACGAAGGTTATATCGATGGTTTCGAAGTGGTGCGTGATGGTGCCAAAGCAGACATCAGTGTTGATCTGAAATACTACGCTGGCCGTCCTGTGATTGAGCGCATCGAACGCGTAAGCAAACCTGGTCTGCGTGTGTACAAACCAAGCAAATCCATTCCTCAAGTGATGAATGGTTTGGGCGTGGCTATTGTGACTACACCGCAAGGCGTAATGACAGATCGCAAAGCACGCGCTGCCGGCATCGGTGGTGAAGTTTTGTGCTTCGTTGCGTAATTCGGGATTGGAGGAATACTGAAATGTCTCGAGTTGCAAAACAGCCAGTGGTGATTCCCGCTGGTGTAGAAGTGGCTATCAAAGATGGTCAGATCGCTGTCAAAGGTACTGGTGGTCAATTGGCCATCGCCGAAAACGCGTTGGTTGCTGTGAGTCAAGATGCTGGTGCAGTGAAATTTGCTCCAGCCAATGATTCGCGTGAAGCCGATGCTTTGGCTGGTACTTTGCGTCAACTGGTCAACAACATGGTGATCGGCGTGACCAAAGGTTTTGAGCGCAAGCTCAACCTGGTCGGCGTGGGTTTCAAGGCGGCCGTCAACGGTAACAAGTTGAACCTGGCTGTCGGTTACTCCCATCCGGTTGAATTCGTATTGCCTGAAGGCGTTACTGCTGCAACACCAACACCTACTGAAATCGTGCTCAAAGGCGCGAACAAGCAGGTTCTTGGTCAATTTGCCGCTGTTGTGCGCCAAGTGCGTCCTCCTGAGCCTTACAAAGGCAAAGGTATCCGTTATTCGGATGAGGTCGTCACGATCAAGGAAACCAAGAAGAAATAAGGGGCTGCAAGATGTTGAACAAAAAAGAACAGCGTTTGCGCCGTGCCCGTCAAACCCGTATCCGCATTGCCAAGCAAGGCGTGGCGCGTTTGACAGTGCATCGTACCAATCAGCATATTTACGCGACTGTCATCTCCGAAGATGGCGCCAAAGTCGTTGCAACCGCTTCCTCCGTCGAGGGCGAATTGCGTGGTTCCGTTAAAGGCGGCACCGCCGATGGCGCATCCGCAGTGGGCAAGCGTATTGCTGAGAAGGCCAAGGCTGCTGGCATCGAAAAGGTGGCGTTTGATCGTGCAGGTTTTGCATATCATGGCCGTGTTAAAGCATTGGCAGAAGCTGCTCGTGAAGCAGGCCTGCAGTTCTGATTGAGGCTAATAGCAATGGCTACTAAAAACCAAGCGAGAACGCAAGAAGAAGCGCGTGACGATGGCTTCAAGGAGAAAATGATCGCCGTAAACCGGACCACCAAAGTGGTCAAGGGTGGTCGTATTCTGGGCTTCGCAGCCTTGTCAGTGGTCGGTGATGGCGATGGCCGCATCGGCATGGGCAAAGGCAAATCCAAGGAAGTGCCTGCTGCAGTGCAGAAGTCCATGGAAGAAGCCCGTCGCAACCTGATCAAAGTGTCTCTGAAAAATGGCACACTGCATCACGGTGTAAGTGGTAAGCATGGCGCAGCTCGCGTAATGCTGATGCCAGCTCCTAAAGGTACTGGTATTATCGCTGGCGGTCCAATGCGTGCTGTGTTCGATGCGGTTGGTATTACAGACATCGTGGCCAAAAGCCATGGTTCTTCCAACCCATACAACATGGTTCGTGCAACTCTGGACGCGCTCAATCGTTCTACTACTCCTGCAGAGATCGCTGCCAAGCGCAATCTGTCGGTAGAAGACCTGTTGGCTTGAGAGGGTGTAAGAAATGTCTACAAACCAAACCGTCAAGGTACAGTTGGTTCGCAGCCCAATCGGCACGAAAGAATCGCACCGCGCGACCGTTCGTGGCTTGGGTCTTCGCAAACTCAATAGCGTCAGCGAACTCCAAGACACGCCTGAAGTGCGTGGCATGATTAACAAGATCAGCTATCTGGTCCGAGTTCTGTAAGAGGTAGATGATGCAACTCAATACCATCAAACCCGCAGAGGGTGCCAAGCACGCCAAGCGCCGCGTTGGTCGCGGTATCGGCTCCGGCTTGGGTAAAACAGCTGGTCGTGGTCACAAAGGGCAGAAATCACGCTCTGGTGGCTACCACAAGGTGGGTTTCGAAGGCGGTCAAATGCCTTTGCAACGCCGCTTGCCAAAACGTGGCTTCAAATCAACAACGCTGAAATTCAATGCTGAAGTGACACTGTCAGAGCTCGACCGTCTGGGCGTAGCCGAAGTGGACCTGCTGGTTTTGAAAGAAGCTGGTCTGGTTCGCTCACTGGCTAAAGTGGTAAAAGTGATCAAGTCCGGTGAATTGACCAAAGCGGTCAAATTGACAGGAATTGGCGCAACTGCTGGTGCCAAGGCAGCTATCGAAGCCGCTGGTGGCTCGATCGCTTAAAGCCAAGTAATAGACGCGTTTAACGCCCGCTAACTTTTGTGAATGAGGCTTGATTTTGGCAACAAACACTGCTCAATTGGCAAAGTCAGGCAAGTTCGGTGACTTGCGTCGCCGGCTTGTCTTTCTGTTGCTGGCGCTAGTGGTTTATCGAATCGGCACACATATTCCTGTTCCTGGAATCGACCCTGCTCAGTTACAGCAAATGTTTTCTGGCAGTCAAGGGATTCTGGACCTCTTCAATATGTTCTCCGGTGGCGCCCTGTCACGGTTTTCCGTGCTCGCCCTGGGGATCATGCCTTACATCTCGGCATCCATCATTATTCAGTTAATGACTTATGTGGTGCCGACGTTGGTGGCCTTGAAGAAAGAGGGCGAAGCAGGACGCCGTAAGATTACCCAATACACCCGTTATTTGACTTTGGTCTTGGCATTGTTCCAGTCGATGGGCATTGCAGTCATGCTGGAGAGTCAACCAGGTTTGGTTTTTGAACCAGGCTTTGGCTTCAAATTGACAACCATTGTTTCTTTGACAGCTGGCACATTGTTCATGATGTGGCTGGGTGAGCAAATCACAGAACGTGGCATTGGTAACGGTATTTCGATTCTGATTTTTGCAGGTATTGCAGCTGGCTTGCCAAGCGCTTTGTCTGGTACTTTGGAGTTGGTGCGTACGGGTGCGATGAGCATTATCACTTTGCTGATCATTGCTTTGTTTGTGGTGCTCCTGACCTACTTTGTGGTCTTTGTCGAGCGTGGTCAGCGGCGTATTCTGGTTAACTATGCGCGCCGTCAGGTGGGTAACAAAGTCTATGCAGGTCAGTCCTCGCATTTGCCTTTGAAGCTCAACATGGCAGGTGTGATTCCGCCAATCTTTGCATCCTCGATCATCTTGCTGCCTGCGACTTTGGTTAGCTGGCTCAGTACCGGTGATTCGATGCGTTGGTTGCGCGACATTGCAGCAAAGTTAACGCCGGGGCAACCCATTTATGTGCTGCTGTTGGCATCTGCCATCATCTTCTTCTGTTTCTTCTATACCGCCTTGGTTTTCAATAGCCGCGAGACAGCAGATAACCTGAAGAAAAGTGGAGCATTTGTACCGGGTATTCGGCCTGGCGAGCAAACTGCAAAATATATTGATAAAATTCTGGCCCGACTGACATTGGCTGGCGCAATCTATATCACTGCAGTCTGTTTGTTTCCTGAGTTCTTGACCCTGAAGTACAACGTGCCGTTCTACTTTGGTGGTACTTCGCTGTTGATTCTGGTCATTGTGACCATGGACTTCATGGCGCAGGTGCAGAACTATGTGGTATCGCAGCAGTATGAGTCGGTTTTGAAGAAAACCAGTCTCAAGCCTGCAGGGCGTTAACAGTTTGTATTGAATTGATTTGGGAGTTCGTGATGAAAGTATCGGCTTCTGTAAAGAAGATGTGTAGAAATTGCAAGGTCATTCGCCGCAATGGTGTCGTGCGTGTGATTTGTACAGACCTGCGCCACAAGCAGCGTCAAGGTTGAGGATTAAAGGACGTATATGGCACGTATTGCTGGTATTAACGTACCGCCGCACAAGCATGCAGAAATTGGCTTGACGGCAATTTATGGTATCGGACGCACTCGCGCTCGCAAAATCTGCGAAGCTTCTGGGATTGAATACTCCAAAAAAGTCAAAGACTTCACGGATGCTGATCTCGAAAAAATTCGCGATCAAATCGCTTTGTTCACGATCGAGGGTGACCTGCGTCGTGAAACAACCATGAACATCAAGCGTTTGATGGACATCGGTTGCTACCGCGGTTTCCGTCATCGTCGTGGCTTGCCAATGCGTGGCCAGCGTACACGTACCAATGCTCGCACTCGCAAGGGTCCGCGCAAAGGCGTCAAATAAATCACTGTAAGTGGCATTGAAGGAAAACAATGGCTAAAGGTTCTTCCGCCTCGCAGCGTGTACGCAAGAAAGTCCGCAAGAATATTGCTGACGGCATTGCGCACATTCATGCGTCGTTCAACAACACCATCATCACCATTACTGATCGTCAAGGCAATTCTTTGTCTTGGGCATCGTCTGGTGGTCAAGGTTTCAAAGGCTCGCGTAAATCCACTCCTTTTGCTGCCCAGGTAGCATCTGAAGTGGCAGGTCGTGCTGCCATTGAGCATGGTATTAAAAATCTGGACGTTGAAATCAAAGGTCCAGGTCCAGGTCGTGAATCGTCCGTGCGCGCTCTGGGCGCTCTGGGCATTCGCATCACTTCCATCGCGGATGTGACGCCTGTTCCACACAACGGCTGCCGCCCTCAAAAGCGTCGTCGTATCTAATCGTCTAAAGACCACCGCCGCCGGTGTTGTACTGCACCGGCGGCTCCTGCATTTGTAATATGCAGCAGCTGAATCAAAGGAAATCAAGTGGCACGTTATATTGGGCCTAAGGCCAAACTGTCCCGCCGTGAAGGCACCGACCTGTTCTTGAAGAGCGCACGCCGCTCGATCGCTGACAAATCCAAATTTGACAGCAAGCCAGGTCAACATGGCCGCACTTCGGGTACACGCACTTCTGACTACGGTCTGCAATTGCGCGAAAAGCAAAAAGTGCGTCGCATGTACGGCGTGCTGGAAAAGCAATTCCGCCGCTATTTTGCTGAAGCCGATCGCCGCCGTGGCAACACTGGTGCCAACTTGCTGTCCTTGCTGGAATCGCGTTTG
Organism: Lampropedia aestuarii; assembly: GCF_004803635.1. Classification (GTDB taxonomy): domain Bacteria; phylum Pseudomonadota; class Gammaproteobacteria; order Burkholderiales; family Burkholderiaceae_C; genus Lampropedia; species Lampropedia aestuarii. The sequence continues at coordinate 1,967 of NZ_SSWX01000032.1, read as the reverse complement.
GACAACGTGGTTTATCGCATGGGCTTTGGCTCCACACGTGCTGAAGCGCGTCAAATGGTCTCGCACAAGTCCATTTTGGTCAACGGCCAACAAGTCAACATCCCTTCTTACCAAGTTAAAGCCGGCGACGTGATTGCTGTGCGTGAAAAATCACGCAACCAAGCACGTGTGGTTGAAGCCCTGCAATTGGCTCAACAAGTTGGTTTCCCAGGCTGGGTTGAAGTGGCAGTTGAAAAAGCTGAAGGCACATTCAAGAAGTCTCCTGACCGCGACGAATACGGCGCAGACATCAATGAATCCCTGATCGTTGAATTGTATTCACGTTGATCGGTTAGATTTTCTCATCATTGAACCGCGACTTGCTCGCGGTTTATTCGCTTCACCAGCCTTACCGGTGTAACGAACCGGGGGTATTGATAGGAAGTACATATGCAAAATTTGCTAAAACCCAAGACCATCAGCGTTGAACAAATTACCAATAACCGCGCCAAGGTTGAATTAGAGCCTTTTGAGCGTGGCTACGGTCATACCTTGGGTAATGCATTGCGTCGGGTTTTGCTCTCTTCCATGGTGGGTTATGCCCCCACTGAAGTGACGATTGCTGGAGTGCTGCACGAGTTCTCGAGCATTGATGGGGTGCAAGAAGATGTGGTCAGCATTTTGCTGAACCTCAAAGGCGTTGTTTTCAAATTGCACAATCGCGACGAGGTGACTCTGAGCTTGCGCAAAGAAGGCGATGGCGTGATCACTGCTGCAGACATCCAAACACCGCACGACGTGGAAATCGTCAACCCAGAGCAGGTGATTGCCCACATGTCTCATGGTGCCAAATTGGATATGCAAATCAAGGTTGAAAAAGGCCGTGGCTATGTGCCAGGTACAATTCGCCGTTTTGCGGATGAATCGACCAAATCGATTGGCCGAATTGTCTTGGATGCGTCTTTCTCGCCAGTTCTGCGTGTGAACTACACCGTTGAGAATGCGCGTGTTGAACAGCGTACCGACCTTGACAAACTAGTCATGGAAATCGAAACCAATGGTGCGATTACTGCTGAAGACGCAGTGCGCACTTCTGCCAAAATTCTGGTGGAGCAATTGGCCGTATTTGCCCAGCTGGACGACAACGATTTGACCGACTTCGACAAATCTTCGAGCAGCTCACGCACCAATGCGGCAGCGTTCGATCCGATCTTGTTGCGTCCAGTCGATGAGCTGGAGTTGACCGTTCGTTCGGCCAACTGCCTCAAAGCAGAAAATATCTACTACATCGGTGATCTGATCCAGCGCACCGACAATGAGTTGTTGAAAACACCTAACCTGGGCCGTAAATCGCTCAATGAAATCAAGGAAGTCTTGGCTTCGCGTGGTTTGACACTCGGTATGAAACTGGAAAACTGGCCACCAGCTGGTTTGGAGTAAATCGTTTGGAGTCAGGCTCTGCCTGACTTCAAACACTTTTTTTTTTGTTGCACCTGCGAGTACCTGATACGGCTTGCAGTTATTTAAAAAGGAAACACTATGCGACACGGTAATGGCTTACGTAAACTCAACCGCACTAGCGCACACCGCCTGGCGATGCTGCGCAACATGAGCAATTCTTTGATTCAGCACGAGCTGATCAAAACAACTCTGCCTAAGGCCAAAGAACTGCGCCGCGTGGTTGAGCCGCTGATCACATTGGCTAAAGTGGACAGCGTGGCCAACCGCCGCCTGGCATTTGATCGCCTGCGCGACCGCGACTCCGTGACCAAGCTGTTCACAGTTTTGGGCCCACGTTACAACACGCGTCCTGGTGGCTACACACGTATCCTGAAAATGGGCTTCCGCGTGGGCGATAACGCACCTATGGCGCTGGTTGAGTTGGTTGATCGCCCAGATGTTGAAGAAAACACAGCTCAAACTTCAGCTGAAGCTTGAAACTAGTGTTATACTAACGGCTTACCGCGCGATGGAGCAGTCTGGTAGCT
>NZ_SSWX01000031.1 GCF_004803635.1 Lampropedia aestuarii | reverse complement strand
CAAAACTGTCTAGGAAATACTGGTCGATTCAGAGTTGGGATGTGACTTACCTGCCAACCCAGATTCGTGGTCAGTTCTTTTACCTGTACCTGATCGTGGATATTTATAGCCGCAAGATCGTGGGCCATGAGGTCTTTGAATCTGAAAACATGGCCAACAGTGCGCAGGTGATTCAACGGGCGGTACTGCGTGAGCAATGCGGCCACCGCAGCTTGGTCTTACACAGCGACAACGGCTCTGCGATGAAGGGCTCGACCATCCATGCCAAATTGGAAGAATTGGGCATTAATGCCTCGCACAGTCGTGCTCGCATCTCCAACGACAACGCGTACTCTGAATCTTTGTTCCGCACCTGTAAATACCACCCCGCCTTCCCTGCAACTGGCTTTACTGATGTAAGAGATGCCCGGCGGTGGGTGGGCAACTTCGTGCACTGGTACAACGACGTGCATCGGCATAGCGAGATCCGTTACGTCACGCCTGCTCAGCGCCACGCGGGCAAGGATCAATCCATCCTGGCTCGTCGCCATGCGCTGTATCAAGCCGCTCGTACCCAGAATCCAGCTCGCTGGTCAGGTAATACACGCGACTGGCAGCCAATTGGCAGCGTTTGGCTCAACCCTGAAAAGCAAATACCTCTGCTCCATGAACTAGAAACGTTAGAAGCTGCGTGAACCATGTTCCAACTACCTTGACAGACACCGCAAGAACTCACACTAAACAACATTACGTCGTGCTATAAAAAAGGTAAAAAATCACATTTAATTTTATTTATGAACAAGAATTTTTCAGGATCTCTCTTCGCCTTTGGACCTCTTAGTGTCCAACGCTTGAAAAAAGCTAGCTGGCGAGACAACTGGTTCTGGTATGAAGCATTACTGCGGTTAAGCCTCACACCGTCCGTGCTTCCTCCAAAATGCAATGAGCCGCTCAAAGCCATCAAAGATCGCATCAAAATCTACTTTTCTGTCATCGGTTGCTACTCAGAAGAACAGCTAAAAACTGATGCCGAATGGACTCCTGCCGAAATGAGCTTATTGATCAAAGATGCAGAAAAAATGTATTCCCTCATGTGTGAGAAGAAGCTACCAGGCAAGGCAGAACTCCCTCCCATTATTTGGATGCGTTTACTTAATGAGGCTGGAATCAACATTGCACCTGACGCTTGGAGCGGGTACTTAGGGTGGAAATATGCAAACGAGCGCAAGGGAGTCTTGCTCTACACGTTCGATAAAAAACATCCTGGCAGTAAGGCGCGGCTACGCAGAGGAATGTTTGGCTTTGGCAATCTCACCGGTTTTTCAGCAGATGAACTGCTCGCAGCACCAAACACCACCTTCGGCGCCTGCCCAACGAAGTTCAAGTGGACAGTAAAGCTTCATAAAACCGACCCAGAAACAAGGCTGCTATTAGGAAAAGAGGTGGATGCTTTAAAAATTTCTAAGCCACTCCTTGATGATCATGCCTATGCATCCGAGCCTCGCTCTGCCGATGAGTCATACGGTGCCGGCCTAACCGACGCACTAACCAAAGCACTCACTCAATATGCATTACCCAAGCAATTAATACGCAAAAAGCGAGCTGACGAAAAAGGCCGAAAATTCGCAAGCGACAATCAAACAGCAAAGCTGCTAGATACATTTCTCACAGGAAAAACTCGCACCCTAACCAGGTATGAAGAAAGCACCAGACTTGCTGCCATACGAGGCCTTGTTGCACTTCCCAGGGGGCGACCAAGGAAATGATGCAATTTCGAAGCCATCATCGACTGGGTTATTCTCATGACAAGATGCCACCCTGCCCCCTCTGCTCTTGCGCACGGACATAACGAGCTAAAACCTGCACAGATCGATGTCGACTTTGCTGGCGAATTTGCCAATCATTCCAGCCCTGCATTGCGGCTTCAGTACAAAACCCTGAACGCAGGGAGTGGGCGCTAAATCGCTGCGCCTTCTCTTCACCCCATGCTTGCTGAGCCAAGGTTTTGATGACGATGCGCACTGACTGTGCTGTGATTTGCGAATCACCGACTTGCTGGTTGCGATCAATGCGTCTGAAGATTGGGCCGTGCTCAATACGTGATTGTTTCAGCCACACTTTGAGAGCAGCAACAGGGCAGACTTCAGCGCCGCTCGTGCGGGCAATAAAAATACGCTGCCCTGCGCCTGACTGGTCTGTTTTGGATCGTGTGATGTGTAGCCACATCCCCTTGCGATCAAAAGCGATATCTTCCACCTGCAGCGCTGCCAACTCTGAACGCCTCAAAGCCCCGCAAAACCCCAAAAGCAACAAAGCGGTATCACGCGCAGCACGCAAGGCTGATTGCTTTTGCGCTTGTTTGACCAAGCGCCTCACATCCTTTGCCAGAAGTGGCGCATGCTGCACGGCAGGTTTGCCATGCAAGCGTTCAATCCCTTTGCGCACATCAGCGACCAAAGGCGAATGCACTGGCGATGGGTAACCTCGTTGCACATGCCAATGGTTTAAGGCTGCCAAGCGCCGCTGTAAAGTACGTGGTGAAAGCAGTTCCGCTTGGGCTACCAGGTAGTTGGCTACCTGCCTTGCGGTAGCAGGTAGTTTGCGGCCGCTGTTCAGATACTGCGCCACATCCGATGCATAGGCCCTTTGTGTATTTTCTGCCAGGGCAGCATTCAGGTAGCGCTGCAAGGATGGGCGCGTTGAACTCATGCTTAGCCTTCCTGTTCTGACTCTGGAGCTACAAAGTAATCCTCGATGAATGGCTTGATCTCATGGGCAAGGATTTGGCATGCCGCCCACAAGTCCACCAGGATAAACACCGCTGGAGCCACTTGACCTGTCTGCCCATGGATTTCCTCATGGCTGTCTAGTACAGCCTCCAACTGGTGCAATGCCGCAGGAATCTTGTCGCACAAAGCCCATGCCAAATCATGCGTGCGCTGCAACTTGGCAGCAGGCGCTGCCTGCCAATCAACTGTGCCATCAGGTCCGACAGGAATAGTGCTCAGCGCATCAAGCAACTTTTGCACCAATCGCCCTGATACTGATTCATCAAGATACAAGCCCATCTCAGTACTCCTCTGGCAGCAATACGCATGTGCTGTCACGCTGGCCTGTTGCATCATTGATGGCCTCTGTAATTACCCATACCGTCTGTCCATGCACCGTATAGGAAGAAAACACTCGCGCGCCTGATTGCAAGGCATCGCGGTTGCTTTGCGCATCCTCTGCATTCATCTGTGCCCAGTCACCGCACACATGCCGCGCAAGCACGGTATGCACGCTCAATGCTGCTTCTTCAAACAATGCCAATGCCCCAGGCGTTGCCACAGTCTGTCCCATGCGAAACAGTGGCCGCTTGCTTGAGGTTGAGGCACTGCCATTGGATTGAGTTGATGAAGAAAACGAGGAAGAAAAAGTGTTGCGTGTCATTGTTGAAACTCCAAATGCAGCAATGCCAGCACGAGGCTGGCATTGGTTGATTTAACTATTCCGTCAGCCCCGATGGTGCTGAAGGATCTGGTACGTTTACCCCACTAGCGCATGGGGTGCGTGGTGGTGGTGGCTGGCGTTGTTGCTGTCATAGCTTGTGCATGTGATGCATGGCCCTGGGCTGTCACATGCCTTCAAAGGCGATCACGACGCCAAACAGCAGCGCAATAATCAGCACAGCGACACCAATCGCTGCGCCCCAGCTGGTGCCACCGCTTTTGGTGAGCATGCTGATCCAATGCGTATGGGGTTGCGTGCTGCGAATGTGCTTGATCTTGCCGTTGACGTGGCTCAGGTACATGGTATTGCCAAGTTGCCCTGCAATCACAGTCAAGACGATGCTAAAAATCGTGGAGTAGCTTTCGTCATAGCCAATCGCATAACTGGCAATGGCCTCCAGCACAATCAATCCCACCCAGAGTGCGGCGTAGCCATACATTTTTCGGTAAGCCAGCCACAAGACCGACAAGAAAAATGCCGCCCAATTCCAACTTTGTTTACTGGTACGAGTTTCTGACTTGGCCCATAGCTGTTGGTACTTGTCGTACTTTTGCCCCACATAAGCGCGCATCAATGCCTGGCGGGCACGCTCTTCTTTTTCTTCACTTGATAGACCGATAACGGGATTGGGTGCGTGAGCAGCATCGACAGTGTTCGATGGGGGATTGGGAGAGGTGTTTGATACGGGTTGCGTCATCACAAATTCGCTTTTTGAATAAAAATAAATTCACAGAGGATGTCTTTGAAACCGAACGTGCTCAGCCGTCAGTTCTTCTCAAAGTTGAGGCCTGCAGGTGTTTGCGTCATTTGCAGCGTGCATTCGCGCAAGACCTCACCATCAAGATCTTTGATTTGGCCTTTGGCTTGCAAGGCGGTGCCATCAACGTGGCCTTGCAGTGCCACAGTCCATTTGTCGGTAGCACTATTGGCTCCTTCTCCTTTGCCAGAAACGGCTTGCCCAAGCTCTAGATTGATGGTTTCATATCCTCCGGCTTGCGTGCTGCGTTCAAGCACGGCTTTAGAGCCTTTGCTGACATCAAATGACACAGGCTGCTCAAACGGGCCTCTGGCGCCGGAGGTCGCGCCATCCACACCTGAGCACACATAACTGCCGCTCCAATGACCGGCTCGGCGGTGGCTCACCACAAACATCGAATGGCCAAAGCCCATCAACTGCACCAAGCCTGGCATGTCGGCGTTCAAGTAGAAGTGGTCTTCTCCAGTATTTGCATCCTGCACAGCAAACTCAATGCGCTCTTGGACCGATCCACCCTGTGCAACCTTGACTCCTTTGGTGTCGATGAAGCCGTAAACCGAAGCGCCCATTAAAACGGCTCCAGCATTCCCTTCTGGAAACTGCATATGCACAACTGCTTGGCAAAATCTTTTGTCCGTGTTTTTGTCATAGCCGAGCTCAACTGACTGGCGCACTGTGGTGACCGATTTGTCATAAAACAGCGCCGATAGCTCAGGCAAGTCGCCTTCTTTGGTTGCGCCATAAGTGGTTTCCATGGCACTGTTCGCAATCAATTCAGCCAAATACAGCCTCACATTCTTGGAGTCACAAGCGGGTGGAGTAGCAGCCTGGCTGATTTGCAGAGCCAAAGCGGCTGCCAATCCAACAGCCCACTGCACTGGGCGGCATGTCTGAAGAAAAAGTGAATGCATGTTTATCCTCCCACTCGGGTGTTGCGTTGTTCTTGCTTTTGCGCTTCCTGTTCACGAATGCGCTGCGCTCTTTGCGCAATGGCTGCGTTCTCTGCCTCTTGCTCAGCCTGAAGCTTGGTTTGCTGTGCCTCACGCGCGCGCTGCTGACTCGCTTGCAGTTCTTGCTGCTGCGCTTGCCATGAAGCTACGCGCCGCTGCCTTTCTTGCCTTGCTCCTTGCACGCTGGCTTGCGCCACCTCGGCCAGCCATTGGTGAATGCGTTGCACACATTGCGACTGCGCCCTGCCACAGGGAGAGAGTGCGTATGAGCCTTGGATGTTTTGCTGCACCAACTGCTGCAATTGCCCATCAGAAAATCCAATCTCGCTATGCCCAAAGTCTGGTGCACGCTCAGAAACCTGCGCCCAGGTTGCCTGGTTGATTTGATACACCGCCTCCATCAAGGTGGACTCCAACATCATGGCGTCTGACACATCGCGAAACTGCCCAGGAAAGGGAGCTGGTGCGTTCAAGGTTTGCCAGACGCTGGCCATGATTGGCGGCTCCTCGCTATTGGGATTTAAATGCGCAAGTTCGCCATTGGCGACTGCTTGTAAAAGGCTGCTCATGCTGGGGTAGCGTGGTGCTGCCTGCATGAACGATGACGCCTGTGAGGTCATTGGTGCGAGTAGCGCAGCACATATCAATGCGCTGCCCACGCAAGCCCACCGTGGGCGTCGTGCATGGTGTGAAAACATATGGTTGTCCTCGAATGGTTTGAATGGATAACTTAAAAACACACTTTACGTTTGGTTTTAATGAATTTTGCCACACGATTCACAAAATCAAACTTATAGTTTGTGTACTCATAGTGGTGATTGGCGAACACTGCGCGCATGCCCCGTGTCGTCGTCAATCGCCCACAACCCTTGGATGCAGCGCAGCAGGAACTTCTGCAAGCGGTGCAAGACGGGTTCGGCCAGCATTTACGGGCTCTGCGCCATGAGAAGCTGATGACGATTGAGCAGGTGGCAGAAGGCGCTGGCCTGCATGCCAATTACGTTGGCTCGGTCGAGCGTGGCGAGCGCAACGTGTCGCTGTTCAATATTTGGCGCATTGCGCACAGCCTGGGGCTCAAGCCTGAGGTGTTGATGACATCGCTGCCTGAGCCCCATACCGTGCCCCTGGCAAAGCCTTGATACGGCACGGTCCCCGCTCAAGGCATCACTGACTAGGCTTTGGGCTTGCTTGGCTGAGTTTTTGCCGAATGCACGGTGAGATACCATTCCACGGCCAGATGTGAAACATCTCTGGTGATCTGGTGCTTTGGATCAACCCAGTACGCCGGATCGATGATGTAGCCGCTCACTGTAGATAGGTTCTGTAGCTTGCTCGGGGTTGGCCGGTGCCACAGTACAAGCCTGCTGATCTCCATTTGCTCGTCGTAGTCGACATACAAAAATGCCAGGTCAGGCAATGCAGCAAAGCTCACAAAGTCTTTGTAGTCAGAAACGACCAACTGAGCTGACTTCATGGCAATTTTGGCGATCATTGCTTCGGGGATATAGGCTGGCCCCTGTTTGGGATAACCCATGACTTGGGCCACAGCCGTGACCTCTTGCAATGTTTGCCCGGCAATCATTGCAATGCATGCCAAGGCATCGTCACAACGCTCAGCTTGTGCCACACGTTTGTATGCAGTAGTGATAGTGCCTGGGGTAGTCTGTGGGGTGGAAGGTTGACTCATACGCTTTCCTTGAAAAACACTCAAAAAAAAAAGCCATGCAGCAGCGCGACCTGAAAGCCTTGTATTGAAACCATATCGACTAAGGAGGTCGTTCTTCGTCCTGCTGGGCGCTTGCGGCACGGTCAGCAATGACTTTGATCAGGGATTGTGGAATTCAGCGATTCCAGAGAATTGAGCCATTGAACATTGATCAGCTCTGTTTGATGAGCGTTTCATGTGCGCAATGGCTGGTGCAATCGATGCACTGCGGCTTGGCTAGCGGTTATCGGCTGGCTTAAACCATTGATTTAAGCCATAAAGCTTACTTTTAAACACCGATAGCCATATTTTATTGGACTTTTAGTTGCTAGTGTTTTCGAAATAACTTTGTAAATAGTCGCGATTCATCCGAGATTTGATATGCTGGCATCGACAATATGTAGAAGTTTAGAAGGTTAAGACCGATGGCCACTAAGCAGCGACTGGAGCTCTTTGGTTTTGATACCTACTAACTGCTTACATGAATCAAATCGACATTGCTTAGAACGTCTTTTGCGGCATATTACGACAGAAATCAGAACATCTCTATACAATACTATTGTTGAATGTAATAATTTGAGATTCAAGGTAACTTATATATTTTTTAGGGAGTTTATATGTCAGGTAGTGGTGGTGGCACATACTTCGGCGGCGGAGTGAGGAGAGAGTCCGTTAGTTGCGAACTACTAAAATTTACTGCGCAAATATCTACACCAAACCCGACGTTCGTCTCGACTGTGCGTATCGGTGATTTATGTACGGTTCAGGTTCAGACTGTGAGCAACCAGCAGGTGGTAGTTGTACTCCGGAACAATGGGGACCTGCTTGGCGGGCTTATAGGCGGTCAGACTAATCGCTTACGAGAGTGCATCTTGAGTGGTACCAACTATCGTGCGGAAGTTACTGCTGTGTCAGGCGCCCAGATCATTGTTCACATCGATCCTGTCTAAAAATATGACTATTCACGTCGTTGGCGGCCTATACAGAGAGTTTTGTGTACGCCCGTTGTGGGATCAGCTTTACGGCTCAGGAGGTCGGGCTACGGCTGCAATTGCGACTATGAGGAGTGATGTGACGTTCCACACGTACGCAACCTCTATCGCCGAGGATGAATTTCGCACCTATGCTGTGCAGCTTCCATCCCAAGTAACAGTAGACGCTGTACCTTGCAATACCACTATATCTTTCCGATATCTTCATGACTCATCCCACCCCGATATCTCCAACGTTCCAGATACTCCACTTAGCTCCATTAAGGTAAAAGCTGAAAAAGTCGTCCGATTCGGTATGCTTGAAGGCTCAGCAGTGATCGATGCGGAATGGGCAGTTTATGACCCTCAAAACGCCGGCAGCGCGGAGCGATTTGGAGAGAACGGTTCGCGAGCCAAGCATCTAGCGCTGGTGTTGAATCTTTATGAGGCTCGCGCTATGAGCGCCAGCCCAGAAGCAACTCCAGAAGAATGCGCACTCAAGCTAGCCGTGCACGACGGAGCAGAGGTTGTCATCATCAAGATGGGCCCTGCAGGAGCCTTTGTTTGGTCACAAGGTGCTGTGCACACAGTACCTGCCTACAAAACAGAAAATGTTTGGAAAATCGGATCAGGGGATACATTTGTGGCGCACTTTGCACAAGCATGGATGAACGATGGCCTCCCGGCACATGAAGCGGCGTCACAGGCCTCACTAGCAACTGCTTACTACTGTGAGAAGAAGACCATCCCTTACCGTGAGTACCTCATGGAATTTAAACGCGACGAGATTCGCGTTAAGCAAGAGTTTTTGAATGGAAAACGACCTCAGGTTTACCTAGCTGGGCCTTTTTTCGATACGGCGCAGGTCTGGTTAATCGAAGAGGCGCGCAAGAACCTCTTAGAAATGGGTTTTAAAGTCTTTTCACCTTTTCATGATATAGGTATGGGATCTGCTGCCGACGTAGTCAAACTTGACCTTCAGGGAATCGAAAAGTCCGACATTGTTTTTGCGATAGTTGACGGCCTTGACGCTGGGACAATCTATGAAGTTGGATACGCACGTGCAGTGGGAAAACCTGTAGTAATCCTTTGCGAGCGTGAATCGGAAGAGTCAATGAAGATGGCAGAGGGAACTGACTGCGTCATTCGCCGCTCATACACATCGGCACTCTATGCCGCGTTATGGGCCGCCGTATCCCTATGACGTCAGCTTTATTACTCTCAGGTGGCATGGACTCGCTTTCTATTGCATGGTGGAAGAGGCCAACACACGCCATAACGATCGACTATGGACAGAAGGCTGCCATCACCGAACGGACCGTCTCGGCAGCTATCTGTGCAGAGATAGGAATTGTGCATCACGTTGTAAGCGTGGATTGCCGTAGTCTTGGATCAGGCGATATGGCCGGAGCCGCTGCTGATGCGGCGGCACCAGCAAGTGATTGGTGGCCTTATCGCAACCAGCTACTAATCACACTCGCAGCGATGAAAGCGATCGGTTTAGGAGCGAAGGTTTTGTACATCGGTACGGTTGCATCTGACGAAGGGCATCGGGATGGAACCAAAGACTTTGTTCGAATGATAGATGAATTGGTTCTGTATCAGGAGGGAGGCCTTCGAATCGAAGCACCCGCCATCGGTCTTACGACAGTTGAACTAGTCAACGAAGCAAAGGTACCAGCACGAGTACTTGCCTATGCGCATAGCTGCCACAAGGCAGACATTCCATGTGGAAACTGCCGCGGCTGCAACAAGTATGTCGAGTCGATGGACTCTCTCGGATATGGCTGTAGAACTTCCTGAACCAAAACCCAAGATACCTGTCGAGCCATACAAGCCGTTTAGCTGGCCAGGCGGCCCGACCTTCTCGTTGGGCCAATTTGCAATCAAAGAGACCGTAGATCTTCACCAGCTAGTCTTGGAGCGCCAGTCAAGGCGCACATTTTCCCCTCTGCCGCTCGAAAAGCTGGAAGGGCTTCTATCTATTTGCTGTCGCACATACAGCTGGAGCACCTCTGATCTGGGTTTTGAGCAACAATTCCGAGGGGTTCCATCTGCAGGAGCCATTCATCCCATACACGTCTTAGTTCAGCGTTATCGTCACTCCGGATGGGAACGCTACGATCCAATTAATCATTCACTGGTCGAGATCCCGGGATCGCATGACCTTGCGTCCGCCGCGCGAGTCGCTGCGGATGCTATCGTCGCAAGTGGAGATGCAACGCTGATTGCCTTGGTTGCAGAGCCAGGAAAGACTGCTGCCAAGTATTACTTTCCGGAAAGTCTCATATGGCGTGATGCAGGCATCATCATCGGCGCACTAGCTTGGAGTGCTGAAGCCCTAAGCCTTAATATTTGTCCGCTTGGTGCCACGGGCACATCATTTGTTTCCTTAATTTCTCGTGAAAAAACACTCATTGGGGTGGGGCTTGTATTGATAGGTGGACGTCCCGAATGATTATTTAGATCAGAGTCAGTTGGTTTCGGTCTCGTACCTGTCTACGCACCTTGGTAGAGGAAATCGTTTTGGACTCTGCTGCCCTAGTCATTTCCCGTACGGCGAACGGAGAGTTGGCCATCTCATGCCATATAACAGCATCCAGTTCCGAAGGCTTTGTATCCATTCCAGCGCTGAACGCTAGGAATTGTTCTTCAAGCTTCAAGTAGTCACGCTCAACCTTCAGTGACCTATCAAAAAGACCGATTGCCTGGCCGAATCGAAGGATGTGAATGTCAAGAATAGCAACATCGTCTGCCCCCATCCAATTGCGTGCGATCCACGATGCCGTCTTCAACCCAACACCAGGAAGTGTGACGAGCCATTCTCGAAGCACTCGGCCAGTACAATTCACTGGAGCACCGTGGATTAACTCGAGCCCACCGGACAGGTACCTTGCCTTCTGCGCTGCAAATCGATAGCGCACCTGGCGACCAAAAACGTCCAGCGGACTCAAGAGCAGGTCAAAGATTCGTTGTTCGCTAGCATCAGCATTTAGCTCGAAGATGCCTTCGGATTTAAGCCGCTTGTAGGCAGCAATCCCAACATCGGCTGAGATTCCGTGTCCACCGAGCAGGCACGCCCCTAATTCTTCTGCCAAAGTTCGGCCAAGTTTGTAGTTTGGAGGGCCACCAGTTAGTCGGCGCTCAAAGATTTGGAACAGCCAGTAAGCGGGTGTAGGGAATGCGTCAATAGCGCCCCAACGAACGCCAGCAAGGATCTCTATGTTGGCAGGAGGAAGTTCGAGTTTAAACGTCCCGACTTTGGAGAAAACTGCAGCAGACTGGAGCATGGCGAAAACGAGAGCGAGGGGCTACATAAAGCGACGGTCGCGATTCCGCTAGCACGTCAACAAATCCGAGGTCGCTTCATGTAGCGGCGCTGGGCGAAAGTAATTCTACCTGCTTCGTTGATCTTGGCCTTAGCAGTAGTCTCTGCAGAGTGCTAATACTAATTTTTGAGAGGCGCCAGATTGTCTTTCGCCTGCTGTAAGTTTTTTATCTCTGCTCTTTCCAAAAGATCCTACTTCGACCAAAAGGAGACGTTCGAAAGACAAAAAATAAGAAGCCGCAGCATCTAAAGTTGCTAGCATTATGCATCGCTCTATGCGAGGGAAATAAAAGTAGCTAGTTTGGAGGTAACTTGACCAACCAATGCGATTCTAATTGCAATACTCTTTCATTCCCTGTTGCCAACTCTGCTACTAATTCGAGCAACGTAGAGTTTCGTAGCACACCTGTGGAGTCGAATACGTCCATTTTACCTTAGATGCAGTTCGAACTGCTGCCCCACGTGAGGGCGGGCACATGAGAGCAGCGCTGATCTTGCCTCACGAGCAGTACTCCACCGAGTCGAAACAGAGGATGAGTAAAGTTCGGCCTCTTTCGCTTGAATGAAATGTAATGCTGCTTCATCCAGGTGCTCACTGATGAAGCGCTGCAATGACGGACCGGCTTGCACTTCCCAAAGTACTAGCCTGCGAACAGCGCGAACCAGATTGCCCATTGGAGATGGGTTAGGAAGCAGATTGATATCCAACGTTCTCTTGCGGATAAGGTCCAAATAATTATCCGCGCAGATTACCCTCCGCCTACGAAGGTCATAGGCAATGGCATCCCAATCAAAAAATGTAGACACAACGATGTCTTCTAGCTCCCGCACAGGTACATGACGGCGCGCCCAAGTAGTCTCCAGCGCCCAGAAATCAATTTTCCAAGGCCCTTGCTTACAGCTAAACCCGCCGAAACGGTTAGAAGTCGCGCCCAAGTCGGCAGCAAGTGCCGCAACATGGTTGGCTGGCGCATCAATGACCAAGTCAAGATCAGAGTGAAAGCCCATGCGCCCTTCATGAGCAAAGTCACGTACGAGTCCCCCGATGACTGCTATCCGATCAAAGGCAGCGAAACTTTCATCAAGAACTTGGCGCAAGAAGATCATCTCACCAGTAGCGTTCGCCCAGAAATATCGGTCGAGCCGGCGTTTCAACGCAAAGTAGTTAGGGGCTACTGACATCGGGTATTGCCTGAATCTCTTTCCAAAGCCGCATCGCATAGGTGTCGGTCATACCGGAGATCATATCCGTCAGCAAGCGCAGTTCACGGTAACGGATCCCATTAGCTTCCGAGCATGACTCATTAGGTACACAGGCTTGGTAAACATAGTTTGGACTAATTAGCGAATAGATGTAGCTAGAACGCGCAGTTCGCTTTCTTGATTCAATATCATCCAGATCACTACGATCAGAAATAGCCGACCAGAAAGCGCTCATCAATCCGTCTAACGCGGCAGCACCAAGTGCCTCTGCCTTCAGAACTTGAGGATTCTTGAAAGCGTAGTTCTTTGCAATCGTTTTCAAAGCTTCGCATAGTTCAGAGCTATCCATTAAAGGCTTCTGATGGTTGAAGTCGAAAATAGGCCCTAAATTGCGAATGAATTGCTCGCTCGCGTGTGTAACGAGAGCTTCAATAAAGAATGCCCGCAGATACTGAATCTTAATATCGCGCTGCGCATCGGCACGAAAAGGCTTTTTCTCAACATCTTCGAATCGTAAGAGCAACCTGCTAACTGTCGAATCGTTTTCCAAGCTGCGTTGCAGAACAACGAGCACATCGTCAGGTGACATCACCTGCTTCTTTAATACATCGTCAACATCAAGCACCGAGTAAGCGATATCGTCACACGCTTCCATAATCCATGTCAATGGATGCCTCTGCCCCTCTTTAAGACCAGTTTTTTCGCGAACCCAGTTTACAACGTCCATCTCCGAGGAAAAATAGCCGCCCTTCTTACGAATCGGATTTTTCTTGTCGACATTGGCAAAGCTGTTTGGATACTTTAGTCCTGCGGCAAGTGTAGCGGCGGTTAAGTCCAGGCCAACCCTATCCACGTGCGTCTGCAACCGAGTCAAAAGACGAAGGGCCTGTGGGTTGCCGTCAAATCGTGTGAACTCCAGCCGAAGTTGTTCAGGCACCGCCTGTGATTGTTCCAGTTGCGTTCCTCCTTCATTAGTCTTGCTGAATATCCAGTTTTGACGATTTTCGAACCAGCGGCTGATAGCCGCTTCACCTTGATGGCCGAAGGGAGGATTTCCTAGGTCGTGACCTAACCCGGTTGCAAGCAGAATCGGCTGAATGACGTTAAGTAAGGCGTCATTGCCGATTCCACTGTGTTCAAATTCTTCAGGACTGTTTAAATAGACACGTACCCCGATGGACCGCGCAAGGTTAGCCACCTCGTGCGAATGCGTCAGGCGCGTACGTACGCTGTCGTTTTCGTCCATGGGCCACACTTGTGTCTTGTCCGCCAAGCGTCGAACAGGTGTAGAAAATAAGAGACGGTCGTAGTCGTGTTGAAACTTTGAGCGCTGATCACCCACGCTAGGGCTATCTGGCGTTTGTCCCTCATTTGAAGTAGGCTGTTCGGATCCAGGACGCGGACGACGTGCAGACGACCAGATACTTGGAAGAGAAGTGTTTTCGACCATAATTCATTCTAATCTGATTAAGTAAAAACCTTAGATCCTGACTTGGCTAAAGTTTGCGTGAGGATTCGACTGAAACAATCCTGCATATTCTCCAAGGATTTTGAGATCATCTATCCAGTACATCATCGGATGTGAGCTAGAACGTTCGGTGAAGGGTGAGGGCCCCGCTCTGTGATGACTGCGCCTAGCCGATTGTTGCTAAAAGCTAGTAGCTAATAACAACAATCGCCCCCAAGCAGACAATCAGCTCGCAAAATACATCCCTCTTCCTGCATGCTTTTCTGTCCAAGCATTAGCCATTAATCCTGCCTAGCTAGTTCGGGTAGCCGTTAGATGCGCAGCAAGAGCGGCGACGCTCCACATCGGCTTTGCTCGATGGATAATACTGTGACAGTTCGAGCACAGCACAGCAAGATCTTGAAGCGACGTAGTTTCGCTGCCATTTCGAATGCCGAGCGGCTTCGTATGGTGAATCTCGCAGAAACCATAGCCGACTTCACCATACGTCACAGCGAAGTCAAAGCTGCATGCCTCGCAGGTAAGTCGGCCAGTGGCTCGCAACACATAGGCCTTCTTTGCCTCGATAAGTGCAGCATTGCGTTCTCGTTCGAGGTGTTCCTCAAGAGTGATGTTACCTTCTTCTGCTTGAATTGATAGCCACACTTCTGCCTCTGGGGGCGCCTTCTCCGGCTCGGCGGAAGATGGTGCCAGTTCGATGACCGGAGGCGAGAAGTGGGCCTCTAGCTCGCTTGTCGCGGCTCCCCTGCGGGCATCGTACTCAAGTAGCACCTCGATCGGCACTTGCACGCGCGATATACCATCGGGACTTGAGCTGTCCTTCTTAACTACGAAACCAAAGGTCGCGTGGTCTTCCCAGATAACGGCGTAAAGCGGTTCGCCATGCACTTCATAGTCAATTCGAACTCTGTAGGCGAACAGCCCAGGCGCCCCATCATTTTGACCATATAGAGCGTTCTTTAACGAAGTATGACCGCGTACCTTCCGCCAAGGACTCTTTTGATGAACTGCGCGGTACGTGACTTTTATTGGCCGCCTCATTGCTGCTCCTTGAATGCACAAATGATAAATGAAACCCAAAGAATAGTAGAAGCAACGAAACTTCAGCATATTTGCTCACCGCCCATACTTTGGGACCTACAAAGTACTTCTGGCAGTCAAGCAAAATGCAATCTGCCCCGCACAAGTCAGCAGTCATTTCAAAAGCATTTGATTTGTATACCTTGCCGCATGCACAACCGACACAATGCCAATACGTGATTTCCAAGTACAAATAGCTATCAAAATCTATCTTTATCGTGCAGGCAAGCGCACTTTCAGCCATGGGTAAAACTGTGGGTAGAAAATAAAAAAGCCACCTAAAAGGTGGCTTTTCCCAGTAAAATCAATGATTTATCAATTTTTATTGGCGGAAGCGGTGAGATTCGAACTCACGGAAGGCGTAAACCTTCGACGGTTTTCAAGACCGTTGCATTCAACCACTCTGCCACGCTTCCTAAATGCGGTGCTGCCCAAAAGAAATCTCAAGGTGCAGATGGTGAAGGTCAGTATTCTAAGTGCAATTTATACAAAAAAAACCACTTTGACCAAGATTCTTGTATTTCTGCCACACCTCAGGGCCAGTTCATCATCTCGATGCAGCCGCGTTGAAGCCAAAAAGGATGCAATGCGCAGCCAAAACCGCAGTCGGGCTGCCTGCCCAGCGAGGATTTTGAACCAAGCAGTGCGCCTTGTGGGCTACAGCCCGAAGGGCAAGGCTTAACGCAGACTGGCGCGTTTGACTGCCGCATCACACCAGCGTTGGGCAACTTGAGGGGCAGTGGTACACACAGCCGTCGTCGTGGCCGTGGTCACTGCGCGCTCAAGCAATTGGATGTCTGCTTCGTGCTGCCGGGCCACGTGCGGGTCCTCGAAGAAGATCGCGCGCTGGCATTGGTTGTTCAACACCAACGCCGCGATTTGCGCATCTCCGCCCAATGGGCCGCTGTTAAAACGGTTGACCCACATGCGGTCTTTGGGCCAGCCTTTGCTCCAGGCCAGTTCATTGAGTTGTTGTCCCGTAGTGCCTGTGCCCACACGTTTGTCAAAACGCGACAGCAAGTCGAAATTGCGCGATACAAACTCCATCATCGTGGGTTTCATCGCGTCGTGGGCAATCAGCGCCAGGGTGTGCTGCTCCAGGTGGTGGAATGCATCAGCGCCTGGGTCTGGCGCGAATCCAGCGTGGATGCGTTCCATCTCAATCCAGTCACGGGCGCTGGCCACGGTGGATAAAAACGGTTTACCGTGGATCACGCATTGGCGTTTGAGCGCCAGCGCTTCGGGGAAGATGGACGAAGGATCGACCGGGTCCATTAAATACACGACGCCATCCAAAGTGCGCTCGGGCGTGCCCATGCCTACGACCTCGGCAACCAGTTGCATCAGCCCGCCTTGGCGGCCATAGGGGTAGCTGATCAGGCCTGGGTAGTCTTTAAGGCGCCCAGCGTCAAGCAGCGCATCGTAGGTACGACCCACGGTATGCAGTTGCAGTTGCAACTCTCGTATCCCCGCCTCGCAGTGCTGCATCCAGTTGAACAATGCGCCATCGTCGGTCTGGTGGTGCAAGCGGTTGGCGGCCAATCCTAGTCTCATGCAGGTCTTTCAGTAGCAAAACAATGGGAAGATGGCATGTTTCACAGCCAATGGTGCGATTGTGTATTGACAATCCATTACGATATCCCTAATTCCCCTTTGGCGAGATAAAAAGCATAATAATTCTCTAAATAGTGAATTAAACCTGCATTGTTTCCTCGCGCTGTACATTGAACGCTGAAGACCGCACCCATGCCACGACAGGAACTGCTGCAGGGTTTGCCCAAGCAACTCTTGGTGGCCTATTACAAAGATGACCAGCATGTCTGACGCTCTGAACTCCCAATCCACACGCAGCTTGCTGCGCGCCATGTTTGATGCGGCCATTGCGGCGGCGCAACCCGCCAAGCAAATCTCCGCCTACCTGCCTGCCGTCCCCAAAGGACGCACGATTGTGGTTGGCGCGGGCAAGGCGTCAGCCGCGATGGCGCAAGCGTTTGAGCAGGCCTGGCAAGGTCGCTCGCCGCTCGAAGGCCTGGTTGTAACCCGCTATGGCTATGAAGTGCCTTGCGAGCACATTGAGATTGTGCAGGCCTCACACCCGGTGCCGGACGCCGCTGGCGAGCAAGCTGCGCGCCGCATGCTGGAGCTGGTGCAAGGCTTGTCGGCCGATGATTTGGTCGTGTGCTTGATCTCAGGCGGTGGCTCTTCGCTGCTGGCCTTGCCACTCAACGGCTTGACGCTGGAGGACAAGCAACAACTGAGCCGCCAATTACTCAAAAGCGGCGCCAGCATCCAGGAGATGAACTGCGTGCGACGCCATCTCTCAGCGATCAAAGGCGGTCGTTTGGCACAAGCCTGCGCGCCCGCCAAGGTGCTGAATCTGGTCATTTCTGATGTGCCTGGCGATGCGCCGGCCGATATTGCGTCTGGTCCCACCGTCCCGGATGACACCGACTGCAACGACGCGCTGGCCATTTTGGAGCGTTACCGCATCGACGTACCAGCCCATGTGCGCGAAGTACTGAGCTCGGGGCGGGGTGAGAGTATTGCCAGCGACGACTCCAGGCTGCCCGAGATTGAAACCCATTTGATTGCCACGCCGCAGCAAGCCCTGGAGGCAGCTGCCCAGGTGGCTGAACAAGCGGGTTTGCCGGTTCACATTCTGGGCGATGCGATTGAAGGCGAAGCACGCGATGTCGCCAAAACCTTGGCCGGCATTGCGCTGCAGGTGCAGCGCCACAATCAACCGTTTAGCAAGCCCTGCGTATTGCTGTCAGGCGGCGAGACCACCGTGACCTTGCGCGGCGAAGGCCGGGGCGGGCGCAACGTCGAGTTTTTGCTGGCGCTGGCGATTGCCTTGCGCGCCAGCCCGCACATCCATGCACTTGCGGGCGATACCGATGGCGTCGATGGCGCAGAAGAAACTGCCGGAGCCATCATCACACCTGACACACTGGCACGCGCCGAAGCCAAGGGCCTGCTGGCCACCCAATCACTGGACAACAACGATGGCCACGGCTTTTTTGAATGCCTGGGCGACGCAGTGGTCACCGGCCCTACGCTGACCAATGTCAATGACTTCCGAGCCATTGTGATTGGCTAAGAACGTGTTTACGATCTAAGAGCCTTTGCTTTCAATACGCCATCTCATCTGCGCTGGGGTTTTGGCGGCACGACACAATGCCACTCCAGCACAGCATTTACACACCGCGGCCTTTGCCACAGCTGCAAACGGCCCCTAACCACACAGGCAGCCCCATGAACCGTCCCCCTCGCAACCAGTCCAAAATCATCGCCACGCTGGGCCCTGCCACCGATACCAAGGCAAGCATTCAGGCCTTGAGCCAATCGGGTGTCGATGTGTTTCGCCTGAACTTCAGCCACGGCACGCACGATGACCACCGCCGCCGCCTGGAATGGATTCGTGAGGTTGAAACAGAAGTTGGCTACCCCATTGGAGTGCTACTCGATCTGCAAGGCCCCAAACTGCGCGTTGGCACGTTTGAGGCGGGCTCCGTCACTTTGACTGAAGGCGCGCACTTCCATTTATATTTGGATGCCAGCACAGTCGGCAATACCCAGCAGGTCGCGCTGCCCCACCCAGAGATTTTTGCAGCTCTGCAATCAGGTGTGGATTTGCTGCTTGACGATGGCAAGCTGCGCCTGCGTGTGCTCGAATGCGAGGCAGGCCACATCCTGACCGAGGTGGTCGTGGGCGGTACGCTGTCCAACCGCAAAGGCGTCAATGTGCCCAACGCGATCTTGCCGATCTCGGCCTTGACCGCCAAAGACCGCGAAGACCTGGAGTTTGGTCTGCAACTGGGTGTGGACTGGGTCGCGCTGTCGTTTGTGCAACGCGCCGCCGATATTGAAGAGTTGCGCGGGCTGCTGCAAGGCCGTGCCGGCATTGTTGCCAAGCTGGAAAAACCTGCAGCGATTGATGCGCTGGATGCGATTGTTGACGCGACTGACGCGGTGATGGTCGCGCGTGGCGATTTGGGCGTGGAAATGCCAGCCGAGCAAGTGCCGTCGATTCAGCGCCAAATCGTGCGCGTCTGTCGCCAGCAGGGCAAGCCGGTGATTGTGGCCACGCAGATGCTCGAATCCATGGTCAACTCGCCCGTGCCTACACGCGCTGAAGCCTCTGATGTGGCAACGGCCATTTATGAAGGGGCGGACGCGGTGATGCTGTCGGCCGAATCGGCCTCGGGCAAATACCCGCTCGAAGCCGTGCGCATGATGCAACGCATCATCGCCAACAGCGAAGCCGACCCGAGCTGGCGCGACTCGATCGAGGCCAGCCAGTCGGCCTCGCAATCGACCGTGGCCGATGCGATTGGCTTGGCCATGCGCCATGCGATTGCCTTGCTGAAAGCCCCTGCTACCGTGGCGTTTACCAGCTCAGGCTATGCGGCGTTGCGCACTGCGCGTGAGCGGCCTGCAGCCCCCATCATTGGCCTGACACCGCGCATCACCACCGCCCGCCGCCTTGCACTGGTTTGGGGTGTGCACCCGATCATCACGCCCGAACTGGCCGTGGGCACGAGTGTTGAGCGGATGTCCGAGGTGGCCACCAGCATTGCGCATGACGCAGGCTTTGCCAAACCAGGCGACTACATCGTGATCTCGGCTGGCCTGCCATTTGCCACGCCAGGTACGACCAATTTGCTGCGCATTGCGCAAATTGAATAAAGTCAGGCCACACCGCCATCGCGCTGCATTCCGACTAGATGGGGCAGTTTTTGCATGTACGGCCACACAAAGCCAGCGGCAGTGTGATAATTGCGGGATTATGTCCATCACGATCAATACAGAAGCAGATTTCCCCGGCTTGCGCCAAGCCTGTCGCCTGGCCTCGGAAGTGCTTGACTACATCACGCCACACATCCAGCCAGGCGTTACGACGCTGGAAATCGACCGCTTGGCCGCAGAATGCATGGCCCAGCAGGGCACCCGTTCGGCTACGCTGAACTACCAGCCCTCAGCCGAATACCCGCCGTTTCCTGGTTCGATCTGCACCTCACTCAACCACGTGGTCTGCCACGGCATTCCGAACGACAAGCCTTTGAAAAAAGGCGACATTCTGAACGTCGACGTCACGGTCATCACCAAAGATGGCTGGTATGGCGACAATAGCCGCATGTTCGAGATCGGTGAGACATCGATTGCAGCCAAACGCCTGTGCCGCCTGACTTTTGAAGCGATGTGGCTGGGTATTTTGCAGGTCAAACCCGGCAACCGTTTGGGTGATGTGGGCTTTGCGATTCAAAAGTTTGCTGAAGCCAATGGCTTGTCGGTGGTGCGCGAGTTTTGTGGTCACGGCATTGGCAAGCGCTTCCATGAAGAGCCGCAAGTGCTGCATTACGGCCGCCCTGGCACGATGGAAGTGCTGGAGCCTGGAATGGTCTTCACGATTGAGCCCATGCTCAACCTGGGCCGACGCGAGATCAAGGAAAGTGGCAAGGATGGCTGGACCATCGTCACCAAGGACCGCAGCCTGACCGCACAGTGGGAGCACCAGATTCTGGTCACCCCCACTGGCTACGAAGTGCTGACCTTGTCAGCGGGCTCGCCCAAACTGCCTGAGTTTGTGAAGGCTACAACCACTTAAGCATCGCTTTTCATTGGCTCTGGCCGCAAGGCCCGGGCCTTTTCCTTGTGAGATAGCGCGCCACTGCAACACCGGCTGCAGGACGCCAGAATGAGAGGCCATCGAGCCATGCCCGTGCTTCGCCCTGCCCCATCGACCTTGCCTGAGTTGCGCGACCATTACCAGCAGCAAAAGCAATCCATTGTGACCAGCTTACTCAAGCCGGGGCAACAAGGCAGGCGCATCCACACACAACTGCGGCTGCAAGCCGAATACGCTGACAAAGTATTGCGCCAGCTCTGGCGCAGAGCCGAGCTGCCCGGCGAGTTCGCCTTGGTCGCTGTTGGAGGCTTTGGCCGCAAGGCCTTGTTCCCTGCTTCTGATGTCGATGTACTGCTGTTGATACCGAATAGTCGCAGCATTGGCGACAACGACCCGCTCAAACAAAAAATTGAGCAGTTTGTCAGCAGTTGCTGGGATGTGGGCCTGGAGATTGGCTTCAGCCTACGCACGATTGACGAGTCGCTGCAGGACGCGGCGGCAGACATCACCGTGCAAACGGCCATGCTGGAGTCGCGCTGGATTGTTGGCAGCCGCAAGCTGTTCACGCAGTTCCAGGACCGCTTTCTCAAACACCTGGACCCGCTGGTATTTTTGCGCGCCAAAATGCTGGAGATGCGCCAGCGTTATGCAAAGTTTGACAATACCCCTTACGCACTGGAGCCCAACTGCAAAGAATCACCAGGCGGCTTGCGCGACTTGCATCTGATCATCTGGGCTGCACGAGCTGCAGGTTTGGGCAGCACATGGGATGCGCTGGTGTCCAACGGCTTGGCCACCGAGCTGGAAGCGCATGAGCTGGCCGCTTGTGAGGCTGAGCTCAGTTGGATTCGGGCGCGCTTGCATGCGGTCTCCAAACGCAATGAAAACCGCCTGATTTTTGACCTGCAGCACACTGTGGCCGAATTGTTTGGCTACCGCTCAGAAACCAAGCAGGGCTCGCGCCTGCCGATGCGTGCCAGCGAGCAGCTCATGCGCCAGTATTACTGGTGTGCCAAAGGCGTGACCCAGCTCAACCAGATTTTGCTGCTCAATATTGAAGAGCGCCTCAATCCCAGCGTGCACCTGCTGCGCCCAATCAATGAGCGCTTCTTTGACAAGGGCGGCATGATCGAGGTGGCCAGCGATGATTTATACGTCAAAGAGCCGCACGCGATTTTGGAGACCTTTTTGCTCTACCAAACGCAAATCGGCCTCAAGGACTTGTCGGCGCGCACCTTGCGTGCGCTCTACAACTCGCGCCATGTGATGAATGCAGCGTTTCGCAAAGACCCGGTCAACCGCGCGCTGTTCATGCAAATCATCCAGCAACCAGCGGGCATCACGCATGCGCTGCGTTTGATGAACCGCACCTCGGTGCTGGGGCGCTACCTGTGGGCGTTTAGGCGCATTGTTGGGCAAATGCAGCATGACCTGTTCCATGTCTACACGGTCGATCAGCACATTTTGATGGTGGTGCGCAATATGCGCCGCTTTTTCCTGGCTGAGCATGCCCACGAATACCCGTACTGCTCCAGTCTGGCCGCAGGCTGGGACAAGCCCTGGATCTTGTACCTGGCAGCCTTGTTCCACGACATTGGCAAAGGCCGCGGCGGCGACCACTCCGACATTGGCGCGCGCATTGTGCGCAAGTTCTGCCGCCTGCACGGCATTGCCAAGGCCGACACCGACTTGATCGTGTTCTTGGTGCAAGAGCACTTGATCATGAGCCATGTAGCGCAAAAGCAGGACTTGAGCGACCCCGATGTGATTGCCGCCTTTGCGCAGCGCGTGGGCAACGAGCGGTATCTCACAGCTTTGTACCTGCTCACTGTGGCCGATATTCGCGGCACCAGCCCCAAGGTCTGGAATGCCTGGAAAGGCAAGCTGCTGGAAGACTTGTACCGCGCGACCGCACGCCTGCTGGGTGGCAGCAAGCCCGACCCATTGGCCGAGACAGAGATGCACAAGGGCGAAGCACGCGTGCTGCTGGCACTCGATCCGATCACCCTCGAGCAGCTCAACGCCTTCTGGAATCGCTTGGATTTTGGCTACTTCATGCGCCACACAGCCGACGAGCTGGCCTGGCATGCCAGGCACTTCGCCACACTGCCAGAGCAGCAGCAAACCAGCCCGGTGGTACTGGCGCGTAAATCGGTCATTGGCGAGGGCCTGCAAATTGCCATTTACGCGCCCGATCGCAAAGACCTGTTTGCCCGCATCTCCAGCTATTTTGACCAGGCCGACTATGAAATTCTGGATGCGCGCATCCACACCACACACGACGACTTCGCGCTCGACACCTTCCAAATCGCGCTGGAGTTTGAGAGCACCTCGCTAGAAGGCACGGCCCGCTTCATAGAGAAAAGCCTCGCCCAACACCTGCAAAGCAGCGCGCCACTGCCAGAACCCCGCACTCGCCGGGTGTCCAGGCGCGTGCGGCACTTTCCGGTCAACACCCGCGTGCGTTTGGAGCCTGACGACAAAGCCGAGCACTGGCTGCTGACGGTTTCGGCCTCTGACCAGCCTGGCTTGCTGTACTCGATTGCCTGGACATTGGCGAAATTCCAGCTCGATATCCATTTGGCCAAAATCACCACACTGGGCGAGCGTGCTGAAGACAGCTTTTTGTTGCAGGGCAAGTCCAGTCTGAGCAATGCGCAGCAACAAGCGCTGGAGCAGGCCTTGATTGAGCAAATGCAGCTGTAAACGCAGTTGTAAACGTCTGCCCACCCTCCCTGCGCAGTCGCGCAAGGGCTACAAGGACGCACTGCTTTGTTAAAAATCTTCGCCCAGCGCCAGCACGACTGCAGTTTTGGCCGCGCATCGCATCCTTGCGGGCTGTAGCGCAGCTGCGGGAAGATGGGGGAAGGTGGTGGACGGGCGTCAAGAAAGCTGCACGCCCATACAGAGCTTGCAGCTTATTACACCCAAACGGCCAAGACACTGGAATCTACTCACCAAGGTCCCATCCAACCGGCAACCAGCACAGTGCGTCATTACAATGCCTCAGAGCGCGTTCAAAGCACCCGCCTAGCCACTGCTTAAAGGCAGGTGCCAGGCACGCTGCACATACAAGCCTTGCACGGAAGGGCATTGAGCCCGTACCAGGCGCTGCAAGCGCTTTACTAGATTCCTACAACCAGCCAACACGAGACCACCCATGCTTGAATACACGACCATCCCAGTCACCGCCTTCCAGCAAAACTGCTCCATTGTGTGGTGCGATGCCACCAAAGAAGCGGCGGTGATTGACCCCGGTGGCGACCTGCCACGGGTGCTGGCCGCTGTCAAAGAATTGGGGCTGACACTCAAAGCCATTTGGCTCACCCATGCCCACATCGACCACGCCGGCGCTGCCGGTGAATTGGCCCAGGCACTCGACTTACCCATTATTGGCCCGCACCCCGAAGACCAGTTCCTGATTGACGGCCTGCCAGAACAAAGCCGCGCCTATGGTTTTCCACCTGCTTTGTCCTTCACGCCAACCCGCTGGCTGGATGAGGGAGACACCGTACAAATCGGCCAGGAAACCCTGCACGTGCGCCACACCCCAGGCCACACGCCGGGCCATGTCATCTTCCATGCGCCCAAGCACAACCTGGCTTTTGTCGGCGATGTCTTGTTTGCTGGCAGCATTGGCCGCACCGACTTTCCGCGCGGCGATCACCAGCAATTGATCGACAGCATCATTCAAAAACTCTGGCCGCTGGGCCCAGAGACCGAGTTTGTGCCTGGCCACGGCCCCAACAGCACCTTTGCCCGCGAGCGCGCCAGCAATCCGTTTGTCGGCGGTACCTGATGCATGGATTTAACCCAATGACCCTGTGGAGCCTGTCTCACAGGGTGGCCACGCTATGAGCACCACCAACACCGCCGCGCCTGCGGCTATCGAAGTCACACTCAGCCGCAGCGCAGCCTTGCGTGTTTATTTGGAGCCGCGCTGCCTGCGCATGCTGTTCCTGGGCTTCTCCGCCGGTCTGCCACTCATGCTGGTGCTGGGCACCCTGAGTTTCAGGCTGCGCGAAGCCGGCATTGAGCGCAGCACGATTGGCTTTTTGTCTTGGGTCGCCCTGGCCTACGGCGTCAAATTCCTTTGGGCACCACTGGTGGACCAGTTGCGCATACCGCTGCTCACGCGCTGGCTGGGTCGGCGCCGCAGTTGGTTGTTGCTGGCACAAACCACCATCGTCATTGGCCTGGTGGGCATGGCCTGGACCGACCCACGCAGCCATCTAACAGCCATGGTGGTCTTTGCCTTGATGGCCGCGTTTGGCTCGGCCACGCAAGACATTGCCTTGGATGCCTACCGCATTGAGACCGGTGACACCAACCGCCAGGCAGCCATGGCTGCGATGTACCAAAGCGGCTACCGCATCGCAATGATTTGGGCCGGTGCAGGCGCGCTGTGGCTGGCCGCACGGGGCGAAATCGCCGGCATCGAGGGCTACCAGCAAGTTGCCTGGTCATTTTCCTACCTGATCATGGCCCTGACTATGGGGGTGGGCATACTCACGGTACTGGTCTCGCCCGAGCCACCGCGCCCATACAGCCCGCCCATGCCAAGCATTGGCAAATGGCTGGAAACCGCAGTGATTGCACCATTCGCTGACTTCTTCCGGCGCTACCGCTACCAAGCGGTAATGATTCTGGCACTGATAGCGGTCTACCGCATCAGCGACATCGTCATGGGTGTGATGGCCAACCCGTTTTATGTCGACATGAACTACACCAAGGACCAAATCGCCCTGGTGACCAAAGTGTATGGCGTGGTGATGACCTTGCTGGGCGCTTTCATTGGCGGCTGGGTGGCGATGCGCGTGGGCGTGATGCGCATTTTGATGCTGGGTGCAGTCTTGTCAGCGGCCACCAATTTGCTGTTTGCCTGGCTCTCCACCCTGCCACCAGAGATGGCCTGCTCGCGTGAACTGGCAGAGCATTCCGCCTGGTTATCGCTGCTAGGCAAAAACTTCATTGGCTTGGTCGCTGTCGTCTCGGCCGACAATTTGGCTGGTGGGCTGGCGTCCTCTGCCTTCATCGCTTACCTGTCCAGCCTGACCAATATCCAGTACTCAGCGACCCAGTACGCGCTGTTCAGCTCCATGATGATGCTGTTGCCCAAATGGATTGGCGGCTTCTCTGGCTTGGCAGTGGACGCGATCGGTTATACGCAATTCTTTATTGCGACTGCTTGCTTGGGTTTGCCGGTGCTGGTGTTGATTGCTTGTGTGGCGAGATGGCAAAGCCCAGCTTCTGCCTCAAACAGTCCGCCAAACAATATTGCCACTGAATAAAACCATTCAGCGCCAACCATGCAGCCGTCTTGCACGCGGCTGCATGGCAAAACCGGCTTGAAGCGAACTTGCCAAAGCGCCAAAGGTGCCGCCTGCAAGCAAGATCACCCAGCATGAGCTGCAACAAGCGCCTCGCACCGCCTCTTTTTTATGCCTTGCGCGACTGCAAAAAGAGCGCAAACACGTTCTTAGGTACGCATCCAAGGCGGCGCGGCGTACACCTGCTGGCGAGCGAGCAAGGCCCGTCACACTGACGCGCAGTTGTGTCGTCCAGCACACACGTTGCTTGCCCAGCACAGCATAGACACTCCTGTTGCTTGCCCCCATAAAGCACCAAGCACGCAGCATCCATCGGCGCGCGTCTCATCCCAGGACAGGGCCACTAGCAATGGTTGTGCCCATGCAAAAAAATTGGCAAAGTGATACCATTTAGTTTCGAAACTACGCAGTATCGAAACCAAGCAGTATCACATGTCCCAATCCCCCCCAAAACCAAGCACCACCATCGGACGCACCCGCGACGCCAGTCTCGACGGCGCGATTCGGCAAGCGGTGATTGAAATTTTTGCGCAATCCGGTGCCGCAGGCGTGACCATGGATGCGGTCGCCCAGCGCGTGGGTGCAGGCAAAGCCTCGCTGTACCGCCGCTGGAATTCCAAAGAGGAATTGCTGGTTGACGCGCTGACTGCCGCCAACGATGCGCGCAACCATGCAGAAGTCGATACCGGCAGCTTGCGCGGCGACCTGGTGCAATTGTTCTCGCAGCTCTACAGCGTCGATGACCCAGTGCTGCAGGCTGTACACCAGGAAATCATGCGCGATTTGCGTGGCACGGTCTCCTATATGGAAAAAGTGGCGCCTGAGCGTTTGCTCAAACGTCGCCAACGGATTCAGGCGGTATTTGTGCGCGCCATGGAGCGCGGCGAAATCGCTGCCGACCTGGAGTTGGGGCTGCTGCAAGATGTGCTCTCGGCAATGATCTTGTACGGCTACATCACCAAAGGGCAGATGGTCACCAAGGCTTTGATTACCAAATATGTCGATGGACTCATCATGCCCATCGTACGCAAAGGTGAGTGACTGCGATGCGAGACAACGCCGCCACTGCCAGCACCAACGCCACAACTGCTGCAGCCACAAAAGCAGCCCCGGGCGTTGCAGCGGCTCCCACTGCACCTGCTGCCCCAGCAGAAAACACCGGGATTGCCTGGCCTTATGTACTGACCTCGATATTGCTGGGCCTGACACAAGGCCTGGGCATGAACCTGGTCAATAGCAATTTGCCGGGCATTCAAGGCTCGCTTGGGGCTACGTCGGCCGAAGCCAGTTGGTTGGTGGCGGCATACTTTGCTACCAATATTCCTGCAACTTTGCTGCTGGCCAAAATCCGTTACCAGTTTGGCCTGCGTTGGTTTGCCGATGTGACGATTGGCATGTACTTCATTTTGGGCCTGACCCATTTGCTGACCAACCACTTGGGTTCTGCGATTGCGATTCGGGCGGCGCTGGGCTTGGCTTCGGCACCGATCAGCAGCTTAACGATGCTGTTCATGCTGCAGGCACTGCCACAGGCCAAGGCCTTGTTTGCAGCGATTGTGGCGTTTGGCATTTTGCAAATGGGCTCGCCACTCTCGCGCATCATTTCTGAGGACTTGCTGATCAACGACCAATGGCAGGGCCTGACCTATTTGACCATTGCCTTGGCCCTGCTGAGTTTGGCCGCGATCAATATCGTCCGGCTGCGCCCTATGCCAACGATGCAGGCTTTCACTCGCGGTGATGGCATGGGCTTTGGCTTGTATGCGATTGGCATGGCCTTGCTGATCATTGTGCTGGCCCAGGCCAGCTCGCACTGGTGGACCGCCACGCCTTGGATTGGCGTGTGTTTGGCCACCGCCTTCGTGTGTTTTGGGCTGTATGTCTACCACGAGTGGAACCGCCCTTACCCGCTGATCGATTTGCATTGGCTCACCAGCCCGTTCATGCTGCGCTTTATCGGTGCGATGTTTCTGTTTCGCACACTGCAAGCGCAGCAAACCGTGGGCGCGGTCAGCTTCATGAATTCACTGGGCTTTTACAACGACCAGATGCACGGCCTATTCATGGTGATCGGCGCCGGCACAGTCTTTGGCTTTTTACTGGCATTGGCAGCCATTCCCAGCAAGCGCTACAGCTTTTTTGGTGAAATTGCCTTGGTGGTGGTGTTCATTGTCGCGCTGATGGACGGCCATGCGACGGTGCTGACTCGGCCCGATGATTTGTATGTGTCGCAGTTCTTACTAGCCATGGCTGGCTCGATGTTCATGGCGATGGCACTGCTACAGGGTTTTATGCACGTGGTTGCGGGCGGCATGAAGCATTTGATCAGCTTCATCGCAGTGCTGACCGGTGGCACATCGTTGGCGAGCCTGTTTGGCCAATCAATGCTCAGCACCTATGTGCAAGACCGCACCCGTGTGCATTACGCGCATTTGGCCGATGGCTTGTCGCTGTCAGACCCGCTGGTGATGCAGCGCCTCAAACAATTGCAGGCCACGCCCTCAATGCTCTCGCCCGACCATGCGACGGCCTCACAACAGGCTGCGGCCAGCCTGACCCAGCAGGTGACACAACAATCGGTGGTGATGGCCTACAACGATTTATCGCATGCGATGGCCGTCCTGGCTGCGATTGGTTTCTTTCTCTTTTTGGCGGTGAAATGGTATGGCTGGCATCGCAGCGCAGTCTCTACCAGTCCCGCAACCAGCCCGCGTGCTGTTTGACCTCAGAGTGTGATCTATGTCTCAAGTCGTTCGCTTTATTCGATTACGTGGCCATTGGCTGTTTTTATTGGCGGCACTGGTCAGCGCTGCCTTGGTGCTCTATGCATGGCGCCTGCCGCCTTTCCATACCGGCATTGAAACCACCGAGAACGCCTATGTGCGCGGTGCGGTGACAGTCGTTGCGCCCAAGGTCGATGGCTATATCGCCGAGGTGTTGGTGCAAGACTACGACGCAGTGCAAGCTGGCCAGGTTCTGGTGCGCCTGGACAGCCGCAACTACCAGCAAAAACTCGATGCAGCCAAAGGCCAGTTGGCGGTGCAAGAGGCCAACTTGGCCAACTCAGCCCAAACACAGCGCTCGCGCCAGGCCAGCACTGGCAGTGCCAAAGCACAGATTGCCGCAGCCGATGCGGAACTGGCCAATGCCAAAGCCCAGTTAACCCGCGCCCAGGCCGATATGCGTCGAGCCGAGCCACTGGCAGCCGATGGCTCGCTGTCCCAGCGTGAGCGCGACCAGACCGAAGCGGCACTCAAACAAGCCGAAGCCGCTCTCAAACGTGCCCAGGCCGCACGCGAACAAGCGCTGGCAGGCCAAGTGGTTGCCAACGAAGACCTGCGAGCGGCTGGCGTGAATCAAGAGGCTTTGGAGGCTGCCGTGCAATCGGCCAAAGCAGCTGTGGCCCTGGCACAAATCGATCTGGACAACACCGAAATCCGCGCGCCGCAGGCGGGCCATGTCGGCGAGGTCGGTGCGAAACTGGGCCAATACGTGGCCCCAGGCACACAGCTGCTGGCCGTCGTGCCCAGCCAGGTATGGGTGATTGCCAATTTCAAAGAAACCCAAACCAGCCACATGGAGCCAGGCCAGTCAGCGCGCTTTCATGTCGATGCGCTGGATGGCGTTGAGTTGGCCGGCCATGTAGAGCGTATCTCTCCTGCTACGGGATCGGAGTTCAGCGTCATCAAGCCGGACAACGCAACGGGCAACTTTGTCAAAATCCCACAGCGTTTGTCGGTGCGCATTGCAGTTGATCCAGACCAGGCCGCCGCAGAGCGCATGCGCCCAGGCATGTCAGTGGTGGTCAGCGTGGACACCAACACCCATGCGCCAGCAACTACCACCTCCGCAGCGATTGCGCCCAAGGTATAAGAGCCTGTTCATGATCTGCGCGCAGATTATGAACAGGCTCTAAGGAGATTTGATATGACACGCCCTTTGTCGCTCCCCACTGCGCTGGCTACGCTGGCCAGTGCCTTATTACTGCAGGCTTGCGGCACACTGGAATCGAGCCCATCACAAACCACGCTAACCATGCCAGCACAATGGACGGCTGCTGCCAGTGCCACACCAAGCCCACCAACGATTCACAGCAGTTGGTGGTCTGAACTCAATGACCCGGTGTTGAACTCACTGGTTGAACAGGTACTGGCCAGCAACCTGGACTTGCAAGTGGCCGCAGCCCGCGTGAAAGAAGCACGCGCAATGGCCCATGTGCAAGAGGCAGCGCAACTGCCCAGCCTGGACTTCTCGATGGGTGGGCAACGCAGCCGCAGCATCAGCGCCGCGCTGGGCCAACCAGTAGTTGGCCAAAGTACCCAGCCACAATTGCTGGCCTCGTATGAGGTCGATGTCTGGGGCCGCATTGCCAACCAGCGCGCCGCGGCCAACGCCCAATGGCTGGCCAGTGCCGCAGCGCAAGACAGCGCCAAACTCAGCATGGCCGCGACCACGGTCGCGAACTATCTGGAGTTGCGCGGCTTAGATGCTCAGCTGTCATTGGCCGAGCGCACACTGGGCGTGCGCGAGCAAGCCCTGAAGCTGGCGCGTTCGCGCGAGCAGGCTGGCTATAGCTCGGCCTTGGATACGCAGCAAAGCGAAGCCGAGTACTACGCGACTGCCCAGGCCATTCCGCAAATTCAGCAAGCGATTGTGCGCCATGAGCATGCGCTCAATCTCCTGGCAGGTCAGGCCCCTCACCCGATTGCACGTGGCAAAGATTTGGCTGAGCTGCAGTTGCCCAGTATCCCAGAGGTGGGCGTGCCTTCGCAACTGCTGCAGCGCCGTCCAGATTTGGCCGCCGCACAGGAGCAGTTGATTGCCAGCGATGCCAGCCTGGCCGTGGCCAAGGCACGTTTGCTGCCTTCCGTGCAACTCAGCGCCAGCTTGGGCGGCATCAGCTCCAGCTTGCTGCATGGTGACCCATTCACTTTATGGAGTTTGGGTGGCAGTATTTTGGCTCCGCTGTTTGACGGCAATCGCCTGCAATCGATGGTCACTGCCGCCGATGCCCAGCGCGAGCAGGCTTTGGCCAGTTACCAGAAAGCGGTGCTGACCGCCTTTGCTGAAGTGGAGGACCAGCTCAGCGCAATTACGCGACTGGACCAGCAATTGCAACAAGCCCAGGCGCAGCAAGGCGCACTGGAAAAAGCCGTGCGCCTGGCCAATAACCGCTACCGCGAAGGGTATGTGTCCTACCTGGATGCGCTTGATGCGCAGCGCAATCTGTTCAGCGCCGAGCAAAGCGTACTGCAGCTGCAAACCGACCGTTTGATTGCTGCGACCAATCTCTACCGCGCGCTGGGCGGCGGCTGGGACTCGGCCAATCTGCACCATTTGACTGGCGAATAAGAGCGGCTAACACAACNCGGGTAGTACGACAAGGTTTTGCAACGACGTATCAAGGGTTGTGTTAGCCGCTCTAAACAGCCAGGTCGGCCAGAGAATTAGTAGGCCGAACTTGGAGAGATCTATGACTACCAAATCACGACGCAAACACAGCGCAGTTTTTAAAGCCAAAGAGGCCTTAGAGGCGGTGCGCGGCGAGCGCACCGTAGCTGAATTGGCTCAGCAATATGAGATTCATCCCAGCCAGATTGCTAGAGGATCTCTGACTGGTTGATCCGGTTGACGACGATCCAGCGCAATTGGGGCTTTGGACTGTGTTTCTTGTACTTGCGCAACATAAAGGGCTTCAAATGGAACCACAAGCGGGTGTACCGGATTTACAGGGAGTTGGAGCTCAATTTACGCA
>NZ_SSWX01000030.1 GCF_004803635.1 Lampropedia aestuarii | reverse complement strand
CGAAAGTTGGCTTCGTCAGCTTAGGCTGCCCATAAGCAATTCAATTTATACTTATTTTTGATCAATTCGCAGACAATAAAAAAGCCAGCAATTACGCTGGCTTTTCCTTTATTTACTTTGGGTTAGCGGTGGGCTGAGCACGCGCATGCGGCCTTGGCCCTTGAGCATGTTCTGGTAGCAGTTGACCGCCACAGCCTGGGCCTCGCGCGCCACGTCCTTGCCTGCGGCGATGATCTTGCCGTCTGCTGTAATGATGGCCAGTCGCACTTGCTCACCGTTGTAGGTTGCCGTCAGACCTTCATGGACAACGGCCTCGATGCGCACGCCGTCGATTCGTCCGGTTTTTTGTTCGCCTACCATTTGTGTGGTCCTTTCCGTTGTTGTCGTTGTTTGCTCATTTGCCAGACTCTGAATAACTTGCCCCGATTTGAATTCCGACCAAGGTTGCTTGGTAGAAGTCGCCCCAGCTGATGCCGCCGCCGTGCTTGTTCCACGCCTCAAGAATGAGGGCGTCGATGGCAACTTCTGGATCGCGTTGGTTCTGCGCTTGGTCGACCGTGCCGCATGTCGCAGCCATAAAGCATTCCTCAATCACATGCCTTGGCCAAAGCTCCACGTCACCCATCTTGTGCGGGGCTGGTGGTAGCCTCAGGAGTGCACATTGCATGATGGTCTGTGCAATTCGGCGTGCTGTGAACCCTTCGTAGTGCTCGCCGGTTGGCGTGGCGGCATCGGAGTCGGCAAGAATCTCGTAGATCGATTGAACCAGTGGAGATTCGAAACTTGGCAGACATTGCACCGATGCTGTTGATGCGTCGATGTAGTCCAGCAGGATTTGCACGGCCTCTTCAATTTGGTGGCGGCGTAGTCCGGCGATCAGCTCTACCAATTGCGGCTGAAACAGTGCGCGCTGTTGCTTTAACGATTTGGTCATGGCTTTTGCTCCTTAGACGGTTAGCGACGACTCAGTCATAACTGCGTAATTTTTGAATCCCCATCCGCTAACCACGAGGTTGCGCAGAATCGCTGCCGCTTCGTTGCGGTCCATGCGATCATCATCCAGATACTCAAGCACCCGAATTGCTTCCTCTTGGCTGCGCGGCCTGATGTTGGCCAGCATCGCAAAGCAGTAGTTATCGTGTGCTTGCACTTGCGGCCATTGGTCCCCGCTGTTCTCCCAAGCGGCGCGCAGCCAATACAGTTTGTCCCAATGCTCCATGGCATAAAGGCAGTCGTCCAGCGTATGAGGCTGGAGCGCTTCCCGCGCACTGAACCGCTCGGCCGCAGCTGCTGGGTCGTAGTACGGATAGCCCTGCTGCTTGAGGCCACGCAGCGCGGTCTTGCATGCCTTCTCTGCAGCAGTGTCGGCAAACAGGGTTTTCTCATCGCCAAAGTGAGACAGCGCTTCATGTCGGCGCGCAGCCTTTTCCTTTGCGCGCTTGGCTTGGTCTTCCAGCTCGCCAAACCCAAAGGAGCTAAGAGCCGCGGCAAATGCTCCGTGGGTTCGAGCCAGGTGATTGCCGTAGCGCAGGGCCAGCTCCTTCATTGGCGTGGTGATTGCCTTGGCTGACTCCAGAGCTTTATCGATCAGCCCGGTGTCACCGGTGGCAATGACGGCCTGCAGCCACAGCACTGCATCGACTTCACGGTCACCGGAGACCACCTGCTGAGGCGGCATCTGCGGCACCACAAGCGCGGTGCTGGCGCTGGGCAGTATTGGAGGGAGCGCGAGCAATGCGCGCAGCTTTTCATTGTTGTTCATGCGTGTTAATCCAGAGCCTCAACTTGAATGAGGCCCAAAGTATTGGGGTAGGGTGGTTCAGATCAGCGACTCAAGCCACTCGCACAAGGTGCATAGCAGCTGGTCGACAAGCGATTGCTTGGTTTCGGTGGTGGCGGGCAGGTTAGGCATGGGCAGCCTCTTTGTTGGCACGGCGTGCGGCGCGGCGAACCTCTGGTTCAATCTTGGCCGAAGACGGTTTTCCCGGCGCAATGCAATCCATGATTAGGCATCCGGCTACTCCAGCCAGTTTTATTGCGCCGTCGAGTGTTCGGCAAACATAGCCAGCCGATTCAGGCGCAACGGCACGAATCACACTCAAAGCAGATTCAACTTGAAATACGCGAGAGCTAAGATCGGTCAAATCGTATGAATGGCCTTTAAGTGTTTCCAAGTCTCTAATGACAAGCGCAATTGCTGATTCACAGTTCCATCCAATCGTTGTCTCTGGCCAAATTTGATCGGGGCTTTTAACGCCATCTTTCTGACCGTGATCTATAGCGCGACTAACCGCCTGCACGCTTTCAAGCAGCTCATCAAACAACAAATTGCATACGATCTGGCCGTTTTTCTGGGTCGGGGTATAGGGGGTTATTGAGACAGTTGCATTCATACCACCACCTCTTGAGTCTTGGCGGCGCGACGTTTGGCGCGCTTGACTTCGGGTTCTACTTGGCGTGGCGGTAGTAGCGAATTGATTTTTGCGATTGATAGATCAAGATCCGACTGCTCAGCATCAAAGTGGCCCTTGACCTCTTCACGGAAAACTGACTCTGCACGACCGGAAAAAATGGCGTCAATCAAGATGCTTTCGATCACATACATGAAAGAAACAGCAGCGCCGCGCCGTCCCGCACGATCAGGAGCGTCGTTGTGCCAATCCTGCGCAGCCTCCAGCATCACCGTTCTCACTGTTTCGCCAGGACTCCCATCGCTTGGAAGCTTCCCAATGAGCTCTGCCATAACAGCGTAGCCATGATATTGGCCGTCAGTGAAGCCGCACCACTCAACGCCGCGCGGATTGAATTCACTGTCATCGCGATGGAATGAGTAATCGGGCTGGTCTGGTTCTCGTTGTTTGCTATCATTCGCCATGTCGACTCCTTGCGAAAACACTTGGTTATTGACACTAGAAGCCCCGTTGGTGCCAGCCTTCGGGGTTTCGCCTTTTGTGGGCCTCATGCGGCTTTCCGGCATGCGCGGAACATCCGCTCACGGGCATTACGCTCGGCTGCTTTGGCTTTTACCAGCGCCTGGTACTCGGTCGCTGTGAATTTCATCAAGGCTTTCCATTCTTTGCTGTCGCGCTCAATGTCTTCGTAAAAGCTATTGCGGTGACGCCATGTGCTGCAAGCTTCTTGGTAGGCGGCGTTCGCAGCTTTTCGTGCGTCATGAAATTGCTTGTACTCAACAGCCTTTAGGCCTGCGATTGATAGGTTGGTGGTGGTCATGGTTTGCTTTCAATGGGTAGTAGGCAGAAGGGGTAGTTCAGGCTCCATCAAGAGCTTGAGTTGCTGGCGCTTTGCGCGGATGATTGGAATGGCAGCTTTGCGTGCGTGCATGGCGCGGCTACCCTGAGAGGCTGCGGCGAAGGTTTCAGCATCATGGCGCTCGACTTCAAGCCGTGCGGCCCAAAGCGGCGAAAGCGAGAGTTGTTCCTCTAGTTCATGCCAGCGATCAACAATTCGAGCCGTGAATTCCGGGCAAAGCTGGGCGACCACTATGGTGCTGTCGCGGCGTCCCCGCTTTCCTTCAAACACATAAACAGATACTTTGCGCGGGAGTCCTAAGTTGTTGATTTCTTCGGTTTCCTGCAATGCAGGAAGTCGTATCACGCCGCGTCTTGCAAGTCGCTCGATAGACGTTTTCACGTTGTCGTGCCTTGACTGAACAAGTTCAGCTATCTCTTTGCAGGTCATGGTTGCACGACTGTCCATGATGCTGCCAAGGCTGTCAGTAAGTACGATGCCGTTCATCGAATCGATTCCTCCTTAATACTTGCCGCAGCCTCAAGCCGCCGATCCGCTTTCTCCAGTTCACGTTCGGCCTCGATCTGCTCGTCGTGCCGGACTCGAAGCAACTCGGCGCGCGCCTTTTCAAACGTGCCATGGTGACTCTTGCTCACTTGGAAGGCGTCTTTGTTGCGCAGCTCAAACTTGGTCAGCTCGCGGTGCGTGATGGTGTTGGCTAGGCGGTCTACGATGTAGAACTTGGGCGTGGCCAAAAGCTTTTGGATTGGGTCGACTGCTTCAGTCATTCAGGCCAGCTCCTTGCTCTGCTGCGATTTGTGCGACGATGCGGTCAGCCTGTATGGCACCGCGCTCTACCAATGCAGCGACCAAAAAAATGACCGCTAATGCGGCCAGTGCAACAACTCTCATGTGAACTCCCTTGCTGAATCATCAGCACAGCCCACCACCCCTATTCGGTCTACGACTTCACTACGAAAGATTCGTAGTGGATCGCAAGGGTAGGCTGTGCTCATGGCCCTCAGGTGAGGGCATTTAAGATGCTGCCTGTTCGGCAGAAAATTACCGCTTGTGAATGTCGGGGACAGCCAGCATTGGTGGGCTGAACAACATCTTTCTGAGCTGCCTGTACGGCAAGAATGGGCGGCGTCCTTGGATATCGATACCTCAGCCAACCCGGATGAATTGGTCTTCGTTGTCTGAGGCGTGCTGCCCGGTGGGCACTCCCCGCTGGTGCGGCTCCCACTCGCGCACTGGCTGCGCGTTTGCTGATCTGTATCAGTGCCGTTCTTGTCGCGTTGTTGCTATTGCCCGCGACTAGCGCCAGATCCACGCGGCATTTGCCTGCGTGTTGGAAGGTTCCCCTGATCTGGTTTTCACCCGGTACTTCACCCAACCGGGAAACGTCGTGCGGTACTCATAGAGCATCAGGCCGAAGCCATCTCGCACAAGTCAAATTCTTAAGGAGTGGGGAGCCAGCCTCGATCTGCTTTGCCCAGCGGCTTTCTGTGCTGCTGGGATTGATTCTACATATGTATATTAATCTGTCAACAAATGTAGAAATAAAATTGTAGATTTTTTATGATTACTTCTACAATCTCCCCATGCACCCAATTCCGGGCGCAAAAAAGCCCGCGCGGTGCGGGCAGGGGGATCATATGGATAAACGAGGCGAATGGGGTTACGTGCCGCCGGGTGCGAGACTGGTAGATAAGGTTACGTGGCGCGTGATTTGCTTTACGCTTTGCGTTTCATTCTTTGCAAGCTGCGCCACTATTACGCGTCCATATCTCAAAAAGCCGATCACAAAAATGCAAGCATCAGGAACACTCGCAAGAATTGCTAAAGCTAATTGAAGAGTTGTGACTTGCGTCAGGTGCCCACTTAGCAGGATGCCTTGATCCTTTTCGGCCAGACAAAGTACCCTGTTGCATCGACCCTGAAGTCCCCGCGATCTTTAGGATTGGTCTTACTTTCTTTGGGCGGGTCGGCTTGTGGTCGGGCGAGCGCGGATCTAGATAGATAGGCGCTTCTGTCATTACGAATTTTCTTCATATCAATGCTCCCGAAGAAAACGCTTGGTAGATTGCCTGTTCAAAGCGTCCGTACAGTAGTCTTTTATTCTACGCTCCTGCCCTCCATCTTTGAGTTTTTTTGCGATAGACGTCCTATTCTCGTCGAGGTCCAACGAATAAGTCATGTCGTCGACCTTCTTGATCCAACGCCTACCGGGACCGTTCTGAGAATAGCGCCAGTCCAATAACTCACCTTCTATTGAGGCCAAATCGTTCACGATGTCAATCGCAGACTTGTAGCGCAGGCCCACCTCTTGCAGGCATGTCCTAATAACCTTTATCAATGAGTCAGGTATGTGCTCAGGAAAGACGTCATTGCTGGTATTGGGAAACTGCCTATTAATGACAGCGTGCTTGAATGCATGTCTATCAAAGTTGCCATTAACAATGTGTGAGTTGTACTGCGAGTAAAACTCTACGTCCCCCACGCACATCCTAAACAAAATCAATCCGACCTGATAGATGTCGTATCGCTGATCGTAAGCGGCCTGTTGAAACACTTCGGGCGGCACCATCTTCCCGTAAAACATGTCTTGCTCTGCAAGGCCATTCAGACCGAGCGACTTCGCTAGGCCAAAGTCGGCCAACAGGGCCTCGCCCCTTTCGGAAATAAGTATGTTGTCTGGCTTAAGGTCAAAGTGGACTAACTTCTTGGAGTGAATGTGGTGCAGGCCACTAAGAAACTGTGTAGAGATGACCACGATCTGGCGAACGGTCAAGAAGCCATGCTCCATCAACTTTTTCAAGGAGCCGTTGGCGTAATACGGCATCGCGAGATAAATGTGATCTTGATCCTGGCAGGCATAGTGGATGGGCACCACGTTCGAATGCTTACTTGCATAAACATGCCCAGATTCTGAAAAGAATGTAGCAGAGTCAAGTCCGGCCTTGGGAACCTTCTTTATAACAAGACGCGCATTTAGTTGAGGGTCGTGTGCGATAAAAACCTGTGAGTTACGACCTTCTTGGCCTATCTCTTGGTCGAGCTGAAATGCGACATCTGCGATGTTGTATGGTTTAAGCATTGCGAGCCCCCAGCGCCGCGAAAATAGCCTCTCTGGCCTCAGGCTTTAGCTCCCCCCAATTCTCGACCGCATCATATGAAATCTCATTGCTTACGTAGCGCTTGAATTGCTCCCGCGGGAATCCAAGTCGGCGAGAAATGCTTGCGATCTGTCCGACGTAATAGCTCTTGAGACAGCTACTGGCAAAGGCCTCTTGAATCACCCCCTCAATCTCAATTCTTTCTACATTCATCTGCTTCGCTGTGCTTTCGGTTACACGCAGCCCTGCGCTGTCTATCGAATACTCCCGCAGGACATCTAGGATATTGTTTCGAACATACTTGAGCGCATCGGGCGCCGATAGCGCCTTTGGAATCTTTATTGTTTCGACATTAATTATGGCGTTAGCGTCAGCATCGTAGACCGCGAATGTCACCTCTGCGGGCTTAGCCCGAATTCCGATGGTATTCATGCCATCCTTCCTCTCTTTATTGCTCCGGTGTAAATCTGAATCGCATAGCGTAATGAGCTTGTGTCTACGCCGTTGAGACACCCTGCGGACCAGATCACCCAACTGCTGAGGGCCCTAGATCGGGGAAGCCGCAACCTAATGCCTAAATACTCACTCCCTGCGTTAGGAAAAGTGTGTATTGTAAGCAAAATGTTGGATTAGTCGACTTTTCAGGATTTTTGAGGGCGGGCCCTGACTCGCCTTCTAACGGGCTTCCACCCATCACCCCACCAATACGCATCGCTTGGCACTGAGCCTGCTGCGCGCTTGATCAGGTCAGGTCATTGCGCGCCCTGAGCCATCAGTTTTCACTGCGACTATGTCCACGATTGCCCAGATGCCAGTGATGACAAGACCAATAATGAACCACCCTAAGATCAGAGTAATCAATAGTTGGGCGACCCCAGGACCGATCCTGCCAGCATAGAAGTTGTGGATGCCAAAAATGCCAAGAAATAGTGCGATTAGTATGTAGATACCTCTGCTTGTGCCGCTCTGCGTGGCTTGCATTTGAGGTTGAAACTGTGGACTAGGCGCAGGGGGTGGCGCAAGTTGAATGCTTGCATTGATTGGGCATCCGCACTTTGGGCAACTTGTTGCTCTGTCAGAAATTTCATTCTGACATTCTGGGCATGTGATCAGCGCCATGTAATCCTCTTAGCTGGAAATGTTAGTAAATTTATACATTGTAACTGAGAGTCTTTCGAAATTGATCTTGAAGATCAAAACCGCGACTTGATCTTCTTGCGGGCTATCTCGTTGGCTGCGTAGTACATCCAACTCACATCCAGTTCGTCCAGCTCAAGACGCGCCGGGTCGTTGTAGCTTGCTAAAACAATCTTTCCGTTTCGTCTGGATAGCAGTCTTTTCAACAAGGTTCGGCCATCTTCCTGACGCACCAGCACCACATCTTCAAGGTCAATGCTGGTGTTGGGCTCAATCAGGGCAAAGTTTCCATGCTCGTACTTTGGGTACATGCTCGACCCATCGACTTCAATCAAGAATGCCTCCGGATCTGATGAATAGCCCATTACAAATTCATCAATAGCGCCCACGGGTCTGTCTCCATCAGTCCAGATTCTTTCGGGTGCGGGGCTACCTGCACCCTTACCGACTACGTAAATTGGCCTGGCGCGCTCATTGCCAACGTGGATAGCACCTTCGGGTAAAGGTGTTACACGCGAGATAGGGTATGGGACATCGTAATCCACAGATTCATCTATGAGCATCTCGACGGTTAAGCCGAATGCTTTTGCGATTTCTGAAGCGAACTTAGAGGCCTGACTTCCTCGTTTTTCCATGGCATTGAGCGTGCCTTTCTCGACACCGCTTTTTTCGGACAGTTGCTCATAGGTCCAGCCCATTTTTTCGCGGTAATGCTTAATTTGAGATCCAAGCGACATACAACTTCCTTTGTTGCCCGCACTATTAAACAAATGTAGAAAAACAGCAAATACACATGTAGACTTAATCTATCTACATGTGTAGAATTGCTCGCATGACTACAAATCTTCCTGCCATCCAGAAGGCGATAGATCTTGCCGGTGTTGAGGCACTTGCTAGTGTGCTCGGTTTATCTATTCAGGCCATTTACCACTATCGAAGCGGCGCGAGGAAGATTCGTGAAGCTCAGGTTTTTATTGAGCTTGAGAAGCTTAGCAATGGGGTTGTGACTTGCGAGGATATGGCTTCAGGCGTTGACTGGGCCTATTTGCGCAAATCTCGCCCAGAGCTCACCCAGGAGCCCACCAATGCCTAAATCTTCCGGCCAAGCCAAAGGTTACGCAGTGCTCCTGATTGCATGCGCCACAGCCATTTCTGTGCTCTCGTGTGCAAGCGTTCCAGCTGCTCCTGTGTCAGTTCCTCGCGGCGTGTTGGTTCCTGCTTCTTCATCGTCTGCTCCTGGTGTGATTTGTTTCGATGCACGTAGTGTCGCAAGCGCGCCGGTGGAGCTCAATGTCCAAAAAATCGCTGGGAGTACATCGGCATGAACGCACTTGATTCATTGCGCCGCATGGTGGCTGCATACCCTGGTGGCAGGCCTGCGTTGGCCGCGCGCACCGGTAAATCTGACGATGTTTTGCGTAAGGAGCTGGCTGGCTCGCAGTCTCACAAGATGGGGCTGGCCGATGCTGAAGAACTCGCCGCAATGTGCCATGAGCAGGGTGTGAAAGAGGCGTTTGGCCTGGCCACAGTGTTCTCTTTCCGCGCAGGCCATGCCTTTGTAATTCCTGCTGGTGCCGGTGATGCGTCTTGCCATGCCACTGCTTCTACTGCAGTGATTCATGAGGCGGCTGAATACCTCACAGCGGTGACTAAGGCGCGCGCTGACGGGAAGGTCTCGGACAACGACCGCAAAGAGATTCTGAAGGAAATGACCGACCTGATGAGCGCGATTCAAACCGCCTATCAGGCTCTGGCCAATGAGCACGCCCACAGCAATCGCCACCGCGCCGAGGGCGAGGCTTATGCCAATGGGGAGCGCGCAACAGCATGACCCGATTGACACGATTTATTCGCCACCTGTTTGTGCTGCGGTCTTTGCCGCTGGCGCTTTGGGTTGATGCCTACGAACAAGAAGAGATGAAACATGCTTGAGTTAGACAAAATTCGTTTTGACGGGACTACTCAGTCGCGCGTGCAGCTGAATGAAGATACGGTGGCTGAGTACGCCGAAGCTATGCGCGAAGGTGTTGCATTCCCTGCTATCACAGTCTTCTTTGATGGCTCAGACTATTGGCTGGCTGATGGCTTCCATCGTTACCACGCAGCCCGTCATGCTGGCTTAGCCCAGATTCTGGAACATGTCATTCCAGGCACAAAGCGCGAAGCCATCTTGCATAGTCTTGGAGCTAATGCGAACCACGGTTTGCGTCGCACTAACGCTGACAAGCGCAAGGCGGTTGAAACACTGCTGGCAGATGCGGAGTGGGCGACGTGGAGCAATGTTCAGGTGGCGAAGGCTTGTGGCGTTTCTGAGTTTTTAGTCCGCTCTATTCGTGACTCCATCTTCGATAAAAACGAAGATAGACCTATCGATCGCACTGTCACCCGCAACGGCACCACCTACACCCAGAACACGGCCAACATCGGCAAGAAGCCAGAAGCGCAAGTGAATGCTGCTGCGTCACCCGCGCTAGTAGCACCTTCTGCACCAGAACCAATTGAGCAAACATCCGCATCAGACGCTGTTCAAGAGGATGTAGATGAGTACGCACCTGACGCCGAAGAGTTGGCGCTTCTGGAGGCAGAGCACAAGGCTGATCTTCGCCGCATGGAGTTGCTACTCGACTCCGATGAGCCCTTGGCCGCCGTCACTGAGGAAAACAAGAAGCTAACAGCCCAGCTTGCTGCACTGCAGCTGCGGCTCAATAGCCTGCTGAATGAGAAGTCGGCTGCCATCGACCACGCAGAAAAAGCCCAGCGTAAGGCTGACAGGCTTGCTAAAGAGCTGGAAAAACTCAAGACATGGATCTCTGAAAACAACATGGGAGCAATGGCATGACCAGTCTGTTTGCAAGCGCAATGCCTAATTATGACAAGGCCGATTTTGGAACACCGCGTCCATTCCAAACGCCCACAATCGAAGCGATTGCAGAAGGCTTTAGACAGGGACATCGACGCCAGCTGATCATGGCTCCAACCGGAGCAGGCAAGAGCTGGATCGGCCACAAAATTGCCCATTCAGCCCTGGTAAATAACAAGCCTAAGCAAAAACGCGTCATGTTCATTTGTGACCGCGAGACGCTGGTCGAGCAGACCAGCCAAGCAGCAGATGGGTACGGGCTTTCTGATCACGCCATCATCAAGGCGAAACACTGGCGGCGTGACAGAGATATTCCATACCAAATTGCGAGTATGCAGACGCTCACTAGGCGCGACAAATGGCCTGAAGCCGACCTTGTGATCATTGATGAGGCTCACACAATCTATGAGAAATGCTTCGACTACTACCTGAAGTCGGAGGAGGGCTCCAAAGCGTTTGTCATCGGCCTGACAGCGACACCTTTCGTGGCTGGACTCGGTAGCTTTTAT
The DNA here is from genome assembly GCF_004803635.1 of Lampropedia aestuarii. GTDB lineage: Bacteria > Pseudomonadota > Gammaproteobacteria > Burkholderiales > Burkholderiaceae_C > Lampropedia > Lampropedia aestuarii. The sequence continues at coordinate 27,626 of NZ_SSWX01000030.1, read as the reverse complement.
ACAAACCTGGTTAAGGCGGCCACCATGGACGAGCTGACTAGAGATGGGACGCTGGTGCCTTTGCGCGTGCTGTCTTGCAAACCTATCAATATGGACGGTATTGCCAAGAAAGGCGGCGAATGGACCGCTGAGGATGTTGGCGAACGCGGCATGGAGATTGTCGGAGATGTGGTTGCCGAATGGCACAAGCACGGTGAAAACCGAAAGACCATCGTTTTTGCAGCAACCATTGATCATTGCAAAGAGCTGGCTAGACAGTTCATTGAGTCTGGTGTCGTGGCCGCAACCTATACCAGCAAGACTCCTGATGAAGAAAAAGCCTCTTTGCTCAAAGAGTTTAAGAAGGCTGAATCATCAATTCGCGTGCTGATATCTGTTGAGGCGTTGGCCAAAGGGTTTGACGTGCGCGATGTTGGTTGTGTCGTTGATTGCCGACCGCTGCGCAAGTCTCTTTCCCTGGCGATTCAGATGTGGGGTCGTGGGCTGCGCTCCAGCCCAGAGACCGGCAAAACAGATTGCATCCTGCTTGATCACAGCGGCAACATCGTTCGCTTTTTGGCCGATTACGAGGACTTTTTCTACAACGGCGTGCATTCGCTAGTTGAGGGCGAGCGCCTGGATAAAACACCTCGAAAAGAGCCGGAATTTCGGGAGCCCAAAGGATGCCCTTCGTGTGGCTTCAAGCCATTCGGCAAGCACTGCATGGCGTGCGGCTACGAGTACGTAGCACCTGCACTGGATGCTGCCATCAGCGGAGAGATGAAAGAGGTGGTCATCGGCAAGCAAAAGTTAGCCGATGACAAAAAACACTTATTTGATCAGCTTGTTGCCTACTCAAAGACAAAGCCAAAACTCGTCAAAAAAGAAGGCTTTGTAAAAGCCAAATTCAAAGAATGGACTGGCGATTGGCCAAGCTGGGATTTTTGTAGGGCCAGTGATGTGCCTATCACGCGTGCGGTTAGTGGGCGCATCGCTCATGAATCCATTCGCTTCAACAAGAGGGCGTCTGCGTAATGGACTTCATCCAATTTGGCCGAATCCACGGCTTAGAGATCATCCACGAGAAGCTGTACTCAAGCGAAAAGATTCGCCGGTGCGGCACAACCGACAAACCCAAGAGCCTCAATGGCGCTTACTACTTTGACGGCCAGCGCGGCTGGGTCTGCAACTGGTCCGATGGCGCGCGTGTGGAGTGGTGGAACGACCCAACCGCCAAGCCGTGGACTGATGAAGAGAAGGCCCAGTGGCACGCTCAACGGCAGGCTGCAAAGCGAGAGCAAGAGGCCTCCTATCTGCGGGCCGCACAGCGCGCCGACTTGACCCTTAGGCAGGCCAAGAGCGACAAGCACGCATACCTGCATCGCAAAGGTTTTCCTGATGCGCATGGCCTGGTGCGTGAGGGCGTCTTGCTCACCCCAATGCGCCATGTCCAGACCAATGCACTCCAGGGGCTGCAGCAAATCGAGTGGATTGAGGCTGAGCGCAAATACAAAAAGCGCATGTTCACCGGGATGCGCGCCAAAGCGGCCGTGTTTCGCATGGGTCCTGCCCAGGCAAAAGAAACCTTCCTCTGCGAAGGCTACGCGACAGGGCTATCAATCCATGCCGCATTGCGCTCCATCGGCTCGCAGGCTGCTGTGCTTGTGTGTTTCAGCGCTGTGAACCTGGAGCACGTTGCCAGCCTTACCACTGGCCGCCGGTTTGTCTGCGCCGACAACGACGCCAGCAAGACCGGGCAGGAGGCCGCAGAGGCCACTGGCCTGCCCTGGTGTATGCCCGATGAAGAGGGGCAAGACTTCAACGATTTGCATGTGGCTTCAGGGCTGTTTCCAGTCGTGCGCAAGCTGATGGCTGTACGCCTGCAGCAGGAGGCAGCACACACATAAATCACATCGCCTGCGCCCGAAGCCAGAGAGGTTAGAGCGGTTCTCCAAGCACCGCAGCAGCAGGCAGAGATGGTTGTCGAACCTTAAACGATGGATGCAGGTAGACCGCTCCGAAAGGGCCGCCGTAACTGCATCGAGAGGCTACGGGGGACCATCCCAAGCCAACCCCTCATGAGTGGGCCTTCGGGCTGTGCAGGAACGGGGAGATGGGTCGCTTGATGGCGAGTAATCCTGCAAGCAGCGCAATCATCAAATGGTGCTGTGCGGTTAAGTGTCCGAATCTCGTCCCGTGACAGAAAAAGGCTCCCGCAACTCACTAAGGGGTGCTTTTAAGAGCTCCTCTTGGTGAATGTTGCGGTCTGCGGAACCGATCTGAACCCTGACAGATATTTAAAGAAGGTGATTAGAGATGCAACAGCAATACCTACTGAATACCAAGAAGCGCAAATCCAAAGCGCACTTCTGGAATGGTAAAGACACCGTTTGCAAGATGTGGTCGACCGGTGGCATGAACCAACGGCGTGATGGCTATGTGATCTTGGCAGAGCACCACGGAAAAGAGATTTGCAATATGTGCCGTATCAACGCAGGGAAGCCGAATGAATGAGACAGCAAGCACATGGACCGACAAAGAGGTCGTGACATTTCAAAGACGACACAAGGTTTTCGTTGCGCAGGGGCTGAAGGACGGTGATGCAGAGCAATTGGCCGAGCAAATGCTGGTTCGAGACCGGTGCGGTGAGTTTGATATGCGGGTGTGCCAAGAGTGCGCCAACCTGATCGACAAGAAATGCAAAAACGGGCGGCACCGCTTGTTCATCCTGCACCGGTGCGAAATGTTTGAAGTTCGCGGAAAGGGGCGTTAAGCAAATGACCAAAGACGAAACCACCTATCTGGCCTGCGTAGCCAAGCTTGGCTGCTATGCCTGCCGCGTCTATGGCGGGAACACCACGAAAGCGAAGGCGCGCACCACATCAAGCCCATTTCTAGCGGTGCCGCTATGCGATGAGCATGCCGCCACGCTGCAGAACCAAAGAGCCTGGCGCATGCTGGGCACCACAGAACAGCAAGCATTGGCCGACACAAACCGCCAATTGTTTGCACGCAGATTCAGTAACTTTGAGGGGAAGTAAATGGGACAAGAGAAAGCGCAAAAGCTATTCATGCCGGCCGACTTGAAAGAGGCAGAGGGGTTGATCATCAGCTATGGCCGCTGGGCCAAAGACACTGGCAGGCCGCAGCGGTGCCGTAGTGCAGAGGGCGCGTATGCATCGGAAGAGACTGGCGCTGATGCAGAGGAAGGCAGACTGCCGCCGATGATCCCGACCTGGCAGGCCATGAACATTCAGCGCGCATTGGTGGCGACGCCAGAGAGAGAGCGCAAGGTGCTGCAGATGCACTACGTTTCACACCCACGCCAACACCACGCCGCCATGCGTAAAGCTGGATTCAGCCCGAGAACATGGAACGAGGCTCGGATTCATGGCATGCGAATGTTCTGGAATATTTATCGCTTGCATTTCCAAAAAAATAGTGTATGATCGGCCTCATAGATTTAAGACACTGTGTCACTGAACTGGAGCCGTAAGGGCTCCAGCGTTGTGGAAAAAAGAAAAGCCCAAGTCATCACTGACTGGGCTTTTTTGCTTTGGATGTAAAAACGCACCAGGCAAAGAGGCTGAGGCGTTTGGGGGAGCGATTAAGCTTTTTCTGCTTTAGCTTTACGGCGACGAGACACAAGCCCAGCAGCGCCAATCAAACCGAGGCTACCCAAGGCTAAGGCGGGGATGCCCGCTGCGGGGACAGCGACTGGTTTGGCGGCTGTAGGAGCCCATGGGGCTACATTGGTTGCATTGGTGGTCAGTGCGTATGAGCCAGAGGATAGGTCTGGGCTCCAAGTTGTTGCGACGATTACATATCTTCCGGCAGGGTAATTGCCGCTGATGAGTGCGTTCGGCGCACCCCCTGTGTCGTCAACATATTCAACTGCATTTTGACAGCCCAACGATGGATTGAAGGTGTCGTTATATATGCCGAGGAAGGGATCGTAACCGTCGTTGGCGTAGTCGGTGGACTCCAGCCGCACAGTAAGCTCCCCGCCTGCATGGTCGGCGGTATAGGCAGCATAGCTGTAGAAGGGGCCAACGCCGTTTAATTCGCATTCCTCTCCTGGCTCCTTGGTGTGAGGGCGTTCAAAGAGAGGACTGTTGGAATCTAGAGTGCCAGTGATCACTGTCTGCCCAAAAGCAGCGGTAGAAGAAGCTGCCAGCACAGCGGCGGAGAGTAAGAGTTTGACAAACGGGTGCATATCGAATGGCCTCAAGTTGAAATGTTGCATGAGTGTCAATATGTTTAAATGCAATGTCAATCACTGAAATCAGTTAATTAGAAACCCCTATTTAACCCATACAGCCCCTATCGGAAACGGTCGGGGCTTTTTGTTTGTCTGGAGAAAACATGTCCCAAGCTCGCGCGATCACAGATCACATCATCAACCCAGCCAACGACAAGTTGGTCATCGAGACAATCGATGCGCCCGGTGCTGGCGGCGCAAACCATGCATACCAAGTGCGCGGCTACCACAACAAGGCGGCCGACGAGACTGCGACGGTGATCCGATTTCAGAATGGGCCAATCAATGAAGAAGGCGTGAACGGCCTGACGCAAGAGGTGTTGTTGGCAATCGTTGCTGACCGTCTGCGTAGCTTTCAGGCTGGCCCGTTCTCATGTCGCGAGAATGCATTGGCACTCACCAAGATTGAAGAGGCTATGCACTGGCTGCAGCAGCGCACTATCCGCCGCATGCGTGCCGGTGTTGAAGGAACTCACCAAGTGGCAGAGGGTGAAGGCCAAGCAAAGTAACCGATCAGGTTTTCCCGTCACGGCAAGGGGTTCCCGCTGGTAGCCACAGCAAAAACAAGGAGAGAGAAATGTTTCGAAGTCGTTTGACTGCGTGCGTTGCGGCTGCTATGGCTGCTTGCTCTGCGATTGCCGTGCCGCTGGTGTCTGCATATCGCTGGGTGATGTTCCGTGTGATGGATGCCTGCGCAATCGCCGCGCCCCGCAATGAAGTGCGCCAGACCAAACCCAGCTGGGTAATCAAAGCCCGCGCCTTTGCAGCTTCCCTGATGCGCCGTGAGCGCCCAGTGTTTACGGACTCCTGGCGAATGTGCCCGTCTGTTTGATTGAAGCTGTGTAGCCCTTCACGGAGGGCTCTTTGCAGTGCATCTAGTGGGTGTAGTGCAAAGACAGAGTGCCGGAGTGGCCTAACGGTGACTAGATCAAGAGGACAAGCGGGGCGACTAGAGTCAATGCGCGGGTCTGCAAGGGTTCGAATCCATTTGCAGCCACGCTCTCAGCCTTCACGCCGCTGGTCATATTCTGGATCTTCAAGATGGCGACCGTATTCTCGCCAGTTTGGCATATCTATATCGAGCTGCTTCTGCCACCGCTTAATTAAGCGCGATTCTTCATCACGTACATTGCCTAAAAAGACAATAGAGCTTTTCAGCATGATCATATGCTGCTCTAGGTCTGCATTCATCCTTCCGGGTAATTGAATAAAGTAAAGGTTGGCCTTTTTTTGGATAAGGCTTGCAATATAAGAGTTGCCCCTGCTTCTAGCATGGCAGTAAAGGCGAGATGTCATTCCTCTTTTGGGTGATAAAGAGATGCCTGCGTAATGGGGGTGGAAGTTATCTGGCCAGTTTTCGCCAAGAAACTTGTCATCATCAGTTGGAGGGCTTGGTGCAACCCCATGGGGTGATTCTCCAATCACATACAAGCCAGGTCCGCGAACCGACTGTAGGTAATCGGAAAGGGGAAGTGGGTCGGTCCATTTAACGGTCATTTGCATCAATTGAAAAAATGAAGTGGCCCCGGTCGCTACACCGATTTAGGCCAGGTAGGCCGCCTCTATCAGGGTCCAGTCGTATCCACCCGTTTGCGTGATGTGCTTAACCACAAAAGAGGGATTGGGTTGTTCGCTGAAGGCCACTAATCCAGCTGAGGTTGCCGCGCCTTGATCGCTGAGTGCGATTGAGACTACAAGCCCTCAAGCCTAAGATACAGATAAGCGTGCAGACTGGATTTTATAACTGTCACTGACATTGTGTAGCATATGACTCTTTAAAAGGAGAAGTCATGGACACAATGGGCGTAATCGAAAAGCAGTGGCGACAAGTCAGAAGCGGCGCACAAAAAGTTAATCAAATCCAAAATTCCTATGATGAATTGCTGATTGGTTTGAGTAAGGCGGCTCAAGAAATGGAGAGCGAGCTGGCGGTTAGTGTGAGTGGATCAAGGCAGGCGGCAGCACTCCAGTCAGTGTTTGGTGAAGCTGAAATAAAATTAGCCTGGGCGCCAGGGGATGATGGGATTGAAGGTGTCATTCTCTTCCTCGCAAAAAGCAACTTAAACAATGACAAGCTTGTAATCTTTGAGGCACGTATTCATCCTTGGGATGGTCACTACTTCTTTTTAGGCAATGGGGTAGCTAAGCATAATGATTGGAATTCACTGCCGAATTATTACTACACAATTCTTCAGAATGCACTCTTCAAACAAGTAGAGTTCAGCGCCAAGTAAGAAAACAGATGCAGCAAGCCACTCTTCGGAGTGGTTTTTTAATGGGTGAAAGATGGCGAGACAAAGAACACCAATGCTCTGCAGGCATAGAGGCTGCAACGCCATCCACCGCAACAGCCATGGCTACTGCGATGCCCACCAGCAAGAGAAGGCAGGGTGGATGCGTAAGCCCAAGGGCAGCAGTACCGAGCGCGGTTATGGGTCAGCATGGCGCAGACTGAGGGAGCAAATCCTTCGCCGTGACCTCTACTTGTGCCAGGTGTGCAAGAGAGAGGGAAGGCTAACTGAAGCGACTGAGGTGGACCACATCACAAACAAGTCAGAAGGTGGCACAGATGAGCCGAAGAACCTTCAAGCTATTTGCACCTGCTGCCATAAATCAAAGACTGCTATGGAGGCTGCTAGAGGGCGGCATGGGTCGAGATAGGCGGGGGGGAGGGTCAATCGCTGGGGCGGATCGGTTTGTAGACCGTCTGTTCAAGTCTTTTTTTGTACCCGCGTAATATGAAATTTAACCGGAGGCTGTATGGCTGGAGTTTCAGGACGTTCCGGCCGTCGTCCAAAGCCTACGGCCAAGAAGCTGCTTGCTGGCAACCCTGGCAAGCGCGCAATCAACCAAGATGAGCCTGATTTTGGGCTGGTCCAGTCTATCGACTGCCCATTTTGGATGGGCGACCATGGCCGCGAGCTGTGGGAGACGGTCTGCCCGCTGCTGTGCCGAGAGAAGGTGCTTGAAGCCACCGACGTGCAAAACCTTGAGGTGTACTGCAACGCATACGACCAATTCAGGATTGCGCAAGAAGAGGTCAAAAACAATGGCGTGACTGTGCTGGGCGCCTCTGGCTCTCCGATTAAGAACCCAGCTGTGACCGCTGTGAAAGAGGCCGTCGCGATGATGGCCACATACGGCGGCATGCTGGGCCTAGATCCAGCCAGCCGTCAGCGCATCATCGGTAAGAAACCAGAGGGAGGCGGCAATCCATTTGCCGAGCTATTCAATGCCTAAATATTCCTCTGTTGATGTTGCCAACCGTTTCGCAAAAGATGCAATCGCAGGCAAGGTGCCATGCTGCCGGTACGTTAAGCAGGCGTGTCAGCGCCATTTAGATGATCTGGAGCGCAGCAAAGGGGATGATTTCCCGTATGTGTTTGACCCTAAGGAGGCGCAGCGGAAGATAGCGTTTATCGAGCTGCTGCCGCATACCAAGGGCGAGTGGGGTTTTAAGCGCCAATTGGTCACGCTGGAGCCGTGGCAAAAGTTCGGGCTGGCTTGCACCTTTGGCTGGAAGCGTAAAAGCGATGGCATGCGCCGATTCCGTGAGAGCTATTGGGAGGTTAACCGAAAAAACGGCAAGTCTGTGATTGCGGCCGGCGTCGGCTTGGCCATGTTTGCCATGGACCAAGAGTTTGGCGCTGAGGTGTACTCGGGTGCTACGACTGAAAAGCAAGCGTGGGAGGTGTTTCGGCCTGCACGCCTGATGGTGCAGAGGTCGCCGCTACTGGTGCAAGCCGCAGGCGTTGAGGTGAATGCATCAAACCTAAACAAGCCCTCAGATGGAAGTCGCTTTGAGCCAATCATTGGCAATCCGGGTGACGGCGCTTCGCCTTCGTGCTCCATTGTGGATGAATACCACGAGCATGACAGTGACTCGCTCTACACCACGATGTTGACCGGCATGGGGGCGCGCAAGCAGCCGCTGATGTTCATCATCACCACCGCTGGAGCAAATATCGAAGGCCCATGCTACGACAAGCGCCGCGAAGTAGTGGAAATGCTCGAAGGCACGGTCCCCAACGAGGAGTTGTTTGGCTGGATTTGGACGATTGACGAGGATGACGACTGGAAAGACCCGGCTGTCTTGGCCAAGGCAAACCCCAATATTGGCGTGTCTGTCTACCGGGAGTACCTGGAGAGCCAGCAGCGAAGGGCTATCCAGCAGGCGCGCTTTACCAATACGTTCAAAACCAAGCATTTGGGCTTGTGGGTGACGGCAAAGTCGGGATTTTTCAACGTTGCACAGTGGGATGCACTTAAAGATGAATCATTGACGCTGGAGCAGTTCGAGGGCCAGCCGTGCGTGCTGTCGTTTGACTTGGCGCGCAAGCTGGATATGAACAGTATGGCGCGATTGTTCTGGCGCGATATCGACGGCAGGCGGCATTACTACTCAGTGGCCCCTAAATTTTGGGTGCCTGACGAGACGGTGAGCAACATGGACAACCGGCGCATGGCCGAGCGGTTTCAGAAGTGGGTGAATGCGGGATTGTTGACTCCAACAGATGGCGCAGAGGTGGATTACAGGGAAATTCTGGAAGAGGCCAAAGAAGCCAATAGGCTCAACCCAGTGCAGTGCTCCCCAATTGACCCGCATGGAGCCACCAACCTAAGCCATCACTTGGATGACGAAGGCCTGATGCCAATCACGATCACGCAGAACTACACCAACATGTCCGATCCGATGAAAGAGCTGGAAGCCGCTATTGCTTCGGGACGATTTCATCATGACGGCAACCCGATCATGACCTGGTGCATTGCCAACGTGATTGGCAAGACGTTGCCGGGTAATGACGATGTGGTGAGACCTATTAAGCAGGGCAATGACAACAAGATTGACGGGGCTGTGGCCTTGATCATGGCGGTGGGGCGTGTATTGCTGCCACCAGAACAGGAAAAGGATTACCAGGTGTTTTTCTTATGACAGTGAAACGTGTTTACAGCCAAATCATCGTAAAGTCGATGAGCGAGGACGCCCGTGAAATCACCGGCATCGCCTCAACAATCGCTACTGATCGCGATGGCGACATCGTGGACCCTGGTGGCGCGGAGTTCAAGCTTCCCATTCCCTTGCTTTGGCAGCACGACCGTCACCAGCCAATTGGCGAGGTGACAGCCGCAAAGCTGACCAAGGCAGGCATTGAGATCAAAGCCAAGCTTGTTGCGCCGACTCAGGACATGCCCAGCCAGATGGTGGCGCGGCTCAATGAAGCATGGGCCTCGATCAAGTCGGGGTTGGTGCGCGGGCTTTCTATCGGCTTCACGCCGCTTGAATACTCGTTCTTGGATGGCGGAGGCATGCATTTTGTGCGCTGGGGGTGGTATGAGCTTTCAGCCGTGACTGTCCCTGCAAATCAAGAGGCATCCATCACCTCAATCAAGTCTTTGGATTCTTCGTCACGCGCCGCGTTAGGCATTAAGCGCGATGATGATCCGCATTGCGGGGGAAGCCCCGATTCACCGCCAGGCGTTACTGGCAAAAAGCAACAGCCCGCACCAAGCGGGTTTTTTTACGCCAAAACGAAAGGCAATCAAATGAACGTACAAGAGCAAATCAAGGCTTTGGAAGCTAAGCGCAAAGAGCTGGCTGACGAGCGAGTGACCATCCAAACCAAGGCTGCTGACGAAGGCCGCACCAAAGATGCATCCGAGTCTGAGCGCTTCGGTGAAATCACTGCCGAAATCAAAGCGTTGGACACCGAGCTGGCTGATCTGCGTGAAATGGAAAAAGACCTACAGGCCACAGCAAAGCCGGTGCATGGCAAGTCCCAAGAAGATGCGACCGCATCACGCGGCGGCGCATCTGTGATCAGTGTCAAGCACAACCATGCTGAAAAAGGTTTGGCCATGGCGCAACTGGTGCGCCTGAAGCACCAGTCCGGCAACAACCCTTTCTATGCCGCACAGATCGCCGAGTCGCAAAAAGGCAGCTTGGATCCGCGTGTGGTTGAAATGGTTAAGGCCGCTGTACCTGCTGGCAACACTGGCACGCCAGCATGGGGTGGCGTCTTGGTTGCGCAAGGCGGCGTGATCGGTGATTTCGTTGAATTCCTGCGTCCACAAACAATTTTGGGCAAGTTCGGCCAGGGCGGCATTCCCGCGCTCCGTGGCGTGCCATTCAATGTGCCGCTGGTCGGTCAGGCGACTGGCGGCGCTGGCTACTGGGTTGGCGAGGGCAAGGCTAAACCATTGACCCAGTTTGCATACGGCTCGCAAATTCTGCAGCCGCTCAAAGTTGCCAACATCGCCGTCATCACTGAAGAGCTGTTGAAGCGCGCATCTGTCGCTGCAGACACCATGATCCGTGATCAATTGGTGGCGGCACTGCGTGAGCGCTTGGATACCGACTTTGTGAACCCTGCCAAGGCCGCAGTTGCGAATATCTCGCCAGCTTCGATCACCAATGGTGTGGCTGCAACCGCATCCAGCGGCAACGATGCAGATGCAGTGCGTACGGACGTGCGCGCCATCATGGGCAAGTTCCTGGCCGCCAGCAACGTTCCATCTACCGGTGTTTGGTTGATGGGGTCTGCCACTGCGCTGGCGTTGTCGCTGATGCTCAATCCATTGGGCCAGCCTGAATTCCCAGGCATCACCATGACGGGCGGCACATTCTTGGGCTTGCCTGCCATTGTTTCTGACTATGTGCCTGCTGGCCTGGTGATCTTGGCGAACGCTTCGGATATCTACTTTGCAGACGAAGGTGGCTTTGAAGTTGACCTGTCTCGCGAAGCGTCCTTGGAAATGGATAACGCTCCATCGCATGACAGCAACACGCCAACAGCTGCGACCGGCCTTGTGTCGATGTTCCAGACAAACAGCGTTGCATTCCGTGCTGAGCGTCATTTGAACTGGGCCAAGCGTCGTCCTGGCGCGGTTCAGGTGCTGACCGGCGTCAATTGGGGTGTGCCTGCTGCTGGTGGCGGTGAATAAACAGTAGCTTGGTTTAAGGGGCTGGCCGATGTGCCGGCCCTTTTTGCAAAGCATCTGAAAGGAAAGCCATGAAGGTTGTCTTCAAACACAAGTCAGGCCGATCTGAGCTGATGAATCAGCGAGAGGCGGATATTCTGCAAAAGCTCAAACGCGGCACATATCAGACCAAAGACATGCAGGCGCGGCCTGTGACTCAGGAGGCAGGGTCAGTTCAGCATGGCGCAACAGACGAGCCAATCAAAAAGCAGACACGCAAGCGTCAAGCAGATAAGGGAACGCCAGAATGAATTTCATTAGCCGCGCATATCGGTCAGTACGCAAGGCCATGAGTCCGGTCGGCGGTGGGCGCGGCTGGTGGCCAATGGTTCGTGAGGCATTTGCAGGTGCATGGCAGCGCAACCAAGAGCTGCAACACATGGACCTCTTGGCTTCGCCTATTGTCTATTCCTGCATTACCTTGATTGCCAATGATATAGGTAAGCTGCGCGTGAAGATCGTCGCTAAAGACTCGCAGGGAATTTGGGTAGAGGTGGCCGAAGACAATGGGGTAAAGCCAGTGCTGCGCACCCCTAACCGTTTTCAAAATCACATCCAGTTCAAGCAGTGGTGGCTCATGTCAAAACTGCGGTTTGGCAATGTATACGCTCTCAAAGAGCGCGATTCAAAGGGCAAGGTCAAGGCGCTGTATGTGCTCGACCCAACATTGGTGACGCCGCTGGTTTCCGATGACGGATCGATTTTTTACCAGCTGGGCCAAGACAACTTGGCAGGATTGCGCACCGGGGGCACTGTGGTTCCGGCGAGCGAGATCATTCACGATCGTATGAACTGCCTGTACCACCCGTTGGTTGGAATTTCGCCTTTGTATGCAGCTGCTATTGCTGCGGGCATTGGCATCAAGATTCAGGACAACACACTTCGATTCTTTGCCAATAGCGCCCAGCCGGGTGGCATCCTTGTGGCCCCTGGCAAGATCACCCCGGAAAACGCCAAAGAGATCAAGGAAGCGTGGGATACCGGCTACTCGGGTTCAAATGCAGGTCGAGTGGCTGTGCTGGGCGAGGGCATGAAATTCGAGCCTATGAGTCGCACGGCTGTGGACTCCCAGCTGATCGAGACGCTGCGATGGTCGGACGAGCGCATTTGCTCGGTCTTCCATGTGCCAGGCTACAAAGTTGGCGTTGGTGCAGCGCCAAGCCACAACAACATCGAGGCGCTGGACCGTGCTTATTACTCGGACTGCTTGCAATCGCCTATTGAAGAGATGGAGGCTTGCTTGGACGCTGGCCTAGGCTTCGATGGCGAGACAAAGGGTGTCGAGCTCGACCTCGATGGTTTGATGCGCATGGATAGCAAGACCCAGATGGAGACGCTGAAGGCTGGTATTGATGGATCAATCCTTGCGGTGAATGATGCGCGCAAGCGTGTAAATCTTCCGCCGCTGGCTGGTGGCGAAACTGTCTACATGCAGCAGCAGGATTACCCGCTTGACCAAGTTCGACTGAACCGCATCGACCAGGCTGAAAGCGTTCCGGCAATTGCCCAAATGAGCGAGGCAGACAGTCAGGCGTTAGCAGAGGCAAAAGCGCTGCTAGCCACACAAAAGGCCATTCAGGCTGCACGAGAAAAGGTAATGACCCATGTTTAATCCTGATGAGTTTGGCGAGGCCATGGGGCAGTTGGTATTGGATGCTGTTCGGCCTCTGAAGGCGGAGATTGAAGAGCTAAGAAAACAGCTAGCCGAAGCAAAGCAGACAGTCGCCACGCAGGCATTCGTGCGGGAACAGATCAAAGCGCTGCCTGTGCCAAAGGATGGCGCGCCGGGGCAAGATGGAAAAGCGGTGAGCATCGAAGAGGTCGATAAGCTGGTTGAGGCGCGAGTTAAGGCCGCCATTGCTGCCATGCCTGCACCAAAAGACGGCGCTGACGGCAAGGACGGCGCTCCAGGTCAAGACGGCAAAACCGTGACCCTGGAGGAAATCGATTCTTTGGTGGCAGAAAAGTCTGCGCGTTGGGAGTTGGATTTCGAGCGCCGGGCTGCGGCAACCTTGGAAAAGGCAATTGACCGCATGCCAAAACCGAAGGATGGCACAGACGGAAAGGATGGACGCGACGGTGTTGATGGACTTGGCTTCGATGACCTGCAGGCCGAGTACGACGGCGAGCGTGGTATCACTTTGAAGTTCACTAAAGACGATCGGGTGAAGTCGATTGCACTGGCTATGCCCGTTGTGATTGATCGCGGCGTCTACAAAGAGGGTGCGGACTATGTAACAGGTGACGGCGTTACCTGGGGCGGCTCTTACTGGATCGCCCAACAGGCGACCAAGGCTAAGCCAGATTCGCAAAACAGCGGATTCCGCCTTGCAGTGAAAAAGGGCCGCGACGGTAAAGATGGCCGCAACGGCATCGATAAAACCGCGCCGGTGAAGGTCAAGGAGTGAATATGGAAATTGTGACAATCGACCAAGCCAGAGAGCATTTGCGTGCCGATGCGGATGATGAGGATGACGCGGACCTGCAAATCAAAATCAATGCAGCCACTGAGGCAGTGCTGGACTACATCACTGCTCCGATCTGGGAGCCGGCGCGTAGCGAGGACGGCCGACCAGTCAAAGGCGGTGACGGCATTGAGGTTCCAGCTACAGATGCCGATGGAAAAAAGATCGTTCGCGCTACTGTGCGCCACGCCATCTTGCTGACGGTTGGCTACTTCTACAGGGAGCGCAACGGCTCACAGGAGCATCGTGTGAATGATCAGAATGGATACGGTTATGCGCTGCCCCAGTCGGCCACGGCTTTGCTGTATTCACTCAGAAAGCCGACGGTGGTGTGATGGAGGCTGGAAAACTCAATCGCCGCATCACGATCCAGACGCGGCGGCAAGGCCATGATGCCGCAGGCCAGCCACTGGATGGCTGGGGCAATGACCTCAAGTTGTGGGCGTGGGTCAAAGCGCCCACCGGCAGCGGCATGGCAAATGCACAAGAGGGCGTGGCGCGCTCGATCACTTCGTACTCAATCCGCGTGCGGTACAGGCCGAGTCTGGATAACAGCATGCGCGTGCTGTTGAAAGGAGTGGCCTATGACGTGCGCCTAGTCTCTCACGACCACGCTGGCCGAGAATGGACTGACCTGCTGTGTGAAGTGGGAGGCAACGATGGCTAAAACCGGACTTTCGTTCGATGTAGCTGGCGCACTAAAAGGGATTGATGCTTTTGCGGTCCAGCTCAAGGGGCACCTGCCGCGATCCATGGCTGTCGCCGGTGGGCAGGTCGTGCGCGATGAAGCGAAAAAAAGAGCGCCCAAGCAATCAGGCCTGTTGGCCAGCAGCATTTATGTGGCCTATGCCGATAAGCGGTCCCAACCAAAAGATGGGTTGGCGATCTATTCGGTTGCGTGGAATGCAAAAACGGCACCGCATGGGCATTTGATCGAGTTTGGTCACTGGCGCTACAACAAGCAGGCGGAAAACGGGCGCTACATGAAGTCAAAGCGGCCAGGTGTGCGTCGCGGCAAGGGGGCGCAGGACCATAGCGGGCCAGGCGCGCTGGAAAAGCCTGTATGGGTGCCAGCCAACCCGTTCATGCGGCCGGCTTACGACGCGATAGCCCAAACCTCGGTGCAGGCCATGCTAGATCGCGGCCAAGTGCGCCTGGCTGAGATCATGAAGGCAGTGGCAGATGGCAAAGACTGGACAGCAAAGGACTCAGCATGACCATTGAAACAGAACTGTTTGCGCTGCTGGGGTCGCTTGTTGACGGCCGGTGCCATCCCGACACCACGCCAGATACGCCTGTGTTCCCCTGCATCGTCTATCAGAGCGTGGGCGGCCAGGCATATGACTACGTGGAGCGCAAGCCGCCCGACAGTGAGAATTACCGCATTCAGATTATTTGCTGGACGAAGCGGCGCGCAGAAACCACTGCCTTGGCCCTGCTGGTGCGGCAAAAAATCATTGAGGCTGGTCATGCATTCAAGTCAGCCAAAACACTTGGCCAAGCCGTGAGTCAGTACGAGGAACCACTCAAGCTGTACGGCAGCCGCCAAGACTTCAGCATCTGGCTCAAAGTCAGGTAACACCAACAAGAGCCGTAAAGGCCAAATTCAGCCCGCCATCGAGCGGGTTTTTTATTGTGTAAACGAAAGGACTGAGATGAACAAATTTACACCATTGGTTGAAATTATTGATGGCGAGCCGCTTGCCTCCACGCTTGTGATTGCCAAGGGGATGAAGGCACAGCATGCCAGCACAATAAAGCTGGTGCGCAGATACCAAGCAAGGCTTGAGCGATTTGGCTTGGTCAGATTTGAAATCCAACCAAGATCGCCAGGCAAGCATGGAGGCGGCGACGCTGAATATGCGTACCTGAATGAACGTCAATCTGCGTTCGTTATTTCCTTGATGCGAAACAGCAATTCTGTTGTGGACTTTAAGGAAAACTTGATCTATGAATTCTTCCGCATGCGTGATGCGCTTTCGCAGCGGACACACAATCTATGGCAGCAGCTGCAGGCTGCGATTGCTGAGGAAGTGGAGTCAAAGGTAAAAGCCACCTTCGGATCGCGCTTGATGTTGGATCGCAAGCGTGAGAAACCTTTGCTTGAGGGGCGCATCATGAAACTCGAAAACGAAATTCAGCCAACCCTACCGCTGCACTAATTACCACACAGTCCTTTCGTGGTTGCCCGCCTTGTGCGGGTTTTTTATTTCCGCATCACCGCCAACGTGAAAGCCGAGGCGGTTTTTTTGTGCCCATTCCGGGCGAATCTCAGCCACCCATGCGGTGGCGTTTTCAATTGAAAGGGCCACAAAATGGCAGTAACCTTCCCTGACGGCTCCGTAGTGGGCTTTGCAACAACCATCAGTGCCGCTCAAGCCTTCAGCGACGGCACAAACGCCGACCCGTTGGATATTACGGCTACAGGCCTGACTGAAGGCAGTGTAATTGCCGTCACCAGCGCAAAATGGCCCGGCTTGGTCAACATTGCAACTGAAGTGGGCGCGGTTGACGCCGGTGTTGCTGAACTGCTTGGCATCGATACCAGCGACACAACACTGTATGTCCCAGGCAATGGCGCTGGCCAGCTGGTGGTCGCATCCAACTTTGTCGACTTTTCACAGCAAGGCGAACTGACGCCATCTGGCGGTGAGCCGCAGACCTATAACGGCAAGTACCTGGAAAACCCGCTGGGCCAAGAGTTTCAGATTCCGATTGGCCAGACTGCGCGCAGTTCTGCGCTGACGCTGGACTATGACAAAGAGTTGCCTTGGTACAAAGCGGCCAAAGCGCAATCGCGCAAGCGTCAGCCGACCGTGATCCGCATCACTTTGCCCAACGGCGATGCCATCTATGAGTGGGGCTATCTGCACTTCAATGGCAGCTTGCCGCTGACCTCTGGCCAACCGATCAAGAACACGGCCACCTTCTATTTCCAGAGCGCGGAAGGCACGCTGGTGGCTCGGGCGTAAGTCAGCCAACACCAACACCAACACAACGGCACCCATGCGGTGCCGTTTTCCATTCTATTCACCGAAAGAACACCATGGCCATTAAAAAAGGCAACGCACCAAAAACCATCCCTGCAAAATTGACGATCAAAGGCCAGGGAGAAACAAACGCACTCAACCTGACTTATCGCAATCTCAAGTCCACTGAATTCAAAGACTTTGTGGAGAGTTTGCAGGGGAAAAAAGATCCGTTCTATCCATCGGTTGCAGTGCATATCGTTGCCGAATGGGATACCGACTACTCTTTGTCGATTGAAGGCATGCAAGAGCTGGAAGATGAACGCCCGGGCACGCTGCGAGCAATCATTGAAGGCTTCCACAAATCCCGCCAGTTCGCACTGGAAAAAAACTGAAAGAGGCAGTCGGCGCGATGCTTTGGCGCAGGCCGACTGCCGAGGATTTGCGGGGAACTGGGCTGCGACCCAGTCATTACCAAGAGCCGATGGTGGAGTGTTGGCCCGACATTTGGCCCGCACTCATGCTGTATCACGACAATCGCACTCAGACCATACCGGGCTTTAACGGGCCTACTGGTCTGAACTACCTTGTGTTCAATAGTGAGCTTGACCGCATGGGCTTACAGGGCGATGAGCGTGAGGAAATCATGGGGCATGTGCGCATCATCGAGGCCGAAATGCTTAACAAGCACTACAAGGACTTGGAAGCGCAGCAGGCGAAGAAGTAGACCGCTTGTTTGCACGCCTTACCTCTGGCTCAAGTGTTGGATTTTTGGCTGGGAGTATGGCGGTGCATCGGCTGTCTTTTTGGCCGGTCTTCGGGTCCATGCCTGACAAAATGCGCCGAATTGCGATCACGTCATGGAAATTCGGGCTTGTCATCGGATGAAATACGCGGCCCAAAGAGGTGAGGCGATCTTCAAGCTCTTGAGCAAACGAGATTGGCAATGCGCTGTGGCCGCTGCGATGGACAAAATCAAGGCCTGCTTTTCTGAGAACTGCATTGACCAGTGGCATGAACACTTCGACAGGGTAGGTATTGGATTGTTGTACGCGGCTTGTCAGGCGTTCGATGATGCTGCCGATGGAGTCGCGCCGGATGGACTCGGCAGTTTCGTCAATCGCCAACTCCTGCTGCTGCCCGACTTTGTAGGAGCCGGTCTTGCGGATTGAGGGCAGGACTTCGCCATAGACCCACATTTGAAACGGCAAGGCCTTGGGCTTGTCGCTACGACCAAGGAAGAAATACAAGCCTTGCTCTTGGAGAAATAGGGCGCTTTGAGTGCCGCCAAGGGTGTGAATCGGTTTCACACCCTTCCAAATCTCAGGGATATGGGCGCAAACTTTGGATGAGCGGCTGGTGGCCGCATAGTCCAGGGCATTCATAACGTCGCCAGCGTGAAACCAAGTGCTGTCACCGTCCTGAATCAAGCGCACGAGGTGATCATCAAAGTGAAAATTTGATGAGGTGATAGAATTTGACATGAAGATTCCTTCGGTAAGAGGTTGGGATTTTTCATTAGAAGCCTCAACCGTTGGCGCGGTTGGGGCTTCGCCTTTTGTGCTTACGGCTTCTTGCATTGCGTTTCCTGTTGATGTTTGGCCTGTTCGATCAGGTTGTTGATGAACCAATTGGCAGAGCGGTCTATTTGTTCAGCTTGTTGCTTCACCCATTCCATAGTGTCTGGTTTGTTTGGGCGGAATGGGAATGTCGTTCTAGTTTGACGGTGTGTCATCGCTATCCTTTCGTTTGGTGTCGAGGTGATTCTGTTTGATATCCATGTGGATGTCAAATAGATTCTTTGAAAAGATTCCTTTTGATAGCCACAATTGCGTCCATGAGCAGCAGCAGACACCAATTACCGTCCTATCCATTGCGCATGGAGGAGGAGCTACGCGAAAAGATAGCAGCAGCAGCCAAAGCATCTGGCCGCAGTATGAATGCAGAGATCGTGGCGCGGCTGGAGGCGGCGTTTAGAACTAACGACCTTCAAAAGATCAATGAAGAGTCGTTTGCGGCTCTTGCCAAGGAGTTGGCTGAAATAAGAGGATCGCTGCCAGAAAACATGATCCAAAAAAATGAGGCGATATCGCACCTTGTTCATGAGGGAATGGTTAGTACAGGGCTTGGATTTAATGATGCTCTTTTTCTTCTCGCTTCAAAGGGGTTGGCAAGTTTAAATAATGCACCTGTAGTAATAATCCAAACGGCAAGAGGTGCAACTGCTGGAGAGGTGAGAGATCTTATTATGGAGGTTAATAAAAATGCGGAGGATGATGCGCATGTTTTTTATTTGACTGGCGATATTAAAGAAACAAAAGCAATGAAGTAGTTTTTGGAGTGCTGATGATTGGTTTTTATATATCGTTGGTTTTTGTTTTTTTGGTGGCTTGCGCGTATCTTTGGCCTTCAAATAAAGAGGAGAAGCTCCGATATGATCGGCTGAAATATAAAAGGCGATATGGGGGCAGAAAACTTCCGCCAGATGAGCTTAAGGAATATGAACGGTTAAGTGTTAAATATTGGTGGCGATGATGTGTTTTTATAATTAAAGTAATGAGATGTTATGCAAAGAGTGGCATTGATAGTCATCGTTTTTTTATTGGTTGGTTGCGATTTTAATTTAGGGAAAAATTGCGCGAGCCCTCATGATGCGTATGCAGCGGCGAATCGTTTTATTCGTAGCGAGCTACAAACCACAGCCTCTTATCAGTTGGCTTCTTACTCAAAGTCAAAAGTCGATGAGTACGCAAGATGCAGGTTTAGTGTAGAGACGGTGATTGAGTCAATTAATGGTGGTGGTGTTTATCTTGAAGAGAATGCCATTATAAAAATTGAGTACAGTAAAAATTTAGGTGGTTGGCGTCTAATAGAAATAGACGTCAAATAAGAGGATCAACGAGCGCCAAAATGGCGCTTTTATTTTGCCCGCACGGTTTGCGCCTTGCGGGCTTTTTTGTGGGCGAAATATGGCAGAAGATCAAGTAGTCGGCACAGCACGGGTTGACATTGTTGTTGGGGCTGATGGCGTTGAGGTTGGAACCAATAAGGCCAAAAATTTCATCAAATCCATGTCGCAGGAGGCTCAGGCCGAATATCAGAAGCTGACCCGCAGCGAGAAAAACCGATATGACGCGCTCCTGAAAAATGCCGACCAACTGGGCATGAC
Organism: Lampropedia aestuarii; assembly: GCF_004803635.1. Taxonomy (GTDB): domain Bacteria; phylum Pseudomonadota; class Gammaproteobacteria; order Burkholderiales; family Burkholderiaceae_C; genus Lampropedia; species Lampropedia aestuarii. The sequence continues at coordinate 7,805 of NZ_SSWX01000030.1, read as the reverse complement.
GCGCTCTCAGCAGCTTGCCTATAACGCTACCTTAAAGACCAGTGGCGCACTTCACGACGAGGTAATCAAGCGCATCCGCGCCCATGAAGCTGCGCAAGTCAGCGACAACGCAGCACTGGACATGGGTTACCGCAGCCACAAGCAGCTCCAACAGGCAATGCGCGGTACGCCAGCGCAAATCAGCGATATTGTGGTGTCGTTGCAGGGCGGACAGCGCCCTATGACCGTGTTTTTGCAGCAGGGCCTGCAATTGCGCGACATGTTCGGCTCATGGAAGCAGGTTGCTGCAGGCGCGGGATCTGCGGTGGTTGGAATGGTTAACCCCATGACGATTGCCGCGACTGCGGTTGGGGTGCTTTTTGCTGCTTGGCACTCGGGTCAAAAAGAGGCTCAGGCTTTCAATAAAGCCATTGTCATGTCGGGGAATGTGGCCGGATTGAGTGCCGGTGAGCTGCAGACAATGGCTCGCCAGGTTGGCGAAATCACAGGAACGCAGCGCGAGGCATCTGCCGTGCTGGCCCAAATGGCAGGCTCGGCTAACATCGCCAAAGAGGGCATGGTGGGCTATGCAGAAACTGCCATCAACCTGAATCGCTTGGTGGGCAAATCCGTCGAGGAAACCATTGGTGACTTTGAGTCACTGGGCAAGTCACCCGTTGAGGCTTCGCAGAAACTCAATGAGCAGTATGGCTATCTGACCTTTGCTGTTTACGAGCAAATCAAGGCTTTGGAAGAGCAGGGGCGCACCGACGAAGCGGCAGAGCTTGCACAGCAGGCCTACAAAAAAGCGATGGATGAGCGAACCGCCTCATTGGAAGCAAACCTTGGCGTCCTGGAGAAAGCGTGGGCTGGGGTCGCCGGAGTTGCGTCTAAGGCGTGGGACAACATGCTCGGACTCGGGCGTGAGAAATCAATCGAGCAAGCGATTGCGGAAGCAAGGGCAACAATAGCCTCCCTTCAATCAGCGCCATCCTCAACTGGTATTTCAGAGATTGACAATTTCCTTCCAGCGACAAACAACCAAGGAGCAATTGCTGATCAAGAGCTGCAGATCAAACGATTAGAGTACACCAAGGACGCTCTTGATTCTCTGAATGATGCAGCCGCCGAGGGCGTTAGGCTTGAAAATGAACGCATCACTGCAAGCGCTACTTGGGCGGCGGCGGCTCCCGAGGACGCCAAGAAGCGCAAGAAACTTCAGGACGAAGAAAATGAATTGCGCCGCGCAGGTATTGCCTTGGGCAAGGATGAAAAGGCCATTGAGGAGCAAATCGCGTCACTGCGCGCAAACAGGCAGTCTAAAACTGGCGGCGGTGGCGGACGCTCTGCTGGTGACGCTGAGCTGGCATCTATCCGTGCCCGTATTGCAGCACAAGACGAGCTGCTTGAGCGCCTGAAAATCCACGGCACAGAGACACAAAAGCTGACAGAAGGCGAACGCATCGTCCTGAAGCTGCAAGAGGACTTGACCGGCAAGCTGACGTCACGCCAGCGCGCAACCAAAGAGCTGGCCTTGGAAGAGGCTAAGCGGCTAGTCACAGCAGAGAAGGCCACGCAAGCGGAGGAAGACCGCCTCAAGCGCGAGCAGGCATTCACGAAAGAGATTGATGAGTCACGCAAGGCGCGTCAGAAGCAAGTGGAGGAGATGCTGAAGTCCGTCGAGCAGATGGATAAGAGCAACACCACGTTGCGGGAAGAGATTGAGTTAATCGGCAAGTCGCGTCAAGAGCAAGCCAGGATACTAATTGGTCGTGAACAGCAGCGCCTAGCTGTTGCTGAGTTGCGTCTTGCTGAACTGCAGCGCGCAGCAGATCTTGGCCAGTCAACCACGCAAGAGTTGTATGCCCAACAGCAAATTGTCGACAAAATCCGTGAGCGCATCGCTTTACTTGAAAACAAGGATTTTGCTGAAGGCAATGCCGAGGCCGCCAAGTTAATCGCCAGCCAATGGGACAAGACTGCCAAGACAATCGGCGACACGCTCAACGATTACATCATTGGCGGCGGTAAAAGTGCTGCTGAGTATCTGGAGAGGCTATTCGCTGCTTTAGTGTTGCGACCCATTGTTGAGGCTGGCGTGGGCTCTGTCATGGGGCTTTTCGGCGGCGGCCAAGGGGCTGCAGCTCAATCCGGCGGCTTTTGGGGTGGACTTGGTAACTCTGGCGGCGGCTTCACAAACTGGAGCGGCTGGGGTGGGAATGCCGCTAGAGGTTTCGGCAACCTTGGATTTGGCTTGTACGAAAACGGCTATGAGTCTGCAGGCAATGCCCTAATGGGTTTGAGCGACTCAATCCGCGACTTTGACACATGGCTGCAGGATATTCCGGGCTTTCAAGGCGGGATCGGCTCAGCTGCAGGCTATGCGGGCGCGATATTCCAGTTGTTCCAGGGCAACTACGGCTCTGGCATTGGCTCGGCAATTGGTACTGCGATCATGCCCGGCATCGGCACGATGCTGGGTGGGTTGCTCGGCGGATGGATTGATGGGCTGGATGGGTCGGGGGATGTGCACCGCGGAGGAACGGGTCATTACTTCAGCGGCAATTCAGAAAACTACCAGTCTGGCCCACAGTCCCATTACGACGCAACCGTGGGGGGCGCACTAGAAGGCCTGGCCCTTGGCGTTGGCGCTAGCTTTGACAAATTCCTCTCGGATTTTGGCCTAGAGGGTCGCGCTCAAGTTTTCACCGGCTGGTCTGATGACTTCGACGGCGAAGGCGGGTCATGGGGCGATCTGCGGATCAATATCCAGAACGCGCAAGGGGAGTGGGAAGAGCTGATCAATTGGGCGTCGGAGCCTTGGGATAGCAAATGGTCGCCGCGTGAGTTTGCGCCGATGGAGGAGGGCTGGGCTGAGTACGTCACAGCAGTTGCGCAGTCATACGTAGAGGCGCTGCAAGGCTTGGATTTGCCAGATTGGGCAAGCGGATTGCTTGGCCAGGTTGGCGATGACGCTTCTTTAGAGCAGATCAATGCGGTTCTTGGGCAGCTTGCGGCCATGCGCGAGACGCTGGCGGGCTGGCAAACCTACCTTGTCGAGTTCGGCAATGTGGGTGACGCGGCATTCGGCGCACTGCTGGAAAGCATGGGCGGCTTTGAAAACCTGTCGTCCGGCGTTGCCGCGTTCGTGGACTTGTTCTACAGCGACGCTGAAAAGCTGGAAATGTCGCAAAAGCAGATCGCAGAGCAGCTTGCGAAGTTTGATCTGAAGATGCCGATGCTTGATCTCAGTGATGAGACGATGGACACGGCTGAGGAGGTCAAAGCAGCCTGGCGCGCCATGGTCGAAGAAGCGCTTGCGGCTGGGGAAGAGGGCGCAGAGCTGGCAGCGATGCTGCTGAATCTGGGGCCAGCGTTCGCGCAGACAACGGATGCAGCTGAAGCTGCGGCGCAGGCAGAAGCAGAGCTGGCACAGGCCCGCATCGATGAGCAGCAGCGAGTCATTGACGCGCTCTACAGCGACGCGGGCATTAGCGGCGACACGATCGCACAGATTCTGCGCGACGGGATGCTGGGCCGGTTGACGCAAGATGACGTGGGCGCTCAGTTGTCGGCCCACATCATCGACGGCATCTACAACAGTATTGCGGGTGGTTTTGCGCAGCAGATCACAGACACTTTTACGAGTGGAATCATTACGCCACTGCTGCAAGCTGCGGCTACTGGCTCTGCAATGTCTGGCGTGGTGTCGCAGGCCTCGATTGACGCTGTTGTGGGGCAGGCTCGTGCATCTGTTGCTGCTTTGCAGGCGATCTTGGATGACCCCGCTTTGCAGGCGGCGATAGCTGCTATCAATTCAACAATCAAAGACCTGAATGTTGGATCGGTAGCTGTGCCAAAACCTGTCGCTCGCCCAAGTTACAGCGGCGGTTACAGCGGCGGGTCGTCGATCAAGTCTCAAGCAAACGAGATGATCAGCGCATGGGAGTCTGTCTATAACGCGATTCTTGGCTCTATGGAGGATTTGCGCGACACGATTCTTGGTACGACGCAAGACTCGGGCAACAGCTTCTACGAAGCGCAGTTTGCAATGCTCACGGCTCAGGCCAGGGCGGGCGATAAGGATGCCGCTGAGAAGCTGCCCGAACTGGTGGACAAGCTGGCCGAATACGCAAAAGGCAATAGCGCGTCTTTGTTTGACCAAAACTCAAGCATAGCGGGCTACATCAAGTCGCTTGAAGACACGCAGAAGTACATCGCGGGCTTCTATCAAAAAGCAGGCGGGAAACTGTCCGATCTGGAGGCATGGGACACGCAAAGCGTTTATCAAGCCGCTGACATGAAGCCTGTGAATGTGCCGGCCAAGGTGATTCCTACGGTTGACAACAGCGCGATGCTCAACTCTCTGAATAGCAGTAGTGGCAACACTGCGTTGCTGGCTGAGATGCGGGCTATGCGCACGGAGCTGGCTGCGGTGAAGGCGGAGCTGGCAGCAGCGCGCTCAAGCGCAGAAGACACTGCGGCAAACACGCGCAACATCAGCCGAACGCTAGATGAAGTGACAAATGGGGGTGATGCAATGATTACAAGGGAGGCTACAGCATGATTGTTTATCCGCCGATTGACATAGATCAAGCGCGGTTTGTAGCGTCTTCAGTGCCAGAGCCAGACGTGGCCAATGGTGAGCAAGTTTGGTCTTCTGGGCAGACTTATGCGCTGGGCGATTCTGTAATTCGGCTTGAGACGCACAAGCGCTACCAGGCGCTGGTCGCTATAGAAGCTGGGGACACGGCCACGCCGGAATCCTCGCCGCTCAAGTGGCAAGACATGGGCGCGACCAACCNTGGGCCAGGCAGGCGAGTCCTTGATGTTTCGCGTCAAACCAGGTTCTCGTATTGACTCTGTGGCCCTGGTCGGCATGGAGGCCAGTAACGCCACGATACGCATCTATCAAGACGGAGTGCTGCAAGTCACGCGCACAGTCAGCTTGACAAAGCGGGTTGTGCGGAACTGGTTCGATTACTTCTTCAACGACTTCACATACCAGACCGACACGATCTTCTCTGATCTGCCGATGTACTCGAATGCTGAAGTTGAAGTCGAGCTGGGCTACGGGGATGTTGCGCCATCGATCAAAGCGCTTGTGGTGTGCCGCAAGGTGAATCTGGGCAAGACGATTGTTGATCCGAGCGTGAGCGGCGCGAACTACTCTCGCATCGTGCGCGATGACGAGTACGGGAATGTGGCCCGAATCGTAGAGCGGCGCTTTGTGCCGACGACAAAGCAAAAGCTGCACGTCGAGGACAGCAGGGATGCAGATCAAATCCGAGAGACGCTGATCTCAATCAGATCAAGGCCCGCACTTTTCAGCGGCTTAGACGACCAGACGAGCAACCCATGGTTCTCGTCTTTTTTAATTTATGGACTGCTCAAAGACTGGACGCTGACAGCGCCCAGCATCAATTACGGCAGCTTGAGCATTGACCTGGAGGAGTTATGACAGACATTGTTGATGTGCCGGATATTCCGGTTTTGCCCACGCCGCCAAGCACAAACGATCCGCAGAACTTCTCACCACGCGCTGACGGATTTTTGGGGATTTTGCCCGAGTGGTCGGACGGTTTGGATGGCGTGGCCGAATCAGCAAAGACAAACGCCACTGCAGCCAATGAACGTGCGGTAGCGGCTGCAGCTTCTGCTGCGACAGCCAGCACCAAGGCGAACGAGGCGGCTGCATCTGCAGAGCTGGCAAAGAACGCGCCTACGACTTACGGCACGACCGCGCAGGCACTGAATATCGGGGCAGGGGCTAAGAGTCTGACTGTAGAGACAGGGCGGGCCTTCATGTCCGGCCAGGCTGTCGTGTTGGCGGCGGCTGCAAACCCGATCAATCAGCGCATGTACGGCATCGTGACTGCGTACAACGCGGCCACCGGCGCTCTATCTGTGACCGTGAGCGCATTTACAGGCTCTGGCAGCGTGATAGGCTGGACGGTGACGCTTGGCAATGCTCCTGCTCAGGGTGGCTTAGCTGTGCTGAATGTGGCAGCAAACGCCAACGCGGCGGCGGGCGTTTATCACGTCATCACAGCCGCAGGCGTGACGCTAACTATGCCCGCAGCGCCGGAGGTTGGCGACGAAATTGGTTTCTGCAACGCATCAAGCGGAGAAGCCACGGTGAACTGGAGCGGTAAGACAGTCAAAGGCACAGCGCCGAGTCCGCAGGCAATGATCGTGCCCCGCTACGGCGCGGCGGTTGTGAAATTTAACGGGAGCACATGGGCATGAGTGATTTTTATACGTTGCTTGGGGGTAGCAAGCCGCTCGCACTCTGGGTGAGTGGTACGACATACAGAATCGGAGACTATGTTGTCAGCCCGTTGTCGTCCCATGTCTACATGCGGAAAACAAACGGCGCTGGGACGACAGACCCAGCGAACGATAAGACGAACTGGCGTCTGATTGGTGCTGGGGGTGTGCGGTCTGTGCAGAAGGGGCAAGCACGTATGAGTAACTCTGGGGTAACTACGTCAACTAATGTCGAAATATCTCCTGTTATTCCCAACGCTTGCATTGTTTCAGTAGTGAGGCTTACGCCCTACATAGATACTGCCTATTCAAACTACACACTATCTGGAAGCACGCTAGTAATCACCAAGACATCAAGCGCAGAAAGTGATTTCTCATGGGAAATAATTGAATACTGGAGTTAATCATGCGATATGCACAAATAGACGAATCTGGGTTTTGCTTTGCAGTTTCGCAGCTTGCTGGGCCAGTTGAGAGCCCAAGCATGATTGAGATGGGCGCTGGTGTGGACGTGCTCGGCAAACGCTGGGATGGAGCAGCATGGCTTGATGTTCCGGCTGCGCCGGTGAATGCGCATCAAATCACGCGCCGCCAGGGTCTCATCGCGCTCTACACAGAGCAGGGCATCAAAGAGCAAGACGTGCAAGCGGTAATCGATGCAATTGAAGATCCATCACAACGCTACATCGCGCAGATCGAGTTTGCAAATCAGTATTGGGAGATAGACAACCCGCTGATTGCGAGCTTCGGAGCAGCCTTGCAGATCGCGCCAGAGCGGCTACAAGAGTTATTCAACATAGCGGCAACGCTCTAAGCGACAACACACCACCACGGCCTACGGGCCGTTTTTTTATGCCCAAAGCATCGAAACTATGAAAAAAAGATTATTGGCATTCTTGTCGCTACTGGGTATTCAGCAGCATTTAACTGCACAACAAAAGCAGGACTTGGTTCACGCGGGAATGCAAGCAACGCCAGGCGCGGGGGGCGCCGTGGGGTTGAAGACGTTCGGTGTTGGGTTGGCTGATCTGGTGGCCATCGCCACGCTGATCTACATCGCACTGCAAGCCCTGCACTTGATTTGGAAGTGGCGCAGGCAGGCGCGCATTGATCGGCTGCGTGAAGAAGCCGGACAGGACTTGTGTAAAACAGACTGGGGGAATTTATGAGCAAGATTCCAGCATCGCTCAAACAGCGGCTCTTAGTAGCCGCTTTTTCTTTGTCTGCTGCCGGTGGCTATGCGGTATACGAGGCCAGCCAGCCCAGCGCGGCAGTGCAGCTGGCCCACGAGATCGGCGCGCACTATGAGTCAAGTGGCCGGCACATTGGCACACCTTACGTGGACACGTTGGGCAAAGGCCGGCCGTGGACGGTTTGCAACGGCGTGACCGGCCCTGACGTGATTGCAGGCAAGACGTACACACGCGAAGAATGCAAAGCGCTGGAGCTCAAGATACTGCAGCGCAGCGAGAAGGCCGCAAAACGCATGTTTGCACACTGGGATGATTACAACGTCTGGGTACAAGCCAGCATCATCGACATGCTCTACAACCTGG
>NZ_SSWX01000003.1 GCF_004803635.1 Lampropedia aestuarii | reverse complement strand
CGCCATCGAGCACGCTACCTGCTGGTGTGTCTTGTGGACTTGCAGTCGTTGTCATCACTGGCGCTGGCAAGGCCAGGTCACCTGCGCTGACATGCACCGTCACGGTCTTGGTTTCGCAGTTGCTCGGATCATTGATCTCGCACACTTCGTATTCCAAGGTGTGCTCACCTGGAGGCGTACCACCAGCGACGATCACATCACCCGTTGTCGGATCCACCGTCAGCGCTGGGCTGTTGTTTGGATTGTTCGTCGGAGTAATCGTCACGTCACCTGGGGTGACTGGATTGGGACCCAAAGTACCATCAATGAGCACGTTGCCCACTGTCGTGTCTTGATCGCCCACCGGAGTGGTAATCACTGGATCGACCAGAACCAGATCACCAACGCCCACCTTCACCGTTACAGTCTGTGTCTTGCAGTTTGTAGGTGCATTGATCTCGCACACCTGGTACTCCATGGTGTATGAACCAGGAGGCGTGCCACCAGCCACTGTCACTACACCCGTTGTTGGATCCACCGTCAGCGCTGGGCTGTTGTTTGGCTTGTTCGTCGCAGTAACCGTCACATCACCTGGGTTAATTGGATTGCCACCCAGTGTGACGTCATTGAGCACGCTACCTGCAGGTGTGTCTTGAGGACTTGCAGTCGTTCTCTGTAAAGGAGGCGCTGGCACGACCAGATCCCCCGCACTCACATAGGTTGTTGCTACTGCACGATCGCAGTTGGTAGGCACTGCAGCCTCACAGAGTTCGTATTCGACAGAATACACACCAGGAGGAGTTCCAGCCGCAAGAACGAGTGCACCCGTGCTGGTGTTAAGGGTCAGCTCGGGACTATTATTAGGATTGGACACCACCGTCATGCGAGTATTCTGCGCGGTCGCGGCACTGCTTCCCAGCATGTCACCTTGCAACACGTTCTTGACTGTCTGCGCAGTGGCACTTGTCTTGACAGTGACAAAATCATCATTTGCCACAACCACGCCTGCACTGACATCCACAGTTACAATTGCTGTATCGCAAACAGGGTTAGGGGCATCATTACAAACTTGATAGCTAAAGGTGTCTCGACCCGTAAGGCCGGGTTTCGGCGTATAAGCGATTACCCCTGTAGTCCTGTCAATTGTAATAGATCCACGAGCTGGTGCGGCTACCTGGGCCAAAGAGGGCAAATGGATTTCATTACCAGGTGAGCCCAGGCCCAAAATGGTGGAATCATTCGCTGTAACAGGAATCAAGACTTGCGTATCGCGCAGTGTGGTAGCACTATCGTCCCGGGCATCTACGGCAAACTCACGTTCCGTTGGGCACTCCACTATAGTTCCAGGAGTGCCGGATACGGTAACGGAAAAGTCATCGATATAGATGTCGTTGCCATCTCTCTCAGCAGTGAGGTTACGCAGAGCAATCACAGACTGCAAAACGCCACCATCCGGCGCGACGCAATTATCCGGAATGGTGAAGACCCAGGACGATTGCTCCCAATTTAATAATCCTTTGCTTGCAATTTTTGGCGACGTAGCCAGCTTATGTTCGCTATTGACGTTTTGCAGCTCAAAACCCCAATGAACAGGACCTTGTGGCGACGTGGCTTTACTGGCGTTGACAAGATAGCGCCATACGCTGACTTTATAACTTTTGCCTGCTTCAACCGGAAACGCGCGGCGGTATAACTGGTTGAGTCTGTCTCCAACGTTGAACACCGCCACTGCCCCGTTTGTACTGCCCGAGTGATCCGTGCTAAGGGGTTTCCAGAAATCTTGCTGCGTATTAGCCATCGTCAATTGCGACGGCCGCATGAGCGCGTACGTATAGATTGGAATCTTGCCAGAGGCTGCATATTTATAGAACGCGTCCGGCCCTAAAGAGCTGTCCGCTCCCTTCGAGGGAACGTAGGGGGATGACCGCCGCCCAGTCCCCGAGCCGAAATCATCGAAAAAAACAGTTTGTCCGATTGCGTCTTTGGCGCCTATAACCGCGCCAAGGGCAACGACCGACAAATGTATCAAATGCAATTTTTTTCATACTATTTTTAACAAAATGAAACGAATGTAAATAATACTTCAAAAAGAAACTTTTCTCCATCTTTTCGATCAGGCTTTTTTTCTATGCATGAAAGGCGTTGCTGCATCAATGATCGATGCGACCTTGCCGCCAACAATGCCGCTCTCAGCTTCGCTTAAAATATAGGCAAAAGTTCAGCGCCAATTCACCATCAGCAGGCAGCCGCGGTCAAGCCCAAATGGATGCAATGCGCGGCAAAACCGCAGTCGGGCTACTTGCCCGGCGAGGACGTTGAACAAAAAAGTGCGCCTTGTGGGCTTCAACACCAAGGGCCAGGCCCACAAAAGCGCATTGCGGCGCTGCCCGTTGAGCTCATGCAGACGCATGCGCTGCAACAGGCGCCTTGCACTGACTCTTTGTTGTGTTGTGCGCGACTGCGTGGAAATGATGAACAGGCTCTCACGTTCTTACACGCAATGAAGCGGCCTCTATCGTGGCCTTTCGCAAACATACATTGCGGCCACTGGATGCTTGTCTGTATGCGCTACAGCCAAGGATCCCAGTCCTGGCACGCTCATCGCTGCACCCATGCGTGCGGCGCCGTGGGATTTCTGGACTGCCCGAAGTTCAGGGCAGTAACCCGATCATGAAAAATTCAAAAGTTATCCGGTTGGCCACTTCCACATCGACATTGCAGAGGTGCAAACAGCCCAGGGCGGGCCTTACCTCCTGGCGCCAATCATTTGATCCTGTTCATCACCTCGGCGCATTTTTTACGCAATTCGATTGCTGCTACGCCCGATGGCATCCATACCGTCTAAACTGACAGCGGCATCCAGTTCAGCACGGCTGGCATGAAACAATTACACACTTACACACGCTTTTTCTCGGTTCTGTGCTGATAGTGGTGTTCGGCATCACCACACCGAAGCCAAGCTCAGCACCCATCGACCAAAAGCCAGGTTGAGCGAATGAATCTCACCACCGAGGATGGCCACAGTCAAACACTTGCATTACGACGATCATGCTCAGTTGCGTCAACACCAGGCTGACTGCATCAACGTCGACAACTGTGGGCAAAGGTACACAAAAATCTCAAGGGCCTGACACCAGTCGAATTCGTCTATGCGCAGTAGACAACTGACCCTGATCGATTCAGAGTAGCCCGCCCCAGCAAATGCTTGGACCAAACATCAAAGCACCAAAGCACCAAAGCACCAAAGCACCAAATGGTGTTGCGGTCAGGCTGCGAGCTTTTGTCAAGCATTGCTCGGCCTGCTCACTTGGAGGTATGCGACAGCAATCAGCGCGCGCGCACCATCGCCGTCGCAGCCAGCACCATGCCAGCGACAACCAAACCCAAACCGGCGGCGAACAGCACGGTGAGTTGGTTCCCCAGAAACAGCACGGAAGCCAAAATGCCAATCAAGGGCACGCCCAAGGTGAAGTTCGACATCGCGAAGGTGCTGACGCGCCGGCCGTGTTCGGCCGAAATCACAAAACAGGCCGACGTGGCAATCGGCCCGATGAACACCAACAGCTCAACCAGGCGCAAATCCCATGCAATCTCGGTGGGCGCGCCCTCTAGCCCGTAGGCAATCGCCGCCAGCGGCACCGTAGCGAGCAGCATCTGCCAAGGTGCCAATGCCAAGGGCGAAGCACTCCAGCGATGGCGCTTGATGTGCAAGATCACCACCGACCAACTGATTGCGCCTACCAGCAAGAATGCCGCGCCCATCACAGCGCCGGGCGCCGACCAATCCATCTCCCAGGGTGAGCAGATCAAACCAATGCCAGCCAAGCCCAGCAGCAACGCGGCCAACTGCCAGCGCGTAGGCGTTTGGCGCAAGGCCAACCACCCAACCACCACGCCCCACAACGGGGTCGTGTAGGCCAACAGCACGGCACGGCTGGTATCTACATGCACCATCGCAATCATGCCCAAGCCGGTGAACACCATCATCTGCAAGAAACCGATGCTGGCCACAATCGGCCAATCGACTCTCGTTGGCAGCACCAGCTTACCGCGCACGGCCAGCAGCCCAAACAAACACAGTGCTGCGCTACCAAAGCGAATTGCAGCCAGCCACAAAGGCGGCACGGTGTTCAAGGCCAGCTTGGTCGCGGGCCAGCTCAGACCCCATAACAGCACCATCAGCGCCAGCCACAACAGGCTTTTAAACCCAGTCATCTGGGCGGGTTGGGCACGCAATGCTGCGGCAGCTTGAGAGGCGGTCATGGCGTCATTCGGAACAATTTTGGCCAGCAATGGTACTCATGGGTGGCGGAAATAGGTCTTCTACTTTTCCTCTATTTCGCGATAAAATGACCAATTCAAACCGCCATTTAACAAAAACCAGGAAATTCTCACCTTGAGCACGATTGAGATGGATGAAGCCAGCTTGCGCATCCTCGATGAGCTGCAAAAAAACTCCGAGCTGAGCAACGCAGAACTGGCTGAGCGCGTGGGCCTGTCGGCCTCGCCGTGCTGGCGCCGAGTCGCCGATTTAAAGCACAGTGGCGTGCTGCGGGGTTCGGTTGCGCTGGTCGATCCACTCAAACTAGGCCTGGCGGTCAACGTGTTTGTGCACGTCACACTGAAACAGCAGGACAAGGATTCGCTGGAAGTGTTCACGCGCGCCATTGCGATCCGGCCTGAGGTCATGGAATGCTATTTAATGAGTGGCGAGGCCGACTTCATGCTGCGAGTGGTCATCGAGGACTTGATCAAATACCAAACCCTGCTGCTGGAGTGTTTGACACAAATCCCTAGCGTAGCCAGCATCCGCTCGAGCTTTGCGCTCAGCCAAGTCAAATACACAACCGCACTGCCAACCGACCATTTGCGTTGAGATCGCAAACAGGCTCTAAGGGGAAAGGCTCCAAACCGACACCCCGATTACTGCCGCCTCACTCGCAACGCCCAATCGTTTGTTGCGCAGCTCGGTACGCGCCCGGCGTCATGCCCATCCAATGCTTAAACGCGCGCTGGAACACGGCGGTTGAGCTAAAGCCCAATGCTTCTGCAATGGCAGTCAAAGATACCGCATTGCGCGCCAAATACAGCAGTGCCAAATCGCGGCGCAATTCATCCTTGATGCCCTGAAATGACTGGCCTTCTGCCTGCAACTTGCGAATCAGGGTGCGCGGCGACATGTGCAGCCTGGCGGATACATCGTCCAGGCCGCGCCCCAGATCGGTCGACAATAATTCACGCACCCTCAGCGGCATGGCGTGCGCATGCGATGCGGTAAAAATCCAGTCACGCGGTGCACGAGTCAAAAACGCCTGTACTTGCGCGGCATTGCGGCTAGAGCGCAGCTTGCCCAATTCGGCAGGAAAAACAATATGCGAGTGCGCACAAGCAAAGGCCACTGGCGCTGGGAACAAAACCGGGTAATCCGCTGCAAAATGCGGGCGCGCAAACGCAAAGCCCACGCTGGTCACTGGCACCTCACGCCCTACCAGCCAAGAGACAATCCCGTGCGTGAGCTTGAGCAGCAATGCATGGCCAAAGCGGTTCAGGCTCTGTGCGCGTGTGCGTGGTATCAAAGCCATCTGCAAGACCTGCTCGCTGTGTGTGAACTCGAGGCGGTAATCGTCCAGCAGCAAGTTCCAAAACTGCATAAAGCGGTACAAGGCCACCTGAATCGATGGCGCGCCCATCACCGCACGCATGATGTACTTCAAGGAACCAGTGCGAATCGGGCGACTCCACAGCCCCATCATTTCATCGCCAGTGGCCCGGGCACTGTGTTGGTACAAACCAACCAACTGGTCGTGCGTCACGCGTGCGCCGGGCTTGGCAATGAAGTCCTTGACTATCCCAGCCTGCTGCAGACATTGGTCCAGCACCGCCTCTGTGCACAAGCGACTGAGGCTTTGCAGCAGCTCTTGCACCAAATCCACCGACACCGTGGCGGTCAAGCCATCAACTGGCGTCGTAGCAGGGGAAACAGAAATTGCAGATGTCATCAATCAATGTCAGTTTTTGCAAATTACAGGTCGGTATTGGCTATTGAGAGCAGTGCCGGGACTGGCTATTCTAAGCACCTAGAACCCAACACCGTATGCGCAAGTGCGTGAAGGATTGTCTCAATTCAAACCAGCAGCCCTGCAGCCCAGAAACGGTAGAGAGCGCAGCCTATTCAGTTTTTCCTGATGCGCTGTCCAGGTACCTCACTGTAACGCATGGGCTTGCCAACCAGCGCATACGGCGAAGCCGGTAGTTGGCAGTTTTTGCATGTTCGCATGCCCAAGCCTTGCCAATTGCCTTCGTTCCAATCGTCTCTTATTTCCCACCATTTCAAGCCATGAATACCTCCCCCATTTTGCTGACCTCAGAACAAGACCATGTTGGCATCGTCACGCTGAACCTCGCGCACAAGCGCAATGCGCTCAATGAAGAAGCAATTGCTGCGATTGACCATTATTTCTCCCACATTCCCAGCCACATCCGTGCGATTGTGCTGAAGGCCGAAGGCGACCACTTCTGCGCCGGGCTGGATTTGAAAGAGCACCATGACAAGGAACGCAGCGGCGTCGAGTTCATGCGTGTCTGTCAAGGCTGGCACCGGGCGTTTGACAAAATCCAGCACGGCGGCATTCCGGTCGTTGCCTGCCTGCAAGGCGCTGTCGTAGGCGGTGGCCTGGAGCTGGCCAGCGCAGCCCATGTGCGGGTGGCTGACAGCGGCACCTTTTTTGCGTTGCCAGAAGGCACACGCGGTATTTTTACTGGCGGTGGTGCAACGGTACGCACCGCCCGCATCATTTCTGCTCCACGAATGGTGGAGATGATGCTGACAGGCCGCGTCGTACAGGCACAGGAAGGCCTGCAACTGGGTCTGGCACACTATGTCTGCGACACAGCCAAAGGCGATACTCCAGCACCCGAGCTGGCCTTGTCTTTAGCCCACAAAATCGCCAGCAATGCCGCGCTGTCAAACTACGCAATTGTCACTGCGATCAGCCGCATAGCCGATATGTCAGCCACCGACGGGCTCTACACCGAAGGCCTGGTGATGGCAATGATCCAGCAAGGCCATGATGTGCAGCAGCGCCTGGGCGAATTTGTGCAAAAAAAGGCGCACAAGGTCATGCCTGGCCAGGCCAGTTGATGAGCACCAGTGCCGCCGCTCAATAACAGCTAAGCCGCAAAGCCCACCAGGACAGGCGCTCGGCTGCACCAAAGGCACAGGCGCGTCTGTGCCTTTTTTGCGCAAATGCACATGTGCCGCCTCTGCTTTTTACCTAGTCGTTTGCCTGGCCTTTTGCCTGGCCTTTAACCAGGCAAGCCGGCGACCTCGACCGGCGGGGTGCTTCACCCAACGTGTTTGCGCAGCCATATTGGTGGGGCCCACGCGGCTGCATGGTCAGGAGCACTCCAGGAGCTGGCCAAGCCATTTTTACAGCTCGCCATAACTGTGCAAACCAGATAGAAACAGATTCACGCCGACAAAGGCAAACGTCGTCACCACCAGGCCCAGCACCGCCCACCACGCCAGCCATGCACCACGCATGCCCTTGATCAGGCGCATATGCAACCAGGCCGCGTAGTTCAACCAGACAATCAGTGCCCAGCTTTCTTTTGGGTCCCAACTCCAGTAACCGCCCCAGGCCTCGGCAGCCCACAAAGCGCCCAGCACGGTGGCAATGGTGAAAAACGCAAAGCCCATCGCAATGGTTTTGTACATCCAGTCATCGAGCACAGCCATGCTGGGCAGCTGCTGCGCCAGCGGCTTGCGCAAGGCCACAAGCAGTGACACCAGCAAGATGACCACGCCGCCATACACCATCCAGTACGGGCTCACCGCCAGCCCACTGCCCTGGGGGCTTGCGCTGCGCAATAACCAGGGCTCCAAACACAGCACCAGGCCCAGCAGCCACAAAGGCGCCAATTGCCACCACCGCCCAGCTTGCGCGTAATGCTGCAGCAGCCATGCGAATGCCACCATTGCGGCAATTGCAAAGCAGCCATAGCCGATGAAATTGGCCGGCACATGCACTTTCATCCACCAGCTTTGCAAGGCCGGCACCAGCGGCTCAATCACCTGGCCTTGGCGGGCCACGACATACCAGAGCAAGAAGCCCACGGCGGCGCTGACCAGCAGCATCACAAAACCACCCAGGCTGCGGGTTTGGTAGCGCTGCTCGTAGTACAGGTAGAACAAGGCGGTGACCCAGCAAAACAGCACAAACACTTCGTACAAATTGCTGATGGGGATGTAGCCAATGTCCGCGCCCAACAAATAGCTTTCATACCAGCGCACCAGTGTTCCAGCCAAGGCCAGCGTGCTGGCCGCCCAGGCCAGGCGTCTACCCAAACCTGCCAAGCTATGCGGACTGCGCGGGCTCAGCAGGTCCAGCCAGTAAAACACCGTGCTGAGCACATACAACACACACATCCACAAAATCGCGGCCTGACTGGACAAGGCGTATTTCAAGACAAACTGCGTTTGTGCACGCGCCAAATCCGCACCAGCGGGCCCCTGGTACAGGCCAATGGCCAGCGCGGCCAACAGGGCCGCCGAGATGCTAAACCACTGCAGCGGCCGCCAGTACCAGCCCACCGCGATCAAGGCCAGCGCAGCGCCAATTGCAATGGCCTGTTCATAGACATCCATATGCGCAGGCAAGCCCAGCAACGCCACCAGACAGGCCAAGGCCACCACGGCAGCGAATCCATAATCGGTCCATGGCCGCGCGCAAGCACGGCGCGGTGTGCTGGCAGGCACAGGCGCTGCAGGCATAAGCCTGCGCACAGGCGGCTGGTTCATCATCATGTCCTTATTTCTGCTCCCGGTCGCCCGCATGGTGCGTAGCCCCCGTCTGGTTCACACCGAACAAAGTCCGGGCCAAGTCGTGGAATTCTTGCTCGGCATCGATGGTTTTGCGGTTGCTGGACAAGGCCATCAAGACCACGTTCTGCGGTGCTTGTTCAGTGCCGCTGTGCCCCAGCCAAATCCATAATCTGCGCTCACGAATAAACAGCATCGCAAACACCCCAACAATCAAAGCCAATGCGCCACTGTATACAAGCAAGCGCCCAGGTGCTTTGCTGACCTCGAACACACTGGCCTGCACCTGCTCAAAGCCCGTCAAGATGAAAGTGAGTGGCACCGGGTAATAAAAAGCCTGGTCCAGTGCCACCAGCGTTTGCTGCGCAAAGGCCTGGGCACTGGCATCGCCCGCATCCAGCGCAGGCCAACCTTGCAAGGCCAGTTGCTGCTCAATCAGTGCCCAGACAATGCCTTGCAGAATGCGGGTGACGGCTTCGCTGGCCTGGGACTGCTGCGCAGCGCTGAATTGCTGCTCAATAAACGCTTGCACAGCGGCCAAGCCCACGGGCACCGGCTCAAGCGCATCCGCTGTTTGGGCCAAGGTTTGGGCGCCCTGGCCTAAAAAAATCGCCATGATATGGGCGGCAAACTGCTGGGTTTGCTGCTGCACATCGGCTGTGCCGGCCTTGGCACTGGCTGCGGCGTAGCTGTCGATGGCCGCTTGCAGGCGTGCGGGTTCATTGATGGCATGCAGCACCTCGACAAAGGTCTGCATGCTGCCTTGCGCATCTTGCGGCACGCGCCAATAAGCAAACTCCTGGCCTTGCTGGCCGCGCATGCCCAGCAAATACACCGGCACGCCATCGCCTACGTCCACCGGCTGCATGAAATTGCGAAATTGCTGCGTCTGGCCAGCGGGGTCGCGCAGCAGGTAGTCCACGCTGGGGCCAACATTGCGCAAATCCAGCTCGCGGCGAATGCGCTGTGCGTCTTGCCACTGGTTGTGCCATTGGCTGCCAAGGCCTGCTGGGCGCACATCGGCCACAACAGCCAGCCGACTGTCTGCCGTTTGCGTCAAATCCTCGACATTGAGCACACGTAAATCAAGCACCTCCAACTCGTAACCAGGCAGGCCCAAAGCAGCTGGCAAAACCACGGTGTCCCTCACCTTGGCTTGCAGCTGGGCAGGTGCTGCGCTTTGCCCATCAAAACGTCCCAAACGCTGGGGCAGCAATTGCAGCATGGAGCCGCCATCGGCAAAGCTCGACTGGTAAATATCCACACCATGCACGCGCAACGGGTGGTTGACTGCAATGCGCTGCTCGGTGCTCTCACCTGTGGCGCGGTCATGAACAATGACCTCACTGGCAAACAGCTTGGGCATGCCGGTGGAATAGTAGTCCACCTCAAAACGCAGCAACTCCAGCGTAAACGGCAGCGTTTGCAGCAAAAAACCGCTGCTTTGCGGCAGAATCGCCGTGCCTGTTTGCGCGCCTTCTGAGACGATCACACTGCCACGGTAGGCAGGCGTGGCTGCAGACAGCGTATTGCCCGCTTGCGCATCCGCCAGCTGGGCAGCCGAGATGGCCGGCAGCGGCGTTTTCCAGCCCAGCCAGACTGGCACACGCGCCCAGATCCCGCTGTCGAGCAAACCACCCAGACAAATCAAGACAATCGCGCAGTGCGAGGCGATGTAGCCAAGTTTATTGCTGCCACCTTTGCGAGCGGCCAGCATCGTGCCGCCCCTATCTGCCTGGGCGTGCGCCTGTGGCGCAACCGCGTCCACTGCCGCACCCTGCCCGCGCTGCTGCACGCGCACGCGCCAGTGCTGGGCCTGCAAATCGTGCTGCAGGCGCGCTATGCCAGCTTGTGGCTCCTCTTGCAGCGGCAGCTCCATATGCAAAGGCATGGCGCGTAAATGGCCCAGGCGCACATGCTCTTTGTAACGCCGCATCTCACGCAGGTATTTGGGCGCATTGCGCGCCACACATATGCTGGTGCTGAGCACCAGGAACGCCAGGATCAGCACAAACCACCAGGCGCTGTAGACCGCATTGAGCTGCAAGGCCAGTGCCAGCTCGGCCCCCCACGCACCCAAGCGCTCGACATACACGGCCTTGGTCTCGTTTTGCGGCAGCAAAGTGCCCACCATTGCCGCCAACGCGACCACCAGCAGCAAGCCAATGGCAAAGCGCATCGACGACAGCAGTGCATAGCCGTCTCTTAGAGCCTGTTCACTCACTTCACGCAGCCGCGTTGAAGCCCAAAAGGATGCAATGCGCGGCAAAAACCGCAGTCGGGCTAGCTGCCTGGCGAGGATTTTTAACAAAGCAGTGCGCCTTTTGGGCTCCAACCCGAAGGGCAAGGCACAAAAAAGCGCATTGCGGCGTTGCCCGTTTTGCTCATACAGACGTATGAGCGGCAACAGGCGCCTTGCACTGCCTCTTTTTTGTGCCTTGCGCGGCGGCGTGAAGTGAGTGAACAGGCTCTTAAATGGGCGCGAAAGCGTTCAGCAAACATGGGAGAAAAAAAGATCAACGAACGGGAGGACGTTTCAATGGTGCTTGGATTGCAAAGCGTTGAAAGATACCACCAGTTCCTTTGCCCCTGTCTCAGCCAGGCTGTTTATGTGCATTCGTAGAAATCACACGATGCACAAATAATGCGCCGCAAAACTTCCTATTGCGGCCTGAACGCAGTCTGCGGCGATCGGCTGCGCACGCCTTAGAGCCTGTTCATAATCTTCACGCAGTCGCGTTGCAGCCCTCCTCGTTGCGGGCTGCCCCCCACAAAGTTCGAAGTATTGCAGTGCCAAACCCACTGGAAACACCAGCACCAGCCGCACTGCAAGTGCACCCAAGCGTTTTAAGCGCTGCTCTCTGGGCCCATGTCATCCGCGCCAGCCTCTAAAAACTGCTCGCCTGGGTGCAAGGGGGCATAGCGGTAGCTCGCGGGGGTTTTGCTGAGTTTGACTGGCGCGCCCAAGCCACGGTAGCTGCCCATGCTGACGACCATTGCACGGTGGGCTGTATGCGGGTGCGACAGCGCCTGCGGCACGTCCTGCACCGGTGCAGCGGGCACGCCATGGTCCATCAGGGTTTGTGCCATCTGCTGGGCATCGGCGTTTGCCAAAGCCTCACTGAGCAGCGCTTTGAGTTGCACGCGGTGGGTGGAGCGGGCGCCATTGGTGGCAAATTCTGCCTGCTCTGCCCATTCGGGATGGCCTAGCACGGTGCACAGCGTGGCAAACTGCCGGTCGTTGCCAACGGCCAGAAAAATCGGGCCGTTGGCGGTATTCACCGTGTCATAGGGGTAGATATTCGGGTGGGCATTGCCCGTGCGCTGCGGTGTTTTGCCACTCATGAACCAGTTGGCCGCATGCGGGTGCAGCAGCGACAGGCCGCTGTCGTAGAGCGCCGCTTCTACCAACTGGCCCTGGCCAGTGCGCTCCCGCGCTTGCAGCGCCAGCAACACGCCAATCACTGCATTCAAACCGGTGACCATGTCCACCACCGGCAAGCCCACACGCAGCGGCTCGCCATCGGCCTGGCCATTGATGCTCATCAAACCGGACATGGCCTGAATGGCAGCGTCATAACCGGGCTGCGCACCCAAGGGGCCATCGCTGCCAAAGCCGCTGACGCGGCACCAGATCAGACGCGGAAACCGCGCTGCCATTTGCTCGTAGCCAATGCCCCATTTCTCCATCGTGCCTGTTTTGAAGTTCTCCACCAGCACATCGGCCTGCCCCATCAAGGCCAGCAACTGCGCACGCCCAGCCTCGCTGGCAAAGTCCAGCCGCTGCACGCGCTTGTTGCGGTTCAGGCCCATGTAGTAGGACGCCACGCCATCTTGAAACGGTGGCCCCCAGGTGCGCGTGTCATCGCCTTGCGGTGGCTCAATTTTCAGCACGTCTGCGCCGTGGTCGCCCAGCACCTGGCCGCAAAACGGACCGCCCAAAATGCGTGATATATCCAAGACCCGAATACCGGCCAAGGCCGAGGGGTTCACTACACGGTTGTCCATCATCACCTACTCTCTGATAAAAAAAGCCTGGCATCACGCGGCAGACTGTGCGTGTGCCAGCCTATGCCGCTGGCTTTTGCCGCTCGACCAACTTGAATGTGCCGGTCGCCAGCGCCAGCAACTGGCCTTGCGTGTCATGGATTTCACCGCGGGCGAAACACATCGCCCGGCCACGGCGCTCGCACACGGCAGTCGCAATCACATCGCCCTTACCGGGCGCCAAAAAATGCACGGTCAAATCCAGGGTCACGACCCCATACACATTCGGATCGTGGGCACGGCAGGCGCTGGCAAGCGCGCAATCAAACAAAACCGACAGCGAGCCACCATGCACTTCGCCTCGGCTATTGGTAAACGCCGGCGCATACGGCATCAGCACTTTGGCCCGCATGCCGCCAATCTCCAGGCCTTGCAAGGCATATGCGCCAGCCATCGGCATGGGCAGTTGAAACAGTTCGCCAGGATGGGTTGGTGTGGTCTGAGAATTCATGACTTCAATGAAGAAAATAACAAAAACCGCAAGCATAACTGGCTTGGTGTCATAAGCCGCTTGCCACACTTGATGGCTGTTTGAGCACCTGCGGTCTGTTCTTCCATGCTTTCAATTCAATACCCCCACCGCCTTGAGCTGCTCAATGCGTGACCTTTCATGCGCCAAGGCCTGTTTGGCGTAGGCGGCAAAATCTGCTGCGCTGCGGTAGTTCACTGGTTGGTTGAGCTGGTCCAGCACTTTGCGGCCGGGCTCTGACTCCAGCGCCGTTTTGAACGCATCGTGCAGCACTTGCAGGCGTTCAGGCGCCAGGCCTTGTGGCGCCGCAATGCCATAGGGCGACTCAATCACGGCATTCACGCCCAGTTCGCGCAAGGTCGGCACATCAGCAAACTGCGGCACCCGCTCGGGCGTGAACATGACCAGGTAGCGCAAGCACCCAGAGTGGATATAGGGCGAGGCCACGCCCGACAAAATACCTGCATCCACATGCCCGCCAAGCAAATCGGCGGCCAAGTCCGAATCGCCTTTGTACGGAATCGGGTTGAATGGCAGCCGCTCCATCTCCATCACCTCGCGCAGCACGATGCTGGGTGTTTGCACTGGCCCAGCTGCGCCAATCGTGACGGTATCTGGCGCGGCCTTGGCTGCTGCCACCACGTCCTGCCAGCTTGTCCATGGCGAGTCCTGTGGCACTGCCAAGCCAAAGCTGTAATCGGTCAGGCCAATGATGTAGCTCAGCGTCAACGGGTCGTAGCTGACCTTGTTGAGCAGCGGTTCGCGGTACACACTGGCAGGCAATACCGCCAGCGTGTACCCATCGGGCTGCGCGCGCGCCAGGGCTGCTGCGCCAAAGGTGCCATTGGCACCGGGCTTGTTATCAAGCACCACGCTTTGCCCCAGTATCTGCGACGCTTGCTGGGCCAGTACACGCAGATGCGTATCAGTAGGACCGCCAGCGCCATAAGGCACGATCAACTGAATGGGCTTATTGGGAAAGTCGCCGCTTTGGGCATGGGCCAGCGCCAGCGGCCCTGCGATGCACGCACCAGCCAAAGACATGGCCAATGTGCGCAGTACGCGTCGCCAGTCCAGCACCGGTGCTGGTCCCAAAATGCTTGTTTGCTCGGTCATGGTTTGTCTCCTGCATGGTTTTCGTTTTTAATCCTACGGCCTAGTCAAGCTGGGCGCCTGCCGCTTTGACCACCGCTGCCCACTTGCTGACCTCCGACCCAATGATTTGGCTCAGGTACGCAGCGCTGGTGTCGTCGGTCATCTCCAGGCCTTGCGCCTCGAGCTTGGCACGCACTTCTTCGTTGTTCAGCACTGTGGCAAATGCCTGGTTCAGCCGCGTCAAGCGGTCTTGCGGCACGTCTTTGGGGGCGACCACGCCAAAGAACACGCTGACGTCATAATCAGGCAAGCCTTGCGATGCAATGGTTGGCACGCTCGGCACTGCTTGCGATGGCTTGGCGGTCGCCACGCCCAGTGGCTTGACCTTGCCCGACTGGATATATGGCAGGGCCGTGAGCACGTCGGTAAACGTCATATCGACCTGGCTGCCCAGCAAATCCGCCAGTGCTGGACCGGTGCCACGGTACGGCACGTGCTGCAATGTGGTGCCTGCCATGCCGTTGAACAGCACACCGGCCAGGTGCGACGATGCGCCATTGCCAGAAGATGCAAAATTCATGTGGCCTGGGTCTTTTTTGTCCAGCGCAATCAGCTCTTGCACATTGCTGGCAGGCAATTCATTGCGCACCAGCAGGATGTTGGGCAAATAACCGACATAGGCAATGGGCGCAAAGCTGGTGCGTGGGTCGTAGTCGAGTTTGGAGTACAGGCTTTGGTTGATCGCCAATGGCCCCGAGGTACCAAACATGATGGTGTAGCCATCGGGTGCGGCACGCGCCACCATCGATGCGCCAATATTGCCGCCTGCGCCGTTTCGGTTGTCGACCACAATGGTTTGCCCCAATTCTGCGCTGACCTCGCTGGCCAGCAAACGTGCCATGGCGTCCGTAGGGCCACCCGGAGGGAATGGCACTACAAAGGTGATGGGCTTGGCCGGATAAGTCTCGGCCAGGGCCACACCGTGCTGGCTCAGGCCCCAGGTCAGGGCCAATGCCACGGCGATAGAGGTGCGTCTGGTCATCTGCATGCTTGTCTCCTGTTTTTGTCGTCCATCGTCTCAAACGGCTGCTGGGGCGGCGGCCCGCAGCGCGGCCTGCTGCTGGCGATTGAGCCACTCCTCAGGAATAACCTGCTGCTGCAGCGGATCGCGTGGCAGTACCCGGTGCACTAGCACCAGCTGGGCCAGGCGCATGCGCTCTTGCGCTGCCGCACCCTCCATGTGGCAAGCCTCCCAGGCCATGGCAATTGCGCTGGTGCAGTGGTAGAGGCCTGAGGCAACCTGGCGGGCCAGCACTTCGCTGCTGTGTTCGGTGGTTTGCCCGGCCCATTCGGCCGCGCGGGTAAAGGCCTTGCGCAATGCCGCGGCAAAACCGGGGCTGATGCCGTGGGCATCGTCCAGCAACGCCATGCAGTGCTCGCTCAACACCGGCAGCGAGCCTTCACGACGGATGGCGCGCAGCACATCAAGGGCGACGATATTGCTGGTGCCTTCCCAGATCGAGCCCAAATGTGCATCACGCAGCAAACGCGGATCACTCCACTCTTCGATGTAACCGCAGCCGCCGCGCACTTCCATGGCATCACCTGTGACTTTGCGCGCATCACGGCAGGCGCGGAACTTGATCATCGGCGTCAAAATGCGCAGCAAGGCATAGGCGTTTGGCTCACCCGCGTCAGAGCGCTGCAGCGCAGATGCGGTCTGAAACACCATCGTGCGCGCCTGCTCGGTGGGCACGCGCAGCTTGTCGAGCTGGCGCTGCATCAGCGGCATGTCTTGCAGGGCTTTGCCAAATGCATGGCGCTCTTGGGCGATGTATTCGGCCTCGGCGACTGCGCGGCGCATCATGCCCGATGAGCGCACGCCGTTGGACAGACGCGAGTTATTGACCATATCTGCCATTTGCACAAAACCGCGCCCAGGCTCGCCAACCAAATAAGCGATCGCGCCTTCCAGGCGGATTTCGCCACTGGCCATCGAGCGCGTGCCCAGCTTGTCTTTCAGACGCACAATGCGGTAGTGGTTGTGGCTGCCATCGTCCAAGTCGCGTGGCAGCAAGAACAGCGACACGCCCTTCATACCGGCCGCGCCGCCTTCCATGCGTGCCAGCACCATGGCAAACTCGGCATCGGGGTTGGAGCAAAACCATTTGTCGCCATACAAACGCCATTGCCCATTGGCGTCTTGGCTGGCATGGGTTTCGGTGTTGGCAATGTCAGAGCCAGCCGCCTGCTCGGTCATGAACATCGCGCCCTGGGCCATGTGGTCCACATCCGTGTCGATCAGGCGTGGCAAATAGCGCTCGACCAACTCTTTGGAGCCGAATTTCTTCAGCGTTCTGGTTAAAGAATCGGTCATGGACAGCGGGCAGCACAAGCCAAACTCGGCCTGCACAAACAAATAGGTCAGTGCATATTTGACCAACGGCGGCAGCTGGCCTTGCCAGCCCAGCACGTCCTGGCGGTGCGATAGCACCGACAGGCCAAAGCGGTTCCAGGCAATCTGCTCCATCTCGACATAGGCTGGGTGCTTGAGGATTCGCTGCGCATCCTGACCGCTGCGGCTGCGGTACTGCAACTCGGGCGGGTTGCGGTCTGCCAGCGCCGCCAACTCATCAAGACGGCCACCAGCGAGCTGCCCCATCTCCTGCAGCAACGGCTCAATGTGCTTGCACACGGCCGCGGGTAAATACAGTTGCAGCAACTGCTGCAGTTGCACATCATCGCTGTAGAGGCTGCGGCCCTGGCGGTCGGGCACTGGGTGGGATTTGCGAAGCTCTGTCATCCATTGTCTCCTTCGTGCAGCACGTACTGCTGCTTCAGCACCTATTGTGCTCACCCATCAATTCATGTCCAATATCGTTTAAGTCATATCTGATACTTTAAAAATATCATTTATCAGCACTTTCCCTGAGAAAATACGGCCAAAAACAGGCAAAGAGGGCCATTGCTACAACCCCACGACGACGATCACACCATGGAACTCAGACAGCTGCGTTACTTCACCATACTCGCGCAAGAGCTGCACTTTGGCCGTGCAGCACAGCGCCTGGCCATTTCACAGCCGCCACTGTCGGTGGCCATCAAACAGCTAGAAGAAGAGCTGGGTGCACAATTGTTCGAGCGCAATAGCAAGGAAGTGCGCATCACACCGGCTGGTGAGCATTTGTTGCCACGCGCTTTGCAATTGCTGGAGCAATCGCAGCAATTAGCAGGCGAAGTACAAGGCGTTGCCAAAGGACAATTTGGCCATTTGCGCATTGGCTTTGTGGCCTCGTCCATCTACCGTGGCCTGCCCCAGGCGCTGTTGGAAATGCAGGCCAAGCTGCCGCAAGTGCAGTTGGAGATCAGCGAGCTCAACACCAGCGAGCAAGTCACGGCTGTCTCGGCCGGGCGTCTGGATTTGGGCTTGATTCACGGCCAACCCTTGCCCAGCAACCTCTCTAGCCGCGAGCTGCAGAGAGAGCCGTTTGTCTGCTGCATGTCCAACCAGCACCGCCTGGCCAAACAAAGCACGCTGGAGCTGGGCCAATTAGAGGGCGAGACATTGCTGCTGTTCTCGCGCCAGGCCTCGCCTGCCTACCACGAACAGATTTTGGGTTTGCTGCGCAATGCCAAAGTCGAACCCCAGCATGTACACGAGGTGCGCCACTGGTTAACCGTGGTCGCGCTAGCCTCCAAAGGCATTGGCGTGGCCTTGGTGCCTGCGGCCATGCAACGCACCAAATTGCCCGGGACAGTCTTTTTGCCCTTGGCGGGCAAGCACCCGGCGTCCACCACGCTGGCTATTTGGCGCAAAGCACCTGCCAATCCGGTAAAACGGCTGTTTTTGCAATGCCTTGGCAATGCCTTGCGCACCATGGAAGAAGCAGAATCTAAGAGCCTGGCAGCTTGGCCACCACCTTGATCTCAAACTGAAAGCCGTATAGCCAAGTGACCCCCACGCCAGTCAAGGTCGGGTGTGGTGCCTCACCCCAATAATCAGGCAGCACCTTCCAGAACGTGTCCAACATGGCCTCTGGGTTGACCAGGTACACCGTCACATCCACGACATCGTCAAACGTGCAGTGGGCCGCGGCCAACACCGCATTGAGGTTCTCAAAAGCCAGCCGCACCTGGGCCTCTGGATCGGGTTCAGGTGAGCCATCCTCGCGGCTGCCAACCTGGCCTGAGACAAACAAAAAGCCATTCGACGCAACAGCGGGTGAATAGCGGTTTTGTTCATACAAGGCCTGGCGTCCTGCAGGAAATACGGCGTGCCGAACAACTGCGTTCATACAATTTCTTCCAAAAAAACAAGGGAAGTGGCACTATGCGGGAAAGTTGTTGCGGCATCATCCCCCAAAACGCTGCAACACTGTTTGCGCTGCGCAAACAATCAACGCGCACCAAAGCCAGTACGCTGCGCCACGCTCTCAAAAACTACTAGCCAAAGGACTTTTCTTGGACCGCATCGACGCCATGCACGCGTTTGTCAAAGTCGTGGAAACAGGCAGCTTCACCAAAGCCGCCGATGCGCTGCACATCAGCCGCACCTCGGCCACCCAACTGGTGCAACAGCTCGAAGCGCATTTGCGCGTGAGCTTGCTGCACCGCACGACACGCACAATCACCCTTACCCAGGCCGGCAGCCTGTATTACGAGCAGGCGGTGCAATGGCTCGATGGCCTGCACCGCATTGAGAGCGACCTACCCCATCTGCAAGGCACCCCCAAAGGCCGCCTGCGCGTCGATGTGCCTGCGCCTTTGGCCAGCATGGTGCTGGTGCCCGCACTGGGCGATTTCTTTGCGCGCTATCCTGGCGTTGAATTGCACATGGGGGTGAGCGACCGGATTGTGAATTTGCTCCATGAAGGCATCGATTGCGTGGTGCGTGGCGGCCCGATTGAGGACCAATCCCTGACCGCAAAAAAACTCGGCCACTTGCAACTGGCAGCCTACGCCGCACCCGCCTATGTCGCCCGCCAGGGACTACCCGAGCACCCACGCGATCTTGAAGGGCCAACGCATTCGATGGTGGGCTTTTTATGGGAATACCGCAACCAGCCGCAGCCTTATGCAATGCACCGCCAGACCGGGCCAACCGGGCAAACAGCCGAAGTGCAGCAGGTGCTTGGCCATTACACACTGGCCCTGAACGACGGCAACGCCTATCTGGCTGCAGCCCAAGCCGGTTTGGGTGTGGTGCTGCTGCCGCACTATATGGCCCGCGAGGCGCTGGCCGCTGGCCGCCTACAACCGGTGCTGACCGACTGGCAGGTCGCACCGATGCCTATGCATATAGCCTTTCATCGCACCAAGCACCATAACGCAGTGCTGCGCGCCTTTATCGACTGGCTGGCGGAGTTGCTCACAGACATTCGCTGATACAGCCACAACGGCGCCTTGGCCAGTCACACCCCACATGAAAATGGCCTCAACCTGCACGCCTCGCACCTGGTGCGCGAGTGCGCAAGTGAACGAGTGCGACTGAGGCCGGACTGAGGCCGGACTGAGGCCGTTTACGCCGATGGCAGCTGTGGCACAGCGGCGGACTCAATCCACCAAGCCTTTTGAGCGCAGATATTCCACGCGGCCCTTCTCACGCTCCAGGCTTTGCGCTGCATAGTCTTGGTAGGTTTTAGAGTCCATGTAGTTGACCGGCTGGTTCAGGCCATTGAGCACTTCCAGCACCTGTGGTTGCTCCAGCGCCATCTTGAACGCGTCGTGCACCAGCTGGACATGCTCGGTCGGCATATTTGGAGGGCCGGCAATGCCAAACGGCGAATCGACCCAGGACGCAAAACCCAGCTCTTTGAAAGTCGGCACCTGTGCTGAACGTGCGGCACGCTCTTCCGTCAGCATGACCAGGTAACGCATACGGCCAGAATCAATGTACTGCACGGCTGTGCCAGTCAATGCCGCAGCATCAACGTGGCCGCCCAGCAAATCAGGCGTCAGCTCACTGTCGCCTTTGTAGGGAATAAAGTTCAAATCGATCTTGGCCGCGTCGGCGATCTCGCCCATCACAATGCGCGCCGTGCCAGTGGCGCCAGCCAATCCGACCGAGATCTGTCCTGGCCGCTTGGCCGCATCAGCAGCAAACTCGGCCCAGGTTTGCCAAGGCGCGTCCTGGCGCACTGCCAGACCAAACACATAATCAGTCAGCCCAATGATGTAGGTCAGCTTGTTGGCGTCATAAGCGACCTTGGTCAGGTACGGCTCACGGAACACCGTGGCAGGAAGCATTGCAATCGTGTAGCTGTCACGTGCACGGGCCAGGTTGGCAGCACCAAAGGTGCCATTGGCGCCTGCGCGATTCTCAACCACAATGGTTTGCCCCAGTTTTTCACTGGCATGCGTGGCCAAGGCACGCATGAACGTATCCGTAGGACCGCCAGCGCCGTACGGCACGACCAGCGTGATGGGCTTGTTCGGGAAATTGTCGGCTGCCATTGCAGCAGGTGCCAGCCCCAAACCCAGCACCGCAGCGCCAACAGCGGCCACACCCTTGCCCAGCAGGCCACGGCGGCTCATCAATGAAAATAGCATGTACTCAATCCTCTTTCTATCCTCAACAGGAACAATAGTTGCCCAGGCTTTGTTCATTGCGGCCCGACCCAGGCTGCGAGCCTGCACACGAGCGAGACAGCACTGGGCAGACCTCGCGCTTGATGCCATGGCATTCAATCCAAACGGATATTGGCTTGCTGGATCACCTGCGCCCACTTGGCAGTTTCGTCGGCTATAAACGCATCGGTCTGGGCTGGGTTGCGGCCTTCAGGAAAGGTGCCCATGCGCTGCAAGGTGGCCTGCGCAGCTTCGCTCTGCACAATTTCAGCAGCCACTTGCGAGACCTTGTTCATGATCTCTGGCGGCACGCCTTTGGGTGCAATCAAGGCCGCCCAGGTGCTGCCATCGGCCCCTTCAATGCCCTGCTCAGCAAAGGTCGGCACATCAGGAATAGCGGGCAGGCGCGTTGGGCCAGCCACGCCAATCAATTGCACACGCCCTTTGGGCCCGCTTTGCTCAATCAAGGTGGTCGGCGCATCCAGCGCCAGTTGGATATGGCCACCCATCAAATCAGCCAAGGCCAGCGCCGCACCTTTGTATGGCACATGCACCATGTCCACGCCCGTGCGCAGCTTGAGCAACTCGGTGGTCAAATGCACCGACGAGCCATTGCCCGAAGAGCCATAGCTGAGCTCACCCGGATGGGCTTTGGCATACTCAAGCACTGCGGGCAACGTTTGGTAAGGCGCGTTTTTGCCAACGCCCGCGACCAGCGGCGAAATACCCAGCAAGGACACGCCAGCAATCGAGTTGGCAGGGTCATAAGGCAGCTTGTCATACAGGCTGGTATTGGCCGCGTAGGCCGCAATCACCACTGCAAACGTATAGCCATCGGGCGCAGCGCGGGCCATCTCGCCCACACCAATCAGGCTGTTACCACCTGGGCGGTTGTCCACCACCACCGGTGTGCCCAAGGCTTGTTGCAAGCCCGGCTGAATCAGCCTGGCCATCTGGTCGGTAAAGCCACCAGGTGCATACGGCACGATAATGCGGATCGGTTTGGCCGGCCAATCCTGGGCTTGGCCGGCCAGCGGCCATGCGGCAGCGGCCAGCAATGCGGCGCTGGCCAGTGTCAATTGCAACCAGTTGCGGCGTGGGAATGGGCTTGGCATGTCTGTTTTGTCTCCTGTACTGGCAAAGACGGGGCTTTGCAGATTCGGCCCGTGACTGGGCCATTTGCTTGAGAGCCTGTTCACCATCTTCGTGCAGTCGCCTTGCACTGCCTCTTTTGTGCGCCTTGCGCGACTGTGTGGAGATTTTGAACAGGTTCTTAGTACACCGGAGTCTAGGTGCGCAAACAAAACTTGACAATCCACGCCCATATTGACATGGTGTCAATATTTTTTTTACATCGAACAATAAGGAAAGCGACGTTATGGATCCCGCCTCACTGGTATTGCTGGCCGACATCATCGAAGCCGGCAACTTGAGCCGTGCGGCCCGCAAATTGAAAATGACGCGCGCCAATGTCAGCTACCGGCTCGGCCAACTGGAAAAAGAGGTCGGCTCGCAACTGCTGCGCCGCACCACGGTGCAGGTCGAACCCACCGAAATTGGCAAACGCCTGCTGGAGCACGGCAGCGCCATCCGCAATGAAATGCTGCAAGCACAGGAAAGCGTGCAACGCCTGGGCCAAGGCCTGCATGGCCGCGTGGGTCTTGGCGTGCCCAGCGGCTATGGCCAGATGGTGATGACACCCTGGCTGCTGGCCTTTAAACGCCAGTACCCGGACATTGTGCTCGATGTGGTGTTTGAAAACCGCGTCGACAACCTGATTCGGGACGAGATCGACATTGCGATCCGCATCATGCCAGAGCCACCAATGCAATTGGTGGCACGCGACATGGGCCGCGTGCGCTATGTGGCCTGCGCCACCCGAGCATGGGCCACTGCCCATGGCATGCCCAAGGCCCCACAGGCGCTGAGCCAGTTGCCGGTGATCACCTCGTCAGTTGTGGGCGAACAAGTGCGCCTGCGCGCCTACCGCAGCGACGACAGCTTTGAAGATGTACCGCTCTACCCCACGGTGATTTCTGAGCATTTCCCTTTTTTGCGTGAAGCGATTCTGGCTGAGCTGGGCATTGGCATCGTGCCCGATTATGTGGTGCAGGCGGAGATCAATGGCGGCTCAGTCGTCACTGCATTGGATGATTACCGCTTGAGTATTTTTGGCGGCCAGATGTTTATGCTGTATATGCCAGGGCGGCACCAAACCAAGGCGATGCGCACTTGTATTGAATTTTTGCTGGAGTGCAGCGCTGCAGCGCGGCAAGAGCAAGCGAGCAGCAGCCGTGCATAAAAATTGAAAAGCGGGGTTTCGATTCCTCCAGCCAAGTCGCATAAGAGCCCACATATGCATGCATATTGCTTCACCACCATGCAGGTCGTTGATGCCTGATCAGGCCCTGCTGCATACCGAAGATGCAACAACCTATCGGAGCTGATGTTTGATTTCAACCCACACCATTTCGCCTCAGCAATGGGCTGTTTATAAAGAAGCTCGCCTAAAAGCACTCAAAGATTCGCCAGATGCATTTGGCAGCACTTGGCAGGCGGAGTCCGCGCGGTCGGACGAAAGCTGGTTTAACCAGGTCAGTGGTGCCTTTTCTGGCAGTACCGACCGTGGCATATTCGCCTTCAAAGATGCGCATGTGTGCGGCCTGGTTTGGTGCCAACTGTCAATGGCGCAGCCCGGCATTGCCAATCTCTACCAAATGTGGGTCGACCCACAGGCCCGTGGCTGTGGCATTGGTCGGACATTGCTGAACGAAGCGACAGCTTGGGCGCAAAACAAAGGCGCAACGCATATACGGCTTACAGTCACGGTCGCGCAATCTCCTGCAATGCAACTGTATAGATCATATGGCTTCTATCCTGTTGGTGAGCCCACAGCCATGCGCGATGGCTCAGAGCTCATGGTCCAAACCATGGAAGTGGCACTAGTGCATGGCGTTTAAGCGCCAAACCCCCTGCAAAAACCTGGTTTTTTCGCAAGCATTTTCAGTTCGATGCACATGGAGTGGGTTGCAAAATAATTCATTAATTCAATAATTGTTGTATTATTGAGTTATGCAAGAAACCCAAGTCATACGCTCCCTCTCCGCACTGGCACATGAAGCGCGCTTGCGTATTTTTCGTGCCTTGGTCGTCGCCGGACCTGAAGGACTCACACCCACGGCATTGGCACAGCAGCTGAGCATCGCGGCAAATGCGCTGTCGTTTCACCTGAAAGAGCTCAGCCATGCGGAGCTCGTCAGCCAGGAGAAACAGGGTCGCCATGTTCTGTACCGAGCGGAATTTCCTGCGATGCATGGACTGCTGAGCTACCTCAGCGACAACTGCTGCCAAGGCGCAGCCTGCGCGGTGGAGCCCAACACGCAGCCCTGCAAGTGCTGACCAAACAGCCCCCGCCCCGTTCACAGTGAAAGACGCGCCAGCTTGGCGCACCCAGTTCAGCCACACACGCAGTGGGCCGCAGAAGTGCCCAATCACGGTTTTATAGGATGTATTTGCCATGTTGACGGCCCTTTCGATTTTCATCTTCACGCTGGCACTGGTGATCTGGCAACCGCGCGGCCTAGGTATCGGTTGGAGCGCATCTATTGGAGCGGCTCTCGCGTTGCTTGTCGGAGCCGTCCATTGGAGCGACATTCCGGTAGTTTGGGCGATTGTCTGGAACGCCACTGCAACCTTCGTGGCCATCATCATCATCAGCCTTGTATTGGACGAGGCTGGTTTCTTCGAGTGGGCGGCACTGCATGTTGCCCGCTGGGGTGGTGGCAGCGGCATCAGGCTGTTTGCGCTAATCGTGCTGCTTGGCGCGGCGGTATCAGCCATTTTTGCCAATGACGGCGCAGCCCTGATCCTCACGCCCATCGTGATGGCCATGCTGGTGGCGCTGGGCTTTACTGCGGCGGCAACGCTGGCGTTTGTGATGGCCGCCGGTTTTATTGCAGACACGGCCAGCCTGCCGCTGATTGTCTCCAATCTGGTCAATATCGTCTCTGCCGACTTCTTCCAAATTGGCTTCAACGACTATGCGTCTGTCATGGTGCCTGTGAACTTGGCAGCCGTCCTCACCAGTCTTGCTGTGCTGGTGTTGTTCTTTCGGCGCGGTATCCCAAAAGCGTACGACCCAGCCCAGCTCAAACGGCCAGCGCGGGCCATCAAGGACGCTGCGACCTTCCGCGCTGGCTGGGTGGTTTTGCTGTTGCTGCTGGCCGGTTTTTTCGCGCTTGAACCGCTGGGTGTGCCAGTCAGTGCAGTCGCCGCTACAGGGGCTGCGGTCTTGCTGGCAGTGGCCGCGCGTGGGCGTGTGATCAGTACGCGCAAGGTCTTGCAGGGCGCGCCCTGGCAGATCGTGGTGTTCTCGCTGGGCATGTACCTGGTGGTGTATGGACTGCGCAACGCCGGCCTGACAGACCACATCGCGGTCTTGCTGAATCAATTGGCCGCAGGTGGTGTCTGGAGTGCCGCTTTGGGCACAGGCATTCTCTCGGCCTTGCTGTCCTCGGTCATGAACAACATGCCCACCGTGCTGATTGGCGCCCTGTCCATTGATGCCTCGTCTGCCAGCGGCGCAGTCAAGGAGGCCATGGTGTATGCGAATGTGATTGGCTGCGACCTCGGGCCCAAGATCACGCCAATCGGCAGTCTAGCCACCCTGCTGTGGCTGCATGTACTGAGCCAAAAGGGTCTGCGCATTGGCTGGGGCTACTATTTCAAAGTCGGCGCAGTCCTGACCATGCCTGTGCTGCTGGTCACGCTGGCTGCACTGGCCCTTCGCCTCAGCGTAGCGGCATGACTTTTCACAACATCAATCAAACGCTATGAGCGACATCACGATCTACCACAACCCTGCTTGCGGCACATCGCGCAACGTACTGGCCATGATTCGAAACAGTGGCGCAGAGCCCACCGTCATCGAGTACCTCAAGACGCCCCCAGATCGCGCAACGCTGCTGGGCTTGATTCAAGCGATGGCCATCCCCGTGCGCGATGTGTTGCGCCAACAAGGCACGCCCTATGAGGCGCTCGGTTTGGCAGACCCCAAATGGACAGACCAGCAGTTGATTGACTGCATGCTAGCGCATCCGATATTGATCAACCGGCCGATTGTGCAAACACCTCTGGGCACGCGCTTGTGCCGCCCTTCTGAAACCGTGCTGGACATCCTGGCGCAGCCGCAACAGACCGCGTTCTTCAAAGAAGATGGCGACGCGGTCATTGACCCGAAAGGACACCGCATTGAGCCACTCTGAACTGCCCAACCTGGACGAACAAGCCTTTGCAAAACCCAGCCTGGAAGGCTTATTGCCTGCACATCGCACGGTGCATGCACCTCGCATACTGCTGCTCTATGGCTCGGTGCGTGAGCGCTCCTACAGCCGCCTTCAGACTGAGGAAGCCGCACGGCTGCTGCGCAGGATGGGGGCCGAAACCAGAATCTTCGATCCCCACGGCCTGCCGCTGCCAGATGGCGCGCCAGACGAACACCCCAAAGTCATGGAGCTGCGCGAGCTGGCCCAATGGGCCGAAGGCATGGTCTGGACCTCGCCAGAACGCCACGGCGCAATGAGCGGCATTCTCAAGGCGCAGATCGACTGGATTCCGCTGTCCGTCGGCGCTGTGCGGCCGACCCAGGGCAAGACGCTGGCGCTGATGCAAGTCTCGGGCGGCTCTCAGTCCTTCAATGCCGTCAACCAGATGCGCGTACTGGGGCGCTGGATGCGCATGCTCACCATCCCCAACCAATCCTCTGTTGCCAAGGCATTTGCAGAGTTTGATGAGGCGGGCCGCATGAAGCCCTCCTCCTACTACGACCGGGTGGTCGACGTGATGGAGGAGCTGGTGAAATTCACGCTGCTGACCAGAGACTGTGCAGATTATCTGGTAGATCGCTATAGCGAGCGCCGTGAAAGCGCAGAAGCGCTCTCCAAACGGGTCAATCAACGGAGCATTTAAGCGGTCTGCCCACAACCACGCCGCAGACGGAGTTGGCACTCAAAAGGCGACTGTGCGGGGCCAACTCGTGTGCGAACTACCACCATTGTTGTGATGGACGCCTTGCCGGGTCAGCATCTGGATGCTGTGATGGCGTCCATGCTGCCCCCTATTCAGAATGCAGGAAAACTCTTGCAATAAACGCTTGCAACGCTGCATTTGCGAACGGCAACTGGCGTGGGCAGCAAAGCTGCGCCACCCTGGCTTGGCGCCACTGGCGCTTATACTTGCACGGCGAGCTGCTGGGCAAATCGCCGTGTAAAGGCTTGCTTGGCACCTTCAGCAGCCCATGGTCTTGCCTGCCAACTGACCGCCCAGCCATCTACAACGCCCAGACAGCCGACAGCCACAGGCTTTCCAGCTCGCCTAAAACCGAATTCCAAACCTCAACGTTCACCGCACAGACTCCGTTCGTCTGAGCCAGACAAGCCCCTTACTGCCTCACTCGCTTGGATGATTAGGCTGGCACTGCGCAGCCAACGGCGGCCCCATACCATGCCCCCATGCCTACAATGAATGACGAACAAAAATCTCTTATTCAACAATACTTCGCTTGTACTGCACGCCTTCTAGACATGGAAATGATCCGCTCGGACAAAGTTCTTGGAGACCTTGCGGAATGGATTTGCGTGCAAAGTTATGGATTGGAACTTGAGGCAAGTGGCCGTCATCCTGGCTATGACGGGGTGATCGACAACCGCAAGGTGCAAGTGAAAGCTCACAACTCACCGAAAGGGACAAATTTGAGCGTGGGCAACCCAGAACAGTACGATGAGCTCTTCGTGCTGATCGGGCCGCGAAGCCGTCTGCGCGTTGGTCCTGCAGGACAGAGCTTCCACGTATACCGATTCACGAGTGACCAAGTGGACTTAAGATTCCGACGTGCCTCTGGATACTATTGCGCAAAGAAGACCTTGGCTAAGGAGCCATACGAAGTAATCAGCATAGACCAAGAACCAGTTTGTTGTCAGTAAGCTAGGGTGGGCAGGTGGCCTGCCCACGCGCATGGAGCAAGCACAAAACAGCCAATGGTTTTTCTCAGATGCACCTAGCAACGCTGCATCTCTGAACACCCGCTGGCGTGAGCAGCAAAGCTGCGCCACCCTACGCCCCAACGCCTCAACATTTGCGGTAGGTTGATTGCGGATGATTAGAACTTCAATTCAGGCAAGGTCAGCACCCCGCCTTGCTGCAGGACTTGCAGTTGCTCGTCGCTCATGTTCAGCAGTTGCTGCAAAACTTCGCGGGTGCCTTCGCCCAAGGTTGGAGGGGCGTTGCGGATGGGCAGGCGTTGGCCGTCCAGGCGGTATGGCGGGGCGAATACCGGTGTTGTGCCTACTACTGGGTGGGGCATGTCTTGGATCAGGCCGCTGCGTTGGGTGCGGTCGCTGGTCAGGGCTTCGTGCAAGCCTGCTACGTGGCCGCAGGGGATGCCAGCAGCTGTCAGGCGCTCTAGCAGCACGTTGCGCTCAAAGGTGCTGATCAGGTCTTTGAGCATCGGGCCCAATTCCAGGCGGTTTTTGGCGCGCTCGACGTTGGTGGCAAAGCGTGGGTCTTCGACGATGTCGGGGCGTTCGATCACTTGGCGGCAGAATTTGTCGAACTGCGCGTTGTTGCCTACGGCAATGATCAGTGGTCCATCGGCGGCTTCGTACATGCCGTAGGGCACGATGGACGGGTGGGCATTGCCATAGCGGGCCGGGTCGTGGCCCAGTTGCAAGGCATCCAGGCCGTAGTAGCCGGTCACCATCAGGCCGCAGTCGTACAAGGCCATTTCAATCAAACGGCCCTTGCCGCTGCGCTCGCGGCGCAGCAAGGCGGCCAGCACGGCCTGGGCGGCGTACATGCCGGTCATCATGTCGACTACGGCCACGCCAAATTTCAATGGCGGTGTGTTGGCTTCGCCGTTCAAAGCCATCAGGCCGGCTTCGCCCTGTATGACCAGGTCATAACCTGGCCGGGTCGCTTCCGGGCCGCTGCTGTCGTAGCCGGCCACGGCGCAGTAGATCAGATCGGGTTTGATGGCCTTGAGCTGCTCGTAGCCCAGGCCCAGTTTTTCCGCACCGCCGGTTTTGAAGTTGTGGATTACCACATCGAACTGCGGCAGCAGCTCGCGCACGATTTGCACGCCCTGCTCGCTTTGCAAGTCCAGCGTGATCGAGCGCTTGTTGCGGTTCATGCTGTTGTAGTAGGTCGTCTCGGTCTTGCCGATGCGCAGGCCCCAGTCGCGCGTGTCGTCGCCGCGTTTGGGGTGCTCGACCTTGATCACTTCGGCACCAAAGTCAGCCAGCACCTGGCCACACAAAGGGCCAGCAAATACACGCGAAAGATCAAGCACGCGAACGCCCTGCAAGGGCAGGTCCACATCTTGGCCGGTGGTCTGGTTGGTCATTCAATGTCTCCTAGCTGTTACATGGGGTTGTGATGCCGTGCCTCACAGTGGCCCTGTTGTCGGCTTGCGCAGCCGCACAAAGTCGGCTGGACGTTTTTCTAAAAAGGCGGCAATGCCTTCACGCGATTCCTCACTGGCTTGGGCTTGCACCATCAAGGCCGCTTCCATCGCCATTTGGTCAGCGACGCTTTGGTGCGGCGCTTGCAGGCACAGGGCTTTGATCGCTGCCATTGCCTGGTGCGGGCCCCCGCTGCATTGTGCGGCCAGCTCCAGCGCCTGTGCCAGGGCCTGGCCCGGTTCTGCCAAGCGGTTGACTGCGCCAAAGCCATGCAATTGGGCGCCGCTGATGCGCTCACCGGTCAGGCACCACTGTGTCATCAACTGGCGCGAGACGCGCTCGGCCAGAAATGCCGTCGCGCCACCATCGGGCGACAAGCCGACTTTGACATAGGCTGCGGAAAACACCGCGTTCGTTGCTACCACCAGCATATCGCAAGCCAGGGCCAGCGACATGCCCGCGCCTGCGGCTGCGCCCTCCACGGCGGCAATCACCGGCTTGGGGCAGGCTTGCACGCTGCGAATCGTTGCATGCAGGGCTTCAATTTTCTGCAGGCGTTCGGCTTCGCTGAGTGTGCGGCGCAGTGCCAGTTGGCGCAGGTCGCCGCCGGAACAAAAATGGCCGCCCTCACCAGTCAAAATGATGGCATCGATCGCATCGTCTTGCGCGGCGGCTTGCAAAGCCTGTTGCAAAGCGGCGTAAAACGCTGGCGATAAGGCATTGCGGCTGGCCGGGTTGTTGTGCGTGAGCACCAGCACCGGGCCTTGGCGGCGTTGCAGCACAATGGATTCGGTCATGCGCTATTCCTTTTCTGGGTGGTCAAGCCAAACGACTGCACTTGCATCAGATCGCTTGGCACGTGGCACGGAACTCAAGCCGCTTGGCTCAAGGCAATAAAGCGCTGCAAGTGGTGGTCTTCATCGCCAAATTGGTGGTCAATCATCACCAGGCGCTTGGCGTAGTGGGCCAGTGGCAGCTCCCAGGTCATACCAATGCCGCCATGCAACTGGATGCTGTCTTCGGCCACCAGCGCGCCAATGCGCCCGACCGTGACTTTGGCCGCCGACAAGGCTTTTTGGCGCGTGAGCGCATCTTCGTCGTCAATCGCCGCAGCAGCGTTGATGACTGAGGAGCGGGCTTGTTCGACCTCCAGCAGTAAATCGGCCATGCGGTGCTGCAAGGCCTGGAAGCTGCCAATGGCCACGCCAAACTGTTTGCGGGTGCGCAGGTATTCCAGCGTTTGGTCTTTGGCCACATCCATGGCGCCTACGCTTTCAGCGGCCAGTGCCAGCAGTGCGTAGCCGCTGATGCGTTCCAGCAAAGCCAAACCCTCGCCAACTGGGCCCAGCAAGGCGTCAGGGCCGACGCGCACTTGCTGCAAATGCAGCTCGGCCGCGTGGCCACCATCGACCAATGGGTAGCTGCGCGCCTCAATGCCTGCGCTTTTGCCAGGCACCAGGAACAGGCTGATGCCAGCTGCATCGAAAGTCTCACCGGCTGTGCGGGCACTGACCAGCAACCAGTCGGCCTGCGTACCAAAGGCCACAACGGCTTTGGCACCGCTGAGCAGCCAGTCCTGACCATCACGCTCGGCGCGTGTGGCCACGCGTTGCAGCTCGTAGTGGCTGCCGGGCTCGTCGTGTGCCAGTGCAGCGACGGCGCTGCCAGCGATCAAGGCCTCCAACAATTCGCGCTGCGTAGCATTGCCCCCTGCGATCAGGGCCTGGCCCACGACCAAGGCGCCCAGCAATGGCTCGGCAACCAGGCCACGGCCCAGGCACTCAAACACCACGCTGATGTCAAAACCTCGCCCGCCAAAGCCGCCTGCGTCTTCGGGGAATAAGGCGCCAATCACGCCCAGTTCGGCCAGTTGCGCATACAGCTGGGCGCTATGGCCTTCGGCACCGTAAGCAGTGTGGTTGCGTTGCTCAATCGGGTACTGCTCAGCGATACAACGGTTGAGCGTGTCGGCCAGCATGCGGCGGTCTTCGGTGTGTTCAAAATTCATGGCTTGCTCCTTGCGCGCGCTTTACAGGCCCAAGATCATCTTGGAGATGATGTTTTTCTGGATTTCATTGGAGCCGCCAAAAATCGACAGCTTGCGGTAATTGAAGTAGTTGGTTGCCGCTGTGGCCGCCTCTGGCAGACCCACCGGCTCTTCGACTGGGCCGTATTGCGCCTCTTCAATAAAGGGCGCGGCATACGGGCCCATGGCACGGCGAATCAGCGAATGGATTTCCTGGCGGATCTCCGTGCCCTTGATTTTGAGCATCGAGCTTTCGGCGCCCGGCACGCCGCCACCAGCCACCGCTGCAATCACGCGCAGGTTGGTGGTTTTCATGTTCTCCAGCTCGATCTCAACCTGGGCGATGCGGGCGGCAAACAGCGGGTCACGGTCCAGCGGCTGGCCGTTTTTGCTGACTTTGGCAGCGATGACTTTGAGCTTGGCCAGCGCGGCAATGCAAAAGCCCACGCCCGCAATGCCAGTGCGCTCGTAGGTCAGCAGGTATTTGGCGTAAGTCCAGCCCTTGTTTTCTTCACCCACCAGGTTCTCAACCGGCACTTTGACATCGGTGAAAAACACTTCGTTGACTTCGCTGTCGCCATCGAGCGTTTTGATTGGGCGCAGCTCGACACCGGGGGTGTTCATGTCGACCAGAATAAAGCTGATACCTGACTGGGCCTTGACTTCCTTGTTGGTGCGCACCAGGCAGAAAATCATATTCGCGTGCTGGCCTTGCGTCGTCCAGGTTTTTTGGCCATTGACCAGGTAGTAGTCGCCCGCCGGGTCGGCCACACGCACGGCCGTGGTTTTGACCGAGGCCAAATCCGAGCCTGCGCCCGGCTCGGAGTAGCCCTGGCACCACCAGTCCTGACCACTCAAAATGCGCGGCAACCAGTACGATTTTTGCGCCTCACTGCCGTATTTGATCAGCACAGGCCCCAGCATATTGACGCCAAACGGCACAATGCGCGGCCCACCGGCCAGTGCGCATTCGGTATCGAAAATGAATTTTTGCACCGCGCCCCAGCCCGGCCCGCCATACTGCTCTGGCCAGTGGTTGGCCAGCCAGCCTTGCCCATTCAAAATGGCGTGCCATTGCTCTTGGTCTGCTTTGGTCAGGCGCTGACCGGCTTTGGTTTTTGCCGCAATTTCTGCAGGCAGCTTGGCTTGCAAGAATGCGCGAACCTCATCGCGAAAGGCCAGCTCTTCGCTGGTGAAATTCAAATCCATATCGTCCGTCCTTGTGGGCCGGTGCCTGTGCAGCGCAGCCCCGAAAATACCGCTCATGCGCGGCGTGATCAATAAATTTCAAACAAGCCAGCCGCGCCCATGCCTGCGGCAATGCACATCGAGACCACCGCGTACTTGGCCTTGCGGCGGCGGCCTTCGAGCAGCACATGGCCAGCCAGGCGCGCACCGGTCATGCCAAACGGGTGGCCAATCGAGATCGCGCCACCGTTGACGTTGAGCTTTTCATGCGCAATGCCCAGCTGCTGCTGGCAGTACAGCGCCTGCGAGGCAAAGGCTTCATTGAGCTCCCACAGATCAATGTCATCAACCGTCAGGCCATGGCGCGCCAGCAGCTTGGGCACGGCGTAGACCGGGCCAATGCCCATTTCATCGGGCTCGCAGCCAGCGACGGCAAAGCCACGGAACGCACCCAGAGGGCTCAAACCCAGGCGCTCGGCTTCCTTGGCTTCCATCAGCACGCAGGCCGACGCACCGTCTGACAATTGCGAGGCATTGCCTGCAGTAATGCAATGGCCAGGGCCGCGCACCGGGTCCAGCTTGGCCAGACCTTCATAGGTCGTGCCGGGACGGTTGCAGTTGTCGACCGTGGCCGTGACTTCACGGTAGGTGACTTCCTTGGTTTCTTTGTTGGTGATGGCCATGGTTGTCGTGCAAGGCACGATTTCATCGGCATAGAGGCCCTCTTTTTGTGCACGCTCGGTACGCAGCTGGCTCTCCA
This sequence comes from Lampropedia aestuarii, assembly GCF_004803635.1. GTDB lineage: Bacteria > Pseudomonadota > Gammaproteobacteria > Burkholderiales > Burkholderiaceae_C > Lampropedia > Lampropedia aestuarii. Next base: position 246,784 of record NZ_SSWX01000003.1, on the reverse strand, counting down.
GCGAGAAGCGGTCCTGCGCTTCGCGGCTGATGCCGTAGCGGCTGGCCACGATGTCGGCCGTCTCAATCATCGGCATGTACAGTGCCGGCTTGTGCTCCAGCAGCCAAGGGTCGATGGTCGGGTCTGCGCCCTCACCTGCGCGTTGGCGAATCTGTGAAATGCTCTCGACCCCACCGGCGACCACCACTGGCGCGCCAGCGACAATCGCGCCCGCCGCACTGGCGATCGCTTGCAAACCAGACGCGCAAAAGCGGCTCACGGTCTGCCCGGCCACGGTAATGGGCAGGCCAGCGCGCAATGCCACCTGGCGGCCAATATTGCGCCCGGTAGTGCCCTCTGGATAGCCGCAGCCCAGCACCACGTCTTCGATCAGGCCGGGGTCGACTTTGGCGCGCTCAACAGCGGCCTGCACGGCAAACGCCGCCAATTGCGCGCCTGGCGTGATGTTGAATTCACCACGGTGGGATTTGGTCAGTGGCGTACGGGCGGTTGAAACGATGACGGCTTCACGCATACAAATGTCTCCTTCATTGTGGGGGTTGCAATGGCCAGCCATCGCGCCCTAGGGCGCACTAGGTCGCACCAGGGCGCAGCCCAGCTGGCAGTGCGCGCTTGCGCCTGCCGCATTGCAGTTTTAGGATTTGCCGCTGGCCGCTCAGCCTGGTAGAGCAGGTTGGCAGATCAGCGGCGGTGTTCTATACAAAGGACTGCGCGGACACCGGTTGAGTTTGGCGCAGACCGCAGCTCAATCAGCGACTCAGGCGCGGTTGAGGCTGCTGAAGTTCTTGCCTTCTGCAACCAATTGCTTGAGCAGTGGTGCAGGCTGCCAGAACAGCGCGTCTTCCTTGGCAAACTCTTCGATATCGGCCAGCAGCTTGTCCAGGCCGACCATATCAGCCCATTGCATTGGGCCACCGCGCCAGCGTGGGAAGCCGTAGCCGTACAAGAAGGTCACGTCCACATCCAGCGGGCGCAGTGCAATGCCTTCGGCAACCACCTTGGCGCCCTCATTGACCATTGCGGCCATGTAGCGGCGCATGATCTCGTCGGCGCTGAAGCTGCGTGTCTTGATGCCTTTTTTCTGGCGTTCGGCATCGACAATGGCCAGCACTTCAGGATCAGGCTGGCCTACGCGTGCACCTTCGGGGTACAGGTACCAACCTCGGCCGGTTTTTTGGCCAAACCAGCCGCGCTCGCAAATGCGGTCGGCGATCTCTACGTAACGCGCCTGGGGGTCGCGCGTGGCAGCGCGGCGCTTGCGCGTGGCCCAGCCGATGTCGCCGCCTGCCAAGTCCGTGACCTGGAACGGCCCCATCGGGTAGCCAAACTGGCGCACGGCTTCGTCGACTTCGTAAGGGCTGGCACCGTCTTCGACCAAAAAGTCGGCCACTTGCTTGTAGACTGCCAAAATGCGGTTGCCAATAAAGCCGTCGCAAACGCCTGCGCGCACGGGGACCTTCTTCAGGCGCTTGGCCAGTTCAAAAGCGGTGACGACCACATCCGGCGACACCTTGGCGGGCACCACAATTTCCAGCAGCTTCATGATGTTGGCTGGGCTGAAGAAGTGCAGGCCGATCACGTCTTGTGGGCGTTTGGTCGCCGCAGCAATCGCATCGATATCCAGGTAGGAGGTGTTGGTGGCCAGCACTGCGCCTGCTTTGCAAACACGGTCCAGTTCAACGAAAACGGCTTTTTTGACTTCCAGATCTTCGAACACGGCCTCGATCACCAGGTCGACATCGGCAATCGCCTCGTACGAAGTGCTGGGCGTGTAGCGCGCCATCGTTGCCGCCTTGGCCTCTGGCGTCAGGCGGCCTTTGGCGATCAGGCCGTCGTAGACTTTTTCGACATTGGCCTGACCGCGCTGGATCGAGGCTTCATCGCGCTCAACCATCACCACGGGCAGGCCCGCATCCAAAGCGGCCACGGCAATGCCTGCGCCCATCGTGCCACCACCGATGATGGCAATGCGGCTCAAGGCACGCGGCTTGGCGCTTTGCAGCTCGGGAATTTTGGTCGTTTCGCGCTCGGCAAAAAACGCATGGACCAGGCCTTCGCGCTGCGGGCTGCTCAGGCATTCAACGAACAGGCTGCGCTCAAGCGCCAGGCCCTGGTCGAATGGCAGCTCAATCGCAGCACGCACACATTCAATGATCTTGGCTGGCGAGAACAGGCCGCGTGTTTTCTTGGCAGTCGCTGCGGCCAAGGCGTCGAGCTCGGCCAGTGCCGCGGCTTTTTGCGTGGCATCGCTGGCGACGGTGAAGTCACGCGTGCGGCGCACTGCTGCGCCTTGGGCCAATAAGGCCTTGGCATAGGCCAGGCCTGCGGCAGTCGGGTCTTCACCCTGCTCCAATTGGTCAACCAGACCTGCGGCCTGTGCGGCTTTGGCAGAGATATGTTTGCCGCTGAGCATCAAGTCCGCGGCAGCGGCAGCGCCCATCAAGCGCGGTGCGCGTTGTGTACCGCCGGCGCCGGGCAGCAGGCCCAGGTTGACTTCTGGCAGGCCAAACTTGGCCATTGGCAAGGCCAGGCGGTAGTGCGCGGCCATCGCAACCTCCAAACCACCGCCCAAAGCCGCGCCATGAATCGCTGCGATGACGATCTTGCGCGAGGCTTCAATGCGGTTGCACACGTCAGGCAAGGCAGGCGCCTGGGGCGGCTTGCCGAACTCGCGGATGTCAGCACCGGCAATAAACGTCTTACCTTGGCCTACCAGCAGCACGGCAGTCACGGCCGGGTCTTGCTCGGCCTGCTCCAACGCAGCCAACAACCCCGCGCGCACGGCTTGACTCAAGGCATTCACTGGCGGATTGTCAATACGCACCACCATCACATTCTCTTGCACTGCAGTGACCACTGCAGGCGCTGAACTCTCGGTCAACATCTTTCGGCTCCATACATACACGTGGGTGTCTATTCTCAATCCGCCAAGGAAACTTTACAATCGCATTGCGACTGGACAATTTGTCAAATGGAACTTGACACACCTACCACCACCCTGCTCAGAGCCTGTTGAATCGCGTTAGGCATAAGCAGCACTTCTGTGCTGAGGCGCATTGCACGTGCACTTCCACCTCTTTTTGCTGCCGTCACAGCCTGCAGCAATGCGGCACGGTCAAAAGCGTGCGAGCACGGCTCGCACGCGGGCTTTACACGGCCTTTGAAAGGGCGCGCAGATGCGCCAGTCAGCTAGACGCTGCCTGCAGTCTGGCCACCGGAAGACTGCGGGTTTTTTTGCTGCGCCGACGCGCCAGAAAAGATGCGCCGCACCAATAAGAAAAACAGCGGCACAAAAAATATAGAGAACAAGGTGCCAGAGACCATGCCGCCAGTCACGGCCACACCGATCTCACGCTGGCTGACTGCCCCAGCCCCAGTCGCGATCGCCAATGGAAAAACCCCGGCCACAAAGGCCAATGAAGTCATCACAATCGGGCGCAAGCGCAGGGTGGCGCCTTCGATCACGGCCTGCATCAGAGGCGTTCCAGCCGCTTGCTTGGCAGCGGCAAACTCAACGATCAAGATCGCATTTCTGGCAGACAGACCAATCGTGGTCAGCATCGCAACCTGAAAGAAGATGTCATTCGCAAAACCAGCAAGCCCCGCTGCAGTGACCGCCCCGATCAAGCCCAGCGGAATCACCAGCAACACAGAAAACGGAATCGACCAGCTTTCATACAAAGCAGCCAGACACAGGAAGATGAAGGCAATCGAGATCAAATACAGCCACAGCGTCTGACCGCCTGCCAACTGCTCCTGGTAGGACAGGCCACTCCAGAGCAAATTAAAACCCGGTTGTTGGTCGACCAGGTTCTGCATCACATCCATTGCCACGCCTGAGCTCACGCCCTGCACCGCCGAGCCTTGCAATTGAAGTGCGGGCAAGCCATTGAAGCGCTGCAGCATTTGCGGCCCCATTTGCCAATCGCTGGAGGCAAAACTAGAGAAAGGGGCCATCGATCCAGACGCACCCCGAACATACCAATTGTCCAGATCTTGCGGCACTGAGCGATAAGGGGCATCGGCTTGCAAATACACCCGTTTGACACGGCCTCGGTCAATGAAATCATTGACATAAGAGCCTCCCCATGCAATGGAGACTGTGCTGTTGATATCGGCTTGCTCCAACCCCAATGCACTGGCTTTGCGCTGGTCAATGTTAATTTGCAGCTGCGCCTTGTCTTCCAAGCCGTTCAAACGCACTGCCGTAAGCCGTGCATCGGCATTGGCGCTGCTCAGGACCTCGCGTTGGGCATTGAGCAATGCCTCCCGTCCTGCGTTGGTGCTGTCTTGCAGCCACATCTCAAAGCCACTGGACTGCCCCAGCCCGCGCACCGTTGCAGGCGCGATCACTTGCACCCGGCCCTCACGCATCGATCGAAAATGCGCATTCGCACGTGCGATGATGCTTTGGGCCGTGTTGTCCGAGCCTTTGCGCAAATCCCAATGTTTGAGATCCACAAACGCCATGCCAACGTTTTGACCGTTGCCAGCGTTGTTGCGGCCCATGATCATGAAAACCACATTCAGATTGTCTTTTTCTTCCGTCATGAAGTAGTCGGCAATGGCGTTGCCAACACGCGTGGTCTCAGACAAAGGGATGCCAACGGGCGTGGAGAACTGCACAAGCACTGCGCCCTGGTCTTCGGTGGGAAGAAAGCCGGTGTTCATGCGCATGTATTGCCAGCTCAGCAGCGTTGTAATACCCGCAAAAATCAGCATGAACACCACTGGCCTGCCAAGCACGACCGACAAACCACGCTGATAGCGCGCCTGACTGCGCTCAACGCCGCGGTTGAACCAGCGAAAGAAACGCCCTTTGGGGCGCTCTTGGTTGGCCGGCTTCAACAGTGTTGCACACAGCGCTGGTGTCAGTGTCAACGCCACCAGAACGGACAGCACCATTGCCGAGACCAGGGTCACCGAGAACTGGCGGTAAATCATGCCGACCGAGCCACCAAAAAAGGCCATCGGCAAGAACACCACCGAGAGCACCATAGCGATGCCCACCAAGGCACTGGAAATCTCGCGCATCGAGATCAAGGTCGCCTCCTTGGGACTCACGCCTTGCTCGTGCATGACTCGCTCCACGTTTTCAACCACCACAATGGCATCATCAACCAGCAAGCCGATTGCCAGCACCATCGCAAACAGCGTCAGTGTGTTGATGCTGTAACCCAGCGCTGCCAACACTCCAAAAGTGCCCAGCAACACCACTGGCACGGCAATCGTTGGGATCAGCGTGGCGCGCCAGCTTTGCAGGAACAAAAACATCACGATAACGACCAGCACAATTGCCTCTGCCAAGGTGGTTATCACGCTTTGAACAGAGGCTTCGACAAACGGTGTACTGTCGCGCGGAAAGGCCACGTTCAAGCCAGCGGGCATATCGCTGCGCAGGCGTTCGATTTCGGCTTTGACGCGCTCGGCTGTCGCCAGTGCATTCGCTCCGGATGCCAGCTGGATCGACATACCCATGGCAGGCTTGCCATTGAGCTGGGCAAAAGTCTGGTAGCTCTCCGCCCCCATCGCCACTCGCGCCACATCACGCAGCAACACCACGGCGCCACTGGGATCACTGCGCAAAATGATATTTTCAAACTGCTCGACTGTCTGCAGGCGCGACTGCACAGTCACGGTGGCATTGAGCACCTGGTCGTCCAAGGTCGGCAGCCCGCCCAATTCACCGGCTGTGACCTGGATGTTTTGCGCCAGGATGGCGCTGCGCACATCGCTGGGCATCATCGCGAAGCTATTGAGCTTGAAAGGATCAAGCCAGATGCGCATCGCATACTGCGAGCCATAAACCGTGATCTCGCCCACCCCATCGATGCGGCTGATCGGGTCTTGCATGTTACTGGCCAGGTAATCTGCGATGTCCGTCCCTGACATGGTGGCAGTCTCATCGTACAAAGCCACCACCATCAGGCTATCGCCTTGCGACTTGGTCACCGTCAGGCCCTGCTGCTGGACTTCTTGTGGCAAGCGACTGATGGCCTGGTTGACCGCATTCTGGACCTGGACCTGTGCGGTATCCGGATTGGTGCTCTGTTCAAAACTGAGGCTGATGCGTGCCTGGCCGTTGGAGCTGCTGGTTGAAGAAAAATACAGCAAACCATCAATGCCTTTGATTTGCTGCTCCAGCACCTGTATCACGCTGTCTTCTACCGTTTTCGCTGAAGCACCAGGATAAGTCGCAGAGATATTGACGCCTGGCGGGGCAATATCCGGATACTGTTCAACCGGCAGTGTGAAGATCGACAAAGCGCCTATGGCCATCACGCAAATGGACAACACCCAGGCAAAAATGGGGCGAGCGACAAAAAAACGAGCAAGCATGGCAAATCCTTAGCGCTGGGCAATGGGTTGAATGAACACACCTGCGCACAGACCTTGCACGGTCGTTTGATTCTGTCGTAGCAACGTATGCGGCCATTCGCCGTTGCTTGCCACTGGCCAAGGCGACACATGGGAGCCATGTGGCGCCTGCATCGCGTAGCGCAACCAATCGGGTGTGAGCCGCCACGCCATCGCATATACAAATTGATTATTTGACATTTTTAATAACTGCTGATTAATAAGTTGACACAGACAGTGGCCACGGATTGTTGCTACATGGCGCAAAGCGATCCATAGGCAAAGTCCAGCCAGAAAGTAGATAGATTGGTGACGCAGTGGCAAGAATTGGTGCTGCATACGATACAGATGGCCGCCATACACAATTGCAAATCCACGCGATAGCTACCGTTATCGCGTGGATTCACGCCTTGCCTGGCGCTGATTGTGGTCATGCTGATCTGTTCAATGAACCTCTTTATTCATCACACCAACGAGCTTGTGTAGGCCGCTCTAAAACGCCTTACCCCAAGCCCTATGCCTCAAGTCTGAGGTATGCCTGCTTTTATTTAACGATTAATTGATATTTTTTTTACTTTACAGTAAAGTAAAAATACTATGAGTCGAGTTTATCAAAAAAAATTCCATAAGCACCCTGGCCGTCCGATGCATGCGCGCGCAGAATTAGTAGCCTGTGCACGTGAGCTATTCATTGAACAGGGTTTGGACATTAGCCTGGACACCATTGCCAGCAAAGCGGGGACTACGCGCCAAACACTCTATAACCACTTCACCAGTAAAACGCTGTTGTTAGCAGAAGCCTTGGAAAGCATCCAAGGCGACTTGGAGGCCCCATTTATAAATGCTTACAAGCACCACTTGGCGCTGGATCAACGCCTGCTGGAAATGGGCCGTGCCATCCAGCTGCACTTCTACGATCCACGCGTGATCCAATTGCAGCGCCTGCTGATTCTTGCATTGGTACAAATGCCTGAGGTCCTGCCCGACTGGCAGCAACGCCGCACCGGCCATGCCAGTGCCATGCTCACAAGCGCCTTGGCGCAGGAGCAGGCACGAGGCACGATCCATATTGAGCAGCCCGAACACGCAGCCAACGCCTTTCTTGGTGCGGTAATGGGCCCGATGTACCCCGGCGTGCTGCTTGGAGACAAAGTGCCAAGCGCGCCAGAGCTGGAGCGTTTGAATCAGGAGGTGTGCAGAACGTTCATGCGCGCCTGGTCAGCCCAAACCAGCACTGCATGCGCTGTCTGATAAAGACCCTCCTCAAGCCACACGCGAACAGACAGCCAATAGGAGTTCGGCCTGAACACGCCAGCACCGCAGCCCCATCACCGGCGAACACAACAGACACCGGCAAACGACTGCGCAACTCTTGAGCCGCCAGTCATTGCACGATCTTTGTCATAATGCCTACTGACAAAAAAGGCACGGAAAAAAGTACCAACAGGATGTAAGAGCCTGATCATCCATGGGCTGCAACAAGCGCCTTGTGCGGCCTCGTTGAAGCCTTGCGCGACTGCAGTGAACATGCACGAAAGAGCGACAAGGTGGGCATCGCGCCAACAGCGCACCATCCAAGGCAGGTCCACTTATCCAATTTTTTCAGGGCATTGCAAGGGCTCTCAACCGCATCTTTTTTCTTTTCACACCACAGCACTCCAACCCATGTCTTTGCGCCACCATATTCTTGTTGTTGAAGATGACTTCGACATGCGTCAACTCATCGCGACGTTTTTACAGAACGCGCAATTCAATGTCAGAGTCGCAGACAACGGCCAAGCCATGCGTGAGGCCTTGCTACAGGGTCCGACCGATTTGATCGTCATGGACTTGATGCTGCCCGGCGTCGATGGACTGGACCTGTGCAAAGAGCTGCGCAGCCATGCCAGCTACGCCCATATTCCCATCATCATGCTAACGGCTCGCAGCAGCACCCTTGATCGCGTGCTGGGACTGGAGCTGGGGGCGGACGATTACCTGGCCAAGCCTTTTGAGCCGGTGGAGTTGCTGGCGCGCATCAAGGCGGTGCTGCGCCGTAGCCCACAAGAGCAGCTCCATGCGTTGCCAAGCGGCGCAGCAACGGACGCCGATGAGACGCCAGCGACCTATTACTTCGAGGGGTGGCAGCTCAATACCAGGGCCAGGCAAATGCACTCACCCGATGGCGTGGTCATCAGCCTGGCCAACTCGGACTACCAGATCCTGCAATTGCTGCTCAGCCGTCCACACCGCCCAATCAGCCGCGATGAGCTGCTGGAGCACGCCTTTGGCCGAGAGCGCTCGCCCAATGACCGCACGGTCGATGTCTGCGTATCCAGGCTGCGCGGCCACTTAGAGTCCGATAGCCGCCAGCCCCGCATGATTCGCACCATTCGCCACGAAGGCTATATGTACAACGGCGAATTGCCACGTGCCACCAGCCACACGCCTTCGCCCCTGCCGCTGCATCCGCCAACGCCTTGAATCCAGCGCGCGTGTAGCACCTAAGCGCCATGACTACCCATCCCAATTTTTCGGCCCTGCAGCACCGCTTCTCGTGGCTGTGGCCCGACTCGATTTTTGGACGCATGGTGCTGGTCTTGGTCGCCGGCATGTTGGCCGCGCAATTTCTCACCAGCAGTATTTGGCTCGGTGTGCGCCATGCGCAGTTGCTTGAAGCGCCAACACGCCTGGCGGGCCAGCGCATCGCAGATATTGTGGAGCTGCTCGACGGCGGCTACCCTTATGACGAAGCGATGGAGCTGGCCTCATACCTTGGCCAGGATGCCGAAATCCGCCATCAGCCCGAGCCCGAGCCACCGCGACGCTCACAACGGGCACAATCGACTGCCAAATTGCTCGAGCGGGTCTTCCATGAACGTATCCCGGATGCGAGGCAAGTGCAGCTGCTGGATATGGCCTTACTCGACAGTCGAGGACGCAATGCCGACTGGTTCACGCTCTCGGGCTTTAACCCCTTGACCGTGGTCTACACCATGCAGCTGGAATATGCGCCTGGCACGTGGCTGCATGTCACCTCGCAAGTGCGTCCAGGCTGGCAAGAAGGCAATCCACTGCAAGTCATAGGCGATTTGATTTGGCGTGTGTATGCAATCCGCATTCTGATTGTCGTGGCTCTGGTGGTGCTGGCCGTCAGGTGGGTGGCCGAGCCTTTATCGCGGCTGGCCAAAGCGGCTCAGGGTCTGGAGCGCAATGTGACAATGGCCACCCCCCTGAGCGAACAAGGCCCGACTGAAGTGCGCCATGCCGCCCATGCGTTCAACCAGATGCAAAAACGCATCGTCATGCAGCTGGAAGAGCGCGACCGTTTTCTGGCCGCAGTCTCACATGACCTGCGCACACCGATGGCACGCATGCGCTTGCGACTAGCCCTGCTGGATGCCAGCAACCATGCCAGCAGCATTGAAAAGCTGCGCGCCGATCTGGATGATATGCAGTCCTTGGTGGAGAGCACGCTGAGCTATCTCCAGGCTGAGCAACATGCGACTGCACTGCAAAAAATTGACCTGGACTCCTTGGTCAGCAGCCTGTGTCAGGACCTGCAAGAGCTTGGCCACGACATTGCGATCAGCGGCAGCACCGGCGCCCCGATTGAAGCCGATAGCCTCAGCCTTAAACGCGCATTGGGCAATCTACTGGAGAATGCGCTGCGCTATGGCCACCACGTTGAAGTGGTGCTGGAAGGCACGCCAACGCACGCCAGTGTGACGGTGCTCAACCAGGGCCCTGGCATCCCTGAGGCGCTGCTCAACTGCATAACCCAGCCGTTCATACGGGGCGAGCCCTCGCGCAACCACAGCACTGGAGGCTACGGTTTGGGACTGAGCATAGTGGAGGCAATCGCCCGCAGCCACCAAGGCCGATTGCGCATGAGCAACCGCCCCAATGCGGGCGGCGTCAGTGCCTGCTTGCAACTGCCGCGCCGCCGCAAGCCCCCACCCAAGGCATAGGGGTGAAGCCAAGGCCCCCAAGCGCAAGCGGCCTCAATAGCCCTGACCGTTGCACGACACTGCAACGCCAGGCAGCGCAAGCCAGAGGCCAATGCGACAATGGCGCGCTTGCACATCGCCTTGGCACAACTGCCTTTGAACAGGCTCTTAGAACCGTGCGCACAGGCGAGCAAGATGATGAGCAACCCATTAACCCATAAGGAGCACCCATGTCACAAGTCACCCTCAAAGGCAACCCCGTTGAAGTCGCCGGCAATTTCCCACAAGTTGGCCAAAAAGCCCCTGCGTTCTCGCTGGTCGCCAAAGACCTGGCCGACACCACGCTGGAGCAATTTGCTGGCAAACGCAAAGTGCTGAACATTTTCCCAAGTGTGGACACGCCTACGTGCGCCACGTCTGTGCGCACATTCAACCAGGAAGCCAATGACTTGAACAACACCGTAGTACTGTGCATTTCGGCCGACCTGCCATTCGCGCAAAACCGCTTTTGCGGCGCTGAAGGCCTGAGCAATGTGGTCAGCCTGTCGACCATGCGCGGCGCGCAATTCCTGCAAGACTACGGCGTCGCCTTGCGTTCTGGCCCACTGGCTGGTCTGGCCGCTCGCGCAGTCATCGTGCTGGATGAAAACAACACCGTATTGCACAGCGAATTGGTCAGCGAAATCGCCCAGGAGCCGAACTACGCTGCTGCCAAAGCCAGCCTGGCTTAAGCGCAAGCGCACCCTGGCTTTGCAACAAGCCAGGGGCGACAACAACCGGTGAAGCAGGCAGTGCCAAGCGGCATAGCGCACATTGCACACCCGCTCTGCCCTGCAAGGCCCAGCGCCCTGATGGGCCCCACCTCAGTCCACGCCAGCCAACGCGCAAAGCCTTGCCGCGGCTGGCACCGCCTGGCAACGCAGCAGACAGGTTCGCTCGCTGACAGCCCCCTTTTACAGTGCAAACGGCGGTGGCCACCTCTGGTGTTGGCGTATGTCTACGCCGCCTCGTGCTGCGCCAGCAGCAGCGCATGCGAGCGCACATCAGCCGGCCATGACGCCATGCATTGCTGTAGCCGATCAAGATCATTGGCAAACAGCGCCCGACTGGCCTCTTCAAACCCTGGCAAATCACCCGCAATGGTTTGCATGAAGTAGTAGCTGCGCTCTTGCGCCTTGCGTTGGCGATCCTTGTCGCTGCCGGCGCGGCGCGCCTCTTCGACCAATTTTCTCAACGCCACCGAAGCGCCACCAGGCTGCATTGCCAGCCATTCCCAGTGGCGAGGCAACAAGGTCACCTCGCGGGGCACCACGCCTAATTTGGGTCGCCCTCGCCCGCGGGGTTCGGCATCCTGTGCCGTTTGTTCTGCTGGGCTTGCTTGGACGCGAGTCTTGGCCTGCACCATGCCCGCTGCGAGCAATCGCTCCAGCACGGCCTCATCAGAGCCGCGCGTGTCGATATCGAGCGTACGCCCCGTCGCATCATCAAAGACCAGGACCGCATCCGCATCGCGGCTCTCACGGGCGTGTTTGACTGCAAGCGCATTCGCTTGCAGGCTGCCTGTTGCAATGCGCTGGTACCCCGCAAAGCTGGTGTAGGTGGGCGGATATATTTCTGTTGAATCACTGGTGGTGATCATGGCTATCTTTCAAAAAATGGTTGGTTTGTGCAATCTGCAATACCACGCGTTGTCTGCCTGCTTGGCCTGCGCCAATGACACCGCTGCAACCCATACCGGCGGTTCGCAGAAGAATTCGCGTGAACAAACAAATAATACCCGGATAAAATTAACTCGTCAATTTAATCCGGGTAAAATATCCGAACAGCCATATACACCACCAGGCTTAGCGCCTGTTCACCATCTCCACGCAGTCACCCAACGCACAAAAAGAGGCAGTGAAAGCCCCTGTTGCCGCTCGTACCTCTTTGTGATCAGCCTGCTAGGCATAGGCCCATGAAAAAAGCCCTGTTGAGCGGCAGCGCAACAGGGCTTGGCAATCGCACAGCGACCATGCGCTGGGCAGTGACTCACTGGTAAACAGTCAAAGCCCCGTCCATGATGTGCACGCCTGTCAAGCGCTGGTGCGCGCGCAAGGCGTAGCGGTCGGTCATGCCTGCAATGAAATCCGCAACGACTCGCGCCTGTTCATCCTGACTTTGTGCCTGGGCAGCGCGCACTGCAAAATCAGCGGGCATGTCCTGCTGCGCTGCAAAGTAATACGTAAACAGCGCTTGAATGACTTGCTTGGCACGCCCCGTGGTGTCTTCAACCACCGGGTGGCGGTAGAGATTGGCAAACAAAGCACGTTTGAGCTCGACGGCCTGCTGGTGCATGGCGTCACTGAAGCGCACCAGCAGCGGCAGACGGCGCACGGCGTCGGCACTGTCCGGTGCATGCGCACGCAACTGCGCTTGCGTGGTCTCAATCACATCGTAGATTTGCGCGCTGAGCATTTCACGCAAGGTCGCATACAACCAGCGCTTGGGCGCGGCTTGCAAGTGCGGGTGTTGCGCCAGTGTGGCGCGGCGGTACACAGAAAACAGCGGCACCTCTTCAAGCTGGGCCTCGGTCAACAAACCCGAGCGCACGCCATCATCAATGTCGTGGGCGTTGTAGGCAATCGAGTCGGCCAAATTGCACAGCTGGGCTTCCAAGCTCGGGCTGGGTTGCGAGGGGTCGAGAAAGCGCCGCGCAATGCCGCCGGGCTCACGGGCTTCAATCAAGCGGGCATTGGTTGCCGAGGAGTGCTTGAGAATCCCTTCGCGGGTTTCGTAAGTGAGGTTCAAGCCATCGAAATCGGCATAGCGCTGCTCCAGCACATCGACCACACGCAGGCTTTGCATATTGTGCTCAAAGCCGCCGTAGTGGCGCATGCAGTCGTGCAAAGCGTCCTGCCCCGCATGGCCAAATGGCGTGTGACCCAAATCATGGGCCAGTGCAATGGCCTCGACCAGGTCTTCATCCAAGCCCAGTGGCCGCGCGATGGAACGGGCCACTTGCGCGACCTCCAGCGAGTGCGTCAGCCGGGTGCGGAACATGTCCCCTTCGTGGTTGAGGAACACCTGGGTTTTATAGACCAAACGCCGAAACGCCGAGGAGTGCACGATGCGGTCGCGGTCGCGCTGAAACTCACTGCGCGTCGGCGCTGGTGGCTCAAACACGCGCCTGCCACGGGTGTGTGAGGCATCGCTGGCATAGACCGCCAAAGCAGACTTGCGCATCTCAGAGATGGGCGTTGAGTAGCTCGGCCACCGTCGCATCATCGACCTTCTCGGTGACGGCCTTGCCTGCGGGCTTGAGCACGACAAAGCGGATCGCGCCACCCTGGGATTTTTTGTCCACACGCATCAAATCCAGGTAGCGCTGCGCGTTGTTGTGGGTGTCCAGTACCGGCGCTTGCACCGGCAGGCCTGCACGCTGCAGCAAAGTGACCAGGCGTGGATGGAATTGTGCGTCCTGCACATAGCCGAGTTTGGTTGACAGCAAGCTGGCCAGCACCATGCCGGCAGCAACCGCGTGGCCGTGCAACCATGCACCATAGCCTTTGCCGGCCTCGATCGCATGGCCAAAAGTGTGTCCAAAGTTGAGAATTTCACGCAGGCCACTCTCTGTCTCATCCGCACTGACAACGGCGGCTTTGATCTCGCAACTGCGGCGCACTGCATAACGCAACGCATCCACATCCTGGGCAACCAAGCGCTCTACGTTGGCTTCCAGCCAATCAAAAAACGCCATATCATAAATTGGGCCGTATTTAATGACCTCGCCCAAGCCTGCGCTCAACTCAGCAGGCGGCAGGGTTTTGAGCGTATCCAGATCACAAACGACCAGCTTGGGCTGGTAGAACGCGCCAATCATGTTTTTGCCCAGCGGGTGGTTGATCGCTGTTTTGCCACCGACCGACGAATCGACCTGCGCCAGCAAAGTCGTTGGCACCTGCACAAACGGCACGCCCCGCATATAGGAGGCAGCAGCAAAGCCGGTCATATCCCCAATCACCCCGCCACCCAAGGCGAACAACACGGTTTTGCGGTCGGCCGCATGGGCCAGCAGTACATCAAAAACCTGGTTCAGCGTTTCCCAGTTTTTGTACTGTTCGCCATCGGGCAACACCACTTCCAGCACTCTGGGGTAATGCGCCAGCAAACGTTGGCGCAGAGCTTGCGAATACAGCGGCGCAACGGTCTCGTTGGTCACAATCACGGCACTCGTGCCTTTGGGCAAGAGGGTCAGGGCTTGCTGCCACAGGCTCTCGCCTTGGCCAATCAAAATCGGGTAGGAGCGCTCGGCCAGGTCAATCTTGACGACATCAAGAGCGTGGAGATCAGTGGCTTGTTCAGGAGAGGCGATGGTCATATTAGAAGGAAGATGGGCAATTCAAATGCGAGGATTCGCTGCTGCTCATGGGCACTTGAGGCTCAATGCCATGTCCCTGCAAGGCTTGCTGGATGCTTTGCAGCACTGCACGCATGCCGGTATCAGCGGCAATGCGGTGGTCGGCCACGCCGCAGTAGAGCGGATGGCGCACTTCATACAGCTCCTGCAAGCGCTTGAGCGGATCGGCGACCTGCAACAGCGGCCGCGTGCGGTCGTTGCGCACACGCTTGAGCAGCATTTCAGGCTTGGCCGTCAAATACAGCACATGGCAGTGGGTGCGCAACTGGGCGCGGTTTTCCTCGCGCAACACAATGCCACCGCCGGTGGAGAGAATCAAGGGCTCAGTGCGCGCGACTTGCTGGGCCAGCACACGCGCTTCCATGTCCCGAAAAGCGGCTTCGCCCATGCGCTCAAAATACTCGGCAATGCTGCAGCCAATAAACTCTTCAATCGCATGGTCCAAATCGACAAAAGGCCGAGCATAGACTCTTGCCAACTTGCGCCCAATCGTGGTCTTGCCGATCGCGGGCATACCAATCAGGGCAATGTGCGGCGTTGCTGTTCTCATTCAACTGGTTCTTTTTTCTTGAATTGATGTATGCAGCCATCATGCCATGGCTTGGAGCCTGTTCAGAATCTCTGCGCAGTCGCGCAAGGCACTCAATGAGGCAATGCAAGGCACCTGTTGTCGCACTTTCGTCTGTATGAGCAAAACGGGCAACGCAGTCATGCGCTTTTTTGCGCCTTGTCTTTTGGGCTTCAACACGGCTGCACAGAGATTTTTGAACAGGCAACTTAGATGCCCGTTCATCATCTCCGCGCTGGCATTGGCCCCAAGCCACACTCGCATCAACACAAGCAACACACAACGCACATCCACCAGGCCCGCGTGTGCAATGCGGCCGCAGGCCTGGCCAGCGCAAGCGCGCTTAGGCAGGCACGGCTTCAACGCTGGCGGCCGCCTCAGGCAGCAGGCGTGCCACCAAGGCCCCTTCAACCGGCCCCTGCACAGGAATCCAGACACGCAGCGGATTGCCCGAAGCCACATCGATGGCTGCGCCGTCTTGGTTTTGCATGTTTTCCAGTTTCACGTAGCGGTTGCCTGTGGGGTGGATGATCTCCAGCGTATCGCCAACCGCAAAGCGGTTTTTGGTTTCCACCTCGACCCAACCATCGGCGCGCACGCCACGCACCTCGCCCACGAACTGGCTGCGGCTGGCCACCGAGTGGCCGGTTTCGTAGTTTTGGTAGTCATTGGCCGGACGGCGCTCCAGCAAGCCGCCGGTGTAGCCGCGGTTGGCCAAGCCTTCGAGCTCGGTGATCAGTGCAGGATTGAACGGGCGGCCCGCGACAGCATCGTCAATCGCGCGGCGGTACGCCTGTGCGGTGCGCGCAACGTAATACAAGCTCTTGGTGCGGCCTTCAATTTTGAGCGAGTCAACACCAATTTTGGTCAGCTTCTCGATATGCTCAATCGCGCGCAAGTCCTTGCTGTTCATGATGTAGGTGCCATGCTCATCTTCCATGATCGGCATCAAGGAGCCTGGGCGACCGATCTCTTCAATCATGTAGACCTGGTCGGCCTTGGGATGGCGCTGGCCATCGCCGCAGGCAGAAAACGCCTTATCGCTCTCTTCTTGCTGGTGCTGGAAGTTAAAGCCTGAGTCCATCTTCTCCACGGCCAGCGCTTCACCGGTATTGGGGTCGACTGCCGCATCATGGGTTTTGTAGTCCCAGCGGCAGGCATTGGTGCATGTGCCCTGGTTGGGGTCGCGGTGGTTAAAGTAGCCCGAGAGCAAGCAGCGGCCCGAGTAGGCAATGCACAAAGCGCCATGCACAAACACTTCGATTTCCATGTCTGGACAATCCTGGCGAATTTGCTCAATTTCTTTCAGGCTCAATTCGCGCGACAAAATAATGCGCGAGACACCGACTTTTTGCCAAAACTTGACGGTGGCCGAGTTGGTCGTATTGGCTTGCACCGACAGGTGGATTGGGATGTGCGGCCATTTTTCATGCACTTGCATGATCAAACCAGGGTCGGCCATGATCAGGGCGTCGGGATTGAGGTTGATCACCGGCTCAATATCGCGCAAGTAGGTGCGCACTTTGTCGTTGTGGGCCAGCAAGTTGCTGGTGACAAAGAATTTTTTGCCCCGCGCATGCGCCTCTTCCACACCTTGCTTGAGTTGCTCAATCCCAAAAGCATTGTTGCGCGCACGCAAGGAGTAGCGTGGCTGGCCTGCATAGACCGCGTCGGCGCCAAAGTCGTAGGCAGCGCGCATTTTTTCCAGCGAGCCCGCTGGCAATAAGAGTTCGGGGCTAAAAGTCGTCATGATTTATCTCGTAGTGGCATGCTTTGGCAGGCACGGGGTTGCCAGACACACCGCATGAGCGGCCTGATCAAGCAACAAGCCATCGAAGTGGCTACAGCATCAAAAACCGCAATTATCCCAGTCTGGCGCCAACCTTTCCAGCCCCTTGTCAAAAAGCCCGCGATTCGCATCGCCTACGCCCAAGCTATATACACAACACATATGACATGAGAGCACGCCAGAGCAGATAACGCCAGGCTGCAACGGCAATCAGCCAGGCTTGCCTCAGAGCCTGCTCAACACAGCCACAGCCGCTGTCAATACCGCTGATACGCTCTGCCAATCAATGCTTGCGCGGCGCCCCGCCCTATGGACGATCAAATATTTTGCAAATAACGCAGCATTCTGCCAAAACTCGCCCAAAAGTCCTATACAATGCGGCCTTCGCTTCTTCAGGCGCGTAGCTCAGTTGGTTAGAGCACCACCTTGACATGGTGGGGGTCGTTGGTTCGAATCCAATCGCGCCTACCAATGAATTGTGTGATTTTTCGGAAAATGTCCAAAAACACGCACACATTGGTACATGCAAAGCCGCACATGCACAGTGCGGCTTTTTTGTTGCCGCATTGCTTTCGCCCCTAGGCCATTCAAGCCTCCGGCTTTGCAATGTGCAGCTGGTCGATGCACAGGCATGACCAGCCCACATCTCAAAAACCTGGGTAGGCACCCTCCATGGGGCCAGCCGATCGGCTACACGGGCCCGGTGACACCCACTTCCTGAACGCGACTGCCGGCAAGGCCAGAGTCGCACCACTTGCTCAGACCTGAACCTGCAACCGCTCAGCTGGATATTGCAGCATGAATGCCTGCGCATCGGTAGCAGGATTCAACCAGTCACGGTAAGCCCCCATCGGCAAAATCACCACCATGCGCTTCTCATCTTGGGGCTTGTGAAAATGGCGCATGAATGCATGGTCGTCCGCATTCACGGTCAGCATCGTAAAACTCAGCTTGTCCTGCCATTGCGACCACAGGCCCGCAATGCCCATCGGGTAGCCATCGGCCCTGGCAATCGCTGTTGATTGGGCTTTGCCGCCTTGCCACTGCGGTTCGTAAATGGCTTCGGCGGGAATAATACAGCGCTGGCCACGCAACCAGGCATCGCGGAATGAGGGCCTCTCGGCCACGGTTTCGCTGCGAGCGTTGTAGGTATGGCGCCCAAATGTGCTGTCCTTGGCCCAGTGCGGCAGCAGGCCAAATTGCCCCAGCTGCACCCGCCGCGAGCCTGCGCCATCGGCGACGATGTAAGCACTCTCATAGGTCGGCCAAATATCTGCACGCACACCATCGGGCATGGCGGCCTTGAAAAACTGGGCCATCCGGTTGGCATCGGTGACCGACTTAAAGCGACTGCACACGCGAACACCCTCCTTCACACAACAATGCAGCTTATCAGCCACTGGAGTACGGCGTTCAACCGCACCAGCACCCTTAAAGCCTGTTCAAAGTCTCGACGCAGTCGCGCAAGGCACACAAAAGAGGCCGTGCAAGGCGCCTGCTGCGCGCATACGTCTGTATGAGCAAAACGGGCAATGCGGTCTGCGTAAAGAATCGCAAACAGGTTCTTGAATGCAAAAAGACCACTGTAGGGTGGTCTTTTTGCTGTGCAGTGCGGCGTGTACGCCGCACCCTGCCCTTTAATCGGGCGCAGGTATTAGGCTTTTTCGGCCAGCTTCTGCCAAGTCGCCACCACGCTGTCCGGGTTCAGCGAGATCGAAGAAATGCCTTCTTGGGCCAGCCATTCGGCAAAGTCTGGATGGTCGCTAGGGCCTTGGCCGCAGATACCCACGTATTTGCCCTTGGCCAAGCAGGCAGCAATGGCGCGTGACAGCATGAATTTCAATGCCGGATCACGTTCGTCAAAGTCAGCTGCCAGCAATTCCAAACCGGAGTCACGGTCCAGACCCAAAGTCAGCTGGGTCAAGTCGTTGGAGCCGATAGAGAAGCCGTCAAAATACTCCAGGAATTGCTCAGCCAAGATCGCATTCGATGGCACTTCGCACATCATGATCAGGCGCAAGCCATTCTCACCGCGCTTCAAGCCATTTTTCGCCAGCAGCTTCTCCACCGCAGCGGCCTGGCCCAAGGTACGCACAAATGGCACCATGATTTCGACGTTGGTCAGGCCCATGTCTTCACGCACACGCTTCAAGGCTGCGCATTCCATCTCAAAGGCTTCACCGAAGTCTTCGCTGATGTAACGGGTCGCACCACGGAAGCCCAGCATGGGGTTTTCTTCTTCTGGCTCATAACGGCTGCCACCAATGAGTTTGCGGTACTCGTTGGATTTGAAGTCTGACAAACGCACGATGACTGGTTTTGGCCAGAACGCGGCAGCAATAGTGGCCACGCCTTCGGTGACCTTGTCGACGTAGAACGCGCGTGGTGACGCATGGCCACGGGCCACGGACTCAACCGCCTTCTTCAGATCAGCATCGATATTCGGGTAGTCCAAAATCGCTTTTGGATGCACACCGATATTGTTGTTGATGATGAACTCCAAACGCGCCAGGCCCACGCCTTCGTTCGGCAATTGCGCAAAATCAAAGGCGAGCTGGGGGTTGCCCACGTTCATCATGATTTTGGTGTCAATTTTGGGCATTGTGCCGCGCTGCACTTCGGTCACTTCGGTTTCCAGCAGACCGTCGTAGATCTTGCCGGTATCGCCTTCCGCGCAGCTAACGGTCACCAAGGCGCCGTCTTTCAGACGGGCGGTGGCGTCGCCTGTACCGACCACGGCAGGAATACCCAATTCACGCGCGATGATCGCAGCGTGGCAGGTACGGCCACCACGGTTGGTGACGATGGCGCTGGCGCGCTTCATCACCGGCTCCCAGTTCGGGTCGGTCATGTCGGTCACCAGCACGTCACCGGGCTGGACTTTGTCCATCTCGGCAATGTCAGACACCAAGCGCACTGGGCCTGTGCCAATTTTCTGGCCAATCGCACGGCCTTCGGACAGCACATTGCCAGAACCCAGCAGCTTGTAGCGCTGCTCGGCCTTGCCTTTTTGCTGGCTTTTCACGGTTTCTGGACGCGCTTGCAAGATGTACAGCTTGCCATCAGTGCCATCACGGCCCCATTCAACGTCCATCGGACGGCCATAATGCTCTTCGATCACCAAGGCGTAGCGGGCCAATTCGGCAATGTCTTCGTCGCTCAGCGCGTAGCGGTTGCGCAGCTCGGCTGGCACATCGACGGTTTGCACCAGCTTGCCAGTGGCCGCTTTTTCTTCAGGTGTCGCAAACACCATCTGAATCAGCTTGGAGCCCAGATTGCGGCGAATAATCGATTTCTTGCCGGCTTTGAGCGCTGGCTTGTGCACGTAGTACTCGTCAGGGTTCACTGCGCCTTGCACGACCGTCTCGCCCAGGCCATAGCTGGCGGTGATGAACACCACATCTTCAAAACCGGATTCGGTATCGATCGTGAACAGCACGCCTGCAGCGCCTGTATCAGAGCGCACCATGCGCTGCACACCCACGGACAAGGCCACGACGTCGTGCGCAAAGCCTTTGTGTACGCGGTAGCTGATCGCGCGGTCGTTGTAGAGCGATGCAAACACTTCTTTGGCCTTGGCCAAAATGTCGTCGATACCGACCACGTTCAGGAAAGTCTCTTGCTGACCGGCAAACGATGCGTCTGGCAGATCTTCAGCGGTAGCAGACGAGCGCACCGCAAACGAGGCCTGGTCATTGCCTTCGGACAGCGTCGCAAACGCTTCACGAATGGCTTTTTCCAGCTCTGGTGGGAATGGCTGGGATTCAACCATATGGCGAATCTCGGCACCGGCTTCAACCAGCGCGCGCACATCGTCCACATCCAAAGCGGCCAGGCGTTGGCTGATTTTCTCGGCCAAGCCGTTGTGCTTGAGGAATTCACGGAACGCATGGGCGGTGGTGGCAAAGCCGGTTGGCACACGCACGCCTTGCGGCAATTGGGAGATCATTTCGCCGAGCGAGGCGTTCTTGCCGCCTACGACCTCGACGTCGCTCATTCTCAGATTTTCAAACGGTACGACCAGGGCGGTCGCATCAAAACGTTCAGACATGGGAAGACTCCAGAAGTAAAAAACCGGCATCGACTCCAAGCACTCCAGACCGCCTGCGTGGGCCTGCAAATGTGTGGGTCGCGTCTTCCCCGCTTCGCTATAAATAGCAAGCTGCGCTTTGGTTGTTCTTGAATGTGATCAGCAAGCCACATATCGAGGGGGGAAGCAAATATTGGTGCAGAAGGAGGTAAAGGACGGCTCACACCAGTCTGGCGCAGGCCGTGGTACTGCTCTCTCATGCTGACTACAAGGTGTTTTGACACTCACATGAGCGCCCATTCCAAACGGGCCCGGCAGACAGCTGGCAGATTATATCCCTCGATCTGAGCGCTTGCAGCAGCGCATACATTTCATCAAAAAAAGAAACAATTGACGATTGAGCGGTCCACCAACAAAGCCCACGGCAGGATCTCCATGGGCTGCACCAAGCGGCAACAGGCGGCAACAGGCGCCTTGCCTTGCCGCTTTTTTGTGCCTTGCGCGACTGCGAAAGGATCGTAAACACGCTCTTAGCGAGATTGCGAAGCGTCAGCGCCTTCACTCCCGTGGGCTTGGACTGTCGCTGGAGCTGGTGTTGGGGCCAGTGCTGGAAGCATCGGCCGCACTGTGCGAGGACGCATCCTGCGATGTGTTGGTGCCTGCATCGGGCGCCGGTGTATCCACAGGTACATCCGTCGCAATCAGCCGCTGCGAAGAGCCTTTAACCACAGATTTTTCATCTACGGCTTGCACAGCATCGACCACCTCCACAGCAACCACACTGGCTTTTGCAGCACTGGCCACCTCATCGCTACTGCTGCTGGAAGTTGCCGCAGCAGGAGATGCTACGGCATCAGCGACAGGCGCCACACCAGAGGCTGGCGCGCTGGGCACTTCTGGCTCAGCCACCAAAGCCTGCGCGCCCCTGCGCTCTGCGACCACGGCCAGGCAATAATGGGCATACCACAGCGACGTCAGTGCAAAGACCCACGTGAACAGCCAGACCGCCGCCGGGATCAGCACAAAAAAGGCCAGCGCAAAAATCAGCCCGGAAGCCCAGACAATGCTGGGCATTGCCCCTAAAAAGCCGCAAATGATGCCAATTACCAGCAAGGGCCAGCGGTGCTGCTCCAAAATGGCTTTGCGCTCTGCGCTGCTGGTGTATTCGACCAGCGCATCAAAGCTCATCACGCGGTAAGCCAGCCAGCCCCAAATCAGCGGTGGCAGGATCAAGGCCATCGGCGGGATGAGCCACAGCGGCAAGGTCACGACCAAAGCCAGCAGCGCCATCACAGTAGACGACAGCGACCAGCCCAGGCTGCGCCAAAACGTCGAGCCGGCTTGCGGCTTCAGGCCGGGAAAACGCTTGGTCGCCACTTGCTTGGCCATTGCAGGGGTCATCAGCATCGTGACCAGCAGCAAGCTGAGGATCACCAAAATCGGGCTGACCAGCAGCACGACCAGCAAAGGCGCAAAAATAGCGGTGACGTTTTGCGCGCCCAGCTCGCTGAGGCGGCCATCCACCCAAGTCCAGATGACGCTGGCATGCATCCAGTCTGTCACCGTCATCACGGCAGCACCCCAATAGAAATAGCCAAGCACCAGCGCAGCCACCACAATCAACAGCAGCGGCAGAAATGACAGACCAATGATTTTGGGGCGAAAGCTGTCAAGCAGCGCGCGCCAAAACGATTCCATGATCAGTTGCATCGGGTTCCTTTCTTTGTCTTCGACAGCCCTCTTGCTTCGCACTGCCGTGCACGGCAGGCAAGTGCCCGGTGCATGGCCCACGCGCAAAGCGCTCTGGCTGCAGGCACCTATTTTAGTGAGGGCCTGCAAAGCTTGTGCAATTTCAAGCAAGAGGCCTTGAGCAAACGCTGCAAAACTCCCGGCTGTGGCCTGAGCGCAGCCTCAAACTGCCTTTTGACAATTTTTTCGCAGTGCAAGTCCTTTTCGCCGATAGCGGTCGACTATGGCTTTCAAATAACGCCTTGCTGCCCATGCTGATGCCGCATTCTTGCCAACAACGAAGGTGGTGCAGAGCGTTCTTGAAATTGGCAACACACAGCAATAAAAAAAGCCCTGATTGACACCAGGGCCTGTAGGCAATGATGACGCAACTGGGCAAGCAGTGCGTTTACTCAACCGCCTTGGTCATGTCTTCAACGACTTTCTTGGCATCGCCAAAGACCATCATGGTTTTGTCCATGTAAAACAACTCATTGTCCAGACCGGCATAGCCCGCTGCCATCGAGCGTTTGTTGACGATCACCGTTTTGGCCTTATAGGCCTCCAAGATCGGCATGCCATAAATCGCCGTGCCTTTGACGTGCGCTGCCGGGTTGACCACGTCGTTGGCGCCCAAAATGATCGCCACATCCACCTGGCCAAACTCGCCGTTGATGTCCTCCATCTCGAACACCTGGTCGTAGGGCACCTCGGCTTCGGCCAGCAACACGTTCATATGGCCTGGCATGCGCCCGGCCACCGGGTGAATCGCATACTTCACATCAATGCCTTTTTCAGTCAGCTTCGCAGCCAACTCTTTGACCGCATGCTGGGCGCGCGCCACAGCCAAGCCGTAACCGGGCACGATCACCACGCTTTCGGCATTGCCCAGAACAAAGGCCGCATCATCGGCACTGCCGCTTTTGACGTTGCGCTGCTCTTGCGCACCGGCTGCCGCGGTCGCTGCATCGCCACCAAAGCCGCCCAGGATCACGTTGAAGAAACTGCGGTTCATGGCTTTGCACATGATGTAGCTCAGGATCGCCCCCGAGCTGCCCACCAGCGAACCGGCAATAATCAGCATCGCATTGTTCAGAGAGAAACCAATGCCCGCAGCGGCCCAGCCCGAATAGCTGTTGAGCATCGAGACCACCACCGGCATATCAGCGCCACCAATCGGGATGATCAGCAGCACGCCCAGCGCAAAGCCCAGGGCAATGACCAAGATAATGTCCAACCAGCTCTGGCTGTGCCAGAAACCGACAATAAAGAACACCGCCAGCAAGCCCAGGCCCAGATTGAGCCAATGCTGGCCAGCGAACTGCACCGGACGGCCCTGGAACAAGCGGAACTTGTATTTGCCAGAGAGTTTGCCAAAGGCAATCACAGAGCCCGTGAAGGTAATTGCGCCAATGAAAGCGCCCAAAGCCAGCTCAACACGGTTGCCGCCAGGGATCGGCTGGCCATGGCCAGAGATGCTGAATGCCCAAGGCTCTGCCACAGCAGCCACGGCAATGAACACCGCAGCCAAGCCGATCATGCTGTGCATGAAGGCCACCAGCTCGGGCATTTTGGTCATTTCCACGCGCTGCGCCATCACCGAGCCAGCGGTGCCACCCACCAGCAAGCCCAGCAAGACCCAGCCCAAACCCAGCGCACCACCGGCAAGCTGCACAATCAGTGCGGCCGTGGTCAGCACCGCAATCAGCATGCCGACCATGCCAAACACATTGCCGCGAATCGAGGTGGTCGGGTGCGACAAACCCTTGAGTGCCTGGATAAAGCAAACACTGGCGACCAAATACAAAATGGTGACGAGATCCATGCTCATGGCGCACTGCTCCCTTGTGCTTTAGGCGCGGCTTTGCGCTCTTTTTTCTTGAACATCTCCAACATGCGGCGCGTGACCAAAAAGCCACCGAACACATTCACTGCCGCCAAGGCCACCGCAAGCACGCCCATGACCTTGCCCAGCGGCGTCTCAGTCAGGGCAGCAGCGAGCATCGCGCCGACAATCACAATCGCAGAAATCGCATTGGTCACGGCCATCAACGGCGTGTGCAGCGCTGGCGTGACAGTCCATACGACGTGGTAGCCGACATAAATGGCCAACACAAAAATAATCAAATTGGTCACGATGGGGGATATGAATTCCATCTGAGTCTCCTTATTTCCTGATGAAGAGGAAAACTTACTTGTTATGGAGGCCGATGCATTGCATCAACGCCCCGCTGGTGGCTTGATCGAGCTGATCCGGTTGTTCTCCCCCAAGAGCACAATCTTGGGCTCATACACGGCAGCGGCCTCTTCGCTCATAGGCGCGTAGGTGCAAATGATCAGCAAATCGCCGACATGGGCGCGGCGCGCGGCTGCCCCGTTCAGGGAAATCGCCCCCGAGCCACGCGCGGCCTTGATGATGTAGGTCGAAAAACGCTCGCCGTTGTTGACGTTGTAGAGTTCGATCTTTTCAAACTCCCGCATATCGGCAGCATCCATCAGGTCTTCGTCGATTCCGCACGAGCCTTCGTAGTGCAAATCGGCTTCGGTGACTGTGGCGCGGTGCAACTTGGCACGCAACATGACGCGGTTCATGGTTTTGTTACCTTTCCATCTCGGGTGACCAAGCAGGCGGCCACAATATCGTCTTCCAAATCGATTTTTAAGCCTTCGTCCTTGGGCAGAATCAGCTTCAAAAAATCCAGCACATTGCGCGCATACAGCTGCGAGGCGTCCGCCGCCACCAAGGCAGGCAAATTGCTGTGGCCAATCAGGGTCACGCCGTGTTTTTGCACCACCTGATCGGTCTCGGTCAGCGGGCAGTTGCCGCCTACGCCATTGGCACCGCGACCGGCTGCCAAGTCAACAATCACCGAGCCGGGCTTCATCGCTGCGACCATTTCTTCGGTCACCAGCGTTGGCGCGGCACGGCCAGGAATCAACGCGGTAGTGATCACCACATCGGCAGCGGCCACACGCTTGGCCACTTCGACTTTTTGGCGCTCCAGCCAGCTCGCTGGCATCGGTCGTGCATAGCCTCCCACGCCTTCGGCCGCTTCCTTTTCTTCTGCGGTCTCGTATGGCACGTCAATGAACTTGGCCCCCAGGGACTCCACCTGCTCTTTGACGCTGGGGCGCACATCACTGGCTTCAATCGTCGCCCCCAGGCGTTTGGCAGTCGCAATCGCCTGCAAGCCCGCCACGCCCACGCCCAAGACCACGACCTTGGCGGCCTTGACGGTACCGGCGGCTGTCATCAGCATCGGAAAAAAACGTTGGTACGCATTGGCAGCCATCACCACCGCTTTGTAGCCGGCGATGTTGGCCTGAGAAGACAGCACGTCCATGCTTTGCGCACGTGTCGTGCGTGGCGCAGCCTCCAGGGCAAAACCCGTTACATTGGCCGCAGCCATACGCTGCAGGCCCTCGGCATCGAACGGGTTGAGCATGCCGACCACCACTGCGCCAGCGCGCACATGGGCCAGCTCGGCCTCAGAAGGTGGGCGCACCTTCAGCACCAGCTCAGCGCCCAGCGCGCCCGCTGCGTCCACCACGTCCACGCCTACAGCCTGGTAGGCCGCATCTGTGACCGAGGCGGCCAGGCCCGCACCGCTTTGCACGCGCAGCGTATGGCCTTGCGCAATCAATTTTTTGGCCGTCTCGGGCGTCAGCGCGACACGGCTCTCACCTTGGCTGGTTTCCAGCGGAACACCAATCAACATAGTTGTCTCCTCGTCATCTGTTCGCGATCCTTTGGGAAGTGCAATGCAATAGGGTCATTCAAGTGCGCGAATATAGTGCAAGTTGAATGGGGTTAAATAAATATTTATTGAACTATTTTTGACGGCAGGCCAGCTCAACACCTGAGCACTGCCATGGCCTCAAGGCATCAAACCCTGTAAAAACACACTCACTGCATCTGCGCCGCAGGCTGTCAGCGCAGACACCAAACACGCGCCACCTTACGCAAGCCCCTATTCAGCAACCAATTGAGGCCCAGGCCATATGGTCTGCCATCACACCATTACTCCCCAATAAATGCCAGTCGCATGTGATTCCAATGCGACAAACAATGGCAGCGCAATAGCAGCGCATTGCATGATCCATCTTCAATCAAGACGCCAAACATCGCCACCCATCATGGCTGAATGCCGATTTTCAGCCGCGCATCGCAGCAGTGCATGGCAATTGCTTGTCACCCGCAAGCAACACCCGCTGCCGCACTGACCAGCCTAAGAACGTGTTTACGATCTTAGGCACTGGGAACTGACACCACGCCACACACACGAAAGTCACAGTGGGCGTGCACAATCATGCACAATGCCACAGGCGATTGCCACGATGGGCCACTGGCCTGACCGCCCCGTTTCTTTCCGAAAATCCAACGACCACTTCATGCCAGCCTATTCTTTTGACGCGATTGATGCCCAAGGCCAATCCCGCAAAGGCACTCTCGAAGCCGACTCCGCCCGCTCAGCCAGAACCCAATTGCGCGGCCAAGGACTTGTTCCGCTCAGCGTCGAAGCCGTCTCACAAGGCAATGCCAGCGCCAGCAACACTGGCCGTTTTGGCCGCCGCGTCTTCAACTCCACCAACCTGACGATCTGGACACGCCAAATGGCGGGCCTGGTCAACTCCGGCCTGACCCTGGAGCGGGCACTGGCCATGCTGGCTCAGGAAGCCGAAGACGACAAGCAGCAGCGCCTGGTTGCCAGCCTGCGCGCAGAAATCAATGGTGGCACCAGTTTTGCACGCGCCTTGAGTGCCTGGCCCAATGAATTCTCAGACGTCTATGTGGCCGTCGTTGGCGCTGGCGAGCAAAGCGGCGAACTGGGCCAGGTACTGGAGCGTTTGGCCGACGAGCTGGAAAACCGCCAGGCACTGCAATCGCAAATCGTAGGAGCGGCACTCTACCCGGCCATCGTGACCCTGGTCGGCATCGTGATCGTCACCTTCTTGCTCAGCTACGTCGTACCGCAAGTGGCCAATGTGTTCTCTGGCGGCAACCGCCAACTGCCGATGCTGACTGAAATACTGATGCAAATCAGCGGCATGATCCGTGACTACGGCGTGTGGATACTGGTGACTCTGGTGGTGTTTGCCTTTGGTTTTACGCGCTGGCTGCGCATTCCCTCGCAGCGCGAAAAATTCGATGCTGCCTGGCTGCGTATGCCCATCATTGGCAAACTCAGCGCGCAATTCAATGCCGCGCAGTTTGCCTCGACACTGGCCATGCTCAGCGGCGCAGGCGTGCCCATTTTGAAGGCCTTGCAGGCAGCGGCTGAGACCGTCAGCAACCGCTCCATGCGCAGCGACGCGATGGATGCACTGGTGCTGGTGCGCGAAGGTGCGCCACTGGCCGCCGCAATGGGCCAGAAAAAACGCTTTCCCGCGCTGCTGGCCATGTTTGCCCGGCTGGGCGAGCAAACCGGCGACCTGCCCCTGATGCTGGAGCGCGCCTCCAAGCAAATGCAAAGCGAAGTGCAGCGCCGCTCAGTGCGCCTGGCCACGATGCTGGAGCCCCTGCTGATTGTGGCCATGGGCGTGGCCGTGATGGTCATTGTGCTGGCCGTGTTGCTGCCAATCATTCAAATGAACACCTGGGTGCAATAAGCGATGTCCGAAGCGCAGCCACAAGCCCTCCCATTACAAGACCGGCAAGTCTGGATTCTGCAGCCGCAATGGCCTGCCCCCTCGTCGGTCAAAGCCTTGTTCACCACCCGCCAAGGCGGCGACAGCGCCGCACCTTGGGACAGCTGGAATATGGGCGAATTCGTCGGCGATGCGCCCCAACATGTGGCCGCCAACCGCGCCTTGCTACAAGCGAGCATCACCGCACTGAGCAGCCACAAGAACCAGACCCAGCCGGTGTACTTGAAACAAGTGCATGGCTGTGAAGTGGCACCACTGAACCACAGCGCACTGCAAGCCCAAGCCGAGGGCGCAGCACTGCCCCATGCCGATGCTGCCATCAGCACCGAGCCAGGCGTGGCCTGCACCATCATGGTCGGTGATTGCCTGCCTGTGCTGTTTGCCCACAAACGCGCACCCGTCGTAGCAGCCGCCCATGCCGGTTGGCGTGGCTTGGCTGGTGAAGATGGCACAGGTGTGCTGGAGGCGGCATTTACCCAGTTCAAACGGGAAGTGAAAAAATGGTACCAACGGCAAAGCCAAACGCTGACAGACGCCGAGCTGGCGCAAGAGTGCCTGGCTTGGCTAGGTCCGTGTATCGGGCCTGATGCGTTTGAAGTGGGCGACGAGGTGCGGGCTGCTTTTTTAGGCCAGCCTGCAGCGGGTGCTGCGCCATTGAGCCGAACTGACATTCAAACTTGCTTTTTGCCACACCCTCAGCAGCGTGCTGGGCATTGGATGGCGAATTTGAGTGGCTTGGCGCGGCTGCGTTTGCGGCAAATGGGCTTGGAGCGGGTTTATGGCAATGATGGGGGCATGGACTGGTGCACGGTGACGAACGCGCAGTGGTATTACTCGCATCGGCGGGATGCTCGGGTGTTGGGGACGAGTGGGCGGATGGCCGCTTGTGTTTGGTTGGATTTGCCGGGGTGAGAGGCTCAGGACATATTTACGATCTTTGAGTAAACCGCGCTGGAATCCCGAATGAAGCGATGCGCGGCTAAAAGCTGCTCCCCTGCTATCAATCCTGCAAGGATTTTTAACAAAATAACGTGCCTTTTGCCTAATAGTCCCACTCGGCCAACGCAAAACGTGCAGGCTGACTTCAAGCTCGTTGACTCAAATCCGTTATTTGAGCTGCATCATTGACGATGCACTGCTTGCCGAGAGACAAACTATGGCTGCCACCTCATACTGCATGCCTATTCAATTTTTTTGACTCTTTATGCTTCAACTCCAACGCGTCGCCCTTGTTACTGGATCCACATCTGGTATTGGAGAAACAATAGCCAAGCGGCTTTCGAAGGATGGATACGCAGTAGTTTTACACTCGCGCAGCTCAGTGGACATTGGTATGTCCATGGCGCGAGAATTGGGGGCAGCTACTTATGTGCAAGCGGACCTCGCGGTCGATGCAGACAGAGTCAAGCTGGTGCAAGAAGCTGTTGCGTACAGAGGCCGTCTAGACGTCATTGTGAATAATGCGGGAATCAGCCATGTGATCCCACACGCCAATATGCAAGCAGCAACGCCTGACATATGGCGTGCTTTGCATGAAGTCAATGTCATTGCTCCATTTCGCATCGTTGCAGAAGCGGAAGCCGCACTGAGGGCATCAGCATCAGACGGGGTCCCCGCTTGTGTGATTAATGTGAGTTCGCATGCAGGGGTACGCCCCAAAGGGGCTTCTATCCCTTATGCAGCAACGAAGGCGGCGATCAATCACATCACCCGCTTATTGGCGCTTTCACTAGCGCCACATATTCGTGTGAACGCGGTCGCCCCTGGGCTTGTGGATACACCGTTGACGGCCAACTGGACTCAAGCACAGCAATTGTGGCGAGAGCATGCGCCCATGCGCCGAGCAGCAAGCCCGCAAGATATTGCACAGGCCGTTTCCTTGCTCATTGAGTCCAATTATCTGACCGGAGAAATCCTTCTTTCGGATGGCGGCCTCAACCTTACTTAAAACGTGTTGACGTTCTAACATTCTGCACAGCGACTTTGAGTCACGAGCCAGCGAGGTAGGGTGGGCAGATGTCTGCCCACGCGGATGGCATCTGCTCAAAACAACCAACTAATTTAAAAAAACCGTTTGCAACGCTGCATGTCTCTGCGCAACTGGCGTGGGCAGCACAGCTGCGCCATCCTACGCTTTAATCCTCGCTGGCACGTGGATAGCCTGCGTCAGCCCATTGCTGTGCAGAGCGGCGGGTGAGGTTGAAGTCGGGGCGAGCAGCTACTTTGGCCAACTCGCTGCCGTCTTCTGCCGTGGCTGTCAGAGTCGCAGTGGGCATTTCTTCATCGGGCTCAATATCCAGTGCCACGGTCACGCGCTCGCCGCGCACTTCAATCTCGACCTCTTTGTGCAGCAGCGCAGCCAGGTGCTGCTCATGCCGGCGGATGATTTCGCTGGCAGTTTTCACCAGCGTATTGAAGGCCGACATATCCAGTGGCTTGGGATTTTTCTTATCGCGGCCCATGGTCCAGGGGCCGACCAAGGCGGGTTCGGCTTGGCCATCCAGGGTCATGGCCACAGCCCAGCCATCGTCGTCTTCGTTCTTGATGACGCGGGCTTCCCAGCCCTTATGGTGCCACAGGCGATCTTCAAAAATAGACGGGATTTCTTGTTCGAACTCTTCAGACATGCTTGGTTGTGTTGACAGATACAAAGTCCGAGTCTACTGGGTTTTGGGCGGGGAGGTAGGGTGGCGCAGCTGTGCTGCCCACCCTCCCCTTTAAACGACTGCTGCAGACGCAAAAAAGCCACTCGCACAAAGTGAGTGGCTTGAATGGAACATTGATTCAGTGCCATGCCTTGCGGGGAGCGAGGCATGGCCTGAGAGCTATCCCAATTAAGGCAATGTGATCACGCCATCAACCAAACGCGCAATCGCATCTGGGTTGGCTTGTTGCAAAGCCGTTGGCAGCAATGCATCTGGGAAGTCCTGGTAGCAGACTGGGCGCAAGAAGCGGTCAATCGCCGATGTGCCAACCGATGTGAATGCACCGTTCGATGTCGCTGGGAATGGGCCGCCATGCACCATCGCATGCGACACCTCAACCCCTGTTGGAAAGCCATTGACCAGAATACGGCCCACTTTGCGCTCCAGTACGGGCACCAAGGCAGCAGCGGCTGCATAGTCGGCGTGGTCCAGTTGCAAGGTGGCGGTCAGTTGGCCTTCGAGTTTTTCGGCAAATGCCACAAACTCCTGCACATCACGCACGGTGACGACCACCGAGGCTGGGCCAAACACTTCAGCTTGCAGCGCGTGGTTGGCCAGGTAATTCTCAGCGGTGGTGACGTACAAATTGGCTTGTGCGGTATTGGGCTGGCCTTCGGTTGTGCCTTGCGCTACGCGCTCTAGCTCAGCCGCACTGTCCAAAGCGGCAATACCACTGGTGTAGGCCTTGTGGATGCCAGGCGTCAGCATGACCGACGCAGGTTTTGTCTCCAGCGCAGCGCTGGCTGCTTGCAAGAAGCTGTCAAAACCTGGGCCTTCAACGGCCACGACCAGACCGGGGTTGGTACAGAATTGGCCTGCACCCATGGTCAAAGAATCGGCAAAACCTTTGCCAATGGCTTCGCCACGTGCTTGCAGCGCTGCCGGAAACAGGAACACCGGGTTCACTGCGCTCATTTCCGCGTAAACAGGAATCGGCTCAGGGCGTGCATTGGCAGCAGCCACCAGCGCCAAACCGCCATTGCGTGAGCCGGTAAAGCCCACGGCTTTGATCGCTGGGTGTTTGACCAAGGCGTCACCGACTTTGCCACCGGCACCAAAAATCAGCGAGAACACACCTTCAGGCAAACCGCTGGCCGCAACGGCTTTTTGAATCGCTTGACCGACCAATTCGGAGGTGCCCAAATGCGCGCTGTGGCCTTTGACGACCACCGGGCAGCCAGCTGCCAAAGCAGAAGCGGTGTCGCCACCAGCGACCGAGAACGCCAATGGGAAGTTGCTGGCACCAAACACGGCGACCGGGCCCAGCGCCACTTTGGCCAGGCGCAAGTCAGAGCGTGGCAGTGGCTGGCGTTGCGGTTGGGCCGGATCAATCGTGGCAGTCAGAAAACGGCCCGAGCGCACCAGCTCAGCAAACAAACGCAACTGGCCCACTGTGCGGCCGCGCTCGCCAGTCAAACGCGCCAATGGCAGACCGGTTTCAGCGTGCGCGCGCTCAAGCAAGACATCGCCAATGGCCATGATCTCGTCGGCAATGCGCTCCAAAAATGCAGCACGATCGGCCAGCGAGGTGGCACGGTAGCGATCAAACGCCTGCTCAGCCAGCGCTGCAGCTTGGTTGACTTCTGCAGCGCCGCCAAAACCAAAGCTCGGCTCCAGCTCAGCATTGGTGCTGGGGTTGAATGCCTTTTGGCTGCCTGCAGTGCCTTTGATGGCTTGCTGCCCAATCAGCATTTCGCCTCGAATTGTCATGACCTGGTATCTCCTGTGGTGATCTGAAAAAAAGCCATTGCTGCCCAGGCTGCGCTAGAGAGGCACAGACAGCGGCAATGGCAGTGTGAAAACGGCAGCTTCTTAGAACGTGTTTACGATCTTACAAAGTGCCGCTGGTAAACAATGCAGTCCATCAACGGCGCACGGGCTCAAGGCGCCAGCCAAGTCGCAATGTCTGGCTGGGCGCTGCCCTCTGCAGCCTCTTCGTCAAAACCCAGCTTGATCGACAAGCGCCTGCAAATATCGGCTTGCATCTGGCGCACCTCTTCAATCGACGGCCCCGGGGCTTTGTCAATCCGCGCGATATACGGAATATTGATGGCCGCAACCACGCGCGCGCCACTGCCACGCACCGGCTGGGCAATATTGGTCACGCCATGGATTTGGATGCTGGGCATCACTGAGCCACCATCGCGGCGCACCTCGGCCAGCAATTCCAGCAAATGGCCGGGGTCCATGTCCTGCTCGCCATCGACCTTGACACGGCTGTTGAGCATGCGCGTGCGCCCTACTTCATCCTGGTAGGCCAGCAGCACATGGCCC
This sequence comes from Lampropedia aestuarii, assembly GCF_004803635.1. Classification (GTDB taxonomy): domain Bacteria; phylum Pseudomonadota; class Gammaproteobacteria; order Burkholderiales; family Burkholderiaceae_C; genus Lampropedia; species Lampropedia aestuarii. The sequence continues at coordinate 213,359 of NZ_SSWX01000003.1, read as the reverse complement.
GAAGAGGTATCGGTCAAACCCATCACCGCACCGACCTTCAGGCCCAGTGACCAGCGCTCTGGGCTGTCGGCCTGGCTGACCACGACCATGCGCCCTTGTTCATATACCGCCAAATGGCAGGATTGCTTGGAGCGTTCGGCCAGCTCACGCAGCAGTGGCTGGGCCAACTCAATCATCAGCTTGAGGGGCGGCTGGCGGTGGGCCAGTCTGAAAATTTTCAGCGTCAGCGAATAGCGGTCATCGCTGCCTGTCTGGATGTAGCCGCGCTGGTGCAAGGTCGCAACCATGCGAAAGATCTGGTTGACGTTGCGCCCCAGCATGCCAGCGAGCTGGTTGAGCGTCACGCCTTCAGTGGTGGTGGCGAGCGCCTCCAGAATGTCCAGGCCTTTTTCCAGCGCTGGCGCGCTGTAGCGATTGCCTGCGGATTCATCTTCGGCAACCTCGGCCACTTCCGCCATTTTTTCAGGACTCAATTTCATACAGCAATAGATGGAATGGATTGGATGTATTTAGAACGTGTTCCACGCCCCCTGCACGCATGGCAGTGGCAAGGCCTTCTCTACAGGCAAGCAATTGCACCCGGGCTATCACTTGAATTTAGCTTGAATATGGCTTGAAACGCTTAGATAGGCAAATTTTTCAAGCTTTTATTTTATATACGAAATTAGTTTTTTCAAAAATTAGATGGTTTTTTGCGCAAATCAAGGGAAAGCACCTAGAAATTTGTCTGACAAGTCATTGAAAACTGCAAAAAATCGCGTCAAAATCACTTCGAAATTTATGAAATTAATTTTCATATATAAAACAATTTCAAACCACTGGAGATTCACATGACAGGTCGCTTAGCAGGAAAAATCGCATTGATCACCGCCGCCGGCAACGGGATTGGTCGGGCCTCTGCGGAGCTTTTCCTCAAAGAAGGCGCACGCGTCATCGCCACCGACATTGACACCAAAGCCTTGGCAGAACTGCAAGGCATGGAGACACGGCAGCTGGACGTCACCGACTCTGCGGCCATTGCCGCGATTGCCGCAGAATTCCCACACATCGATGTGCTACTCAACTGCGCCGGCTTTGTTGACAGCGGCTCAATCCTGGAGTGCAGCCGCCAGTCGTGGGACCGCTCGTTCGCCATCAACGTCACCGCCATGTACGAGCTGAGCAAAGCCGTGCTGCCCGGCATGCTTGAGCGCGGCAAGGGCTCGATCATCAATGTGGCCTCGGTAGCGTCCAGCATCAAAGGCGTGCCAAACCGCTTCGTCTACGGTGCCAGCAAGGCCGCCGTGATTGGCATGACCAAAGCGATTGCCGCCGACTACGTCAACCGTGGCATTCGCTGCAATGCCATTTGCCCAGGCACGATTGAGTCGCCTTCGCTGCGCCAACGCATTGAAGACCAGGCCGCTCAGCAAAACGCCTCTTTGGACGATGTGCGCAAAGCCTTTATCGCACGCCAGCCGGTCGGCCGCCTTGGCACCCCAGAAGAAGTTGCCGCACTGGCGCTGTATTTGGGCAGCGACGAATCGAACTTCACCACTGGCCAGACCCACATCATCGATGGCGGCTGGCTCAATTAATCCCACACATTTCAGGAGAATCCCATGAAATTATTCCGCCATGGCCCAGTCGGCCAAGAGCGCCCCGCCTTGCTGGATGCGCAAGGCCAGGCCCGCGATTTGTCGGGCGTTATCAGCGACATCACAGCTGACACACTGACCCCAGAGAACCTGCAAAAACTGCGCGCACTGGACACCAACACGCTGCCAGTGATCGAGCCGGTCGGACGCATTGGCACGCCGTTGCAAAATCCTGGCAAATTCCTGTGTGTGGGCCTGAACTACAGCGACCACGCGGCTGAGACCAACTCACCCGTGCCTGCCGAGCCAATTCTGTTCACCAAATGGTCCAAGCCCAGCGGCCCGAATGACCCCATCGTGCTCCCACAGAACTCGGTCAAAACCGACTGGGAGGTGGAGTTGGGCATCATCATCGGCAGCAAAGCCCGTTATGTGGAGAAAGACGATGCGCTGTCTTATGTCGCCGGTTACGCCGTCATCAACGACGTCTCTGAACGTGAATACCAACTGGAGCGCAGCGGCACCTGGGACAAGGGCAAGGGTTGCGACACTTTCGGCCCGATCGGTCCTTGGTTGGTGACTGGCGACGAAATCGCCGATCCGCAAAACCTGGGCATGTGGCTGGAAGTCAACGGCAAGCGTTTTCAAAACGGCAGCACCAAAACCATGATTTTTGATGTGGCGACTCTGGTGTCCTACATCAGCCAATTCACCACGCTGTACCCAGGCGACATCATCTCGACCGGCACGCCACCAGGCGTGGGTCTGGGCCAAACGCCTCATGTGTTTCTCAAAGCGGGTGACACCGTCAAGCTGGGCATTGAAGGCCTGGGCGAGCAAACCCAACAGGTGTTTGCCTGGGACCCAGCGCTGCTGGACTAATCCCCGGTCCACCACTTTCTGACAGAACGCACTCTGATGAAGAGCCGTTCTGTGGCCCTTGACATGGCGGGCGTCGCCTTGGCGCAGCACACGGTGCTGCTGCCTATGCGGCCTCGGTCAATCGGCCTATCGGGTGCGAGGAGACATACGCAACCGGTCCATGCAAAAGACTCTTAGAACGCCCAGACGTTCTTGTTTATTTGAGCCGCAAAGCGACCTTCATGAATTACGATTTTCAATTTGATGCGGTGTACGCAGCATGGCCCATGCTGCTAGAAGGCACGCTGCGCACCATCGAGCTGTCGATGGCCGCGATGGTGATTGGCTTGCTGATCGCCATTGTCTGCGCCTGGGGCAAAACCAGTGGCATCGCGCCACTGCGCTGGGCCATCGATGCCTATATCGAGATCATCCGCAACACCCCGTTTCTGGTGCAGTTGTTCTTCTTTTATTTCGCCCTGCCCTCACTGGGCGTGCAATGGTCAGCGACCACTGCGGCCTTGGTGGCGATGTTTGTGAACCTGGGCGCATTCTCGACCGAGATTTTGCGCGCAGGCATTGAGTCCATTCCCAAAGGCCAGGTTGAAGCCGGTCTGGCGCTGAACCTCAAACGCTACCAGGTGTTCATGCACGTGGTGCTGCGCCCGGCCCTGAAAACCATTTTCCCGGCGCTGTCGAGCCAGTTCATTCTGATGATGCTGACCTCCAGCGTAGTGTCTGCGATCTCTGCCGATGACCTGGCCTCTGTGGCGGCCAACATCCAGTCCGACACCTTCCGCAGCTTTGAGATCTACATCGTCGTCACCGTCATTTACTTCCTGCTGTCACTGGCGTTCATGGGCCTGTTCAAGCTGCTGTGGCAACGTTTTCTTTACTATCCAGAGGGTCGATAAATGCGTGAATTTACCTATATCGACGTGATCCTGCTGGTCGAAGCGGCCCGCTGGACCCTGGCACTCGCAGCCATTGCATTGGTAGGCGGCAGCATTGGCGGCCTGATCATCGCGCTGATGCGTACTGCGACTTCGGCCTGGCTGGTGCGCCCTGCACAAGCCTTCATCGTGGTGTTCCAAGGCACGCCACTGCTGATGCAGCTGTTCCTGATCTTCTTTGGCGCGCCAGTCATGGGCCTGCATATCAATCCGTGGATTGCTGCCAGCATTGCCTTGATTCTGAACACCAGTGCGTTTTTGGGCGACATCTGGCGCGGTTGCATCCAAGCCATTCCCAAAGGCCAGACCGAAGCGGCATTGGCGCTGAACCTGAGCACCTTCCACCGCATTAAAGAGGTGATCCTGCCGCAGGCTTTCAAGGTCGCCGTGCCGCCCACTGTGGGCTTCATGGTGCAAATCATCAAGGGCACGTCGCTGACCGCAATCATTGGTTTTACCGAGCTGACCCGCACAGGCCAGATCATCAACAACGCTACGTTTGAGCCGGTGTTGGTGTTCTCCCTGGTGGCCGCTTTGTACTTTTGCATGTGCTGGCCACTGTCACGGCTGGCCACCCATATGGAGCGGCGCCTGGCGCGCTCCGCACGGTAAGTTTTTTTTCAATCACAGACAACGTGATGTCCACGTTCAACAACAGGAGACGAGCATGCGCACCCCTTTCCAATTAGGCAAATTCCTCAGCACCAATCTGGCCCTGTTTGGCGCCGCTTTGGCAATGGCAGCAGCTGCTGCACCGGCGATGGCCGACAACGCCTTGCAAGCCATCAAAGACCGTGGCACGCTGCGTGTGGGCATCATGGTCGACTGGCCACCATACGCAACCTCGAACGCCCGCAATGAGCCAGCCGGCTACGACGCCGATGTCGCGCAATTGTTGGCCGACCATTTGGGCACTAAACTCGAATACGTGGTCATGACTGGCCCAAACCGCATTCCGTTCTTGTTGACAGACAAGGCCGACGTGCTGATTGCTTCGCTGGCCATCACGCCAGAGCGCCAAAAGCAGGTTGACTTCTCCAACCCTTACTCGGCAGCCAGCATGGTCTTGCTCGGTCCTGAGAAAAACACCATCGAGAGCCCACAAGACTTCCTCAAATACAACATTGGTGTACCACGCGCCAGCACGACCGATCTGGGTGTGACCAAGGTCGCACCAGAAGGCACACGCCTGCGCCGCTTTGACGACGATGCATCCGCACTGCAAGCGATGTTGGTGGGCCAGGTCGATGTGGCTGGCACCTCTTCGGTGATTGCCGCTGACACGCAAAAACGCTTCCCAGGCAAGTACAAGGTGCAATACATCATCAACGAGCAGGCGATGGGCATCACGATCCAGAAAGACCGTCCGGAACTGCTGGCTGAGCTCAACGAGTTCATCGCCACCAACGTGGCCAACGGCAAGCTCAATGAGATCTTTGAAAAGCGCGTAGGCATGAGCCTGCCACCTTCTGTGACCAACCCACAAAAATAATTGACCCAATAGAACGTGACTGCGGTCTTCTCACAGGCCGCAATCACGTTCTTAGACATCAGCGGCCAACTCACCAGCTTAGGCCCCGCACTGTAAGAATGGACAAGCATGACCGAGACGAACCACCTCATCACCTTCTCACAAGTAGAGAAATGGTATGGCACTTTCAAAGTGCTCAACGGCATCGACCTGCAGGTGCGCAAGGGCGAACGCATTGTGATTTGCGGCCCGTCCGGTTCTGGTAAATCCACGCTGATTCGCTGCATCAACGGGCTCGAAAGTATCCAAGGCGGCCATATTCACGTCGCTGGTATTGACATGACGGCGAATAAACACAACGCCGAAAAAATCCGCCAGCACGTGGGCATGGTGTTCCAGCAGTTCAACCTGTTTCCGCACCTCACGGTGTTGCAAAACTGCACTTTGGCGCCCATCAAAACGCTGGGCCTGAGTAAGGCAGAAGCCGAAGCCACGGCGATGCAGTTTCTGGGCAAAGTCCGCATCCCCGACCAGGCCCACAAATACCCCAGCCAATTGTCTGGCGGCCAGCAGCAACGGGTGGCGATTGCACGCGCGCTGTGCATGAAGCCCGAGATCATGCTGTTTGACGAGCCGACCTCGGCACTCGACCCCGAGATGGTCAAGGAAGTGCTGGACACGATGATTTCGCTGGCCAATGATGGCATCACGATGCTGTGCGTCACGCACGAAATGGGCTTTGCGCGCAGCGTGGCCGACCGCGTGATTTTCATGGCAGATGGCAACATCGTCGAGCAAGCCGCGCCCGATCTGTTCTTTGACTCGCCGCAGCACCCCAAAACACGCAGTTTCCTGGGCCAGATTCTGAACCATTAAATGCACAAGCGCTGTTGATACAGCCGCCTAGCACCCACCCCCTGCACACCCCAGGGGGTGTTGGCATTGGCAGCATGCAATGCCAACGTTTGCCGCGTTGCGACCTTGCCCCCCAGTTGCAAGCCACAACACAGCGCTGATGTTTTAAGAACATGTTTACGCTCTTATAAAAAAACCGCTCGGCCGAGCGGTTTTGGTGTGGCTAGTGCATGCCTTAAACGCTGATCGTCATGCCGCCGTCAACATGGATCAACTGGCCATTGACGAAGCTCGATGCATCGCTGGATAGAAACACTGCAGCGCCTACCAGCTCATGCACATCGCCCCAGCGCCCAGCCGGTGTGCGCTTGGCCAACCAGGCCGAGAAATCGGCGTCATTGACCAACTGCTCAGTCATCTCGGTGCGGAAATAACCCGGTGCAATGCCATTGACTTGCAGGCCTTTGCGGGCCCAGTCGGTGGCCATGCCGCGCGTGAGGTTGCGCACCGCGCCTTTGCTGGTCACATACGGTGCAATACCGGGTCTGGCCAGCTCGCTTTGCACCGAAGCGATATTGATGATCTTGCCCTTGCCACGTGCCAGCATGTGCTTGGCAGCGGCTTGGCTGACGTAAAAAATGCTCGACACATTGAGCTGCATCAATTGCTCCCAGCGCTCAATGGGAAACTCTTCCAAGGGTGCGCGAAACTGCATGCCGGCGTTGTTGATCAGGATGTCAATGGGCTGGCCATTGGCCTCAATCGCATCAATCGCTGCTTGCGCGGTCTGGGCATCGGCGACATCAAAGCAGCTGCCGCTGACGCTCAAGCCTTCTTGCTGCAATTGGGCAATGGCCGCTGCCAAGCGCGTTGCATTGCGGCCATTGAGAATCACATGCGCGCCATGCTCGGCCAGACCGCGTGCCAGAGCCAAGCCAATGCCTTGGGTGGAGCCAGTCACCAAGGCATGGCGGCCTGTCAAATCAAACAGTGCAGCGCCCTTTGGGTGGGCGGTTGGCGCAGCTGCCTGCGCTATAGAAGGGTTTGTCACATCCCACTCCTTGTGGTGTTGCTAATCTGAAAACAAAAAAACCCATAACCCAAGGCGAGTCGGCCTTGCGCTATGGGTTGTGGGGACGTGATTACTTGGCTGCTTCTCTGGACGCGCGGATACTTTCCTGCACGCGGGCAACGACATCAGCACCAATGGTGGGGGTGTGCTTGTCATACACGACTTGCGCTTTTTCACGCATTCTTTGTTTTTCTTCAGTACTCAGCTCATTGACCTCCAAGCCAGCGGCCTTGATGGCGGCCAGCGAGCGCACCGACAGGTCACGCTGCACTTCACGCTGCTTGGCGCCGCCCACTTGTGCGCATTCGCGCAATGCGGCCTGCTCTTCTGGGCTGTAGCGGTCAAAAATGCGCTTGGAGAACAGCACCAGGAATGGCGTGTACGCATGGTTGGTGGCCGAGACGTATTTTTGCACTTCGTAGAACTTGGAGGTGTCGATCGTCACGTACGGGTTCTCTTGCGCATCAATGGCCTTGGTTTCCAGCGCCGAGAAGATTTCGCTAAAGGCCATGGGTGATGCGTTTGCACCCATGTTCTGGAAGGTGTCCAGGAAGATGTTGTTTTGCATCACACGGATTTTCAGGCCTTCCATGTCTTCCCATTTGGTCACTGGGTGCTTGGAGTTGCTGACCTGGCGGAAACCGTTTTCCCAGTATGCCAGGTTGATGATGCCCACTTCTTCAAACTTTTTGTTGATGAACTCGCCAAACTCGCCGTCCAGCACTGCATCGGCCTGGGCTTCGCTCTCAAACAGGAATGGCAGGTCAAACACGCCAAGCGCTGGCACCAGGCCCACCAGCGGCGAAGACGATGGAATCACCGCCTCTTGCACACCCGATCGCAGCGCTTGCACGGCTTGGATGTCATCGCCCAGCGAGCCGCTCCAATACGCTGTGATCTTGGTTTTCCCGCCGGATTTTTCGCTCAGGCAGGCATTGAAGGCTTTGACACCATCGGCTACCGGATGGTCGGGTGCCAGGCCGTTGGAGAGGCGGATGTTGCGGGTTTTGAAGTCCGCCATTGCAGGAGTGGACAAGAGCGCCAGGCCCACAGAGGCGAGCAACGCGGCAATCAGTGTTTTTTTCATAGTTGTCTCCTAGGAAGGGAATGTAGAAATACGAAAGGAAAAATAGCAGCCTGACCTCAGGGAGATCAGCCAGGCTGCTGCGAAACTCAATACAGCCAGCCCAGTGGCACCATGACCAGTTGTGGGAACAGCACCAGCAGGAACATCACAAAAATCTGTGCGAACAGGAACGGGGCAACACCCCAGATCACCTTGCCCAGCGGCACTTTGGCCACCCCACTGACCACGTTGAGCACGACCCCGACTGGCGGCGTCAACAAGCTGATGCAGGTGTTCATCACAAACATCACGCCGAAGTAGATTGGGTCAATGCCAGCTTGCATGACCACAGGCATCAGCACAGGCGTCAGAATCAGAATCGTTGGCGCCAAGTCCAAGGCCGTACCGATGATCAAAACCAGCACCATGATGGTGAACATCAACAGTTTTGGACGCTCAATCAGTGGCGAGATCAGCTCACCCAATTCACCTGGAATGTCGGCAGCGGTAATCAGCCAGGCAGTCACCAGCGCAGCGGCCACCAGGAACATCACAACCGAGGTGGTCTTGGCTGCTTTGAGCAGCACATGGTAGAGATCCTTGAGCTTCAACTCGCGGTACACACACACGCCAACAAACAAGGCGTAGACCGCAGCCACAACAGCAGCTTCAGTTGGTGTCACGATGCCAAAACGGATACCACCCAGGATAATCACCGGCATACCCAATGCCCAGGCCGCACGGCCAGAGGCACGCAGACGGGTTTTCATATCCGCACGTGGCAGTGGTTTGACATCCATCTTGCCGCACAGAATCAGCCAGGTGATCAGCAAGGCAATGGCCATCATCAGGCCAGGTGCAATACCGGCCATGAACAGTTTGCTGATCGAGACGTTCGCAGCCACACCAAAGATGATGAAGGCCAGCGAAGGCGGCAGCACGGGCGCAATCACGCCACCAGCAGCCATCAAACCGGCTGCGCGCGGCACGTTGTAGCCCGCTTCACGCATCATCGGAATCAAAATCGCGGCCAGTGCGGCCGAATCCGCTGCGGCGGAGCCGGACAAGCTGGCCATGATGACAGCTGCCAAAATCGCCACAATGCCCAAACCACCACGGATGTGACCGACGCAGGCCAGCGCAAAATCAATGATGCGGCGCGACAAGCCCCCGGCATTCATCAATTCCCCGGCCAGCAAGAAAAACGGAATCGCCAGCAAGGTGAAGGTGTTGGCGCCTGTGACCATTTGCTGGGCCACGATTTGCGTGTCGAACATGTCCAGATGGAACATCAGGACCAGCGAGCAGAACATCAGCGAGAACGCCACCGGTGTGCCAATGGCCATGGCCGCCAACAGGGCCACGATAAAAATCAACAAGGTCATTTGCTCACCTCACGCACGGCATCCATGATTTCTTCATTGTGGTACTCGCCTGCAAAACGGGCGATTTCTTCTTCAGTCACTTTGCCTGTGACGACATCCCAGACGCGCCCCAACGCAATCAGGAACACACCAGCGCCGGTGAACATGCCAATGCCGTACACCCAGGCCAGCGACAAGCCGGTCACTGGGGCAAACATCGTGGCGTTGATGTCGTGCTGCTCCCAGGCACCCATTGCAAACACCGCGCCGCACACCATCACCACGATATTGGCCATGAACATGCACACCAGTCGCCCTTTGCGCGAGAGACGCTGCACCAGTGTTTCAATGCCAATGTGGGCGTTTTCACGGAACGTCAGCACGGCCCCCACAAAGGTCATCCAGACAAAGAAAAAGCGCGCCATTTCCTCGGAGACGACCAGGCTCTGGTTAAAGCCGTAGCGCAGCACCACGTTGCCAAACACCATCACGCACATGGCTGCCAAGGCAAACACCAGCAAAAAGCCGAGCAGCCGGTAAAAAAGATCTTGTAGGGCTTTCATCCCATCTGTCTCCTAACGCATTTTTGAAAGTTTTGGGGTAGGCTGCGCCCACAGCAAAGCTTCATCTGTGATGAAAAGGCTTTGCCGTAGGTCACAGCCCGCAGGCTGTGGAATCAATCAGTCAGTAGTTGCGGTGTTAGGCCGCTTGTGCCGTTTTCGCGCGTTGCAACAGATGGGCAAACAAGTCACCGAGGCCGTATTCCCATGGTGGGCACACATCGGTGCGTGCAACCCAGTTCACCAGCGCACCGACGGTGGGCGTGGCAATCACCACCCGGTCGTCGATCGCATGGGTAAAGCCCAGACCTGGGCCATGGCGGTCTTTGACGGGCGCGAACATCGTGCCCAAAAAGAACAAAACGCCATCAGGGTATTGGTGGTTGCGGTTGAGCAGTTGGCCCACCAAATTCTCTGGGCTGCGGCTGATCGCAGCCATCGGGCTCACGCCCTGCATCTCAAAACCGTCCGTGCCTTCAACCAGCAAGGACACTTCCAGAGAGGCGACCTGTTCAAGACCAAAATGGCCATCGAGCAAGCGAATGAAAGGACCAATCGCGCAAGAGGCGTTGTTGTCCTTGGCTTTGCCCAGCAGCAAGGCCGAGCGCCCTTCAATATCACGCAGGTTCACGTCATTGCCCAGCGTCATGCCGATGATGCGGCCACGCGAGTTGACCGCCAGCACGACCTCAGGCTCGGGGTTGTTCCACTGCGAGTTGGGGTGGATGCCAATTTGCTCGCCGCAACCAACGGCCGACATCGGCTGGGACTTGGTGAAGATCTCCGCATCGGGGCCGATGCCCACTTCCAGGTACTGCGACCACAGGCCCATGTCCTGCAGCAGACGCTTGACTTCGGCGGCTTTCTCTGAGCCAGCTTCGACGCCACGCAAGCTGTCACCCAGCACTGGGGCCAAGCGCTCACGAATGGCCTGGGCACGTTGCGGATCGCCCTTGGCCTGCTCCTCAATCACGCGCTCAAGCATGCTGTCAGCAAAAGTCACGCCAGCGGCCTTGATCGATTGCAAATCGGCAGGGGCCAGCAAGCGGCCTTTGGCGCCGCTGAGGTAGTCATCGACCGAGCCAATGTCTTGCAGATTGGCGCGGCTGGCACAAATGGCCAGCAGGTCTTCGCGCTCGAGCAGCGCCGACAGCGTCCACTCCACGGCCGAGGCGTCATACACCACGCCACCTAGCACCAGCACAGGCACTGGGCCATTCACGTCATTGCGCCACACGCGTCCGGCGAGTTGTGCGCGCTGCCAATCGGTTGGCAGAATTTCAGCGGCTGTTAACCGTCTTTGTGCCGCTTGATTGCTTGCGGCCTTGTTGTCGATGTTTGTCTCCGACATCTCGTCTCCTAAATTGCACTGTCATGTGATGCATGCGCTGCCAGCTGTGTCGCTGCGGCTAGCGCTGCCAATTGTCATCTTTACCCGTTGGCCCGCACTCTGGCGGCACCCTTGCTTTTCATTTGCGGTTCACACCCTCCAGCTCCAGATTCAAACGGCTGGCGGCATTGGCGATGTGCACCCCCATGGCTGCACGGGCCGCCTGGGGATCACGCGCTGCCACTGCATCGCGAATGGCCGCATGTTCGGCAATCGTCAACTCGACAATCTGCTCCAGCTTGGACTCTGTGCGCCCGGCGCTGATCGACTGGCTCAAATGCCCGCCAATAAAACCCAAGAAGGTGCTGAAATACTCATTGCCTGTGGCCCTGGCCAAAATGGTGTGAAACAACAGATCGGCTTCAATCCACTCGTCGGCCCAGTACGGACAGCCCTCCATACGCAGCTGCGCCTGGTCCATTTGGCGCAGTTGCTCGGCATCGTGGTGCAGCGCAGCCAGACCAGCCGCTTCAATCTCCAGCGGCACGCGCAGCTGGAACAGGCTGCGGAAATGGTCGGGGCGATTCAAGGCTTCGGCACCAATCTGAATCAAGCGGCGCTTGTCAGGGTCGATCACAAACGCGCCCACGCCTTGTTTGGACTCGACCAGCCCTTCATTGCGCAGCTGCGCAATCGCCTCGCGCACCACGCTGCGACTCACACCAAACATGTCCGAGAGCTTGAGCTCAGTGGGCAAACGGCTGCCGGGCACGAGCTTTCCGAGCGCAATCTCATGGCGGATCTGGTCCGCGATGCGCGACGGAAAGTGCTCCGATCTGGCCATTTGCTTGAATTCAGGGGCTGTCATTCATTGATCTCGCATATAAAAACCGAATGCAACCACACTACACAGCCGACTCTGGGCTGCTGGCATCGCTCAGAATGCAGCGGGGGTTCATCAGCCCTGCGGGATTGATGACCTGTCGCAAACCTTCGAGTACACGGCGTTGCGCAGCTGGCAGGCGCGCCTCAAAATCGGCGAGTTTCAAACGCCCAATACCGTGCTCTGCACTGATGCTGCCGTCGTAACGGTCGATCCATTCGTTGATAATTTTCTTGCCAGTCGCAATCACGCGCTGGCGCTCTTGCAGCCCATAGGATGCAGGCGGCAGCACGTTCAAATGCACATTGCCATCGCCCACATGGCCATAGGCCAGCGACTCACATTCTGGCAGGGCCAGTGTCAGCGCAGCCGAAGTATCGTGCACAAATGCCGCCAGTTTGGACAAAGGCACCGATACATCGGTGCGCAAATGCAGGCCGCGTTTGGCCTGGCCTTCGTTCATGCCTTCGCGAAAACTCCACAACTGCGCGCTTTGTGCCTTGGTGCTGGCCATCGTGCCATCGATCACCAGGCCCTCTTCCATCACTGCTTCCAAAAAGCCTTCAAGCAAGGCACGCACATCGACGCGTCCGGAACCCGAGACCTCCATCAGCACATATGCGGGCGCGCCGGCTTCGAGCGGCATGACCAATTCGGGCATGGCCTCAATCGCCAGATCAAAAGCCAACGGCGGCATGAATTCAAAGGCCGAGAGCAAATCGCAGCACTCATAGCGGGCGCGGCGGTACAAAGCAATCGCATCATCGAGCGAATGCAAGCCGAGCAGCGCGGTCTCTACCTGCAATGGCTGCGGAAACAGCTTGATTGCAACGGCCGTCACAATGCCCAGCGTGCCTTCAGCGCCAATGAACAACTGCTTCAAATCAATGCCGCGGTTGTCCTTGCGCAAGGTGCGCAACAGGTTTAGCACTGAGCCATCGGGCAGCACCACTTCCAGGCCCAGCACCAAATCACGTGTCATGCCATAACGCAGCACATTGATGCCCCCCGCATTGGTGCTGACATTGCCGCCAATGTGGCAGCTGCCTTGCGCCCCCAGCGACAGCGGGAAAAACAGGCCTTGCTCGGCCACGGCGTCTTTGAGCACTTCCAGAATGCAGCCGGCATCCACGACGGCGGAAAAATCCTCCGCATCGATGTGGCGAATGCGGCTCATGCGCTCCAGGCTCAGCACAACCTGGCTGGCTGGCGCATCGGGAATGCCGCCCAGCACCAGGCCCGTATTGCCGCCTTGCGGCACGATGGACAGGCCCAGCTGCGAGCAGGTTTTCACGCAGTGCGCAACTTCTTCGGTATTGGCTGGACGCAGCACGGCAATTGCGCTTGCCTCTACATCGCCATGCCAATCGCGGCAGTAACTGGCCATATCGGCTTCTTGCATCAAGGCATTGATGCCACCCAAGGCTTTGTGCAGCGCTTGGCGCAGTGATTCGATGGATGGACTGGCCTCAACCAGATCAGCGGTATTCACCACAGGTCTCCTTGTTGTTGTGATCTATGTGCAGAAGTGCTTTAGCGCCCTGTTGTGAGGCCTTCAGCTTATCTGCTCATCATGCTGTCATATTGTCAGACAAGTTATGATACAGTATCCAAACTGCCTGGCTACACAACATCAGGCAAACACCTAGAAAAAAAATCAGGAGACAAACATGCACATCAGCGCCACACACAGCGCAAGCATGGGCCGCGCATGGCAACCAACGTTGGCAACACGTTGGCATCGAGCCATGGTGAGGTCCTGCCCCTTCAGCGCACCAACAGCACAAGCAAACAGCCGCCGCACAGGCATCGTCCTGCGCGGCATGCCTTTGCGCAGCTAACACCGCCAGCGCTTGGCAAGCCATTGCGTGCCTGCCAAACACAGCGATTCGTTTTAGAACGTGTTTACGATCTAAGAGCCCAAGCTGCGCCAGGCCAAGACGGGTGCCTGCCCAACTGAGCCCAACGCATGCCGCAGGCAGACCAGCCCCCCTCCCCTTCCGATGAGTCACACCATGGATCAAAAAACCAACGCCCCTCGCCGTCTGCGCTCGCTCGACTGGTTCGACAACCCAGACCACATCGACATGACCGCGCTGTATTTGGAGCGCTTCATGAACTACGGCATCACGCCCGAGGAACTGCGCTCAGGCAAACCCATCATCGGCATTGCCCAAAGCGGCAGCGATTTGACGCCATGCAACCGCGTGCACGTCGATTTGGTGCGCCGCGTCCGCGACGGCATCCGTGACGCCGGTGGCATCCCCATCGAATTCCCAACCCACCCAATCTTCGAAAACTGCAAACGCCCCACAGCCGCATTGGACCGCAATCTCGCCTATTTGGGCCTAGTGGAAATTCTGTACGGCTACCCGATTGATGGCGTGGTGCTGACCACCGGCTGTGACAAAACCACGCCGTTTGCCTTGATGGCCGCTGCGACCGTGAATATTCCGGCGATTGTGCTCTCAGGCGGCCCGATGCTCGATGGCTGGCACGAGAATGAGCTGGCGGGCTCTGGCACAGTGATCTGGCGCTCACGCCGCAAACTGGCAGCTGGGGAAATCAACGAAGAACAATTCATGGATGCGGCGCTCGGCTCGGCACCCTCAGTGGGCCACTGCAACACCATGGGCACCGCCTCGACAATGAATGCGATGGCCGAAGCACTGGGCATGTCGCTGACAGGTTGCGCTGCCATTCCTGCACCATACCGCGAGCGCGGCCAAATGGCCTACCGCACGGGCCGCCGCGCAGTCGAGATCGTGCACGAAGACATCAAGCCCTCAGACATTCTCACCCGCGACGCCTTCATCAACGCGATCCGCGTCAACACCTTGATCGGCGGCTCGACCAATGCCCCCCCGCACCTGATGGCGATGGCCCGCCACGCTGGTGTCGATCTGCACCTGAATGACTGGCGCGAGCATGGCTACAAGCTGCCATTGCTGGCCAATGTGCAGCCCGCTGGCGCGTACCTGGGCGAGCGCTTTCACCGCGCCGGTGGCGTACCGGCGATCCAGTGGGAATTGCTGCAACAAGGCCTGCTCAACGAAAACTGTCTGACCGTCACTGGCCGCACCGTGGCTGAGAACGTCGAGGGCCGCGAATCCACCGACCGCGAAGTGATTCGCCCGTTTGCAGAGCCACTTAAAGAGAATGCGGGCTTTAGCGTGATGCGTGGCAATTTGTTCGATGCCGCAATCATGAAAACCAGCGTGATTTCGGAAGAATTCCACAACCGCTACCTGCGCCAGCCTGGCAAGGAAGGCGTGTTTGAAGGCCGCGCGATTGTGTTCGATGGCTCGGAAGACTACCACCACCGCATCAATGACCCAGCGCTGAACATCGACGAACACTGTGTGCTGGTCATTCGCGGTGCGGGCCCAGTGGGCTGGCCAGGCTCTGCCGAGGTCGTCAATATGCAACCACCAGACGCTTTGCTGAAAAAAGGCATCACCAGTCTGCCCACCATCGGCGACGGCCGCCAATCGGGCACTGCCGACAGCCCATCGATTCTGAATGCCTCGCCTGAAAGCGCCGTCGGCGGCGGTCTGGCCTGGATCCGCACTGGCGACATCGTGCGCATCGACCTCAACGAAGGCCGCTGCGACATGCTGGTCGATGATGCCGAGATCGAGCTGCGCAAAAAAGACGGTATTCCAGCCGTGCCTGCCAGCGCCACCCCATGGCAGCAAATCTACCGCGCCACTGTCGGCCACCTGTCAGAAGGCGCTGTGATTGAGCAGGCCGTGCAGTTCAAAAACGTCGCAGCAACGATGCCGCGCCACAACCATTGAGCTGGACATACAAGCCCAAGGCCTCAGCGCAGCGACTGGCGCGCTGAGGCCTTGGCTGGCACGAAAGCAGCAAATGACATGCCTTTGCTGCTTTTTTTGTCTCTGCGATACAGCGCCCCATTGGCTGCCAGCCTGCATTTACAACCAAGGGCCCAATGCCAATTGCAAGCCCAGCAAACTCAGAAAGACCAGAAAAATCTGCTTGAAGCGCTTGGCACTGATGCGCGCGCGAAGCAGCTGCCCCAGCCACATGCCAGCCAAAGCCGGCGCAATGGCCCAACTCGAGACGCCGAACAGCCCCAGCTGCCATGCGCCTTGCCAGTACAGGCCAGCCCCCAGGGCCAGGGTCGAGATCGTGAATGACAAGCCCAGCATTTGCACCAACGCGTCTTTGTCCAAATTCAAAGCCTGCAAGTACGGCACAGCCGGCATCACAAACACCCCTGTCGCACCAGTAATCAAGCCAGTCAGCAAGCCAATCACGGGTGACAACAGCCGCTCCCAACGCGCCGGCACCTGCACACTGGGCGCCAGCAAGGCGTACAAAGCGTACAGCAGCAAAGCCACGCCCAGCGCAAAGCCAGTTTTCGTGGGGTCGGCATACACCAATACGCCCATGCCAAAGGTGGTGGCCAAGGCAATGGCCAGCAGCATGGGCCAAAAACGCCGCAGCAATGGCAGCGCATGCCCGCCCGACGCGCATTGCCAGACATTGGTCACCAGCGAAGGCATCAACAACATCGCCACAGCCTCTGCGGGCGACATCAGCAGGCCCATCAAACCCATCGCGACCGTGGGCAAGCCCATGCCAGTGACGCCTTTAACCAGGCCAGCCAACAGAAACACCAGGACCAGGACAGTCCAAAAGAAGAAAGAATCATACATGCCGCTATTGGAGCCTGGCCAGAGAATGTGCACAATGCGGATTTGTCCACCAGCCTTCGGATTTGCCGAAGGCCATCACCAAAAGCAGACACCATGCATTTTGATTTCACCGACCTGCATTTATTCATCAACGTCGTCGATGCTGGCAGCATCACACAAGGTGCAGCGCGCGTGCATCTGGCACTGGCCTCTGCCAGCGAACGTCTGCGTAATATGGAGAGCAAGGCCGGCCTTCCCTTGTTGGTGCGCCATGCACGCGGCGTCACCACCACCGAAGCAGGTGAAGCCCTGGCCCACCATGCACGCCTGATTGGTCAGCAGCAAAGCCTGCTCAAAGCGCAACTGCATGACTATGCGAATGGTGCATGCGGCCGCTTGCACTTGCACGCCAACACAGCCGCTTTAGCCCATTTTTTGCCGCCACGCCTGGCACCTTGGCTGGCCCAGCGCCCGCGTTTGCAACTGGATCTGCAAGAGCGCACCAGCAGCGATATTGTGCGCAGTGTGCGCAGCGGCTTGGTCGAGGCCGGCATTGCCTCAGACGCTGTGCAAGCGCCTGACCTGGTCATGCAGCCAGTCGCGCCAGACCAATTGGTGCTTATTGTGCCTGCCAGCCACGCACTGGTTGGCAGCAAACAGGTGCGCCTGGCGCAGCTGCAACAGGAACAACTGGTCGGGCTCTCGCTCGGCAGTGCGCTGCAAAACCATATCGATGAGCAGGCACGCGCAGGCGGCCAGGTACTGCGCTGGCGTATCCACATGACCAGCTTTGAAGGCCTGAGCGAAATGGTCGCACACGGCGTTGGCCTGGCCATCGTGCCGCATGCGATTGCCAAACTCTACCGCCGCCGTCTGGGCTTGCGCACCGTCCGCCTCAACGAGCCCTGGGCCCAGCGCCAGCTGTGCCTGTGCTTTCAATCCTGGACATCCTTGAGCGCGCCGATGCAATCCTTGCTGCAGCACTTGGGAGGCAGTCCAGAAGTTCATTCAAGCCAACCCTGTATCTAAATGATGCGGCCATTGGACAGCAATGAAAGCTGCATTGAGCGCTCACAGCGCAAGCGCATTTACAATGCGCTGTTGCCCATGTGCATGCGCACGGCCATTGTCCACACCAGCATGCTACGCCATGCATTCCCCACAATAACGACTGGCCGATCTTCTCGCACAACGTGCACAATTCGCCCATCTGTTTTGCACCACCGACGCTGTCTGGCAGATTCATAGCAGCGGTCTTTCAGGCGATCTTTTGTCATGCTCAGCTCTTCCCACATCGTCCCCTTTGCTGCCATTAACGGCATGCAAGACTTCTTACAGGCCACCAAGACCACTCTGGCTTTACCTGCCTTGCAGTCTTGGCTGACCTCGCAAACACTTGCGCCCAGCCATTGGCTGCGCCTGCCTGAAGACAGTTTCAGCGCCCCCCATGAGTTGGCCTTACTCAACACCGCCTGGCCAAGCACCGCATTCAACGGCTCGCAAGACAGCCACACACAAGCGCCACCCTCTCTGGCAGCCTGGGTTGCCGCCCAGCACGGCCATACGCTACAAGCTGGCCAGGGCTGGGCCTTGATGGCACCGGCCCACCTGCACATCACCACCGACGCAATTACCCTACTCAACCCGGCCGCGCTGGCAGTGAGCAGCACGCACAACCAGCAACTGCGTGATGCCGTGCTCAGCCTGTGGGCCGAAGACGGCCTAGAAATTCATTTGCTGCCAAACGGCATCTGGTTGGCCAAAGCCGATTGGTTGCATGGCCTGGCTCTACCCTCGCTTGACAAAGCCATCAACCGCGATGTTCGCGCCTGGATGCCTAATTTTCGGCAAACGCAAACACTGCAGCGCCTGCAAACCGAAGCACAAATGCTGCTCTACAACCATGCGGTCAACGATGAGCGCGAAGCGCAAAGACAACCCGCCGTGAATGCACTCTGGGTGTGGGGCACAGGCACCACACCTGCAAGCCCAGCAGCCCAGGCCGGTGCACCTGCCAACACCATTGTCGTGCACGACGCACTCAGAATTGCCGCGCTACAAGGCGATTACTACGCCTGGTACAGCGCATGGCAGGTGCTGGACCAAGCGCTGGACAAGATCTTGCGTCATGCCTCGCAACAAGGCCAAGCGGTGCAGCTGATTCTGTGCGGTGACCAGCAAGCGGTCACGTTAGAGTTTCACAAGCCTTCCCTGTGGCGTCGCCTTTCTCAGACTGCGACCCACTGGCGCAGAAAAGACCCATTGCTTGCGTTGTTACAGCAACTTTGAACATCCCTACATGGCAGAGATTAAGCAGGTTTTCCACAACCACCTTCCAAAGCAGGCAGTGACAAGCATGTCGATATGAACGGGCATCCAAAACAGACATGGGCAAACAGACTGGATCTGATCATTCGTTGCCTTGGCTGTGCAGATGTCCGGATGTATTGAAGAAAAAATCAACGAAAGCACGAACCTGCTCATTAAGGGCTACTGGCAAACCACTCCAAATCCATCAGACGCCACGCTGCGTCACTTCACTGCTGCGTTACCACCATCTGCATACAAGGCTGACCCTGTCACAAAACTCGACATAGGGCTTGCAAGAAAAAGCGCAGCGGACGCAATCTCTTCTGGTCGAGCGAGCCGCTTCATGGCGTGCAACCCTGCAGCCCAGTCCTTGGCGCTCTTGTCCCCTGCTATCTCGGTATCGGTTCCGCCTGGCAAAAGCGCATTCGCCCGTATGCCTTGAACTGCATATTCAGCAGTGATCCCCTTTACCAAGCCCATTAACCCCGCTTTCGAGGCGCCATAGGCCGTCATACCGGGGAGTCCTGCGCTGGTGCCCACGAAGCTCGATATAAAGACAATCGAACCGCCACCGCGATTGAGCATGGCCGGAATCTGGCTGCGAGCGCCAAGGAAGGCCGCCGTAAGATTGGTCTCCATTGTCTGCTGCCATTCCTCTGGCGTTATCTCGGTCAGCGGTTTGAAGGCACCGACAATACCGGCGTTGTTGACCGCAATGTCCAGTCCTCCAAACTTGCTGATTGCAGCGTCCATCACTTGCTCGTGGGTCTCAGGACGACCAATATCCCCCACCACAACCTCGGCGCGACCACCGTTTTGCCCAATCATGCCCGCGACTTCGTTGAGCAGTGCTTCGCGCCTTGCGGTGAGAATGACCGCCGCGCCGTGCGCGGCAAACAGCGTTGCGATGGCGCGTCCAATACCGGAAGATGCGCCAGTGACAACAGCAACTTTTCCATCAAGCAAAACCATAAATGCAATTTCCTTCGTGTTTCATTAAGGATTCGCATCGTATTTGTTCCTGCATCGCCCAGAACTCCGTTTCTTGCCCTCAAATCAGCGCAGAAGCATTCAATGGTGGCAAGGGTGCAGGAGCGCTTGCTCAAACGGGCATGTCTTGATGGGCCAGTGGCTGATTTCAGCACCATCTGCCGCAGACAAAAAAACTTACAGATGTGCTGGCAATCGCAGCGGGCATGACTCAGTACGCGAGGTTCAACTGAAATACTGTTGTCGTGCCGCTGACTTCATTGCCAACCAGCAACAACGGCTTGCCATTGGGCGAATCGGCGGCAGACACAAATGCCAAACCTTCTGGGCCCAGGTCGCCCACAGCCGCCAGATTCGTCTCAGGGTCGCTGGCCCATTCGGTGCGGGTGTTCAGATAGTCTTCCAGCGTAGGTTGTTTCGGGTCGGTGATGTCATACACAACCACGCCACCAAAGCGCTCAAGACCTATGAAGGCAAAAGTTTTCTCGCCAATCGTGCCCACCGTCAGGCCTTCAGGCTCGGGGCCTTTGGCATCGCTGCGGCTGTCAAAGGCATCGCCCTCGTCATGGCCGGAGTTGAAGTAGCTTGCGCAGTTGACCGTAGCGGCACCGTCTGTGATCGTGCAGGATTTACCTGTGCGGGTTGTGATTTGGTTGGCAATGAATTGCTCCAACTGCGCGCCTGAATCCCATACTTGCGCGCCGTTCTCGTCCCAGATCGAGATCGAGCGTGCCCCATAGGAATGCAGCGTGTCGTACATCAGGCGGTCGCCATTGGCATCCACCACACCGGCTGCGTTGTAGAGCCTTGGCGTGCCGTCGGCGTTCTTTTGGAAGCCTTCGGTCCAGCTGATGTTCAAGCGGCCCAGCACAGCGTCTGAGCGGCAATCGCCCGGTTCACCGGCAGTGGCGCCGCAGTAATTGAAAATGCTGGGATTGAGCAATGCGCCAGCGGCCAGGTCGCGCAATTGCGGCGGCAGGTCGTCATTGGCTCGGCGGTCAAAGCCGCCCTTGTGCACCAGGTGCTTGACGCGGAATTCTTCGACAAAGCCTTTGCTGCGGTCCCCCGCCCAGTACGCGTCATCGTCCTCGCCCCAGGCGCGTGAGTCGCCTTCGTTGGCCGTCACCAAATAGGTTGTACTGCCAGCGGCGAAAGACGCAATGGTGTCGGGGTGGTACATGCCCACCACACCTGGCCAAGTCTTGATATGGATGCCCGCTGGGTTATCAGAGGCATCGATTTCGTTGCCCACTTGGCCGTAATCCTTGTAGCCCAGCGGCAGAATCGCTGTCACAGTCGCGCTGGCGATGTCGATCTTGGCCAATGCATTGTTTTCCTGCAGCGTGGCCCAGGCAGTCTTGCTGTCCGAGGAAACGGCTATGTACTCTGGCTCAAAATCCTTGGCTGCGCTGCTGAGGTTGCCTGCGCCATAGGTTTGCTGGTTGCTCGCCGGGCCAAAAATACGCACGCCCTGGGCGCGCAAAGCGCGCTCTTGGCCATTAAAAGCGGTGAAGGCGGCCGTGCGAACTACAGGCTTGGTCGGATCGGCCACGGCGATGATGCTGATCGAGCCTTCAGGATCGACCGAGTAATCGTTGTTGGGCTCGCCTTCATTGGGCGTCAGTACATGCTTGCCATCGGGTGTGAAGACGATGCTGTCAGGCTGCGCGCCCACTTGCACGTCAGCCAGCTTGGCCAGGCTATTGGCGTTGAGCAAGGCTACGCGACCAGGATCGGTTTTGGGATTGGCCTCGATAGCCAGCGCCACCACATCGCCATGCACAGCCACGCTGTTGATTTGCGCGCCGGCCATGTCGACTGCCACCACGTCCTTGGTGCTGAGCGTCTGGATTTTGCGTGGCTGGCTTGGGTTACTCAGGTCCAGCACATCCAGGGCGCCGGCTTCGGCATTCACAACGAACGCGCGCTTGCTGGTTTTGTGGAAAGCGACGATTTCCGCTGCGCTTTGCCCAAACACACCGGCTGAATAGGAGCCGATTTTTTCCAGTGACACCGTGGCAGGGGTCACAGGCAAGCTGGCATCATCGCTGTCACTGCCGCCGCATGCGGCCAGCACCGCAGCGGTAAGCACCACCGTCAGGCTGCGCAGTTGGAACGGAAAAGGTGCTTTTTTCGCAGAGAAAGTCGTCATGGAAATATTTCGTTATATTGTAAAAAGTGCTTTTATAGACAGCAAAAGTGACGAAGAGATGACAATTGACTTCAGCCCCACAGGCAGCCGAACCTATGCGCGCAAAGCCCTTTGGCTGCATCTCCAAACGAAGCGTCTATCATTGGCGCGCAGGCCTTGCCCCTACCGTTTTGAATTTGATTGATCCGTGAAATTTCGCCAACGCTCCCCTCTCCCTGACGCAATGCAAACGCTGGTGCAAACCGGCACCCATCCTTTTTTGGCTCAGCTATTTGCCGCCAGAGGCATTGATTCCCCCCAGCAGCTCGACGCCCGCCTGCAAGCCTTGATCCCGCCCAACCAGCTCAAAGGCACGGAGCAAGCCGCTCACTTGCTGGCCGATGCGATTGCCAGCCAAGCGCGTATTTGTGTGGTGGCCGATTACGACTGCGATGGCGCAACGGCCTGCACCGTCGCTCTACGCGGTCTGCGCATGCTGGGCGCGACCAACCTCGATTATTTGGTGCCCAACCGGATTGAAGACGGCTATGGTTTGACCCCCAAATTGGCCGAGCGCGTCAAACAAACAGGCGCTGAACTGCTGGTCACGGTGGACAACGGCATTGCCAGCATTGAGGGAGTGGCCCACGCGCAGGCGCTGGGCATGAAGGTGCTGGTCACCGACCACCATTTGCCCGGCGCGGTCTTGCCAGCGGCTGACGCCCTGATCAACCCAAACCAGCCGGGCTGCAACTTCCCGAGTAAAAACCTGGCCGGTGTGGGCGTGATCTTCTACGCCTTGCTGGCGCTGCGCAGCCTGCTGCGCGAGCGCGGCGTGTTCACCCCCCAATCGCAACCCCGCCTTGATGCGCTGCTGCCGTTGGTGGCGTTGGGCACAGTGGCCGATGTGGTGCCGCTGGATGCGAACAACCGGCTGCTGGCCAGCCAAGGGTTGGCACGCATTCGTGCGGGCCAATTGCCGCCTGGCATGGCGGCCTTGTTCGAGATCAGCCGCCGCAACCATGCCCGCGCGCACGCCAATGACCTGGGCTTCGCCCTGGCACCGCGCCTCAATGCGGCAGGCCGTTTGACCGACATGACGTTGGGCATTGAGTGCCTGCTGACCGACGATCCACACAAAGCCGAGGAACTGGCCCAGGCGCTGGACGACATCAACAAGCTGCGGCGTGACCTCGAAGCCGATATGAAGCAGGTCGCGATTGGCAGCGTGTTGCAGAAACTCGCCCGTAATACCCGCATGCCAGCGGCCATCACGGTATCGGACGAAGGCTTTCACGAAGGCGTGGTCGGCATTGTCGCAGCCCGCATCAAAGAGCAGTTCCACCGCCCCACGTTCGTATTCGCGCCAGGCGCCAGCAGCGACAACGCCGGCTTGCTCAAGGGCTCAGGCCGCTCGATTGCGGGCTTCCATTTGCGCGATGCGCTGGACCTGCTGGCCAAACGCCACCCCGAGGTGCTGGAAAAATTTGGCGGCCACGCCATGGCTGCAGGCTGCACGATTCGCGCCGAGCATTTACCGCTGTTCCAGCAAGCCATGCAAACGATTGCGCAAGAGTGGCTCGATGATGCGGCGCTGCAAGGCGAGGTTTGGGTGGATGGCCCTTTGCCCGCGCAGTTTCGCTCGATAGAAACCGCCGAGGCGCTGCAAATGCAGGTTTGGGGCCAGGGCTTCGCTGCGCCGCTGTTCATGGAGTCGCTGCACGTGCTGGAGCAGCGTGTCGTCGCCGGCAAGCACCTGGCCATCAAAGTGCTGCACCATGGCCAGGTGGTCGAAGGCATTTGGTTTGGCCGCACCGAGCGCGTGGCCGCGCAAACCGAGCTGGCCTACCGGCTCGAAACCGACGAGTGGATGGGCCGTAAACGCCTGCGTTTTCTGGTGGAAGCACAGGCTTAACAACGCATCAGGACTGGCGCTGGCTATGGCGCTGGCGATGCCATTGGCAGTCCATGCCTGCCTCGGACTTTTCCTCATCTGTTAGAAAAAACCGACACCACTGGCCGTTTGGCGGTGATAACTTCTGCGCACTCTTGAAAGAGCCTGTCGCTAGCGCATTGCACTGACGCTCGACTCCTTCGCTCCATTGATCGCAAAAGATTACCGCCATGACTTGCCCCCACCACACGCCCGCGGCTGGCCGCACCGAGACCATTGTTCATCAAGAAGGGGCGCAGCTCGACTTCAGCAAAGACATGAGCTATGGCGACTACCTGCAGCTCGACTCGATTCTGAATGCGCAAAAGCCGCTCTCACCCAACCACAATGAACTGCTGTTCATCGTGCAGCACCAAACCAGCGAGCTGTGGATGAAGCTGATGCTGCACGAGCTGCATGGCGCCATGCAGGACTTGCGCAGTGATGGTTTTGCCCCGGCGTTCAAAAAGCTCGCCCGCGCCTCGCGCATCATGGAGCAATTGGTGTCCGCCTGGGACGTGCTGGCCACCATGACCCCCCCGGAGTACACCGCGATTCGCCCGTATTTGGGTTATTCCAGCGGCTTCCAAAGTTACCAGTACCGCTGCATCGAGTTCAGCCTGGGCAATAAAAACGCGGCGATGCTCAGGCCCCATGAACACCGCGCAGATTTGCTCGCCATGGTGCAGGCCAGCTATGAGGCGCCCTCACTGTACGACCTTGCCATTGCAGCACTCGCCAAAAACGGCCTGCCGATTGACGCCGCGCATTTGCAGCGCGATTGGCGCGCACCGTATGAGGCCAGCGCCGAGGTAGAAGCTGCCTGGTTGGCGGTCTACCGCAACTCCGAGCAATACTGGAATCTCTACCAATTGGGCGAAAAACTGGTGGACCTGGAAGACGCGTTCCGCCTATGGCGCTTTCGCCATGTGACCACCGTCGAGCGTGTGATTGGCTTTCGCCGTGGCACGGGCGGCACCGGCGGCGTCAGCTATTTGCGCAAGATGCTCGATACCGTTCTGTTCCCTGAGTTGTGGAGTTTGCGCACGGCGCAGTAAGCGCCGACTGGCAGACCCAGTCTGAATCTCGCATGGGACAGGGCCCCTTGGCCGTTCATGGTATTTCTACATCTTGGCACAGCCAGCGCTGGTTGCAACCGGTCGCTGCGCTGCCCGTCACTGGTAGACATGAACAACTCCGAGGAGACTTATGAGCTTATTTTCCCTGACCGGCAAAGTCGCACTGATCACCGGCTCCACGCGTGGCATTGGCCGCGCGATTGCCGAGCGCATGGCCGAGCAAGGCGCGCGCGTAGTGATTTCTTCGCGCAAGCAAGACGCCTGCGACACCGCTGCCGCTGAGATCAACGAACGCTATGGTGCAGGTCGCGCCATAGCGATTGCCGCCAATATTTCCTCCAAAGAAGGCTTGACCGCGCTGGTGCAGCGCACCCAAGAGGAATGGGGCAGCATCGACATTCTGGTCTGCAATGCTGCATCAAACCCTTATTACGGCCCAATGGCCGGCATCAGCGACGAGCAGTTTCGCAAAATTTTCGACAACAACGTGCTGTCCAACCATTGGCTGATCAGCCTGGTCTCACCAGACATGGTCAAGCGCAAAGCCGGTGTAATCATCATTGTCTCGTCGATTGGTGGCCTGCACGGCTCGCCCATCATCGGAGCCTACAACGTCTCCAAAGCCGCTGACTTCCAACTGGCGCGCAATATGGCCGTCGAATTAGGCCCCCACAATGTCCGCGTCAACTGCATTGCTCCCGGTCTGATCCAAACCGACTTTGCCCGCGCGCTGTGGGAAAACCCAGACACATTGGCCCAGGCGACCTCGACCACGCCGCTGGGCCGCATCGGCCAGCCCGATGAAATTGCTGGTGCTGCGGTTTTCCTGGCCTCCGATGCCGGATCTTTTATGACAGGACAGGCCATGGTGATCGATGGCGGTGTCACAATCGCATAACACACGACGTCGACACACCCTGCGGCGCATCTGCATCCTCGCCCGGATGCGCCCTAGCGGCCTGCGCCACAGTGCCACTGGCCGCTGACCGCCTTTTAAAGAACCACTCCTGATGACTGCTGCCCCCTCCTCCATCACGCTGCGCACGGCCTGGGTCATGCTGCTGACTTTGATTCTTGGCTTTGCTCTGAGTCAGGCCTACCGCACGGTGGCGGGTATTTTGTCCGTACCACTGATTGCCCAGTTTGGCCTGAGCCCGCAAGAAATGGGCGCGGTAGCGGCCGCTTTTCACTTCGCGTTTGGCGGCATGCAATTGATCATGGGCGTGGGCATTGACGTCTACGGCATACGGCGCACGATTTTGGCGGGCTTTCCAATGACGGTGCTGGGCAGCCTCGTCTCGGCCATTGCGCCCAACGCGGGCGTATTGATCTTTGGCCAGGCGCTGATTGGCATTGGCTGCGCGCCGGCCTTTTTGGTCTGCACGGTGTTCATTGCCCGCTATTTTCCCGCCCACCGTTTTGCGGCCATTTCTGGTCTGGCCCTGGGCATGGGCGGGCTGGGCCTGATTTTCACTGGCACGCCGCTGGCCTGGCTGGTCGAGCAATCGAATTGGCGCGCGGCTTTTTGGATTCTGTCGGCGCTGAGTCTGGCCGCCTGGCTGGCCATTTTTGCCAAAGTGCATGAACCCGCCAGCCCCACGCCTGCAAGCCCCCGCTGGACCATGCTGTGGCCCGCCCTCAAAGGCTACGGCGCACTGCTGCGCCTGCCCCACACCGCAGGTATTTTGTGCCTGGCCTTTGTCTGCTATGCCTCGTTCATCACGCTGCGCGGCTTGTGGCTGGCACCATACCTGGTCGACCGCTTTGGCGAAAGTCTGATTTTCAGCGGCAATATTGCGCTGGTTTTGTCTATTATTTCGCTGTTTTCACCCTCATTGTTTGGCCGACTTGACCCGGGCAATGCCAAGCGCCGCCTGGGTTTGATTCTGCTGCCCTGGACCCTGGTGCTGTTTTTCACCACGATGGCTCTGACCCACCAGCTGTGGCTGGCCGTCACCTGCCTGCTGCTGATTGCGATTTTCATGGGCTGTGCGGTGTGGCAATACTCGGATGTGCGCAATGCCTACCCGAACCACATGACCGGCCGCGCAATGGCCTTGTTCACGATGTCGATGTTTTTGGGCGTGGCCGTCATGCAATCGCTCTCTGGCTTTGTGGCGCAGTGGGCATTGGCCTCTGGTTATGACAAATACAGCGCGGTGTTTATTAGCGTGGCCATGATGCTGGCCCTGGGCTCAATCGCCTTCATGGTCCTGCCCAGTCCGCCCAAAGATGCAGCGCAAACACCTGAGGCGGCAGACTGACATTCATTGGCTTTGCCTTATCACCCAGTTGTCACAAAAACGGCTCAATGCCTAGGTGCTATTTGCCACCACTGGCGTCGGCACTAAATGTTGTACTTCTTGGTTTCTTCACTCATCTGCGCACTAAAAAAATGCCCGCGGAGTCGGCCAGTATGTGCTGGCTTCATAGTACAACGACAAACCAGACTCTTTTTCCACATCTGAAAATGTGTGGTTACTCCCACGTTTTACCAGTGAGCGAATCCAGCTATTGCTTGATTTTATTCAGCCTAAGACGCAAATTTTCCACGCACCTTCAATGCTGACAATTACGCCTTTCAGTTCGTCGCCCGATAGTTCATGAAATTTTACTGACATTCCTCGCTTTACTCACCTTCCAATACCTACCTGCTATCGGAGGGCATTGACACAAAAACACTTTATAATTTTAAAAAAACAATTTTTAACCATATGTCAAATACAAGTCAGAAAAAAATTGAATTAATCGAATGCATTCGAGGAATTGCAGCCTTGGCCGTTGTACTGTGTCACACCAGATATTACGTCAAAGACTTACCAAGCGGATACATAGCCGAGGCATTATTCTATCCAGGCGCCATGGGTGTTGATATTTTCTTCATTATCAGCGGATTCATAATAACTCACACAACAATCAATTCGCCCGGCGGAACTAACAGCGCCCTATCATTTATCACCAAGAGAATCATAAGAGTTTGGCCGTCTTACACGTTGGCAACCCTTGCCTTTCTTATTATCCTCTACAACGGCTTCAGTTTTTTTAGTACATCCGAAAACATTAAATCGTTTATCAAGTCCATATTCTTTCTCCCTGTAGACGTCAGCAACTCTCCATTTTATTTCGGCATGCCATTTGGCATTGCATGGACATTGATTTTTGAATTTTACTTTTACAGTATATTTGCAATTTCACTTTTATTTGGCAGATTCCGTTATTTAGCATTGGCAAGCTGGATCACTGTATCGCTCATACTAATCCCACTCTACAGAAACAATTTTTCCTTTGATGCATTCAATCAAGCTGCATCAATTAAATACCCTTATATTAGCGTCATGACAAGCCCAATGGTATGGGAGTTCATTGCAGGAATAATCATTGCACTCATCTACCACTCAACAATAAGAATAAAAAGCACCGTGGTTCTCTACAATATTGTCTTCCTCTCTTTTGGTCTAGCTCTATGGGCTTTTTCATCTGGACTCTCTTGGAACCATGGCCCTGCCAATTGGGGCTGGCCTTTAATAATTTTATTTTTAAGTTTAATCTTCTTAATTAAAGAGGTAGACATCAAAACACCAGCCGCATTAGTATGGATGGGAAAAATATCCTTCTCCTTATATTTAACGCATATGATTGTACTGACAATCACCCAAAGGCTAATGACCAGCCTGGGAAGTTCCTTTTACAACTCTTGGTCACATATCGTGATAGCCACCACCTTGTCTATCACTTTTGCAGCCCTATGGTATTACCACATAGAAACCCCTTCATCAAAATTAATGCAAAAATTTCTATGGAAAATATCAGACAGACTCAGTCACACACCAAAATAGTTGCACCATCAAAACAGCACTCACCGATAAAAAAGCACTTTTTGGCCTGAGTACAACCTCAATGTGCCAAATCGCATAAGCGTTTGGAAAGTTGGTTTTTTTGGGTATTGATAGTGCAATCGATTGATTTAGAACTGCTAACACCACCCAGCAAACCGAAAATTTGTGGTTGAGACCAGGCGTAAAACCGCTGGCAGTGCAGCAGCGACGGCCAGGCTTCACTATGAAGTAACAAAAGCGTTTTTAGGGGCCCTTAAAGGCGTATAGCTGCAACTGCAAGACACGGCTAGATTTTGAACAGGCTTTAAGGGAGTGACCCATTCGCCCATCGCTACCGGTCAAGCCAATCTTGTCCATTTTTTATTGCGCTCCCCGTGCCTGATGAAGCCAAGAGCAGGCCCAACGCAATATAATTGAGAATCAATCTCATAATGAACATGCCATGCCCAGTCTCAGCTCTTCCACTCCAGCACTTGTGAGTGTGCCCAACCAGCAGCGCACGCGATGGTGGGTGGTTGCCTTGTGCGCAGCGATCATGATGGTCGAAGGCTTCGATCTGCTCATTTACAGCAACGCCATTCCGTCGCTGTTGATGGATGCTTCAATGGCCATGGACAAGGCGCAGGCCGGCAATATTGGCAGCATGATTTTCATTGGCATGTTGCTGGGCGGCGTCGCAGCCGGACTGGTCACCCAGTCTTTGGGCCTGGCACGCAGCATGGGTTTTGGCTTCGTGTTGTTCACACTGGCCACCGCCGGCATTGCCTGGGTCGCCAATGGCTGGCAGCTCGGTGCATTGCGCTTTGTTGCCGGTCTTGGTTTGGGTGTGGTCTTGCCAGCGGGCCTGTCTTTGGCGCGTAAAAACAGCCGCCAGGAACATGGCGCGCTGGTCATCAGCCTGGTCATGTCGGGCATTCCGCTGGGCGGCATGCTAGCGGCGGTGGTCTCACAATGGGTCATTCCCCACTGGGGCTGGCGGCCGCTGTTTCTCATTGGCGGCGCGCTGGGCTTGCTGGAGTTGGTGTTCATGGCCCCGGTCATTGCCCGTTATGAAAAACAGGCGGCAGCTGAAGCACCCAGCCACACGGCCAACACCAAAGCACCATGGCGCAATGTCTTGCGCGGTGCCAGCCGCACAGTCTTAATCATTGGCACCTTGGCTACCCTGGCCGATTTGCTGACCTGGTACGGCGTGGCGGTGTGGCTGACCCAGCTGATGCGAGAGTTCGATGTGCCCTTTAATGGCGCGATGCAGATGATGTTCACGCTCAATACTGGCGCGATTGTGGGCTCAATTTTCACGGCCAGCATCGCCATGCGTTTGGGCACCCGTGCTGTCGCAATGGGTGCAGGGGTGCTGGCTGCGCTGTGTTTGCTGGCGATTGCCTCGCGCCAATTCACAGGCGAGCTGCTGTTTGTTTGCATTGCGCTGCTGGGCATGAGTGCCATCAGCGCGCAAAACCTGGTCAATGCACTGGTGGCAGATGCCTTCCCCGCCAACTACCGCGCCGCGGCCATCGGCATTAGTCTCGGCCTGGGCCGCTTGGGCGCGGTGATTGCGCCGTCGCTGGGTGGCTATATTCTGGCCGCGGGACACGGCCCGTCGTGGGTCCTGCAGGTGTTTGCGATTGCTGCGCTTGTCGGCGCTGGCTTGCTATTGCTGTTCACCCCTGGGCTGAGTCAGCGTTCTGTGCACGCATTGCAAGCCACTGAAACGCCGTAAGTTCACCTTTTCGCACTGCCCAGCACCACCCATGCTGCGCCTCACAGCTTGATGCCTTGTGCTGTGCAGATTGGAGGTGTATGTGCTTTGCTTGAATGCCCATACAAGACACTAGGCGCGGTGCGCTTTGGCACGAACGGCATTGTGAACAGCATATTTTTGCACCGCTGGCAAGGCTGTGATCTGGTGGATTAGCACCAATGTGCGCTATAGCCTGCGTCCTTTAGCTGCGACAATCGCGCAGATACGCCGCATCGTAAGCACAGCGCCTAGCGGCAATTGATCTCTTTTACGTTGACTAAAAAAACCACCATGTCTCCCTACGTCCCCCTCGGCATCGCCATTGTCTGCGAAGTGATTGCCACCACAGCCCTGAAGTCATCTGAGGGGTTTAGCCGCTTGGTGCCCACCACCATCGTGGTCATCGGTTACGCGATGGCTTTTTACTGCCTGTCGCTGACGCTCAAATCCATTCCCACTGGCGTTGCCTATGCGATTTGGTCGGGAGTTGGGATTGTGCTGATTTCGCTGGTCGGCTGGCTACTTCACAAACAGACGCTGGACCTGCCTGCGATATTGGGCATTGGCTTGATCATGGCTGGCGTGCTGGTTATCAATGTGTTTTCCAGCAGCGCGCCGCACTGAGACGGGCCTGCAAAAAGCGCTCAAGCTTGGCCAAACAAATAGCTGCAAATGGCCACCGAGGCCATGACGGCAACCACATCTGCGATCAAAGCCGCAATCAAGGTATGGCGAATGCGCCGCACTTGCACCGCACCAAAGTAAACCGCCAGCACGTAAAACGTGGTCTCTGACGAGCCCATGATGGTTGAGACCAGGTAGCCGACATAGCTGTCTGGGCCAATCGCAGGGTCGGTCAGAATCGAGGACATCACGCCGTACGAGCCCGAGCCTGACAAGGGCCGCAGCAAGGCCATTGGCAGGGCTTCGGCAGGCAGGCCCAGCGGGGCGGTGAAGATCGCCAAAAAACCCACCATCACATCCAGAGCGCCGCTGCTGCGCAGCATGCCGACGGCCACCAGAATGGCGACAAGATAGGGCATGATGCGCAAAGCCACGTCGAAACCGTCTTTGGCACCGGCGATGAAGGACTCGTAAATACGTACTCCGCGCAGCCAGCCAAATAGCAAAAAGCCCAGCATCATGCCCGGCACAATCCAGGGCGCAATCGCCTTGCCCCACACAATCGTGGCCGGAATCGCCAGCACCATGCAGCCAAGCGCCAGCATGCTGACCCACAGCGGATACGCACTGTGGTCTTGCGCTTGGTTCTGCCGAATGTCATCGACTTGGAATTCCTTGACCCAGGGCCGCTCCATTGCCAACTCTTGGGAGGTCGGCTGGCCGACTGGGAAATAGCGCTGGAACAGCAAGGCCGCGACAATTGCCGCCACAGTGGAGACAATCGTCGCAAACAAGGTCGTGGGCAAAATGCCGGCCGGGTCCATCGAGCCAGAAGCTGCGCGAATCGCAATGACCTTGGCCGGCAGCAAAGTCACGCCCGAAGTATTGATCGCCAGGAATAAGGCCATTGCATTGGTGGCCGTGCCGGGCCGTGCGTTCAAGGCGTCAAGAGCCTGCATCGCCCTGATCCCGAATGGCGTGGCGGCATTGCCCAGCCCCAGCGCGGTGGCTGACATGTTCAGAATCATCGCGCCCATCGCTGGGTGGTTGGGCGGCACTTGTGGAAACAGCCGCACCATCAAGGGCCGAATCAGCTTGGCAATGACTGTGAGCAAACCGCCCTCTTCGGCCACTTTCATCAAGCCCAGGAACAAGGCCATGATACCGACCAGGCCAATGGCCAGTTCAACCGCACCTGCCGCCGACGCGATCATGCCAGCGGACAGCTGCTCCATGGGACTGGCACCAGCAGTTGCTGCGGCATTGGCCCAGTCAGCGCCCGCTTGTGGCGCACTGGCCTGCCATTGCAGTTGCTTGTAACCTGCCGTCAAACAGGCAATGAGCACAATGGCAAGAAAAAGAACGTTCATGCCGCGGCTCTGGCTTTAGTTCAACAGCGAAATAGCGATCTGGATTTGGCTTAACGCACGGCGTCGCCGTTTTGTGCGCGGTGCAGCAAGGCGTGGTCGATCAGCACCAAAGCCAGCAAGGCCTCGGCAATCGGCGCGGCGCGAATGCCTACGCACGGGTCGTGGCGGCCTTTGGTGACGACTTCAACCGGGTTGCCGTCGATATCAATCGATTGGCGTGGCGAGAGGATCGAACTGGTGGGCTTAATCGCCAGCTTGACATCAATGTCTTGACCCGTGCTGATACCGCCCAGAATCCCGCCAGCGTTGTTGGTCAGGAAGCCATCGGGCGTGATCGAGTCGCCATGCTCGGTGCCGAGTTGGCGGGCACTGGCAAAGCCGGCGCCAATTTCCACGCCCTTGACCGCATTGAGGCCCATCATCGCATACGCAATATCGGCATCGAGCTTGTCGTACAAAGGCTCACCCAGGCCCACCGGCACGCCACTGGCGATCACGCGAATCACCGCACCACAGGAGTCGTGCTGCTTGCGCAGCGCGTCCATGTACTGCTCCAAGGCCACGGTGTTTTCAACAGGGGCAAAAAATGGATTTTGCCCAATGTAGTCCATGGATTCAAATGGAATGTCGATGCTGCCCAGCTGCGACATGAAGCCACGAATTTCCGTGCCAAAACGCGCTTGCAACCATTTTTTAGCGACCGCGCCAGCAGCCACCGTCGGTGCCGTCAAACGGGCCGATGAGCGGCCTCCGCCGCGAGGATCGCGGATGCCGAATTTGTGCCAGTAGCTGTAGTCGGCATGGCCCGGGCGAAACTGCTTGAGAATGTCGCCGTAGTCCTTGCTGCGCTGGTCGGTGTTGCGAATCAAGAGGCCGATCGGGGTGCCGGTGGTTTTGCCTTCGTACACACCCGAGAGAATCTCGACCGCATCAGGCTCGTTGCGCTGCGTAACAAAACGGCTGGTGCCTGGGCGGCGGCGATCGAGCTCCAGTTGGATGTCGGCTTCGCTCAGGTCCATGCCTGGCGGACAGCCGTCGATCACGCAGCCAATGGCTGGGCCGTGGGATTCACCAAAGTTGGTGACGCGAAATAAGGTTCCAAAGGTGCTGCCGCTCATAGTGGGGGCAATTATCGCAGCTTGCGCGGCAGGCACAAGCCAGCAGCTCAGATTCCTGATAAAACAACAGCAGGGTTTAGAGCCTGTTGATCATCTCCACGCAGCCGCGTTGAAACCCAAAAAGATGTAATGCGCGGCAAAAACCGCAGTCGGGCTAGCTGCCCGGCGAGGATTTTTAACAAAACATAGTGCCTTGCGCGACCGCGAAAAGATCGTAAAAAGGTTCCTAGAGCATCGGCGAGAACAAACGCATTACCGCTTCGGCCAAACGAGGCCAAAAAGGGATATGCCGGTGCGATGGCACGCGGCGTGAATGGCGCAAGTCGCGCTGGAACTGGGCACTCAAGGCCTCGTTGAAGTGGCTGCCCATCACCGCCACCCCGACCTCGTAGTTAAGACGAAAGCTGCGCAAGTCAAAATTGGCCGTGCCTATAAAGCCGAAGTTGTCATCAATCACCAGGGTTTTGGAATGCAGCATGCCTGCCTTGTACTCCCAGACCTTGACACCAGCGGCAACCAACTCATCGTAGTACGAGCGTGCGGCCAATGTCACCATCAGCGAGTCCGAGCGCTCTGGCACCAGTACATGCACATCGATTCCGGCCAAGGCCGCATTGGTCAAGGCCATCATCGCCGTTTCAGAGGGCACAAAATAGGGCGTGGTGAGCAGCACCCTGCTTCTGGCTGCATGGATGGCCTGCACATAAGTGCGGTGAATGGGCTCTGCCGGATTGTTGGGCCCCGAGGTCAGCACCTGTACATCGAATGGCCCGGTCTCACTGACTGGCAAATAATCCTGTACATGTGCGACGCATGCCGCCAACGGCATGTGGTTGGCGTAGGCCCAGTCTTCCAAAAACACCATTTGCAACCAAAACGCCGGGTTGCCTTCTAGCCGCACATGCACATCGTGGTAGGCATCGGGGCGCACGCGTGTGTCTTCTTCATCGGTCACGTTGACACCACCGGTAAACGCCACCCGCCCATCACAGACGACAATCTTGCGGTGGCTGCGGTAGTTGATCACCGGGCGCCAACGCCGACCAAAACGCGTGTCGTGAAAACGCGCAAACTCGACGCCCGCATCGAGCAAAGGCTGCAAAAAAGCCTTGCTGAGTTTTTTCGAACCCAGCGCATCGACCAGCAAGCGCACTTGCACGCCTTGGTAGGCTTTTTGAATCAGCGCGTCGCGGATACGCGTGCCGGTGTGGTCAGGCTCATAAATGTAGTACTCCAAGTGCACATGGTGCCTGGCCTGGAAAATCGCGCGCTCAATCGCATCGAAAGTTTCGGCACCGCTGGTTAGCAAATCCACGGCCAAACCAGTGCAAGGGTATATGCCGGTTGTGCTGGTGCCCAGCTGGGCCAGTTGGCGCAGCACTTGGGGCGCCTCAGCGGCACGGTCTTTGAGCGCTTGCAAGTCATCACTGACGTGCATCGCAACCCGGTTGCTCAAACGCTTTGACTGCTGCTTGCGCAAGCGCTGCGGGCCTAGGAAATAAAAAATGAAAAAACCTACATAGGGCAGCAAGCCCAGCACCAGGATCCAACTGATCGTGGCCTCGGGTGGGCGCTTTTGCAACAGTACCCATATCCCCAGCACCACCACATACACCCCCCAGGCAAAGGCCAGGAAGGCGATCAAAGAATCTGTCCAGTCGATTGGCATCGTATGCGGCTTGGTTGAAAACGCTCGGTGAGTGTGTCTGCCTGCGACTCAAGGAAAGTGCAGTTTGCAGACCCTTTGCTGTATCAGGCCTGGGGCGGACTATGTGCTGCACTCCAAGCCTGCGCCATTATGCGCAATTGCTGTGCCAGTTTGATGGCATCACGCTGGGCATGTGCGTCCAATTGGTACAAGTTGGCTTCTGCCAGCACAGGCGCTGGCGCTGCAAAACAACCGCTGGCCCAGTTGCGCGCGTGTCCGGCATCGGGATAAGGGGCCGTCGCTTGTTGCCAAACCACCCCATCTGAATGCAAGTGCGCGCGCAGATACGCATCGAGCCGCCATGTTTTTTGAGCCGCTTGCTTTAGCGGCGCGGGCCAAATGCCATCAGTGCCATTGCAGTGCAATTGCAGCACCGCCGCTACGTCGAGCTTGGCAGCGCTACGCGCAAGTATGGCCTGCGCCAGTGCATCGCCGCCGTCTTGCCCAACCAGTACACAACGCCGCACACCCAATGATTGGAGCAGCTCAAGCACTAGCTGGGCATGGCCCGCTTCACTGTGCCAATCGGCTCGCTTGGGTTTGTCACTGCGGCCCCAACCGATTAAGTCGGGGGCCAGGGCGCTGTCACCTTGCGCGCCCAAGGCGTGCAGCAAGGGCTGCCACCAGGCCGACCAATGCCATAACGGGTGTAGCAGCACCCAAACGCAGTGATCTGGCCCTGGTATGGCGCCTTGCTGCACATAGTGCATGCGCAAACCCTGCGCCGAGGGCAAGCTGTTCGTATAAGCGCCTTCAGGCGCTTGGCCGTCCAATGCACGCGCCGGTGTGCGCAGCGCTAAATCGCTCAGGCGCTGCGGTGCGTGCTGGCTGGCTGCAGCGGCGCGGCGTCGGGCAAAAAAATGCGCCAGCAATGCGCTAGCGGGTCCGGCCATCACGCCGCCGGTAATGGCCGTGTGGTGGTTGAGTTGCAGATTGGCAAACAAGTCCACGACCGAGCCTGCGGCGCCGGTTTTAGGTTCTTGCGCTCCATAGACCACGGCTTTGAGGCGGGCTTGAAACACGGCACCACTGCACATGGCACAAGGCTCCAGCGTCACATACAGTATGCATTCGTTGAGGCGGTGGTTGCCCATCACCTGCGCGGCCATGCGCAAGGCCAGCACCTCGGCATGTGCTGTCGGGTCGGCCAGTTGCACTGTCTGGTTATGCGCCTTGGCAATGACCTGGCCTGCGCAGACGACTACCGCGCCAACCGGTACCTCGCCAGCAGCAGCGGCCAGTTCGGCCTGCTCAAGTGCCAAGGCCATCCAGTGGTTGTGAACCTCATTACTGTCCGTCATGGCAACGCGATTGTTTAGCAAGCATAGATAAGAAAACCAAGTCCGCAGCCCAAGATTGGCAAGGCTTCGTAGAATAATCTGTTAATGGCCAGCTGCGCCAAAGCATGTAGGCCGCTGAAAAGTCACATACACCAGCTGCAGTGAGCCGCATTATTTTCACGACAAAAGAAAGGTTTATGCATGGAGTGGGCAAGCCGCTACTTTGAGAGTCAAACTGAAGCAATCCAAATGGGCGTGGGACTGGTGGTCCTGGTGGCCATCGCACTGATCGCTCGGTATGTATTCGCCGTCATCGTACGCCGCGCGCTTGCGTCGGTGCGAGATTATTCACAAATCAACATTGCCAAAACCTTGCTCGATGAGCGGGTGCTGGATCGGCTAATCCGGATTGTGCCCTCTTTGGTCATCCAGCTGGGCATTGGTTTGGTGCCATTTTTACCAGTTACGCCAGCCTTGGTGATCCGCAACGTCGCCTTTGCATTGACGATCATCTATTCGGTGCGTGCCGTCAGTATGCTGCTCAAAGTCATCACCGAGCGCAGTGTACAGTTCGATACCACGCACCGCAGCACGGCCCTCAAAAGCGTTACGCAACTGCTGACCATCGTTTTGTACTGCGGTGCGGCCATCATCATCATTGCGACCTTGATTGGCCGCTCACCGGTGGTGATTCTCTCCAGTTTGGGCGCTTTGTCTGCGGTCTTGATGCTGGTCTTCAAAGACACCATTCTGTCCTTTACCGCCGGCATTCTGATCTCGTCGAACGACATGCTGCGCG
Source organism: Lampropedia aestuarii (assembly GCF_004803635.1). Lineage (GTDB taxonomy): Bacteria > Pseudomonadota > Gammaproteobacteria > Burkholderiales > Burkholderiaceae_C > Lampropedia > Lampropedia aestuarii. The sequence goes on along the minus strand of NZ_SSWX01000003.1, from coordinate 175,781 downwards.
ATGGCGACTGGATTGAAATGCCCCAAGCCGGCGCCGACGGCGCGGTGGTCGAGATCTCGCTGCACACGATCAAAGTGCAAAACTGGGACAACACGATCACCACCATCCCGACCTGGAAGCTGGTGTCTGAGAGCTATAAAAACTGGCGCGGCATGTCCGAATCGGGCGGGCGTCGTATCAAGCGCTCGCTGTGGATCGATGCCAGCACGGTGCGTTTTTTGAACGACGAGGAAATCGACAGACTCGATGACATTGCGTTGATTCACGACTACCTGCAAAGCAAGCAGGACGAGATCCACCGCACCAACAAAGCACGCCAGCAAGTGCTGGGTGAGGTCGCTGAGCTGCCTGCCAACCAGCGCCGCCTGACCAATATCGGCACGTTCCGCGCCTATGCACAAGCCTACCTGAATGCCCGCGAGGACATCCATAAGAACATGACACTGCTGGTGCGTCAAATGGAGTCCAATGCCAACGGCATCCCGATTGAGATCTACTGCTTTACCACCACCACTGCCTGGGCCAACTACGAAGCGATTCAAGGCGACATCTTCGACCACCTGATTGCGATCTTGCCTGAGCTGGGCCTGCGCCAATTCCAGGCCCCAACCGGCGCTGACATGCGTAGCATGCTCGACACCATGGTGCAAAACGATCGATCCAGACAACTGCCACAGGCATAAACAACCATTGCAGCGTTAAGGTCGTAAACAGGCTCTAAGACTACATCTAGTTCACACAAGCACAAGGCCGACAATGTCGGCCTTGTGCTTGTGTGAAGACTAATTCCATGCCATAGCCAATGCCATTGGCTGCGGACTTAGCCTGGGCGCTTCATATCGCAAGTAGTTGGGGTACTGGCCTCCTCCAGTGAGTAATACTTGACCGGATGGAACGAATAGCCGGTGTTTTCAGACGAGTAAGGCAGCTCTGGCGTAGCTTTGGCCCATCGTCCGATGTAGAGGCCTTGCTGCAGCTGGTGATCGGTTTTGCGCATCTCCACATCTTTGTCAAAGCCTTTGACTTTCAAGCCTTCCATCGCTGCGGCGACTTTACTAGGCTCGGTCGATTTGGCCTGCGCCATGGCATTGCTCAGCAAGGCATATGCGTTGTAGATCGACGCAGTGAACATATCGTCATTGACGCGTTCCTTAAAGCCTTTGGTGATTTCACCAATCGGGCCAGGCAGGTTCATGTGGTTGTAGGACACCATATACACATTGCCTTCAGCGCCGGCGCCCAGTGCAGAAGGTGTGCCGGTCACGCCGCCGTAATAGGTGAAGAACTTCACGTTGCTCAGTCCCGCATCATTGGCGGCCTTGATCAGCAACGACAAGTCTGAGCCCCAGTTGCCGGTGATCACAGCATCCGCACCTGAGGCACGAATTTTGGCGATGTAAGGTGCGAAATCGCGTACCTGGGCCAGAGGGTGCAGGTCTTCGCCGACGATCTCAATATCTGGGCGTTTTTCGTTCAGGTTGTCTTTGGCGTACTTGGCCACCTGGTGGCCGTGCGCGTAGTTCTGATTGAGCAAGAAAACCTTTTTGACCTCAGGCAAATCCTTGATGTAGTCGGTCATGGCCTTCATCTTCATCGAGGTGTCGGCATCGAGCCTGAAGTGCCAATAATTGCATTTGGAGTTCGTCAGGTCCGGGTCCACACCCGCGTAGTTCAGAAACATCACTTCTTTGCCAGGATTGCGTGCGTTATGGCGCTCAAGCGCTTCGATGATGGCCAGCGAAGCGCCCGAGCCATTGCCCTGCACCACATAGCGAATGTCCTGGTCAATCACACCTCTGAGCAAACTGGCTGTCTCTTGTGGACTGAGCTTGTTGTCCATGCCGATCACTTCGAATTTCACGCCCGCAGGATTGATATCAGGGTGGCTGTTGAAATAGTCTGCGATGTATTGGTAACTTTTGAGCTGGTTCGAGCCCAGCGCAGCCATCAGGCCTGAGAGCGGATCCAGCCAAGCGATCTTGACGGTCTCGCCCTGCTGAGCAAACGATGCGCCACTGAAAGCGACCAATGCGGCCAAAGCCGTTGCACGAAATGCGATTTTCATACAGGTTGTCTCCATTTGAATTGATTACACCCACCATCCGAGGCCATGCACGTTGACCTCGGTGCAGCGTAAGCGGCCACCTGCACAGGCCCAATGGGGCAAGCCCTAGGAGTTGACTCCAGCTTGTCACCAAGATGACTCATTTATGCTGCACCGCAACGAATCCACATGCACTTTGTCATTCGTCCGTGTCATGATAGGGGCGTGTTCAAAAGGCATCATGGCGCTAGCTGCGCCTTGCCATACGCAAAAGCGTCTGGCCGCCCTTGCAACCCCGATTAGTCAAAAGGAGTACACCGCATGAGTCGTGAAGTCGTTGTTGTCAGCGCTGTTCGAACCGCCATTGGTACCTACGGCGGCAGTTTAAAAGACATGGCCCCTACCGCCCTGGGCGGTCTGGTTGTCAAGGAGGCACTCGCGCGTGCCAACGTAGAAGGCAAAGATGTCGGTCACGTCGTGTTTGGCCACGTCGTCAACAGCGAGCCGCGCGACATGTACTTGTCCCGCGTAGCAGCGATCGAAGGCGGCTGCCCCATTGAAACCCCGGCTTACAACGTCAACCGTTTGTGCGGATCTGGTCTGCAAGCCATTGTCTCGGCCAGCCAAAGCATTTTGCTGGGTGATGCCGATGTCGCAATCGGCGCAGGCGCCGAAAGCATGAGTCGTGCACCATACGCCAGCCTGAATACCCGCTGGGGCGCACGCATGGGCGATGTGACCTTGGTCGACATGATGGTGGGTGCCTTGCACGACCCGTTCAAAACCATCCACATGGGCGTGACAGCAGAGAACATTGCAGCCAAATGGGGCGTTACCCGTGAGCAGCAAGACCAGCTTGCTTTGGAGAGCCACCAACGTGCAGAAAAAGCCACTGCCAGCGGCTATTTCAAAGACCAGATCGTGCCGGTCACACTCAAGTCGCGCAAAGGTGATGTGGTGTTTGATACCGATGAGCATTTCCGCGCTGGCGCAAAAATTGAAGACTTCGCCAAACTCAAACCCGTATTCCAGAAAGAAAACGGCTCAGTGACCGCAGGCAATGCCTCGGGTCTGAATGATGCGGCTGCTGCGGTGGTCTTGGTCGAAGCCAAAACCGCCCAGGCCCAAGGCCTCAAACCGATCGCGCGCCTGGTGTCATACGCCCATGCAGGTGTCGATCCGAACTACATGGGCATTGGCCCAGTGCCTGCAACCCAGCTGGCATTGAAAAAAGCCGGTCTGCGTATTGAAGACCTGGACGTCATCGAGGCCAACGAAGCATTTGCCGCCCAAGCCTGCGCGGTGACACGCGACCTGGGGCTGGATCCGGCCAAAGTCAACCCGAATGGCTCAGGCATTTCACTGGGCCACCCAATCGGTGCAACAGGCACGCTGATCACCGTCAAAGCCCTGCATGAACTGCAGCGTGTGCAAGGCCGTTATGCGCTGGTGACGATGTGCATTGGCGGCGGCCAGGGCATTGCGGCTATTTTTGAACGGATCTAAGCACGCTTGAGGCACGGCCAGCTCTCAACAGCACCATGACGCCCTGCTAGGCAGCCTTGCCTTGCAGGGCGTTGTTCTTGCGGGGCGTTGTTGTTTGCACGCGGCGTCAATCGCCGAGCAGCACCGCACTGGCCTTCCCATCCATGGCATATTTTCTGCTTAATGCCTGACCATAAGCGCGACGCCGCCGCGTTAACATTTTCAACAGACTCTTAGTGAATCTCCCGATACGCCCAACCCCATGCAGCGCTTTATGGGCAGACTTTTTAAGTTACGATTCAGGCTGACAAGCTGACTGCCATCCAGCAGCTCTATGGCCAGACCCAACCAGCGCCAAACCGGCTGATTTTTTTGATTGAAGGACATCCCATGAAAACACAAACAAGTGCTGCGCGTCGTCAGTTGCTCCAAATCGCCGCTGCGGCCATGCTCGGCCTGGGCATTGTGGCCAGCCCTGCTGTGTACGCGCAAACCAAATCGGTGGCTGTGACCGCCATCGTTGAGCATCCTGCGCTGGACTCCGTGCGCGATGGCGTCAAGGAAGAGCTGGAAGCGAATGGTTTCACTGGCGACAAACTCAAATGGCAATACCAAAGCGCCCAGGGCAACCCAGGCACGGCCGCGCAAATCGCCCGCAAATTCATCGGTGAAAAAGCCGATGTAATCGTCGCGATTGCCACCCCATCGGCCCAAGCCGTGGTTGCCGCCAGCAAGGAAATTCCAACCGTCTACTCCGCAGTCACCGACCCTGTGGCGGCCCAACTGGTCAAAAGCATGGATGCCACTGGCACCAACGTCACAGGCGTGTCCGATGCCTTGTCGCTGGAAGAGCAAGTCAATTTGATCAAAAAAGTGGTGCCTGACGTCAAGCGCATCGGCATGGTTTACAACCCAGGCGAGGCGAACTCGGTCGTGGTCGTTGAAGAATTCAAACGCATTCTGCCGGCCATGGGCATTGAGCTGGTCGAGTCCACTGCGCCCCGCACGGTCGACATCACCGCCGCGGCACGCAACCTGGTGGGCAAGGTCGATGTGATCTACACCAACACCGACAACAACGTGGTGTCGGCCTACGAATCACTGGTCAAAGTGGCCACCGATGCCAAAATCCCATTGATCGCCTCGGATACAGACAGCGTCAAGCGCGGCGCAATTGCAGCTCTGGGCATTGACTACAAAGACCTGGGTCGCCAGACCGGTAAAATCGTGGTGCGCATCCTCAATGGTGAAAAGCCTGGCGCAATTCCATCCGAGTACAGCACCAACCTGGAGCTGTACGTGAATCCGAAGGCAGCGGCAGCGCAAGGCGTTACACTCTCGCCTGAGTTCATTGCCTCGGCCAAAGAAGTGATTGAATAAGCACTTTTGCTCAGCCAGACTCTGGAGAGTCTGCCCCACATACTGGGCAGACTCTCCATTTTGTTTTTTAGCTTTTCAACTGCAGGCGCCGCCAGCCAAGCCAAACTCCCAGCCAGTGGAGCTTGCTAAAGCGGGGCCGTTTGCGCATTTATAACGATCCAGAAAGCCATTTGCCATGACGTTTTACGCTTTCATGGGCTCCATGGAGATCGGTCTGATTTTCGGCCTGGTCGCCCTAGGGGTGCTCATTTCCTTTCGCATCTTGAACTTCCCGGACTTGACGGTCGACGGTTCTTTTCCACTCGGTGGAGCGGTCGCAGCGACCCTCATTTCCACTGGCACCAACCCCTTCCTGGCGACAGCCATTGCCACATTTGCTGGCGCCATGGCCGGCTTTGTGACCGGCTGGCTCAACGTCAAGCTCAAGATCATGGACTTGCTGGCCGGTATTTTGATGATGACCGCGCTGTACTCGATCAACCTGCGCATCATGGGCAAACCCAATGTGCCGCTGATTTTTGAGCCAACAGTATTCACCACCCTGATGCCGGGCATCTGGGCCGACTACATTGAAAAGCCACTGATTCTGCTGGTCATTGTGCTGATTGCCAAAATCGTGCTCGACTGGTATTTCTCATCCGAGCGCGGCCTGGCCATGCGCGCCACCGGCGCCAATTCCCGCATGGCCAACGCCCAAGGCGTGGCAACCAACCGCGCGAAATTAGCGGGTCTGGCGATCTCAAACGCCCTGGTGGCACTGGGCGGTGCCTTGTTTGCACAAAGCCAGGGCGGCGCAGACATCTCAATGGGCATTGGCACGATTGTCATCGGTTTGGCTGCCGTGATCATTGGTGAGAGTGTGCTGCCTTCGCGCAAAATTCTCTGGGCCACACTGGCGGTGGTCATTGGCGCCCTGCTCTACCGCTTCTTTATTGCGCTGGCTTTGAACAGCAGCTGGATTGGTCTGAAGTCGCAAGACTTGAACCTGATTGCATCGGTGCTGGTGGTACTGGTCTTGGTGTTCCCGATCTTGAAACGCCAGCTCAAATCGCTGGCCAAGTAACCGAATTTGGAAGAGACCGCATATGCTCAAAGCACAAGACCTGCGCATCACCTTCAACCCAGGCACACCAATTGAGAATCCGGCGCTGCGCGGCGCCAGCCTGGAAATTCCATCAGGCCAATTTGTCTCGGTGATCGGCTCCAATGGCGCTGGCAAGTCCACCTTCCTCAACGCCATCTCGGGCGACTTGATCATGGACTCCGGCACGATTGAGATCGACGGCATCGATGTCAGCAAAAAACAAGCCTGGGAGCGTGCCAACCTGGTCGCGCGCGTGTTCCAAGATCCGATGGCTGGCACCTGCGAGGCTTTGACGATCGAAGAAAACATGGCGCTGGCGATGGCGCGCGGGCGCAAGCGCCGCTTTGGCTTTGCGCTGAATAAAGGTAACCGTGAGATCTTTCGGGAAAAGCTCGCAATCCTGAACCTGGGCCTGGAGAACCGCCTGACCGACCGCATCGGCCTGCTCTCAGGCGGCCAGCGCCAAGCCGTCAGCTTGCTGATGGCTTCGCTGCAACCCTCGCGCATCTTGCTACTGGACGAACACACCGCAGCACTCGACCCTAAAACGGCCGCGTTTGTACTGGAGCTGACCGCCCGCATCATCGAAGAAAGCCAGCTCACAGCGATGATGGTCACGCACAGCATGCGCCAGGCACTGGACTACGGCAGTCGCACCGTGATGCTGCACCAAGGCAAAGTGGTGCTGGACGTCAGCGGCCCCGAGCGCCAAGGCATGGATGTGACCGATTTGCTGCAAATGTTTGAGCGCACACGCGGCGAAAAAATCTCTGATGACGCCTTGCTGCTGGGCTAAGAGCCTGTTCAAAGTCTCCACGCAGACCGCGTTGGAGCCCAAAAGGATACGATGCGCGGCAAAAACCGCTGTCGGGCTATCTGCCCGGCGAGGATTTTTAACAAAGCAGCGTGCCTTTTGGACTCCAACCCCGCATACCAAAAGGAGCTGCAAGGCACAAAAAAACGCATGACTGCGTTGCCCGTTTTGCTCATACAGACGTATGAGCGGCAACAGGCGTCTTGTACAGCCTCTTTTTTGTGCCTTGCGCGACTGCGTCGAGACTTTGAACAGGCTCTTAGACAGGACCGCCTGCACGTGCAGGCGGATTAATCGGGCATTCTTTTACGTTTGTATGCAGTGATTGTGGCCTGGCTGGACTTTAAGGCCCGCTGAATCGATTACAATAGCCAGCGACGGGCCTCCCCGCATGGTGAAACAGCCAACCGGGTCAGGTGGGGAACCAAGCAGCCCTAACTGCGTAGCCAGTGCCGGGGTAAGGCTCGTCACCCTCTCATTTCAAGCAACTCTTTCAGGCTCAGTGGCAGGGCGCTGCAAAGAGGCTTTATCACACTCCCCCACAAAAATATTCTATTGCTTAATGCCACGCGGCAATATGGATGGCATCTCTGCGACCATTCGAAGCACAGCGGCTTTGTCACGCACGCCATCCAACAGTGCATGCGTCTCATCCGTCAAAACCTCTTTTACCGTGCAATCGGCACCAGTAATGCGCCAACCTACATCCCCTCAGAACCATGCTCGGGTATGAAGCCTCGGCTAGCTTCAATGCACCATGCGTCCTTACCTGAGAAACCTGAACACCTGGCCACTGCACCATCTCTACAATTGAATCAGTAAGGCTACAGCCTTCTCCCTCAACGGTATAAGAGCCTGTTCACAGGCTCTAGGAAAGGCCAAAGAAATGGACACTATTCGGGCATTTGCACAGCAAGTATTCAACAGCCAGCCCTTCAGCCAATGGATTGGTGCCGAGTTGACCACTTGTGGTCCTGACAGCATAGAGTTGACCTTGGCCATTGCAGACCACCACAAGCAGCAGCATGGCTTTGTGCATGGCGGCGTCATCAGCTATCTTGCAGACAATGCCATCACGTTTGCTGGCGGACTGGCGCTCAATGGCAATGCGCTCACTGCAGAGTTCAAGATCAACTACATTCGCCCAGGCGTGGGCACGCATTTGATTGCCAGAGCCCAGGCCCGCCACGCGGGCAAACGCCAGGCCGTGTGCCAATGCGAGGTATTTGCGGTCGATGGTGGCGAAGAAAAACTCTGTGCTTTAGCGCAAGGCACCATCGTTGCGGCGGGCTAAAGGGGCGCTCTTTGTGCGCAGATCAAGCCCCTTGCACGCTTTTATACAGCATATAAGCGGCCAAACTGGCCAGCAACAGCGCAAAGACTTTCTTCAACGCTGCCACATTCAGGCCATGCGCCACCTTGGCACCCAACGGCGCGGTCATCACACTACACATGGCAATCAGCACCAGGGCTGGCAGGTAAAAATAGCCCCAGCTGCCAGGTGTGGTGTTGGCAATGCTCCAGCCTGAAACGGTGTAACCCAGCACATTGGCAATGGCAATCGGAAAACCCAACGCAGCACTGGTTGCCACAGCCTGGTGAATAGGCACGTTGCAGCGGCTCATATAAGGCACGGACAAGAAGCCACCGCCCGCCCCTACCAACCCAGAAATAAACCCAATGCCTGTGCCAACTGCGCTCAAACCCCAGAAGCCATGCACGCCATTGCGCACACCGGCTGTCTTGGTTGCGCCCTTGAACATGCGCCAGGCCGAATAACCGACAAACACCGCAAAGAAAAGGCCAATCGCCTGGCCTTTGAGCATCGCAAATGCGCCAGCACCAGCGAGCAGGCCCCCCACGACAATGCCCGGTGCAATGCCGCGCACAATAGGCCAACGGATCGCGCCTCGTTTGTGGTGTGCCCTCACGCTGGAGAGCGAGGTGAACAAAATCGTCGCCATCGCCGTGGCAATGCCCATTTTGATCGCGAGATCACCGCTGACACCCTGTTTTCCCAATATAAACACCAAGCATGGCACCAAGACCATACCGCCACCAATCCCGAGCAGGCCGGCCAAAAATCCTGCCCCCAAGCCAATTGCCATCAGCGTCACGATCAACGCAGCGTCCAAACCAAAAAACATAGTCTCTTTCTAGTTGTATTTCAAGGGCAAGCCTGCAGTTACTGCTGCGCGCAGAGCCTGCTGAGCGCCAGCTTCCCAACAAAACTAATATAGCCTGAAACCATTAGCACTGAAGCAACAACCATTAGGCGATAGGCACAGCACAGGCCCGGTATAAGGCGTTGATCAGGTCCGACTGGGTCAGAATCCCTAGCACATGCTGCTGCTCATCAATAATCGGCAAATGGCGGTGCTGGTGCTGGGTGAAGATCGGAATAGCATCGACCAGGGCTTGCTCAGGCCTGGCTGTCAGTACCTGCCGGCTCATGATCTCGCCAACCGTTTGCGGCTTGCGCCCGCGCATGCCGCGCAGCAAACCACGCAGTCGCCAGGCGATGCCTTCATGCGCATCGAGATCGATTTGTTTCATGAAATCTGCGGTGGTGACAATACCCACCAGGCACTGCTGCTGGTCAACCACCGGCAGTGCTTTGATGCTGTGCTGGCGCATCAATGCCCAGGCCTGGTGCAGTGGCAGATTCTCGGGCACCAGGTGTGGCTCGGCGGTCATGATGTCGGCACAGCGCAATTCACCCATATTGCGTTGGTAGGCATTGGCCTCGGCCTGGCGCAACAGGCGGGTCAAATCGTTTTCATTCATGTCCACGACCTGGTTGTAGCGCAGCAAAGCGGCATCCAAGTCGGCCTGGGTAAAACGCGCAGACGCACTGGCAGGCTCAGGGCTGGCCCCAAGTGCTTGGGGCCAGGGCCTGCCGCTGAGGTTGTTGTAGACCAAGCCCGCGAGCACCAAGAGCAAGGAGTCGACAAACACCGGTGTGAATGCGTAACTGAACTGGTCAACACCGGCCAGCAGCATCAGCAACGCCGAGGCGCCGCCTGGCGGGTGCAGGCAGCGTAAGGCAAACATCAGAGCAATCGCACCAGCCACCGCAATGGCCGCCCCTAGCATTGGATCAGGCACCCAACGCACGCAGGCAATGCCAACCAAGGCCGATAAGGTGTTGCCACCAATCACCGACCAAGGCTGTGCCAAGGGGCTGCTGGGCACAGCAAATACCAGGACTGCGCTGGCTCCCAATGGCGCTATCAGCCAGGCCATGCTCTGGCCATCCAAACCCAACACGTTGTGGCTCAAATGGTAGGCGCCCAAGCCCGCAATACAAATGCCCAAGAATGCGCCAATGCAAATTCGCCATTTCTCTTTGGCATCGACGCGCTGGGCTTTGGGCCAAAAGGCGTTCAAAAATGTCCTCGGGCTGATTTGAGGGCTTGCTCCATTACTCATGCACTGGGACTCACTTCACGGCCTTTTGACTGACCACGTCAACACGCAAAGGGCTCTACTATGCCACTTTTGCTTTTTTTATGCAGGCGCTTGCGCCAACACTCAGCGGGGGCTGCTGTACATATAGCGGCGTGACCACGGCAGCGTGCTGGCAGCGCGCCCTGCCTTGCGCAGCACACTTTGGTAGATGGACACATCGTCGTTTTCAAACGCATAAGCGCAACCTGCCAGATACACCCGCCAAATGCGGAATTTCTCCTCATCCACTTGCTGGCGAATGGTCGCGGCATGGGCTTCGAAGTTCTGCGACCACAGCTGCAAAGTGCGGGCGTAATGGCGCCGCAGGTTTTCTACATCGACAACCTCAAAACTGCCACGTTGCGCTGCCTCAAGCGTCATGCCGATATGCGCCAGCTCGCCATTAGGAAACACATACTTGTCGATGAACTCGCCAGCGCCCAAAGCCGTATCGCCACTATCCGCATCGGACGAGGTGATGCCATGGTTCATCACAACGCCATCCTCAACTAACAGCTCGCTGATACAGGCAAAGTACGCAGGCAAATGTTTGCGCCCAACATGCTCGACCATGCCTACGCTGGTGATGCGGTCAAATTGGCCTTGTATGTCGCGGTAGTCCTCCAGGCGAATCTCAACGCGCCCGTCCAAGCCCGCAGCTTTCACACGCTCTTTGGCCAAATCGTACTGGTTTTGCGACAGGGTAATGCCCACGCACTGGGCATCGAAGCGGCTGGCTGCTCGTAGCACCAAAGCACCCCAGCCGCAGCCAATATCCAGCAACCGCTGGCCGGGTTGGAGGTCAATTTTTGTCAGAATGTGGTCGATTTTTTTAATTTGGGCTGTGGCCAAATCTTCATCGCCTTGCTCGAAGTATGCACAGGAATACACCATGTTCCCATCGAGCCACTGCTGGTAGAACGCGTTGGAGACGTCGTAGTGGTACTGAATGGCTTTGCGGTCACTGGCTTTGGTGTGTGTGAAGTAATGCGCTACACGGGCAGACAGCGAGTTGCCGACTGCCGCATTGCGCGCCATCGCGTAACCAGTTTGAATGATGTCGGCCAGCGGCCCCTCCAGGTCAATCCGGCCACGGATATAAGCTTCAGCCAAATTGGCCAAACTCGGGTTGAGCAGCAAAGGCAAGGCCGACGCGTGGTTGACCTTCAAGGTCACGCGGGGCGAGGCGAAATCGCCCAAATCCCATTGCTGCCCGCTCCAGAGTGTGACCCGCAATGGCAAATTGACTTGCGAACGCACATCCGCAGCCCAGTGCTCTAACTTGTCTTCCAACAACATCTCAACTCCCTTCGCAATACGACGTACAAATCAATGACGTGGACTGGATGGAGGATGGTCCCTTCGATGGATGTTCTGTCTGCCGCAACATCGAACAGAGCATCCGTTCAGTCAGCTGGCGCCTGGCTGATTTCCAGTGCCATGCGCCAGCAGGCCAGGAAATACTTCAGGTCGGGCCATTCTAACGACATGTCAACGATTGTTGCAACGCTGCGCGCTCTGTGCATCCCAACCCGCGAACGGCGCAGCAAAGCCCGCTTTGCTGGCTGTGCCTTGGTTGGCAGCGGTCTATACGGATGCTATAAAAGCTGTTTGCCACCAACTACAAGGAGTTCAGCATGACCCAAACGATTGAGCCGCGTGAATTACTCACTAGCGCAGAACTGGCGCTCTACAACGACAGCCTCTCTGAAGCAACATTGCGCAAGCGCACATCGGCACAATTGCGCCGTGATTTGCAGCGCGCGCGCCAGTTGCGTGACAAAGCCCAAGACACTTATCGCCGCCAAGTGGGCGAGACGCGCCAGCGCACCGGCACCAAGCGCGGAGTGCATGGCACTTCCAACCAGAGAACCCGCGAGAAAGCACAGATTCTTAGTGCCACCGTCGTGCGCCTGAGCGAAGCAGCGCAGCAGGTAGCTAAGGCGGAACAGGAACAAGCAAAAGCATAAAGTTATACCTAGCCCAAGCGGCGACTGTGCGGACCTCATCTGGGCCCAGCCAATCGCCGTTATCTGGCCGGTCATAGCATGGACCGACACTTGCGCGCGGAGCCTAAGAACGTGTTTACGATCTTTTTGCAGTCGCGCAAAGCACAAAAAAGAGGCAACGCAGCTATGCGTTTTGTACCTTGCCCTTCGGGTTGGAGTCCCAAAGGCACGCTGTTTTGTTAAAAACCCTCGCCGGGCAGATTGCCCAACTGCTGTTTTAGCCGCGCATTACCCCCTTACTGGTTTCAGCGCAGCTGCGTAGAAATGATGCATAGGCTCTCAACACCATGCAAATGCTTCGCACGGCCACTGCTGCAGCGTGACCTGGCCAACCGAGATGGCGATGACCCCAAACATCATGCGTGTTACATCCCGCTCGACACCATCGCGTTATCGCCAAGTCACCCAAGCCATCAGCGTCGACCACGCCAGCCATGGCAGAGGTACAAACATTTGGGTTTTATAATTTGACACCATTTGCCCAAGGCAAATGCTTGTGCGTTTGAACGGGCTGATTGATGCGCGCGCAATGTGTGCTCAATGGCCTCGTCTCTTCAAGACCCATGCGGTCTTGAGCCTTTTTGCTGCAGTGCCCGGATCGGCCAGCAGCTCTCCTACCAGACCCATCATGAGCAATCTTGCCCTCACCTCTTCGCTGGTGGCCCTCAGCATCGTGGCCATCATTTTTCTCACTGCCAAACTCAAAGCCAATGTATTTGGTGCCTTGTTTGCCGTCTCGCTGGCCTTGGCCATGCTGGGCACAGACCTGCCGCTGGCCAAGGTGATTGACACGCTCAAAACGGGCTTTGGCAGCACGCTGGGCAATATCTCCTTCATCATCATTTTTGGTGCGGCCATTGCTGTCTGCATGCAAAAAAGTGGCGGTGCGCTGAGCATTGCTAGCCATATTCTGAATTTTTCCGGCAAGAAAAATGCCAAACCGGCGATGGCCTGGACTGGTTTTATTCCTGGCTTGACGATTTTTTGTGACACCGGCTACATAATCTTGAGCGGCATTGCCCGCAGCATCAGTGCCAATGCCAAAGTACCGATGCCGCTGATCGCCTCAATTCTGGGCTCCGCCCTGTTTGCCGTGCATTGCCTGGTGCCGACGCACCCTGGCGCATTGGCCGCAGCGAGCACTTTGAGCGCCAATATTGGCTGGATGGTGCTGGCAGGCATCGCCTTCTCAATCCCGGGCTTGCTTGCCGCTTACTTCTGGTCGGCATGGATGTGCAAAGGCCAAAACTACGCCCCTGCTGAACTGACGGAGGACGAGACAATCTCTACCGAAAAACTGCCTTCTTTTGGCTTTTCACTGGTGCCAATCGTGCTGCCTTTGGTGTTGATCTCCATCTCTACCTTACTGACCACACTGGGCTTTAAAGATGGCTTTGCCACTCCCTTGCACTTTTTGGGCAACCCTGTGATCGCCTTGCTGGTCGGCATGCTTTGTGCGATGTGGCTATTGGCGGCGAATGGCGGCAAAAAAGGCGACTTCAACCATGTGCTGGAAGACGCGATCATGAAAGCCGGCCCGATTCTGATCATCACTGGCGCTGGCGGCATGTTTGGTGCAATCATCAAGGAGACCGGCGTTGGCACGGCATTAGGTGACGTGTTGGGCGGCGCGTCGGTGGGCCTGCTGGTGCCATTCATCATTGCGGCCTTGCTCAAAACCGCTCAAGGCTCGTCGACTGTGGCAGCATTGACTTCGGCTGCGATCATTGCGCCTAGCTTGGCGACCTTTGGTCTTGATTCGGACATGGGCCGAATTTTTGCTGTACTGGCCGTGTGCGCTGGCTCGATGGTGGCCTCACACGCCAACGACTCGTACTTCTGGGTCGTCACCAAGATGTCGAATATCGAAATGAAGGATTCGCTGCGCGTCTTTACTTCGGCCACGATTGTGATGGGCGTGGTCAGTTTTGCCTGTATCTGGGGCGTTAGCCTCTTTGTTTTGTAAGACGATGACAGGGCCAGGCGCAATAGCCTGGCTTGCAAGCCGATTGCGCAGCAGTTGCTCAATGCGGCAATGGCCAAAGCACAGAGGCATGCCCTGCACTTGTGGGGTGCATCAACCAGCTAAGGCCTGCTCCAACTGCTGCTTGAGCATGGCATTCTCAGCCAACAGCTCTTTGACGCGTTGGCGCAGCTGCAACAACTCAAGCTGTGGCTCTTGCTGACCGGCCTCGGCATTCTCGCCCCCTGCTGCATCGCCTTCATGGGCTGCGCGCTCGTCAGCTTTGGCTTTGCGCTTGGCCTCACGCACGCGCTTGGCCGCTTGTTTCAGCTCATCCGTGCCGGCTTGCGCCGCGGCGATTTGCTCATGCTCCGGCAAGCTGGCTACGGTTGCTGCTGCGCTCAAGGAAATACCACCCGAGCGCAAGGCCGCAACAACCTCGGTGGCTGCGTGCTTTTGAATTTTTTCGATCATTTGCACTTGGCTGCTGCTCAGGCGAGCGGCTTTGGCCAGCGCCTCGCGGCTGTTAAAGGCCTGCGCTTCTAACAGTTGCTCCTGCGCGGCCACAGGCGCCATCGTGTTCTCGCCTTCCCAAGGCGCATCGCCAGAAGAAGCGTCCGCTGCCACAGCCGCATCGCTACCTGCAACCTGCAATGGTGCTGTGGGCACCTTGGCCACCACAGCCTCGCGAATTTGCTGGCTGCGGCCTTGCAAAATCTCGCGCTTGCGCAGCGCCAGCACACCGCGTTGGTAGTCAGAAACGCTGCGGCGGCCCAAATGCTGCTCAATCATCCACAGGTACACATCTTCCATCGATTGGAAGCGGGTGTTCTGCACGGTTTGAAACGGCAGGCCATGCTTTTGGCAAATGCTGTAGCGGTTATGGCCATCGATCAGCACATTGCCCCATAGCACCAAGGCATCGCGGCAGCCTTCGGCCAGAATACTGCGCTCCAGGGCGGCGTACTCGTCCTCACTCAAAGGATCGATGTAGGCCTTCAACTCTTCCTTGACTTCGATTTCCATAGCCAGCTGACTCCAAACACATGCAAAGGCGGGCATTGTAGCCAATGCCCCCACCCGCGCATGGACTGGCGCAATGGCAACTGCGGTGCGAAGCCAGTGGCGTCCATACCGGTGATGCGTGGCGCCACTCAGCATCTGCCCCAAACGCCGCACCTGGTTCCATGAAAGCGCGTATGATCGACCAATTGAGCACTGCACGCTGATTCCATCGACTGCCCCTCCATGCCACTGCCACCGTCCGCACGCTCGGAAACACACGCCGGTCTTCTGTATGCTTTACTGGCATACAGCGTTTGGGGCCTGATGACCGTTTACTGGAAAGCAGTGATTTGGGTGCCAAGTGTGGAGTTGATATCGCACCGGGTTCTGTGGACGCTGGTGTTGATTCTGCCCTTGGTGCTGTTGATGCAACAAGGCCAAGCACTGCAAGCTGTTTTGCGCAGGCCCCGTCTGCTTGGCGTGCTGGCCATCACCGCCACGCTGGTATCGATCAATTGGCTAGGCTTTGTATGGGCGGTGAATAACGACCGTGTGGTGCAAGCCAGCCTGGGCTATTTCATCAACCCTTTGTTCAGTGTACTGCTAGGCGTGATCTGCCTGCGCGAGCGCCTACGAAAATGGCAGTGGCTGGCGGTGTGCATGGCTGCTGCCGGTGTGGTTTGGATGGCCATCCGCTTGGGTGAAGTGCCTTGGATTTCCTTGCTCTTGGCATCTTCATTTGCACTCTATGGGCTGCTGCGCAAATTCACCCCAGTCACAGCGACCGTGGGCTTGACGGTTGAAACTTTGATCATCACTCCAGTCGCCTGTGCCTATTTGGTCTACCAGTCAATCTCAGGTTCAGGCCTGGCGTTTGCCAGCCATGGCTGGACAGGGATGCTCCTGGTAGCTGCCTCTGGCATTACCACCGCTTTGCCACTGCTGTGGTTTGCGAATGCCGCCCGGCGGCTGCCACTGTCGACCCTGGGTTTAATGCAATACTTAGCGCCCAGCTTGCAACTGGCCTTAGGCGTCTTTGTCTACCATGAATCCTTCACGCGCGACCACCTGGTTGCTTTTGGGCTGATCTGGTCAGGGCTGCTGGTGTTCTCCTTGGATACCTTGCATATCCAATGGCGTCAGCGCCAAACGGCCAAAGCGCTCAGCATCTGATTGTGGTGCTATCCAGAGCGACCTTGCAGAGCAAGGCGGATATACCGCTTTGTTTACAATTTTGGCCACGCATAGGCCAACAGCGGCTGCGACCGCCTTTGTAGTGTTCCACTCGGCATGACAAGGCATCCTCAATCGGTAATGAGCAACACAATGAACTTCTTAATCGTCGGTGCCAGCAAAGGGCTGGGCAAAGCCTTTGTAGAGGGTTTGGGCCAGCCAGGCGACCGGGTGATTGGCATCTCGCGCCAACGCCCCAGCGAGATCACCCTGCCCACCTCAGTCACACTGGATTGGATTGAGGTCGATATGCGTCAGCCGCTGGCGGCTGCACAAACCATTGACGCGCAAACCCCAGACACACTGGATGTGCTGATCTACAACCTCGGTATCTGGGAGGAAGCGGCTTTTACCGACGCCTACCGCTTTGAAGACGATGCCGATGCGCAGATTATGGCCATGGTCAACACCAATATCGCCGCCGCCTTGCTTTTGATCAAACGCCTGCTGCCCAAGCTGCTGCGCGCACCCAAAGCCCAGCTGATCCTGACCGGATCAACCTCGGGCCTGCGCCAAAGCGGTCGGCCAGAAGTGACGTTTGCGGCCTCCAAATTCGCCTTGACAGGCATGGCCGACGCGCTGCGTGAAAGCTACCGCGATGCAGGTCTGGCCGTTACCAGCTTGCAATTGGGTTATTTGAATACCGAAGATGCCTTGGCCACACCGGTCACCACTGCCGCCGCACGTGGCGATGGCAGCCTGATTCCAGTGCACGATGTGGTCACGATGGTGCGTGCGCTGCTCCATCTCTCGAGTGCTTCGTTTGTCCGCGAGTTGGTCTTGCCAGCCATCGCTGACCAGCGGTTTTAAAAGCCCCTTTGAGCGCCGAGGCCTCAGCGCGGGGCAACGCGAGCTTGCACGTACCCGCGCAGCGTCGAAGCCAAATCCTCACGTTCAAGCAGCTTGCTCTTGGCTTGCTGCGCGCAGGTTTGCCACTGCGCCAAAGCCTTGGCACTGGGCCAATCTCCGGGCGACTGCCGACTTGCTTCATGCAAAGCACCAGACGTCGTTGCAGGCGTGATGCCATTGAGTTGGTACATGGCATCACGCCAAGCACCAGGCACTTGCAGCCAATCTAAAAATGCATCAAGCTTCGCATGGTGGGCGTGGTCATCTTGTGGGTAAATATGCCAGAGAAAAGGCTGACCGGCCCATAGCGCCCGCACGAGCGAGTCTTCACCTCGCACAATATTGCAATCGCTTGCCCACAGCACTTGGTCAAACTCCGCCTGACTCACGTGCGCCAGCGTGAATACCGTCAACTGGCCATGTTGCAGCTGCTGGGTTGCCAAACCGCTTGTGGGCTGCATCGCCCCAGCCCAACCCAGAGCCGCCCAACAGGCTTGCAAATGCTCCTGTGAACGCCCGGCCATGGCCAGCAGCACGACTGGCTGCGCCCCTGCGGCCCATTGCTGCAGCCAGTCTTGCAGGCACTCGGGCTCATACGCAAACAAGCTGATCCACAGGGCTTCTGTGCCTGCCTGGCCTGCCTTGGCCTGCACTGCAGGCAAGACTGGAAAGTGCTGGCTGCGCCACTGCTGGCGGTCAAACTGCGCTTGAGCTTGCAGCAGCTGCGGCTCGCGCAGCAGCCCCCCGGTTTTAGCCGTAAAGCCGGGGTAGAAAAAAGTTTTGCTTTGGCCTTGCGCAGGCCCGAACATGACGGGCGATTGCAGCAAATGCATGCGCTCAACATAGGACTCGGCCGACAGGTACTCCAGATTCAGCCACTGCGGCCATGGCTGAGCCGGGGGGGCTGCGCCAGCCTCAGCAGAGGCTGCAGATTCGGCCAGGGCCTCCAAGTACGCATGGGGAATCTCGCAGCCAAATGCCTCGACCACCACATCCGGGCGCGGCATGGCCTGCAAAAACTGCCGTAGATCAGACCGCTGCGCTGAGGCCCACGGCATAATCTGAATGGCCCGCTGGGCGCCAACCGTGACACCAGCTCCATCCAGCCAGTCGCCTGCGATGGCGGGCTGCAGGTTGAGCGCCTGCTGTTTGGCCTGATTGATCTCAGCGCTCATCCAGCACAAGGGCGCAGGGTCATCGATCCACAAACGCACGCGCTCACCGCGCTGCGCCAGATTGTCCGCCAAGCGCCAGCAGACACCGGCATCGCCATAGTTGTCAATCACCTGACAAAATACATCCCATTGCATCCGCCTGAACTCCCTCTCTCTGGCTTGGTTCACACTATGATTGTGTCGCTTGAATTGTGCACGCAGTCTGCCCATAGGGCCGCGCGCCGCGATGCACTTGCACCACAAGCACGACAGCGATTGTGCCCGCCTGGGTGGCACAGCGCACGACACGATGAGACCGCATTGACCCGATTGAATGGCCAAGCCCAGCTTGCCTTTGCACAATGAACGCTGAAACAGCTCCACCTTCCACGATGTTGCAACAAGCCTTGCAACTGCCCATTTTGCCTGGGGTCTACCGTTACTTTGATGCGGCCGACCAGCTTTTGTACGTCGGTAAAGCCAAAAACCTCAAACGCCGGGTCTGCAGCTATTTTCAAAAAGACCACGGCGGCTCACGCATTGGCCACATGGTCAGCAAGATTGTGCGCATGGAAACCACCGTGGTGCGCTCTGAAGCAGAGGCTTTGCTGCTTGAAAACAACCTGATCAAAACACAGAATCCGAAATACAACATCCTGTTTCGGGATGACAAAAGCTATCCCTACCTGAAAATTTCCGCCGCCAGCGCAGCACCGGCCAAAGCGACAAGTGGCGCGGGTGCGGTGCCACAAGCCCACAGCTTTCCGCGCATCAGCTATTACCGGGGTGCCACCGATCGCAAACACCATTACTTTGGACCCTATCCCAACGCCTGGGCCGTGAAAGAAACCATCCAGCTATTGCAGCGGGTATTCTTGCTGCGTACCTGTGAAGACACGGTCTTCAACAACCGCACACGACCTTGTTTGCTGCACCAAATCAAGCGCTGCACCGCGCCGTGTGTGGGCCTGATCTCCCATGCCGATTACCTGGCTGATACCGAGCAGGCCGAGGCGCTGCTGCGCGGTCAAACCGACACCTTGGTGCGCAAGTTGGAAGCGCGCATGATGGACTTGGCCGAACAAATGGAATATGAGCAGGCCGCCCAGGTGCGTGACCGCATTGCCTCGCTGTCCACAGTGTTGCAGCAGCAGTCGGTAGAGACCGTCGGTGATGCTGATGTAGACATCATCTCCATTGTTCGGCAAGGCGGTAAAGCCTGTGTCAATCTGGCGATGGTGCGTGGTGGCCGCCATTTGGGTGACCGCCCGTACTTTCCCAGCCAGCTCGAAGCGGCGCTGGCCATGCAGACTGAAGACAGTGGCAGCGACGATGCTGCAGTAGCCGATGCTTCTGTTGCACAGGCCACGCCAGATACCGCCGATGGCGGCAACATGGCGCAGACAAGCGCGCTCAGCGATGCCCAGGCGCAAAAGCAAATTCTCACGGCTTTTGTCGCCCAGCATTACCTGAGTTACCCAGCCCCCCCTTTGCTGATTACCAGCCACGCAATCGACAAAAGCCTATTGGCCGTACTGGCCGAAGGCACAGGCAAAACCATTCGCAACCAGACCCAGCCTCGTGGCGAGCGCAAAACCTGGCTAGAAATGGCACATAAAAATGCCCAATTGCAATTGGCGCGCCTGCTGTCAGAGGAAGGCTCGCAAAAAGCCCGCACGCAAGCTCTGGCGCAAGCCTTGCAGCTGGATCTGGATGAAGCCGCTTTGAATGAGTGGCGCATCGAGTGCTTTGACATTTCACACACTGCTGGCGAGGCCACACAGGCCTCTTGCGTCGTGTTTGAGCAACACACCATGCAAAGCAGCGAATACCGCCGCTACAACATCACCGGCATCACCGGCGGCGACGATTACGCCGCGATGCGCCAGGTGCTGACACGCCGCTACAGCAAGATCATTGAAGCCCTTGCGCAGCAATCCGTACAGGGCCAACACGAGTTGGAGGGCACCAGCGTGTCCCCCCCAGCAGAAGCTGGATCGGAAGCAACCGCCCTAAATACAGCAGTAGAGAAAAAAACGCGTTTGCGCATGCCCGATCTGGTGTTGATAGATGGCGGCAAAGGCCAGATTTCGACGGCACGCGAAGTGTTTGAACAATTGGGCCTGGACATTGGCCTGCTGGTCGGTGTTGAAAAAGGCGAAGGCCGCAAAGTGGGCCTGGAAGAGTTGGTGTTTGCCGATGGCCGCGCCAAGATCAGCCTGCCCCCCACCAGCGCCGCCTTGATGCTGGTGGCGCAGATACGCGATGAAGCCCACCGCTTTGCGATTACCGGCATGCGCGCAAAGCGTTCGCGCATTCGCACCGGCGGCAGCCGTTTGGAGGACATAGCAGGCATTGGCCCGAAACGACGCGCACGCCTGCTGCAGCGCTTTGGTGGCGTACAAGGTGTAGCCAATGCCAGCGTACAAGACCTGATGACGGTTGATGGCATTTCCAGTGACTTGGCCGAAAACATATACCATGCGCTGCGTGGCTGAATACAGGCCACTGTGAACCTTCAAAGGACACATGGCTGACCCCGCCCCCATGCAGTTTTTATTGCTCTGCAGATATTGACTCAATCCATTCATTCGACTCAATTTATGGCTACGACCACTTCTTACACTGCCTGGGCCTGTCTGTCTGTGGGCGTGGCGCTGTGCGCTACCACTGCGGCTCAAGCACAAGCGCCCATCACGCCAAATACCAGCAGCCTACAAAGCTGCGCTGCTGTTGTTAGCGACAACGAGCGCCTGGCCTGTTTTGATGCTTTGGTTAGCCCCCCCTCCCCCATGACTCGCAGTGGCAATGGCGCCTGGTATGGCACGGCACCTGAAAGCACGGCTGTGCCACCAGCAACGGCAGCACAATTGACACTGCCGGTGGCCGCAGCGCCAGCCGATACCGACAATGGGGAGGGCTGCCGCAACCACGACTACGACACCACATCGCGCATGTGGGAGCTGACCAGCGAGACCGATTGTGGCAACTTCCGCTTTCGCGGCTACCGCCCCATGATTTTTGCGCTCAGCACCAGCAATCGAATCAACCGCCAGCCCTACTCGCCTGGACTTGACAATGGGCTGGCCGAATACCAGGACTACCAACGCCCTGAAACGCGCATCCAACTCTCGATCCGCACCAAACTCGCCAGCAACATTTTCACCAGCGACGCCAGCAACAAGCGTGACTCGCTGTGGTTTGGTTTTACCTCCAACTCCTATTGGCAAGCCTTTAACGGCACGCTCTCTCGGCCATTTCGCAATACCGATTACCAGCCTGAGCTGATGTACGTCTATCCGCTGGAATGGAAACTGCTGGGGCAAGCCAAGCTGCGCTATGCAGGCCTTGGCATCAACCACCAATCAAACGGACAAAGCAACCCCTTGTCACGCAGCTGGAACCGCTACTACATGATGCTGGGCTTGGACGTAAACCCCGAGGTGCGCCTGCAAGCGCGCTTGTGGCATCGCATCAAGGAAGATGCTGCCAAAGACGACAACCCGAACATCAGTGACTACATTGGTCGCGGCGAATTCACAGCCGCTTGGGATGTGAACAAAACCAATACCTTGGTCATGACTGCCCGCAGCTCCTTGCGCAGCAATTCCAGAGGATCAACACAGCTGGAGTGGTTCCACACCCTGGGTGAGCAGCTCACTGGCGGCAAAAGCAATTTGCGTCTTTACACCAGCCTGTTCAGTGGTTATGGCGATAGCTTGATTGACTACAACTTTCGCCGCACCGTATTCTCAGTGGGTGTGAGTTTATTGGACTTTTAAGAGCCTGCTTACTGCTTGTGCCGTTCAACGGCACTGCAGCGCATACGCCCTACCCAGGGTGCGAAGGCCTGGCTGAGTCCAGTGGCAGGCTCAGAGTACCGCCGCATCACTGGCAATCAAAGCGGTGACCAACTCGGCCGTGGCCGCCGAGAGCGTCCAGCCCAGATGGCCATGGCCGGTGTTGTAGTAAACCCGCCGGCGCTGACCGCGCTGGATGACCGGCATCATATTCGGCATCATCGGACGCAGCCCAGCCCATGGCACGGCATTGGCCGTTTCAAGATCGAAATTCTCACGCACCCATTGCAGCAAGGGCGCGATTCTATCGGCTCGTATATCGCGATTCTCGCCATTGAACTCAGCCGTCCCGGCCACGCGCAAGCGGCTCTCTCCCAGTCGACTGGTGACGATCTTGGCATGCTCATCCAACAAACTCACCCATGGTGCATTGGCGCGGCTGCGCGCATCGTCCAAATGCAGGGTAATTGAGTAGCCCTTCACAGGGTAGACATTGACGCGGTCGCCCAGCATCTGCGCCAAAGAACGGCTTCCCACACCGGCGCAAACCAGCACCGCATCACAGGCCAACACCTCTGGAGGCGCGGCTGCAGCGAATTCGCCCAGTTCATTGACCGCACGCCAGTGCAATGCCACCCCTGTCTCACTGGCCTCGGCCTGCACGACCTGGACATCCTGGTAGAACGTGACCCCTTTGCGCTCGCAAGCGCGCGCCAACCCCCGCGTGAATTGATGGATATCTCCGGTCGAATCGGATTCAGTAAAAAATCCACCAGCATACTGGCCCGTGAGCGTTGGCTCCAACTGGTGAATTTCTTCATTGGTCACTGCCACACGCTCTAGGCCGCCTTGCTTGAGCAAGCGTGTCGCCGCCGCCGCTTCTGCCAATGTGTGTGCATCGTGGTAGAGGTGCAGGATGCCTCGTTTTTCCAAATCAAAGGCAATGCCCTCGGCCTCGGCCATCGCAAACAGGTACTGGCGCGCCTCAATGGCCATACGCGTGGTCGCGACCGAATTGGCATCGTGGTGGCGAATCTGGGCAATGAACTCGGCAATCCAGCTGTATTTATGCCACGAAGGTGCTGGGTTCAGCAGCAGTGGCGCGTCGCTGTGCCACATCCAACGCAGGGCTTTTTGCAATGTGGCCACGCTGTTCCACACCTCGGTGTGGCTGGCCGATAGCTGGCCGCCATTGGCAAACGAGGTTTCCATAGCCGGATAGCGGTGCCGGTCAAGCACACTGACTTCAAAGCCTGCTCGTGCCAAGCAATACGCACTGGTCACTCCGGTGATGCCGGCTCCAATAACGGCGATATGGGTCATAAATCTAGCTGCATATGCATAAACCAATATCATCGCACTGACTGGCCACCGCACTGCCAAAGAAAATGCGCACAATTGCAGCAAAACCATCGCAGATATAAAAAAAACCGCTGCAGATGCAGCGGTTGTGTAGGGCAAACGATTGTATTCGCATGGACGAATACAATATTCGCTATTTTCAGCGTTTGTTCTGAAACTTGCGCAAAGCAGCCAGCTCAGCGGCCAGAATGGCCAGCTCAGACTGGGCGCTGGCCAGATCGATATCGCTCTTGGCATTGCGCATCGAGTCTTCAGCAGCTTGTTTGGCTTTGTTGAGTTTCTCTTCATCCAGATCAGCACCACGCACAGCTGTGTCAGACAACACAGTGACGCGATCGGGCTGAACTTCTAAGATACCACCAGCAACAAAAACAAATTCCTCTTTGCCATCAGGCAATTCGATACGCACAGAACCCGGCTTGATACGTGTGATCAAGGGGACGTGACGCGGCAGAATACCCAATTCACCGGATTCGCCCGGCAGCGCGACGAACTTGGCTTCGCCCGAAAAAATGGATTCTTCGGCGCTGACCACGTCGACATGAATGGTGTTCATTGGCATTCCTTGCAACGGTTGGGATTGAGATTGGCCAAGCTATTCAGTCAATGAAAGGCTTGGCCGCCTGGGGCTTTGGAGATCAAGCGACCTTCTTAGCCTTCTCAATCGCTTCGTCGATCGTACCAACCATGTAGAACGCTTGCTCAGGCAAGTGGTCCACTTCACCGTTGGTGATCATCTTGAAGCCACGAATGGTTTCGGCCAAAGGCACGTACTTACCAGGGGCGCCAGTAAACACTTCAGCAACGTGGAATGGCTGCGACAGGAAACGCTGAATCTTACGTGCACGTGCAACCAGCAGTTTGTCTTCAGGAGCCAATTCGTCCATACCCAGAATCGCGATGATGTCACGCAATTCTTTGTAGCGCTGCAGCGTACCTTGAACGGCGCGAGCGACTTGGTAGTGCTCTTCGCCCACCACTTGTGGGTCCAGCTGACGGCTGGTGGAGTCCAGTGGATCAACCGCTGGATAAATACCCAAAGCAGCGATGTCACGTGACAGAACCACGGTGGAGTCCAAGTGAGCAAACGTTGTAGCAGGCGATGGGTCAGTCAAGTCATCGGCTGGCACGTACACGGCTTGGATCGATGTAATCGAGCCCACTTTAGTGGACGTGATACGCTCTTGCAGACGGCCCATTTCTTCGGCCAATGTAGGCTGGTAACCCACAGCAGAAGGCATACGACCGAGCAAAGCGGATACTTCGGTACCGGCCAAGGTGTAACGGTAGATGTTGTCCACGAAGAACAACACGTCACGGCCTTCGTCACGGAAGGCTTCAGCCATGGTCAAACCAGTCAGGGCCACGCGCAAACGGTTTCCTGGTGGTTCGTTCATCTGGCCATACACCATCGCCACTTTGGATTCAGCCAGGTTTTCCTGGTTCACCACTTTGGCGTCTGACATCTCGTGGTAGAAGTCGTTACCTTCACGAGTGCGCTCACCCACACCAGCAAACACGGACAAACCGCTGTGTGCTTTGGCGATGTTGTTGATGAGCTCCATCATGTTCACGGTCTTGCCCACACCGGCGCCACCGAACAGACCCACTTTACCGCCTTTGGCGAACGGGCACACCAAGTCAATCACTTTGATGCCGGTTTCCAGCAGTTCTTGCGATGGTGACAGTTCGTCGTAAGCCGGGGCTTTACGGTGAATCACGGCAGAGTGCGTGCTGTCCACAGGACCGCGCTCGTCGATTGGATTACCCAATACGTCCATGATACGGCCCAGCGTCGCTGTACCGACTGGAACGGTGATTGGGCTGCCAGTGTTGACAACCATCAAACCGCGACGCAGACCGTCAGAAGAACCCAGCGCAATGGTACGAACCACGCCATCGCCGAGCTGTTGTTGCACTTCCAGCGTCAGGGCAGAGCCTTCGAGCTTGAGTGCGTCATACACGTTCGGTACGGAACCTTGTGCGAACTCCACGTCCACCACGGCGCCAATACATTGAACAATTTTTCCTTGAGCTTGAGCCATTACTATTCCCAATAAAAATGTTTAGACGGCTGCCGCGCCGGCAACGATCTCGGACAACTCGGTCGTGATCGCCGCCTGGCGTGTTTTGTTGTAGACGAGCTTGAGATCTTTGATCACTGTGCCTGCGTTGTCGGTTGCAGCCTTCATCGCCACCATCCGCGCAGATTGCTCAGAAGCCATGTTGTCGGCCACTGCTGCATAGATCAAGGATTCCACATAACGCACCAGCAGCTCGTCAATGACGGTCTGTGCATCTGGTTCGTAGATATAGTCCCAATCACCACTTTTTTGAGCGTCTTTGTTATCCAGACGTTCTGGTTGAAGCGGCAACAGCTGCTCAATCACAGACTCTTGACGCATGGTGTTGATGAACTTGGTATAGCTCAAATACACGGCATTGATCTCACCAGCCACATAAGCGTCCAACAGCGCCTTGACGGGGCCAATCAAAGCCTCCAGACGTGGTGTATCGCCCAAGCCCGTGGCTTCCGCCACGACTGGTGCGCCAATACGGTTGAGAAAACCCAAACCCTTGCCGCCGATGGCCACAGCGCGGACAGACTGTCCACTCTTTTGCAGCTCACCGATCTTATTTGTCACTGCGCGCAACACGTTGGTGTTCATACCACCGCACAGGCCCTTGTCGGTCGTCACGACGATTACGCCAGCGGCCTTTGCATCGTTGGCCACCATGAATGGGTGACGATACTCAGGGTTGGCTGCTGCCAGGTGGGCAGCAATCGTGCGGATTTTCTCGCTATAAGGGCGTGCAGCCAGCATGCGCTCTTGTGCTTTGCGCATTTTGGACGCGGCCACCATTTCCATGGCCTTGGTGATCTTTTTGGTGTTTTCCACCGATTTGATCTTGCCGCGTATTTCCTTGCCACTTGCCATAGAAAACTCCTTTCAATGAGGTTGACACGCCGACTTAGGCGAACGATCTCTTGAAGGATTCAATGGCAGAGGCCAGTTCCGCTTCTGCGTCCTTGTCCAGCGCTTTTTTAGCCAGCAGCTTCTCAATCAGCGGGCCTTGCGACGCTTGCAGGTACTGGTGCAGACCTTTTTCAAAGTCCAGCACGCGCTTGACTTCGATATCGTCCAGGTAACCTTTGTTGGCAGCAAACAGCGATGCAGCCATCAAAGCGATGTTCAATGGCGAGTACTGGGCTTGCTTGAGCAATTCAGTCACACGCGCACCACGGTCGAGCTGCTTGCGGGTCGCTTCGTCCAGGTCAGAGGCGAACTGCGCAAACGCGGCCAATTCACGGTACTGGGCCAAGTCGGTACGGATACCGCCAGACAGGTTTTTCACCAGTTTGGTTTGCGCTGCACCACCTACGCGAGACACCGAAATACCGGCGTTAATCGCAGGACGGATACCAGCGTTGAACAGGTTGGACTCCAGGAAGATCTGACCGTCAGTGATCGAGATCACGTTGGTTGGAACGAATGCGGAGACGTCACCAGCTTGGGTTTCAATGATTGGCAGAGCTGTCAAAGAACCGGTTTTGCCAGTCACTTCACCTTTGGTGAATTCGGCCACATAATCGGCATTCACGCGCGCTGCACGCTCGAGCAAACGGCTGTGCAGATAGAACACGTCGCCAGGATATGCTTCACGGCCTGGTGGACGGCGCAGCAGCAGGGACACTTGACGGTAAGCCACGGCTTGTTTGGACAAGTCGTCATACACGATCAACGCATCTTGGCCACGGTCACGGAAGTATTCGCCCATGGTGCAACCGGAGTATGCAGACACGTACTGCATAGCGGCAGACTCAGAGGCAGTCGCAGCGACGACGATGGTGAATTCCATCGCACCAGCTTGCTCCAACGCGCGCACCACGTTTTTGACGGAAGAGGCTTTTTGGCCAATCGCCACGTAGATACAAGTAACGCCTTGGCCTTTTTGGTTGATGATCGCGTCGATGGCCACAGCTGTTTTACCAGTCTGACGGTCACCAATGATCAATTCACGTTGACCGCGGCCCACTGGGACCATCGCGTCAATCGCTTTCAAACCGGTTTGCAAAGGTTGGTCCACGGATTGACGAGCAATCACGCCTGGAGCCACTTTTTCGATCACGTCGGTTTCTTTGGCGTTGATCGGGCCTTTGCCATCAATGGGCTGACCCAAAGCGTTCACCACGCGACCGATCAGTTCTGGACCTACTGGCACTTCCAAAATACGGCCAGTTGTTTTCACAACGTCGCCTTCGGAGATGTGCTCGTACTCACCCAAAATCACGGAACCCACGGAGTCGCGCTCCAGGTTCAATGCGAGGCCGTATGTGGCATTGCCATTTTTATCGGCTGGGAATTCCAACATCTCGCCCTGCATCACCTCAGAGAGGCCATGAACACGGACGATACCATCTGTCACGGAAACCACAGTACCTTGGTTTCTGACGTCGGCACTGGATTCCAAGCCTTCAATACGGCTCTTAATCAGCTCAGAAATTTCTGCTGGATTGAGTTGCATGACTCGTTCCTTGTTGCTTGATTGATCACAAACACTGAAAACGGCCATCAAGCCGTCAGTGCCGCTTTCATTTGTTCCAAACGGGCTTTGACGGAGGTATCAAACTCCTCGTCACCCACGACTACCCGAACGCCTCCGATGAGCGACTCATCAATCTTGACAGACAGATTGAGTTTGCGCTCGAAACGCTTCTCCAGCGTTGGCCTGAGCACTTCGAGCTCAGCCTCAGAGATCGGGAACGCGCTAAATACATCCGCATCGGCAGCGCCTTCTTTGTCGTTGACCAAGTCACGAAACTGCACAGCCACTTGAGGCAAGGCAGCCAAACGGTCATTGTCAACCACAGCACCTAAAAAGTTTTTCACCAAAACTGGCAATTCGCCATTGGCAACACCGGCGAACAGGGACAGCACCTGTTCGCGATTGACTTTAGGGCTTTGCGCTACACGCAGCACATCTTCATTGGAAGCAACAGTAGCGAATGCATCCAACCATTGCTGGATTTGCTCAACCCCTGCCCCAGCGGCTGCCTTGAACAGCGCCTCAGCGTAAGGACGGGCAATAGTGGCCAATTCCGCCATAGAGCCCCCTTTTACAGTTCAGCCTTGAGGCGATTGAGCAAATCAGCATGCACGGAGGCATTGACTTCTTTGCGCAAAATCTGCTCCGCACCTTTGACAGCCAAAGTAGCAACTTGGTCACGCAGCACTTCACGCGCTTGCAAAACTTGCTGATCCGCATCGGCTTTTGCTTGCGCAACAATCTTGTCAGCCTCTACGGACGCACGAGCACGAGCCTCATCGATGATGGCTTGAGCACGACGCTCAGCATCAGCCAACAAGGAAGTCGTTTCGTTTCTGGAGGCAGCCAACTGTTGCTCAACTCGGGTATTGGCAGATGCCAATTCAGTTTTTGCTTTATCCGCTGCAGCCAGCCCTTCGGCAATTTTTAGCGCTCTTTCATCCAAAGCTTTTGCAATTGGGGGCCACACGAACTTCATCGTGAACCACACCAAAATCAAAAAGACAATGGCTTGAAAGAACAGTGTCGAATTAATATTCATTGCAACACCTCTCCTTCGTGGCGTTGAATGAAATTAGATTGCTGGAATGAACGGGTTAGCGAATGCGAACAGCAAAGCAATAGCCACACCGATCAGGAACGCAGCGTCGATCAGACCAGCCAAGATGAACATCTTGGTTTGCAGTTCGTTGATCAGTTCTGGTTGACGAGCAGAAGACTCCAGGAATTTACCGCCCATCAGAGCAATACCGATCGAAGCACCGATAGCACCCAAGCCTACGATCAAGCCACAAGCCAGAGCAACCAGACCGTTGATGTTGCCGATGATTTCCATGATTTATCCTTCAGTTAGTGGAGATGAAAAAAGAAAACGAAACAAACAGGGCGCGCTCAATTAAGAAGACGAGAACACCCATTTAAAAAACCAAGTCTTAGTGAGCGTTGTGCGCCTGACCCAGATAAATGAGCGCCAACATCATGAAAATGAACGCTTGCAGCGTAATGATCAAAATGTGGAAAACAGCCCAAATCGTACCTGCAATGATGTGGCCAATGCCCATCATCGCGCCGCCCATTGACAGTGCTGCGTAGCCGCCAAGCAATGCAATCAGCATAAATACCAACTCACCAGCGTACATGTTGCCGAAGAGTCGCATACCGTGAGAGACGGTTTTGGAGACGTACTCAATGATTTGCATCAGCAAGTTCACCACACCCAAAATCACCGCAAAAATAGGATTTTTGGAGGTACCAAATGGGGCAGTCACCAG
Organism: Lampropedia aestuarii; assembly: GCF_004803635.1. Classification (GTDB taxonomy): domain Bacteria; phylum Pseudomonadota; class Gammaproteobacteria; order Burkholderiales; family Burkholderiaceae_C; genus Lampropedia; species Lampropedia aestuarii. Next base: position 145,829 of record NZ_SSWX01000003.1, on the reverse strand, counting down.
CTCGTGGGCAAAACCACCCACACCCTTGACTTTCACCGAGTAGTACAAGCACAACAGCAGCACAGCGATCGACAGACCAAAGGTAGTCGACAAGTCAGCCGTTGGCACCACGCGCAAGTAGGCATGCGCAGGATCGCCACCTGTAGCTTCATAACCCTTTGCCCACATATGCGGCAGCATATCCACAGGCAGCAAGTCCATGGCGTTCATCAGGAAAATCCAGACAAAGACAGTCAGCGCCAAAGGAGCAATGAACTTGCGGCTTTCAGCGTTGTGGATGTTGGCTTTGGTTTGGCTATCCACCATTTCAACTAAAAGTTCAACAGCCGCTTGAAATCTGCCAGGCACCCCCGATGTAGCCTTACGTGCAGCAAGCGCCAGCACAAATACACCAATCAGGCCCAATACCAATGCAACCACAATGGAGTCAATGTTGACCACTTTGAAATCAACAATAAAACCTTGCTTCAGGTTAGTCAAATGCTCCAAGTGGTGAACAATGTACTCACTTGGGGTCGGTGCTCCAGCGTTTGCAGCCATAGGTCAATTCTTTCAATCGTTCTACACACGCCTGTATCGCGCCATCACAATGGGCGCAATCCAGTACATATTCACAGTTATTACGACGGCGCCCAGAAGATAAGCCCAGGCCACCTTGTCAAGCAGCAATGGCGCCATTAGTAACAACACCACATTCAGCAGCAATTTCAGCATCTCGAACATGACCAAGACGCCTAATTCTGGCTTGCTGACAACGACCTTGGCAAACATGCAGGCTGGCAGCCAAATGGCCAAGGTTCCGTAAAGCCACGAGATTATAGCCGCAGAATCCCTGCTAACCCCCCAAATTACCAGTCCCAAAGCAATAGAAACAATTGCCTGCCACTGCACGACTTTCCAAGGCGACGGCTGCCAATGCGTGCGGCGCCATTGCTCAGCCTGCTCAGCAGTCAAAGGCTCGACACCATCCCATTGGCTGTCGTTACTGTCATCGGCATCAAAAGCTGCTTCCTGAAGGCGCTTCATAGAATCCCGTTCTGAATCTGAATGCGCTGTCATGATGTTCACCAATTGATACAAGCGCGAAATTATAGAAAACTAACATTTGCCAGGCGCTTATCACCCGCACACTCTGGGCTTATTTGACGCCAAATTACTTTGACGCTTTAGCACCACATGCACGTGCCATACAGGCTTAAGGCCTGCGCCTCCTTGCAAGCAGCGCTCCAAACGTCCCATTTGCCAAGCCATGCGAAGGCTTGGCAAACACTATTAATTAGCAAAAAAGCAACATTTCTGCAAAGATTTCATTCTGATCCAATTTCTTAAGGATCGCCAACCCGATCTGACAGACATCAGGCTTGTAGTTGTGACTACGGCGTACAACGCAGGCGTAGAACTGGTAGGGCACGCTTGTATCCCGGTCTACCAAGGATTGTGCCAACAGTTCCTAACTGCCAAACCAGCCGACCTCGTGGCCAGCACAGTGCGCAATATGTGACTATCATGCATGCCGCGTGGCTAGCGACATGCCAACAAGCTGCCAAGAGCCATGCACAGCGCCTTTCATCACAAGCATGCCTAGCCAAGGCATGCATGCGCAGGCAGGCACACACCGATTCGCATTCCATCGCTCCTTGGAGACTACTATGACACCGCAGCACTGGCTCACACGCCTTTGTTTCATCGTTTGCGCCGCAAGCCTTTGCGCGCCCACATTTGCACAAAGTACAGATGTGCAGTGGCCCAGTAAAAACCTGTCCTTGATCGTGCCATTTGGGCCAGGCTCCAGCCCCGACACCATGGCGCGCATTATCGCCGATGAAGCAGGCAAAACCTTGGGCAAGCCCATCATCATCGTCAACAAGCCTGGTGCAAGCGGCAATATTGGCACCAACGAAATCGCCAAAGCCAAACCCGATGGCTACACCTTTGGCGTCTCCATCACCGGGCCACTGGTCAATAACCCTGTGATTGAAAAAAACCTGCCCTATAACCCCAGCACAGACATCGCGCCAATTGCTCTGGCCGTTCACCAATACAACGTGCTTGTCGTGCCCAAAGACTCACCCATCAATTCCCTGCAGGATTTGATTGCGGCAGCCAAAACACCCGATGCGCAACTCAACTTCCCGTCCACTGGTGCGGGCACAGTCTCACACCTGGCAGTTGAGCTGTTACTTGAGCGCACCGGCGGCGAAGCCCTGCACGTGCCCTACCCTTCGTCGCCAGCTGCGGTGACATCTTTGCTGACGGGCGAGACCCATTTCGCCGCCTTGCCTCCAGTGGCTGTGATGCCCTTGATCAAGGACGGCCGGATCAAGCCAATTGCCGCAGTTTCAGCCGAGCGACTGAGCTTCTTGCCCGAGGTACCCACCGTTGCCGAACTAGGCTATGCAGGCATTGAAGGCTCTGGCTGGATTGGCTTTATTGCGCCGGTCGGTATTGACGCACAGATACAAAGCCAACTCAATCAAGCCTTGACAGCCGCGCTGCAAAACGAAGCTGTACAAACCCGCTTGCACACGATGTTCATGGAACCCGCTGCCTCCACACCAGAAGCTTTTGCCGCTTATATGCAAGAAGAGGCAGCCCGCTGGACACCGCTGATCAAACGCCTGAACCTGGCAGAAAAGTAATCCCTTAGCGTCTATTGGTTTGATAATGTCTACAGCCACTTCCCCCGATCTGCCAGCCTCCAACGAATGGTTGCTGGATGCTTTTGCCAACCGTGATGCGTTTTTCGCATCCCCTGCCCACCAACTGCGCAGCCAGCATGGCAGTGCCGATCTGCACGCTTATGCGCCCATCAGTGCCAGCCTGGTTGAGCAACTGTTCGCGCAAGCCAACGCGCAGGGCCAGCACAACGCCGTACTGTTTGGCTTGATCCCGTTTGATGTCACGCAAGCTGCCAGCCTGACCATCCCCCAAAAAGTACAGCATGTGGCCAGCCCGGCCAACGCCAATGCCATCACGCCCACTCCAAGTACAGCAAACACAGCAAGTCCTGCTGTCACTAGCAAGCAGCCGGTCCCTGCGCCTGAACTCTATGGCCAAATGGTCGAGCAGGCCTTGGATTTGTTCGCACAAGGTGATGTGAAAAAAATCGTCCTCGCGCGCGCGATGGATGTCACCCTCTCTGGCACGATTGACCAGGCGCACATCCTGCGCGACCTGCTCGCTCGCAATCGCCACGGCTATACCTTCAGTCTACCGATCTGGAATGACGGCGCCGCCTCGCAAGCAGCGATGATGGGCGCCAGCCCCGAATTGCTGGTTCGCCGCGAAGGCGATATGGTGTTCATCAACCCATTGGCTGGCTCGATTCCGCGCCACAGCGACCCTGCGCTTGACCAAGAGCGCAAAGACGGCTTGGCAGTTTCGGAAAAAGACCTGCGTGAGCACGGCTATGTGGTCAGCGACATTACACGCATTCTGGCCGAGCACTGCACCGATCTGCAAATCCCGGAGCGCCCCAGCGTGATCGGCACAGATGCGCTGTGGCATTTGTCGACCTTCATCACCGCACGCCTGAAAAACCCAGCCATGACTGCTCTGGATTTGGGCCTGGCACTGCATCCCACGCCTGCCATGTGCGGTTTTCCAACTGCTAGCGCCTTTGCGCATATTCAAGCACTGGAGCCGTTTGAGCGTGATTACTTTGCGGGCCTTGTCGGGTGGCAAAAAGAGAACGGCGACGGCGAATGGGCTTTGACAATTCGCTGTGGGCAGTATGACGGCAAGCAGGTCTTCCGCCTCTACGCCGGCGCCGGCACAGTGGCAGGCTCTGACCCAGCCAGTGAAATCCGCGAAACCGAAACCAAAATGGCGACGTTTTTGCGGGCGATTGCCAAATAAATACCAAATAAGCCATTGGCATTTACGCATTGAGTGGCGCAGCCCTGCTGCGCCACAATAAAAAATATCAAACCCCACCAAACAGCTGCAACAAGCTGCTGCGCAACCAACGGCTGGCCTGGTCCTGGTGGAATTGCGGGTGCCAAAAGCAATACGTCTTCAGGCGCGCCTCCAGCCCATCGACCGGGGCCATGCGCAAACCCAATAATGCCGTGTATGTCTGCGCCAATTGGGCAGGCACCAAAGCCACTGCGTCTGACTGCGCCACCACAAACGGCACGGTGACCAGACTGCTGCAATAGTGGTGTGCTATTTGGCTACCCGCTGCGTCCAGCAACCAGCGCTGCGCGTGGGCATAGCTGCCCTGCGGCTGGTGCTGCAAGACACAGCGCAAGCCTGTCAGTGCAGCTGGTGGCACCTTGGGCACAGCCACAGGCTTGGTTTTAGCCGCTGTACTGGCCTGCGGGCCCTCGGGCAGCTGCAATTGCGGGTGCCCCTGCCTGGCGATCAGCACAAAGTCCTGCTCGAACAGGAGTTGCTGCATCGCGCCTTGCGGCATGTCTTCAAATGCACCAATGGCCAGATCAACCGCCCCCTGGCGCAAAGCCTCTTGCACGCTGCCAAGGCCGCTGACTGCTGCATGGCTGGCATGGGGTGCATGCGCAGCAATGCGCACATGGGGCGCGACCTGGCTGCAATAAGCCACCAATTGCGGCATGAAATACAACTCGGCCACATCCAGCATGGCCAGCGTGAACTGTTTGCTGCTGGTGCTCGCATCAAACACATCCGAGGTGCGCAGGCGCTGCGAAATACTGCCCAATGCTTGCGCCACTGGCTGGGCCAATTGCAGCGCAAACGGCGTCGGCTGCATGCCACTACGCCCTGCACGCACAAACAGGGCATCACCTGTCGCCTGGCGCAAGCGCGCCAATGCGCCACTGAGTGCCGGTTGCGACATATTCAATGCCAATGCTGCCCGCGAAACGCTGCGCTCTTGCATCACACAATGAAAAACCAATAGCAAATTCAAGTCGAACTGCCGCAAATGCTGCTCCATCACCATCGCATTCCTTGTGCTGCACTGCAGCTTGCTGGGTCAATGGCCGACCCAACTATCCACCAATCAAATAATTACTATATTAATATCTTTATTGATAATAGTTTTCAGATGCGCACAATAGTCCAAAAACACCCAAGGAGATACCAATGGCGCATACCACCTCAGCCGCTTTGCAATACATGAGCGGTTTTGCCAATGAATGGGCAACAGAGTCCCTTCCTGGCGCCTTGCCCGTCGGGCAAAACTCGCCCCAGCTCTGCCCCTACGGCCTGTATGCCGAGCAGATTTCAGGCACGGCCTTTACCGCACCACGCCACGCCAACCGCCGCAGCTGGTTCTACCGCATCCGCCCCGGCGCCGCCCACACGCCCTTCGAGCAGATTGGCAACGGCCATCTGAGTCAGGACTACCTCGACATTCCCACGACGCCCAACCAACTGCGCTGGGACCCAATGCCATTGCCTGGCGAGCAAGAGTCAGTCGACTTCATCGATGGCCTGCGCACCATGGCAGGCAACGGCGACCCGCACGCACAAAGCGGCACCGCCATTCACTTGTATGCCATCAACCGCTCCATGCAAGGGCGCTTTTTCTACAGCGCCGATGGCGAGTTGCTGATTGTGTTGCAGCAAGGCCGACTGCGCTTTGCCACGGAATGCGGCGTGATTGAGGCCGAGCCACAGGAGATCGTGGTGATTCCGCGCGGCATTCGTTTCCGTGTCGAGCTGCTCGATGCAGATGCACGTGGCTATATTTGCGAAAACTATGGCGCGCCTTTCCAGCTGCCGGATTTGGGCGTGATTGGCTCCAACGGCCTGGCCAACCCACGCGACTTCCAAACGCCTGTGGCCTGGTATGAAGATGTCGAGGGCCAATTTGACTTGATTGCCAAGTTCGGCGGCAACCTGTGGCGTGCCCAGTTGGACCATTCGCCGCTGGATGTGGTCGCCTGGCATGGCAACTACGCACCATACAAGTACGATTTGCGCCGCTTCAACACCATTGGCTCAATCAGCTACGACCATCCAGACCCATCGATTTTCCTGGTGCTGCAATCACCGTCTGACACCCCAGGCGTGGACACGATTGATTTTGTGATCTTCCCTCCACGCTGGTTGGCGGCTGAAAACACCTTCCGCCCACCATGGTTTCACCGCAATATCGCCAGCGAATTCATGGGCTTGATTGTGGGCCAGTACGATGCCAAGGCCGATGGCTTCCGCCCAGGGGGTGCCAGCTTGCACAATTGCATGAGTGGCCACGGCCCGGATGCGGCTACATTTGAGAAAGCCAGCCAAAGCGATACCAGCAAGCCGCACAAGGTCGATGCGACGATGGCCTTCATGTTTGAAACTCGCCATGTGATTCGCCCAACCCAAGCGGCGCTGGCCAGCGCACAACTGCAAGCCCATTACCACCAGTGCTGGCTCGATGTGAAAAAGCACTTCAATCCGAACAAAAAATAAACCATTACAAAGCATTTATGAGCCAACTCCTCACACGCAATGCCAGCCATGACCCCAGCCGCACCAGCTGGGTCGAGTCCGCCAACCAGCCAGGCTGCGACTTTCCGATTCAAAACCTGCCCTGGGGCCGCTACCGCCTCAAAACCGCCAACACAAACGATTGGCATTTGGGCGTGGCCATTGGCGACCAGATCCTGGACGCCCGCGCTGCCGACGTGATCGACACCGATGACCTCAATGCAGTGATGGCCCTGTCGCCCCAGCAGCGCCTGGCCATCCGCAACCAGCTCAGCGAAGGCCTGCAAACCGGCAGCGCCAAGCAAGCCCAATGGCAGGCTTTGCTGACGCCCCAGGCCGATGTGGAAATGGGCCTGCCATGCCGCATTGGCGACTACACGGACTTCTACACTGGCATTCACCACGCCACTGCCGTAGGCAAACTCTTTCGCCCGGATCAACCATTGATGCCCAACTATCAGTGGGTGCCAATTGGCTACCATGGCCGCAGCTCCTCGATTGGCGTCAGCGGCAGCGACTTCAAACGCCCGCAAGGCCAGACCAAAGCGCCCGACGCTGCTGCGCCGAGCTTTGGCCCCAGCAAACGCCTGGACTATGAGCTGGAGCTGGGTTTTTTCATGGCCCAAGGCAATGCCCAAGGCGAGCCGATTGCGATTGACGACGCCGAAGACCATTTGTTTGGTGTGGTACTGCTCAACGACTGGTCGGCGCGCGACATCCAAGCCTGGGAATACCAGCCACTTGGACCATTCCTGGCGAAAAACTTTGCCACCACCATCTCCCCGTGGGTGGTCACCAACGAAGCCTTGGCACCGTTTCGTGCACCGTTCACACGTCCAGCAAGCGACCCACAACCGCTGCCCTATTTGGATAGCGCCAACAACAAGGCGCAAGGGCAGCTGGCCATCAGCCTTGAAGTGCTGCTCCAGACCGCTCAAATGCACGCAGCCGGGCTTGCACCGGTTCGCCTGAGCCTGGGCCGCGCTGACCAAGCCGCGTACTGGACAGCGGCCCAATTGATTGCCCACCACACCGTCAACGGCTGTAATTTGCAGCCTGGTGATTTGCTGGGATCAGGCACACTCTCCGGCGAACTGCCCACAGAAGCCGGCTCCTTGCTGGAAATGACCCAAGGCGGCAAGCAGCCCATCACACTGCCCAATGGCGAGCAGCGCACGTTCTTGCAAGACGGCGATACGCTGATTCTGCGCGGCTGGTGTGAAGCAGAAGGTGCAGCACGCATTGGCTTGGGCCAAGTGCAAGCGACCGTCTTACCCGCCTAATCACCCCCGCTTTTGCGTCACAACCCAGCCTGCGTGCTGGGTTTTTTTATGGCTATGCACTGAAGCACCGCCCCAAGTTGTGGACCATGCTTGATGACACAGTGATGAAACCACACGATACCTGAGTTACAACAAACACTAATGATCTATTGTTATCATTTATGATGGTGGACAAGTATTCATGAATAGATGCTCGTCCAAAGCGAGTCAGTATTCTCGAATGTGGCTCACCATGCTTCTAACTTCAGTACCTTGACCATGACGCATTTGATTTCTTTCGCAAACACCAGCCTTGTCCAGCGCAGTCTGCGCGCAGTAGGCACGGCCGCTTCTTTGGCGGTGATCAGCTATGCAAGCAGCGCACTGGCGCATGAGCACGATCAGAATACACACAACCAAGCACAACACGCCCATGTGCATGGCGTGGTGCAGCTCGATGTCGCCGCCGATGGCAAGGAATTGCTGCTGCAACTGACTGCGCCGCAAGCCGATATCACCGGCTTTGAACACGCGGCCAATACGGCTGCCGAAAAGCAAACCGTGGCCGAGGCGATCAATCGATTGAAGCTCCCCAGCCTATTTGCACTCAACGCCAAAGCAGCGTGCAAGCTAGAGAGCGTTGATATTGACGGTTTAGAAGCAGACAGCCACAGCGCACACGCCAAAGCCAGCGTCCACAGTCATGAAACTGACACAAAAGCAAAGGATCATGGCCACCCTGAACACAGCAGCGATGCCCAACAGGCCGCAGACCATGGCCCTGAAGGCGACCACGAACACGATGATGCAAAACATGCGCATGGCCACAACGACGTCAGCGTCACTTGGCAATGGCATTGCGACAGCATCCAGCAGCTCGATGCGATCGATGTGCAGCTGGCCAAACAGTTCAGCAGCATCCACACCATCAACGTACAAATGGCCATGCCGCAAGGCCAAGCCAGCCGCACGCTCACATCAGGCCAAACCCGCTTGAGCTGGAAATAACCAGCCACATTCGCACCAATGACTTCAGCCATTTTGCAGATTCAGCAACTCTCGTTTCGCTGGCCCACTCAAACCGCCCCCTGTTTGCTGATTGATGATTTCAGCGTTGCCAAAGGGGAAACCGTGTTCTTGCATGGCCCCAGTGGCAGTGGCAAGAGCACGTTGCTGTCTTTGATGGCTGGGGTCTTCTTACCCCAGCAAGGACAGGTGCGCGTTGACGGCCATGCCTGGTCCGACTGGCGCGCCTCAGCCCGCGATGGCTACCGCGCGCGCAAGCTCGGCTATATTTTTCAGCAGTTCAACCTGCTGCCGTATTTGAGTGTGCAGGACAACGTGCTGCTGCCTTGCCGCTTATCTGCGCCCAGAGCGCAAGCAGCGCTGCTGCAACATGCCAGCCTGGAGGCCGCAGCCCAACATTGGCTGGCAGCCATGGACCTGCCGCACACCAGCTGGCAACTGCCTGCGCGCGCGCTGTCTGTGGGCCAGCAACAGCGCGTGGCTGCAGCCCGCGCGCTGATTGGCTCGCCCGCTTTGATCATTGCCGATGAACCGACCTCTGCACTGGATGAAACCGCCGCGATGCCTTCATGGACTTGCTGCTCTCGGCCTGTGCAGCAGCGCATAGCTCGGTGATTTTCGTCAGCCACGACCAGCGGCTGGCTGAGCGCTTTCAGCGCCAAGTGAGTCTGACCGAGATCAACCGCGCGGTGGCCGTGCCCGCCACGGCCTGACATCGTCTGCTGTTTGTATTGCGACCTGCGCTTACGCGCTGCGCGCTAGAACCTCTCTCTTCGAGCTATGACCGCCTTGATTCGCCTTGCTTGGCAAAGTGCCTGGAACCGCCGCTTCACTTTGTCCCTGACTGTTTTCTCCATTGCCTTGTCGGCGTTCATGCTGATGGGCGTAGAGCGCATCCGCACCGATGTGCGCGAAGGCTTCACCTCTGCCGTATCCGGCACGGACTTGATCGTCGGTGCCCGCACGGGCCCAGTGCAGCTGCTGCTGTATTCGGTGTTTCGCATCGGGGCGGCGACCAACAACATCCGCTGGAGCAGCGTCGAAGACATTGAAAACATGCGCGGCGTCCAATGGGTGATTCCGATGTCGCTGGGCGATTCGCACCACGGCTACTCAGTACTGGGCACATCGGGGGCATATTTCGAGCACTTCCGCTATGGCGACCAGCAAGGCCTGGAGTTGGCGCAAGGCAAGCCCTTTGAAGACCTGTTTGACACCATGCTGGGCGCTGAAGTGGCGCGCCAGCTCGGCTACCAACTGGGCGACCGCATCACCCTGACCCATGGCGCAGGCGGGCCCATCAACGCGATTGAACACGATGACAAACCGTTTGTCGTCACCGGCATTTTGGCCGCCACTGGCACCCCGGTAGATCGCACGGTGCATATCAGCCTGCAAGCCATGCAAGCCTTGCACGTCGATTGGCGCGCAGGCGTGCGCCTGCCCGGCCAGAGTGTCGATGCCCAAGCAGTGCGTGCATTGGACCTGCAACCTAAAAATGTCACTGCCGTGTTGGTGGGCCTGCAGTCGCGTGCACAGGTCTTTTCAGTGCAACGACAAATCAATCATTTCCGCGCTGAGCCCTTGATGGCCGTGCTTCCCGGTGTCGCCATGGACGAATTGTGGCGCTTGATTGGCACTGGTGAACAATCGCTGCTGCTGATGTCTGGCATGGTGGCCTTTGTCAGCCTGCTGGGTATGGTGGCTGTCGTACTGGCTGGACTGAACGAGCGCCGCCGTGAACTGGCAGTGCTGCGCGCTGTGGGCGCCAGGCCACTGCATATCATTGGTTTGTTGAGCCTGGAAGGCGCGCTGGCAACCTTTGCCGGTGTCTTCATCGGCTGCTTAACACTATGGGCTGCAGGCCTGGCCCTGTCGCCGTGGCTGCTGAGCCAATTTGGCCTGGCCTTGCACTTTGCCTCGATCACGGCATTGCAGTGGTGGATTCTGGCCGGTTTGCTAGGCACAGGTTTTTTGGCCTGCCTGATTCCAGGCTGGCGTGCCTACCGTTTGTCGCTGGTCGATGGTCTCTCGCCTCCGGCCTGATGCACGGAATACAAACGCTTTTAAACAGGTCCCAGTTCAGCGTTGGTAGTCAACGCTACACTCATCCCATTGACTCTCACTTAGCTAATTGCTCTCACACCATGACCTTTTTGAGCCAGACCCCGCAACGCCTTGGGCGCAGCCTCAAGCGCCAGAGCGCCTACCTCCTCATGGCCTTGTCACTGGGCACTGGCCTGAGCCTGCTGCCCCAGTTGCCCGCTGCAGCCAACAGCGCAGCCAAAGCCCAAACCATTATTTGGGACGATTTGGTGCCCGCCAACTGGGATCCAAGTACAGAATTTCTGGACCTGATGGAGCAAGGTGCAGAGGACTGGGAAGACTCTGATCCACGCGCGACCCAGTTGTACGAGCGCATGCGCAAAGTCTGGGACTCAGCCCCCACGGTTGCCACCTTCAGTGGCAAAAACATCCGTCTGCCCGGTTATGTCGTGGCACTCGAAGAAGGCAAACAAGGCCTGACCGAGCTGCTTCTGGTGCCCAATTTTGGCGCCTGCATCCACACCCCGCCACCGCCTGCCAATCAAATCATCCACATCAAACTGGACAAGCCAGTCAAAGGTTTTGTCTCACTCGATGCCGTATGGGTGACCGGTGAGCTGGTCGTGAACCGCACCGACTCTGACATGGGCGTGAGCGGCTACAGCCTTAAAAATGCCCGCCTAGAAACATATAAGCCAGAGTAAACGCAAGCAAAAACGCAATAAAGCCCCTGACTCAAGGGGCTTTGTTTTTACTTTGCTGTGAGTTGGCAGGCAGCGCTCAAACGGGCTGCATTCAAAACATCGTATTCGTGTTGACAGGACGCTCAGGCACCTCCTGAATCACATCCCAATGCTCGGTGATGCGGCCGTCCTTGACGCGGAAAATATCAACTACTGCCTCGCCTCGATGGCCTGGGCCACTGGTCGAATGCACATGCAAATACACCAAATCTCCGTCAGTTGCACTGCGCATGACTTGGGCACGTGACTCTGGAAACTCTTTGAAGTACCCCCTGAAATACTCGACAAAAGCCGCCTTGCCATTGGGCACAAAAGGATTGTGCTGGATGTAGTCATCGGCCACTACAGCTGCTGCTGCATCCACTTGGTGCTGGTTAAAAAAACCTTCGTAAAAAGCCAAAACCAATGCGCGATTGGCCTCCTCCTGCGCAAGATCACGTGCAGCACCATTGACCGCAACCTGGGCCGGTCCAGCCGCCACCTGCGCTGGCACACTAGCTTGCTTTTTGTCCGATTTGCTGAAAAAGTTCAAGCTCGAGCAACCGCTCAGGCCAATCACCAACGGCACCACCAGCAAGGCAGGCCAACGCAGAGACAATGAGCGTATAGGGCTGGCGGGCAATTGCGTGTGCGAAGATTGTGCATTCATACTGTTGTTTCATCCCATCAGAAAGTCAAAATCATGCAGATTGCACAGTGGCATGGCTTGCTAGGCAAGCGCTGCAACAGCCCAGCGGCCATGCATGCACAAGTACAGCAAGGCATTATGGCAAAGCAGGCGATGGCATGCAGACAACCGCCTGATTGACACCCCACCTGGAGCCTCCCCATGCCCGCAACAGACACCCTCTCCTCTTTAGCCAGCAGCGTGCTGATCGTCGTCGATGTGCAATATGATTTTTTGCCGGGCGGCGCGTTAGCAGTCGCCAATGGCGATCAGATTATTCCAACCATCAACCGACTAGCGGCCCTATTTCCGCACACGATTGCCACGCAGGATTGGCATCCCAGCGGACATATTTCATTTGCCAGCACCCATGCTGGCCATCAACCCTTCGACGTCATTGAACTCCCCTATGGGCCGCAGGTGCTCTGGCCTGAGCATTGTGTGCAAGAGTCCCATGGCGCAGCCCTGTCTGGCCAGCTGCATTTGCCCCGTACTGAGCTGGTGATACGCAAGGGCTACCACCGACAAATTGACAGCTACTCCGCCTTCATGGAGGCCGATCGCCGCACCCCGACTGGTCTGGCAGGCTATTTGCGCGAGCGCGGCTTCACGGATTGCTATGTATGCGGCTTGGCCACTGATTTCTGTGTGGCCTGGACTGCACTGGATGCCCGCCAGGCTGGCTTTGGGGTGTGCGTGGTAGAAGACGCCTGCAAAGGCATTGACATGAATGGCTCTGTAGCCAAGGCGTGGGCCGATATGGCTGCCGCAGGTGTGCGCCGCATCCACTCCTGTGAGATCTGCTAAACAAACCAGCCCCATCTGCGGCAATGCGCCAGTACACCTGCGGCTGGTAGCAGTGCGCCGACAGCATCGCCCTCCCGCATCCAATCTGCACGCGGGCTTGACTGGCCCTTCAATCGCCACGCCACACACGTCAACAATCTGGCTCTGTTTTCTCCAACAAGCCGAAACCAAGTGACGCATTAGGGCTATTGGCAGGGCGTTTTTTTTCATCGCTATAGTCAAGCCAGACCTAAGAGCCTGTTCATGACTACTCGGCGTGTGATCGCATGCAGACGCCGACGTATCCATTGCTAGCATGCGACGAGGAGATGTTAATGGCTACCACCATGAAAGCGGCAGTTGTCAGAGAATTTGGCAAGCCGCTGCAAATTGAGGAAGTACCAATCCCAACGCCCAATGACGACCAGGTCTTGGTGCACATTGCCGCATCAGGCGTATGCCATACCGACTTGCACGCCGCTGAAGGCGACTGGCCAGTCAAGCCCAATCCACCGTTTATTCCGGGCCATGAGGGCGCGGGCATCGTCGCCGCCGTTGGCAAAAACGTCAAACATGTCAAGGAAGGTGACCGCGTGGGCGTGCCTTGGCTGCACACGGCCTGCGGCTATTGCGTACACTGTCTGGGAGGCTGGGAAACCTTGTGTGAAAAACAAGAAAACACCGGCTACTCAGTCAACGGCGGCTTTGCGGACTATGCGCTGGCCGACCCCAATTACGTTGGCCACATTCCAAAAGGCTTGGATTTCATTGAAGTTGCACCCATTTTGTGTGCTGGCGTGACGGTCTATAAAGGCCTCAAGGTACTCAATGCCAAACCGGGCGATTGGGTGGCGATCTCTGGCATTGGCGGGCTAGGCCATCTGGCGGTGCAATATGCCAAAGCGATGGGCTACAACGTTGCAGCCATTGATGTCGAAGACAGCAAGCTGGAACTGGCCAAAACACTGGGCGCCAGTCTGGTGGTCAATGCCCGCACCACGAACCCAGCCGACTTCCTGCAACAAGAAGTCGATGGCGTACACGGCATTCTCGTCACGGCCGTATCGAATAAAGCGTTCGAGCAAGCGATTGGCGCGGTGCGCCGTGGCGGCACAATCTCCTTGAACGGCCTGCCACCAGGCGACTTCCCATTGCCTATTTTCTCTACCGTGCTCAAAGGCATCACGATTCGCGGCTCGATCGTTGGCACCCGGTTGGATTTGCAAGAATCGCTGGAGTTTGCCGCGCAGGGCAAGGTCAAAGCCACTGTCAGCGCTGACAAGCTCGAAAACATCAACGAGATCTTTGCGCGCATGCACAAAGGCCAAATTGATGGCCGCATCGTGCTGGACATCAACGCCAGCGCTATGAGTTGAGCTGTGCCAACACAGGCCACGCAACCTGCCTGGGCCCACTTCTACAAAGCAAGGCCTGTGTTGGCTGCTCACAAAACACACCAGTGCCATCAAGGCATACAACTGTGCGATCAAAGGCTGTGAAACTATAGGAGCGCATGGAAGCATTGGTCGTTTGCCCCTCAGGAAGGACATTCGCAGGCAATGGCCTTCGATTTTAAATTGCAAAAAATTGCAAACAATGAGAAATTAACATTAATTAACATCTACTAATGTCAATCAAAGTCAAAGGAGCACTGGCAGGCTTCACAACTTAGGCACGTGAAGCGCAAAATCAAAACTTTTACGCAGTCTTATCTTCGCCAACCAAGTTGCGTGCAGCCACAGCAAAAATGGCAGCAATGGAGCAAGACTTGCAGGCCCTTGCTGCGGCAATGCCTGCTGCTTGTATTTGCTGTTATTTGAGCATGCAGCAACACGCTGGAAAAAACGTGCTTTTCATTGCCATTTCGACTACGAACTGCTGGCAAAAGTACTGCGGATAGCCCTTACGTATCCTTCCTTTGTTTTATGCACTTGCTGCCAATGGCGTTTTCTTCGCTAGGCCATTTACCGATGGCAATTGATCGCACGGCTCAGCACCCGATGGCATGGCCTCGTTGCTACGGACAGGCGTGCCCCATCGCAAGCAATACATTGGATGTGTCAGCCAGTAAAGCGCTGCAAAGCCCTGGCTGCAAGGATGGGGACAGTATCGAGATGCGCTGCGAGGCGTTGTTTGAAGACCAGAGCCGTCGTAATGGTCCCAAAAAACAACAAGGCAAATCGCTCAAGACCGCGCCCAGGCCATTACAGGCAGTTGCGCAAAGCTGTCCTCGCCGCTTGGCCAGTGCTGGGCATCTGGCGCTGCGGTTCGCCTCATGCCCGTTCGCCTCATACCCATTCGCCACACATCACACACGCGGCCATTGCACCCCAGCCACACAGGCCAATAGCAGCCACGCAGGGAGCAGCACGTGAGAAGCCGCCTACTGTCCTTGCTGGCTTCTTCGTTGCCCAAAAAGGCTATTGCGGGCCTGCTCCTGTCGCTAGGGTCCATAGGCAGCAGCATGGGCAGCCAAACTGACTCTGGCTCCGTCAACAGCTTGCACACTCCTCCACCAGTCGCAGCGGCAGCCGCCTCTCACAATACGCGTGTGCTGCGCTATCTTGTCAATGGCATCATCGAGAATGCGCGATGGCCATCGTCCAACGCTGATCTCAAGCTGTGCGTTGCAGGCAGCCCTGCCCTCGCAGACAACCTGCAATACACGCCGCTGCAAAACCGATACGGCACGGTGGTCAGCCAATCGATTAATCCACAAGAGCTGGCGGCCACACTCCAGAGCTGCTCGGTGCTGTTTATCGGTCAGGACACACCACAGGAGATTGCATCACAATGGGTTGTGTCACTGCACAAGTGGGCGATTGTCACAATCTGGGAAAATCCATACGAATGCAGCAGCGGCACCATGATTTGCCTATACACATCGCCGGCGAAAATACCGACTTTCGATGTCAATCTGGACTCCGTCTCGCGCAGTGGGGTAGTGCTCAACCCCATGGTCCTGACCCTCACCAATCAGATGCCCAGTGATTTGTTGCCCGCCACCAACTCGCCATAACTGACGGCATCCAGTCACTGAGCCTGGTCACTATTGCTCTGACATGTTCCTATTGCTTCGCTTATTCTGTATTGGCATCAGCGTGCTGGCTGCCATGGTCTGGTGGCAAAAAGCGCAAATGCAAGTCTGGGCTACTGCGCGCATAGATCCACTGCCCGAAGTGCGGCAAATGGTCGAGCGCCAAGAGCTCGCACAAGCCGACCAGTACCTGGACTTCTTCATGGAGTACGACTATGTCAAGCACAACCCCCAGGCACAACAGCTGCAGCAACACATCAAAGATACGCGCAGCAGCTACCTGTACCAACTCAAAAGCATTGGTCAAGGCCTGGCCTTAGGCCAAAGCGATGAAGATCTGGGACAGATTGCGGCTGTGGTCAGTGATTTGATGGTGGTAGGTGATCTGCGCGATCTGGGCGTGCAAGGCTGGCGCTGGGCCAACGATGAGGCAACCGATCCGGTGCTGATCGCTTTAGCCAGCATTGGCGTGGCCGCTACTGCCGCCCAAATCGGCGGCGCTGCGGCCACCGTGCCGACTGCAGGGGCCTCGACCGCAGTCACGGTCTCGGCCAGCACGGTCAAAACGGCCACGACCACCCTCAAATCCATGCGTCGTCTGAATAAATTGCCCAACTGGCTCAGCACATCTTTGGTCAGCACTGCGCAGCAAATGCGCCGCCAACGATCGCTGGCAGGCATGCAGGAAGCGCAAGCCATGCTGAACAACGTGGCCACACTCTCGCAAGTGCCTGGTGGCGCACGTTTGCTGGCCCGCACCCACGATGCAGCCTCACTGGCCAGCGCCGCGCGGTTTGCTCGCATCCATGGCAAAAACACCTTGGCCTTGGAGCGCATCAGCGGCAAAAACCTGAATCAAACCATGCAGTTGAGCCAACAGTATGGCGCCCAAGCCGTTGAGCTGGCTGCCACCTATGGCCAGCGCGGCTTGCAGATTTTGCAGCGCACAGGTGCGACCAACTTCATCAAGTATTCCGCCCGCGCCAGCAAAATCGCCTACAAAGGCGATGCCGCACGCTTGCTGCTGCGTTGGATGAGCGCTTTGCCAAATGCCTTACTGGCCTTGCTGACCATCCCTGGCCTACTGGCCTTGTGGCCACGCCGACGAAAAAAACGCTACTCGGTCAGAGCACAGTAAGCGCGTTGCCAAGCACGCGTCCAATCATGCAAGCCGCAAACGACTGCAATCTGCATAATCGTGCGCCTCTCTTGCACACGCATGCGAACGCGCTGTCCAATTGGCGCTCCAATAGCTTGGTGCCAGACTCGGCGTAGATGTCCGGCACAACCAGCCTGCTAGGGCTGCGACCCTAGCGACGGCCATCCAGCACCATTAGAGACAACGGCTCAAAGTGCTGGCTGTTGAAGGACTGATCATGCAAAAGCAGCAGTGAGGTCAGCGGGTTGGGGAGCCAGTGCCGCCAATGCCATCACTCGTGGAGCTCGCACAGTTTTAGCCAACTGCTCCAGATCGATTGAGACATAGTTCATACCGCCGGTATCGCGCACATACAAACGTTTGCGGCTCAAATCGGTGATGCTGGTCCAGCAGGTGAATTCGGTCGGCACTGCATCCAAGGCTTGTCCCTGCAAATGCATGTGGCTGCTGCCCTCGTTGGGTGGATCCACGGCGATGCCACGTGGCCTGTCAAAATTGTTCATGATGTGGGCCACCATTTGCACGGCCTTGTCCGGGGTGTCTTGCTTTTCTGCATACTGCGCATAGAACGCTGCCCGCACAAAACGCGCCACCGATGTATCGGACGAAGGCAGGCCGGCCTTGGCAATGCCTGCCCCCGGTTGCTCGGCTTCGTACTGGCCAAAAGTCGCCTTCGAATGGTCGACATTCGACAAAAAGGTGTAATTGTTCAAATTCGTCAAGTGCCAAGCAAACTGCGGCGCATTCGTCATCACGCCAACCGGGTTGTCGTAGACGGTACGCACGCCCTGGTGGAACTCAATCACGATGCTCGCACCACTTGCATCATGCAGGCTGTAGTGGAACGGCGTCTTCAAGCCCCCCAAAGGCGCGAGCGCGGTGAGGAAAACGGCTTGGGTCTCCAACGCCTGCTTGACCTCTGCAACGGTTGTGAACTGGCCCAAAGCCCAAGCGCCCAGATCTGCAGCACGCAGCATCGCGACATGGGCATCCGCGACAGGGTCCTGCCCCCCTGCTTGCGGGTAGGCTTGCAAACTAAAAGTCAAACCGGCTTGGTTGATGCCGCCAATCACGCTCATTGCTTTGGCCTCAAATGGCTTGCCTGGCTCTGGCAGCGACGAGGGCATGGCAATGCCCAAGTAAGCCTGGCTAGAGCGCCATTGCAGTGTGGCAAAACCCTCCACCGAGGAGCTGAAGTCCTCGCCCTGGGGCACGAAAGCCACTTGAAAATCCTCGTTGATCGCAAACTCCAGCGTCTGGCCCAAATACGCATGGTTTGCAGCATCAAAATACAGCAGCGAAGTACACATAATCTCTCCTTATAGGGCAAATGCCTTGTATCGCCGTGGCACCTCCACAGTGGAATGCCACCTGGCAATGAAACGGTGCGCAACGTTGTGGCCGTGCCTGTCGTGGCACCGCCGCAGACGGTATCGCGTGCGCCGCAATCGCAATGCAGGATCGACCAGCAGGCAGTGATGGCAGAGGTAAAACAGCGCCCACGCAATGGCTTTCAAATGGTTTTCTGACCCACGCCTGCTGGGGCCGAGCCGATCCAAAAAGCTTAGCACACGGATACCGCGCCTCTCATGCATTTGCGTCTGTATGCATACAAAAAACAGCCGCCAGAAACACCATCAGCATGCCATCGCCCAACACAGTGCCGCCCACGCATACGGTGATGCATAGGTTACTGCCCTAACACGCAAATTGCGGTTCAATCGATGGTGGAGACACGCAGCCGTACAACGCCTGTCAATGGCTTGGTTGCGCCCTTAACCACTACCTATCAGGAGCAACCATGCACGCTTGGCTTTGCACAAACCCCACTGGGGTCGAGAATCTTCAATGGCAAGAACTGCCCACCCCGCAACCGGCCAAAGGCGAAGTGCTGGTGCGCATCCATGCTGCGAGTCTGAACTTTCCAGACTTGCTGATTGTGCAAAACAAATACCAGATGAAGCCCGATTTGCCGTTTGTGCCCGGCTCTGAATACGCGGGCGTAGTTGAAGCCGTGGGCGAAGGCGTCACGCATTTGCAAGTGGGCCAGCGTGTGGCCGCCTTGAATGGCACTGGTGGTTTTGGCACGCACACGACCGTGGCGGCCAAGCTGTGCATGCCCTTGCCCGATGCCTTCAGCTACGAAGATGCCGCTGCCTTCATCATGACCTACGCCACCTCTCACCACGCACTGATTGACCGCGGTGCCCTGCAAGCCGGTGAAACCGTGTTGGTGCTGGGCGCGGCAGGCGGTGTAGGCACAGCAGCCATTCAAATCGCCAAGGCCCAAGGCGCCAAAGTGATTGCCGCCGCCTCCAGCGACGACAAATGCGCGCTGTGCAAGGAAATCGGCGCCGATGAAACCATCAACTACCAAACGCAAGATCTGCGTGAAGCGCTCAAAGCGCTCACAAACGGCAAAGGCCCGGACGTGGTGTACGACCCGGTCGGCGGCGACTACACCGAGGCAGCCTTCCGCTCGATTGCCTGGCGCGGTCGCTATCTGGTGATTGGCTTTGCGGCCGGCCCGATACCGGCCCTGCCCTTGAATTTGCCGCTGCTCAAAGGCGCATCGATTGTCGGCGTGTTCTGGGGCGCGTTCAGCCAGAAGGAGCCTGCCGCCAACGCCGCGATGCTGCAAGAACTCGCCACCTGGTACGCCGAGGGCAAAATCAAACCGGTGATGGACGGCACGATGCCGATGCGTGATCTGCACAAGGCTTACGAGCGCATGGGCCAACGTGCGGTACGAGGCAAGCTGGTCTTGGTCAACGCCTGAACCATCTCTGAAAATTCTGTTCAAAGGCTGGATGGGCTACGTCCTCCAGCCGCAGTGACAAGTCATTGGGCAAAGGCTACAAGCCAGCACCCTTCAGCGCATGGCATTCTTGCACTTCCTTAAGCCTAAGTTCAGGCACCAAGCCAGGCCCATTGGCATGCCGCATGCCTTGGATAGCAAGCGGCACACCAGTGCCATCACTCGGCGTGGTAGAGCTGCGAGCCTTTTTTACGGAACTCGATGGCCTTTTCCTGCATGCCATTTTGCAGCGCCGATTGCTCGTTCAAACCCTTTTCCTTGGCGTACGCGCGCACGTCTTGCGTGATTTTCATGCTGCAAAAATGGGGCCCGCACATTGAGCAAAAGTGCGCGACTTTCATCGAGTCCTTGGGTAAGGTTTCGTCGTGGTAGGCACGCGCCGTATCGGGGTCCAGGCCAATATTGAACTGGTCTTCCCAGCGGAATTCAAAGCGTGCCTTGGACATCGCATTGTCGCGAATCGCCGCACCCGGATGGCCTTTGGCCAAGTCGGCCGCGTGGGCTGCGATTTTGTAGGTGATGATGCCCTCTTTCACATCGTCCTTATTGGGCAAGCCCAAATGCTCCTTGGGCGTCACATAGCACAGCATGGCCGTGCCATACCAGCCAATCAAGGCCGCGCCAATGCCGGAGGTGATGTGGTCATAGCCCGGTGCAATGTCGGTGGTCAATGGGCCCAGCGTGTAGAACGGCGCTTCCTGGCAGTGGTCGAGCTGCAGGTCCATGTTCTCCTTGATCATCTGCATCGGCACGTGGCCAGGGCCTTCGATGATGACTTGCACATCGTGCTTCCAGGCCACTTGGGTCAATTCGCCCAGGGTTTTCAGCTCGGCAAACTGGGCCTCGTCATTGGCATCCCAGATCGAGCCGGGGCGCAGGCCATCGCCCAGCGAGAAGCTGACATCGTAGGCCTTCATGATCTCGCAAATGTCTTCAAAATGCTCGTAAATAAAGCTCTCGCGGTGGTGCGCCAAGCACCACTTGGCAATGATCGAGCCGCCGCGCGAGACAATGCCGGTCATGCGGTCGGCCGTCATCGGGATGTAGGGCAGACGCACACCGGCGTGGATGGTGAAGTAATCCACGCCTTGCTCGGCCTGCTCGATCAAGGTGTCGCGGAAAATCTCCCAGGTCAAATCCTCGGCCTTGCCGCCCACCTTCTCCAGCGCCTGGTACAAAGGCACGGTGCCAATCGGCACGGGCGAGTTGCGCACAATCCATTCGCGGGTTTCGTGGATGTGTTTGCCAGTCGACAAATCCATCACCGTATCGCCGCCCCAGCGCACGGCCCAGGTCATTTTTTCGACCTCGTCATTGATGTCCGAGCTGATCGCCGAGTTGCCAATATTGGCGTTGATTTTGGTCAAAAAGTTGCGGCCAATAATCATCGGCTCGCACTCAGGATGGTTGATGTTGGCCGGAATAATCGCCCGCCCACGCGCGACCTCAGAGCGCACAAACTCCGGCGTGATCACCGCCGGAATCGCCGCACCAAACGACTGGCCAGGATGCTGGCGTGACATGCGCTTGGCCCACTTTTCGCCCTCAGGGCCGGTGTCGCGCAGGGATTGCAAGTACTCGTCACGGCGCAGATTTTCGCGGATTGCCACGTACTCCATCTCAGGCGTGATGATGCCTTGGCGGGCATAGTGCATTTGCGTCACATTGGCGCCATTGCGCGCACGGCGCGGCTGGCGCACCAGGCCAAAGCGCATCGCCGTTAGCTGCGGATCTTGCAGGCGTTGCTGGCCAAACTGGCTGCTGGGGCCATTCAAGGCCTCGGTATCACCGCGCTCCTCAATCCAAGCGGCGCGCACTGCTGGCAAGCCTTTGCGGATGTCAATGGCAACATCAGGATCGGTATACGGGCCACTGGTGTCGTACACCGTAATGGGGGGATTGGTCTCGCCACCAAACGTCGTCGGCGTGCTGCTGAGGGTGATTTCGCGAAACGGCACGCGCAGGTCGGCCCGTGAGCCGGTTTGGTAGATCTTGCGCGAGCCGCTCAAAGGCGCGATGGCGGCGCGGTCAACGGCCGCGTTGGCGGCCACAAAACCAGTGCGCGCAGCTGTGCCTTGCAGCTCAGCAGAAGTGCTGGCCGTGCTCGAGGAGGACTGTGGGGAAGTGGGGTTCATGAAAGCTCCAAAGGGTGAAAAAATTGGAGCCGAACGGGAATGGATACCAGCACCCACCACGGGCGTAGTAGTCCCTTGGTAAGTAGCGGTACGCGCTTCCAGCGTCGGCATTATCCGTACTGGTGCAAAGGGACTCTCTCAACCCACTGGCTTTGGCTGTGAACAACCGTAGCTCGTGAGTACCCCTGCGTAGTACGCGCATTATGACCCAAACTGGCAGTCGCGCTGGCTATCCTTTTCCCTAACAGCCTGTTCAAAGTCTCCACGCAGACCGCGTTGGAGCCCAAAAGGATACGATGCGCGGCAAAAACCGCAGTCGGGCTATCTGCCCGGCGAGGATTTTTAACAAAGCAGCGTGCCTTTTGGGCTCCAACCCGAAGGGCAAGGCACAAAAAAGCGCATTACTGCGTTGCCCGTTTTGCTCATACAGACGTATGAGCTACAACAGGCGTCTTGTACTGCCTCTTTTTTGTGCCTTGCGCGACTGCGTCGAGACTTTGAACAGGCTCTAAGAACCTGTTCATAATCTCCGCGCAGTCGCATGGAGAATGGTATTGCTGCCAAATCCATGTACAGGCGCAGTGCAAGTCTTTGCCAAACAGTGCGTACCCAACCATTGTTTTCAGTGACTGCCGCCATGGCCGGATGGTTTTGGTGGTGCATGCCACGCCTCTGGCGGGGCGGCTACTGGAGCGCTTTGGCTCCTTGCAGGCCACCTGGGTGCGCAGGCCTGTTGATCAATACCTTGGCTGGATCAGCGATCAACGGGCTGGACGTAACAGCAGCCCAGCCACATTTCCTCTATATTAACGATGGCCCACAGCCGCTGTAGCCACCAAATCCAGCACCATCGCCTTAGCCGATGCGCCCGAAATTTGCGAAGGAGTCAGCGGCAGGCGCTCCACATATTTGAGCACAAACGGCGCATTGAGTTTTTCCAGCTTGACGTGGCCCAGCGCCCAGTTCGAGAAGCTGCGCTCACTCACTTCAGCAAAGTACAGCAGTTGAGCATCTGAATGGCGCTCGTCTTGCAAGACCTCGGCATAGGTCTGGTTGACCACCGCCCGCTCACCTTCAATCGCCTGCAAAAAAATACCATAGCCGTGGCAGAGCACGCCGGTGATGCCGCGCTCCAGATTGTGCTTGCGCCCCTGAGCCACAATGGTGTTGATGGCAGCAGCACCCATGTTGTTGCCGACGCTGGCATAAATCAATTGAACTAGCATCGTGATGACCTCCGATCGCTTAGGCTTTGCGGCCTGGAATCAAAGACAAGAACTCACGGCGCAAGTTGGCATCTTTCAAGAACACGCCACGCATGACCGAGTTGAGCATTTTGCTGTCCATCTCTTTGACACCGCGCCAGGACATGCAGAAATGGCTGGCCTCCATCACAATCGCCAGGCCATCTGGCTTGGTACGGTCCATGATCAAGTCAGCCAGCTGCACCACCGCTTCTTCCTGAATCTGCGGGCGGCCCATGACCCAATCGATCAAGCGCGCGTACTTCGAGAGCCCAATCACATTGGTGTTTTGATTGGGCAGCACGCCAACCCAAATCTTGCCAATCACTGGGCACAAATGGTGGCTGCAAGCGCTGCGCACGGTAATGGGGCCCACGATCATCAATTCGTTGAGGTGCTCGGCATTGGGAAACTCGGTGATCTCTGGCGGCGGTACATAACGGCCACGAAACACTTCATTCAGATACATTTTGGCCACGCGCCGGGCCGTATTGAGTGTATTGTGGTCGGTCGCAGTGTCGATGACCATGCTGTCGAGCACGCCCTGCATTTTGCTTTCGACCTCGTCAAGCAAAATCGCAAGCTCACCGGGCTCAATACAGTCGGCAATATTGTCGTTGGCATTGAAGCGGCGATTCTGCGCTTTCAAACGTTCGCGAATTTTCACGGAGACCGGCACACCTTCGTCGGCCATGCTGACAGATTCAAGGGCGCTGGGGGAAGCTTTAGGCATAGTCGTCTCATTATCCAAAGAGCGATTATCATAAGCCACAACTTTATTCTTGGCTGGCACCTGATCGCCAAGCCTGACATACACATGAATGAACAACAGTACCGCGACGTATTGTTGGCCAAAGCCATCGAAACACCCGCCTCACCTGCAGCGGGTTTATTGAGTCAGCATGATGTGCGAATGGCCACAGAAAAAGCCCTGCATGAACTGCGGGGTAAAAAAAGCAACCACCAACGCCAGTTTGAGAGGCTGGTGGCCAGACGCGCTGATTTGCTGCTGCAACTGAGTGGCCAGCGCGAGGCGCGCCTGCTTGCCATACGCAAGCCTGCGCAGCGCTGGAGTGTCTGGCTATGGGCCTTGCCACTGCTGGCCCTGGCGCTGGGATTTGCCAGCGAAAAAATCTCTGAGCCACACCGCCTGAGTCTGATCGCCCTGCCCCTGCTGGCCATCTTGGGCTGGAATGTGCTGATGTATGTGGTCTTGCTAGTGCGCAGCATGATGGCCATCGCGTCCTCCAAGCGCCCCCTCAACACAGAGGACGCCAGCGGGCTCACCCCCACTGCAAGCGTCGGTCTGTGGTGGTCGCGCTCATCGGCCAAATTCAAGGACCCGGCACTCAGCGCCATCTACCAAGCCTTTTTGCAGGACTGGAGTCCGTATCTGCAGCGCAAGCAATCGCGCCAGCTCCAAGCCCTGCTGCATGTCTGTGCGGCCATGCTGGCCTTGGGTGTGATTGGCGCCCTGTGGGTCACCGGCATGTTCACCGAGTACCGCGTTGGCTGGGAAAGCACCTGGTTGAATGCAGGTCAAATGCAATCGTTGGTAAATTTTTTAACTTGGCCAGCGCAAAAAATACTGGGCATGCCACCTTGGAGTGAGGCCCAAATGCAATTGCTGCAAACCTGGCCTGCAGGCAATCAGCAAGGCGGGCAGCAGTGGATTCTCGCCTACAGCTTGTTGCTGGGCCTGGTCGTGGTCGTGCCGCGCATGCTGCTGGCCTTGTTCAATGGCCTGCTCATCCTGCGTTTGCAACGCAGCCTGCATCTGCCGCTGGCCAACCCGTATTTCCAAAAACTCATGCGGGACTTCTCCAGCGACACCACCACGGTGCTCGTGCACCCATTCAGCATGGCGATGAATGCCCAGCGCCAGCAAGTGCTGCAGTCCTACCTGCAAGAGCACTTTGGCTCTGCCGCGCACTTGCAATTCGCCCCCAATCTCGAATATGGCGAGACCAGCGGCCACAGCGGTTATTTCCGCAATACCTTGCAAGACAATGCACCTAGCCTGCAAGTGCTGTTATTCAACTTGGCGGCTACCCCTGAAGAAGAAACCCAAGGCACGGTGATGGCCCAGTTTGAAGCCACCACCCAAGGCCCTACCGGGGTCTGGGTGTATTGCGCTGAATTCGCAGAGCGGCTGGGCACCGGCGCTGCTGCACAGCAGCGCCTGCAAGAGCGCAAGCAGCTGTGGCAGCAATGTGCCCAAGGCCATGGCATGCATGTGGCGTTCATTGACAAAGCCAGTACAGCACAAAGCCAAAGCACCACCAGTGAACCAATGGCGCTCAACCCGATCAAGCAGCAGTAGGAACACCAGGCTATTGAAGCCAGACCACCAGTTCCAGCCCGCTTGACCCAATGGACCACAGGGCCAGGCCCGGTACCGCCGCCCCTGCAACCAGCATCGCCCCACCTGTGCAGCATGTGGAGGCGATTGAACAACTCGATCTGCGCAGCCAATGCATGGGCATTGGTGTCCATATACGCTACTATCGCATCCATTGATTCCCCATTTTTGTTTTGGCCATGTCTCAAGAGCTCAGCACACTTCCCCAAGCCATTCTTGTTCAATGGTGCTTGATCTCGCACACCAATATTGGCAAAACCAGCTTAACGCGCACGCTGCTGGGGCAAGACGTTGGTGATATCCGCGATGCCCCGCACGTCACCGACACAGCGGAGGGCCACACCCTGGTGCAAACCGCTGAAGGCGATGTGCTGACGTTGTGGGACACGCCCGGATTTGGCGACTCCGTGCGGCTCTACCAGCGCCTGCGCCAGCACAGCAATCCGATGGGCTGGTTTCTCACAAACTTGTGGGACCGCTGGCGCGATAAGCCCTTTTGGATGAGCCAGCGCGCTATGCAAGCCGCGCGCGACAGCGCCGACGTGGTGCTGTATCTGGTCAACGCGGCCGAAGACCCGGCCGACGCGGGCTACCTGGATGCCGAAATGCATTTGCTGCAATGGCTGGGCAAGCCCGTTGTGGTGCTGCTAAACCAAACCGGCATGCCACAAACCACCGAACAACAAGCGCGTGATTTGCGCGCTTGGAGCACGGCGCTGGCCCCGTACACCCCGATGGTGCGCAATGTTGTCGCGCTCGATGCCTTCACCCGCAGCTGGATTCATGAGCAGCGCTTATTCCAGGTTGTGCAGCCCACCATTGCGGCCGACAAACAAGCGGGCTACCAGCGCCTTGTGCAAGCATGGGAGAGCAGCAACCAGGCACGCTTTGAAGCCAGCATGCAGGCTGTGGCGAACTTGTTGGTCGAGGCTGCACAATGGAGTGAGCCAATTGATGCACCAGGCGGCGCCTTGAACTGGAATACGCTGAAAAGCGCCATCAGCGCCAGCCCGAGCACCCCCGACAACACGCCCGAGAGCTTGGCGATGCAACGGCTACTCAAACATTTGCAGCAACAGGACTTGCGCACGACCCAAACGCTGCTGCAATTGCACCAGCTCGATGGCAAGGTCGCTGGCCATATCCATGCGCAGTTGCGCGAGTATTTCACCATTCACCAGCCCTTGGACTCACGCCAAATGGGTTTGTGGGGCGCACTGACCACAGGCGCAGCAGGCGGTCTGGGCGCGGACCTGGCCGCCGGCGGTTTAACGATGGGAGCCGGTGCCTTACTGGGTGCTTTGGCAGGCGCTGTGACTTTTGCCAGCGCAGCCTTTGGCATCAACAAGCTGCGCGGCCAAGCGAAACACCAGGTCAACCTCAACGACGAATTTCTCGACACTGCGCTGCACACCAGTTTGCTCAAGTATTTGGCCATCGCCCACTTTGGCCGTGGCCAAGGCACTTTCAGCGAGTCGGACACGCCTGCGCACTGGGCCACGCAAGTCACCGAGCAGACAGCACCACACCGCCAAGCCTTGCATGCGCTGTGGGCGCAGTTGCGCGAAGCAGCCGCCAGCACCAGCAGTGACGCAGCGCAGACCACGACAGAAGCGACTGAAAAGCTACAACGCCTGCTAGCCCACATCATGCTCAGCACGCTGCAAAGCCTGTATCCTGCGCCTGAGCAGCTCAGCCTGGATCACGCCTAAGAGCCTGTTCACAACCTCCACGCAGTCGCGCTAGGCACAAAAGGCAGTGTAAGGCGCCTGTTGCAGCCCATACGATCTGTATAGGCAAAACGAGCAACGCCGCCATGCGTTTTTTGTGCCTTGCCCTTCGGATTGAAGTCCAAAAGGCGCACTGCTTGGTTAAGCTTGCTGCGCCCAGAAGCGGCGCACGCTGGCCTCAATGCCAGCCGCATCCAAGCCTTGTAGCGCCAGCAAATGGGCTGGGTCGCCATGGGCAATGAACACATCGTCCAAGCCCAGTTGCAGCACCGGGCGGGGCAGGCCTTCTTGCTGCAGGGCTTCGAGCACGGCACTGCCAGCACCGCCTTGAATCGCCCCCTCTTCCACGGTCACCAGCACATCGTGCTGCAGTGCGATCTCGCGCAGCAAGGCGACATCCAACGGTTTAACCCAGCGCATATTGGCCACCGTCGCATTCAAGGCCTCACCTGCGGTGAGCGCTGGATACAGCAAGGTACCAAAGGCCAGAATGGCCGTGCGCGGCGGCTGCGTGCCGGTCTGCTCAGCCTGCGCCACATCGTGTCGCTGGCGGCGGATTTCACCCTTGCCATAAGGCAAGGCATCCAGGCTGGCCAAGGGCTCAACCCCTGCACCTGCGCCACGCGGGTAACGCACGCACACTGGGTGATTTTGCGCATACGCGCTGGAGAGCAATTGGCGGCATTCGCGCTCATCGGCCGGGCAAGCCATCGCCATATTGGGAATACAGCGCACAAAAGGAATATCGTAGGCCCCAGCGTGGGTCGCACCGTCAGCACCAACCAGACCCGCACGGTCGAGCGCAAACACCACCGGCAAATTTTGCAAAGCCACGTCATGGATCAACTGGTCGTACGCACGCTGCAAAAAGGTCGAATAAATCGCCACCACCGGCTTTAAGCCCTCAGTCGCCATGCCACCTGCAAAGGTCACCGCATGCTGCTCAGCAATGCCTACATCGTAGTAACGCGTTGGAAAGCGCTGGTGAAACTCGACCATGCCCGAGCCTTCGCGCATCGCCGGGGTAATGCCAATCAATTTCTGGTCTTGTTCGGCCATATCACACAACCAACGTCCAAATACCTGCGTGAAGGTTTGTTTGGGCGGCGTGCTGGGCTTGACAATGCCCACCGCTGGATCGAACTTGGACGGTCCGTGGTAGGCAATCGGGTCTGCCTCCGCACGCTTATAGCCATGCCCTTTTTTGGTCACGACGTGCAAGAACTGCGGGCCTTCGAGATGGCGTAAATTCTCCAAGGTTGGGATCAGCGAATCCAGGTCATGGCCGTCAATCGGTCCGACGTAATTAAAGCCAAATTTCTCAAACAAAGTGGCTGGAACGACCATGCCCTTGGCTTGCTGCTCAAAACGTTTGGCCAACTCGAACAAAGGCGGCACCGGTTTGAGCACGGTCTTGCCGACATTTTTTGCCGCGGCATAAAACTGCCCACTCATCAGCTGTGCCAGATAGCGGTTGAGCGCGCCCACGGGCGGGCTGATGCTCATGTCGTTGTCATTGAGAATGACCAGCAAGCGCCCCTTGTCGGCCACACCCGCATTGTTCAGCGCTTCAAAGGCCATGCCGGCGGTCATGGCGCCGTCGCCAATAATGGCCACCGCCCAACGGTTCTCGCCTTTGATCGCCGCGGCCTGGGCCATGCCAAATGCCGCAGAAATACTGGTGCTGGAATGGGCGGTGCCAAAAGTGTCGTACTCGCTCTCGCTGCGCAGCGGAAAGCCAGAGATACCGCCAAACTGGCGCAGGCTGTGCATTTGGTCACGGCGGCCAGTCAAAATCTTGTGGGGATAGGTTTGGTGGCCCACATCCCAAACCAGGCGATCTTGCGGGGTATTGAACACATAGTGCAAAGCAACGGTGAGCTCAACCGTGCCCAGATTGGAGCTCAGATGCCCGCCCGTTTTCGACACGCTGTCCAGCACGTAGGCACGCAGTTGATCGGCCAAGGTTTTGAGCCGCTCGCGCGGCAGTTTGCGCAAGTCGCTTGGGCTATCGATTGTTTTGAGCAGACCGTACTGATCGTTTGTGGAGGCAGTGCTTGTCATGATGGATGCTTTTGTCTTTATATCGGGAACGTGGCGGGATTGAATGGCTGAAACCTCAGCGACTCCTTGCGCCACCCTGGCCTGCCATTGGGGTTCAGGCCAAAGAGACTCAGTACGAGCGGTTGATGACCAGGTTCGCCAGGCCATGCAGCGCCATGCAGCGCTCGTGCGGCAAGCCACTATTGGCCAGCGCCGCGCAGGCTTGTTGCTGCAGTTGCCGAGCGAATTGACGCGCCGCCTCAACGCCCATCGTGGAGACATAGGTCGGCTTATTATCGGCCTCGTCTTTGCCTGCGGTTTTACCCAAGGTCGCAGAGTCGGCTGTCGCATCCAAAATGTCATCTACTACCTGGAATGCCAGCCCCAGCGCCTGGCCGTACTCGGCCAGAGCGGCAATCGTCTGCGGCGCAACGCCAGGCAAACAGTATGCGCCCATCAGCACACTGCCCTTGAGCAAAGCCCCTGTTTTCAATTCATGCATGCGCTGCAATTGTTGTTGCGTCATGCTTTTGCCCACATGGTCAAGGTCAATCGCCTGGCCACCAGCCATGCCGGCAGGGCCTGAGGCCTGCGCGAGCAAACGGCATAAACGTGCCTGCACAATAGGCGGCACGACCGGCGCAGCGGTATCAACGGGCACTCCGGCGTGATCGCTGTCTGGCAGCGCACTGCCCTGCTCCTGGGTCAGCAACTCAAACGCCAGCGCCTGCATCGCATCGCCTGCCAACAAGGCACGTGCTTCGCCAAACTGCACATGCACGGTAGGCTTGCCGCGGCGCAGCACATCGTTGTCCATGCACGGCATGTCATCGTGTACCAGCGAATACGCATGGATCAGCTCGACCGCGCTGGCCGCGCGAATCGCCGCTTCCTGGGCCGATGCACCTAGCGGCCCAGCCTCAGACACCACAGCTTGCTGGGCAGCCAACACCAGCAAACCCCGCAAGCGCTTGCCGCCACCCAACACGGCGTATTGCATTGCCTGCACGAGGCCTTGCAAATCGGCAGGAGCCTGCGGCACGACAAAACGCTCCAAAGCCGCCTCAATGCGTTGTAGATGCTCTCCAAGCCAAGTTGAAAACTCGGCTTCATCAGGTTGAACAAAGGCGGCATCTAAAGGCGCGTTCGGGGTGGCAACAGAGAGAGTCAAAGCAGTCTTTCTAATTCAATGGGTATTCAGGCCAAACGCTCAAGCGCTTTGGCCTTGCCTTGTCTTTAAGGCACGACACAGCCAATCCTGGGAAGGCTTTGGCGTAGTACGCCTGGCTGGCGCTGCGCTTATTCAGGCACAGGCTGGCTCATGTGTTGATCCAGCACCTGGATTTGCTCTTGCACCGATTGCAAACGGTTGCGACAAAAAGCCAGCAGCTCTGCACCCCGTTGGTAGCCGGCCAGCAACTGGTCCAGCGGAAGTGCGCCACTTTCGATGTGTGCAAGCAATTGCTCCAATTCTTGCAAAGCCGCCTCGTAATCAGCGGGCTCATTTTTTTTCGGTTTGGTGGCCATATCAAAACAAGATGCACGTAACTGGATGCACGTGTATGGCAGGCCAAACACGCCCAAACGATTTATGTGATTCAAATAAAACACGGCATTTTACGGGAAGCGGCGCCTTCAGTGCAGCCAACAAGCCCACTGCATGGCAGTCCATTGACCGCCAGCACAGCAACCGACCTGGACCAATATGTCAATTCTCACAATCGGGACTCAACAATCCCAACTGCTGGCTGGGCAATTCAAACCCAAGCTGTTAAAATGGCCCCTCCTTATTTTGGTAGCCGGCAGGTTCTTCAACCCAAGCCGGCTTATTTTTTCATAGCGCACTCGATAACAACAGCGCGCGCCCCTGTGGGGGGTCTTTAGGTCAGGATGAAATGTCTGATTTAAGTCTTCAACTGCAGCAGGCCAAAAGCCAACTACCAGTTTCTAGCTATTTTGACGAAGCGCTGTTGCAGCGCGAGCTCGCGACCATCTTCCAGCATGGGCCCCGCTATGTGGGGCACCAATTGGCCGTGCCTGAGGTGGGTGATTACGCTGCCTTGGCTCAGGAACATCAAGGCCGCGCCTTGGTGCGCCAGCGCGATGGCTCCATCAAGCTGATCTCGAACGTCTGCCGCCACCGCCAAGCGATTATGCTGAACGGCCGCGGCAACCTGCAGCGCAGCCAAAAAGGCAGCGCTGCAGGCAACATCGTCTGCCCACTGCACCGCTGGACATACAGCGAAGCAGGTGATCTGCTGGGCGCGCCGCATTTCTCGCACGACCCTTGCCTGAA
This sequence comes from Lampropedia aestuarii, assembly GCF_004803635.1. Classification (GTDB taxonomy): domain Bacteria; phylum Pseudomonadota; class Gammaproteobacteria; order Burkholderiales; family Burkholderiaceae_C; genus Lampropedia; species Lampropedia aestuarii. Next base: position 114,070 of record NZ_SSWX01000003.1, on the reverse strand, counting down.
CCTCAACCAGTACCCCTTGCAAGAGTGGAATGGCCTGCTGTTTGAAGATAACGGCCGCAATATTGCCGCCGACCTGGCGCAATTAGGCCCCAAACATGCATTGAATTTTGATGGCTTTGCGCTTGACCATGTCGAGATGCATGTGTGCAACTACAACTGGAAGACCTTTATTGAGGTGTATCTAGAGGACTACCACGTAGGCCCATTTCATCCAGGCTTGGGCAACTTTGTCACCTGTGACGATCTGGAGTGGGAGTTTGGCCAGGACTACTCGGTGCAAACCGTCGGCGTGGCCAATGCCTTGCAGCAATCGGGCAGTGACGCTTACCGACGCTGGCACGAAGTGCTGCTCAAATACAACGATGGCCAAGTGCCGTCGCATGGCGCGATCTGGTTGACCTACTACCCGCACATCATGATCGAGTGGTACCCGCATGTGCTGACGGTCTCAACCTTGCACCCGATGGGCGTGAACAAAACCATGAATGTGGTCGAGTTTTACTACCCAGAGGAGATTGTCGCGTTTGAACGCGAGTTCGTCGAAGCCCAGCGCGCCGCCTATATGGAAACCGCGATTGAAGACGACGAGATTGGCGAGCGCATGGATGCAGGCCGCCGTGCCTTATTCGAGCGAGGCGACAACGAGGCAGGCCCCTACCAAAGCCCGATGGAAGACGGCATGCAGCACTTCCATGAGTGGTACAGGCGCGCGATGGACTTTGGTGCATGAGCCAAGGCAGTTGCTAACCAGCAGACTGATTCAGAACTTACTTTGTTGAGGCCTGCGGCATCATGGGCTGCATGGCAGCGACAAGGCAGTGGAGCCATCAGTTGCTGGCTGCTGTGGCAACTCTGACCGCACGCGCCAAAACCGTGCAAAGCGTGGCAGACCGCTGGCATGCCAGCCGTTGTGGCGGTAACTGACCACGCTGCCCAGCGCTGGCGGCTGGGCCCGTAGGGCATTGGACATACCACTGCCCAAACGAAACTGCTGTCCGCAAGGCATTTGCACAACCAAAGCCCCTGTCATGCCTTGGTACTTGCCGCGACCAGGCACATAGCCGACAACCACAGCCTCGGCGTCATCCACCGTTTTAAGCTTGATTAAATCATCGCTGCGGCCACTGCGGTACGGTGCGTTGGCGCGGCGCAGCATCAGTCCTTCGGCGCCCTGCGCTGTGAGCTGTTGCAATTGCGCTTGCAGCTGGGCATGGCTGGCTAACTGCCACTGCGGCACCTGCTGCAACCATGCTTGGTCCGCATCCGCAACCAGCTGCTTCAGCAAGGCTTGGCGCTGGGGCCATAAACCAGCACTACTTGGCAGATCAAACACCATATAGCGCAACTGCCGCCATTGCGCGTCTTGCGTCGTGCCGCTGGCCACTGCTGACTGCACGGCATCAAACAAACCCCGCCCAGCCCATAACTCGCCATCCATCGCCACGGCTGGCCAGTTGGCGGTAAACCAAGCAGGCGCTGCGATCGGGATGCCTTGGCGGCTGGTCAAACGCTGGCCATCCCAGAGTGCGCGAACGCCATCGTATTTCTCACTGATCCAATACTCAGACAGATTCAAGCCTGGGTGGTAATTGTTGGCCAATACAGGAGCGGGCATGGCCTGCAGCTGCTCACGAACCTGGGTGCTGGCTTGCACTGGCTGCAGCACTGCCAAATGGCCGCCGCAGACCAAGAACAAAGACAGTGTCACACGCCGTACAGGCCAAGACCAACGGCGCGCGCGTGGCAAATACATAGGCATAGCGCAATCCCTCACAGTGCATCACGGACCCACAACAAGACCACCAACCAAACTGGCGGCGTTGTGCTGATCCATCAGCTTGCCCAATTTTCTTGACCAATCAGAGCCAATGTCAAATGTCTGACATCTGGTGCCTCTAAATTGGTGCGCTTCAGTGCATAGAAAACACCGCCACAAAGGAAGCCACCATGTCTTTGCCCCCATCCAATCGCCGCAGTTTTATCATTCGACTCAGCTCGATTTCAGCCGTGCTGTCTACCGGCGGCGTGCTGTCCGCCTGCGGTGGCGGCTCGGACGACGGCAGTCCAGTCCAGCGCAGTGTCAGCTTCAATTACGGCGTTGCCAGTGGCGACCCTCTGGCTGATCGCGTGGTGTTGTGGACCCATGCCAAATACGGCGACTTTGATGCCAACTCCGACGACGTCACGCTGACCTGGGAGGTGGCAAGCGATGCCGCATTTAGCCACATTGTCAGCCAAGGCCAGGTCACAGCCACAGCCAGCCAAAGCCATACAGCCAAAGTGGATGCTGGCGGTTTACAGGCCGGCATGCAGTATTTTTTCCGTTTTCGCAGTGGCTCAGACATCTCGCCGGTTGGGCAGACCAAAACCTTGCCAGCCAGCGGCGTGCAGAACGTCAAGCTGGCCGTACTCAGCTGCTCCAATTACCCAGCGGGCTACTTCCACGTCTACGCCGAAGCCCGCCGCAGCGGGGCCGAGTACGCCTTGCACCTGGGCGACTATTTGTATGAATACGCTGCCGGCGGCTATGCATCGCAAGATGCGCAAGCGCTGGACCGTGTCGTCGAGCCAACACATGCCATCCTCAACCTGGACGACTACCGCCGCCGCTACGCGCAGTACCGCACCGACCCCGACTTGAAGCAATTGCATGCCAGTATGCCGATGATTGCCATTTGGGACGACCATGAAATTGCCAACGACGCCTGGACAGATGGCGCAGAAAACCACGATGACGCCACCGAAGGCCCATACGCCCAGCGCGTGGCCGCCGCGCTGCAGGCCTACCATGAGTGGATGCCAATTCGCCTGGACAGCAGCGGTGAGCAAAGCAAAATCTGGCGCAGCTTTGATTTTGGCAACCTGCTGTCGCTGCACATGTTGGAGACCCGCATCACGGGCCGCAACGAGCCGGTGTCCATCGCAGACCTGACCAACCCAGCCACAGCCGGTCAAGCACTGGCGGAGTTGCTCTCTCCTACCCGCCAAATGATTGGCCAAGAGCAGCAAGCGTGGTTAACGCAGCAGCTGCACGGCTCCAGCGCCACTTGGCAAGTGCTGGGCCAGCAGGTTTTGATGGCGCGCATGGAGTTCCCTGTCTCGATCCTGCAGCACCTGAATGCCGAGAACATGGATGCCCAAGCCCAGCAAGCGGCCATCGCCTCCATTGAGGCTTATTTAACAGCCAAAGCCACCGCGGCCCAAGCACCCCATCTTTTGACGCCAGAGCAAGCGGCTTTGCTTGATCTGCGGCTAAACCCCAAGATTGGCTACAACCTGGATGCCTGGGACGGCTATCCAGCTGCACGCGAGGCCATTTTGCAGACAGCACACCAGCTGGGCAAAAAACTGCTGGTATTGGCTGGCGACACACACAACGCCTGGCACAGTGATTTGATGCTGCTGGACGGCACGACCAAGGTTGGCGAAGAATTTGCCACCAGCAGCGTCAGCTCGCCAGGCTTTGAGGACTACCTCAGCGGCATTGAGCCGGCTTTGATTCAGCAAGCATTTTTGGGTGTCATCGACAGCTTGAAATTCCTCGACACGCAAAGCCGAGGCTTCTTGCTGATGGAGTTCACCCCAGAAGCTGCAACCGGCTCCTGGCACGCGGTCGATACCGTCAAATCACGCAGCTACCGAGCGCAGCAGCTGCACACGGCCAGCATGGTGTAAAGCCTGCTCACGCTCACCTGACAGGGCTAGGCACTGGCCTGTCAGGCATCGCCGCGGTCGCAATAATGCAAGCACTCAAGCGCTGGGCGCCAACACCTGATCGAAGGCCTCAAGCAAGGCTTGCGCCTGGGCATCGGTGCCAATCGTGATGCGCAAATGGTTTTGCAAACGGGGCGTGGCAAAATGTCTGACCAAAACATTGCGTGCGCGCAAGCCCGCCATCAGATCTGCACCTGCGTGATCTGGGTGGCGCGCAAAAATGAAATTGGCTTTGGAGGGCAGCACCTCGAATCCACGTTGGGCCAATTGCACAATCAAGTACTCCCGTGTGTTCACGACTTGGGCCAGCGTAGCTTGGTAATAAGCGAAATCTTCAAATGCCGCTTTGGCACCGGCTTGTGCCGCACGCCCCAGGGGGTAGGAGTTGAAGCTGTCTTTGACGCGCGTCAAGCCGTCAATCAAACCCTCTTGCGCAAATGCCACGCCAACGCGCAATCCTGCCAGCGCCCATGCTTTAGAGAGCGTGTGCACGACCAAGGCATTCGGGTAGCGCTGCACCAGCGACACTGCTGATTCGGCGCCAAAATCCACATAAGCCTCGTCGATCAACACCACTTGCTGGCTAAAGTGCTGCAGCAAACGCTCGATGTCTGCCAGTGGCAAGGCCATGCCGGTAGGGGCATTGGGGTTGGCAATGACCAACCCAGCACATTGCTTGGGATCAATGGCCAAGTAGTCGTCTATGCCAATCGACCAATCATCGCGCAGAGTCACTTGCTGCGTCTCAATGCCAAACAAGCTGCAATAGACCTTGTAGAAGCTATAGCTGATATCGGGCATGACCAGCGGTTTGCCAGCCTTGACAAAAAAAGCCCGAAAAGCATGCGCCAATACCTCATCGGAGCCATTACCAACAAACACCTGCGCGCTGGTAATGCCATGCTGGCCGTGGTGCAAGGCGGCGGCTTCACGCAGCGCCAGAGACAGCGGATCGGGGTAGAGTTCCAGCCCATGCTGGGCGGCCTGGGCCACGGCCTCAACCACCTTCGGCGATGGGCCGTAGGGATTCTCGTTGGTATTGAGTTTGATCAGCTGGCGCACACGCGGCTGCTCGCCAGGGACATAGGGCTCTAATTGGTCGAGACCATCACTCCAGTAATTCATGGTGTTGTGCTTGCGTTTGAGATTGCGACCTCTGCATGCGCTGGCATGCAGGCAAGCCAGTATTATCCCGCCTCTGACGAGCCGATCACTGGAATGGGCCCAAACAAGTCAATGCCATCAGATCACGGCGTCAATCAAGCCAGCGAGCAAACAAACAAACAACCACAGCACCAACACGCGCCAGATCATCGTGGCCAAGGTGTGCAACATGCCGGCAGCGGCCTCGGCCAACTCGCGTTGCTCATCTTCGGACAGTGGCGGCTCTTCAAACGGCTCACTATCGGGCTGCCAATCCACCACTTGCTGCACCATCGATTGCGGCATGCCCATCGAGGACACAGCCGAGGCCAAGACCAGCGCGTCAGCATCACCAGGCCGACTGGCCGAATAGGCGCGCCAAGCACCAATGGCCTCGTCATAACGCCCAACCAGCGCAAACATCACGGCCGAAATACGCGCTGGCAACCAATTGACCACTTGCCAGCCGCTGCGCGCGACATCCGCCAGGGCTGGGCTTGGACAATCAGGCCAGGCCAGGTTGTCACTGCCACGCTCGGCCCAAAAACGGTAGGCATAACAGGCACTGCGAAACAGCACCGCCCCCATCGGCCCAAAGCCCAGCGCGGCCAGCAACAGAAAGGACGCAAATACGCCAAACACATAACGATGCATGTGTTCTAGCGAAGTTTTGATGGTGCCGACCGCCAACTCGCGGCCGCTTTGTGCTGGCGTGGGCTCTGACTCCTGCTGGCGCCGCTCCAAGGCGTCGCTCCACAGCCCCAGCGCCTCACCAGCTTGCTCCATATCGCCGGTGTTGACTGCATTTCGCACTTCAGTGAAATGCAAGCCAAACGCCCGAAAGTCCAAGCAGGTATAGAGCACCAGCAAAGTACACAAAAACGCGAAAAAGCCCCCCAAAAAGTGGTCCAGCAGCCAATAGACCAACCAGACCAGCACGGCAGGAACTGCCACAACCAAAGCCCAAACCAGCCAGGCTTGTGCTGGTGTGTCGGCATCGAGCTGCTGGCGCAAGCGGTGCGCGCCTGCTCGCATCATGCCGTACAGGCGGTGGTGGGGCTGCAAGGGCCGAAATTGGTCCAGCAGCAAGGCAAAGAAAAGCGCGAAAAAACTCATAGGGACTGCGGCGTCTGAAGAAAGCGGTAAAGGTTGCGGATGATACTGGCGGTGACGCCCCAAATATAGTGCTCCCGACCGGCCACAGCGTAAGGCATGGACAGCCATTTGCGCTCGTCTTGCCCCGAGCGAAAGAGGTGGTGGCGATGGTTGGCAGGGTTGAGCAAGAAACTCAAAGGTACCTCAAACACCTCGTCCACTTCGCTTGGATTGGGCTGGAACACCAGCCCTGGCGGAATCAAGCCAACCACGGGCGTGATCTCAAAGCCAGTGGCTGTGACATAGGACGGAAACTGCCCCAACACCTCGACACGGCTTGCCGGAATAGCAATCTCTTCGGCCGCCTCACGCAGCGCAGCTGCCACTGGACTGGCATCGCTTGGATCGAGCTTGCCACCAGGAAAAGCCACCTGTCCCGAGTGCGACCTGAGCTTGGTTGAGCGGCGCGTCAGCACCACGGTCGGCTCAGGCCGAATAACAATCGGAATCAGCACCGCGGCCTGAACCGGCAGCAGCAACCCACCATGGCTCTCGCTGACCCATTCGGGCGTCCAGACCGGGCGCTCTTCAAAGCGCTGGCGCAGCGCGGCAATGCTTTGCTGCGCCGTAGGGATCGCAGGCAAGCCATCGTCAATGGCAATGATGGGCACATCCTCAGGACGAACACCATGCGGCAGCCGCATGCGCGGCTTTTGCCCTTCGAGCGCCTGAACAGCAGGCAGCGCCATGGTGGCTGGGGCTAAATCGTGCGTTTGCTCGTCTTGCATAGTGTGGGTTTGCCTTAGAACCAGTGATTGCCTGTTCAATGTCTTTTTGCAGCCGCGCCTCAATCCATACCAGCCGAGTGCAACAACAGCCTAGAGCCTAACAAATTCCAAGTGCCTGCGTGTCACGGATGTGTTTTCGATTGCTGGCACTGCAGCACCTGCACGCCCCCAAGCTACCGCTTCAACACGGCCAGTGTCGCTTGCGCAATAAAAAAACCGCCAGTGGCTGCGCGCAGCCATTGGCGGTTTGTTTCAAGCGCCAATCCCAAACGTAGCTCGGGACTGTGGCAGCTGAAGCGTTGATTACGCTTTGTCAGCCACTTTAACGCGTGAAGGCAATTTTTCTTTGATACGTGCAGATTTACCGCTGCGCTCACGCAGGTAGTACAGTTTGGCACGACGCACATCACCACGGCGCTTGACTTCGATCTTGGCGATCAATGGGCTGTAGCTTTGGAAAGTACGCTCAACGCCTTCACCGCTGGAGATCTTGCGCACTGTGAAGCTGCTGTTCAGGCCACGGTTACGCTTAGCGATCACCACACCTTCATAGGCCTGCACACGCTTGCGTGTACCTTCAACCACGTTCACGCTCACAATGACGGTGTCACCAGGCGCGAAGTCAGGAATATCTTTGTTCAGGCGCGCAATTTCTTCGGCCTCAAGGGTTTGAATCAGGTTCATCTCTGTCCTTCTCGATCATGCTTGGAAAATCATTTATACGCCATGATTGGCCCAAATTATTGGCCCAAATAGCCTGCTAGCAGGCTGGCGCAACGCCAACCAAGCACCACGCTTAAAAAGCGCTTAGCCAATCTACCAGTGTATTTGGTGTATTTAACCCAAGCAGAGGATCAAAACCCAGCATTATAGCGGCTATTTTGCTTTTGAGGCCAGCAGTTTTTCATCGGCCTTGCTAATCAAGCCCTGCTGCCTGGCTTTTGCCAGCAAATCCGGGCGCAAATCCTGACTCAACTGCAGGCTTTGCTGGCGCCGCCAAGCCTCAATGCGCGCATGGTCGCCACTGAGCAATACGGCTGGCACGCCCTGCTCGCGCCACACATCTGGGCGCGTGTAATGCGGGCAGTCGAGCAAGCCTGATAAGCTGGGGTTGAAGCTGTCTTGCATATGGCTTTGGGCATCATGCAAAACTTCAGGCTGCAAACGCAGCACCGCATCGAGCAAGGCCGCTGCCGCGACCTCACCGCCTGAGAGCACAAAATCCCCAAGGCTGAGCTGGCAGTCCACATAGGCATCGATAAAGCGCTGGTCCACGCCCTCGTAACGCCCGCAGAGCAAAATCATACCGCTGCTTTGCGCCAACTCAGACACCACCGCATGCACGATCGGGCGCCCCAGCGGTGAGAAATACACCACAGGTGCGCGTGCTGGCCCCACCTCACTGTGCGCTTGCGAGCCCTTGGGCCCCTGGGCTTCACCACGCTCAGCACGAATGGCTTCCACACAAGCAGCCAAAGGCTCGGCCTGCATGACCATGCCAGGGCCGCCACCAAACGGCCGGTCATCAATGCGCCGGTAGGCGCCTGCAGCAAAATCGCGTGGATTCCAAAAATGGACAGCCACACCCGCCTGTGCGGCGCGGCGGTTGACGCCGTGCTCCAGATACGGCGCAATCAGCTCCGGGAACAGCGTAATGACATCAATGCGCATACGCACCACACAGTAGAGCTGCGGACTGCAGCATTGGCATGCTCAGCATCATTGGCGCTCAGTAATCGGGCTGCCAATCGACCAGAATCAAACGGTCTGACAGCAGCACCTCATCCACATAGGCATCGACAAAAGGAATCAGACGCTCAACAGGCTTGCCGCCCTCTTCCGCAGCTTGCTGCACAACGATGACCGATTGCGGCCCGTTGGAGAGCAACTCCGAGACCTCACCCAGCTCAACACCTTCGCGGTTACGCACAGTCAAGCCGATCAAATCGAGCCAGTAAAACTCGCCCTCAGGCAACTCTGGAAAAGCCGAGCGTGGCATCGCAATGGTTGCGCCTCGCATGGCCTGCGCCCAATCACGGTCATCCACGCCTTCCAATCGCGCCACCAGGCCATCGCCTTGCGGCTTGACCTGCAGCACCTTGCATTGCAACACCTGCGAGAACAGGCTTGGGCCTGCCTGCTTGCGCGTGCCGGGCGTGATGTACCACAACTCTGCCTCTTGCAGCGCATCGGCATCAGCACTGAATGGCGCCAGCTTAATCCAGCCCTTGACACCAAAAGCCCCGGTGATGCGCGCCAAGTCCACCAAGGGCTCTTGCGGCAGTTGCGTGGCAACAAACTGCGCCAAACCCTGGCGAACGCCTTGTGCAATGCGCTCAGCAGTGCTGCCAGACTCAATGGCTGGGTTCTGCGCCTTGGCAGGCGGGGTGTTTTTGGAAGAAGTGACCATAGATGGAGAAAGCGATGGAGTGGCTCAAGCACCGCAAGCGCGGCACATCAGCACACAAAAAGACATAAAAAAACAGGTATTGTGCCAGCAATGCCAGCAACCAATACCTGTGTTTTCCGACCAGCACTTGCGCATTTGCGCCTGTGCCCGCCGTGCAAGCGTCAATGCTTAAGCAGCCACTTGTGCTTTAGCAGATTGCTTGACCAAACGCGCAACGGTGTCAGAAGTCTGAGCACCTACGCCTGTCCAGTAAGCCAGACGGTCGTGAGCGATGTGCAGACCTTGCTCAGCGCCACGTGCGTTAGGGTTGTAGTAACCAATGCGCTCGATGAAGCGGCCATCACGACGCACGCGCTTGTCAGCAACAACGATATTGAAGAAAGGACGTGCTTTAGAGCCGCCACGGGAGAGTCTGATTACGACCATTGCGAAATTTTCCTTGGAATTGCGAGGTACTGGTTTTGAAACATATTCAAATCCGCTGCTGCGCCTAGATCCAACGCAGCAGCATCTATCTTTGAATAAGGTCCTAAAACCAGATCAATGCGAAAAATCCACAGCGTTTGAGACACGCGACATGACCACCCGGCCAGCGACTACGCTGCAAAACGAAAGATTATAGCAAGGCTTAAAGCAATGTCCATCACTTGCGCGCGCATTTTGGCAAGAAAATGGCCTATTTGCAGATGCTTGCGACGCCCGCATTCATTTTCCGGCAAACCAAGCCTGCAAGCAGGACTTGGCTTACCACACCAAACACGCGGTTTAGAAGCTGCCAAACACCGTACCCAACGCAATCACCACCACCAAGGCGGTCATTGGGAACAACATCGTCACTGCCGCAATATTGGCGTAAGACTGGCGGTGCGTGAGTTTGCAAATCGCCAGCAGCGTGATGATGGCGCCGCAATGCGGCAAGGTGTCCATGCCACCAGCGGCCAACACTGCCACGCGGTGCAGCAGATCGGGGCTGATGCCGGCCTGCTCGGCCATGCGCAGGTAATCTGGCCCCAGCGCTTCGAGCGCAATACTCAAGCCACCCGATGATGAACCTGTGATGCCCGAGAGCACGTTCATCGCAATCGCCTCAGAAATCAGGGGATTGTTTGGAGACACATTCAAGACGGCATTTTTAATCAGTGTAAAGCCCGCCAAACTCGCCACCACGGCGCCATACCCCACTTCAGAAGCGGTATTGAACAAAGGCAGCATGAAGCCAAACACGCCTTTGTTCACGGTCGCCTTCAAATCCGCCCAATGCCTCAAACGCATGACCACCAGCATCAGACAGGCCACCGCCAAAGCCACAATCAGCGACCACAAGCCCACGCTGGTTGCAAGATTGAGTTTGGGAAAGGCTTCTTGCATAAAGCCCAAATCGACATTCGGAAACACCGCATAGGTGAACAAGGCATTCACGCCCACCACCATCAGCAAAGGCAGCAGCGCCTGCCATACCGGCAACTCCGTGGTGTTGACCACCTCACCCGGATTGGCATCCTCATCGTCCACATGGTGGCCATAGCCCTCGCCTGACTTGCGGGCAGCAGCTACGCGCGTTTGCAACCACCACAGGCCACCGCCGGCCATGATCAGCGCGGCAATAATGCCCAAGCCAGGCGCAGCAAATGAGTTCGTGCCGAAGTACTTGATCGGAATCGCATTGACAATCGCAGGCGTGCCAGGCAAGGCCGTCATCGTGAATGTGAATGACCCCAAGGCAATCGAAGCCGGAATCAACCGTTTGGGCACATTGGCCGACTGGAACAAGTCCTTGGCAATCGGGTAGACCGCAAAGGCCACGACAAACAGCGACACCCCGCCGTAAGTCAGCAAGGCACACGCAGTGACCACCACGACCACGGCGTGCTTTTCTCCCACAACGCGAACAATCCATTTAGACAGCGTGTGCGCCGCACCCGAATCTGCTATCAAGCGCCCAAACAAGGCCCCCAATAAAAAGATCGGCAGAAAATTCATCGCATAACCGGCCAGCGCAGGCATGAACGTGCTGGTGTAGAACGGCAGCAGCAAACTCATTTCACCCGACAAAATCACTGCCAAGGCCGCCATAATTGGCGCCAGCAGCAGCACCGTCACCCCCCGATAGGCGAAAAACATCAGCAACAGCAACGACACCACAATCGCTACAACTCCCATCGCGACTCCCTTTTGATTGTAAAAAACCGTGCACTCTACCAGCTGCAGGGAATTCTCCAAAAATGGCTGAGCACGCCAGTGGTCATACCAGTGAAGAACAAGTGTGCTATATGCGATGGCCTATGGCCGGGCGAAACACCACACCCAAAAAAACACCTCAATGCCTGCGGCCGTTGGCAATAAGCACGACCAACAGGACCACCGCAGCCAATGCACTACCGGTAGATCCGGCCCTGCAAATTGCTGGTGATTGGCGCAACGGGCAGCTCAGTTTTGCTTTCTTCTTTTCTCTTAAAACGTGTTTACGATCTTTTTGCAGTCGCGCAAGGCACTAAAAAGAGGCTGTGCAAGGCGCCTGTTGCCGCTCATACGTCTGCACGGNTCCGGCCCTGCAAATTGCTGGTGATTGGCGCAACGGGCAGCTCAGTTTTGCTTTCTTCTTTTCTCTTAAAACGTGTTTACGATCTTTTTGCAGTCGCGCAAGGCACTAAAAAGAGGCTGTGCAAGGCGCCTGTTGCCGCTCATACGTCTGCACGGGCAAAACGGGCAACGCCGCAATGCGTTTTTTTGTGTTTCAACACGGCTGCGTCGAGATTTTGAACAGGCGCTTCGATGCCTGCGTGCGCCAAGCCTGTTGCATTAGGCCTGTTGCACTAACTGGCTGTAATGCGTAGGCGCACGCCCCAGCAAAGCGGTAATGCCTGCCGCATCGGCGATGTTGTCATGGCTGAGCAAGCCCAAGGCTTCGCTGCCCCAAGGGGTGAGAGGGAGTGCATCGCCCAATTTCGCCGAGGCCTTGGTCAACCCATCGGGCAGCTTCAGCATCAACGCGGGCCTGCTGCCGTTTTGCGCGCGCAAGCTGGCAATAAAACCCGCCAACGGCACTGCCGCAGCACCAACCGCATCCAAACTGCTGGGCCGCTGAGCCTGCGGCAAGGACAAGATGCGGGCAACGCATTGCGCCAACTCCAGCACATGGACTGGCTGAATCTGCGTGCGCCAGGCCACTGCAGGCAATACGCAGACCGGCAGGCGCGCCAGATTCAGAAACAAGTTGGAGCTATCCCCCCCCTTGCCAAACACCACACTGGGCCGCACCAGGGTCGCAGACAAACCGGCCTGCATCTGCGTTTGCAGTGCCTGTTCAGCAGCCCGTTTTGTGATGCCATACGGCGTGGTGTTCTGGCCAATGCCCAGCGAGCTCACCTGCACCAGGTGCGCCAGCTGCATGCGCCTGGCGGCCTCAAACACCGCAGCCGGCGTATCGGTGTGTACCGCCTGCATTGGGCGTTTGGCGGTATCACGCAACACCCCGACCGCATTCACCACGGCATCAACACCCTCCAAACGTGGCATCCAGGTATCGGCTTGCGTGTCGCGCCCATAGTCAACCACGGTATCGCCCGGCTGCATCGCCTGGGCATGGCGGGCTGACACCCCGTGAATGACCTGGTGGCCTTGCTGCGCAAGCGCAGCGCTGATGTGCCGCCCGATGAATCCTTTACCGCCCAATACAAGTACTCGCATGGTCATGCTCCTTTATGCTGTCGATTCAAATGGACTCACGCTGCTGTGGCTGCTGCGCAGTCCCACTTGCACGCACAGGCCCTGCAGCTTGCTCAGCAGCTGCGTTGCCATCTTCTGCATACGCGCCCAACTCGCAGCGGCCTGCCTGGCAACGATTGGCTTGCCAATGCGCATTTTGCGCTGCGGCTTGCACCTGACGACGTTTGGCCCGCTGCCGCGACGCCTCGAAGAACCCCGATAGGAGTCGGCTGGGTAGCCGATAGCGGTTGCGTGCTACGCTGGGGTAGAGCGCCTTGGCCAGCGCATGCACCCCCGGCCAATTCAACACGCGCCCTACCCAGCCCATGTCAGTGGCCTGGTAAATCACAACGAATGCATCGACCCCGACATACCACACACCCGCCGCATCGCGCGCATGCAGCAACGCCATCAAGTCCTTCTGAAGTTTGTCCGCTGAATGCCGCGCCAGTGCAGTGGCATCCGAAGCATCAACCAAACGCAGCACATCCGCATGGTCACGCGCTTTGATATTGTGCATTTCACTGCGGCACAGTTGACAACTGTGGTCATAAAACACCGTCAACGGCCACTGGATACTTGTTTGAATACCTGCTTGCATAAGGCTTCCTTTTTGCATGGCCTGGCGGCCATGGAATACACTGCATTTCTGTTCATTCGTTTATTTCTGTCAAAACAGAAATAATTAACCAAATAAAAAGGATGTCACCCCATCCTTTGCCGATCTCCCCGCAATTTCTATTTCTCGGCACTATCACCACGCACAAACTTTTGCACCTTCGCGCCCAAATTCAGCACCTTCACCAAGGTACTTGGCGATAAGCGCAGCATCTCGTCTGCCCACACCCCCAACGAATCCATCAAAGCCAGGGTTTCGCGCACCCGGTCCTGTGTATCGGGCGCTTCGTGCTCAAAATCGGGCGAGGCCACCAAGTCGCGCAGCATTTGCACTGTGGGCTGAAACTCCCGTTCCTTGCGCTCGCGCACGACGGTGCGAAACAGCTCCCACACATCGTGCGAGGTTTCGTAGTAATCGCGCCGATCGCCCAACACCTGGGTCAACCGCACCAAACGCAGGCTTTGCAACTCACGCAGGCTGTTGCTGACGTTGGAGCGCGCCACATTCAGGGTTTGGGCAATCTCTTCGCCATTGAGCGGTTTGCCATGAAAGAACAGCAAGGCATGGATTTGGGCTACGGTTCGGTTGACCCCCCATGCCACTCCCATCTCACCCCAATGGAGAACAAATTTGTGTGCGCTTTGACTCAGTTCCATGGTCGCGATTCTATTCCTTCTTTTATTTCTGTCAAGACAGAAATAAAAGAAATCAACCCGACTGAATGCAGGCATCTGCGCGCCGCCGTATCATCGCCGCATGATCTGGATTGACACCCACTGCCATTTGGATGCCCCCGAGTTTGCCTCCGACCGTTCGCAAGAGCGCGAACGTGCCCGTGCGCTGGGCGTGGCCTGCTGCGTGATCCCCGCAGTCGCACAGCGCACCTGGGCCGATGCCAAACAAGATGCCCACCGCTTTGGCGATGCCTACGCGCTGGGCATTCACCCGCTCTACACGCCCGAGAGCCAAGCCAATGATCTCCAACTGCTGGATACGATGCTCAGCGCCAACCACAGCGATACGCGTCTGGTTGCAGTCGGTGAAATTGGCCTTGATTATTTCGTTGACCTGGACCCGGTCTGGCAAGAACGCGTCCTCCATGAACAATTAGTGCTGGCCAAAACTCAGCAACTGCCAGTCATTTTGCATGTACGCAAATCGGTGGACCGCGTGCTCAAGTACCTGCGCCAAACGCATTTCGCGCACGGCGGCATTGCCCACGCCTTCAATGGCAGCATGCAGCAAGCCCATGCGTTTTTAGACATGGGCTTCAAGCTCGGCTTTGGCGGCGCGATGACCTATGAACGCGCCAGACAATTGCGCCAATTGGCCACCACCCTTCCCTGTGATGCCATAGTGATGGAAACCGATGCCCCGGACATCCCGCCGCACTGGCTGTATGTGGATGCCGAGGCCCGCGCACAAGGCCAGCGGCAAGGGCGCAATAGCCCCGCCGAACTGCCCCGCATTGCGGCACACATCGCCGAACTACGGGGCGTAGAGATTGAGGCCTGGGCCGCACAAACCACGCGTAATGCCTTGGCCGCACTCCCCAAGCTGGCGCACATCCTGCCCGAAGCACAAGTCCAAGCAGAGGCCACATCTTGAACGCAGCGCCAGCCCCGCCCACCGCTCTCACCCGATTACAAGGCCTGCCGCCGATTGCCAACGCCCACATAAGGGCCATTGTGCTGGGCAGCTTTCCCGGCGCAGCATCATTAGCCGCTGCGCAGTACTACGCGCATCCACGCAACCATTTCTGGCCCATCATGGCCGCGCTGTGGCCCGGCGATCCACAACCTAGTACTTATGCCGAGCGCTGCACTTGGCTGTTGGATCACGGCGTCGGCGTATGGGATGTATACGCCAGTTGCGAGCGCCAAGGCAGCTTGGACAGCGCCATTCGCGCAGCCGTTTGCAATGATTTTGAAGGCCTGCTAACCCAATGCCCCGAACTGGCTTTAATCGCCCACAACGGCCAGGAAAGTTACCGCCACCACAAACGCTTGCTGCATTTGGGCCTGCCCTGCGTGCGCCTGCCCTCGACCAGCCCGGCCAATGCCAGCATGCGGCTGGAGCACAAAATCGCCGCATGGCGTGCCGCTTTCGCCCCCATATTCGGACTTTGAGACCCAGCGCCTGGCGCGCAAGCCCGCAACGAACGCCAAGTCAGTGGACAATAAGCGCTTTGATCGCTCAGAGCCTGTTGGCGATCTATTTACAGACCGCCAACACGCCCGCATAAGGAAAACGCTTTGTCAGACTCCCACGAACTCCCCGATGTCAGCATCTCCGAGGAAGATGGCGTGCGCCATTTACACCTGGATTCCCCCTGGATCCAAGGCTCGATGCGCATTGCCAAGCCGATTGAAATCGAGCTGGAATACGTGCAGCGCATGATGGCCTGGCTGCTGTTTGTGGAGCCCGAAGAAGTTGCTGACTTGCAAGCCATGCAGCTGGGCCTGGGCGCGGCCGCCCTGACCAAGTTTTGCTACAAGCGCTTGGGCATGCGCACCACGACCATTGAGCTGAACCCACAAGTGGTCGCCGCCTGCATGCGCTGGTTTCGCCTTCCTGATAATGACGAGCGCTTGCAAGTGCTGGTCGCCAACGCGGCTGATGCGGTGCAAGACCCGGATTGGCAAAGCAGCATCGACGCCCTGCAAATCGACCTGTACGACCACGACGCAGCCGGCCCCGTGCTGGAAAGCGCCGAGTTTTATGCCGACTGTTTTGGCATGCTGGCTCCCAATGGCTGCATGACCGTCAACCTGTTTGGCCGCACCTCCAGCTTTGAGCGCAATATGCGCAATATCGCGGCTGCGTTTGGTGATGCCAATGTCTGGCATTTCAAACCGACCCGGGAAGGCAATACCGTGATTCTGGCGCGCAAAGCGCCAGTTGAGGTGAGCACGGCGGTGTTGCGCCAGCGGGCGGAGACTATTGAGGCGAAGTGGAAGTTGCCTGCGCGCTTGTGGGTGCATGCTTTACAGAGTTGGGGGAAAGTGGCTGGGTAAGGATCGGTTTGTATATGCACAACAGCAATGCATCTTGAATGTGATCCGCAGCATAGGTGAAAACACCAAACAATTGGAAGAACAATGATCGATAGTCAGACATGGATTGAAATCACCAGGGATCTTGCCAGCAAAGACGTTGACATTGCAGTTGCAGCTTGCGAAGCTCTGCACGCGCTGGCTGATCAAGATGACGTTCCACGTCTTCTTGGCTTACTGGCTGATCCTGATTTCTTTATTCGAGAGGCCGCAGCTTGGCCGCTCACCGAATTAGCAGGGGCTGATGCATTACCTCAATTGCTGATCGCATTCCAACGCGGCTATGACGAAGGGCATGATAACGATGGCTTCAGCACCGCTTTACTTCAAATCCCAGCGCTTTTTCCGGAGTCCAAAACACAGGTGGCTAAATTATTGGACACCGCTGAAGGCAGTCAACGCGAGCATCTAATCTGGCTGATGGATTTCTATTAAAACGCTAAATGACACGAATAGGATGCTCTGAAAAAAGAGCCATGACATTTCCACATCCCTATTGCAACGCCGCAATTCTAAGACGTGGCTGGCGTGGTCAGCAAAGCTGCACCACAGCGCGCGCCCTGTCCCCAAGCCGACGCCATCATGTGCCCTATCGCCTATAAAGTTATACCTTGAAGAAAGAGCTACCAGATTGCCAAGTGCACAATGCGCTGGCGAAGGAAGAGCATCAATAACAAAGGACGACTCGATGGACGATATTCAACAACGCATTGCAAGCAGCTTTGCCGCGCAGGGCTTGATGGAGACCTTGAACGCAAAGCTGGTCTTGGTGGCCGATGGCGAAGTGCAGATCGCCTTGCCATTTTCCAAGCACTTATCGCAACAGCACGGCTACATCCATGCTGGCGCAGTCACCAGTGTGGTGGATAGTGCTTGCGGCTATGCGGCCTTGACCACAGCACCACCGGGCAGCGAGGTGGTGACTGCGGAGTTCAAGATCAACTTCATGCGCCCAGCGCTGGGCGAGCGTTTTCTGGCAGTTGGCAAGGTGCAAAGCGCTGGCAAATCACTGTGTGTTTGTACCGGCGAAGTGCGTGCCTTTGCCAGCGATGATGCGCAGTACAAGGTGGTGGCGTTGATGCAGGCCACAGTTGTGTATGTTGCGCCGCGCTAGTGGTGGGCGGATTCGGCGGGCTTGGCCAGGCTAGCCAATCACATGCACTGAAAACCGCTTGCAGCTCTTACAAAGTGCTTCGCAACGCCGCATTTCTAGGCGGCAGCTGGCGTGGGCAGCCTAGCTGCGCCACCCAATGCCCACTCTGCACGCCTTGCAGTCAACAGCCAATAAAACAATCACTGAGCGCGCTCAACATACCGCGTAATTGACTGACTCGCGGGCATAAAAAAACCATCCAGTGCACGCGGCATGGATGGTTTTTGATCGTCACGCCAGACAGCGCTGGCATGTGCCCAATTGCTTAGTTGCGTGTTTTGTCAACCAGCTTGTTCTTGGCAATCCAAGGCATCATCGAGCGCAGTTGGCTGCCCACGACTTCGATCTGGTGATCGGCGGTATTGCGACGACGGGCTGTCATCGATGGGTAGTTCAGGCGGCCTTCCTGGATGAACATCTTCGCGTATTCGCCGTCCTGGATGCGCTTGAGTGCATTGCGCATGGCGATGCGGGACTCGTTGTTGATCACTTCAGGACCGGTCACGTACTCACCGTACTCGGCGTTGTTCGAGATCGAGTAGTTCATGTTGCCGATACCACCTTCGTAGATCAGGTCCACGATCAGCTTCAGCTCGTGCAAGCACTCGAAGTAAGCCATTTCTGGAGCGTAACCGGCTTCAACCAGGGTTTCGAAGCCCATTTTGATCAGCTCAACAGCACCGCCGCACAGCACTGCTTGTTCGCCGAACAAGTCAGTTTCTGTTTCTTCTTTGAACGATGTTTCGATGATGCCAGCTTTGCCACCGCCGTTGGCTGTCGCGTACGACAAGGCCAGGTCACGGGCTTTGCCGGATTTATCTTGGTGTACAGCAACCAGGTGTGGCACGCCGCCGCCTTGGGTGTAGGTGTTGCGCACGGTATGGCCTGGGGCTTTAGGAGCCACCATCCAGACGTCCAGGTCTTCGCGTGGCACGACTTGGTTGTAGTGCACGTTGAAGCCGTGGGCAAATGCCAGCGACGCGCCTTTTTTGATGTTTGGCTCGACGTGCTCTTTGTAGACAGCACCGATGTCTTCGTCTGGCAGCAAGATCATGACGACGTCGGCTTTTTTCACAGCAGCGCCAATTTCCATGACTTTCAGGCCGGCTTTCTCAGCCTTTTCCCAGGATGCGCCGTTTTTGCGCACGCCCACAATGACTTTGACTTTGCTGTCGTTCAGGTTTTGAGCGTGGGCATGGCCCTGGCTACCGTAACCGATGATGGCGACCGTTTTGCCTTTGATCAAGCTCAGATCACAGTCCTTGTCGTAAAACACTTTCATTGTTTGCTCCTGCTTTTGGGGGGGGGTTGTTCTCAACCGGTAAAAAAACAAAAAACCAATTTCTCTCTGCACTGGCTCAATCCATGGCGCTGAACCAATGCGATTGAAACAGGGGATCAGAGACGCAAAATGCGCTCACCTCGACCGATGCCATTGGGGCCTGTGCGAACAGTCTCCAAAATGGCTGTGCGGTCGATGGCATTGAGAAAGGCATCGATTTTGCCTTGATCGCCGGTCAATTCAATGGTGTAACTTTTGTCAGTCACATCAATGATGCGGCCACGGAAAATATCCGTTGTACGTTTGATCTCTTCACGCTCCTTGCCTGAAGCACGTACTTTCACGATCATCAATTCACGCTCTGTATAAGCGCCATCGGTCAAATCCACCACCTTGACCACTTCAATCAAGCGATTCAAGTGCTTGGTGATTTGCTCGATGGTGTCATCTGAGCCCACTGTCTGGATCGTCATGCGCGACAGCGATGGATCCTCCGTCGGGGCGACGGTCAGTGATTCAATGTTGTAGCCGCGTGCAGAAAACAAACCCACCACGCGGGATAAGGCGCCTGGCTCGTTTTCGAGCAGGACTGCGATGATATGTCGCATTTAAAGACTCCTCTTTTCGTTGCCCTCACCCCGCAGCGGTCACTGCTGGACTTGGCAAACAATTGATTCATCGAACAATAAAAGGGAAAAGGAACCGTGTTGTCGCAAGCAGCCCACCTGGCAGATCATGGTGAATCTGGCCGGTGGCTGCCACTCGAACACGCATTCAAAAAGTGGCGGCCGAATCGATGCGTTTTACAGATCGTCTGCGCCCAGCAGCATCTCTGTAATCCCTTTACCGGCTTGCACCATAGGGAATACGTTTTCAGTCGGATCGGTGCGGAAGTCCAAAAACACCGTGCGGTTTTTGAGCTTGCGCGCCTCGCGCAAGGCGCCTTCGACGTCTTGTGGACGCTCAATCAGCATGCCCACATGGCCATACGCTTCAGCCAATTTGACGAAGTCTGGCAGTGCATCCATGTAGCTGTTGCTGTAGCGGCCAGAGTATTCAATCTCTTGCCACTGGCGCACCATGCCCAGGTAGCGGTTGTTCAAAGCACAAATGATGATCGGTGTGTCGTACTGCTTGCACGTCGACAGCTCCTGGATACACATTTGCACCGAGCCTTCACCGGTAATGGTGAACACTTCGCTTTGGGGTTTGGCCAGCTTGATGCCCATCGCATACGGAATGCCCACGCCCATCGTCCCCAGACCACCGGAGTTGATCCAGCGGCGCGGCTCGTCAAAGCGGTAATACTGCGCCGCCCACATCTGGTGCTGACCTACGTCAGAGGTGATGTAAACGTCGTCGTTCTTGGTCATATTCCACAGGGTCTCAACGACGTACTGCGGCTTGATCACATCCTGGTTGCCACGGTCGTAATCAAGGCATTTGCGCTCGCGCCAAGTATTGATTTGCGCCCACCATTGCTGCAAGGCTTCGGCATCGGGCTTCTCGTTGCTCTCCTCGAGCATATTGAGCAACTCGACCAGCACATCTTTGCAGTCACCCACAATCGGCACCTGCACTTTGACGCGCTTGGAGATCACTGATGGGTCGACATCGATGTGGATGATCTTGCGCTCGTTTTGCATGAAGTGCTTGACGTTGCCGATCACGCGGTCATCAAAACGCGCGCCAATCGCAATCAGCACATCGCAGTTTTGCATGGCGTTGTTGGCTTCCACCGTACCATGCATGCCGAGCATGCCCAAAAATTTGGGGTCAGAGGCTGGGAAGGAACCCAAACCCATCAAGGTATTCGTGACTGGATAACCCAGTTTATTGGCCAGTGCGCGCACTTCATTGCTGGCATCGGCCAGCACCGCGCCACCGCCAACATAGATGTAGGGGCGCTTGGCGGCCAGCAGGTACTGCATGGCTTTGCGGATTTGACCGGAATGGCCTTTGCGCACCGGGTTGTAGGAGCGCATTTCCACTGTCTCGGGGTAGCCGCTGAATGGCACCTTTTTGAACGAGACGTCTTTGGGAATGTCAATCACCACGGGGCCAGGACGGCCTGATCGGGCAATATGAAACGCTTTTTTGACCGTAATCGCAATGTCTTCGGCATTTTTAACCAAGAAGTTATGCTTGACCACAGGGCGGGTGATGCCGACCGTGTCGCACTCTTGGAATGCATCGAACCCGATCGCAGGCGTGGGCACTTGCCCAGAAATCACCACCATCGGAATACTGTCCATATAGGCAGTGGCCAAACCAGTAATGGCATTGGTCAGGCCAGGCCCAGAAGTCACCAAAGCCACACCGACCTCGCCTGTCGCACGGGCATAGCCATCGGCAGCGTGCACAGCCGCTTGCTCATGGCGCACCAAAACATGCTCAACCGTTTCTTGGCGGTACAAGGCATCGTAAATGTACAAAACAGCGCCACCAGGGTAACCCCAGAGGTGTTTGACATTTTCTGCAGCGAGGGATTTGATAAGAATGTCAGCGCCCATCAACTCTGTGGGGGCTGTTGCGGAGGTATTAGCGCGCTGCGCAGCGTCGGCAGCGGACTTGTACTCGGCTTTGGAGATTTCCATGATGAACCTTCTGATTTTCTAAACTGAAAACTTTCGGTGCCCCTTGCCCAGCTCTTGTGAAGCGGACTCAGAACTTAAGAACGTGAATACGGGTCTGATACAGGGCCCTATGCCCAACCCCATCACGCCCCGTTTGCATTGAGATGCGAAGTAATAGCGGATAATTATCGCATCATTTTTCAGTCAGCAACACGCCTGCGCGCATTTTTTTGCAACAATGCCTGATAATTGCAGGCTTGAATGGTCAAGCAACATGTTCTGCAACGCTCGGCAGCCAAGGTCTTGAGGGCAAATTCGCCAACCACTCTCTGACAGTCTCATGCGCGCATCCCTAGGGAAACTCCGTAGAGTCCACCTAGGCATTCGCACTGTTGAGCAACTGTTCCTGACACTCCATCCTTTCCACCCTCTCACATTAGAGCTTGCTTTGGCATCCGAAAAAGAATTCGCAGAATTTCTCCAAGACGTGGAAAAGCGCGCCTTTAAACGGGCACTGTTTCACGTCAAGGACGAGCATGCTGCGCTAGATATCGTGCAAGACAGCATGATGCGCTTGGCAGAAAACTATGCAGACAAGCCCATTGATGAGGTCCGCATGCTGTTTAACCGCATTCTGGCCAACACCACACTGGACTGGTTTCGCAGGCAAAAAACCCGCAATGCTTTATTTAGTAACTTCAGTGATTTTGAAAGCAATAGCAGTGAAGATGACACTTTCTCATTGCTAGAGCACTATGCTGGCCCGGATGGCACAGACATGGTCGAGAGCGCAGAAATCACAACTGAACGTAAGCAAGTGTTTGAACAGATAGAAGATGCATTAAAAAAACTGCCTGCGCGTCAACGCGAGGCATTCATCATGCGTTACTGGGAGGACATGGATGTTGCAGAGACGGCCGCAGCGATGGGTTGCTCAGAAGGGAGCGTCAAAACCCATTGTTTTCGTGCTGTTCAGGCCTTGAGTACCACACTCAGTGCATTAGGGGTGAAATTATGAATGAAACAAAATCGGAAATGAGCGAGCATGACATAGACCGGTTGGGTCAATTGCTTGCCAAGCCGCTGCGTCAAAATGAGAGTCATGTCGCCAAAGACATCTCGGAGCGGCTTCGCGTGGCGCGCATGCAGGCCATGGATGCGCACCGCATTGTCTTGGCCCATCGCACCGCTGAGACAGCTGCGCCCAGCAGCAGTGCTGTGAAAAAACAGCTGGCATGGTGGAAAAAACTGCTTGCTGCCATTCCAGTGGCCGCCGCAGGTGCAGGCATTGTATTTATGCAAGGTGCAGTCAGTGACGATGGCACGGGTGAAATGATCGAGACCGATCTGCAAATTCTCTCAAGCCCAGTGCCCCCATCGGCGTTGTCAGACCCGGCGTTCCTACAATACCTGAAGACGCAAAATATCGATATGGCCAAACCAGCGCCATCGACAGCGGCGACACAATCGCGCTGATTCAAACCGTGCTAACCTGCTGCCACTCCTTCTGGCAGCAGGTTTTTCTGCTTGATTTGCCATCCATTCATTGAAGTTTCGTGCAGACACCCACTAACGCCAACACCCCTCATACACCTCGCTGGACAGCCGCACTCAGCTGCTTCGTGCTAGCGGGCTTGCTTGCTTCGTGGCAGCAACTGCAGCTGCCCCTGCTGACCCCCTCATTGCCGATAGGCCTGAATTACGCAGGCCCGTTGATGCTCGCAGGCGATCCACAGTTGCCTCTGGAGCTGCGCTTGCATTTGCTGCCAGAGCAAAACCAGGCCGATGTCGACAAAGCGCCCCGTCAATCGCCATCGGGTGTGCACATCACACGGCCGGTGTGGAGTGACCTCTCCAGCGACAATCAAGCCACCCTCGCAGGGCTGGAGGCCGTCTGGCCATTCATCAGCAATGCAGAAAAGCGCCGCTGGCTGGCCATTGCCAAAGAAGCCAAAGGCATGAGCGACATTGACCGCGAGCGCCTGAGTCTGAACATCACCAATTGGGGTTATTTCAATGAAAACCAGCGCCAGGCACTGCGCCAGCAATACCGCGGCTGGGATGACTCGGACTTAGGCGCACTCAACCAGGCCTGGGAAAGTTACAGGGCCCTCGCCCCAGATGTTCGCGCCCAACTGGCCAAAGCAGCCGAGCAAGCCAAGGCCCCTGCCAAACCTGCAGCACGGCGCAAAAATTTGGTGCGCATTCCTGCCGCCAATCAAGCCCGACCAGGCGTGAGTAACCTGCCAAAAATTCCGCTGCAGCCCGTGGATTTTGCACACCCAACCCCCAAAAAACAACCGTCACAAGACGCGCCAAGCAGCCCACCGGAAGCCGAGCAACGCCCGGTGACGGCAGTGGCAACGGTCAGCATTCCTGAGCCGGAAAAGCGCCCCGCCCCTCAGACCAGCGCGCCGCGTGTGATTTACTGGTACGGTATTCCGATCACGCCACCAGAGCCGGTGCCGCTGTACACGGACTGATGGGCATCTGATGCGCCTGGGGCAGTGTTACTCGTGACGCCACGCGTCACGACGCAGGCATATGCAAGACATATGCAAGCGCCATAATGCAGGGCTTTTATCTGCT
Source organism: Lampropedia aestuarii (assembly GCF_004803635.1). Taxonomy (GTDB): domain Bacteria; phylum Pseudomonadota; class Gammaproteobacteria; order Burkholderiales; family Burkholderiaceae_C; genus Lampropedia; species Lampropedia aestuarii. The sequence continues at coordinate 89,940 of NZ_SSWX01000003.1, read as the reverse complement.
AGCATGAATGCTTTGTGCTCATGCCGCATGACGCTCTTCATCCCCCACACACTGACTATGTCAACTGATCATCAAACCAAGAAAACTGGTCTTGGCCGCGTGCTGTCTGCTTTCAAAAACTCCTGCAACGGTTTGCGCGCGGCCTGCAAAGAGGCCGCTTTTCGGCAAGAGCTGGTATTGGCAGTCATTTTGACACCAGCGGCGTTCTGGGTTGGTCAAAGCTGGCTGGAGGTGTGCTTCTTGATTGGCACTGTGCTGTTCGTCTTGGTGACCGAAATACTCAACTCAGCGATCGAGGCAGTGGTCGATCGTGTCGGTCCCGAGTGGCATGTGCTCTCCAAAAATGCCAAGGACTTGGGCAGTGCCGCCGTTTTATTAGCTCTGGCCTTTTGCCTGCTGACATGGGCATGGGCTCTGCATGAAAGGTTTTTTGCGTGACAACTCCCTCTTTTTCGATTTGTGTTTACTGCGGCTCGCGTGATGGCATCAATGCACGCATGAGTCAGGCAGCCGAGCAAGTGGGACGCTGGATTGGCGAGCACGGCGGCCAACTGGTCTATGGCGGCGGCAAGACAGGCCTGATGGGCACCGTAGCCAGAGCCACCAAAGAAGCCGGAGGGCGCGTGGTCGGCATCATCCCTACAGCCCTGGTCAACAAGGAGCTGGCCAACGACGCCTGCGATGAATTGCATGTGGTGGACACAATGCACCAGCGCAAAGCCATGATGGCCGAGCGCAGCGACGCATTCCTGACCCTGCCAGGCGGCATCGGCACGTTTGAAGAATTGTTCGAGATCTGGACTTGGCGCCAACTCGGCTACCACGACAAGCCCATTGGCATTCTGAACACCGAGAACTACTACGGCCAGCTGCAAAGCTTCTTAGACAGTTGTGTGCACAGCGGCTTCATGAACGACTGGCAAATGGAGCTGGTCACCATTGGCGATGACATTCCACGCCTGTTGAAGCAACTGGTAGAAAACGCCGGCGTGCCTCAGCGTTCGCCAGAGGACTTGACGCAACACCTCTGAGAACGTGTTTACGATCTTTTCGCAGACCGCGTTGGAGCCCAAAAGGCAAGGCGCAAAAAGCGCATTACGGCGTTGCCCGTTTTGCTCATACAGACGTATGAGCGGCAACAGGCGCCTTGCACTGCCTCTTTTTTGTGCCTTGCGGGACTGTGAAAAGATCGTAAAAACGTTCTGAGAGCTGCCCCTAGAGACAGCTTGCTGCGCCAATCACCTGCCACGAGGTGCTTGCCACGCACCTTAACAGCGCTGGAAGTCGCCAAGGCGCCCACCTTGGCCCAGCATGCAAAAGGCGCGCTTATATCGACGACAAGCTGCGCAAGCTGTCAGCGACTGGGCGACTCAATACCTCACGCAGCCCCCACCAGCCAGCCAACAAGGCCAGCACAGCGCCGGCCAAGGCACTGAGCACCGGCGCCCACAGCGGAAAACTCCAGCTAAAGTCAAACACAAAACGCGCCAGGCCCCAGCCAATGCCGATGGCGGCCAGCGACGCCAGCACGCCCGCCAAGGCCCCAACGCCAGCCAACTCGGCACGTTGCACATGCGCCAACAGGCGGCTGCTCGCACCGATGGCCCGCATCAGCGTGTACTCGCGGGCGCGCTCTTCACGCGTCGCACTGACTGCTGCAAACAACACCACCAGACCGGCAGCCAAGGCAAACGCAAACAGCAATTCCACCGCCCTGCTGACCTGGCCGAGCACACGCTGGATTTGCAGCAAGGTCACCGACAAGTCTACATTCGTGATGTTCGGAAACTGCCGCACCAAAGCATTGTCAAAGCCCGGCGTTTCTGGCGCGCGGTAAGCACTCAGGTAGCTGACTGGCAAATCGGGCATGGCTGCGACGGGAAATAGCACAAAAAAATTGGCATTCATGCTGCTCCAGTCGAGCTTGCGGATCGAGGTCACTGCCGCCTCATGCGGCAGGCCGCCAATATCAAACAGCAGCCGGTCGCCCATGGTGATGCCCAGCCGCTCGGCAATGCCTTCTTCGATGCTCAGGCCATCGGTCTGGCCTGCTACCCACTGGCCAGCCACAACACGGTTGCCATCCGGCAAAGCCTCGTCAAAGCTGAGGTTGAACTCGCGGTCGACCTGGCGCTTGGCATCATCATTCTCATAGTCGTTGGGGCTGACCACATGGTCATTGATTTGCACCAAACGACCGCGAACCATCGGGTACCACTGGTAATGGCTGACACCGCCAGCCTTGAGGGCCTGCTGAAAGTCATCAGCCTGGTCGGGCTGGATATTGATGACAAAACGGTTATTGGCATCGACTGGCGTCGCCTGCTGCCAGCTGCCAATCAGATCCGTGCGCAGCAAGACCAGCAAGACCAAGGCCAGCAGGCCAATCGCCAAAGAGCTGATTTGAATCACCGCAAACACAGGCCGAGCCGCCAGCTGGCGTGTCGCCAGCAATAGCCAGCGCGGCGCCGTGGCCTCGTTCACCGCCATACGCAAAATCCGAATAGCCAATGCCGCCATGCCCGCAAACAACAATACCGCCATGGCAAAGCCCCCGACCGAAATCGCGCCCAGGGTGGCATTGCCACTGACCACAAACAACAAAATGGCAAAGCCCAAAAGTCCGGCCAGCACGACCGTGCGCGATGCGGGCTTGAGCTGGCCGATATCGCGGCGCATGACCCGCAGCGGCGGCACCTGGGCCAATTGCAACACCGGCGCCAAGCCAAATGCGAGCAGCAGCGTCAAGCCCATACCCAGGCCCAACACCACCGGCCACCAGCCCGCTGGCGGCAGCTGCACCTGCAAAAGACCGGCCAGCATGTTGACAAACACCACATGGACGCCAAATCCGATCAAGACCCCTACCCCAATGGCAAGTAGGCCCACGGTCAAAAACTCGACCAAATACGCACCGATGATAGCGCGCTGGCTCAAACCCAGCACGCGCCACATCGCCGCGCCGTCAATATGGCGCGCTGCAAATGAACGTGCTGCCAAAGCCACACCCACCGCAGACAGCAAGGCTGCGAGCAAGGCCACCAGGCGCAAAAAGGACTCGGCACGCTCCAAGGTACGCTGCATTTGCGGGCTGCCACTCTCCAGCGTCATCAAGCGCAAGCCGCGCTCAGTACCGGCATCAATCACGGCCTGCACTTGCTGACCAAAGGCGGCAAGGGCGGCTGTATCCTCACCAGCGACCAGCAGGCGCCAATTCAAGCGGCTGGCCGGCTGCACCAGCTGGGTGGACTCCAGCTCGTCCAAGTTCACCATCACGCGTGGCGAAAAGCTCATAAAGCCTGCACCACGGTCAGGCTCGTTGGTGATAACGCGGCTGATCGTGAAGCTGCGCTCTCCCAGGTGCATGGTATCGCCCAGCCCAATTTCCAGGCCCGCAAGCAATGCTGCATCGACCCACACCTGGCCTTTGTCGGGCCCGCCTGTGGTCGGCTGGCCTTGGGCGGCCAAATCGCTGGCCGTCAGTTGTTCATTCCACTCTGTAGTGGTTTGAATCGCGCCGCGCAGCGGGTAGGCAGGCTCAACGGCTTTGAGCGAGACCAGCCGGCTATTGCCGCCTTGCGCATCATCGGCACGCGCCATGGTCGGGAACACCACCGTCACGGCGGTATGCAGACCCGCCGCCTGCGCTTGCGCACGCAATGCGCTGGATATGCCATGGTCGCTGGCAACCACCACATCGGCAGCCAGGAGCTGGCGGGCATCGCGCTGGATTCCGCCTTGCAAACGGTCAGCAAAGAACGCCACAGCAGTGAGCGCTGCCACGGCCAATGCCACGGCCAGCAGCAACACCGTCAGCTCACCTGCGCGCAGGTCGCGGCGCAGTGTTTTCCATCCGAGCGAGAGCAATTGCATGCGAGAAATCCATTTGTCAATCAAGGTCAGTGGCCATGGCTGCCACTCGTACAGCCCCTGCGGGGCATGGCATTGCACGAGGGCCGAGCCAGGACAATTTTGTATTGTGTCATTGACACGAATGTGCTTGCTGCAAAGGGCTTTTTACTGCCGCCCTGGTGCTGGTTGAATGAGCCAAACAGGCATAAAAAAACCGCATGGCCGGGCCATGCGGTTTTTTTATGAAGTAGCCAAAGCGCCAATCCTGGCGCTCTGCTGGTGCGCGCTTAGGCCAAGGCTGCGATAGCGGCGTTGAATGTGCTGCTTGGGCGCATCACCACATCCAGCTTGGCCACGTCAGGCTGGAAGTAACCACCAATGTCGGCGGCCTTGCCTTGCACGGCTTTGAATTCGGCCACGATCGCGGCTTCGTTCTCAGCCAGCTGCTTGGCCACTGGGGCGAACTTCGCGGCCAGCTCAGCATCCTGGGTTTGCTCGGCCAGGGCTTGGGCCCAGTACAGCGCAATATAGAACTGGCTGCCACGGTTGTCCAACTCACCGGTGCGGCGCGATGGGGACTTGTTCTCGTCCAGCAGTTTGCCTGTGGCTTCGTCCAAGGTTTTGGCCAACAGCTTGGCGCGCTCGTTGTTGTTCTTGATGCCCAGCTCCTCAAAAGAAACGGCCAATGCCAAGAACTCACCCAGCGAATCCCAGCGCAGGTGGTTTTCTTCCACCAATTGCTGCACATGCTTAGGTGCAGAGCCGCCTGCACCGGTTTCGTACAAACCGCCGCCGTTCATCAAAGGCACGATGGAGAGCATTTTGGCCGAGGTGCCCAGTTCCATGATTGGGAACAAGTCAGTCAGATAGTCGCGCAGGATGTTGCCGGTCACCGAGATCGTGTCCAGACCGCGGGCGACGCGCTCCAGGGTGTAGCGCATCGCGCGCACTTGGGACATGATGAAGATGTCCAGACCGTTGGTGTCGTGGTCTTTCAGGTACAGCTTGACCTTTTTGATCAGCTCGGCCTCGTGAGGACGGTACGGATCCAGCCAGAACACCGCAGGCGTGTTGGAGTTGCGGGCGCGTGTGACAGCCAGTTTGACCCAGTCGCGGATTGGTGCGTCCTTGACCTGGCACATGCGCCAGATGTCGCCCGCTTCCACTTCTTGGGTCAGCAGCACTTCACCGGTGGCCAGGTCAACGATGTTGGCGGTGCCGGCTTCTGCCAGTTCGAAGGTTTTGTCGTGCGAGCCGTACTCTTCGGCTTTTTGCGCCATCAAACCGACGTTTGGCACAGTGCCCATGGTGCGTGGGTCGAAGTTGCCGTGCCATTTGCAGAAATTGATCATTTCCTGGTAGATACGGGCAAAGGTCGACTCTGGCATCACGGCCTTGCAGTCGTATGGCTTGCCGTCCGCTCCCCACATTTTGCCGCCGCTGCGGATCATCGCTGGCATGGATGCATCAACGATCACATCGTTAGGCGAGTGGAAGTTGGTAATGCCTTTGGCCGAATCAACCATCGCCAATGCAGGGCGGTCTTCTTGGCACTTGTGCAAATCGCGCTCGATTTCTTCGCGCAGCGAATTGGGCAGCGTAGCGATTTTGGCGTACAGATCGGCCATGCCGTTGTTCACGTTCACGCCCAGCTCATCAAACAGTTTGGCGTGTTTCTCGAACGCTTCTTTGTAGAAGATTTTGACGCAGTGGCCAAATACGATCGGGTGGGAAACCTTCATCATCGTGGCCTTGACGTGCAAGGAGAACAAGATGCCGGCTTCTTTACAGTCTTCGATCTCACGCTCATAAAAGTCGCACAGCGCTTTTTTGCTCATGAACATCGAATCGATCACTTCGCCTTCTTGCAGCGCGACTTTGGGCTTGAGCACCACGGTTTTACCGTCTTTGGTGATCAGCTCCATTTTCACGTCGCGGGCTTTGTCCAAAGTCAGCGATTTTTCACCGTGGTAGAAATCGCCTTCGTGCATGTGCGACACATGAGTTTGCGACCACTGCTTCCACTCGCCCATGGAGTGCGGGTGTTTTTTCGCGTAGTTTTTGACGGCGGCAGGCGCGCGGCGGTCAGAGTTGCCCTCACGCAGCACTGGGTTCACCGCCGAGCCCAGGCATTTGGAGTAACGCGCTTTGATGTCTTTTTCTGCGTCAGTGCTTGGGTTCTCTGGGAAATCAGGAATGGCATAGCCTTTGTCTTGCAACTCTTTGATCGCGGCTTTGAGCTGGCCCACGGAAGCGCTGATGTTGGGCAGTTTGATGATGTTGGCTTCAGGAGTCAGCGTCAAGACGCCCAAATCGGCCAAGTTGTTTGGCACTTGTTGCTCAGCGGTCAGGTGATCAGGGAATTCACCCAAGATCCTTGCTGCCAGCGAAATATCGCTCTCTGCCACATTGATGCCGGCAGCACTGGCAAAGCCGCGCACCACAGGCAAAAACGCTGCAGTTGCCAAGCGAGGGGCTTCGTCGGTCAGGGTGTAGATGATAGTAGGTTGGGTGGTCATCTGAGCTTTCTTTAGCAAGTATTCGGATGGGGACTGTCACTGATGACAGCCAGTTTAAGAAGCCTTGTAGAGCCTTCCTGACGCTGGCTGTCTGTCGATATGCAACGCAATGTCATATTGCGGAAACGAACACCACTGATTGTCGTCGTTTTTAAAGTCTTATACAAGACCTGTCCCACCGCTGTAGGGGGAAAAAAGCAATTTATGCATCGTGCAGTGCAGCATTGCAGCCATGTTATAGGGCAAGTGCCCATGCATGACTGGCCTGCCTGTCTACCTGCCTGCTGTGTGTTGCTGCACTTGTCCAAAAACCCCTATACAAGCCCTGCGCAAGACCGCCCTATGCATAAAAAATGGCTGGCACTTCCCAGTTGTGCCAGCCATCACATGCGCGTACAGCTCAAGTGCCTGAGGCTGCGCAAGCCCAGGCGCTCAGATTCACAATCTCAGTGCTTTAGTGCAAATCAGCGGTATCGACCAACACCAGTTCCGAATCTTCCAGTGCCTCGATGCGCAGCACCGCCTCATCCTTGATCGCAATCCCGTCACGGGCATTGGCTTCGACGCCATTGACTTTGATGCGACCAGTTGCTGGCACCAAATACCCCAGGCGCGAAGCATCATCAAACGCATATTCCACCGTTTGGCCCGCTTGCACAGTCGCCCCTACCACACGGGCGTTGGTGCGAATCGGCAAGGCATTGTCATCGCCCTCGATGCCACTGGCCAAGACCACAAACTGGCCAGAGCGCTCGCCTTTTGGAAAAGGCTGGCTGCCCCAAGCCGGTGCATCGCCTTTTTTATTAGGGAAAATCCAAATTTGGAAAATCTGCGTTGCCTCAGATTCCAAGTTGTATTCCGAGTGGCGAATACCCGTGCCCGCACTCATCACCTGCACATCACCGGCCTCGGTACGCCCCACATTGCCCAAGCTGTCTTTGTGGGTGATCGCACCTTTGCGTACATAGGTAATGATCTCCATGTCATTGTGCGGATGTGGCGGAAAGCCTGTACCGGCTTCAATCGTGTCGTCATTCCAGACCCGCAATGCTCCCCAGTTGTGGCGCTCTGGATCGTGGTAATTGGCAAATGAGAAATGGTGTTTGGCGTTGAGCCAGCCATGGTTTTCACCACCGAGCGAGTCAAAAGCACGTTTTTCAATCATCATCAGCTCCTTCTAAATGGGTTGTTGGCATGGGCATCAACACAATGGTGTTGCACACATCCTGTTCGTCATGGAGGGCCAGTTTAGGCTTTTGGGCTGCTGCTGAGAATGCCTAAAAAGGAATAGCTGGCATGCGAAAAATGCGCACAACGGGCAAGCCGCATTGCGCTAGTGTGCGCTTGGCCCTGCGTGTCGAGATGGTGAACAGGCTCTTAGATTACAAGCGCCCCAAACCCCTTGATAATAGATGCAGTTGTATTACAGCTTGTCCACAGCATTGGCGCTCACACCAGTCCAATATGGTTGCAACTGGCTTTTGCCTTTGCCCAGCCATGCAGTGCCCACGACAGCCAGCTTGGCGTTGCCTGCCCTACTCACTCCAGCATTGTGAACACCATGCAATTGAATCTGCCCACCTTACTCACGCTCAGTCGTATCGTTGCCATTCCATTGATCGTGGTGTTGTATTACGTGCCAATCACGACTGAATTGGCCAACTGGACGGCAGCCATTTTGTTCATTGTGTTTGCCATCACCGATTGGCTGGACGGTTATTTGGCTCGCAAACTGGGGCAGGCTTCGGCATTCGGGGCATTTTTAGACCCTGTAGCCGATAAGTTTCTGGTATGCGCAGCCCTGTTGCTATTGGTACATTTGCAACGAATTGATGTGTTCGTGGCCTTAATCATCATCGGCAGGGAAATTGCCATTTCAGCACTGCGTGAATGGATGGCCCGAATCGGCGCCTCCAAAAGCGTTGCCGTGCACATGATTGGCAAAGTCAAAACCACGGTGCAAATGGTAGCAATCCCCTTCTTATTGTTTGATGGCGTACTTTTGAACCTGTTCCACACGCTCGTCGTCGGTCAGGTTTTACTGTGGATCGCCGCCGTCCTCACAGTATGGTCCATGGTTTTTTACATCAACCAAGCCTCAACCGCCATCAAGGCACAGTTGCAAAAGTAGAAATTGAGAGCGGCAGGCACGCCCAAACCCCCTTGACAGTACGATGGGGCCACTATTTAATCTGCCACTTGTGGTTTTCTTTATTCAATCGTTTGTCAGGGTTTGGAACCAAGCCAGCAGAGGGATTTCTTCTTAGCTTGTTGCAGCCTAGAATTTTTCATTTGAGAAGAGGCATATCGTGAACAAAACAGAACTTGTTGAGCACATCGCAGCCAATGCAGATATTTCCAAAGCCGCCGCAGCTCGCGCCTTGGATGCCACTATTGAAGCGATTAAAACGACTCTGAAAAAAGGCGGCAGCGTCGCTGTTGTAGGTTTTGGTACATTTGAAGTGTCCAAGCGCGCAGCACGAAAAGGCCGCAATCCGCAAACTGGCGCTGAAATTAAGATCAAAGCAGCCAAAGTTCCTAAGTTTCGTGCCGGTAAAGCACTCAAAGATGCTGTAAAATAACTTTTTTCCGGTGGGGTGCTTAGCTCAGTTGGTAGAGCGGCGCCCTTACAAGGCGTAGGTCAGCGGTTCGACCCCGTTAGCACCCACCACCCACCGTTTTCAAGAAAAAAGCAATTAAGGCCATCGAGCCGCTTTTTTTATGTTCTAATGGCGGCCTCTTCAAAGAGACCACATTACAGGTGGGGTGCTTAGCTCAGTTGGTAGAGCGGCGCCCTTACAAGGCGTAGGTCAGCGGTTCGACCCCGTTAGCACCCACCACCCACCTTTTCAAAAGCATTTAGATGCGTATCTGATTGCTTTTTGCGTTTTAAATGACAGGGCATTGATTGCCATGCCATTGCCGGTGGGGTGCTTAGCTCAGTTGGTAGAGCGGCGCCCTTACAAGGCGTAGGTCAGCGGTTCGACCCCGTTAGCACCCACCACCCACCGTTTTCAAGAAAAAAGCAATTAAGGCCATCGAGCCGCTTTTTTTATGTTCTAATGGCGGCCTCTTCAAAGAGACCACATGACAGGTGGGGTGCTTAGCTCAGTTGGTAGAGCGGCGCCCTTACAAGGCGTAGGTCAGCGGTTCGACCCCGTTAGCACCCACCACCCACCTTTTCAAAAGCATTTAGATGCGTATCTGATTGCTTTTTGCGTTTTAAATGACAGGGCATTGATTGCCATGCCATTGCAGGTGGGGTGCTTAGCTCAGTTGGTAGAGCGGCGCCCTTACAAGGCGTAGGTCAGCGGTTCGACCCCGTTAGCACCCACCACCCACCTATTTAAAAAGCACCTGCACGATTAGCAGGTGCTTTTTTTATTGGCCAGCGCCAAAGCAAGCCAACGCCACCGCACAGAATGGCAAATGCCTTACATAGTGGCATGTAACCGGGCTGCACCAGCAGTACAAACATGGTCAACAGCAGCGCACGCACGCATTGCGGTGCTGCGCCAGGCAAGTCACTGCCGCCCCTCCCCAACAATGTATTGGCCGCAATGGCCTACATGGCCGCGCAGCTCAACACCCATACCTTGGTGCACGCGCTGGAACTCGCTGGTGCAACAAGATCAGATGCAGCGCATGAGCTGCCTTGACGCATGCAATACCTATGGTGCTACAGCCATGCTGCGGCCTTTGCGAACCGTCCATACCAAGGCCACAGCAGCAACCGCCAAAGGAATAAACGACACCCAAAGCACCGCAGCCCAACCATAAGCGGACAGCAGGCCTCCAGAAGAGAATGAGCCGATGGCCATCAGACCAAACACAATGAAGTCATTGAGCGACTGCACACGGTTTTTCTCTTCCGGCCGGTGACACTCCAGCACCAGCGCAGACGCGCCTAAAAAACCAAAATTCCAGCCGAGCCCGAGCACCAACAACGAGCCATGGAAATGCCACTCCTGCATGCCACTGAGGCCGATCACAGCAGACAAGCCGGTCAAAACCAGCCCACAGGTCGCGACACGCACCGCGCCGAAGCGGCTGATCAGTTGACCGGTAAAAAAACTGGGCGCATACATGGCAATGACATGCCATTGCAAGCCCAGATTGGCAGATGCTTGCGAATGCCCGCACATATGCATTGCCAAGGGTGCAGCGGTCATCAAAAAATTCATCAGCATGTACGACACCGCACCGCAAATCACTGCCGCAATAAACCGCGGCTGCAAGGCAATTTCTGCCAGTGGTCGCCCTTGCGGCATCGCCTGGGTCTTGGCTGGCATCGGCAACTGCACGCCCAGCAAGACCCAGGCCGAGGCCACGGCCACGGCCGCCTGTACGACAAAGGTCGCAGCAAATACATGCAGAGGCCACCATGCCATGGTCCAGGTCACCAACTGAGGCCCCACCACGCCAGCGGCAACTCCTCCGGCCATCACCAGTGACAAGGCCCGTGCACGCCGCTGTGGCGCCACACCGTCAGCAGCGGCAAAACGGAATGACAAAACCACCGCAGCATAACTGCCTGCCAAAAAGGTGCTGAGGCAAAACAACCAAAATGAAGCCCACAACAGGGCCGCCATGGCCAATAGCCCAGCCAGAACCCCTGCTGCGGTGCCAACCAAAAAAGCCGCCCGCCGACCGTGGCGCTGGGCCAGCGCGCCCAATGGGAAAATACAGGCAGCCATGCCCACAACGAAAATCGAAATCGGCAAGGTCGCCAAGGCTGGTGCAGGCGCGAGCTGGTTGCCCACGATCGCCCCAGTGGCAAAAACCACCACACCATTGGCCCCGGCCAAAGCCTGGGCCAGTGATAAACGCCAAATATTGGCACGCTGCACCGACTCTGGCAGCGCATCCAGGTAGTCTGCACCACTCATGCCATCGGCTCCATTGGGGGCAAATGCCCGCTTTTGAGGTAGATCGTTGCGCCATCTGCGCCGGCGCACAGGCGCTGCATTTGCACAGCGGTGGCGGGTAAACGCAGCCAGCTGCTAGCTCCATAGTCCTGTGCCTGCCAGCGCACACTGCCAGCCAGCACCAGTAACTCAGCACCATTCGGTGGTGCATCCCACAGCGGCTCCAGCGCAGCGCAACGCAATATGCGCACCTGCTCGTGGCCATCGTCAAACAGCTCACAGACACTGCGGCGCCCCTGCTGCTGCCAAGTGGCAGGATCTGCTGTATTGACTTGCACAACATCCGCCTCGCTGGCGGACATCTGGCGCAGCTTGACAAAAATCACAGCGCCCTCAGCGCTGTAGGGTTGGTGGCTGGAGCCGGGAGGATTGCGCAAATACCAGCCTGCGGGAAAGTCTTGGCGCTCATCCGAGAAAGTCCCGCAAAGCACCAGAATTTCCTCACCGCCAGGATGCGCGTGGCGTGGAAAATAGGCGCCTGGTGCATAGCGCACAATGCTGGTTGCACGGGCTTGTTCGGCCCCGATACGGTCGAGCATCACACGCTCAACCCCATTCTGCGGCGATGCCTGCCACTGGTATTGCTCGGCCGCCACAATCGCTGGGCGGCTGAAGTCGGCATGGATATGCATGCACAGTCCTCTTAAAAATTACTGCTTTTTTGGCGCTCAAGTTGCTGATTATCGCCCCCGAATATGCGTGATCAAGCCCGAATCACCAAATGAAAAACGTTATCGCCATGCATACCCTGATCCATGCATGCCTTGCGTGCGTTTAAGACCAGCGCATCGCCCCCACGTTGCTGCTGCATCTCTGCAAAGCGGCATATGAAACCTGCAGCAGCTGCAGTTGCAGTTGCGCGATGCGTCAATGGACTGCCACAGCAACTTTGCCTGCTGGAAGGCTTGGCTGCACAACGCTGGCGTTCACACGCCTTCGGCGTGGCACTGGCTGCAGCGTGATCGCACTCGGCCACGTCAGAGTTTGCTTATTGGCCGAGGCGGTCGCACTGGCACAGGCATAAAAAAACCGCCTCGGCTAAGAGGCGGTTGGGTGCGCAACGGCTGGACCACAGCCGGATCGCAGCGCTGGCGACGGCTTAGCGTTTTTTCACCGGAGGCAAATCGGTGCACACGCCTTCGTAGGCTTCAGCGGCCATACCAATCGATTCACCCAAGGTCGGGTGAGGATGGATGGTTTTACCAATGTCCACGCCATCAGCACCCATTTCAATGGCCAGCGCAATCTCGCCAATCATGTCGCCCGCATGCGTGCCGACAATGCCGCCACCGACGATTTGGTGCGTTTCCTCGCTGAACAGCAGCTTGGTAAAGCCTTCGTCGCGGGTATTGGCAATCGCGCGGCCCGAGGCCGACCAAGGGAACAGGCCTTTTTTGACCTTGATGCCTTGGGCCTTGGCCTGGTCTTCGGTCAAACCCACCCATGCCACTTCCGGATCGGTGTAGGCCACCGATGGAATCACACGGGCGTTGAACGCGGCCTTGGCCAGTTTCTCGTCATTCAGCAACTCACCAGCAATCACTTCTGCGGCCACATGGGCTTCGTGCACGGCTTTGTGCGCCAGCATCGGCTGGCCGACGATGTCGCCAATCGCGAAGATGTGCGGCACGTTGGTGCGCATCTGGATGTCGACGTCGATGAAACCGCGCTCGCCCACCGCCACTCCGGCCTTGTCCGCACCAATGCGCTTGCCGTTCGGCACGCGGCCCACGGCTTGCAGCACCAGATCGTAGGTTTGTGGCTCGGGCGCGCCCTCGCCTTCAAAGCTGACCTTGATGCCTTCTGGCGTAGCCTCGGCACCGACGGTTTTGGTTTTCAACAGGATGTTGTCGAAACGGTCGGCATTCATTTTTTGCCAGACTTTGACCAGATCGCGGTCAGCGCCTTGCATCAGACCGTCGAGCATTTCAACCACATCGAGGCGCGTGCCCATGGTGCTGGAGTAGACGGTACCCATCTCCAGACCGATGATGCCGCCGCCAATCAGCAGCATGCGCTTGGGTTTCTGACGCAACTGCAAAGCGCCTGTGGAGGTCACCACGCGTGGATCGTCCGGCAGGAATGGCAGTTTCACGGCTTCAGACCCGGCCGCAATGATCGCACGCTTGAACTGGATGGTTTGTGCCTTGCCGTCATCTCCAGTCACGGTCAAATGGTTGGCACCGGCAAATTCGCCCTTACCTTGCACCACAGTGACTTTGCGCATTTTGGCCATCGCAGCCAAACCGCCTGTCAGCTTGCCAATGACTTTTTCTTTGTGGGCGCGGAGTTTGTCCACGTCCACTTCCGGCTTGGCAAAGCTCACGCCCAGATCGGCCAGGTGGCTGGCTTCGTCCATCACAGCGGCCACGTGCAGCAGCGCTTTGGAGGGGATGCAGCCCACGTTCAGGCACACGCCACCCAGGGTTGGGAAGCGCTCGACCAGCACGGTTTTCAGACCCAGGTCAGCAGCGCGGAAGGCCGCAGAGTAACCGCCAGGGCCTGCGCCCAAAACGATCACATCGCAATCCAGATCCACAGTGCCGCTGAACGCAGCCGCCTGTGGCGCTGGTGCAGCCGTTGGTGCAGGAGCCGCAGCCACTGGCGCGGCGGCGGGTGTTGCTGCAGGAGCGGCAGCCGGTGTTGGGGCTGCGGCAGGTGCTTCTGCGCCCGCTTCGGCTTCCAGCACGAGCAGGACCGAGCCCTGCTTGACCTTGTCGCCCAGTTGCACTTTCAGCTCTTTGACGGTGCCCGCATGGCTCGATGGTATTTCCATCGAGGCCTTGTCGGATTCGACCGTGATCAGGCTTTGGTCGGCCTTGACCTTGTCGCCGACCTTGACCAGCAGCTCAATCACCGCGACTTCATCGAAGTCGCCAATATCAGGAACTTGGACATCTATGTTTGCCATCTTGTCTTCCTCCCTGATCAGAGCATCACGCGGCGGAAGTCCGCCAGCACTTGCGCCAAGTAGGCGTTGAAACGCGCAGCCGAAGCCCCGTCAATGACGCGGTGGTCATACGACAGCGACAGCGGGCAGATCAGGCGTGGCTCGAATTCCTTGCCGTTCCAGACCGGCTTCATCGCCGCGCGGCTAACGCCCAAAATGGCCACTTCTGGTGCGTTGATGATCGGCGTAAAGCTGGTGCCGCCAATGCCGCCCAGGGACGAGATCGAGAAGCAACCACCGGTCATCTCCGCGGGGCTCAGCTTGCCTGCACGGGCTTTGCCGGACAACTCGGTCATCTCCAGCGCAATCTCGGACAAGCTCTTTTGATCGGCGTTTTTGATCACCGGCACGACCAGGCCATTGGGCGTATCGGCGGCAAAGCCGATGTGGTAGTACTTCTTGTAGACGAGGTTATCGCCATCCAGGCTGGTGTTGAACTCAGGGAATTTCTTGAGCGCGGCCACCGAGGCTTTGATCAGGAACGCCAGCATCGTGAACTTCACATCGCTCTTGGCTTTGGCGTTTTCTGCGTTCAGTTGTACGCGCAGCGCTTCCAGCTCGGTGATGTCGGCATCCTCGTTGTTGGTCACGTGCGGAATCATCACCCAGTTGCGCAGCAGGTTGGCACCCGAGATTTTCTTGATGCGCGACAGCGGCTTGGCCTCCACTTCACCGAACTTGGTGAAATCGACTTTGGGCCATGGCAACAAGTCCAGACCCACGCCAGAACCACCGGCTGCAGGCGCTGCACCTTGAGCGGCAGTACGCAGGCTGCCAGCCATCACGGCTTTGACAAAACCTTGCAGGTCTTCCTGAGTGATACGGCCTTTGGGGCCTGTGCCTTTGACTTCTGTCAGCGGCACACCCAATTCACGCGCCATCTTGCGAATCGATGGCGATGCATGCGGCAATTGGCTGGTCGGTGGATTTTCAGCTGGCTTGTGCGCTGCAGCAGGTGCGGCAGCTACCGGAGCCGCAGCCGAAGCAGCAGGCGTTGGGCTGGCAGCAGCGGCTTGTGCGGCAGGAGCAGCAGCTGGTGCCGCTGCGGCGGCCGCAGGCGCAGCTGCGCCAGCTTCGCCCTTGAGAATCGCCACCAGATCGCCTTTGTTGATGGTGTCGCCCACTTGGACTTTGAGCGATTCGATCACGCCAGCAGCGCTCGATGGAATCTCCATCGAGGCTTTGTCGGATTCCACTGTGATCAGGCTTTGCTCGGCCTTGACGGTGTCACCGGCTTTGACCAGCAATTCGATCACGGCCACATCTTTGAAGTCGCCAATATCGGGCACACGCAGCTCAACCGAAGCACCGCCAGCAGCCGGGGCTGCTGCGGGTGCAGAGGCAGGTGCTGGTGCTTGTGCGGCCGGTGCCGGTGCAGCCGCCGGAGCGGGTGCAGATGCAGGTGCAGCTGCGCTGGCAGCTTCTGCTGCTGCAGCGCCTTCGGCTTCCACTTGCACGATCACCGAGCCTTGTTTGACCTTGTCGCCGAGCTTGACGGCAATGCTTTTGACCACGCCTGCATGGCTCGATGGAATCTCCATCGAGGCCTTGTCCGATTCCACGGTCAGCAGGCTTTGGTCGGCTTTGACCGTATCGCCTTCTTTGACCAGGATCTCAATCACCGCCACTTCATCGAAGTCGCCAATGTCTGGAACTTTCACGTCTATCAGAGCCATTGTGTTATCTCCTTCTCACGTTCGTTGCGCTGATTTACGCGTACAGGGGGTTGATTTTGTCGGTCTTGATGCCGTATTTTTTGATGGCTTCGGCCACTTTTTCGGCTGGGATTGCGCCTTCATCGGCCAGCGACTTGAGCGCCGCAATCACGATGTAGTGGCGGTTGATCTCGAAGTGCTCACGCAGTTTGTAGCGGAAATCGCTGCGGCCAAAACCGTCAGTGCCCAGCACTTTGTAGCTGCGGCCTTTAGGGATGAACGGGCGAATTTGCTCGGCGTAGTTTTTCATGTAATCGGTCGAGGCGATCACAGGGCCGGAGGTTTTGGAGAGTTGCTCTTCCACGAACGACACTTTGGCCTTGTCAGTGGGGTGCAGCAGGTTCCAGCGCTCGACGTCCTGGCCATCGCGCGTCAATTCGTTGAAGCTTGGGCAGCTCCACACGTCGGCACCCACGTTCCATTCAGACTCCAGCAGCTCTTTGGCAGCCATGGATTCACGCAGGATCGTGCCCGAGCCCAGCAGGTTGACGCGGTGGTTTTTGCCATCGGCTGCAGGCTGCAGCAAATACATGCCTTTGAGGATTTGCTCCTCAGAACCAGGGTTCAAGCCAGGCATTGCGTAGTTTTCGTTCAGCAAGGTGATGTAGTAGAACACGTTCTCTTGCTTCTCGACCATGCGCTTCAAACCATCTTGCATGATCACCGCCACTTCGTGGGCGAAGGTCGGGTCGTAGCTGATGCAGTTCGGGATGGTGCCGGCCAGGATGTGGCTGTGGCCGTCTTCGTGCTGCAAGCCTTCGCCGTTGAGCGTGGTGCGGCCCGAAGTGCCGCCCAGCAAGAAGCCGCGCGCCTGCATATCGCCCGCCGCCCAGGCAAAGTCGCCAATGCGCTGGAAGCCAAACATAGAGTAGTAAACATAGAACGGGATCATGATGCGGTTGTTCGTCGAGTACGACGTGGCCGCAGCAATCCAGCTGGCAATACCGCCGGCTTCGTTGATGCCTTCTTGCAGGATTTGACCGGCTTTGTCTTCCTTGTAGTACATCACCTGGTCTTTATCGACTGGCGTATACAGCTGGCCTTTGGGGTTGTAAATACCGATTTGACGGAACAGGCCTTCCATACCAAAGGTACGGGCCTCGTCCACCAGGATTGGCACCACACGTGGGCCCAGATCCTGATCACGCAACAACTGGTTCAAAAAGCGCACGTACGCTTGTGTCGTGGAGATTTCACGGCCTTCGGCAGTGGGCTCCAAAATCGCTTTGAAGGTCTCCAGCGCAGGCACGGTGAAGCGCTCGTCCGATTGCGGCAGGCGCTTAGGCAGGTAACCACCCAGGGCCTGACGACGCTCGTGCAGATAACGCATTTCAGGCGTGTCATCGGCAGGCTTGTAATAAGGAATTTTGTCCAGCTCGCTGTCTGGAATAGGAATGCTGAAGCGGTCGCGGATGTATTTGATATCCTCGTCGCTGAGCTTTTTGGTCTGGTGAACGGTGTTTTTACCTTCACCGGCCTTGCCCATGCCATAGCCCTTGACGGTTTTGACCAGCAACACCGTCGGTTGGCCTGTGGTGTTGTTATGGGCGGCATGGAATGCGGCATACACCTTGGCGGGCTCGTGACCACCACGGCGCAGCTCGAAAATCTCCTCGTCGCTCATGTGCTCGACCAGCTTGGCCGTCTCTGGGTACTTGCCAAAGAAGTTCTTGCGCACAAACGCCCCGTCATTGGCCTTCATCGCTTGGTAGTCGCCGTCCAGCGTCTCCATCATCAACTGCTTGAGCTTGCCGCTCTTGTCGCGGGCCAGCAGCTCATCCCAGCCATAGCCCCACAGCAGCTTGATGACGTTCCAGCCGGAGCCACGGAACTCGCCTTCGAGTTCCTGCACGATTTTGCCGTTGCCACGCACAGGGCCATCGAGGCGTTGCAAGTTGCAGTTGATCACGAACACCAGGTTGTCCAGGTTTTCCCGTGCAGCCAGACCGATTGCACCCAGCGATTCTGGCTCATCCATCTCGCCGTCGCCGCAGAACACCCAAACCTTGCGGTTTTCGGTATTGGCAATGCCACGGGCGTGCAAATACTTCAGGAAACGGGCCTGGTAGATCGCCATCAATGGGCCCAGGCCCATTGATACCGTCGGGAACTGCCAGAATTCTGGCATCAGTTTTGGATGCGGGTAGCTCGAGAGGCCATTGCCGTCGACTTCCTGGCGGAAATTGTCGAGCTGCTCTTCGGTCAGGCGGCCTTCCAGATACGCGCGGGCGTAAATACCAGGCGCGCTATGGCCCTGGATGTACAGCAAATCACCGCCGTGCTCTTCATTGGCCGCGTGCCAGAAGTGGTTGAAACCAGCACCAAACATGCTGGCCACCGAGGCGAAAGAGCCAATATGGCCGCCCAGATCGCCGCCATCGGCTGGATTGATGCGGTTGGCACGCACCACCATCGCCATCGCGTTCCAGCGCATGTAGGCACGCAGGCGCTTTTCAATCGCGATATTGCCAGGGCAACGCGCCTCTTGGGTAGGCTCAATCGTATTGACGTAGCCAGTCGTGGCAGAAAACGGCAAGTCAATGCTGTTTTGTCGCGCCAACTCCAGCATTTGCTCAATCAGGTAATGCGCGCGCTCGGCACCTTCACGATCAATCACGGCGGACAAAGCGTCCAGCCACTCGCGGGTTTCTTGGTTGTCGATATCCGCAGCCTGGCTAGCGGCTGCTTGGTTGTCAGTCGTACTCATTGATCAGTCTCCAAGGGATTGAACCATTGTCTACAAACACCATGCAAAGAATCAGACGGTCCATTCTCCGTCCTTTCAGCCCCATACACCGATAGGGCCTACCTTCTAGCGCAGTGTCTGCCTTGCGTCTATTCCGTTATTGCACAGTAGCACGAAGCCCAAAAACCATTCGGCAGTTGTTGCTCAACCAGGCCTTGCAGAACCCTCTTCGGTTCATCTGCACCGCTGCCGTAGCCTTGGGCCTCAAGTGAAGCTCAAAGCGCGATTTGCCCTGTACTTTTTAAGAACACCCGAAGTGTCGCATGAGATTTGATTTTTTTCAAATTAAGATTATTGTTTTTATAATATGAAATTTACAAACTTTCGACAAGCAGGAATCGCAGCCATTCGCACAAGTTGCACTACACAACAGACAAGAAGGTCACAATCTGCACTATGAACCGCTCTCCAATCATTTGTTCGCCATTTCAGCGCAAACCGCGTTGAAACTGTGGCTCA
Organism: Lampropedia aestuarii; assembly: GCF_004803635.1. Taxonomy (GTDB): domain Bacteria; phylum Pseudomonadota; class Gammaproteobacteria; order Burkholderiales; family Burkholderiaceae_C; genus Lampropedia; species Lampropedia aestuarii. The sequence continues at coordinate 70,771 of NZ_SSWX01000003.1, read as the reverse complement.
GTTCTAAGATCGTGTTGATGCTCTCGACGCAAACAGCGTCAGAGCGCAACACAACGCATTGCGCGCCTTGTCTGTTTTTTTATGTCTTGCATGACTGCATAGAGAAGATAAACAGGGTGTAATGCCCCCATCCAAGCCCGCTAATAACTGCAGCCCTCAGCCGCTTCAAACTGCATGACGCAAAGTCCTGAATCCGAGTCCAGCAACATCAAACGCGCAACACGCCGCCCTTTTGTGGCGGTTTGGCGCAAATGGTCTGCCTTGCCAGTACGCACCCAAGAGCGACTGGCTTTTCTTATACCGCTGCTTACGGTCGCCTTGTTCATGATGGTTGTGCTGGGCGCCTATTGGTTTATCCGCACGGAGGAAAAAGCCCGCGAAGAACAAATGCTGGAGCAGCAAAGCCATTTCTTGGCGCTGCGCATGAACGAGCAGCTGTTCAAAAAGCAGGAAGAGGTGCAGCGGCTGGTGTATGGCATGGTCACGCCTGCGACCGGTATCGGCTTTGACAAAGGCGCGAGAGCCTTGATGGCACAGGATTTATCGCTGTACTCTTTGACATGGTTTGACACGCATGAGCGCGTCATCAGCACCCACCAATCGGCCATGCTGCCCAGCCGTCTGCGTCGCCTCGTTGGCCAGGTTTGGGATGAGGGCGAGCTCGAAGAAATGCCCCAAGGCCACTGGGCGGTGATCGGCCAAAACACTACCACCTCAGACAACACGGTGGTGAGCGAGCCACCGGTGCTGCGCCTGTTTGTGCCCATTCGCATCAACGGCGTCTACCTGGGCACCGTGGTGGCCGAATATGCGCCGCAAATGCTGCTCAATGAGGTGCTGAGCCAAAACACCGACCCCAATCTGGCAGTCGCACTGATCAACCAATCGGGTCGGCTGATCGCAGGCTCAGCCACCCTGGAGCGCTTTGTGGGCGGTGAGCGCGCTCGTGCCTCTTCCACGCTGCTGGCGCCCACCCACTTGGTGCTACCGATTGGCTCATTGGGTGACCAATTGCAATTGAGCACGGCCGTCTACCGCTCTGACCGCAGCATCACCCGCCGAGCACTGCTGGCCTTGCTGACTTTGCTGGGACTGAGCACCGCAGGCATGCTGCTGATGAACTGGCGCCTGAGCCGTCGGCGCTTGCAGGCGCAGCGTCGCTTAGAGCAAGAGTCGAGCTTCCGCCTGGCCATTGAGAACTCGCTGACCACCGGTATCCGTGTGCTGGATTTAGAAGGCGTCACCACCTATACCAATGCCGCCTTTAGCCGCATGGTCGGGTGGACGCAGGCTGAGATGGTCGGCATGAAGGCGCCCTTTCCTTATTGGCCACGCAAGGACCGCGAAATTCTCACCGAACGCTTTCAGTCCGAGCTCTCAGGCAAGCACTACCCAGGCGGCTTGCAATTGCGCATGCGCCGCAAAAATGGCACCACGTTTGATGCGCGCATTTTCCTCTCGCCTTTAATGAATGAGCGGGGCATGCAAACCGGCTGGCTCACCACCATCAACGACATCACCGAACCCAACCGGATTCGCCAGCAACTGGCAGCCGCCCATGACCGTTTCACGCTGGTGCTGGAGTCGTTGGATGCCTCCATCACCGTCGCACCACTAGGCAGCAACGAATTGGTATTTGCCAACCGCCTCTACCGTCAATGGTTTGGCTCGCAAAGCCAAGGCCATATGCTGATGCTGGCACAAGCGGGCGCCAGCAATAACCAGCGCTCGGGCGACGATACCAATGAAGAGGATGCGTTGATGGGCCTGCCCACTGATGTCATCACCACAGCCAACTCCGAGCATGCAGAAATCTATATCGAGTCGCTGGGCAAATGGCTGGAAATTCGCTCACGCTACCTCGACTGGGTCGATGGCCGCTTGGCACAAATGCTGATTGCCACCGACATCACCAAACGCAAGCAAGCCGAAGAGCAAGCGGCAAGACAAGTCGAGAAAATGGAAGCCGTCAGCCGCCTGATGACCATGGGTGAGATGGCTTCAAGCGTCGCGCATGAACTCAACCAGCCGCTGGCCGCGATCAGCAATTACACCAACGGCATGATCACACGCATCAAGGCCGGCAAAATCACGCTGGAGCAAATGGTTGAGCCGCTGGAGAAAACAGCCCACCAGGCACTGCGTGCAGGCCAAGTGATCCACCGCATCCGCTCATTCGTCAAACGCAGCGCGTCCAACCAAGAGCCCTGCGCGCCTCAGCGCCTGGTCGCGGAAGCCATTGAGTTGGCCAATATTGAAATTCGCAAGCACAACGCGCGCCTGAATGTGCATTTGGCCCCCAATCTGCCAGCAGTCGAGGTCGATGCCATTTTGATTGAACAGGTATTAATCAATTTGTTGAAGAATGCAGCCGAAGCGATCAACGCTGCCAATCGTCCTGTAGGGCAAAGAAGCATCGATTTGGATGTACGCAAAGACAATGCTGGCGTATTATTTACCATCACGGACCAAGGCACGGGCATGCCCGAGGATGCACTCCAGCAATTGTTTGATGCGTTTTATTCGACCAAAAAAGATGGCATGGGCATAGGCTTGAATTTGTGCCGCAGCATCGTCGAATCGCATCAAGGCAAAATGCAAGTGCGCAACCTCTACAATGAGGACTTGGTAATAGGTTGTGAATTTTCATTTTGGCTGCCGGCCTCTTCCCACAAAGATGACTCAGCCGATGGATTGCCGGGACCTATTTTGGGTTGAGGCCTTCACCCTTTTTTCGTGGCTCTGCCCTTTTGCAGGCTTTTTGCGGCTTAACCTTGAAGACAACTTGAGAGACTTATGACCATTGGCAATAAAAAAGGTACCGTATACATCGTTGATGACGATGAAGCGATTCGCGACTCACTGCAGTGGTTGCTGGAAGGCCGTGATTTTCACGTGCGTTGTTTTGACAGTGCTGAAGCGTTCTTGAGCCACTACGACGCCCGCGAAGTCGCCTGCCTGATCACCGACATCCGCATGAATGGCATGTCGGGCCTGGAATTGCAAGAAAAGCTCGTGGCCCGCGGCTCGGCCTTGCCAATTGCCATCATCACAGGCCATGGCGATGTGCCAATGGCAGTTGACACAATGAAAAAAGGCGCGATCGACTTCATTCAAAAACCCTTTGATGAAGAGGCCATTACGTCGCTGGTCGCGCGCATGCTTGAGCAAGCGCAGAGCAACTTCTCCGACCAGCAACAAGCGGCCACACGCGATGCCTTGCTGGCCAAACTCACAGCCCGAGAGTCACAGGTGCTAGAGCGCATTGTTGCAGGCCGTTTGAACAAGCAAATTGCCGATGACCTGAATATCAGCATCAAAACCGTCGAAGCGCACCGCGCCAACATCATGGAGAAGCTGGGCGCCAACACCGTAGCCGATTTGCTCAAAGTAGCGCTTGGCAACAACCCGGCTGGTGCCAAAGCAGGCTGAGCCGACACAAGCCTGGCGCACGGTGTAAGCTTGGCACAGAGACTGCTCGATCAGCGTGCTGCCTGCCTTGTTTGTTGACATCGCTGAAGCGGCCTGAGGGCCGCTTTTACCATTGTGCAGACCAGCCTCAGGCCTTGCACAACCACTTAGAACGTGTTTACTCACCTTTACATGAGTCCTGGACTCTCTAGTTTGTTATGACAGCTCAAATCATTGACGGCCTTGCCCTTTCCAAAAAACTCCGCGCCAGCTTCAAGGAAGAAGTAGGTGCCCTCACCGCACAAGGCAAACGCCCTGGCTTGGCCGTGATCCTGGTTGGTGAGGACTCGGCCTCGCAAGTCTATGTGCGCAACAAAATCAAGGCCTGCGAAGACACTGGCATCCACTCGGTGCTGGAAAAACTCGATGCCAGCACCACCCAGGCTGAACTGCTAACGCACATTGACAAGCTCAACCAGGACCCCGCCATTCACGGCATCCTGGTGCAATTGCCCCTGCCCAAACACATCGATGCCGACACCGTCATCGAAGCCATTGCGCCAGAAAAAGACGTGGACGGCTTCCATATCTCCAGCGCTGGCGCCTTGATGACCGGCCTGCCACACGGCTTCTGGCCTTGCACGCCGCATGGCTGCCTGAAGATGCTCGATGACATTGGCTACGACTTGCGCGGCAAACACGCCGTCGTGGTCGGTCGCAGCAACATCGTCGGCAAACCAATGGCCATGATGCTGCTGGGGCGCAGTGCCACCGTGACCATTTGCCACAGCGCCACCGCCGATCTGGGCGCGATGACCCGCCAGGCCGATGTGATTGTTGCCGCCGTTGGCAAAGTCAACCTGATTACGGCTGACATGGTCAAGCCCGGCGCGGTCGTGCTGGATGTGGGCATGAACCGCAATGCCGAAGGCAAACTGTGCGGCGACGTGGACTTTGAGGGTGTCAAAGAAGTCGCCTCGTGGATCACCCCCGTGCCAGGCGGCGTCGGTCCCATGACCATCACCATGCTGCTGGCCAATACGATTGAATCGGCCAAACGCTAATCAAACGGCAAGCCATCGCGGGCTTGCGCAATGCAACAAGTCCGCCCCAGCGCCTGAGCTAGCAGGCCGATCCACCAAGCGCCTGCTTGAAACGCCTGGCTTTGGCTTTATCTACCATCTGGTACGCATCACGATTGGAGGTTTACTGTGTCGTCAAACAACCCGCTGCTCTCTATTACCGACTTGCCCGCATTCGACCAAATTCGGCCCGAGCATATCCAACCTGCAATCCAAACCCTGATTGAGCAAGCCGATGCGGCGCTCAACACCGTCACGGCAGCCGACTTTCCCGCCAACTGGAATGAACTGGCCAAAGTCCTGGACGTGGCTACCGAGCGCCTCTCCAAAGCCTGGGGCGTGGTCAACCATTTGAATGGCGTCGCTGACACCCCGGCTTTGCGCGCAGCCTACAACGAAGCCCTGCCTGTGGTCACCGATTTCTGGACACGTCTGGGTGCCAATGAAGGCCTGTACGCCAAGTACAAACAACTGGACGCCAGCACACTCAACGCCGAACAACGCCGTGCCTTGGATTTGTCACTGCGCGGCTTTGTGCTCTCTGGCGCCGAACTGCAAGGCCAGGACCGCGTGCGTTTTGCCGAAATCCAAGAACGCTTGGCCGCTGCGCAGCAAAAATTCAGCGAAAACGTGCTGGATGCGACCGATGCCTACTGCTACTACGCCAGCGAAGCAGAAGTCGCAGGCCTGCCTGAAGATGTGCTGCATGCGACCGCCGAAGCCGCCACCGAAGACGGCAAAGAAGGCCAATACAAACTTTCGCTGAAAATGCCAGTGTATTTGCCGGTGCTGCAATACGCCGAAGACCGCAACTTGCGTGAGCGCCTGTTCCATGCGAATGCGATCCGCGCCTCTGACCTGGCACCGCAAGAGCAGCAGGAATTGGACAACACGGCGGTGATTGCCGAGATCCTCAAGCTGCGTGCTGAAGAAGCCCAGTTGCTGGGCTTTGACAACTACGCCGAATTGTCGCTGGCGCCCAAAATGGCCGACTCGTCCACGCAAGTGGTCGACTTCCTGCGTGACCTGGCGGCGCGTGCGCGTCCGTTTGCTGAACAGGATGCAAAAGATCTGCGCGACTTTGCCAAGCAAGAATTGGGATTGGACGACCCCCAGCCCTGGGACTGGACCTATATTTCTGAAAAACTCAAAGAAGCGCGCTACAGCTTCAGCGACCAGGAAGTGCGCCAGTACTTTGCCGCCCCAAAAGTGATTGATGGCCTGTTTGCGATCATTCAGCAGCTCTTTAACGTGCAAATCAAGCCTGAATTGGCCGCTGTTTGGCACGGCGCAGTCGAGTTTTACCGCATTGAGCGCGACGGCCAACTCATCGGTCAGTTCTACCTCGACCAGCCCGCCCGCCCCGGCAAACGCGGTGGCGCCTGGATGGACGATATGCGCGGGCGTTGGTTGCGCCCAGACACGGGCCAGCTACAAACCCCTGTCGCTTACTTGGTGTGCAACTTCTCTTCTGGAGCCGACGGACAACCGGCTTTGCTGACGCACGACGATGTGATCACGCTGTTCCATGAATTTGGCCATGGCCTGCACCACTTGCTGACGCAAGTCAATGAACGCGACGTCTCTGGCATCAGCGGCGTTGAATGGGATGCGGTCGAGCTGCCCAGCCAGTTCATGGAGAACTTTTGCTGGGAATGGCCAGTGCTGCAGAAGATGACCGCCCACGTGAAAACCGGCGAGCCACTGCCACGCGCGCTGTATGACAAAATGCTGGCGGCCAAAAACTACCAAAGCGGCATGCAAACCCTGCGCCAAGTCGAATTTGCACTGTTTGACATGCTGCTGCACCGCGCTGCACAGCCCCAAGTGCTGGAGCTGCTCAAAGAAGTGCGCGCCGAAGTCAGTGTGTTGCCAGCAGCGCCATACAGCCGCACCCCGCATGCGTTCTCGCACATTTTCGCAGGCGGTTATGCAGCGGGTTACTACAGCTACAAATGGGCTGAAGTACTAAGCGCTGATGCCTATGCCGCTTTTGAAGAAGAAGCGATTGCGCCAGGAGTAGCCAATGCTGCAACTGGCGCACGCTATCTGCACAATATTCTTGAGGCAGGTGGCAGTCGCCCAGCGATGGAGTCTTTCAAGGCTTTCCGCGGCCGCGAGCCAGCGCTTGATGCATTGCTGCGCCACCAAGGCATGTCGCAGCAGGCGGCGTAAACCCGGCCCATGCGCACAAGGCCAGGGGCTTTGCAAATAGCCTGCAAACGCCCCTGCCCCTGCCCTCATTCACGCATATTCACGGCGCCCGCTTTCATGGGGAGGGCTTGCCCTGCCTGCTTGGGCTTGAGTGCAGCGCCATACAGCGCCATACAACGCCTACTGCAACGTGGACCATGATGTTGGCAACAGGCTCGAAAAGAGTTGCTTGGCCTGCAAGCCAGGCCTGGCCGCGCGCTTTCTGCATCCAAGCAGCTTCAATCGCAACAACTCACTGAGTGGATAGCGATTTTCACCGGCTTTGAGGCGCAAGCATTTGATCCGTCCATTGGCAGGCCACACCTGATCAAAACAGCCAATTGGCGATCGCATGCAGCGATGCAACAACTGCTGCGCAAGCTTTGCTATATTCGCGTGCAATACACCGTCTATTCCCCATACACAGGAGAGAGCCATGCAACACACTCTAGGAATGCCTGAAGCGGCCGGCCAAAGCGCACAGTCTTTGGCCGCAAGCTCCAGCGTGTTGCGCAATACAGCCTGGGTTGCGGCGCTGGTGCTGTCATCGCTGGTCTCCGCGGCCTCGGCGCAAGCGGTCGTGCGTAGCCAGACTGCTGCACCACATGCAGCAGCGGCCAAACTGCCTGCCGTGTTGCAGCAAAGCGTCTCGCGTTATCCAGTCACCTTGTACGCCAGCCCTGACTGCAATGGCTGCAAGCTAGGCCGGGCGTTGCTTGAGCGCCGCGGCATTCCATTTCAAGAGTACCGCATCGCCAGTCCAGAAGAGCAACGCGCAGCCAGCAATTTAGGCATTAGCACCTTGCCGCACCTGATGATAGGCACGCAAGCACTCAAAGGCTATGACTCACAAGACTGGGCCAATTACCTCAGCGCCGCCGGCTATCCAGAAAACAGCGTCCTGCCTGCCAATTACCAAGCCCCTGCAGTGAAAAGCGTATTACCCGACGCCCCAGCGACCCCGTCCAGCACAAACGCCCCCAGTGAAGCATCCAGTGCGGCTGACACCAGTGCGCCAAGCAACCTGGACGACGCATCCCCAGAGGGCTTCCGGTTCTAAGAGCCTGTTCAAAGTCTCCACGCAGACCGCGTTGGAGCCCAAAAGGATACGATGCGCGGCAAAAACCGCAGTCGGGCTATCTGACCGGCGAGGATTTTTAACAAAGCAGCGTGCCTTTTGGGCGCCAACCCGAAGGGCAAGGCACGACTGCGTTGCCCGTTTTGCTCATACAGACGTATGAGCTGCAACAGGCGTCTTGTACTGCCTCTTTTTTGTGCCTTGCGCGACTGCGTCGGACTTTGAACAGGCTCTAAAGCCTGTTGACGACCTTTTCGCAAACCACGTTGGCAGGCTTTGCTTTAGTGAGACTGGCCCTTGCGCCTAATGCGCCACGCTCAGTGCACCAGGAAGTCTTTGCTCACGCCCATTCCCAGGTCGTTGACGCGCTCCAAAAATTGCGTCAAAAAAGCATGCAGGCCATTGGTCAAGATTTCATCGATGGTTGCGTATTGCAAATCAGCCAACAAGCGACCGGCGCGGCGCTCGGTTTTGCCCGAATGGTCATTGGAGATACTGGACAGATTGGTCATCACCTCCAGCATGGACGCATGCAAAGAACGCGGCATATCGCGGCGCAAAATCAAGAGCTCAGCAATGCGTTTGGGGCTGACCACATCGCGGTAGACCTGGCGGTAGACCTCAAACGCAGACACACTGCGCAGCAGCGACACCCAGTGGTAGTACTCCTGGGTATGGCTGCGTGGCTCCAGTGTTTTTGTGCTGCTTGGAGCAGCTTCCAGTGCATGGAACTTGACATCCAGCAAACGCGCTGTGTTGTCGGCTCGCTCTAAGAACGTGCCCAAGCGCAGAAAATGAAAGGCTTCATTGTGCAGCATCGTGCCCAGGGCCACACCGCGCGAGAGGTGCGAGCGGTACTTGACCCACTCGAAAAAACGCCCTGGATCGCGCTCAAAAATGCCGCTGCGGTTAAAACGGTGCAGCTCCAGCCAGGTCATATTGTGCGTCTCCCAAACTTCGGTAGTCAGGGCACCACGCACTGCACGTGCATTTTCACGCGCGGCTTTGAGACAAGAGTAAATCGATGAAGGATTGAGCGGGTCCAGCGCCATGAAATGCAGCACTTGCTCGGGCGTGACCTTGCCATAACGGGCCATGTAATCTGGCTGCAACTCACTGATCGACAACACCCCTGTCCAGCCCTGCATCGCGGCATCACGCGACTCAGGCATCAAAGCCGTGTCATGGTTCACGCTCAGCATGCGCGCCGTATTCTCAGCGCGCTCCACATAGCGAGACATCCAAAAGATATGGTCTGCGGTACTCGATAACATGGTTTCTCCTCGCGCTTATTGCTGTTGTTGCATGTCCAGGTTGGCCCAACCCGGCTCATCATGGCCGCCCTGCCAGCCCTCCAGAACCCAGGTGTCTTTGGTGCCACCGCCTTGCGAGGAATTGACCACCAACGAGCCCTCTTTCAAGGCCACGCGGGTCAGACCACCGGGTGCAATGCGCACGGTTTTGCCGCTCAGCACAAAGGGTCGCAAGTCAATATGCCTTGGCGCAATGCCGCTCTCGACCAGCGTCGGGCAACTCGAGAGGCTCAAGGTTGGCTGGGCAATATAGCCGCTGGGGTTGGTTTGCAAGGCATTGCGGAAATACTCCAGCTCGGCTTTGGACGCTTGTGGGCCAATCAACATGCCATAGCCGCCCGCACCATGCACCTCTTTGACGACCAGCTCCTCCAAATGGGCTTGCACGTAGGCCAGATCATCGGGTTTGCGGCCCATGAAGGTCGGTACGTTTTTCAGGATGGGCTCCTCACCGAGGTAGAAGCGCACCATATCAGGTACATACGGATACACGGATTTGTCGTCAGCAACGCCAGTGCCAACTGCATTGCAAATCGTCACATTGCCGGCGCGGTATGCCTCCATCAAGCCCGCTGCGCCCAGTGTGGAGTTGGCGCGAAACACCTGCGGGTCCAAAAAGTCGTCATCCACGCGCCGATAAATCACATCAACGCGCTGCAGGCCACGTGTGGTGCGCATGTACACAAATTTGTCTTGCACCACCAAATCCTGGCCTTGCACCAGCTCCACACCCATTTGTTGGGCCAGGAACGCATGCTCAAAATACGCGCTGTTGTACATGCCTGGTGTGAGCACCACCACCGTCGGCTCATGGATGTTGTCGGGCGTGCAGTCGCGCAAGGTCTCCAGCAACAAATCAGGGTAATGGGCAACCGGTGCGACTGCATGGCTGCTGAACAGCTCGGGGTACAAGCGCATCATCATTTTGCGGTTCTCCAGCATATAGCTGACACCACTTGGCACGCGCAGATTGTCTTCAAGCACATAAAACTCGCCATCACCGGCACGCACAATGTCAATGCCGGAGATATGCGAATAGATTTGGCTGGCCACATCCACGCCCTGCATTTCGGGGCGGTACTGGGCGTTGTTGAGAATCAAGTCGCTGGGAATAATGCCAGCACGCAAGATGTCCTGGCCATGGTAGACATCGTGCAAGAACCGGTTGAGCGCCGTGACACGCTGAATCAGGCCCTGCTCCATGCTGCGCCACTCGTGGGCGGGGATGATGCGTGGAATCGAGTCAAATGGAATCAGCCGCTCTGTGCCAGCGCCGGCCTCGTCTTTCTCGCCATACACGGCAAAAGTGATCCCCACCTGGCGAAAAATGACCTCGGCCTCCTCTTGCCGCAACGCCAATTGATCGCGCGCCATGCCATCGAGCCACTTGGCATAAGTTTGATAGTGTGGCCGCTCTTTGCCTTGCCCAATCGGCAAGGCCTCATACATTTCATCGAACTTGTGCATTGGTCGTTTCCCGTTGTGATGCGCACCCCTCCATCCTCATGGAGTGCACTGTCTTTGTTCCGCAGAACATTGGACGATCTCTATGCAGTCGCACACAAACCACGTGCTGCAATATCCGGCCCCCTATCCTCTATCAAGGCACCGCTCTGACAAGCGCGGTACACCATGCGATTGCTGGCACGCCGCGCATAACTGCAGCAAGACCGTCTACCTGCTCTAAATGCTCTAAGCAATTAGCCAGCCAGTTTTACAAGGAGGCCTGTCAATCCATCCACCATGGCCTGCAATGGCCACCTCTGGCTATTGTTTGTTTGATCGATTGCATTCGAATAATGCAAACAATGAGTCGCGTCTTCATACTAGCCCAAGCGGCTGCGGGCGGACAATGAGTGTGAATCAATCGTCTTCAGCCCATTCATCCGACTCGGCCGTTTGTTGCCGCGCCAAGCCTCCTTCTCGCCCGCAGGGCAGACAGCGAGAACAGTGCCAACACACCACAATCAACCGGCACTTGGGCGCTGCCAATACCTGCGTCTTTGAGCGCGATCACACACGATGCTCTCTGGCTGCAGTGACTGCCAAAAACTCGCACCACATTGGGGAGACTCAATGACACGCGCACCAGCTAAAACGTAGCGCTGCACCACCTCGGGGCGGGGATGGTTGAACTGGTTGGCAAAACCGGTCTGCGCAATCGCATAACGTGGTGCGACAGCGGCCACAAATCGCTCGGACGATGAGCTGCGGCTGCCATGGTGCGGCAGCTGCAGCCAATCGGCCTTGAGCTGCTCGGCATTGGCCAATAACAACTCCAGCTCCTGCAAACGGCCAATATCACCCGTGAGCAATGCTGCCGCCTGAGCGGTACTGACCCGCATCACGCAACTGGTCGCATTGGCGTTTGGCGTCTGTGGAGTTCGATCGCCACTTGCACTCCACCATTGGGCCAATTGCAATGCGCTCGGGTACAGGAATTCAAACTCCACGCCATCCCAATTCCATTTCAGACCCTGCTGGCACCAAGACATTCTGCTGCTCAAGTCCAGCTCCTCAGACCGGCCAGGCACCAGCGCGCTGCTTGCGCGCAGCGGCAACAGGGCTTGCGGAAAAGGCGCTAACACACGCATGGCCGGAAATGCCCGCATCAAGGCCGCGGCTCCCCCGGTATGGTCGTTGTGGTTATGACTCAGCACCAATAACTCAGGCACCACACCCCAGCTTTGCAAGGCTGGCAAGACCACGCGCTCACCCGCATCACCTGCTCCAAGGTAGCCTGGCCCGGCATCAAAAAGCATCGCGTGCTGCCTGGTTTTTATCAACACACCGCCACCTTGCCCCACATCCAGCGCAACGACCTCAAACACCCCAAATGGCAAGGGAGCCGGGCGCCAAGCCAGCATCAAAGCGAACACCAAGGCCCCCAGCAGCCGCAACCATGCTGGCCAAGGCCCCAGCCAACACAAGGCCGCCAACAAACCCAACCCCGCCCAGTACCAAGGCACAATGGGCCAGAACACGGCGGAGTAAGGCCACTGCGCAATCCATGCCAACACCGCCAACAAAGCCGTCATAGTCCATTTCGCCAGCACAAGCGCGGGCTCAAACCAGACGCCCAACATTGCCAAGGGCGTCACAACCCATGAGACCACCGGTATCGCCAGCAAATTGGCCACTAAACCAGACCAGGATATCTGCCCAAATAAGCTCACCGTCAAGGGAATCAACAACACCGTCAAACGCCATTGCAATTGCCAGAATTGCTGCATTTTTCCCACCCCGCTCTGGTGCAAGGCGCGCCAGCTCAGCCAGGACTTGTGGCTGCTTACGAGGGTGGCTGCATCCGCTGCGGCGGCTGGCGCGCTTGCTATTGGTGTAGATGCCCTGCTTGGCTGCTGCGCTCCTTGCTGGCTAGCCAAATTCAGCAGCACGCCGACGGCAACAAAACTCAGCCAAAAACCGGGCTGCTGCAAGGCCCAGGGATCCAGCACCAGCACCACGGCGCCGGCCAAAGACAAACTTGCATACCAAGGCCAGCGCACCCCACGCGTGCTGATCACAACCCAAACGGCCAGCATCAGCACCGTTCTTTGCGCGGGCAATTGCCAGCCACTGAACAAGGCATAAGCCAGAGCCAGAACAAAACCACCCCAAGCAGCCGCTATAGCGGCCGGTCGCCACAGCATCAGCGGCAAGCAGCGGCGCCATAGCCAGCCCACGCACAGCATGGCCAGCCACGCAAACATCGTGATGTGCACACCAGAGATGGCCATCAAATGCGCCACCCCCGTGATACGAAAGACCTCCCAATCGGCCTGGTCGATGCTGCGCTGATCGCCTGTCACCAGCGCCGCCAAGATCCCCACGCTGCGCTGCTCAAGCGCAGTGGCTGCATGCTCTGAGTGTTGGAGCGAGCCCAAGAGCCGATCGCGCACTTGCTGGCGCAGGCGCTCGAGCCCATACCGGCCGGTATCACCCAGCCACACAGGAGCTGCGTCCCTGGCGCCATCGCGCACATACGCTGTAGCCTGAACGCCCTGCTGCCAAAGCCATTGCTCATAATCGAAAGTACCTGGATTGCGCAGCCCACTGGGCTGGCGCAAGCGCAGGCTCAAACGCCAGCGATCCCCAGCGCGCACCGGCTCGGCCGCGGCACCAGAGCGGCCATCGTCGCCCTCACCAAGATGGGCCACAGCGGTTGCGGCAGGATCCAGGGCTTGCGCTGATTTGCTGTTTGACGCATACCAAGCGACATCCATCAGCTGCTGCAGGTCAATCGCTTGCCCGCCCTGCACCGCCATTGCAGCCTCAGGTTCAAAGCGAAAGCGCACCACCCCCTCTTGCAGCCGCGGCAAACTGGCTACCACGCCAGTCACCTGCACATCCAGGCCATGCCATTGGGCAGGCAAAGCCGATGCGTTAAACCATGCCGCACGCCAGCCAGCCCATGCAAACGCCATACAGGCAATCAGCAATAGCACCACACCCTGCGATGCCGCCGCAGGCACAGCCCAACTTGGCTGGCGCGCGCGCCAGACCAACACCGCCAAGCCTGCCAAAGCTGACAACAACAAACCCGAATAAACAGCTTGAGGCCACAATTGCGGCTGCTGCAACTGCAAGGCAAAACCAGTCGCAAGCGCCAACACACACCAACGTGCACTCAGTGGCAGCCGCCGCCACAAGCTTGGCTCAGCGGCCTTGTGCACTGAAACTTCTGCCATCTTGCTCATGCATGCACCCCTCATGCCTACAAGCCCCAAGCGCTATGCGCCTGACATCACCACACCATCAATCAACACACGCACCATGGCTGCCTTGTCGTATGATGGCCCTGACGGCGCGGCGGCTTCAACGGCTAGGCTGCGCTTGTGTTCTTCACCCCGTCCACCCTGCAGACCGGCTGCCTATTGCAGCCAGACTGCAGCAACACAACCTGAGCCAGAGAATCTCACCATGGGAATTTACGAAAAACTCCAAGCCCTGAACATTGAATTGCCTCCTGCAGCCAAGCCAGTAGCCGCGTATTCGATGTACAGCCAGACTGGCAATTTGATTTTCCTCAGTGGCCATATTGCTAAAAAAGACGGCGCCGCATGGGTTGGCCAACTCGGCAAAGACCTGACCACCGGCGAAGGCAAACTGGCCGCACGCGCCGTAGGCATTGACCTGCTGGCCACACTGCAATCGGCTGCAGGCGGCGACCTCGAGCGCATCAAACGCATTGTTAAAGTGCTCAGCCTGGTCAACTCAACCCCCAACTACACCGAGCACCACCTGGTCACCAATGGCGTCAGTGAGTTTTTGGTTGAGGTCATGGGCGACAAGGGCGTGCATGCCCGCAGCGCTTTTGGTGTGGCCCAACTGCCCATGGGCGCTTGCGTTGAGATCGAGTTGATTGCCGAGTTGAGCGACTAAGAAACAGCACTCGCAGAATGTACTGAAGTGCTATTGGCACATTGACAACAATGTCTGTCATGCACTCAGTACAGACTGGATTTAATAAAAATCTTTCAAAAGCTTGCGCTGCGTGCGATAATCTGCTGTTTTCTGCGCTAAGTGCTTGAGCAATGGGTGTTCAATGTGGCTGGCGCGAGGTTCTTGCCCTTGTCCCCAATTAGCAAGAGAAAAGTCTAAGAGATACGCCATGAAAGAAGGCATTCACCCTAATTACCGCGAAGTGTTGTTCGTTGACCTGTCTAACGGCTTCAAATTCGTAACTCGCTCTTGCGTTCCAACCAAAGAAACTGGCACGACTGACGACGGCCGCGAGCTGCCGTTGTTCAAGCTGGATACTTCCAGCGAATCGCACCCTTTCTACACTGGTACACAAAAATCGGTGGACAACATGGGCGGCCGCGTCGAGAAATTCCGCAACCGCTTCGGCAAGATTGGCGCCACCAAATAAGCTGGCCTCCAGTTTATTGGCCCTGCCAATACAAGCAGCGCAGCGCAAGCTACGCTGCTTTTTTTATGCGCAATGGCAGCACGGGCTTTGTCTCTGCCGTAGGCGCACTGTTTGTATTTACTAACAGGCACTGCTTAGCCTGGCTATTATTGCGGCACAATCTGCCTTTCATCGTGCGCGAGCCAGCAGCCAGCCCATGGCATGCAACAGATTTGGGCATCTGGGGCATCCCCAGCAGCATGGCCGAGTTCAAGCGCACAGCCCCATTTCGATTTCCTTCACACCTCGCGTGAATACCAAGCTCCCTACTCCAGCCATCGTGACCCAGGCCGCCGTCCGCACGCTTCCGCGCATGTGGTTATGGCTGCTGTGCCTGGTCTACACATGCGCCGGCTTTGTTGGCCGCCATCCCTGGAAAAATGAAGACATGGCGGCATATGGCTATATGCAAGCGCTGGCCCAAGGGCATACCCCATGGCTCAAACCCGTCTTGGTTGGCCTGCCGCTGGAGCCTGCCGCGCAATTACTGCCCGTCTGGCTGGGCGCGATCGCCTTGCACATGAGTCCGTCATGGATTGACCCTGAAATGGCAGTGCGCCTGCCGTTCATGCTGCTGCTCTTGCTGTGTTTTGCCTGCGTCTGGCGTGCCACTTATTACCTGGCACAACGCAACGAAGCCCAGCCCGTGCCATTTGCCTTTGGCGGCGAGGCGCGCCCCATTGCATACGCACGTGCGATCGCAGATGGCAGTGTGCTGGCCCTGATCGCCTGCTTCGGACTGGTGCAGTTCTCACATGAAACCAGCGCAACGCTGGTGCAGCTGTTTGGTGCCAGCTTGCTGTTTTTGGCCTTTGCTCAACCACCTGGCCACGCGCTGCGCACTTGGCTGTTGACGGCGCTGGCATTTTTCGTCTTGATATTCAGTGGCGCATTTGCTTGGGGCTATGTGGTCTGGGCGTTGACGATTGTGGGTCTGGCGCGCTCGATGCTGACACACAAAAAACCACTGCTGGGCACGATTGCGGTCTATGCCAGCGCAGGCCTGCTGGTCAGTGTGATCGCACGCGGGTTGCTGGATCAACCATTCTGGCAATGGCCCTACCAATGGGAGCTGCACCAAGCTTCACAGTGGCTGAGTTTTTTCAAGCTGCTGATCTGGTTTGGCTGGCCCGCCTGGCCGCTGGCCTGCTGGGCGATCTACCGTTGGCGTGCCCATATTTTCAAGCGCCAACCCAGCTACCACGTCTTCTTGCCGCTGTGCTTTATTGTCGTGACCGTGGTGCTGGCCGCAAGCTCCGGAGGCTCTGGGCGAGATCGCACACTGTTTCTGAGCTTGCCCATGGCTGCGACCTTGGCTGCATTTGCGCTGCCGACCATGCGCCGCAGCGTCTCGTCGCTGATCGACTGGTTCACGATGTTGTTCTTCACCATCTCGGGAGTGGCGATTTGGGTCATCTGGACTGCCACACAAACGGGGTTTCCAGCCAAACCTGCAGCCAATGTCGCCAAGCTTGCGCCCGACTATGTGCCGGTATTTTCCTTGCTCAGCCTGGTGTTGGCCTTGCTGGCCACGCTGGTCTGGTTGGCTGTGGTGGTCTGGCGCACAGGCCGCCACCAGGCCGCTTTATGGAAGAGCCTGGTGCTACCAGCCGGTGGCGCGACCTGGTGCGTGATACTGGCCATGACCCTGTGGCTGCCCATGCTCGATTACGGTCGCAGCTTTGCACCACAGATTGAGAAAATCCGCCCGCATATTCCCGCCGACGTCCAGTGCATTTGGGCCTACGGCCTCAATGCCGCGCAGCGCGCGGCTTTCTCGACACAAGCACAATGGCCACTGCAGGCGCCTAGCGAAGGCAGCAACTGCGAGCTCAGCATGGTCGACGCCGTGCAACTCAAACATTACGAGCCACTACTCAAAGCGGCCGGCTGGACCCAGCTCAAACGCATCGAACGCCCCACCAGTGACGAAGCGATTGTGCTGTTCACTTATCGCCATGGCGCAAACAGCGGCCCGGCGCTGATGGACGTCAGCCACCTGCGAGGGCGCAGCCGCCACTGACGTGGCCCCAGCACTAGCAACTGCGCCAATCAGCAGGTCTGGCGCCAGGCAAGCACAGCGCCACCAGCACACCACTGGTGGCGTTTCTTTTGCTGCACAGTATTGCCAACAACGCGCATCCAGCCTGCCTGGCTGCCAGGTGGATGGCTGGATGGCTGGATGGCTGGCATTACGCACACACAAATCCCTGCACTATTGGCACAAGCCACTATTGGCAAATACGCGACGCGCCAATAGACTCATTTGGCGCACAATGGATTGCACGCGCTATGCATGGCATTTCCCGCCGCGCATGGGCCTGTCACCATCACCCAGCTGATACGGCCATGCGCATGCGATGCCTCCGATCTATTCGGCAAGCAGCGTGTGTAGCAGCAGACTTGGCAATGGGTCGCTATTGGCCATCACAATCAAAAAACGAAGGAAGACATATGTTAGGTTTAATGCAGCATCAGCCACTTCTGATTTCTGCCATGATTGAACATGCAGCACGCCATCACCACGATGGCGAAATCGTCTCGCGCAGGGTTGAAGGCGACATCCACCGCTACACCTATACCGAGCTGGCTGAACGCTCACGCCAAGTAGCCAATGCGCTGGATGCCTCCAGCATCGCGCAAGGCGACCGTGTGGCCACGTTGGCCTGGAATGGTTACCGCCACATGGAGCTGTATTTTGGTGTGAGCGGCTCTGGCCGCGTGCTGCACACGATCAACCCACGCCTGCACCCTGAGCAAATCGCCTGGATCATCAACCACGCCGAGGATGTAGTGCTATGTTTTGACACAAGCTTCTTGCCACTCATCGAAGCGGTGCACGCCAAGTGCCCTGGCGTCAAACATTGGGTGGCGCTGTGCGATGCAGACAAGCTGCCGGCTGACACCAGCATCCCCAATCTGCTCAGCTACGAAGCCTGGATTGGCCCACATTCGACCCAATACCAGTGGCCTGTTCTGGATGAAAACACCGCCTCCAGCATGTGCTATACCAGTGGCACAACCGGCAACCCGAAGGCGGCACTCTACAGCCACCGCTCAACCGCCTTGCATGCCTACGGCGCAGCCATGCCCGATGTGATGTGCTTGTCGGCCACCGATGCGGTACTGCCGGTGGTGCCCATGTTCCACGTGAACGCTTGGGGCCTGCCCTATGCCGCCGCGATTACCGGCGCCAAAGTTGTATTCCCAGGCCCAGCCATGGATGGCAAATCGATTTATGAGCTGGTTGAAGCCGAAGGCGTGACCATGGCTGCAGGTGTGCCCACCATTTGGCAAATGCTGCTGGGCTATATGCTGCCCAATAACCTGCGCTTTAGCACCCTGAACCGCACGGTCATTGGTGGTGCGGCCTGCCCACCGGCGATGATCAAAACCTTTGAAGACGTGCTCAAGGTCAAGGTGCTGCATGCCTGGGGCATGACCGAGATGAGCCCGCTGGGCACCTTGGGCAAACTCAAGAACAAACAACTCAAACTCAGTGAGGCTGAGCAGCAGAAAATCCTCGAAAAACAAGGCCGTACCGTCTATGGCGTGGACATGAAAATTGTCGACGAGCAAGGCAAGGAACTGCCCTGGGATGGCAAAACCTATGGTGATTTGCTGGTGCATGGTCCCTGGACCATTGCCAAATACTACAAACAAGAAGGCAAGGATCCGCTGGTCTACGACGCGCAAGGCATTGGCTGGTTCCCAACGGGTGATGTCGCCACCATCGACAGCGATGGCTTCATGCAAATCACCGATCGCAGTAAGGATGTGATCAAGTCCGGCGGCGAATGGATCAGCTCGATTGACATCGAAAACATCGCCATGGCCCATCCATCAGTGGCCTTGGCTGCCTCGATTGGGGTGCCGCATCCAAAATGGGATGAACGCCCGATTGTGGTGGTGGCACTCAAGCCAGAGCAGCTCCTAACACGTGAAGAGCTGCTTGCCTTCTATGAAGGCAAACTGGCGAAATGGCAAATCCCCGATGACGTGGTGTTTGTTGACAGCATTCCACTGGGCGCGACAGGCAAGCTGCTCAAAACCAGAGTGCGCGAAATGCTCAGCGATTACAAGCTGCCAACAGCCTAAGCGATGCACCAACAGCGCTAGCCGCACACCGGCAAGCACGGCTTTGATTGGTGCAACCACCATTCAAAGCCATCAAAAAAACACCAGGCTTGTCGCTTGGTGTTTTTTTCGCTCAGCGGCAAAGCCGTGTAGCCATGGCTTTGCCTTGCACCACTGCTGCCGTGGCAGCTTACTCTGCGGCTAAGCCCTCTTCTTCGGTCAGCAGGCGCACATCCACCCGCTCGATACGGCGCTCTTCTACGGCCGTGATCTCAAAGCGCAGACCGTGGTAGATCAGGACCTGGCCGACTTCGGGCAATTGCTGCAGCTGATGCAAGATCAGGCCAGCGACAGTGTTGTACTCCTCGTCTTCATCAGCCAAATCTTCTATGCCAATGGCATGCTCCAACGCATGCAGGTCAATCAGGCCTTCGACGCTCCAATGGCCTTCACCCAGAGGCTGCACCGACAACTGCTCGCCCACATCCGGGAACTCACCGGCAATCGCCTCCAAAATATCCATTGGGGTGACGATGCCCAAAATCGTGCCGTACTCGTCGCCCACAAAGGCAATTTGGCGGCGCGAGTGGCGCAGCATTTCCGTCAGGCGAATCACCGTGATCGACTCCGGCACGATCAACGGCGCACGCAAACTTTTCTCTTGGTCAATCTGACCGGTTTGCACTACATCGAGCAGCAAGTCCTTGGCACGCGCCACACCGATCACGTTGTCCAAGCCATTGCGGTCACACACTGGCAGCAAACTATGGGCGTTGTCGGTCAGCATCGCATAAATGCGGTCTTTGTCATCGGTAATGTCCAGCCACTGGACATCGCTGCGCGGCGTCATGATCGACAGCACCGAACGCTCGGCCAAGGTCAGCACACCGCTGACCATTTTGCGCTCTTCAGCACCAAAAGCGGGTGGCAAGGCATTGGCCACCAGCTCTTCACGGGTGGTGTCATTTTGCTCCAATCCATGGCGATCGCCCAGCATGCGCAAGATGGTTTTGGCCGTGCGGTCACGAATCGGCATCGTCGCCTCGTGCTTGAGCAGATTGCGCTGGCGCCATTGGTTGAACACCTCAATCATGATCGAGAAACCAATAGCGGCATACAAATAGCCTTTAGGCAAATGAAAGCCAAAGCCCTCAAGCACCAAACTAAAGCCGATCATCAGCAAGAAGCTCAAGCACAATACCACCACCGTAGGGTGCCTGTTCACAAACTGCGTCAGTGGTTTGGAAGCAATCAGCATCACCACCATCGCAATAATCACGGCAGCCATCATCACCGGCAGATGCTCAACCATGCCGATCGCAGTGATGATGGAGTCCAGCGAGAACACCGCATCCAGCACCACGATTTGCAGCAGCACAAATGCGAAGCTGGCATAACCTTTGCGCGAAGGACCAGAGTGCTGCACGCCTTCGAGGCGTTCATGCAACTCGGTCGTGGCTTTCCATAACAGGAAGACACCGCCCAACAGCAAAATAATGTCGCGCCATGAAAAAGTAAAAATCCAAGCGCTAAATAGTGGCTCGGTCAGGCGCATGATATGCGCCATCACACTGAGCAAAATCAAACGGAAAACAAGCGCAATGCCAAGGCCTAACACCCGCGCCTTATCGCGCTGATGAGGCGGCAGCTTGTCGGCCAAAATAGCAATAAAAACGAGGTTATCAATGCCTAGAACAATCTCCAGGACGATCAGTGTCGCCAATCCAATCCAAACCGCCGGGTCAGATAACCATTCCATGTCAAAAAGCGCTGCCCGCATTGGTTTGCGGCAACGTCACAGTTAGTAAAAAGTAAAAGAAAGGGAGAAAAATCAAACACCCCGCGCCCGATGGCACAGCCAATTGAGGGGGGTGTGATAAGACACAAGCAGGCATTGAATGCGCCTGCTGAGTAGGAAAGATGGGGCGCGTTCGCGCAGAGGGGGGCTCCATGATTGATGACATTCTAATAGCAAACTGCACAATTGATGCCATGCGATCTCAAGCACCGTGCCTGGCTACAGAAAAAATCACAGTTGCAGCCAGGCCAGTACTCAGCGCAGCGCATACAGCCAAGTGCTTCGCCGCAGCTTCAGTCTGTAGCGTTATGCCAACAACCAATGGTTCGCCGGCCATTTCAGCACAGCATCCATAAAAAAACAATTTGATGGGTCAACCGTTGGCTGCCGGTTAAATCGGCTGGCTGTGCGAGCTGGGAGGTCAACGCAATGCCCATTATCTGGAGCGCAGCTGCGCAAGACACAAAAGGCGCGGAAGGCGCCTTGCATCATTTTGTGCTTCGACACGGCAGCGTGGAGCTAATGAGCAAGCTCTTAGCGCGTACCGCCCGCTGGCGGGTACGGCTGCAACGCAAGACCAGCTCTCACAGCGCACAGAACAATAGCGACTTGTTTGCACAGACTTGGACTCTGGCTGGTCTTTTTGTATGCTGTACGTGGGCAAAGTTGCTCACATTTCTGTCTGCAATGATCCTGAAAGGGGTTTTATGGAAACGCAAAAGCTGCATCGTGGTCGTCTGATCGACCACATCCAATTGGTTGTGCAGGACCTCGCTGCCAGCCACAATTTTTACGCTGCGATTCTCAGCGCGCTGCACGTGCCGCTGGGTGGCACGGGTGATGGCTACTTTTGGGCCGACGAGTTGTTTGTGACTTCAGCCACAAGCCCGGCTGCCTTGGGTGTGTTGACAGGGCGCCACCACCTCGCCTTTCAAGCCAAGGACCGGGCGATGGTGGAGCATTTTTACCAAGTCGCGCTGGCGCACGGCGGCCAGGACAACGGCGCGCCGGGGGAGCGGCCATACCACCCAGGCTACTACGCGGCCTTTGTGCTCGATCCGGATGGCAATAATATTGAGGCTGTCTTTCACGGTGATGCCCAACGCAGCGCGGACTCCGTCGTGATCTCGTTTTAGGCAGCCTTCAGCTCAATTCCATGCGGCTTGCGCAGTGCGGGAGTCTTTTTGCAAGCACAGCCAAACAGCCAAGCCATGAAAAAGGCAACTCATTGAGCCGCCTTATGGTTTAAGAATTCAACACTATCACACGACGCGTGTCACCGAATTGGGCTTGAAGCCGAAATCAGCCTTCTTGCCCTTTTGGGCGCGCTTGCCCATGGCGTTGTTGAGGCTGCGAATCTCCAGCGTTTCCTCGCGCTCTTTACCACCACGGCCCAGACCAGCGATACAGACGCTGCGGGTGTAAGCGGTCACCCCTGCCAGGCTGTCTTTGTCTTCCAAGTCCAGCAGCACCACACCCCGACCACCATTGGTGAGCGTTTTCACCTCGTCAATCGAGAAGGTCAGAATGCGCCCGCCATTGGAGACTGCGCACACATGGGTGGCGGCAATCAGCTCTTGCGAGGCCGTGCTGCCTGCAATATGCGCCGGCATGCAAACAACTTCGCCATCGCCAACGGTGATAAAGGCTTTACCGGCTTTTTGGCGCGAGACCATATTCGCCAACTGCGCAACAAAACCGTAGCCACCGCTGCTGGCCAGCAGCAATTTGGCTTCGGCTGGGCCGGCAAAGAAATGCAGCAGGTCCGTGCCCTTTTCCAGCTCGATCAAGGTGGTCAATGGCTGGCCGTCACCGCGTGCACCAGGCAAACTGGCGACCGCCACCGAGTACACCCGGCCGTTGCTGCCAAAGGCCAGCAACGTATCGACGGTGCGGCACTCAAAGGTGTTGTAGAGCACATCACCGGCCTTGAAGTTAAAGCCTTGCGGGTCATGGCCGTGGCCGGTGCGTGCGCGCACCCAGCCCTTTTGCGAGACCACGACGGTGACTGGCTCGTCCAGCACTTTGACTTCGGCCACTGCACGTTTTTCTTCTTGGATCAGCGTGCGACGTGGGTCGCCAAACTCTTTGGCGTCGGCCTCGATTTCCTTGACCATCAAGCGCTTGAGGCTGCTGGGATTGGCCAGAATATCTTCGAGCTTGGCCTGCTCGGCGCGCAGATCGGAGAGCTCCTGCTCGATCTTGATGGCTTCCAGACGGGCCAACTGGCGCAGTCGAATTTCCAGAATGTCTTCGGCCTGGCGCTCGCTCAGCGCAAAGCGCTCCATCAACGCAGCCTTGGGCTCGTCGCTGGCGCGGATGATGGCAATCACCTCATCGATATTGAGCAAGACCAGCTGGCGGCCTTCCAAGATATGGATGCGATCGAGCACTTTTTCCAGGCGGTGCTGGCTGCGGCGGGTAATGGTGGCTTGGCGGAACTCAATCCACTCGAGCAGGATTTGCCGCAGCGATTTCTGCATCGGCCGGCCATCGATACCGACCATGGTCATATTGATCGATGACGAAGTCTCCAGGCTGGTGTGGGCCAGCAAGGCAGCAATCAAATCCTGCGGATCGGTGCGGCTGGATTTGGGCTCGATCACCAGGCGCACTGGCGCGTCTTTGTTGGATTCATCGCGCACCCCGTCAAGCACTGCTTGCACCGTGGCTTTGAGCAATGATTGGTCTTGCGTCAAGGCTTTTTTACCGGCCTTGATTTTGGGGTTCATGACCTCTTCGATTTCTTCGAGAATCTTGCGCGAGCTGACATTGGGCGGCAACTGCGTCACGACCATTTGCCATTGGCCACGCGCCAACTCTTCCATCTCCCAACGCGCACGCACTTTGAGCGAGCCGCGGCCACTGCTGTAGGCAGAGGCAATCTCCTGGCTGCTACTGATGATTTGGCCGCCCCCCGGAAAGTCTGGGCCAGGAATCAGCGCAAACAGCTCTGCATCGGCCAGCTTGGGGTTCTTGACCAAGGCGACTGCGGCATCGGCGACTTCGCGCAGGTTGTGGCTAGGAATTTCCGTGGCCATGCCCACGGCAATGCCGCTGGCGCCATTGAGCAAGGTGAATGGCAGCCGTGCAGGCAACTGCGCAGGCTCTTGGAACGAGCCGTCGTAATTGGGCACAAAATCGACCGTACCCTGGTCAATTTCCTGCAGCAGCAAGCGGGTGATTTTGGCTAAGCGCGCCTCGGTGTAACGCATCGCGGCCGCGCCATCGCCATCGCGGCTGCCAAAGTTGCCCTGGCCGTCCACCAACGGGTAACGCTGTGAGAAGTCCTGCGCCATGCGCACCATGGCCTCATACGCAGCACTGTCACCATGCGGGTGGTATTTGCCCAGCACATCCCCCACCACACGGGCACTTTTGACGGGTTTGGCGCCGGTATTGCCAGTAAAGCCCAGGCCCATTTGGTCCATGGTGAACAGAATGCGGCGCTGCACCGGCTTTTGTCCATCGACCACATCGGGTAAGGCACGGCCTTTGACGACCGACAGCGCATATTCCAGATACGCACGTTGGGCAAAAGCTGCCAGCGATGAGCCATCGTCATCACTGATCGCAGGTGCGGCTGCAGGAGGTTCCTCTGGCGGCAAGTCAGCCAGCGGCAATTCGTCAGGAGTAAACAAGTCGGATTCTTCGTTCATGGCGCAATTCTAAGGGCCGCGCACCTGAACGCAGACAATGCGTTGTGCAGTGCGCAAACCGTGGCAGATATGTCTAAGATCGTAAACACGTTCTAAAAAACCAACACAGATCGGCTCGCACCCCACCAGCCATCACAGCCGATCGCCAGCGTGGTCTGTCGCCATCAGCGCCCATTGCCCGGCCAGTGCATCGGCCATCGCATCCAAGGCGCCGCGGTGCGCATGGGCAAAATGCTGCGCTTGCTGCTGCATGCTGTGCAGGCGCGGCGTATCGTGTGCCAAGGCCACAGCCGCTTGCACCGCTTCGGCCACATCGGCCACGCGCAACGCCGCCTGCTGGGCCAGCGCATCTTGCGCTGCATGGGTGAAGTTGAAGGTGTGCGGCCCCATGATAACTGGGCAGGCACAGGCACAGGCCTCAATCAGGTTTTGGCCGCCCAGTGCTTCAAACGATGCGCCCAGCAAAGCCACTTGCGCGATGCTGTAGTACAGCGCCATCTCGCCCATGCTGTCGCCCAGCCAAATATCAGCGGCAGGTGTTGGCCCTGGGCTGTGGCCATTCAAGTCGGTCCAGCGACTGCGCCGCTGCAACGACAAGCCGCGCTCAAGCACCAGTTGGGCCACAGCCTCGAACCGCTGCGGATGGCGCGGCACGACCAGCCACTGCACGGCATGCAAGGCGGGGCTAGCGGCAATTGCATCCAGCCAAGCCGCTTCTTCGCCTTCGCGTGAACTGGCCAGCACGACCACTGGCTTGCCGCTATGGGCGGTCCAGGCCGCGCGCAGTTGCAAGCCCGTCTCGACCTGCTGGGGGTTGGGCCGGGCATCAAACTTGATATTACCAGTCACCCCCTGCACCGGCGCGCCAACCGATTGCAGGCGTTCGGCATCCATGTCGGTTTGCGCCAGCACGCCCGCCAAATGGCGATAGGCCGGCCCCATCAGCACCTGGGCTTTGTGGATACCGGCCAGTGAGCGCTCATTCAAGCGTGCATTCACCAGCCACAAGGGCATGCCTTGTTGGGCGCAGGCCTGCACCATGCTGGGCCAGACCTCGGTTTCCATCAGCAAGCCCAGCGAGGGCTTGAAGTGCGCCAAAAAACGCTTGACGGCACCCGGCGTATCCCAAGGAAACCAGGCTTGCAAATCCCCTTCTCGCAAGAGCTGCTGGCCTTCGGCACGGCCAGTTGCCGTGCCATGGGTGAGCAAGATGCGCAGGCCGGGAATGCGTTGGCGCAGGGCTTCAATCAACAGGCCGGCCGTGCGGCTCTCGCCCAAGGACACGGCATGCACCCACAGCAAAGCGCCACCGGCCTCTGGTTTGCTCTCGTAATAACCGAAACGCTCTGGCACGGCCTGGGCGTAACCAGGCTCTTGCACCGCGCGTTTGCGCAGTTTGCGACGCAGCAATGGCGACGCAGCCGTGATGGCCACGCCGTATAAGGCCAGCGCAAGCCGCTCAGACCAGCGCAAGCTGGGGGCAACAGGCGTGTAAGAGATAGGCGAGCGACTCAAAGGCCAGCCTCAATGCGCGGCAGCGCCAATCTGCGCATCGGGCTTGACGCTCAACACCAGCTCGGTAAATACGGCGCGAATGCGCTCCAGGGCTTGAGGATTCTGGCCTTCAAAGCGCAACACCAGGACCGGTGTGGTGTTGGAGGCACGCACCAGGCCAAAGCCATCGGCCCAGTCGACCCGCAAACCATCAATCGTGCTGACAACTGCGGGGGCATCAAACTGGGCCTTGGCGACCATTTCGGCCACCAGCTGGTGCGGCTCACCTTCGGCGCAAGCAATGTTCAATTCAGGCGTTGAATGGCTGATTGGCAAGGCATTGAGCAAAGCCGATGGGTCTTGGCTGCGGCTGACAATCTCCAGCAAGCGGCAGCCAGCGTAGGTGCCATCGTCAAAACCGTACCAGCGCTCTTTGAAGAAGATATGGCCGCTCATCTCACCCCCCAGCGGCGCATTGCTCTCGCGCATGCGGGCTTTGATCAGCGAGTGGCCGGTTTTGAACATCACCGGCACGCCGCCGGCTTGCTGCACAAATGGTGCCAGCTGCTGCGTGCATTTGACGTCGTAGACAATTTCCCCACCTGGCACGCGCGCGAGCACATCTTGCGCAAACAGCATGATTTGGCGGTCAGGGAAAATATTCTGACCATCCTTGGTCACAATGCCCAGGCGGTCCCCATCGCCATCAAATGCCAGTCCCAGCTCGGCATCGCTGGTTTGCAACGCGGCAATCAAATCACGCAGGTTTTCTGGCTTGCTCGGATCGGGGTGGTGGTTGGGGAAGTCGCCATCGACCTCGGTGAACATTTCCACGACCTCGCAGCCAATCGCGCGCAGCACAGCTGGTGCAGTCGCACCTGCAATGCCATTGCCTGCGTCAACAATGACCTTGATCGGGCGCGCCAGACGGATGTCAGACGCAATACGGGCAATGTATTCAGGCACAACATCGTGCACACGCACCTGGCCTTTGCTGGAGAGGTCCCACACGTCTGCTTCAATCAGCTGGCGCAGCGACTGGATGTCGTCGCCATAAATGGCTTTGCCCGCCAAGACCATTTTGAAGCCGTTGTAGTCCTTGGGATTATGGCTGCCAGTGATCTGAATGCCGCTGCGTGTATGGGTGGCAGCGGCAAAATACAAGATCGGCGTGGTGACCATGCCAACATCGAACACATGCACGCCCACATCGGTCAAGCCCTCGACCAGGGCGTCGCGCAGTGCTGGGCCGCTCAAGCGGCCATCGCGGCCCACGGCCACCTCCAGCTCGCCAGCGGCTTTGGCGACGGTGCCAAACGCGCGGCCAATGCTGCGGGCCACGTCAGGATTCAATGTGGTGGGCACCACACCGCGGATGTCATAGGCTTTAAAAATGGCTGGGGACACTGGCACAAAAGGCTCCACGTTATCAGTCAAGATGGCGCCGATTGTAGGGCCAGGCTTGTCATTTGCGCATGTAAGATCCTATTGAATATCTCCATGCAGTGGACATGGCACTCAAAGAAACAATGTGTGCCGGCC
Organism: Lampropedia aestuarii; assembly: GCF_004803635.1. Lineage (GTDB taxonomy): Bacteria > Pseudomonadota > Gammaproteobacteria > Burkholderiales > Burkholderiaceae_C > Lampropedia > Lampropedia aestuarii. Next base: position 43,213 of record NZ_SSWX01000003.1, on the reverse strand, counting down.
TGTAACAGGCCCTAAACTGCGCGTGCACAGTCCGCAGGACCACCTGGGCGTGCACAATGGCATAGAATGAATGCGAATAATTTCCAATACCAAAGCGCCAGCCCACGCGCGGCCTATTGGCGGTTACTCAACTCCTTTTGACTCACTGCTTTTGACCATGACACAGACCAACACACGCGTAGAAAAAGACACTTTTGGCCCCATCGAAGTCCCGGCAGACAAGCTGTGGGGAGCGCAAACGCAGCGTTCCTTGCAAAACTTCGATATCTCTGGTGAAAAGCAGCCCAAGGAAATCATCAAGGCCCTGGCCCAGGTCAAACGCGCCTCAGCCGCCGTCAACCATGCGCTGGGCTTGCTCGATGAGAAAAAAACCCAGGCCATTGTGGCCGCTGCGCAAGAAGTCATCGAAGGCAAACACCCTGACGAATTCCCCCTGGTGGTTTGGCAAACCGGCTCAGGCACGCAAAGCAATATGAACCTCAACGAGGTCATTGCCAACCGCGCCAGCGAGTTGCTTGGTGGCGAGCGCGGCGAAGCCCGCGTCGTGCACCCCAATGACGATGTGAACAAAAGCCAGTCGTCCAACGACGTATTTCCGACAGCGGCCCACGTCGCCGCGGTGGACGCACTGACAAACAAACTGCTGCCCGCCATTGACGTGTTGAAAAATACGCTGGCTGACAAAGCCAAAGCCTTTGACGACATCGTCAAAATTGGCCGCACCCACTTGCAAGACGCCACGCCCTTGACCCTGGGCCAGGAAATCTCCGGCTGGGTTGCGCAACTCGAACACGGCAAAAAACACGTGCAAGACGCACTGCCCCATTTGTACGAGCTGGCCTTGGGCGGCACCGCCGTGGGTACTGGTTTGAACGCCCCTAAAGGCTATGCCGAAGGCGTCGCCAAAGAGCTGGCCAGCATCACAGGCCTGCCCTTTGTCACGTCGCCCAACAAATTTGAGTCACTGGCTTCGCAGGACGCATTGGTCCACGCGCACGGTGCACTCAAGACATTGGCAGCCAGCCTGACCAAAATAGCCAACGACGTGCGCTGGTTGGCCAGCGGCCCACGCAGCGGCATTGGCGAGATCAGCATTCCTGAAAACGAGCCTGGCTCGTCAATCATGCCGGGCAAGGTCAACCCTACCCAAAGCGAAGCCATCACAATGCTGACTGCACAGGTGTTTGGCAACGATGTGGCGATCAACATTGGCGGAGCTTCGGGCAATTTTGAACTGAACGTGTTCCGCCCAGTCGTGGCGCACAACTTCCTGCAAAGCGTGCGCCTGCTGGCCGACGGCATGATCAGCTTCAACAACAACTGTGCAGTGGGCATTGAGCCCAACCGCGCGCGCATCACCGAGCTGGTGCAAAACTCGCTGATGCTGGTGACCGCACTGAACCCGCACATTGGCTACGACAAAGCCGCATTCATTGCCAAGAAAGCGCACAAAGAAGGCTCCAGCCTGCGCGATGCCGCTGTGGCATCGGGCTTTTTGACGGCGGAGCAATTTGACCAGTGGGTGGTGCCTGAGAATATGGTGGGCCGTTAAACGGACGCACCAGCCAAGTACCCGTTCAATGGCCTAGAACAATGCAATGGCGTTCCGCCAGCCAAAAAACGCAAGCCCTGTGCTTGCGTTTTTTACTCGCATGGCAACAAGTACTTGGCCACGGCCAAGCTGCACAGCAGCTTATTCGCAAGCAGTTGCTGCAATAAGAGCCTGTGTTGGATTAGGCAACACAGGATGTTTCAGCTTCAGCGGCACAGCCATTGGTTGTCGCATGACTTGTATGAATTATTTTAACCCCATGTCCTCCACTCCCTCGGAATTACCCCAACCCAGCGCACCTGAACCGCTGCGAGGTCGCAGCAGCCGGCGCAACAGCCGCAGTTTGGCGCAGCAGTTGTTCGACCAGTTCTCCACCCAAATTCGTGATGGCGACTGGATCGCGGGCGAAAAACTGCCGACCGAGTCGGAGCTGGTACGTCGCTTTGACGTCAGCCGCACGGTCGTCAGAGAGGCGATCTCGAAACTCCAAACAGCCGCGCTAGTAGAAACACGGCACGGCATTGGCACCTTTGTACTGAAAGCCGCCGCGCCTACTGCGGCTCTGCGCAGTCCATTGGAATGGAGCGAGCCCATCAATGTCCTGGCCCTACTCGAATTGCGCACCAGCCTAGAGACCGAAGCTGCAGGCCTGGCGGCAAGCCGACGCTCGCCCCAGCAGCTCGATGCCATACGCCGGGCGTTCGATGCCTTCAACGCCAGCCACAGTGCAGGCTTGGATACCGCAGGCCATGACCTGGCGTTTCACCTAGCAATTGCAGCAGCCACAAGTAACCGCTATTTTGAAGAGGTGCTGGGACATTTTGGCGTGCAGCTGATTCCGCCCACCCACCACGACATGATCCATGTGCCCGAGCGTGATCCAGAGGATTTGCCGCGCGTGAGACGCGAGCACGAAGAAATTTTGCTTGCGATTGAGCGCCAGGACCCCGACAGTGCCAAAGCAGCGATGCGCTTGCATTTGAACAATTCGCGTGAGCGCTTGCGCAAAGCCCAGGCACAATATGGATAGCAAATACACAACGCGCTGTATTTTCTGGGCAGCGCTGCCACCTCGCTCTTGAACTTGGAACCCCCAAGTCCTGCACCAGTCACTCCAATACCCGGCCTTTGCAACGTGCCAACAGCATTTGCGCCGCACACTTGTCAATCGCGGATCATCGATCCTTGACCCCGCTCAAACTCGGCTGCCAATGGGCGAGACGCTGTTGCACAACGAAATGCAGACGTTTGGCTTGCATGATGCGCTGACTCACTGCGCCATTTGGCGCACGACCTCAATGGACACGTTGCATGGCACAACACAGCGGATGCATAACGATCGCTTGTACGGGTACACTGCCGCCTGTTTTCGCCGATACAAGACCTTTTCATGCCATCTACTCAGTCTCTTTCGATAGAACCCCTGTCTGCCGCCGCATTTGCACCCTATGGGCACATGCTGGGTGATGCAATGCAATGGAGCGAACCTGCCGCTGTTTTTAGCAATCCCGCGACTGATTTCTGGCGCACACACCTGTTCCAGCCGGGAGCTGCGGGCGACACTGAAATTCTGTGGGTCAACTACCGCAGCCGCGATCTGGTGGTGAGTACACTGGAAGTACACCACCTGACCCAGCAAGCCATCGTGCCACTCACTGGTGCCGTGGTGCATGTGGTGGCGTGCAGTAACGCCCAGGGGCTGCCTGACCTAGACACACTCAAAGCATTCCTGATTCCGCAAGGCTTGGGTATTTGCATGCAGCCCGGTTGCTGGCACGCCAGCCGTGTCCTGGGCGAGCAAGTCACTTGCCTGATGCTGACCCGCCGCTCGACCACCTTGGATTTGGTCGCGCATTTGAATGGCACAAGCGCAGCACAAGAGAGTGCATTCAGTAACATCTCTGCCTTGATTGTCACTGGCTGATCAGCGACAAGCCCCGCTACGGCGGGAGCTGGCGCCCCCTCCATGCAGTTAAGCAGGCTTGCTCGAGCGAGCACGCAAAAAGGTCGCAGCCAACCCACTGAAAATAATCAAAGCCATGCCCATCCAGCTCCAGATCGACAGGTCCTCGGCAAACAGCAGCACACTGTAAATAGCACCGAACACAATGCCCGAATACTGCAAACTGGCCACCACCAAGGTGTTGCGCGGCCCAGCCGCAGTCGAATAGGCCTTGGTCATGCACAACTGGCCCAGCGCCGCAAGCACGCCAATCGGCAGTAGCCACCAGGCTTGCGCTGTGTTCAGGCTGTGCACATCGGTAAAGCACATCACGATGCCGCCAGCAATCGTGCCTGCCGTCGCAAAATAAAAGACCACGCGGGTCTCGGGCTCGCCAATACGCGCAAGTACCACCACCTGCATGAAGGCCAACGCAGCAAACATACCAGACAGCAGACCGACCACAGCCGGCACGCTTTGATCGGCCTGGAAGCTCGGCTGCAGCATCATGATCACGCCGACAAAGCCCAGCAAAATAGCCAACAGCAAACCACCATGCAGTGGTGGTTTGTCATCCTTGCCTTTGGGGCGCCAGTACAGCAGTGCACTGGTCACCATGAAAAGGCCAATCCAGACGCTGCTCATGTAGTTCAGCGTCATCGCAGTGGCCAATGGCAGTTTGCCAATCGCATAAAACCACGCGCCCAATGACAGCACGCCAATAAAGCTGCGCCAAGCATGCATGCCGGGGTGTTTGGTGGCCAAACCAACACCTTGGTAACGTGCCAGCGCGGCCAGCATCACCATACCGATGATGCCGCGGTAGAACACCAGCTCAGCGGCATTGAAACTCTCAGATGCGAGCTTGACGCAGACCCCCATTGAGGCAAACAGAAAAGCGCCCAAAACCATCCACAACGCATGCATGCCGCCACACTCCAATTCGCAAAAAGAAACCCTGCGCACTGGCTGTGTGAGGGAGGCCTAGATTGTATTTTGAATCGATGCCGAGTCCTGTCGCAAATAACGATGGCGTGCACTAAGAACCTGTTCACAATCTCCGCGCAATCGCGCAACGCCAGGCATTGCAAGCAAACACAGCAATGTTGTCGGCATCCGGGTAAGATTGCGCCACTTGTGGCCAGGCGGGTCACAAGTCCCAACGCCCCACTATGTCTTATTCAGCCGATATCCAGCACTACATGCGCCCTGGCATTCTCCAGCTCAAGGAATTGCCACCTCTGTCGCTCTACATCCATTTGCCCTGGTGCATCCGCAAATGCCCGTATTGCGACTTCAATTCGCACGCGATGCCCGCGCCACAAGCCAGCGATGGGCAAGCGCGCATGCAGCGCTACCTGGATGCCGTCATTGCCGATCTGGATGCCGCCCTGCCCCTAGTCTGGGGCCGCAGCGTGATCAGCATTTTCATTGGTGGTGGCACACCCAGCCTGTTCTCGGCCGAGCAAATCGACCATTTGCTGGCACAGGTACGCGCACGCCTGCGTTTGGTCGCTGGCTGCGAGATCACCCTGGAGGCCAACCCCGGCACATTCGAGACCGACCGTTTTGCTGCCTACCGCGCAGCCGGTGTGACGCGCCTGTCAGTTGGCGTGCAAAGCTTCAACGACGAGCATTTGAAACAGCTCGGTCGCGTGCACAACCGCGACCAGGCCTTGGCCGCTTTGCACGAAGCCAAAGCAGCGTTTGATACCTTCAACTTGGATTTGATGTATGCATTGCCGGGCCAAAGCCTGGAGATGCTGCAGCAAGACCTGGAGACGGCGATGTCTGTCAGGCCGCCGCATGTATCGGTCTACCATTTGACCATTGAGCCCAATACGTTTTTTGCCAAGTTCCCACCGGCCTTGCCCGATGACGATGTGGCCTACGACATGCTCGACCTGATCACCGAGGCGACCGGACAGCAAGGCCTTGAGCGCTATGAAATCTCGGCCTATGCACAAACAGGCCACCAGTGCCAGCACAACCAGAATTACTGGCAGTTTGGCGACTACCTGGGCATTGGTGCGGGCGCGCACAGCAAGCTCAGCTTTGCCCACCGCGTGATTCGGCAAATCCGCATCCGCGACCCGCAGCGCTATATGGATGGCGCGCTGCAAGGTGCTGCCATCGCGCAGGACAACGAAGTCGGCCGCAAGGACCTGCCGTTTGAGTACATGCTCAATGCGCTGCGTCTGCGCTCGGGCTTCATGCTCGAAGACTACCAAAACCGCACTGGCATGCCGCTGTCCAGCATCGAAGGCGCATTGGAGCAAGGCGTGGACAAGGGCTTGCTGGAGCTGGTCGCGCCTGGCCATATCCGCCCGACCACGCGTGGCTATGACTTCCTCAGCGATTTGCAAGAGCTGTTTATTCCCTGATCATAGCTGCGGCAGCCTTTGCGCCAATCTGGTCACACTGGCGGCATGAATACGCCTGCGCATCTGCCCTTGCACAGCCGGCTCCCTATAATCATTTGTGCAGTCCAGCCCATGGCAGCGGCCATCGGTTGGCAGCCCAATCACTACTGGAGACACTATGCAAATCAAAGACAATGTATTCATCATCACAGGCGCGGCCTCAGGCTTGGGTGAAGGCACGGCCCGCATGCTGGCCAGCAAGGGCGCCAAAGTCGTCATTGCCGACTTGCAGGCCGAGCGTGGCGAAGCCATCGCCAAAGAAATTGGCGGGCGCTTTGTCAAAACCGATGTGACCTCCGAAGCCGACGGTGAAGCCGCAGTGGCCGCTGCACTGGAGCTGGGCAGACTGGGCGGCTTGATCAATTGCGCAGGCGTCGCACCAGCGCAAAAAACTGCGGGTAAAAAAGGCCCACACGATCTGGCTTTTTTCAACAAGACGATCCAAATCAATTTGATTGGCAGCTTCAATATGATTCGGCTGGCCGCCAATGCGATGCTGGCCAATGAGCCTGAAGCCACGGGCGAGCGCGGCGTGCTGATCTCCACGGCCAGCGTAGCGGCGTTTGACGGCCAGATTGGTCAGGCGGCCTACAGCGCCTCCAAAGGCGCGATTGCCAGCATGACCCTGCCCATTGCTCGCGATCTGGCCCGCGACGGCATTCGCAACATGACGATTGCCCCTGGCATTTTTGGCACGCCGATGCTGTTTGGTATGCCGCAAGAGGTGCAGGACGCACTGGCTGCCAGCGTGCCATTCCCAAGCCGCCTGGGCACACCCGAAGACTATGCGAAATTGGCCTGCCACATCATTGAAAACGACATGCTCAACGGCGAGGTCATTCGCCTCGACGGAGCGATTCGCATGGGCCCAAAATAATCCAACGGCCAGCCAGCACCCGCGCTGCTGGCCTTCAGTCTTCGGCGCAGCACGGGAAATAGGCTGCGTTGATGACGGGGCAATGAAAACCTGATTGTCAAAGGAATTTCCCCCTGCGCGCATGGCGATGTGCCTGCGAATCAGGTAGCATTGCCCTTTTCAACTTTTTGCAATCGCCTTGGCTGGCTGGTTACCAACCAGCAACAAGCCTTGGATCTCACGGTCGCGCCCCCTTTTTCCATGGAACCTCCCAGTTGTTATTTCAACACCGGCAATGCTGGCCGCCCAGCGTGTAACCACACTGGCGCAGCGCAGCTAGCAATCGCCTCTTGGCTGGCCAGCTTTGGCCGCATCGCACGCCACGTGCGCATCGGAGGCTGAATCCATGGAATTTCTGTTTCTACTGGGCTTGGTGCTGCTCAATGGCATTTTTGCGATGTCTGAAATTGCGTTGGTCACTGCACGGCGTGCGCGTTTGCAAGCGCGCGCTGACGCAGGCGACAAGGGCGCGGCCAGCGCATTGAAATTGGGCGAAGACCCGACCCGCTTCCTGTCCACCGTGCAAATCGGCATCACCTCCATTGGCTTGCTCAGCGGCATCGTTGGTGAGGCCGTTTTGGCCGGGCCTTTGGGGCTGTGGATGGAATCGATCGGCATTCCAGCCGGTACGGCCAATATCGCCTCTACTGTCGTGGTGGTCATTGGTGTCACCTATATCTCGATCGTGGTCGGTGAGCTGGTGCCCAAACGCCTGGGACAAATCGCCCCAGAAGCGATTGCACGCCTGGTCTCGCGACCGATTGTGCTGCTGTCGCTGATCACTCGGCCGTTTGTCTGGTTGCTGGCTTTTTCAACCAACGCTTTGCTGAAACTGCTGGGCGTCAAACAGACATCTGAAGAAGGCGTGACCGAAGAAGAGATTCGCGCGATGCTGGCCGAAGGCTCGCAGTCAGGCGTGATCGAGCAAAACGAGCACGAGATTGTGCGCAACGTATTTCGCCTCGATGACCGCGAAGTTGGCTCCTTGATGACGCCACGCACCGACATCGTCTTCATTGATTTGAACGCCAGCGATACAGAGAATTTGGCCCGCATCATCGAATCGGGTCACACCCGTTTTCCGGTCTGCAATGGCGACCTGGACCAGGTGCTGGGCTATATCCACGCCAAGCAAGTACTGGCTCGCGTGCACAGCGGCCAAGGCCCTGATTTCGCCAAAGACTTGCACACCAGCCTGTATGTGCCAGAAACCTTGTCTGGCCTGTCGCTGCTGGGCCAATTCAAGGCCAATAGCCTGCAGCTGGCCTTTGTTGTCGACGAGTACGGCGAGATAGGCGGCATTGTGACTTTGCAGGACGTGACCGAGGCCTTGACCGGCGAATTCGCCTCACGCAATGCCGATGATGCCTGGGCGCGCCAGCTCGACGATGGCTCCTGGCTGCTGTACGGCACGATTCCAAATGTCGAGCTCAAGGACCGCCTGAACATCAGCAGCGTGCCTGAAGAGGAACGCGGCCACTACCACACGCTCAGTGGCATGTTCATGCTGCAGTTAGAGCGCATTCCACAAGTGGGCGACCATTTCGAATGGGAGGGCTGGCGCTTTGAAGTGCTGGAGATGGACGGCAAGATGGTCGAGCGCGTGCAAGCCAAACGCCTGGATTTGCCAGCCGCTGGCTCCATGGATGCCGAGTTGGGCCACTAAAGAGCCGTGTTCACCCTCTCGACGCAATCGCGCAAGGCACCAACAACGCATTGCTGCTCGTTGTGGTGCTGGGGCGAGCCCCAAAGGCATGCTGCTGCATTAAAAATCCTCACCAAGCAAATAGCACGATGGCAAATTGTGCCGCGCAACTTTTCCGTTTGGGCCACAGTGCGGTCTGCATCGATACGTTGAACAGGCTCAAGGGCAAACCTGCTTTTACGGTGCACTTTAAACATGCATGACAAAGCATCCACGGGGGCATGCACGCGCATGCTATAAAGCGTTGATGCGCCGCGCAGGCATGCTTTTTTTGCCTGCAGCGCAGTCTTTTCAACCTTGATGCTGACGCCACGCTTTGACTGCTTCAACCTCCCCCCAAGCCCCCTCAGACGACTCGTTTGAGCCAGAGCACCTGCGCATTGCGACCTACAACATCCACAAAGGCGTACAAGGCCTGGGCCCACTGAGCCGATTGGAAATTGGCAATCTGGGCTTGGCGATCGAGCAGCTCGATGCCGACCTCGTATGCCTGCAAGAAGTGCGCAATGGCAATCTGCGCGAGCAAGAACGTTTTGCCGACTGGCCCGAGTTGCCGCAGGCGCAATTTCTCGCCCCCGAAGGCTATGAGGCGGTCTACTACACCAACGCCGTGACCCGCTATGGCGAACATGGCAATGCATTGCTCAGCCGCTGGCCAGTGATCGAGTCGCGACAAAAAGACATCTCCGACCACCGGCTGGAGCAGCGCGGCATTTTGCACGCGCAAATCAATGTCGCAGGCCATGTGGTGCACACCCTGGTCGTGCATTTGGGCCTGATCCACATCAGCCGCCTGCGCCAAGTGGCCTTGATACGGGAATTTGTGCTCGATCAAATACCGCCCGACCAGGCCGTGGTGATTGCCGGCGACTTCAATGACTGGGGCGACCAAACCGGGCTGTTGCTGCGCGAGAGTGGCTTTAGCGAATACACGGAGCGTGCCAACACCTACCCGTCGCTGCTGCCTGTGGTGCAGCTCGACCGGATTTTTGTGCGGCACCTGGTGCCAATGTCGGTGTTTGTGCCCAGAGGGCGGATTTGGCGGCGCATGTCCGACCATTTGCCCTTGGTCGGCGATTTCACCTTCGCCCCCAATTACCACCGTGTGCGCAGCGCGTAAACCACCGCAATTGCGCGGCGAGCAGCGCCATCCAGCAGCCCACTTAGAACGTGTTTACGTTCTTAGAGCGTTTTTACACCACGGTCAGCTTGGCCACAGCCAGCAGCAGCAGCTTCGTGCCATGGCGGCCAAAATTGACCTTGGCTTTGGCATCCGCGCCCTTGCCTTCTATCGACAGCACATCGCCCTCGCCAAATTTGGCGTGGAAGACTTTTTGGCCCGTGCGAATGCCATGGGTGGCGACACCATCCGAGGCTTGCGGCGGCACGCTGCCAGCGCCATAGCTGATTTGCTTACTGCCAAAGCCGCTGTAGCGGCCTGATTCACGGTAAGACACATCTTCGGCGCCGCCACTGCTGCCGTAGCTGCTGCGCTCATAACCGCCTTGCCGTTGCCCACCTGCACTGCTGCCGCTCCAGCGGCCTGCGCCTGCAGCGCCAAAGCTGCCACCAGCGCCCTGCGCGCCTGCCTGGCGCTTGGGCGTGAGCCAGCGCACCGACTCTTCTGGCAATTCGTCTAAAAACCGGCTTTGCACGTTGTACTGGGTTTGGCCGTTGAGCATGCGCTCTTGCGCCAAGCTCAAATACAAGCGTTTGCGCGCCCGGGTGATGGCCACATACATCAGGCGGCGCTCTTCTTCGACGCCATCCTGGTCGGTCATGCTGTTGTAGTGCGGAAACAAGCCCTCTTCCAGACCGGCGATGAAGACTGCATCAAACTCCAACCCTTTGGAGGCGTGCACGGTCATCAGCTGAATCGCTTCCTGGCCGGCCTGGGCCTGGTTGTCGCCCGCCTCCAGCGCCGCATGGGTCAAGAAGGCGGCCAAGGGGGTCAAGGTCTCGCCGGTGTCGACATCAACAAACAGCGACTGGTTGGCATCCAAGGCCGCATATTGGGGCGCTGGTGCATGCGAAGGCAATTGCTGGACCGCGGCCCCATTCCATGGCACATCCATGTCCACGCCCTGGCTGGCCAGGCTTTGGCTGATGGGCTGGCCGTGTTCGTCCATCGGCAAACTGGTGACATCGACGGCGTAGCCTTCTTGCGTGACGAAGTTTTCGGCCGCATTGACCAATTCCTCCAGGTTTTCCACACGATCGAGGCCATCTTTTTCAGCCCTGAAGTGCTCCAACAAACCGCTGTGCTCAAGCGTCAGGCCAATCACATCGCGCAGAGTCTGGCCCATGCTGGCTTGGCGCAACTGCTCAATGAGCGTAACAAATCCCCGCAATTTGTCCCCTGCACGCCCCTCCATGCCAGCCACAGCGGCATACAACGATTGCTGGTTGGCCCCAGCCAGGTCTTGCAAGGCTTCAATGCTGCGCGCACCTATGCCGCGCGTAGGGAAGTTCACGACCCGCAAGAAACTGGTGTCATCGCTGGGATTTTCCAGCAAACGCAAATAGGCGAGCGCGTGCTTGATCTCAGCGCGTTCAAAAAAGCGCAAGCCGCCATAGATGCGGTAGGGCAATTTGGCCGCAATCAAGGCCGACTCCAACGAGCGGCTTTGGGCGTTGCTGCGGTAGAGCACGGCGATTTCATTGTGCGCAAAACCATCGGCTTGCATCAGCTGGCGCACCTCGTCGACAATCCAGCGCGCTTCCGCCAGGTCATTGACCGATTCGTGTATGCGCAAGGCCTCGCCTGCGCCCTGGTCAGTGCGCAGGGTTTTGCCAAGGCGCTGGCTGTTGTGGGCAATCAGTGCATTGGCGCTGTCCAAAATATGGCTGTAGGAGCGGTAGTTTTGCTCAAGCTTGATCGGGTTTTGCACGCCAAATTCACGCACAAAATCGGCCATATTGCCCACGCGCGCGCCACGAAAAGCGTAAATGCTCTGATCGTCATCGCCAACGGCCACCACACTGGCACCACCGGCGATCAGTTTGAGCCACTGGTATTGCAGGCGGTTGGTGTCCTGGAACTCGTCCACAAGCACATGCTGAAAGCGGCCTTGGTAGTGCTGGCGCACCGCAGCGTTGTCCCGCAACAGCTCATAGCTGCGCAGCATCAGTTCGCCAAAGTCGACCACGCCTTCTTTTTGGCATTGCTGCTCGTAGATTTGGTAGAGCTCAACCCGCTGGCGGGTTTCGGCATCGCGCATAGGCACATCGCCAGGACGCATGCCCTCTTCCTTGCAGCTGTTGATGAACGACTGCAGCTTTTTAGGCGGCAGCATTTCGCTGTCAATATTGTGGGCTTTGAGAATGCGCTTGACCGCTGAGAGCTGGTCTTGCATGTCCAGAATCTGAAACTGCTTGGGCAGGCCGACGGTTTGCGCATGCGCGCGCAGCATGCGGTTGCACAGGCCGTGGAAAGTGCCAATCCACATGCCACGCACGGACACAGGCACCATCGCGCTCAAACGCGTGACCATCTCACGTGCTGCCTTGTTGGTGAAGGTCACCGCCAGGATGCCCCCTGGCGAGGCCTGGCCAGTTTGCAACAACCATGCAATGCGGGTCGTCAGCACCCGGGTTTTGCCCGAACCGGCACCAGCCAAAATCAAGGTATTACCACCGGCAAAGCTGACTGCTGCAGCCTGCTCAGGATTGAGGCCGACCAGCAAAGGATTGTCTTGCCGCGCCCCTGGATTAGAAGAAACATTCATGCGAGCGATTGTATGACGCTTCTCTGTTTGCGCCTTCGGATCGGCGCATCAACAGGGCCTTGCAGCCGCCCTGCTCACCCGGCGCATCAAACGCCGTGCACGGCTTTGACCAAGGCGACGTACTCGTCCACCGGAATTTCTTCGGCCCTGCGCTGCACGTCAAAATCGCCATTAAAGCCTTTTTCATCCAGCCATTTGCCCAGCGTATGGCGCACCAGTTTGCGTTTCTGGCTGAATGCGACCTTGACCAACTCTTCCAGCAATGGCTGCGGCACCTGGACCCATTCGGTCAGGGGCACCATGCGCACGACCGAGCTCATGACCTTGGGTGGCGGATCAAAGGCCTCAGGGGGCACATCCAGCATCCGCTCCATCGCATAACGCCACTGCATCATCACCGAAATGCGGCCAAACGCCGAGGTCGCAGGCTTGGCCAGCAAACGGTCAATGACCTCTTTTTGCAGCATGAAGTGGTGGTCTTGCACCACATCGATCGCATCCAACAAATGGAACAACAGGGGCGAGGAGATGTTGTAGGGCAAGTTGCCGACAACGCGCAGGCGCTGCCCACCCAAGCTGGCTGACAGCTGCCTGAAATCAACGTTGAGCACATCGCTGGCAATCACATTGAGTTTGGGGTTCGCCTGCAGGCGCACGACCAGATCACGGTCGAGCTCAATCACGGTCAAACGGTCCAAGTGCTCAAGCAACGGCTTGGTCAAGGCCGCCATGCCAGGGCCAATCTCTACGACCGGTTCGCCCTGCTTGGGGTTAATGGCCGCGACAATGTCGTGAATGACCGAGCCATCGACCAGAAAGTTCTGGCCGAAGCGTTTACGAGGAATATGACGCACGAAACTGTCCTGTTAAAAGCCCATAGATACCGGTAGACACACGCTCAAAAGCCTTACTGGCCATTCGGGTCACGCATTTCAATGAAGGCGCGCGCGCGCAGGCCTTCAAGCCATTTGGTGTATTCTGCTTCCACTTTGGCTTCACGGGCTTCATTGCGCACCAGCTCACGCTGCTCGCGCTGGGTCATTTTGTGCTGTCTGCGGTCCAGCAATTGGATCAGGTGCAAGCCAAAGCGCGAGACCACTGGCTGGCTCACATCGCCCGGCTGCAGCTCATCGAGTGCTTCCTGGAACTCAGGCACGAACATGCCTGGACCGGCCCACCCCAAGTCACCACCGTCTTTGGCGCTGCCATCTTGCGAGTACTGGCGAGCCAGCTCGGCAAAATCCTCTCCACCGCGCACCACACGGTCACGGATCTCCAGCAGCATATTGCCTGCTTCCTGCGCCGAGCGACCTGATGCGCCAGAAATCAAGATATGGCGTGCATGGTTTTGCACCACCATACCGGCACCACCCTCTTGGCGCTCCAGCACTTTCAAAATATGGTAGCCCGCACCCGAGCGCACCGGCCCGACCACTTCACCAACGGCCTTGCCCTGGACCGAGCTGAGGAACAGCTCCGGGTATTGGCTCTCAGGGCGCAAGCCCAGCTCACCGCCACGGCTGGCTTCGTTGGCTTGCGAGTATTTTCTGGCCACTTCCGCAAAATCTGCACCGGCTGCCAGCTCCTGCGCTGCCGCATCAATACGCGCTTTCAACTGCGCTTGCTCTTCAGACGATGCGTTTTCAGGCACGATCACCAGGACATGGCCAAGATTGAGCGCTTCAGGAACCACCTGACCTTGGTCGATCGGGTGCTCACGCAAATAGCGGTCGAGTTCCTGGTCTGACACGCGCACCTGGGCTTCCACCGCTCGCTCACGAATGCGCATCAGCGTCAGCTGGTTGCGCATTTGGCGGCGAAACTGCTCACGACTGACCCCCGAAGCGGCCAACTCTTGGTACATGGTGCCGATGCTGACGTTGTTGCGTTCTGCCACATTGGCCTCAGCCTGGTCGAGCGTGAAGTCATCGATCGTCTGATTCATCTCTTTGGCTTCGATCAATTGCAGGCGCTCGGCAATCAGCACATCCAACACCTCTTGGCGCAAGCGCTGCTCGCTGATCGACTGGCCTTGCTGCGCAAAATATTCGCGCGCTGGCACCATGCGGTTTTGCAATTCCACATTGGTAATCGGCTCTGAATTGACCAGCGCCACAATGAAGTCGGCTTGCCGAGAGCTGCCTTGGCCCAACGAAGATGCCGTGGCGTTCGTGACCGCATCTTGCAAATTATTCGGATAGCTGCCCGAGCTGCTGCCAGTTGAGCCCGACAGACCTCCGCCGCTGGTGCCCGGCAAACGCAAACCTTGCGCATGTGCAGCCAAGGGCAGCAACACCACTGCAGAGCTCAGACAAGCCATGGCAATCAAACGCTTGCTGTGTGTAGAGGATTTTTTGAAAAAAGAGGTCATTTTGGGACGAAGGATAAACACAGTCGAGCCAGGCTCGACGCATAGATCTCACAATATACAACTTGCACGATACTAGCGGGCCAGCTTCGGCGCCAGCCGCAAGCACACATTGTGCACTGACTGACTGCCAGCCAGGTTTTGAGAATACCTGATAGAGCCAGCTTGGTCGCTAGGGATTAATCATACTGATTGAAGCGGCTTGAAGGCTCCGGCACGGCCGGGCTGATTTCCTGGTAATAAGGCACGTTGGTGCGCAACGTATTCAAAGGGTTAGAGCCCACATTGATACTGGAGAGTCCGGTCAGCTCGAGCTGGAACAAAATACGGGTATTGGAGCTGTTCCAACTGTTTTGCAAGCGCTCCAGGACCACGCGCCCAGTCCAGCAGCAGGCACTGTACTCAACACCGATGATGGTGTCGACCAGCTTTTTGTCTTGCATGCTGTAGTTCAAGCGGCCCACGCTGTACCAACGGTTGGCGCCATTGCTGCTTGGGCTGGCCTGCCACAGATCAGAAATGGGCCACTGCCAACCCATTTCGACCTGTTTGCTGGCATCGCGTTTCATGCGGTAGCCGGCACTGAGCACTTTGAAGTCACCGGGCTTGTAGTGGCCATTCAAGGTATAGCGCACCGTGCGTCGCTGGTCATGGTCGTACTGGACCACACCGCTGGTTGCCCATCGCTGCGTCCAGTTGACCGAGCCGCCGAGCAAAATATCGGACAGCCCTTTGTCCAGCGGCTCGACACCAGGTGCGGTCACACGCTGGTCATTGAAGCGCAGCCGTTGGGCAATCGAGGCCCTGGCCAGCTCAGCGCCGTTGTCGGCACTAATCAAGCGACTGGTCAAGCCCAAGGTCAACAGGTTGTTGTCGGCGATGCGGTCCTGGCCCACGTATGAATTGGGCGAATAAATGCTGGCAAAGGTAAAGTCCAGCTCACCGGTGTCATACATCGGCAGCATGCTTTGGTTTTTGTACGGCGTATAAGTGTAGAACGCCCTGGGCTCCAGCGTTTGCTGCAGGTTGCGGCCCAGCAAGTTCGTATCCCGCTCAAACACCAGACCAGAGTCTAGGCTGAAGGTAGGCAGCACACGTGAGTAGGTCTTGTATCCATCAGTCAACCTGCTGGAGCTGAAGTTGTAGTAACTGGCATGCAACTCGACGGCTGGCGTCAGAAAACCTTGCGGCGCAAGCATAGGCCTGCTCAGCTTGGCCAATGCATAGGAGCGCGTGCCATCAGTGAGCAAATTGGCAAACTCGCTATCGGCCCGGAAACTGGTGGTATCCATTTCAAAACTGAAATCGAAGCCGCCTTTGACATTCCAGGGCGTGTAGCTGGCGTGCAGCTGAGGCAACATGTCATAGGGCGGCAAGATGATCGAGTCAACGTCCTGCAGTGTCTGCCACTTCAGCGCACGCATGTACACTGTCCAATCATCCTGACCCCAGCTGGCATTGAGGTTGCTGGGCAGCAATCGGTCGGCCAGACCGTAGGAGCTGCGAGGGAAATCACGCCAGTAGTTGTTATCGCCCACACGATTGATGCTGGCATCCCAATTGATCGCCCCCACCGGTGTCTGCGAGATTTGGCGGTGGCGCAAAGCGGCGCTCCAGCGGTCTTTCTTGCGCAAGCTGTCACTGGGCATATAACGGCCCATCACCTCACCGCTGTAGTTTTCCTCCAGGTAGCGGAACTTGCCATCCAGATCAATGCCGCGGCGCGCCATCAAGGTGGGGGTGATGGTCGCATCGCGGTTGGGCGCAATGCTCCAGTAATACGGCTGCGAATACTGAAAGCCTGAGACGCTGTCAAGACCAATGGTGGGCGGCAAAAAGCCGGATTTGCGGGCATCTGACAATGGAAAGCTCAAATACGGCACGGGAAATACCGGGATGCCCATGAACTCCAGCGCGCCATTGCGTGCCACGCCCACATCAGCGACACGGTCAATCGTCATCTCTTTGGCACGAATACGCCATGCGGGGGTCCAGTTCGGGTCGCTGTCGACTCGTTGGCAGGTGGTGTAGTCGCCCTCGTGCACGATGTAGCGGTTGCGGTCGAGGAAGTCAACACGCTCGGCCTCGCCATGCGCACGGGTGGCGCCCAGCATGTATTTCACTTGCTCAAACGTGCCTTTATAGGTATCGATATTGAGCTGCAATTGCTGGCCACGGTACTGGTCGGCATCGCTGTGGATGATGACATTGCCAGTGGCTTGCGCCTCGCTGGTTTGCGGCTCGTACGTCAACTCGTCCGCGCGGATCGCCGTAGCAGCGCGGCGCAGACGGGCATCGCCCCTGACACGCACGCGCGTGTCTTGCTGCCCATCCATCTCATCGCCGCTGAGGTAGATCGGGCTTTGCTCGGCTTGAGCAGCCGGAATCTGCTCTTGCAGTGCACTGCTGGACTGCAGCACCAAAGGGCCATTCCAGTCGGCCGCTGCCGCTGTGCTTTGGGCCCACAGTGGCTGGGATGCTGCAGAAGCCATCAAACACAGCATGGCCGATTGCGCTATTTGCGACAAACGCTGCGACGCAAAGGCTCGGGGTCGTTTCACAAAATCCATGTTCTTTTCATCAAAATCTGCCGTCCAGCAATGGCTGCACCGCAAACATACAGTATGGTGTTGACGCTACAGGCGCTATTGGCAAGCCTGCCCATGCCGCCTGCGCTCATATTGGCATGTATGTGCCTGTCTGAGTACGCCAGCGATTGGGCATGTGCCGCCAATTGGTCTGCGCCTTGGCACGCAGCTGCCATCTCTTGCGAAGCCGCTGACCCCCACTGGCATGCCCCAATCATTTATTCAATCGGCGCATATTATCAGGTTCGCCTTTGCCATCATTTGTAAAATGAGGCCAAAACACCGGCCCGACCTCCATTGCCTGCCTTAGAACACGTACTCCAGGCTTCACTTTTCCGTTTCTTGCTCTCACATTTCTATGACAACCATCCAATGGGCCGAGCCTGCGCGCCAAGTCCTTTTTGAGCAATGGCTCACTGCCATTGCAGGCGACCAGCAACTGGCCACCAGCAGCTTGCAGCTGGCCTCCTCTGATGCCAGCTTTAGACGCTACTTTCGCATCCAAACCACGACAGGCCAGTCGCGCATCATCATGGATGCACCGCCCGAGAAAGAGCCCCTTGGCCCGTTCATGCATGTCGCACAACTGCTGCATGAAGCCGGCATTCCCACCCCCAGGCTGCTGCAAAGCGATGTGGACAATGGTTTTTTACTGATGGACGATTTGGGCCAGCAGACCGTGCTGCAATACTTGGCACCCGAATACAGCACCAAAGAAGCCTATCCGCTGATGCTGCAAAGCGTGGATTGGCTGGTTCAAATGCAAATGCGCACCCGCGCCGATGTGCCAGCCTATGACCATGCGGTGCTGATGCGTGAGATGCAGTTATTCCCAGAGTGGTACTTGGGCCGCTACCGCCAAGCCACACTCAGCGACAGCCAGCAACAGACCTTACACAAGACTTTTGAGTTGATCGCGGCCAACAACCTTGCCGCGCCACAGGTGTTTGTGCACCGCGACTACATGCTGCGCAATCTGATGGTGACACCAGCTGACGCGGCAGGCGCTGCCCAGATCAGTGGCGTACTGGATTTCCAAGACGCGTTGCACGGCCCCATCACCTACGACCTGGCCAGCCTGTTGCGTGACGCCTTCCACAGCTGGGAAGAAGATTTTCTGCTGGATATTGCCGTGCGCTATTGGGAAAAGGCCCGCAAAGCCGGCCTGCTGGCCAGCGCGCCAGAGCTAGAGGCAGACTTTGGTGAGTTTTACCGCGCCGTTGAATGGATGGGCTTGCAGCGCCACCTCAAAGTAGCCGGTATTTTTGCGCGCTTGACGCTGCGCGATGGCAAGGCCAAATATTTGGAAGACACGCCTAGATTCCTGCACTATATTCGCAGCACCGCCAGCCGCTACCGCGAACTGTTCCCGATGCTGCGCCTGATTGACGCGCTGGAGAACACCCAAAAAACCGAAGCTTTCTCGTTCGGTAGACTCTGAGTCTCTGTGCTGCAGCGGCCTGATCAACTGGCCAGCTGCACTGCACACATTCAGCCACAATGGATTTTTTGAGCCCCGCTTGTTTATGGCCCTTGCGCGCATCCACTTCCCCCACCCCTTAAGCCTGGGTTGTGAAATCGACCTGCCTGCGGCTGCCAGCCGACACATTCAGGTGCTGCGCATGCAGCCTGGTGAAAGCGTCTGCCTGTTTCCTGGCGGCGAAACGCACACCAACTGCGAATGGCAAGCAGAAATTCTTGCAATGGGCCGCCAAATCGTGCGCGTGCGCATTACCGACGTACAAACCCATAACCGCGAAATCGAAACACGCGTGCACTTGGTGGTGGCCATGCCCACCAATGAGCGCATGGACTGGCTGGTGGAGAAAGTCACCGAACTGGGTGTCTACAGCATCAGCCCGGTCATGACCGAGCGCAGTGTGCTGCGCCTCAAAGGTGAACGCGCGGACAAAAAGCGCGAGCATTGGCAGGCCATTGCCGCAGCAGCGTGCGAACAATCGGGCCGCAACACCTTGCCATTGGTGCATCCGGTGCGCACGCTGACAGACTTCCTCAAAGCCAAGGCATACCAAACGCTGATTCCTGCCAACGCCCAGCCAAGCAGCCTGCCTGCACTCCAATGCGTCCTGAGCCTGAGCAGCGGCACACAGACACTGCGCAATAGGCTACAGGGCGCAGTTGGCACCCGCGATGTCTGCTTTGCCTCAGGACCTGAAGGCGGTCTGGCCCAGGCAGAAGAACAAGCCTTGATGGAGCACGGCTTTGCGCCCACCACGCTAGGCCGCCGTGTGCTGCGGGCCGAAACCGCCCCTTTGGCGGCATTGGCGCATATTGCGCTGTCAGAGTCCTGACGCGCCGCCACCAACGCCCCACTTGACAGGTGCTGCATTGATCCCTCCCCGCCCTCCGCTAATCCTAACGCGCCCGCCTGCCCAGGCCTTGCACTGGGCCCAGGCGCTGGACGAGTTAGGCGTACCCACTCTGGCCCTGCCATTGATGGCGATTGAAGCCAAGTGCGACCCAGCCACCTTGCAAGCGAAAGAGGCCATCGTTGCGCGATTGGCGCACTACCACGCCATCATGCATGTCAGCCCCAATGCCGTGCAGTATTTCTGGGACCTTACAGCCCAACGGGCATGGCAAGAAGCCAGCGCAGCAGGCCAGGCACCACGGCTGTGGTCGCCCGGGCCAGGCACCACGCGCAGTCTGCTGGCACTGGGCTTTGCCCAAGACACCATTGACCAGCCTGACCTTGCACGCAGCAGCCAGTTTGACTCCGAAGCGCTGTGGCACACGGTGCACACGCAAATCAGCGGCGGCGCGCGCGTGCTGATCGTGCGTGGCAGCACGCACGGCGCCCTCCCAAACGCCGTGCAATCACCAGATGCAGGCCTCGAAGGCAACGGCCGCCTATGGCTGAGCCGCACACTGCAACAGCACGGTGCCGTGGTCGAGCTGTTGTCCGTCTATGAACGCAGAGCGCCGGCGTGGCAGACCTCACACCTCACAATAGTCGACCTGGCTGCACAAGGCGCGTGCATCTGGCTGTTCAATAGCTCGGAAGCGGTCGAGCAACTCACCGAGCGCTTTCCAAAGCACAACTGGCGCTCACACAGCGCAATTGCCACACACCCGCGCATTGGCCAGACCCTGCTCGACAAAGGCTTTGCCAAGGTGTTGCACTGCCTGCCCACGCCTGAAGCGCTGGCACAAACATGGACGGCGGCCATCCAATCGCTATGAGCGTTTTTACAATCTTTTTACAGACAGCCTTAAAACGCCTCTTTTTTGCACCTAGCGCGACGGCGAAAAGATCGAAAACAGGTTCTACGTCCAGGCTTTTGGCTGCTGCGCAACACAGCATAGCGCTTGATGCGGCTCTCTCTGCCTATTCACAGCCGATGGGCGGCGCTGGGCCGCAATACATGCCACAATAAGCCCACATCAGCCTCATTCGCGCTAACACCGCACAGCCATAACGCCTTCCAAGCCAACTGCGTGCTTGGCGCTTCACCAGCCATTAAGACGCTTTGACGTGACTCCTGAAGAAAGTCCTCCACCTCAACCGCTGCACCAAATCATCGCCAATTGGCGCCGCCCCATGCTGTTTCCGATTTGGGGTGCCTGGTTGCTGGTGGCCATTGCCGTGCTTGGCTTTTTGCTGGCCTATTCGCAATGGCAGCGACTCAACAACATCCAAACGCAGTTGATCACCCAGACTGCCGCCATTCAGGCTCAGGCCATTGAGGCCAAAACCCAATCCGCGCAGGCGCATGACCTTGCCCGTGATGCGGTCACCCGCTCCAGCCTGAGTGAGGCACGCGTGAATGAATACACCCTGCAGCGCTCACACATTGAACAAATGGCTTTCGAGCTCTCACGCACGCGTGATGAAACCATGCTGATCGACATGGAGGCCTCGCTGCGACTGGCCCAGCAGCAAGCCCAGCTGACCGGTTTGGCTGGCCCGCTGATTGCAGCGCTGCGCAACGCATCGCAACGCATTGATCGCACTGAGCAACCGCGCCTGAACCCCATTGTCAACGCAATTGAGAAAGACCTGTCTCGCCTGACCAGTAACGCCGTGACGGACACAGCAGGACTGCTGGGACGCATTGACACCCTGCTGCTGCAGCTCGATCAAATCCCCCTGGCCAATGCGGTCGGACTCGACAGCGCAACAGGGCTGCCATTCAGCGCCGTGCAACAGCCCCAGAGTGCCCCCGTTGATGACACCAACATAGCCACTGCCGCCCAGCAAGAGCCGGGCCTAGTCCCTACGCCAGCAAGCGCAGACGCGCCTTCCAGCACTTTCGACCTTGAGCAAGAAGCGAGCGAAGACGCCAGCATCTCTAAAGGCTGGTTCAGCGCCTTGTTTGACAATATGGCCGGCCTGGTGCGCGTGCAACGCATCGACTACCCCGAAGCCGCACTGCTGAGCGCTGAGCAGGCATTTTTCCTGCGCGAAAACATGCGCTTGCAGCTGATGAATGCGCGCATGGGCCTGTTGGCGCGCCAATCGGCGTCGGCCCGCACGGACTTGGCCGCAGCCCAGGGATTGCTCAGAAAGTACTTTGATGTCTCTTCACCGCGCACGCAACATGCGCTGCGTACGCTGAACCAACTGCAAAACCATATTTTGGTGGTAGAGGCTCCTGCCATTACTGAGACGCTCAATGCCATCGCCGCCAGCCGCGCGCCACGTACACCGAGCAACCGGCCGCTGCCTGAGGCCAGCGCAGCCCTCGACGGCAACGAGCCCCTGACCACGGACACCCCCCACCAGGAGCAACCGTGATATGCGCAGTGCGTTGTGGATTCTCATTCTGTTTGCTGCAGCGGTAGCTGCCGCCTTATTCCTCAATAGCAACCGGGCGACCATCACCCTGTTTTGGCAGCCCTATCGCATGGACATGTCACTGAACCTGTTTTTGCTTCTCCTGGTGACTGCCTTTGCGGCTTGCGCGCTGGTCATTTATGCACTGACCAGCGTCTGGCGCATGCCGACTGAGGCCAAAATCTGGCGTGAATACCGCCACGACGTGGCCGCGCACCAAAGCCTGGTGCGAACTGTTGAAGCGCTCTCACAAGGCGATTGGCAAGAGGCTGAAGAAGAGGCACTGCGGCTGCAGCAATTGAGCCAAACCGCCTTATCGCAAGAGCACCACCCAGCCCATGCACACACGGCCAAAGAAACGCAAGAACACCAGCGCCTATTGGCCTTGTCGTATTGGTTAGAAAAAGAATCCAGGCGTGCCAAGCGCGAATCGCGACTCGACATCGACTCTGAATCACTTAGCTAAGCCATTGACAGTGTTGGTATTTCCTCTCAATCACAGGGCTGCCATGGTGCGCTTGCACCAAGCCTGTGAAACCCCGTAAGCAACAACATATCGCATTCTTGGGCTCTGGTATCGCACAAGCGCTCCAACACGCTCTAAAATGCGAGGTTGATCTGGAGCCGGATGGGGCAGTTTGCCCAATGACTGGCTTACAGCTCAGCACAAGACTTCAGCCAAACCGCAAGCTAGGGGCTGTTTGCAAATCAAAAGCTGCGCCCGAGTCAGATCGGGCCAGGGCTTTGATTCACAGACACGGACACCCAGCCCCAGGAGAATACGATGACATTGCCTTTGAACCGTTTGCAAGATTTCCCCCATCCAGAAGATGTTGCCCGCTTCAATATGATTGAGCAGCAAATTCGCCCATGGAATGTAGACGACAGCGTCGTGCTCTCCACCTTGGCACGCGTCAAACGTGAGCATTTTGTGCCCGAAGCCTACAAAAGTCTGGCTTTCACGGACGTGGAAATTCCATTGGTCGCTGAGCACGAACTCCTGAGCCGCCCAGATGCCTATATGGTGTCGCCAAAAATCGAGGCACGCACACTCAATGACCTCAAAGTCCAAGCCCATGAACGGGTGCTGGAAATTGGCGCTGGCTCAGGCTACATGGCCGCACTGCTTGGCGCTTTGGGCAAAGAAGTCGTGTCTCTGGAAATTGCCCCTGACCTGGCCAAGCTGGCCCAAGCCAACCTGAGCCGCGCATCGGTGCGCAATGTCTCTGTCGTCCAAGCCAATGGCGCCACCGACATTCCCACAGGCGGCTTTGATGTGATTGTGCTCAGCGGCTCAGTCGTTGAAGTACCCCCCGCTTTGCTGGCTGCCCTGAACGAAGGCGGTCGTTTGATGGCCTGTGTCGGCCAAGAGCCTGTGATGCGCATGACCCTGATCAAGAAGGTCCAAGGTAAATTCCAAGTCACCACACCTTGGGACTTCAATTTGCCACGGCTGCAAGGCTTCCCTGAACCTAGCGCGTTTGAGTTTTAAACTCCAGACACACGGGCGGTGCTTTCAACAAAAGCCCCAGCCCTGCAACGCACAATCAACTCAACAAAAAAACTGCAATAGGTGCACATGCACCAACTTGCAGTTTTTTTGTTATCTGCCAGCAAGCCAACGGCTCACCAACAGCCCTTAAAGACTTGTTTGACATCTTCGTGCAATCGCGCAAGGCACAAAAAAAGAGGCGCTACAAGGCGCCTGTTGCGGCTCAGACAGCAATATGCGTATTACGTGCAAGGCCGCGCAATGCGCTTTGTGGGGCCTTGCCTTTAGGGCTGCAACGCGTCTGCGTGGAGATGATGAACAGACTCTTAAAAACTGCTGGCTACTTGCAGTTGCGATTTTTCCTGGGCCAAAGCCAACAAGCCATCAAATATCAGGCTGTCAACCAACTCAAAAGGCCGGGTCATGCTGGGCGCCATCTTCCAGCCAGCGCCGCCAGTCATGATGCATGCTGGTGCCTGACCGGTGCGCTGCTGCAAATGCTGAATCATGCGTTCAACGGCCCCAGCAATCGCATAAGTGCCGCCGCTGGTGAGCGCATCGCTGGTATTGGTGGGAAATGGCTTGACCTCACCAGTTGGCACATGCAGACCAGCGGTGCCCGACTCCAGCGCCCTGAGCATAATGCCGTGGCCAGGCAAAATCAGCCCTCCCAGAAAATTGCCATCCGCATCTATGGCCTCGACGGTCACCGCAGTGCCCACCATCACCACAATCAAGGGCCTGCGATCACCTTTGGCCAATAAGCGGTTTCTTGCTCCAATCATCGCCACCCAGCGGTCTGAGCCAAGGCGGCCGGGATAGTCATACCCATTAGTCAGGCCTGCCGCTTGCCGAGCCGAGCTGACCCACAAGGGTTCAACATCCCATATTTCCAATTGCTCAACCACCCTATTGCGCACGGCATCGGCCGCGACTGCACAACCCAGCATCATGCTGGGTGCAGGCAAGCCAGCCCAATGGTTTTCAGACAAGCGGTCGATATGGTCTAAAAACTCCACACCCTGAGCAATCAAGCGCGCATTCCAGCGAGGCTGGCTGTACAGCGCCCACTTCAAACGGGTATTGCCAATATCAATAGCAAGAAAAGTCATCTGAGGATTTTGATCTCTTATATCCAGCATCACTTGATGCTTTTTACTGCCACATGCAGCTACACTTAGCCTCGGGCAGCGCCATCTCGGGGCTGCATTGTCACTCACAAGGAGCTAAATATGGGTCTCTTCAGTTTCATCAAGGACGCCGGCGAAAAACTTTTTGGCGGTAAAGCAGCCGAGGCCGCTGAAAACACAGCGGCAGCTCCCCAACAAGAAGCACTGGATGCGACAGCAGCCAAAGCCATTGCTGCCTACATTGCCACGCAGGGGCTCAATGTAAGTGATATTGAGGTACTCTTCAATGGCACGACAGGCACCGTAACAGTCAAAGGGGTTGCCAATACGCAGCAAGATCTGGAAAAAGTCACACTGTGCTGCGGCAACGTCGCCAATGTCAATGCCGTGGACAACCAGATGAGCGTGACCAATCCAGAGCCAGAAGCCCAATACCACGACGTGGTGCGCGGCGACACTCTCTCGGCCATTGCCAAAAAATACTACGGCGATGCCAACAAATACCCAGTCATTTTTGAGGCCAACAAGCCAATGCTCTCACATCCGGACAAAATTTATCCAGGTCAGAAGTTGCGCATTCCTGTGCTGTAAGTCAGCGTACAGCGGTACTGCACTGCAAAAAGGCATTCTAAGAGCATATTCTCAGAATGCCTTTTTGCCATTTGAAACCTGTATTCTCTTCCAGGGCATGGGATCGTTCGCCAAGCTGCCCGACAGGGACTCAACTCTGTCGCCAGGGCAGGCCGTGCTTGCGCCAACCACCTAGCTGGCCTCGGTGCCCGTTCTGGTCTGCATCGCCTTCAAACCCTTCGAGAATGTTGTAAGCCTCAAGCCCCAGTTCATGGGCACGCACGGCCGCAATGACCGAGCGCACGCCGCTGCGGCACAAAAACAGCAGCTTCTTGCCCGGCTTGGCCTGGGCCAAGGCCTGCAGTTGCACATCAAAATCGGGGTTTAAGGCCATCGTGGGCCACTGCTTCAGAGCAATCACCACAGCCCCAGGCACTTCACCGACCCAGGCCCGTTCGGCATCGGTGCGCACATCCACCACCACCGCATCACCAGCCTCAACCCATTGCCAGGCCAATGGCGGCAAGACATCGCCTGCGTAAGTTTTTGTGTTTACATCATTCATACCCATGCGCTCCAGTGCATACACCACCAAAGCGCAGCGGGCTCGCCTTGCTGATGCAATCATGAAAAATTCGCACCATCTTACAGAGACTGGCTGCGGCGTGTGCAGTTCTGCGCCAAGCCCACGCAGTTATTTGGCCTGATTCAAGCGGTTTTGCAGATTTTGCACACGCTTTTCAGACGGTGGGTGCGAGCTCAGCAGTGACTCAACTGTGCTTGACTTGCCGCTCAAATCCGCCATTTTCTGAAAGCCTGTGACCAAGCCTTTGCGCTCGAGCTTGAGTCGGGTAAGCAAATCAAACGAGTAGTTATCAGCGGCCGTCTCTTGGCTTTGCGAGAACTGGGCATTGATAAAAGCCTCGCCCAACTCGCCCGCAGCCGAATTAGACAGGGTTGCAGCCGCCGCATTGCCACTGGCAGCGGCCGCTTGGCGCACCGCCGATGACGCATAGGTAGTGCGCATCGAAGCAGTCGAGTGGCCCAGCGCTACGTGGCCCAACTCATGGCCGATCACACCACGCACTTCATCGTCGTTCATCAAGTCCATCAAACCCGAATACACGCGCACACAGCCGTTGTCCATCGCCCAGGCATTCACGTCCTTGGTCAAATACACTTTGTAGCTGATTGGCTGGCCATCAACCTCTTTAGGCAAAGGCGCGATGATTTTGGCCAGTCGTGTGGCGTAAGGGCTATTGCTGGCGGCCACACGGTTTTGCCCATCCAGAGCCTGGCACGATTGACCCGACATTTGTACCACATCCGCCTTGGTCAAAGTCGCGGCCTTCAAAGCTGAGCTGCCTGCGCCCAGCATGCTCTCATTGAACTCACAACCTGCCAATAAGCCAACAGCGGCACAGGTAGCTGTCAACACCATTAAGCGTGCATTCATTTTCTTCATTGCGATCCTCTCCATCTGGTAATCAATAATAGTTGCAAGGCGGCCCACGCTACTCCCGCACTGACAGTGCGATCGTACGGGCCAAGGCTGCATCCTCCATGCAACCTTGCCCAGCGCCGTTGGACAGTGTAAAAACTCGCAACGCAGGCAGGCAAGTCAAAAATGAAACAAACGTGAACAATGAATAAGGGTTTGGGTCCAGGCAGGCCAACAGATGTGCATGAACAGGCAGAAAAAAACCGCTGATCTCAGCGGTTTAAAATCTGTTATCGACAGGCAGCTAGCTGCCATGAACTCACCGTATCGGCTGGTTCAGCGTCCTGTTGTCAAAGAGCGCTTGACACGAATTTCTTCAAATTTCATGCCGCCAATCGTGGCGGTCTTGGCGCTGCTGATCTCGCGCTCAAAACCTGCCGTTTCATGGAACTTCAACGCACGTTCATTTTGCACAGGCACCCAGGCAGTGACATTGGTGCAACCTTCTTCATGCAGACCTTCACGTGCCGCATCCCATAAGGCCGCGCCTACGCCTTTATTCCAGTGGTTGGGCGCAATATAAATTGCCCAGATTTCGCCGGTGGTAGGACGTGTTTTTTCGTCACGTGAGCGATCAAAGCCAACAAAGCCCACAATTTTGTCTTGCTCAATCGCGACTTTGACTTGTGGCTCACAAAATTCAATGGCTTCGCGCCAGTAGGCCACACGCTTTTCGACACTGACTGACTTCAGGTGTTCATCAGGCACCAGGCCTTTGTAGGCGGCCTGGACAGCGGAAGTATGAATTTGGGCGATGGCTTTGGCGTCACGCAAAGTAGCAGCACGAACCTGAATAGTCGACATAATGATAACTAGGGGAAACGATGAATTTGAAAAACGGCGTATTCTGCACCCAAGCTGGGGTAAATATCAAGGGGTAGTAAGGCTTGACAGACGAAACTAAACGTCATTATTCATCGCGACTTGCGCAGTTTCTTTTTTTGAGCAAGCCTTGTGCACAGATACACATTCGCATTCGCTGACAAAGCAGATGGCCCAAAACCGAGACAAAACCGCTAAACTGCTCGGCTTTGCGCGCTGACACAATCGCCACTGTTTGGACCGTCCTTTCAGCGCCTGGTGGCCAAAGTGCCAAACTGAGCTTGCTGGACTGCGATGCAAGCACTATTGGCATGGCCATGCGCAGCAAACGCTTTTTCACCAACAAGCTCAACACAAAGCCCACTGCGTTTGTCGCCGCCCTGCTCCAAATAAAAAACGCCCTTGCTGTGCGAGGGCAGCTAGCAACATGAAACAACTTTCATCAGATATTGCCGTACTGATTCGCATGCGGGCCTTGTTAGTCGTGCTGACGCGGCGTGAACTCAATGCCCGTTTTGCTGGCTCCATCGGGGGCATTATTTGGGCCTGGATTCAACCGGCGCTGACGATTGCCAGCTATTACGTGGTGTTCGACCTGGTGTTTGCGATGCGCTTGGGCGAGCATGCCCCAGCCGAGCGCGTGGGCACCTTTTTGATTGTGGGCATGATTGCGTGGATGGCGTTCGCCGAGATGACACAACGCGGCATGAATAGCCTGGTCGATGTGGGCGGCTTACTGCAAAAAAACCCCTTGCCACCGGCCTTGTTTCCGGCGCGCTCAATTCTTGCTACAGCCACCGTGTTCTTTCCACTGTTTATCCTGGTGACCGTGGCCTATTGGCCGATGCACCACGGCTCACTGGCGATTGTCGCCATGCTGCCGCTGTTATTGCTGCAAACCATGACCGCCTGGTTGCTCGCGTATTTGCTGGCCATCTTGATGGCTGCGCTCAGGGATGTGGCACAAATTGTCGCCTTTGTGTTTTCAGTGGGGGTGTTTGCTGCGCCTATCCTGTTTCCTTTGACAATGTTCCCCGAACGCTGGCGCTGGGTACTCTGGCTCAATCCAATCACCCCCTACGTGCTGAGCTACCAAAACATCTTGCTCAATGGACAGTGGCCCAGCCCCTCAAGCTGGCTTGCCATCGCCTGCACGATGGCAGTCATTGCCGTCATTTTGAATATTGTCATCGGCCGCAGCCGTGACCAACTGGTGGACTGGCTATGAGCGACGCATCTACAGACACCACAGTGCCCAACCCCGCAGCCTGCCAGACCGCGCTGCATGCGCAAGAAGTCGTGCTGCGCGCAGACGCAATGGGCAAGGAATACAAGCTCTATGGCTCTTCAGGACAACGCTTCAAAGCCCTGCTGACAGGGCGCAACTACCACCGCAGCCACTGGGCTTTGCGCGATGTGACATTCGAGCTGCGCCGCGGCCAGTGCATTGGCGTCATTGGCGACAACGGCGCAGGCAAAAGCACCTTGTTGAAGTTGCTGGCAGGCACTCTACAGCCTTCAGTCGGCCGCCTGCATCGGGTTGGCCGCGTGACGGCTATTTTGGAGCTTGGAGCAGGTTTTCACCCCGACTTCACCGGCCGTGAAAATCTGTATTTTGCTGGCAATATGATTGGTATCCAGAGCGCGCAGATGGCGGAGCTGGAGGACGAGATTGTGGCGTTTGCCGGCCTTGGCGATGCGATGAACCGCGCGGTCAAGACATACTCCTCGGGCATGGTGGTGCGCCTGGCGTTTGCCTTGATGACGGCGATTCAACCGGATGTACTGATTGTTGACGAAGCCTTGGCCGTCGGCGATCAGCCGTTCCAGAAAAAATGTGTGGAGCGCATCACGGCATTCAAGGAAAACGGCTGCACCATTTTGTTCTGCTCACACAGCCCCTACCACATCCGAACACTGTGTGACAGCGCTATGTGGTTGCACAAAGGCCAGATTGAAGAATTTGGCGATACCGAACAAGTCTTGGGAGCCTACCTGACTCACACCCGGATTTTGCTGCAAGAGCAAGAGCAGCAAGCCTTGGGCGAGGCCGAGCAGGAGCTGCAAGATGCCAAGCAGATCGACACGGCCAAAGAGTCTGCATTTACTGCTGCGTCTGCTGCTGCGCCAGCGAGCCAAACAAACCGCGAGGCCGACACCGCCCACATCATCAGTGTAGAAGTCGCCAATTTGGTGCACGACAAAGAGGACCAGCCTCCGCTGCTCGACAGCCGCGACCTGGTAGTCACCATCACCGCACGCGGCAATGGCCTGGAGCGCCCCAATATCGGCTTCATGATCGAGCAATCCAAAGGCGTGGGCATTACCTCCTTGGCAACCCATGAAGAAAATACGGGCCCGACGCAGTTGGAAGACGGCTCCTGGCAGTCGGTGCTGACTTTTGCGGATTTTTCTCTGCATAGTGGTCAGTACGTGATCAGCGCCTTCTTATTCGACGAAAGCGGTCTGGTCGTCTATGACGAATGGCTGCGCTTTAAGCACCTGCGCTTTCTCAACCCCACACTCATGCCCGGTCTGGTCAAACTACCGCACACATGGGCTTAGAACGTGTTTACGATCTTTTCACAGTCGCGCAAGGCACAAAAAAGAGGCAGTGCAAGGCGCCTGTTGCAGCTCATACGTCTGTATGAGCAAAACGGGCAACGCCGCAATGCGCTTTTTTGTGCCTTGCCCTTCGGGTTGGAGCCCAAAAGGCGCACCGCTTTGTTAAAAATCCTCGCCGGGCAGATAGCCCGACTGCGGTTTTTGCCGCGCGTTGCCTCCTTTTGGGCTCCAACGCGGTCTGCGAAAAAATCGTAAACACGTTCTTAAACACATTCCTGACACCTCTCCCTGACCATGACCACATCGACCCAAGCCACCACCTTGCTGACCCAAGCACAAGAGCTTCTCAACGCCGGCGATCTTGGTGCTGCAGCACCTTTGCTGCTCCAAGCACGTCAAGAGCCGCAAACCCGTTTAACGGCGCACAACTTAATTGAGCGCCACCAGCTCAACGGCTGCTTCCAAGACATGATGGGCTTGAACTGCGAAATTTCAGCGCAAGACGATATCTTTCATTTTTTTGCTGGCCACCCCACCTCAATTAACCCATTGCGTGATTACTTCGCCGATGGTTGGCGCACACTGGCCGAGCTGATGCTGATGCTGGAAAAAGTCAACAAGCCATTAAGCCAAGTACAGCGTTTTTTAGAGTTTGCCAGCGGCCACGGACGCTTTACCCGCCATCTGGTCAAAGCCATTGGCGCGCAAGCGGTGACCGTCTCGGACGTGGTCCAAGATGCGGTAGATTTTTCAACCCAGACATTTGGTGTGCGTGGGTTTGTCTCGACTACGCAGCCAGAGCAGCTTGCTTGGCCTGCGCGCTATGAGGTAGCGTTTGTGCTGTCGCTGTTCACGCACCTGCCGTTGAGCAGCTGGAGCCGCTGGCTCAGCCACCTCTACGAAAGCGTGCAACCGGGCGGCGTACTGGTCTTTACCACGCACGGCGAGCAAGCCCAGCGCAGCCAAAACGTCACGATGAATGAAGAAGGCTTTCGCTTCTTTGCCTCCAGCGAATCCAATGCAATCGAAGCCCAAGAATACGGTACCACTTTCACGAGTGATGCTTTTGTGCGTGCGCAAATTGCGAACACGATGGGTTTAGAGCAACTGCAATTATTCGCGCCAGCGTCTTTTTGGAATTACCAAGATACCTATATCATCGCCAAGCCAGCATAAGCTCAGCCACGCGAAGTCGACCGCCATGGCGGCTTTTTGACACTCTGAGCGTATTACTTGAAGCTGCCCATGTCCCCACCGTCTCTCCCCTGTGCCCTCTCGCTGATTGTGACCATGTGGTCTCAGTGGCAGTTGTTGTTCACAAGACTGCGTGCCCTGGCAACAGCGCTGCTGCTGGCATGTGTGAGTCTGCTGTGGGTGCCACTCGCACTGGCGCAAGCGAGCGCCACCACCAATCCGATCTCAGCAGGCCAAGGGGTACTGGAGTCAGCCACCGTCAACCCAGACCGCAGTATCAGCTTGCTGGGCTGGGCCGTCTCCAACCGCCCTGACGTTTTTGTCACCTACGCCAGGGTTTGGCTAGGTGATACGCTGATCTACGAAGGACGCTTGGGCTACGCCACCTACCGCACAGATGTGGCCCAATCCCTGGGCAATCCGCTATGGGAGATCAGTGGTTTTAACTTGCCCATGCATGTGCCCGACAGCGTGCCTGCTGGAGAGCACCGCGTACGCATGGAAGTCATGCTCGGCGATCAAAGCCGCTTTGAAGTGCAGCCGCTGCCAGGCAAGGATGTAATTGACTTGCCTGCCGCACCAGCCAGTCCCAGCATGCGCGCTAAAGCACTGTTTTGGCTCGCCCTGGCCCTGCCCTTGCTCGTGTGGTTAATCAGTCCGTGGCGCAGCAATACCAGCAATGCCAACCAGTCGCACTTTGGACTTGGCACTGAGCCAGCCCGCCAAGACTCGCCGTGGCTTGTTACTTTTGCACTGGCCTGCCTGGCTTCTTTTGTACTGCTGGTCACAGGCGGCTGGACTGGCTCCTCCCTGCCAAGGCTGCTCAACCACACACCGCTGCTGGAGCACAATGCCTCGGTCTGGTTGGGCCAAGCGCAAGATGTGCGCTCCGATGAATGGCAGGTGGTCACACCCTTGGCCATTAGCCAAACCTACGGACCGAATCCGTTTCCCAGCATCAATCCGCTACACGGCCAGCCAGGGCAAAACATGAACGTGGTTGGTATGACGGGCACGCCCATTGCCAATGCCGCCGCAATTGCCAAACCCGCCACTTGGGGCTTTTTCTTTTTGGATTTACGCCGCGCACTGGCCTGGGACTGGTGGCTGCCGTTTTTTGCCTGCTTTGGTGCACTGCTAGCCCTGCTGCAGCGTTGGTTCTCACCGGCCTGGAAGCTCAATGCAGTGCTAGCTGCCAGTGTGGCTTTTTCAGGCTACTCAGTCAGCTGGTCTGGCTGGCCTGCCTACGCGACTTTTTTCCCCGTTGCTGCAGTATTGGCCGCAGACTGTCTATTGCGGGCGCAGCGCTGGCTCGGCGCGCTAAGTGCTAGCGTGCTACTAGGCTGGGCCAGCGCCGGCTTTGTCTTCGTGCTCTACCCAGGCTGGCAAATCCCACTGGGCTATTTGATGGGCTTTTTGGCGCTGGCGGCAGCCTGGCAATTTCGGCATGCCTACCACTTTCGTGCGCCCCAGATCGTCGGTGCAGTCCTAGCCTGCGCCATTGCCGCATTGTTGCTGGCAGCCTGGTGGCTGGATGCCAGCGACGCCATTCGCACAGTGAGCAACACCATCTACCCCGGCCAGCGCAGCTTGGACCTGGGTGGTTACGCCGACCCATGGCATATGAGCAAAGGACTGACCAATGCCGTCACGCTGTACAGCGCCTCGCAATGGTCGATTGCCAGTGATGCAGGCAACTTCATCTATGTGCTCGCCCCGCTGCTCATGGCGACTGTAATAGCCTGGGCCATTCAGCGCCGCATCGACGCCATCTCGCTGGTGCTCTGGGCGTTTATCGCTTTTGTTTGCTGCTATTTGTTCTGGGGCTTACCCGCTTGGCTGGCGCGCCCTTCGCTGTGGAGCATGGTTCCGGCCTTCAGATTGGATGTCGCACTAGGCCTGGCCCAAACCTTTTTGCTGGCCTGGCTGCTGCTGCAGTGGCAGCGCATCAAAGCCCATGCACACTCGGCGCTCAACGGCACCACCACCCCTGCAATACTGCTTCTCAATGCAGCAGGCGCGCTTGGCGCAATGTACTTTGTGTATTCAACTGCGGTACAGTTCAGCAGCATGCTTGCGCCCTTGCAAGCGTGGCTGAGCCCTGGGCTGATCGGCATGATTTATGCCGGCTGCGCCGCGCTGGCCTACTTGCTTATTACCGGCAGAATACAAGCAGCTATCTTGCTGTATGGCGGCTGGACCTTGGCAACGGCCTTGCCATTCAATCCGCTGGGCCAGGCGCCCAGCAGCATCACCACGATTGCCGCGGTGGCTCAAGCCATACAACCCCAGCCGCATGGTCAGGTCGCGGTAGTGGGTCAAAAAGAATGGACAAATGCCCTGACCAGCGCCGGCGTTTCCGTGCTCAACAGCACGTTTTATGAGCCGCCACTGGCATTCTGGGCACAACTAGACCCAGAGAGCACCTACGCTGACCAATACAATCGCTACCAGCATCTGGACATCAATCTGTCTGAAGACTCCTCCTCGCTCAACCCACGCCATTTCTCAGTGGGTGCGCCAAGGATGGATCGCGTTGAATTGCGACTGCATCCAACACAATTTGATTTCAATCACTTGAACGTAGAATTCGTCGTGACCAATGCGGCCCATGCCAAGGCTTTAGAACATAACCCCAGCCTGCAACGTATTGCGGGCGAGCCACAGTCATGGGCTTTGTTCCAAGTGGTCCCCCCGCGCCAACACCCAGAGCCAGCAGATGCGATAACGCAGACTGCCCAGCCATTGCATTAACCCATCACACTGCGCTTGACTTAGTTACATGCCGAATTTTTTTGACCGTGTCATCGAGGCCGTGCGCGGCCCCGCCAGCTTTGACGACAGCCAGATCTCCAATGAGTGGTTCAAGGCCCATTTCTTTTATGCCACCGATTTAATCCATGACTGGATGGGCAAAGAACTGAATCTTTCGCAGGCGAAACTGCTGAATTTTGGCTGTGGCGATGGCATCAGCGATTTGGCCCTGATGTTGCGCTACGGTGCCAAACGCATTCATGGCATCGATGTACGCCAAGAATACAAAAAACTACCCACCATTGCCAAAGAACAGCTCAAGCTGCAGCGCTTGCCAAGTGGCCTGACGTTTGAAACCATCAAGCCCTCACAGCCACTGGCTGGCAAGCACCAGGTGGATGGCATCATGAGCTGGTCGACCTTCGAGCATGTACAGCGCGACCAAGTGCTACCGATTGCCAAAGACCTGCTGAACTGCCTGCGTCCAGGCGGACTGTTCTTTTTACAAATTGAGCCATTGTACTATTCAGCCTGGGGGGCGCATTTGCGCCGCTACATCGATGTACCCTGGGTGCACCTGCTGATCTCTGAGGATGAACTGTGGCAGCGCATTCAAGCCTATGAAGGCGAGCTGGACATGGGCGAGGTTGATTATGGCTTTGATGACTTTGGCGTTGATGGCTATAAGCGCTTTGTCTTCAAGGAGTACCAGCACCTGAACCGTTTGACGGCCGATGAGCTCATCGCCATCATGCGAGAAGCTGGTTTTGAAGTAGTGCGCGAGCAAAAAAACCACATGCAGGATGAGCCGCCGGCGCAGTTGCTCACGCAATACCCGCGCGAAATTTTGACCAACAACGAAATCTTGCTGCTGCTGAGAAAGCCAGCGGCCTGATCAAGCTCACA
Source organism: Lampropedia aestuarii (assembly GCF_004803635.1). Taxonomy (GTDB): domain Bacteria; phylum Pseudomonadota; class Gammaproteobacteria; order Burkholderiales; family Burkholderiaceae_C; genus Lampropedia; species Lampropedia aestuarii. The sequence continues at coordinate 8,259 of NZ_SSWX01000003.1, read as the reverse complement.
AGTCCAAAATATATGTTGGCCTCAGCGCATGGCGAAAGAGCCATGCGCATAGCTCGCTCACACCAGCCGCACAGCTTCCAGCTCTTTCTTCAGGTAAGCGTAGAACAAGGGTGCTGCCACCAGACCGGCCGGCCCAAAAATCGCTTCGCTGACAAACATCACAGCCAGCAGCTCCCACACAGCAATATGGGTTTTTTGCCCAACAACTTTGGCATTGATGAAATATTCCGCTTTGTGGATCAAAATCAAAAAGGCCAAGCACACCAAAGCAGTCACGGGAGAGACTGACAGACCAACAATCGTGATCACTACATTACACAGCAAATTGCCCACAATCGGGATCAAACCTGCAAAAAATGTGAGCGAAATCAATACCGGCGTATACGGCAGGCGCAAATCAAAAGCGGGGAGAACAACCAATAAAAACAGGGCTGTCAAAACCGTATTGAAGCTGGCAATCCAAAACTGCGCGGTGACAATTTGGCGAAAGGCATCCCCAAAGCGGGCTACGCGGAGCTTGAGCGCATCGGACAGCGGTGCATGCATTTTCTTATGCACGCGAATGGCCCCCAATGCCCCAATCAACAAGCCTACGTAGGCATACAAAATACCCAGCAGCCAAATTTTTCCGGCATTGGCCAATGCGGCAGCCTTCGAGAGCAGGTAAACCGCGACGGTGCGCTGAAAGTCCTCAGCCTCTTTGGGCAACATTGCAGCAATATCTTCAGGCAAATTGTCTTTGAAGTCCAAAATTGTCCGTGCGACATAATCCGTCAATTCACTGAACTGGTGCGGCGCAGCAAGGAAAAAGCCGCGGTAGTGGCTAAGTGCAAAGAACATCACCACCAAAGGCCCGACAATCACCAAAGTCGCGGCGATCGTGGATAGCCAGCCCAAGAGTTTGGCTGATGGATGGTGGCAGCCTTTGCGCACCAAAAACAACAGCCAGGAATTGATCCAGCGGGTCAGCAAAAAGCCCAGACAAGCGGCCAGAAGGCCTGGCAACAACCCCACAAACATGACCAGTAACAGCGTGGCTGCCATGAGCACATAGCTGGCCATGCGCACCGGCATGGCCACGTGGCTGTCCAACTGACCACGTCCCAGCTCAGCAGAACGCGCCGCTGCAACCACGGCGCCTCCCGCAGAGGGCTGGTCTGAAGTTGATTCCATCAAGTCTCTCCCTCATTACAACAATGGGGATCGCTTGCGGCTCCCCATTTGAATCAGATACGCATGTGCGAAGGCAGGCCCGCAAAGGCAGGCCGGCCAGTACTTAGAGCACCGTCACCGCAGCTTGATCGCCACGCGGCTCAATGGTGCCGATGGTGAAGACTTGTTCGCCATGCGCACGCAAAGTCGCGCTCACGGCATCTGCTTCAGCGGCACTGACCACCAGCACCATGCCAATACCATTGTTGAAGGTACGGTTCATCTCGAAGGAGTCAATCCCTGCAGTACTCTGCAACCACGCGAACAACTCGCTTTGTGGCCAGCTACCGGCCTTGAGGCGGGCGCCCAAGTCCTGCGGCAAGATCCGAGGAATATTCTCCAGCAGGCCACCACCGGTGATGTGCGCCAGGCCTTTGACCTGGTGCTGCTTCAATGCCGCCAGGACGCTTTTGACATACAAGCGTGTCGGCGCCATGATGGCTTCGCGAAATGGTTTGCCATCCAAGGTCGATGGCAGCTGGCTGCCAGCGCGCTCAATGCATTTGCGCACCAAGGAAAAGCCATTGGAGTGCACACCGTGGCTGGCCAAACCGAGCACCACATCGCCTTGGGCGATTTGCTTGCCATCCAAAATCAGCGATTTCTCTACTGCGCCCACTGCAAAGCCGGCCAGGTCGTACTCGCCATCAGGGTACATGCCTGGCATCTCTGCGGTCTCGCCACCGATCAAGGCACAGCCCGACTCCTCGCAGCCAGCGGCAATGCCGCCGACAACTGCAGCGGCTGTATCCACGTGCAGCTTGCCGCAGGCAAAGTAATCCAAGAAAAACAGCGGCTCTGCGCCTTGCACCAGCACGTCATTGACGCTCATGGCGACCAGGTCAATGCCGACGGTGTCGTGCATGTTCCATTCAAAAGCCAGCTTGAGTTTGGTGCCCACGCCGTCCGTGCCTGCAACCAAGACTGGTTCTTTGTAGCGCTTGGGCACTTCAAACAAAGCACCAAAACCACCGATGCCTCCCAAAACGCCTTCACGCAGGGTTTTGCGAGCCAAAGGCTTGATACGATCAACCAAGGCATCACCAGCGTCGATATCGACACCGGCGTCTTTGTATGTGATCGGAGTTTGAGAGGAAGAAGAAGAGGAGCTCATGGACAAATAGATCAATTAGGCAAGTGAATGCCGAAAACAAGCCGAAACAGCAACAGCCGCCTGAACGGGCCTGCAAGACAGATGCAATGGTCGATGGCGAACACAGCAGTGACTCTCAGCGGCGCTAAAATGCAGCCATTTTAAGGCCGACCGCTTCACTCTTGGCTTTTATCCTCGCCTCAATGAGGCATTTTTGAAAGATTTGCGACTGCTCATGCAACAACTGGCTCTGGATATTGGCATAGCTCCGGTGCCGAGCTTTGAGCGCTTTATCCCCCTTGGCAATGAAGCCGCACTGCAAGCACTGCAAGAGGGTGTGGACAATTGCGTGCGCTTGGCCAAGCTCAACACCAATTGGCCCCCCCCTGCACTGACGCCTGTGCCGATCTATTTATGGGGCGCTTCAGGCACGGGCAAGACCCACCTGCTCACGGCCATTGCAATGACACTGCAATCACATGGCCTGAGTGTTGGCTGGCTGCAACCAGGCATTTATGCAGGCAGACCCAATGCGCGCGAGTTCTCTGCGCAATGGAGCGCCGTAGTCATTGACGATTGTGACCAGCTGAGCAAAGCCGAACAACAGCGTGCCTTCAATTGGTTCATCAACGCCACCTACCCCAGTGATGGCGCACCTTGCTGGGTCATCACCACGGGCAGCGTGCCCGCAGTTGACTTGAATATGCGCGATGATCTACGCTCTCGCTTGGGCTCGGGTCTAGCTTTTGAGCTGCACCCGCTCACTGACATGGGCCGCCAGCAAGTATTGCAGCGCCAAGCGCGCGAGCGCGGCCTGCATTTGAGCGATGAAGTGACCCTGTATCTGCTTGGCCGGTTTGCCCGGGATCTCTCCAGCCTCAGCGACGTGCTAGCGCGTTTGGACATCCTCGCAATGCGCAAACAAAGAGCCATCACCATCCCGTTGCTGCGAGAAGTGTTGCAAGACACAGACCCTGCAGCCCACTCCAATTAACCACAACAGGGCAAGGGCCGCTTGTGCGCCAACCAAGCAAAGCTTGAGCACAGACAGCTAATGCATACCGCAAACCGTGTAAATCTGCGAAAATAGCGTGTTTTTGACTCGCGCAAGGCTAAGCAGTCCTTTGATCGGCTGTCGACAGGCCCTCGTTTTTGCACCGCCCTTGCCTTGGCCTGACCTTGCAATTGGCATTCTTTCAGCCATTGCGAACCTGATTTTTCACTCTACTTTGATGCGTCGCTGCAATGGCCCGGCAATGGCTGGCACCGAGCTGCTATGCGGGCCACACTTGGCCCCTCCCCAATGCGTCGCAACCCTCTCTACAACGGCATGACTTCAACGACCAACGACCAACGCCCTCGCCTTGCTTTGTTTGATCTCGATCACACATTGCTGCCTCTCGACTCTGATTACGAATGGGGGCAATTCACGGCACGCAAAGGTCTGGTGCACAGTGCAGCATTTGCCCAGCGCAATGCCGAGTTTTTTGAACAGTACCGCGCTGGCACTTTGGATTTGAACGAGTACATGCTGTTTGCCACCGAAGCCATGCGCAAACTGGGCCCGGAGGCCAGCCACGCAGCCCACCAGATGTTCATGGCCGAGGTGATTGAGCCGGCGATCACAGCACAAGCGCTGGCCTTGATTGCCAAACACCGCGACGCAGGCGACACGATTGCCATCGTGACGGCCACCAATGAATTTGTCACCACCCCCATTGCCAAGGCCTTGCAGATCGAGCATTTGCTGGCCGTTAACTTAGCGCGGGACAGCAGCGGCTGGTACAGCGGGCATATTGACGGCGTGCCCACCTCGCGAGAAGGCAAAGTCACCCGCATGGCGCAGTGGCTGGCTGCACGCAACTGGGATTGGGACACGGTCCACACCACTTTTTACAGCGACTCCATGAATGACATCGCCTTGCTCGAACGCGTCAACGTGCCTGTAGCCACCAACCCAGACGCCACCCTGCGCCAGCTCGCTGCGCAACGTGGCTGGGCCATTTTGGACTTATTTCCGCACGCCTGAGGACGCCGCAGAGACTTTTATGATCAAGCAATTCATCGACAAAATTTTAGGCAAACGCGTCAAAAAAGACGCCAGCAGCCCCGCGCCCAAGGCCCCCACCAAATCCAGCACAGCCAAGCTGAGCGTTAAAACCTTTGGCAAACGCAATGAAGTGCCAGCCAGCGTCCACGGCATCGACCCGCAGTTTGTCGATCGCCGCGCGATCGACGTGGTCAAAACCTTGCAGGACAAGGGCTACGAGGCTTATATCGTCGGCGGTGCGGTGCGCGATCTGCTGCTGGGCCTGAAGCCCAAAGATTTTGACGTTGCCACCAACGCCACGCCCGAGCAGGTCAAAAGTCTGTTTCGCCGCGCCTTCATCATTGGCCGGCGTTTTCGCATCGTCCATGTGGTGTTTGGCCGGGGCCGCGAGAACGAGGTGATCGAGGTCACCACCTTCCGCGCCTACCTGGACAACCAGGCGGCCGAAAAAATCAGCGGCAACGAAAAGACCAGCCGCCAGGCACTGGCAGGCGTTGAGCATGCAGTCGATGCCAGCGGCCGCGTGCTGCGTGACAACGTCTGGGGCAGCATGCAAGAAGATGCAGCAAGGCGCGACTTCAGCATCAACGCGATGTACTACGATCCGCGCTCGCAAATCGTCGTCGACTACCACCACGGCATCGAAGACGCTCACAAGCACATGATCCGCATGATTGGCGACCCGACCTCACGCTACCGCGAGGACCCGGTGCGCATGCTGCGCGCGATTCGTTTCTCCGCCAAACTCAACCGCCTAGGCTTTAAGCTGGGCACCAAAACCGCCCAGCCCCTGATCGAGCTACGCGGCTTGCTCGAAGACATTCCGCCCAGCCGCATGTTTGACGAAATGCTCAAACTGCTGCAAACCGGCCATGCGATTGCCTCAGTTGAGCAACTCAAAGCCCTGCATCTGGACAAAGGCGTTTACCCTTTGCTGGACTTGGTGGTCGAGCGCGCTGATTGGCCGCTGGTCAAACTGGCCCTGCAAGACACTGACCGGCGCGTGGCCGAAGGCAAATCGGTTGCGCCCAGCTTTTTACTGGCCTGTGTGCTGTGGGAAGACGTGCTGCGTGTCTGGGAACAAGAGCAGGCACGTGGCGAACACGCCAGCCCTGCGCTGTCCAATGCCATCAGCGAAGTGTTTGAGCGCCGCGTCGGCGACGTATCAGGGCGCGGCAAACTGGCCGCTGACATGCGCGAAATCTGGATGCTCCAGCCCCGTTTCGAACGCCGCACAGGCAAAGCCCCAAGCGCCATGGTCGAGCAGCCGCGCTTTCGTGCAGGCCTGGACTTTCTGCGCCTGCGTGGTCGCTCTGGCGAAGCCATTGAAGAGCTGGCCGAGTGGTGGGAGCGCTTTAGCCTGGCCATGGACGAAGAGCGCCAGCAGATGCTCGACGGCATCCGCAATCAAGCACAGCAAAACTGCAAAACCAATCCGGCCCGCAAAACCAGAAAACCTCGCAAACCCAAAGTCAGCAATGCCGGCACTGGCACGACCGCGTTGCAGCAAGAGCCGAGCAATACGGCGGCAAGCGCGCACGATGCCGCACAACCCGATAGCCAAGCCCAGCACCATGACACAGGCGCAGCCGCCGATGCAGGTGCTGCGCCTGCAAAAAAACGCCGTAGACGCCGCAAGAAAAACACCGATGGCAGCGCCAGTGCTGAAGGCGGCCATGTTTCGCCACAGACCAATGACTTCGATGAATAAGCTACCGGCTGCTGCCTCAATCAATGCAACTGGCAGCTTTGATCTGCCTGCGATTGCCTGGATCGGCTTGGGCGCAAACCTGGGCGATGCCCGGCAAACCCTCAGTGATGCGGCCTGCGCCATCGATGCCTGGCCGCACAGCCGCATTGAAGCGGCCTCGGCACTCTACCGCTCGACACCGATCGACGCCGATGGACCAGATTACACCAATGCCGTCATTCGGATCAGCACCGCGCTGGACCCACTGCAGCTGCTGCACGCTCTCCAAGCCCTGGAGCTGGCCGCTGGCCGCTTGCGCCCTTACCGCAACGCCCCACGCAGCCTGGACTTGGATGTGCTGTGCTACGAAGCCGCAGGCCAGGCGGTTGCGCTGGACACGCCCGAGTTGAGCTTGCCACACCCGCGTATGCATGAGCGGGCATTTGTACTGCGTCCGATGCACAGCATTGACCCTGCAAAAGTCCCGCCTGAGCAGTTGCAGGCAACACAAGCGCAATTTCTGGAGCCACTGCCCAGCAATGAACAATGGCGCTGGCTGCCAGTTGGTGCCTAAATCACATTTTTGTTAACCACAACCCGCTCTTTGCGCAGACAATAGTTGCGATCCGTCCCCCTTGCGCCAAGCCTATACACACATCGGCAGCCTGCTGGCCTAGGCTATACTCAGCCCTTTTTGGTTTTGCGCTGGGCAAAATTCCCTTAAATCGATAACAAAATGGTCGAATCTTTTTCATACGAACAACTGATCGCTTCTGGTGAAGGCCGCCTCTTTGGTGCTGACAGCGGCAAACTGCCCTTGCCACCGATGCTGATGTTTGATCGCATCACCCACATCGACGACGAAAGCGGCTCCCATGGCCTCGGCCGCATCGTGGCAGAACTCGACATCAAACCTGATCTGTGGTTTTTCGACTGCCACTTCCGCGGTGACCCAGTCATGCCTGGCTGTCTGGGCCTGGATGCGATGTGGCAGTTGATTGGCTTTTACCTGACCTGGTTGCGCCTGCCTGGCAAAGGGCGCGCTTTGGGTGCTGGCGAAGTCAAATTCAGCGGCGAAGTCAAGCCACAGGTGAAATTGGTGACCTACGAAATCGACATCAAGCGCGTGATCAAACGCAAATTGAACATGGCGATTGCTGACGCCCGTTTGTTGGCCGATGGCCAGGAAATCTACGTCGCCAATGACCTGCGCGTAGGCCTGTTCGAAACCAGCAAATAATGCCCCTGGCTGTAGGCGCAGCAAACCCAAAGCAGCGATGCGATAGGTCTGCCCCTTTACAGCCACCGCACATATTGTCGACTGACACACTCCTGCCAGCCACAATAGGCTCCAGCGAAATGCCATGGACTTGTAGCAAAGCATGGCGTTTGCACGACTGACCCAAAGAGCGGGCATCCAAGGCACGCTGGTGCTGCGATTTCAACCTGGCGGCTCTATGGATCGCAGCGAAGTGCACCAAGTGCGCCAAGCCAGGTGCAATGCGCGCGAAGAACAACTGGCCAACCATCGCTCGAAGCGCAGCTTAGAACCACCCCGTACGCCCCAACCTCTTCACGCCTATGAACGAGCCCCAACACACGCAGCCTTTCACTGTCGATCTCTGGCTGGATGCGGAGGTATCAGACAAGCAGCGCCTGCGCGCAACCGAGCTCTTTACCATCACCTTGATCGAACATCTCGGTGATGCCTCTTTGGTATGGCCCAGCTACCAGGCATTTTTGCGCATTCTCCAAACACAAGGCTCGGGCAGCGCAGAGACCATCGATGTTGAGAACCTCAGCGATGCCGAGCGCCATTTGTTTGAGAGCTGGCGCCTGGCCGAGACCGCCGCATTGGAGTGCGTGTTTGGCCCACACCGCCATATGGGCGAAGGACTCTACGAGATCAAAGCACGCTGGTAGCATATTCCCCAATAGGCGTCCCTGCCACGCCAACCCCGTCCTGGACCATGCCCTAGCTCAATACCATCACCTGCATGGAAGACCTGCGCCAAGTGGCCAAACGCCGTGTACCGTGCATATTTTACGACTACATCGATTCGGGCTCCTACACTGAAAGCACCTACCGAGCCAACGCAGTCGTTTTTCAAAAAATCCTGTTTCGCCAGCGCGTTGCCGTTGATATGCCCAACCGCAGCACCCGCACGACCATGCTGGGACGCAGGGTAATCCCCCCGCAAAACCATCATTTTG
>NZ_SSWX01000029.1 GCF_004803635.1 Lampropedia aestuarii | reverse complement strand
GCGAACTATCTATAAAACCCTGGTCGATTCACTCCATACTGCATTGGGATGGTCGGCACGATGGCGACGCGGTGCTCCTTTGCGCCGAGGTGCCGCCTGGCGACCACGGCGCTGCTGCTGGCCAGCAGCATGAAGGATGCGATAGAAGCTTGACTCTGAGGCCAGATGGCGCTGCTGCTCATCGAGCAATCGAGCCACGATCTGTGCAGGCGGCAAGCTCGCAAACTGCGGCTGACGGCAGACGTCCAGCACCGCCTGACGCTCCTCTTGAGTCAAGGCATGGCCGGGTGTTGCACGAGTTGCATGGGGGCGCTGGTCCTCAGTTCCCCCTGCCCAACGTCGATAGCTGTTCTGCCCAATTCCCAGCTCTTTACAAACACGGCTCAGCCGTGCACCGGCAGTCCACGCTTCATTGACCAACTGCACTATATGACGGCGATCTGCGGCATTGGTCATTCTTCCTCGTCCCCCCAGATCGCCTGGATTTTTTTTCGCAAAACCAGCAGAGCTGCGGTTTCAGCCAATGCAGCGTCTTTACGGCGCAGCGCTTGCTCAAGCTCTCGGATGCGCTTGCGCTCAGCCTTGCTTGTTTGCGAATGCTGAGCACTCACTTGGTCTAGACGATCATTGGCCTGCTCACAACTGGCACGCCAGCGACGGATCTGCTCAGGATATAAACCACGACGCCTGCAGTACTCAGCCAGCTCCTCTTCGGTCAATGCCGCTGTTTCCAGCACTGCATTGAATTTTTGCTGCGAGCTCCAGCCTTCACTATTCGCACACACGTTGGGCAACAGACGCCCGGTACTGCGCGCCTGTTGGCGCCAGTTGTACAGCGTCGCGGCTGATAACCCTTCCTCACTGGCCAGCTCACTGACTGTGCGGTTGTAAGGCGCTTGCAATTTGGCCAATATCGCTTCGCGACGCTCGGGGGAATACTTCATACAAATCTTCTCGCTGCCCCTGGTTGGAAATTGAATCTCTAAGATTGACAGAGGTTCCAACTATTCTGACAGAGGGGGCTTGTCCGCCAAGGAAGTTGAGTGACTTTTGCATTGCACGGATCGATTTGCTGCTGACATCAGCCCCTAGGAGGGCGTATGAGCGCAAAGTACATGGATTGAAAAATAAAGGAAAAAATATTTTTTAAAATTTATTATCCTTTTTTAATTTTAAAAATAGCAAAAAACTTTGTCAAATTCTGCGCTGTAAAGGCTCCTTGCTTGATGGCTGCATGTGCTGGTGCACATGATTGATTTCCTTCAGGCGCTCATTTATTGGAGCCTCAGCATGAGCAATGAAAAACAGTCAAATTCAAACATTCAAAGAGCCGAACCAACAAGTGTTGTTCGGTGGACCAAGAAGAGGCTAGGAGCGTACGTAGTAGAGACAGGCCGTGAGGTTTTGACTGTTATCGGTATTTGTTATCGATTGACGAAATCAAATGGCAAGATTGAGATTCGAAAGGTGAGTAAATCGCCTCGGTTCAGCCTCAAGGCGCATGAACAAAGCCTGCTTGAGAGGTTTGAGTGGGATAAGGGGGAAGGCAATCTTTTTGGATTGAAGGGGGTGGTGAAGAAAAGGACTCCAGTGCCTTCTAATCAAGCAGCAGAACCTAGCATTTCAGAGGAATTGGTTGAGGTGCCGAAAAAGGAGAATCAGCCTAGGAAGTCTTCTAAAGACGATAGGGAAAAGCTTGCGTTTGAAAATTTAAAGCGTGCAAAGCAATTCGAAGAGATTGGTCAAGTGGTAATCATTGGTATGAATGAACTTTGCACACTTGCGGGGAGGTCTGTTGCGTCGGTGAATCGAGATTTAAAAAATAAAGAATGCCCCTTGTACTCAGTTTTTGGTGAGACTGCTGCGCCTGAGTCAGGTGTGCCTAAGGAGTCGAAAGCCCCAAAAAAACGTGGTCCGCAACGTAAGTTGACATTGACCGATGCAGAGCGCTACAGGGACTGGTTGCTGACGAAGGGGCGTGCAGCATGATGAACTCACATACTTCCATTGCACTTCTTGCAACCCCCGGAATTTTTTACTTCGACCGAGTGAAGATCAGGGCGAACCATGCGGACATTGACCTGCACAACATTGCTCGTGCAAGAAAAAATGAGGCGACTATTCGCTTCCACAGAGAGTTCAAGTGCAATTTTGATTTGCTTCAGCCTGGAGAGGGTGAGCTGCGTGCGCTAGAGCTTGCCACGCGATTGAGTCGTGTTGAGGTGGCTTACGTAGAGTTTGCATTAGATGTTTTATGGGCCGAGCAGAAAGATGCTGACTGGCTAAAGCGTGAGCTTGAAAGGTCAATCGTGATCAAGCATCTTGGTGCCGACACGAGAGTTTACATAGGTGAAGCCGACGAAACGACGAGGTACTTTGGGAAACTGCTGGGTCAAAAAAAATTGGTGATCTATTCAGATCGTCCTTTGCGAAATGTTGGGCAAGAGTACATATCTCGGTTTCCATTTCGTACACACATTGAATTTCGTGTGAGAGGGGCTCCGCAATTGACTTCATTAGGTATACGAACAATTAGGGATCTTCTGAATTTCGATCATGAGCGATTGTTTAGAGATCTAGTCCATGTCCCTTGTTTGCCAAGCAAGAAGAAGGACCTCGGAGCGCTGGTCAGAAAGCACAGCCAACGGTCAGTCGAGGTGAGCGACAGGATGCTGACTAATGCGGCGAATCAGTGGTTGCAGGAAGCGGCAATGGAATCTCTAAATGCCAAGGCTAACACTGACAGTCAGTGGCTGAAAAGAATCAAAAGAGTAGACCTACTTGAGTGGCTCACATGGAAGTGTGATGCGCAGGTGAGGAGCCGCAACCGCCTGTAAATCATTGGTGTTGGGTGGCAGCTAAAGCTGTACTGATATAGGTATGAATTTTTTCCTACCACCCCACACACAGCGATTGCACTAACAGCATGTTTGAGGCAGCTACAGCCTTGTCTAAGGCCTTTATGCAGCATTTCATGCAGCTAGTGCATGCGAAAAAAGCGAAATGCATGGGACGAATGTTCATGCATTTTCACGCAAAAGCTTCATTCCAACCTTTTCTTAATAGCTTTCAAAATGAATCATCAGACAACACTTACGATCGCTCTCAATAGCTATCAAAAAGCCATAGTCCAGACGTCCCATTCCTTCACTGAAGTTTTGGCAGGGCCAGGGAGTGGAAAGACATCAACATTACTCCAGAGGGTTTTGCACCTTGTGCAGAAAGCAGAGGTACCGTGCAGCCCTGACCAAATTCTTGTACTGAGTTTTTCAAATTCTGCCGTCAACAACGTGAAGGTAAAGTTAGCCATGCGGCAGGAATGTCAGAGCGAGCGAGAACGAAACGTTGATCTCAGAAAGGTTAGGGTGAAAACTATTCACTCGCTCTCCCTGCACTTAGGTGGCCAGAAAAATAAGAGCGAGTTTTTGGGCGAAAAGGCTCGGAGGCAATTGGTTCAGAGCGCGCTTGAGCAAGTGTACGAAGCAGCTAATAAGTTGCCTAAAGCGAGGCGGACACTGCGACAAGCTTTTCTTAAAGGAGTGCGCTCAAACAACGAAGGTTTGCTGCAACTGCTGCAGTGCATTGACTTGATGGCTGTCAGTGGAGGCAAGGCCAAAGAAACGATTGCTAATTTTGGCTTTAGGCACTTGGAAAGAAGGGCGGCAACAGTTGAAGCAGTTGCTAGAGCGTATGGGGAAGAAAAGCGCAAGAGGAAAAAATGGGACCATTCAGATTTGATTGTCCAGGCGCTTGATGCAATGCGGGCAGGGAAGGGGGATTTGAAAAACATACGGCATGTGTTGGTAGATGAGTACCAGGATTGTTCACCCCTGCAAACTCGATTACTGGTGGAGGTGGGAGAGAGGGTTGGCAGCCTAATGGTTTTTGGTGACCCAAACCAGGCTATTTACTCTTTCGGGGGAGGTAGGTATTCCGCCTTGACTCAGTGGATGAAAGGCGTTGAGACGTTGTCATTGCCAAAGTCATATCGATTGAATCACCCACATGTGGATTTTTTGAATGCATTCGTGGAGGGCGGTTCAATCGAAGCGCTATCTCAGGATGCACCAGACCAGCAAGCGTTGACCCGAGTGATTGCTGATAGTGCATATCGGGCTTACAACTCAGTAGGCGGGAAGGTTCAACGGTTGCTTGATGCAGGTTGTTTACCGCAAGACATTTGCATCATGGCAAGAGAAAAAGCGGTGCTGGCACCCTTTGAGTCGGCGCTGCTTATGCGTGCTATTCAAACGCAACGCCTTGGTCTTGAGCGTGATTTGAGTGATATTGAAGCGGTAGCGCAACTGATGGCCGTTGCGGAGAAATACTCGGACAAAGAAGTTTTTGAGTCCAAGATTCGAGGGGTGTGCGCGACCCGTCTCAAACGTCCTTTCCTTGATGGGGATATCCAAGAGATCACGAAACGACTGCGCTCGGGTTTTCGTTCAACGAGTTGTGAGGGGCGTTTTATTGGTTGCTGGAAAGCCTATTGCTGGCTGATACGTCGAGGCCAAGGCGGGGAGGCGGTAACCCATATTCGACATGAATTGGCGCGGTGGGAGGTGGTTGCGCGGCAGTGTGAAAATGCTGCGGAGCTGCTGAAAAAAGTACGTGCTGCTGATGCCAGGCAAGGCGTAATAACAAGCACCATCCATAGAGCCAAGGGGGGCGAGTGGCGCCATGTGATTGTTGTGGGCATGACCGAGGGGGTGTTGCCGAGTTGGAGGGCGACTACTGACACATTGCTGGCGGAGGAAAGGAGGCTGTTTTATGTGGCTGCTTCACGCGCCATTGAAACAACGGCGTTTGTGTGTCACCCGCATACGTACCCGTCGTCGCATGGGGCCGTGCGGGAGGTGAGAGCTTGTGTTGAACAGAGCTCGTTTTTGAAGCCCAAAAAACTGCATAGCAAGATGAGGAGGGTGGCCCTGAGAGCATCAAGTTAAGCGACTCGATGAAGATAGCGGGCAACTAGCTTGGGCACAGCCATGACTTGATGGCTGTGCCTGTGTGGCAGTTGCTATTGATAAGGGCAATTATCGATAGTCAATCCCGGCTTAATCAAATGGAATTACAGCGGGTTCCGTGGAGGCGATCAAATCGATAGCGCTGGTATTGGTCTGCACAGTTTCGGTAACTTGTCTTAGCTACGGCTGGCGGTGTAAGTTCTATGAGGTCTTCATGGCCAATGTTAGTCGATCTGTCTTTTTGCACCCCCAAATGCTCTTCGCGAGGTGCAGCACTCAGATTTTTCGATTCAGCTGCTCGAGCACATGGATCGTAAGGCCAGGTCACCTACCTGTCGAGATTCGTGTGATCATATTCCTCGCAGAAGCTGGGCATTGTTTGAAGCCAGAGAGGTGATGCGCAGCGTTATAGAGTCCTACAAACGGGAGCAAATCGCATGAGTCAAGTCCATGCCCAAGCACGCACTACCCCAAGATGTTAATTTCCATGCAAAAATGACCCACCATTTCCATCTCAAACTGACCCACCCTGATGCTTGAGCCGTAAGGCTCAAGATGTGGATAAAGTTTTATTCTTCTCCTTCTTTGTAGTGGTGGGCTGAGTTGCACTGCTGTGCTTGAAACGGAAGCTATCGTTGCCTGTTTCGAGAATATGACAGTGATGGGTCAAACGGTCCAGTAGCGCGGTCGTCATCTTTGCATCTCCAAACACACCAGCCCATTCGCTAAAGCTGAGGTTGGTGGTAATGACTACGCTGACTCTTTCATAGAGCGTTGAGAGTAAATGGAACAGCAATGCTCCACCAGAAGAGCTAAAAGGTAAATACCCAAGCTCATCAAGGATGACCAAGTCTGTGCTCAGCAGCCGGTGAGCTAGCTGCCCAGCTTTGCCTTGGGACTTCTCTTGCTCCAAGGAGTTGACCAGCTCAACGGTTGAGAAGAAGCGCACTCGCTGTCGATGGTGCTCAATTGCTTGAACCCCTAAAGCGGTAGCGATATGGCTCTTGCCCGTGCCTGGCCCGCCAACTAGCACGACGTTGTGTGCATTGTCCGTAAACTCACATCGGTGTAGGCTTCGCACCAAAGCCTCATTGACTTGGCTGTGAGCAAAGTCAAACCCTGCCAGGTCTCTATAGACAGGAAACTTGGCGACCTTGAGTTGGTACGCAATAGAGCGTACTTCTCGTTCAGCACTCTCGGCTTTGAGCAGTTGGGAGAGCAAGGGGTGAGCTGCTTCAAATGCTGGAGATCCTTGCTCGGCCAGTTCTGTGACGGCTTGGGCCATACCAAACATCTTGAGTTGGCGCAGCATGATCACGATAGCGGCTATGGCTGGGTCATGACGCATGGCGCACCTGTCTGAGTTGGTCATAGCGCACGACATTGGCTAGGGGCTCTACTGAGAGGCTAAGTGCTTGGGGGGACGTTACCGGCTCGTGTGGTTTGGTCCCGTCAATGAGTCGATGCAAGATGTTGATGATGTGTACCTTGCGTGCAACCCCATCCTCTAAAGCCAGCTCCACTGCAGCCAGCACCGCTTGCTCATCATGCTGTAGTACCAAGGCCAGAATCTCCACCATCTCCCTGTCGCCACCGGGCTGTTTGAGAAGCTGTGCCTGTAGTGCTCTGAAGGCGTGTGGCATCTCCAGAAACGGGGCGCCATTGCGTAAAGCACCAGGTTTGCGCTGCAGCACTGCTAAATAATGGTGCCAGTCATAGATCGTGCGTCCTGGCCCTTGATGGTTGCGTTCAATGATGCGCGGATGTTCACAGACCACATTGCCTTCAGCCACTACCACGAGACGATCCACGTAAACGTGCAAACTAACAGGACGGTTTGCATAGGGGGCTGGAACGCTATAGCGGTTACGCTCAAAGTGCACCAAACAGGTGGGAGAGACACGCTTGGCATGTTCAACGAACCCATCAAATGGCCGAGGCATTGGCATAAGGGCAGCCTTCTCTTGTTGCCAGGCATCTGAGACTGAGCCAGGCAGCAGCCCATGATTGATCTCTTGCCAAAGCTCAAGGCAACGGTGCTCGAGCCAATCGTTGAGTACCTCTAGGTTTGCAAAAGCTGGGGCCGATTGCCATATACGATGGCGAGCGTCTCGCACATTCTTCTCTACTTGCCCCTTCTCCCAGCCTGAGGCTGGGTTGCAGAACTGGACCTCAAACAAGAAGTGGCTGGCCATGGCGCTAAAGCGCGCATTGACCTCGCGTAGTTTGCCTCGTCCTACCCGATCAACTGCAGTGCGCATGTTGTCGTAAATGCCTCGTGCTGGAATGCCCCCAAAGACTGCAAAGGCCCTGTTATGGGCATCAAATAGCATCTCATGGGTTTGCTGAGGATAGGCTCGTAGATAAAAAGCCTTGCTGTGACTGAGCTTGAAGTGAGCGATTTGCAGCTTGGTGCGTACCCCCTCAACAACAGCCCAGTCTTCGCTCCAGTCAAACTGAAAGGCTTCGCCAGCAGCAAAAACTAAGGGAACAAACACACCTTTGCCAGCCGTTTGCTCAACACTTTGGCGTTCCATCTTGTGGGCCCTGACGTAGGCTGCAACGCGGCTGTAGGAGCCTGTATAGCCAAGCGACTGCAGATCCTCAAACATCTGCTTGACCGTTCTGCGTTGTTTGCGAGGGCGGCTCGCTTCAATGCGCAGCCAGCCCGATAGCTTCTGGGTAAATGGCTCTAGCTTGCCTGCAAGCTTGCGCGGTGCAAGCCTTGGCTGCACAACGTCTGTGCGTAAGTACTTGCGGATCGTGTTACGAGAAAGCCCTGTGCGCCGAGCAATCTCACGAATAGATAGGTGCTCTCGAAGAGCCCATCGGCGGATGACACTCAAAGTTGCCACGTCAATCACTCCTGATCTCCTGCTGCTCACAAAAACAGCAGGTTAGGGTTAATACGTGGGTCAGATTGAGATGGAAATTACTAACTCTTGTGGGTCACTTTGAGATGGAAATCAACACTGTACCGCTGTTTGGCAAAGATGGCAGCACCGTATTGCTGCTTTTGTGCTTGCTGTGGCTGACGCACCGTCACGGCAAAGTGGGGCGTAAACGCTGATCTGTGATAGGTGAAACAGAAAGAGCATCCCATGAGGCGGATAAACGAACCAAGTTGCACGTAAGCATCAAAGCAATGCTTTAACGTGCAGCTTGAATTTAATTGAGCTACTCATTTATTCTAAATGTAAGCTGCTTGATTTGTTTGTAATTTTTGCGGCATGTGGTTTCTCATCTAGAATCATTGAAAGCCCTTTGCGGGGCGATTTCAAGGGAGTGAGGGAGATGAGTCGTTCGAGAGAAAAATGCGTGTCACTGATTTGTGCGCATACAGAGGCAAGCGCAGGAGCTCTTATGGCATGGATTCAACGTGCCAAGGCCAACATTCATGTGTTTACCGTGGGGTCCAAGCGAGTAGCAGAGGTTTGCGTTGTGCTGAGCGCGTTTCTTTTCTGTCTAAGTCCTGCTATCGCTCAGCCAACTTACACGCTGATTGCCGTCGATGAGTTGCGTGGGGTTGCGGTTTTTATACAAGAAGATCGCAGCTCTCTTGCTCGAATCGGTCAGAAGCTGGATCAGGGTTTTGTGCTGAAAAAAATTGATTCGAAGGGCGTAGAAGTTAGTTATCAAGATGCGTCCGGTTTCTCGAAGTCATTTATTCTCAAAGAAGGCCAAGATTTATATCAAATACTTGCCAAAATTAAAAAGGATGCCGACATTCTGTTGGATGTCTCAAAAACGGTGGTCGTTGAGATAAATCAATGAAAAAAATTAAATTGAGTGGGGCTGCACTGCTGTGGCATTGGCTATGTGCGGGCATTTTTTTATACGCAATTTCGGATGGCGCTGTTGCAACTACCAATTCTTTGCAGCGATTCAATGATTTGCATGCAATGTATGGGCAGACCAAACAGCCAGTAGATGAGGGGCATCTGCATGCAATCGTGCCGAAAGACTTCTCTCTAAAGTCAGCTGCTTCTGCCAAGTATCTTAGGGACATCAATGGCGTGCCAGTCATTGAAGTGGATGGCAATTTTGATGCTGGCGAGCATGGTATTCGTGCGCTGGTGGCACAAGAGTTTTATAAGAATCATGCAGACATCTATGATTTTTTGATTTTTTCTACCGGTTTCAATTTTGACTTGGGAGGCGATAGCACTTTAGGCTTTCACTCACTAGTCAAAAATGAGGTGCAAGGGCTTGGTCGAAGCTTGTTAGACAACACCTCACAATATGGCAGCACAGGAAAGTTACAGGCCACGATTGATATGGGGCCGGTTGCACGAATGGTGCTTGATCCATTCAATGCGCAGTTTGACAAGCCACTGAACACTTTTGTGCACGAGGTCATGCACCAGTGGGGCGCATACGTCAAATACAAGGATCGCAATGGCTTGATTCGTTCCGATTTGCTTGGACATCAAGGTGGTCACTGGAGCTATCTGCTTGATACGGGGGCATCGATCATGTACGGGCAGAGTTGGCGCGACAACGGTGATGGCACATTCACTGCTATCGATGGCCGAGAGTTTTTGTCCCCGATTGACTTGTATCTCATGGGGATGGTTGGCAAGGATGAGGTGCCTCCTTTAAACCTGCTGGTTGCGCCCGCAGAAGACCCCAATACGATCAACGGCATTGGAGACACGATTCGTGCGACAGCCACGAGCGTGACCATTGATGACATCATTGCTGCACAGGGGCCGCGCATTCCTTCGGTTGAGAATAGCCAGAAAGACTTTCACTTTGCATTTATCTACTTGGTGAGGCCAGGGCAAGAGCCTAGTGAGGCAGACATTGCCGCAATCAACAACCTGCGGGTTGAAGCCAGTACGCGTATCAGTGCGATGACGCGCGGTATGGCGACAGCAAACAGCTTCGTTCAGCCCTTAGGAGAGGGCCGAGCAGGCGAGCCTAGCATCTTTGTGACAGATGGGCAGCCAAGCCCGACTCCTGCGGGTATCACGGCCGCTGCAAGTTGGCTAATTAGCAAGCAGCAAATAAGCGGCGAATGGGCTGATTTGGCATCTACCAACAGCCGCGATACAACACAGGCCATGCTGGCTTTGCAGGAGCTGCAACGCGCAACCGCCATCGATGCGAGCCTGGCAACTGCTGGCAATTGGCTCAGTGGTAAAGAATTTTCATCGCCAGATGCACTTTCCAGAAAAATGCAGGTGCTTGGCAGAGCGAGCACTGCGCATGATATCGAGCGCCTGCTTGTAATGCAGAACACCGATGGTGGATGGGGTTTCACCACGCGCCACCACAGTTCTTTGATGGATACCGCACTGGCTGTCAAAGCCTTGTCTCAGCCAGCCATGGTAGATGGTAACGATGCACTGAGCCAAGCTTATCAGTACCTGCTTGCGCAACAGAATGCAGATGGCGGTTGGTCATCCAACGCAGCTGGGGTGAGTCAACTGGCGAGCAGTGCACACATGCTGGAGGTCTTGTCTTCGCGTTTGACGAGTGATCAGAAATCACGTGCATTCCACTATTTGGCAGCGCAGCAGCGCGCAGACGGTGGTTTTGGTCAAGAAAAAAGTACCAGCCACGAAACGGCTGAGGTTTTGATTGCGGCGACCCGCGCTGGTGCCCTTGATGCCATCCAGGCAAAGGCAGCCAGCAATTATCTGCTTGCACAGCAGCGCATGGATGGAAGCTGGGATGGCAGCGTTTATGCCACAGCGGTGGCCATTCGTGCATTGACAGGCACAGACGTGCCCAACTGGGCGCTAGAGAGATTCACCGCTGCACAAACTGATGTCCCCGCTGGCGTGCCAGTTCTGCTCACGGCGCTAGTCAAAAACACCAGTGGTGCACGCGTACCTGAAACAGTCTTGCGCACCTATATGGCAGACGTGAGTGGTCCTAAAGCGCGCCAGGATATCAGCCTTCCTGCATTGGCACCAGGTGCCCAGGCTCGTATTGAGTTCATTGTCCACACCCTGGGCTATAGCGGTGCGCTACGCTTAGTCGCTGAGGTCGATCCAGACGACCTCGTCGGTGAGCGGGTGAGAAGTGACAATGTGCTTTCGATTGATGTCCATGTAGGCGCACCACAAACGGGTGTTGATCTGTTGATCACGGCTGATGACATCGTCGCCAATCCTGCGCAGCTCTCCAGCCTGCCAGCTGACATACAAATCACGGCCTTAGTAACCAATGCTGGGTCATTGGCTGCGAATGCGGTCAAAGCCGTTCTTTGGGAGGGCGAGGAAGGCAATCTAAAACAATCTATCGCTGCCGAACAGGTGTTCTCCATCGGTGCCCAAGCGCAAAATACGCTGGTGTTTGATGTGATCCTAAAGCGCAGTGGTAGCCGGTTGTACACCGTCGAGCTTGATCCCGACAATGCGATAGGCGAGACGAATAAGGAAAACAATATTGCGAGTGTCAAGGTGCAAACCAGAGATGCCTTGGATGTTGCGCTCGCACAATCAGATATTCAGGTAGCGCCGACTATGTTGTCGGCAGGCGTGGATGCACAAATCCAAGTCAATGTACGCAATATTGGAACTGTCGACACCACCGACTTTACCGTGCAGTTGGTCATTCTCGATGCGCAAGCTACAGAAGTCTCCAAACAAAATGTACGCTTGCAAATCGCTTCGGGCCAGACGCGGACCGCGGAATTCACCTGGCGACCAGCCACTGAGGGTGCCCACCGTTTAGAGGTACGGCTGGACCCGGAGAGGGTACTGAGTGAGCAGGATACAAGCAACAATTTTGCAGCCCAGTCCGTGCAAGTGGGGGAGCGCTATACCGGTGTGAACATTGCTGTCAGCTACAAGAGCATCAGCATCTCCCCCCAGCCTGTGCGCTCGGCACAAGCAACCCAGCTTACGGCTAGCATCCTCAACAGCGGCCTCAGTGCCGCAGCAGGCTTCGACGTCGAATTTTTTCTTGGCGATCCGGAGCATGGAGGACTGTTGTTAGCCACTGAACGCGTTGAGGCACTGGCTGCAGGTGCCGAAACCACCATCACCACAACGTGGCAAGATCCTCGTGGGCAAGGACAGCAGCTTTTGTACGTCGTCTTGGACCGTGCGCAAGAACTCCTGGAACTACAGCGCACCGACAACAGCGCGTTCGTGGTGACCGAAATGCTGTCCTTGCCAGATTTGGCCATTGGCAGGGCTAATATCCAAGTCACACCTGAAGCGCCCGCGTCAGGCACCACGGTCTCAATTGTTGGCACCGTTGCCAATCTCGGTGACTTACCCGCCCATGACGTAGTCATCGCCATTTTTGAAGAAGACGCAGCCCAGCCATTGGCCAGCCGCGTGTTGCCCGTCATTGAAGGCAAAAATTCCGGGAGCTTCGCATTCAGCTATTTAGTCACCAATGTCCAAATGGGGCCATTGGTCATCAAGGTAGATCCGGAAGACCACATCCTGGAATTGAATGAGGCCAATAACAATGCTGTCATTGATCTAAATGCGCAAGATTTGGACTTTTACGCAGATCAGAAATTCATCTCACCCAACGGGGACGGAGTCAAAGACGACACACGGCTGAGATTCCGCTTGGCCAGTGCTGAGGATGTTTATATCACCGTCGTGCGCAAAGACAATGGCAGGGTAGTGCGCACAGCGCGTGACCCAGTGAATTGGCGGGCAGTGCAGACAGGCAGTTGGCTCTGGAATGGCACAGATGACAGAGGCGTCGTTGTCAAAGACGGGGACTACAGCATCCAAGTTTGGAACTCAGAGCGCAGCCTTGGCAGCGCCGAGGTTCGGGTGGACAACAACCGATCTTCAGTTGTCGAGGCGTTTGGGACTCGGCATGGGCATCATGCTGTTTTGATACCGCCAGACAGTGGATGGAATGTGCTGCACCACAGTTTAAGGCTTGCACCCTATGCCTATGTCTCTGAGCGGCAGACGGTGTTCGGAAGCGCTGTTTACATTATCAAAAGAATTGATGCGCGAACCGGAGCAGAGATTGTTGTCTACAGCGGTGAAGCAATGCCGCAGAATTTTGATCCTGGAGTAGACGGCTCTCGCTTGGTATTTTATCAAGAGGGCGTTTTGAGTGTGACAAATGCTTATGGCCGAGATAAGAAGATATTAAAAGAATCTGATGAATACCAAGATCGTAGCGCGTGTTTTGCAATTGGAGATGCAAACAACGAATATGTATATTTGCAGCTCAATACAAAGCTCTACAGATACGATGTTGATGGCAATGAAGAGTTAATACGAGATGAAGAGGGTATGGCAAGACGGTATTGCTTAAGCAATGAGTCGGATATGTGGGAGATGCTGTCTCCAGATAGAAAATTCATCGCAGACAGAAGTAATGGAATTTTGTCTGTCGAAACTGGCGATAATTCTTACTATCAGATAGACCAATATACGTTCAATTATTCCCCAAGAGGACCTATTTGGTCTCCAGATGCGAGTAAATTATTTTTTGAATTGTCTGACATGATCAGGATATATCCTGAGAGTGTGTACCCAAATGTAAATTCCAAGGTTGTTGTTTATGGCATTGATGGCGAAATTTTGCATGATTTCGGGACTGGGGCATTTGGTGCTTTTTGGTCTGATGATTCGAGAGAGATATATTATTACAATATATTAAAGAGTGAGTGCGGTGGCGCTCTTTGCTGGGGAGTTGGAATTTATAGCTTGGATGTTGAGACAAAAAACATTCGTCTTGTTTATGAATTTCAAAAGAATACAGGTAATCCGCCTGTGTTAATTCGAGATAAAGAAGGTGGGGTATGTGCAGCGGGTTTTTACTCTGCATTGATTTCTTACCTGGGGTGCGGTCTTTCTCTTGAATCAGGAGTGGCTATCAATCCCCAGGATAGTTTCAAGGCGTTATATCCTACCAATCTCGATGGCGAGCTATGGGTGGATGGCTATTCGATAAGCCGCCTTTTTGAGAAAAAGTTTCTGGAAGATCGGATTATTCCTGCCGGTCCGAGTAATGGTGGCATTTTGCGCGGCGCACTTGATGAGCAAAACGGTATTTTTTACTATAAAAATACTGATTCTTCAATCATGGCTTACAGCAGCACTCAAAATATGTCGGCCATGGTCAGGGTGTCGAGAGTTCCGGGTGGGCGTGCCTTAAGAATTTCTGGGACTGCGGATGACATGAATTTTTTGCGGTATTCGATTGAGTACCGTAAAGAGGGCCAAAGCGATTGGGCCGAGCTTGCTTTGCCGTCCAATGCTCCAGTTCGCAGAGGTGTTTTTGTTGGCGCTTGGGTACCGCCAGGAATTGGAGTTTATGAAATCAAGTTGACAGTAGAGGACAGGGCTGGCAATAAACGTGCTGAAATTACAAGAATTAATTATGGTATCAATCCTGCAGTAACTGATTTGAAGCTGTCAGAGCAATATATTTCCCCAAATGGGGACGGTGTCCAGGATGATGTGAAAATTTCATTTCGCGTACTGGAGCCGGTTAATTTTGATATAGAGATACTTGATGAATCTGGACATCTTGTCAGACGAGTTGAACTCAGTTATCCATCTGGGGGGGTGACTGACGAATATGTATGGAATGGCCGAGACCAGAATGGCAGCATAGTTCCTGATGGATCATATCGCATCGTTGCTGCCGATTTTGAGTGGGTACTTGGCATTGATACAGCTCCGCCCATTTCCTTAAAAGGCACCCACGAGCTTCTATTCATGGATCATCCATTTTTTCAGAAGGATGACCAAAATGGAATGCCGTGTCAAATCATTAAAGGTTCTCATCGATCTTGGGAAAACAATGTTGATGGGAAGCGAGTTTGCCTGAATACGGAGGCCTTGGGCTGGAGTGTTCAAGATGAAAATCCTGGGAAAATGGTTTTGCAACGAAGAAGGCTGGGAGATGGCTACTGGATTGACATTTACTCAGGTAATTACGCGGCCAGTGATCCACATTATTGGTCAATGAAGGACTACGAACTTTTGTCTGGTGACGAATATCGAATTGTTGCTGATGATTTGGCTGGAAATATTTCGATCAATGTGGGGCGTTTAGTACAGGATGTTTCAGTTGTTTTTGTGGATGGTGAGGCCGTTGAGTTGGGTATTAATTCTATTGTTGATGCTGAAAATATAATATTGGAGGCGGCAAGCACGTATGCCGAGAAGCCGCGTTCAGTTGTACTGCGCATAAGTAGGGAAGATGTGCCGGTCATGTCGGTGTCTGCTGTGTTTGATAAAGGTTTTGCTGTAGCGATAGTCGATACCTCGTTGCTCGATAGCGGTGAGCGTTATCAATTCCATTTTTTGTTTGACTTTATAAATGCTGGCGAGCAATCAACGCGCAACCATGAACTGTCGTTTAGTAAGTCGACAGATGCTGGTGAGTCGGCTGATGCCGCGAGCGTTCATCCAGGAAGCCATATCGACTACTCCTATACACCGCCATCTCTGTTTGATGAGCGTGTTCGATACGATGTGTATCTGCAGAGTGATGAGGATTTGAGGTATCTATCTCCTGTCTATATTGGTGGTTTGTTATTCAGAATTTCTGGTGATTTTAGGGCTTGCGTAAAATATTTTGTGATTATAAAGCCCTATTATATTGATACGCTTGGTCAGAAAATTTACTACTCTGAAGGTGGGAAGACCTTGGCTGCAATTTCTTGCAATGGTTTGTCAGTAAAGGTGGCTTCGAATCCTCAAGCGTGTAGCTCAAATGCAAGTAGTCCGCTAAGTATTGAGTTGAATCCAAATAAAAGTGCCTCATCTTCTGAGGTGCCAAATTTGGACCATTTGGTATTTGGTCGGCGCATTGATGGTGTTGAAGATATCTTTTTTAATGCCATTTCACCTTCGTATGGAACTGCTTATTTTTCGAATATTTTACCGGCCTCTCAATCGGGAGAGTGGTTCGCTCGTATGCAGGATGTAGAGGGTAAAACGTTTGAAACTCCTGTTGAGTTAACGGTTGATTTTTCCCCGCCTCTTTTGCAAATTACCAATCCTCATAATGCTCAAAAAGTATGCGGACGGATGATTTATGATGTGTATCAAGCTATTCCTTCACTGCGTGCTGGTGTGGAAATTTTTTCGCGTATTGACGACCCTGAAGGATGGTTGTATTTCTCCAGTGTGAGATATATTAACCCAGGTAAACCCTATGCAAGAACCACATTTAGAGATAGTCCAAGTCCCTCAATGGAGGTAAAACGTGGTGATGTTTTGCGAGAGCAGTTTCCTAAGGAAAGAGATGCTGAACCCATTGCTATAAATGAGGGATACGAAGGGCCTATATCAAGACTTTTTGATTTCACAGGTGAGGTGGCTGTTGATGTGAAAGTTTCAAATTGGGCCGGTATGCAAACTTGTGAATCGGTGCAATTTTATGTAGATGCCAGTGTTGACGTTGACTTGCCTACCCTGAGTACGCGCTTGTTTTCACCCACTCTTGAAGAAATGTTTGTTTTTGGCAATGCGGATGAAGCAGTCACTCTGCAAGCGGTCGTTTATGAAACAAAAACGGAAATTGTTGAAGGGCGAGAACGCCTAATACCAAACTACGACAGGCCGGTACGCCGTTTTGACCCTCTTTCGCTGCAGCCAGGTAAATTTGAAATCGTCTGGGACGGTAATGGAGATGGGGCAACTCGACTGCCGGATGGTATGTATGCATTTGAATTTGTATTCACAGATGACTGTGGATTGACCAAAACCTTTTCGGCACTGGACCGGTCATCCTTGATTTTCGAGATCGATGCGACTGCACCGGCATTGGCAATTGACTTCCCTGGCGCTGGCGATGCCCTGTCGATGCTGGTTGGTGTCATTGGATCGGCAACTGACCGTAATTTCCATGCTTGGGGTCTGGAATATGCCTTTGGCCATGCGCCAGAGGATGAAGACTGGGTGTCGATTGCGAATGGAGGTGGGGCGCAACAAAATGCGCAGTTTGCGGTGTGGAATATGTTGCATCTGGAGCCTGGTCCCTACAGTCTTCGGCTTAAAGCCATTGACAAACCTGGAAATGAAGCGCAATTGGTTGTTCCAGTCGAGCGAGTGGACGCGCAGTGGCTGCTCGAGTATGCAGAGGCCGCGCCTGAACTGTTTTCACCCAACGGAGACAACCGGCTTGACGTTGCTGCACTGCGTTTTGGCCTTCAGGGCGAAAGCTTGGTAACTGTGCGTGTGCTGCGCGCAGGAGTGCCGGTTGCGCTGTTGCTGGATACAGTGCGCCTGCCCGCTGGCACCCATACCGTTCAATGGGACGGCTTAACACGAGATCGCGTTCCTGCTGTGGATGGGGTGTACCACTGGATGCTGGAGGTGCATTCAGCCCTGAACCCAGGACTGATGCAAGCTGAACGTATCCAGCTTGTGCTTGATGCGACAGCGCCAGCACTGCAATTCTCGGTTGTCGATGGACAACACATCAAAGGCGAAACCGAAGTGCGAGCCACGGTGCAGGATATGCACTTAGAGGAATATGCGATTTCTGTTCAGCAAAATGGGCTTGTCACGCCACTGCTCTCAGGAACAGAGAGCTTGAGCGCATTATCTATTGGCGACTTGCGTGAATTTGAGGAGGGTCCGCTGACTCTCCGTGTCCGAGCGAGTGACCGTGCAGCGACTGAGGCGATGCTGAATGTGGATGTAGTAATAGACAACACTGCCCCTGTATTGGCTCTTGTGGAGCCTGCGGATGGCAGCTACCACTCCGGTTCAGAGCTAAAGCCCATAGAGGCAGGGATTGATGAGCTGAACCTTAAGCGATGGACGCTAAGTTTGGTTGACCAGGCAGGCGTGCAGCAGTTGCTCTATGAGGGCGGCAGTTGGCCTTTACTTAGCTCTCTTACATGGCGTCCAAGTGACCATGCAGATGGCAATTACAGTCTGCAATTGACAGCAGAGGACCATGCAGGTTGGGTTAGCTCTTTGTCGCACCGCGTGGTCGTAGACAGCACTGCGCCTATAGCATCGATTGAATTGCCTGCCCAAAGCGCAGCAGTTGAGGGGGAGACTCCAGTTATTGGAACTGCTACTGATGCCAACTTAGAAGAGTATTTGCTCGAAGTGGCGCCAGGCGTGATAAGCCAGGCCAGCCGCTGGACTACCCTTGAAAGGGCCAGTACCGGCGTCAATAACGAGCAACTTGGTATGTTGCCTGCACTGCCCGATGGCGTCTATACGCTGCGCTTGACCGTGCTGGACAAGGCGGGCAACCGCTCTGAGGCCATCACAGAGCTGCGGTTTAACAACGGCATACCAGGTGCGATCGTTTTGACAGGCGCTATCGAAGCGGGCGAGCGTGTGCGTTTGAACTGGAATTTGACAGAACCTGTGCCGATCAAGGGCTACCACGTCGAACAAAATGGCGTGCAACTGACCAGTGCGCTGTTGGAAGAAAACACCTACCTGGTTGATCAACCTGGGGGCGGTGCAGCCAAATTTGTGGTGATTGCGCATACGGAGACTGGTCGCACTTTGCGTTCGAACGAAGTGTCGCTGACCTTGAGTGCGCCAGGCTTGCAAGCATTTATTGCTTCACCACGCAATAGCGCAGTGGTTTCAGGCACGGTTCAGGTGCTTGGGACTGCTCACAGTAGCCGTCAGGAGCTGCGTGAATACACGTTGGAACTCGCGCCAGGAAGCAATCCGCAGCCATCAGACTTCGAAACTGTGCGGCGCTCGACAATTGGTGTACAAAATGGCGTGCTAGGGCAGTGGGATACGGCTGGTTTGGCAGAAGGCTCAGAGCACACTTTATTGCTCAGCGTCTGGGACATTGAGGCGCGTGTCCAGCGCGCCCGTATTACTGTCAGTGTTGACAATGTCGCGCCTGCCAAACCGACAGGTTTGACTGGCAAGCCAATGGGCAGTGATGTGAGCTTGGCTTGGGATGCCAATACCGAAGCCGATCTGGCTGGGTATTTGCTGTACCGAGATGGAGAGCTGGTCAATGGCAACGAGGAATCCAGCTCGCCCATCACCGCCTATTTGCTGCACACGAACCATTACTTGGACCAGCAGGTGCCCGATGGCGCAAGTATCTACACCGTTCAGGCGGTGGATCAGGCAGGTAATGTCAGTGCGCTTTCCGATCCTGCTGGTGTGCAGTTAGATAACCGCGCGCCCAAGGCCATCATCACCAGCCCTCAGTCAGAGACCAGAGTGAATGCCGCCGTTGTGTTGCTGGCAACGGTAGAAGATAAAGATGTTGCCAGTGTGCAGTTTGAGTTTCGTTTAGAGGGGCAGACCCAATGGGAGAGACTCGGTAGTGCACTCACGCAAGAGCCGTTCACAGTGCCGTGGAATCCAGCAGGCCTGTCAATGGGGCCCTACGAATTCCGAGCTGTGGCGACTGACCGCAACCACAACGTTGACCCTGAGCCTGCGGCCATTAGGTTGGTCTATACAGATACGCCAGTGCGCACAGCCACTGCTCGTGTTGACGGTCGCAGGGTCACCATTGACTGGGTACCAAGCGATGTCGCTTCTGTGCGGGAGTACCAGGTTGTTAAGAACGGCTGCTGCATTTGGCAGTCGGTAGAAGCTGGGCTCAATACGCTTAGTTTCGATGGCATGAGCGATGATCTGCATGTCTTCGAAATCTATAGTCGTGATGCTTCAGGTAACCGGGTAGATCAAACCTTGTCAGTCACGGCCTTGGTGCATACACCGACCCTGGAGCAGCCCTATTCACCCGTGGCTACGCGCAGTGTCGACCTGCAAGGTAAAGGAACCAAAGAGCACACAGCTGAGTTGCGAGTCGCCCATGATGGTGGCGAGGAGCTACTGAGTGTTGAGGTCGGCAGTGATGGGCAATTCAAGTTTGTGGACGTGCCGTTGGCAACTGGGCGTAATGACTTCAGTCTTGTCTTACTGGATGATCTGGGCAATCGAAGCAATCGGGCTTCAGCATACATTGTTACGGCAATTCCGCCTGCAACGCCGTTGAACGTGACATCCGATATCGGACCTGATGCCCAGGTGTCATTGCAATGGGATGCAAATAGCGAGCCGGATATCTTGGGGTATGCGGTTTTGTATGAGGGGGGATTAACTGCCCAGCAAATCAGTCAATGGGACTATCTGGAAGTCGACGCGCTCATATACCGTGTCACCGTGCGTTCGTCTTATCAGGGCGAAGTCGTGCTTCGTGCGCACGATGGTTTTGGCTGGATACCGCTTGCCAAAGCAGTCTTAACTGGAGGTGCTTACACCTTTGATTTGGATGTTCCCTACAAGACGTCTAGGCTGTCGGTGCAGCATCAGGCGACCAACTACCCGGAGTTCTCGTTCGAGCTTGAATACGCCCCCGTATTTACAGAGACTCAATGGACCGGCCAACTCCCGAATGGAGAGTTGGAGCTGGCTGTGATAGCAGTGAATACCGTGGGGTTGAGCAGCCCACCGAGTGATCCTATAAAGCTTGAGATCGATAACGGTGTGGAGCTGCCGCAGGCGCAAAACCTGACGGTGAGCCTGCCCGCTCAAGCCAATGCACTGCAAGTTGACTGGCAACATCCTGCACCTATGGGCACGGTGGACCGCTACCATCTCTACCGCGCTTTACAGGCTGGAGGGCCTTATCAGCGGATTGCTAGCCTAGACACCGGTTCAGACGGCTATCTGGATAGCGGACTGGTTGGTGGGAAAAGCTATTTTTATGTGGTTCGCATGGCCGATGCGTTGGGCAATGAAAGTGCCGCCTCGAATGAAGATTCAGGTGTGCCACGTGCGGCGATTGAGGGCGCGCAGTTGTTCTTCCCTGCGCAATCCAATGTGCCTTTCCATACCTCTCGTGGAGATGTTGCGGTGCATGGTATGGCAGTGCCAGGCGCTTCCGTGCAGTTGCGCAGTGACGGTGGTCAAGTGCTTGCACAAGCTAAGGCAACAGAGAGTGTGGAATCCACACAAGTACAGACTCAACTGGCATTGGGATCGTGGTCACCGGATGGCCGCTATCTGGTGACGCACAGCGTCAGCAGGTGGCAGCTCTATGGTGAGCCTGCCCAAGGGCAAGGATTCTCGCTGATCCGATCTCAGGCGTCAGGAGTGGATTCGGACATCACCTGGAGTCCGGATAGCCAGTACTTTGCTTATACAAATGCAGGTCAGATATGGATCCATCACGTGGCCGACGGTGTGACAGTGAACCACACGGCTAGTGATGTTGATGGCATGGACTGGAGTCGCGAGTACGGCTTGACCTTCGCTTTGAACGGATCGCTTTACGCCCTAGAGTCTGTGACTTCGGAGCCTAAGTTGCTTCTCCAAGGGGATAACAATCAGCACCCGCGATGGTCTCCTGATGGGCGCATGCTGCTGTATATGCAGAGCACCTCAGACAGTAACAGTACTAATAGAAGTGTTGTTTCTGTCTTAAATCCAGAGACGCATGAGACAGAGCAAGTGACGTCCATTTTGCACAGTTTTAGAGTAGTGCCCCCTGTTGAGTGGTCACGTGACGGAGCTACTATCTTGTGGTCTGAGGGCGATTCTAGATTGATGAGCTACCGCCTCAGTGATGGATTGACGACTTCAGTTTTTGAGGGGATATCTCATGATCAGGTGCATATCCTCCCCTACACAGATGCTTTAGTTTTTCGCACAGCGAACGGTTACCAAACGAATGGTGACGTGCAGGATGCCGCACATTTTCAAAGTATCCCAGGGAATGCTGCAATATCAAGCGTTCTAGCTGGAGGCCAAGTAGCCTATACCCAGCGCGGCGCAGGAGACTGGGTGCATGCGTTGGTCAAGCCAGCGGGCATGTTTGTATTCACTGAGATACCGCTTGCGTTTGGTGATAACCGGTTAACTGCACACGCCAGTAGTGCACTGGGTTCTGCGGTCTCTGATCCTGTGAGTATTGTGCGCGCATCACAAACCGAGCTTCTGCCAGATTTGGAAGTTCGTGCTGAGCAGATTCTGCTGATTCCCAGCGTCTTGCATCAGGGGGAGACTACGCGTGTTGCAGTGCGCGTCTTCAATATCGGCACCAGTCCGTCGAGACCAGTTCGAGGCAGTTTGGTTGCGGTACACAATGGCGATGCACAAACCATTGGCCAGTTGAACGTTCCGGCCATCGCCGCCGGATCATCGGCTTCCCTTACGCTGGACTGGACCCCGCTGCAAAGCGGCACGTATCAGTTGGTAGTGTCGATTGACCCCGAGCGCAGTGTGAGCGATGCAAACCGCGACAACAATATTGCTTGGCGGGATGCCACGGTCTTAGCCGTGGGCCAAAGCCTGGACATGACACTCAAGTTAGACAAAGGCATCTACCAGCCAACCGAGCAGGTGGCGATTGAGCTGGAGCTGCTCAACGGCGGTGCACGCGCCTCTGGCGTGATCAAACTGTTTGTCGAAGATGAGCAGGGCTATCTTGTCGCCACCTTGCCAGACATTGCGGTGGGCAATATCGATGGTGGCCAGCGCAGGAGCTTTGAGGCACACTGGACCTCAGGCAACACGCTGCCTGGTGCGTATCGCGTGCGTGCGCAATTGCGCTCTGGCTCCAACACCCTGGCGCAGACACAAGCGGCATTCTCGATTGCACAGCAGCAAGGCACAGCGGTTGCGCGCATCTTCAGCGATCGCAGCAGCTATGTGCGAGCCAATAGCCTGAATCTGACAGGCACGGTCGACTTCAGTGGCTTTGGTGCAGAAGTGGCGCAAGTGCCGGTCACCATCACCATCCGTGACCCGAACAACACCGTCGTCTTCACCGATACACGGCAATACGCACCGCGAGAGCGTATCACCATGCATGTCGTCTGGGCCTTTGGCAGCCTGCCATATGGCGCATACCAAGCCAGCATCGACGTGGCCTCCCCTGCGATAGCCCAATCAGAGACCAGCTTCGCGCTGGTAGACAGTGGCACTGTGCAATACACGGGCAGCCTGTCGCTGTCAGCGGACAAAGTGTTGCAAGGCGACTCGTTCACGGTCGAGGCCATCGTAGCGAACACCGGTACTGCGCTGATAGAGCGCCTGCCCGTGCGCTTGGTCGTGACCGAGACGCACAGCGGGCGTGTGGTGGTGCAGCGATCGGACACCGTGACAGTAGTGCCGGGTGAGTCTGCACGCATCTCGGCGCAATTCAATACCCTTGGCTGGCTGCTGCGTGCGCATACGGTGAGCCTGCAGGTGGATGGCTCGGCCATCAAAACAGCCATGAAAACCTATAGTGTGCTGCACCAAAAGGCCTTCTCCGTATACGAAGCACAGCCACCTGTCGTGGCCATCCTCAGCCCCACAGCAGGTAGCTTTGTGCCTGAGGCGCCGGTGTTGCGTGCCTCGGCCTATGACCTGCTCTCCAACATCTCCTTGGTCGAGTACCGCATACAAGGCGGAGTGTGGCGTGAAATGGAGCCTGAGCCAGGCAGCTCGGCAGTGTATGCGGCGCAGCTAGGTGCATTGGCTGACGGCGCCCACACGGCAGAAGTGCGGGCCAGCGATACGTTTGGCAACCAGTCACCGCTCCAGTCGGTCGAATTTATCGTCGACTCGCTGCCGCCGCGCATTGCCATTGAGGGCGTTGTCAATGGTGAGCGATACGACCAAGTGACGCCATTGATCGAAATCAGTGACCTCTATCTGGCGACAGCGCAAGTGCGTTTAAACGGCGCTGCCTATGAATCAGGCACGCCAGTGACCAAAGATGGCAGCTACAGCCTAGAGGTGCGGGCCAGTGACCTGGCTGGCAACACCTCAGTCTCTGCGGTGACCTTCTTCGTCGGCACGGGCGTGAGTCCGAGTGACGAAGCACCGCCAGTGGTTAGCATCTTGCAGCCAGCAGCAGGCAGTTACCTGAAAAATGCGGCAGAGCTGCAGGTCAGCGCAGTCGATGCCGACAGCGGTGTGGCGGAGGTGGTCTACCAAATTGGCACAGGCCCTTGGCAAGGCATGCAGCCAACAGCGGACCCGGCGCAGTTCAGCGCCTCTTTGGCACACCTCACTGACGGAGCGTACAGCGTGGCTGTTGTGGCCGCCGACCTCTCTGGCAACCGCTCTGATGCGACATCGGTGGCGTTTGTGGTGGATGCGACAGCGCCAGTGATACGCATTGAAGGCGTGGAGAGAGAGCAAAAATACCTGACAGCGGTCACCATTCGAGCGCAATTCTTGGATCTGAATCTGGAGCGCGGCGAACTGCAACTCAATGGCCAGCCGTTCAGCAACGGTGCCTTGGTGGAGGAACCGGGCGTGTACGTGCTGACAGCCTATGCCCTTGATAAAGCGGGCAATGAAAGCCATGCCAGCGTTCGTTTTGAAATCCTTGCAGCGGATGTGCTGGCACCGCTGGTCACCATCGTGCAGCCCACCGATGGCGCGGTGCTGACGCAAGCGGGCCAACTGGTGGTGAACGCAGTGGACGAACAATCTGGTATGGGCACAGTCGAGTACCGCCTGAACGGCGGTGCTTGGCAGGAGCTGGCCGCGCAGGCTGATCCAGAAATGTTCGAGGCAGCGCTAGGTGATTTAGAGGCCGCAACGCACACCGTAGAAGCGCGCGCAACGGATGTGGCTGGCAACGTGTCGCAGCCAGTCAGCACCCGCTTCACCATCGCAGAGACGACTGTGCCGATGGTCGAGATAGTGCAGCCAGCCTCTGGAAGCTACCTGCAAGAAGCAGGCTTGCTGAGCGTGCGTGTGCTCAGCGCTGTGGCAATTGAGCGCACCGAATACCGGTTAGATGGCGGGCCATGGTTGCCGGTGCCGGGCGCGGGGGGTGACATGTTTGAAGTCAGCCTGAACACGCTGAGTGAAGGCGAGCGCAGGCTTGAAGTGCGAGCGATAGACATGGCGAGCACCATGTCGCAAGTGCAGCAGCGCAGGTTCTACATTGATCGCACGGCACCACAAGTGAGCGTCTTGCGGCCAGAGAAGTCCAGCTACTTCAATAGCCAACAAGCCCCATTGGTGGTTGACGCCTTGGATGCGATCTCAGGCGTGGCCAGCGTGGAATACCGACTTGGCGCAGGGGCCTGGGCAGCAATGGCCGAACAAGGCAGTACCTACAGCGTGTTGCTGGCCCAGTTGGCAGAAGGGCTGCAATCGCTTGAGTTGCGTGCCACAGACAAAGCGGGCAATCAAGCCATGTTAGTTCACCCCTTCATCGTGGACACCGTGGCTCCGCTGATTGAAGTGAGGGGAGTGGTAAACGGACAGCGATTTGATCCAAGCACCACACCATCGCTCACGCCGAGCATCGTGGTGACTGATGAGAACCTGGACTCCTACCAGATCACGCTCAACGGCCAGACCTATGTGCCGGGCAGCTCGATTGCGCTGTCATTGGGGACCTACCAACTGGTGATAGAGGCGCTGGATAAGGCGGGCAACCGCAGCCAAGCAACGATTGGGTTTGTGGCAGGTGATGCGGTGACAGCGGCGCCGATACCGGTGCCACTGCTGGACAAGGACGGGGTCTACTTCTTGCTGCTCTTGTGCATGCTTGGGCTGGCGTATCGATACGGAAGATGGGGGAGCGCACGATGAATGGCGTAGTGGCAATAAAGAAGAGGGAGAGCTTCATGGGGTGGAGAAAGTGCGTTAGCGCAGGTGTTGCAGCGCTGCTGCTGGCATGCCCAGTCGTTTGGGCGCAGCCTCAAGCAATGCGAGAGCCTGTGGCGGTAGCTGAGCTGGAGCAAGCCATCCTGCAGCGTTTGGCCCAAGGCCAGAGTGCTGATGATTTGTTAGAGGTTTATCCACTGGATGCCGCTGCGCGTGTGATGCCTGCGCGTAACGGCAGCAACGTGGCGCGGCATCATGCGGCGCTGGCCAATTTGCGTGCTGGATTTGCTGGCCTGCATGTGCCATCAGAGGCCAGCTTGAATGTGGCAGAGGCCGCGCTCTTGGAGTATTCCGTTGCACAAGCCTTATTGCTCAATGAACTGGATGATACCGAGCAGCGTTTGCGCAGTGCAGGGCTGACAGACAAGCTCAGGCGCGCGCAAGCCCACCATGCGCAAACCAGGCAGGCTGTACAAACGCTGTCTAGCTTAGCCACACAAGCATTGCAAAACGCCAAGGATGAGCCCGCTGCTACGCAGCCGACGCTGGCAGTGAGACTTTGGGGCGCGCTAGGTGGCGCAGCTCAGCCTAGCAACCAAGCCTTAACGGCCGCCCTGCAAGCGATTGACCAAGCCCGTGCCACTTCGGAGACATTGGGGCCTGAGAACTGGTTGCGCGCCTCTTCGTTGCCTGCGGGCGTACGCAATTTGCCCGTCCACTCTCCGCAGACCAACGTGCTTGCGCCTGTGTATGCGATAGCGGAGGCGGATGATCCAAGACTGCTACCCGATGCACTGGACCTGTCGGAAATACCTGCCTACGCTGCGTTCGATGACGCATTACTGTTGAAGGCCGAAGCACTGGGATATGACTATGTACGTATCTATGAGTACGTCTTGAACGACATACAAACGCAGTGGTATGCGGGCTCTAGCCGAGGTGCCATTGGTACGCTGCGTGCGGGCCAGGGCAATAGCGTCGACCAAGC
This sequence comes from Lampropedia aestuarii, assembly GCF_004803635.1. Lineage (GTDB taxonomy): Bacteria > Pseudomonadota > Gammaproteobacteria > Burkholderiales > Burkholderiaceae_C > Lampropedia > Lampropedia aestuarii. The sequence continues at coordinate 12,147 of NZ_SSWX01000029.1, read as the reverse complement.
CAGCTTGCTGATTGCGTTGCTGCGTGCCTCTGGTGTGCCCAGCCGCTTTGTGCATGGCGTTATCGAGTTATCGGTTGAACAGGTGGCGGCCTCTCTGGCGCTGAGTGACAGCACCGCCGTGCCAGATGCTTTGCGCATGGCAGGCATTGCATATACGCCCATCGTGCGTGGTGGCCGTGTCGCCGCTGTCGAGTTGGAGCACACATGGGTAGCCGCCAAAGTGCCCTATGGCAACTACCGTGGTGCGCTGGTCGACACTAGCGGCCAGACTTGGATACCGATGGATACGGCGATCAAGCCGTGGCGTGCCAACTACCCCTCTGGAGCCTTGCGCCAGGCCTTGCAAAGCAAAAGCAGCCAAGCTTGGTTAGACGACTTTATCCGCACGCCTCAAAACCAGGACCTGCTTTCGCAATTGCGCGAGCAGGTCAAAGCACAGCAATTGGTGAACTCCGACGAGCAGTACCAGGCTTTGCTTGGAGGCGCTTACGCCCCAGCGGAAGCCTTCGGCTTGCTGCCCAATTCTTTGCCGTACCGCGTTAAAAATGTGTTCGCCGAAGCGGCGCAGCTAGATGCGCGATTCCAGTCCGAGGTGGCGCTGCGCCTGTACGGGGCGGATGGGGCGCTCGCGCTCTCGCACACCCTGTCTTTTGCACAGGCCAGTGCGGGCAGACTGACGCTGTCGTTCCAGCCTGCAACACAGGAAGACCATCGGGTCTCACTGCTGTACGGGGGCATGGACCTTGTTCCAATCTACCTGATTGACGTACGCGCTTCTTTGCGACTGGACGGCGAGCAAATCGGCATAGGCGCAGGCATCTTGGAAACCGGCAGTACGTCCAAGCTGGAAATCACCTTGCGCAACAGTGCCAGCGTGGAGACACTGACCAAACATATCTATACCCCGGCCTACCATGCGATCGCCATAGGACATGGCGAGCCTACCAGGGCACAACTGCCCATCGATGAGGAAAGCGAGGCAGCCAGGCAGCTCGATGGCTTGGCTCTGCGTTATATGCGTGAATGGCGAGCTGCGGAGGACGAGCTGGCTGCATTGAATGCGACGCCGCTTGTCCGGCCCTTACCGGCAGTGGCCGTCACGGGGACTGCTTTTGCTCCTAAGTACTTGAGTGGCGCGCCGTATACGCACCAATGGAAGGGCGTCACGATGGATGCGTTGTTGCGCGTGACTGAGCCCGTTGGCAGCGCCCAGGCGCGGCGTGACTTTGTGCGTCTTTCAGCACTGCAGGGGTCTTTTTTAGAGCACTACATTTTTGAGGATCAACTCAAAGTAGACAGTGTCTCTGCCGACAAGGTGTTGGCACAAGCAGACCAAGAACCGTTGCAGGTCAATGCCGCCAATTTGGATGCGACCTTGGCAAGTCTGGATGTGCACGATGCCATCAAAACGGAGCTGCGGCTCTTTGTGCAGCTGGGCTATAAGGTCATCTTGTCAGGCCAGTCTTTGCAGCGCAACATCTGGAATGGCCGTGGTTGGTGGGTAGAAGATCCGGCCACAGGCTCTTCAGGTTGGTTTATCTCGGGTCGACTCGCCGGGGGCAGCACCACAGAAGAGCCTTCCCAGTGGGCTTTGCAGCTGATGGCCGCGGTGTTTGCTTCTGCCCATGGCCATGGATCGAATCAAAACCCGACCCAGGCGGCGAATCTGCAGGCCGTTGGTGCATGGAATGGCCAAATGGTCACGGCCAATCAATGGACCACCGAAGGCTTGTCGGTGCGGGTAAGTGACAGCCGCGGTACTTCGGTAGAAGGGGTGTCGGTGGTGTTTCAGGCCTTTGATGGCGAGTTTGAAGGTGGGAAGCAAGCGCACACAGCGGTAACCGACGCTTTTGGTATTGCCCGCTCACCGTTGGTCAGGGCGTCGAAAAGCACCGATGTCAATCCCACCCATTTGCTGCTTAATCCGCAAGACGAATACGTCACCCGCGCCGGGCGCAATTATGTGGATGCATACATCGTCGGCGAAAAAGGCCGGTTCAGCTTGCCTGAGCCAATGGTGCTGAATGTGCTTCCAGATACGCCTACGCAATTGAACGTCACCAAGGAGTCAGGACTGGCAGCGCCTAACTTTGCCTCTAGCGTATTTTTGGAGGTGCTCGACCAGTATGACAACCCAGTTGCTAACGCAGTCGTGACCGCTTCATCGAGCGCTGGCACCTCCAGTTGTGATGACAAAAGCACTATGCCGCTGACCTTCAGCGACGGAGCAAGCTGCCAGGCCAACGTTGGTGGCAATCTGTGTGGTGCCACTGCGCTTGAACTACGCACGAAGAGCAATGGCGTAGTGGCTTACTACATCATCGCAGGCAATAGCAACAACATGCAATACGCGCTCCACTTTGCTGCAGCGGGCCAAAATATCTCACGTACCATCGAAACCCATGGCACCTGCCAAGGGACTGAATTGAATGCCTTCATTGCCCACAACTTCCCTGTCGACAAGTTTGGGCAAGCGGCATTGGCAACCGTGCCTGGGGACGAGAGCCAATTGGCCATTCCCTTTGATTTGTATTACATGCGCCATGACTATTGGTTTGATGGCGACAACAACATCCATTACCGGCCATACGGCAAGCTCTACCCTGTGCGTTCATTTGGCAGTGTGGCAGGGCAGTATGAGTTGGGCGCTTCACTGCGCGCCGAGGTGACCGGTGCCAGCACGTTCAATGCGTTCATGCGCTCAGGCCCAGTACCTGCGCTCTACACCGGTCAGGTTCACGTCGACAATGTAGAGGTCCTCACTGATACCAAGCGCGGTGTAGAACTCAGGCAAGTGCCTGTCAGCAGCAGCGGCCCCAGTATTTGGGGGGTGCAGGTCGTGATTGATGACGTCATCTCCGCAGTCGGCAGTGATCCACTCGATCCTGGTGTGGTCCACGTCAATGATTTTGGACGCAGCGCCTATCCGGCTGCACTGCGCTTCTCGATCTTGCCCCAGGCATATTCCAGTGATTTCCTCTGGCTCTATACGCTGCACAACGACCAGCTGCATGTGGAAGACCTGTGGTTGGGCAACCGCGCCAACCAATCGGTGCTGATCCCAAAAGGCACGCCGTTTGATCTTTCTGCACGCTACCTTGCCCAAGCCGTCTTGAATGCGGGCAGTGCCAATGCAATTCCCAGCGAACCATTCCCGATTCCACTGAATTCGCGCATCGTGCGTGATTACACCCGATCCGCCAGTTTGCGTACCGACGTTGATTTGGTCAACGACCGCAGTTGCCGCATCGGTGCATCCTTTGACTTCACCTTGAATGTCAGCGCGACGATGACCTTGACCGCTACTGCGCTAGATGACGATGCCAGCAACCCGCAGCCCACGGGAGCCGCAGTGACGCTGATCGATGCCCAGGAATACGCTGAGGGCGAGAGTAGCTTCGCACTCGATCCCGACATACTGCTGCCGCGGCGCAATGGCTATTTGTTAGAGCTGACAGCCGAAAGCGCCAGCTTGCCAGGTCAGATCGAGCAACTGACGGCACGTTTGAATGTCAGTTTCGAATTCAACGATGCCGTCCCTTTGCAACACACCTTGATCAAAGGCGTCAATGTCAAAAGTGGCCGCATGGTGCAAGCCGGGCCAGGGCTTGAGTACACGGGCAGGGGGCCTCAGCTGGCCTTTCGCCCGATGTACAGCAGCGCTGCAGGCAGCGTAGGCGCGATGGGCAGAAACTGGACACACAACCTCGATGCTTCACTGAGCATCACCCCTTGCGGCGACGTCATCATCAATGCGGGTGATGGCGGTTCAATGCGGTTTTTACGCAATGAGGCAGGCCAATTCATCCCGAATAAGGGCCATCACGGCAGCTTGATCTTGAACCCTGACAACACCTTTGACTTCTACGGCAAAGGTGGCTCACGCTACCACTTCCAGTATGTGGGTGCGCAGCGCGCGAAGTGGCAGCTCAAAACTGCGACTGACCCGAATGGCAATACGCTGAATTTCTCGTTTAACACAGAGGGCGACCTGGTCACAGCCACCGATGGTGCGGGGCGTGTGCTTTCTTACCAATACCAATCTGCCACCATAGACAGCCAGCGTGTAGCGCTGATGACCGAGGTGCGTGGCCCTGACAACCAGCGCATCACGATCAGCTACGACGCCCTAGGCAACGTGACTGCCATGGACAAAAATCAGGGGGCTTGGACCGAGTCCTACGGCTATGCCTTACCAGGTCATAGCACGCAATACCTGATGACCAGCCGCACCGATCCTGCTGGGCAAGTGACCAGTTTCACCTACGACGAAACGCCCATTCGCTACCAAGGCGGTGGCAACCCTATCGAGTACACCATTCCCACAGGCCGGGTCGCCAGCATCACGGCTACCGATGGGGGGGTGACCCAGTTTGACTACGCCACGCTGGAGGTGCGCCAGCCTCAAACCACCATCGTCACCGACGAGCGGGGTGCCAACACCACCTACACCACCAACGCGTATGGCAGTGTGGTCCAAATTGATGCCCCTGCAGGCACCACCCGCATGGAGTGGGACAGCCTCCAGCTCTATTTGCTCAGCCGCACTGAGCCGGGCGCAATTACCACTGAATACACCTACGATGCAGCAGGCAATATTGCCACCGAGGTGAAAGCGGGCGTGGAAGTCAAGAGCCATTGGCTTATTCAAACCGCGGCACCCTTCATCAAAGACCGGTTGCTCTCGCGCACCGATGGGCGCGCTTACACCACCACCTACGAATACGATGCACGCGGCAATCTACTCAAAGAAACCCGCCCTGAAAGCGTGCAGTTAAGCCATACCTATGCCGCCAATGGCGACCGACTCACGACCACCAATGGCAATGGCCATACCACGCGTTTTACATGGGATGCGCGCGGCATGCCAGCCAGCCAGACCGACCCACTCAATCGCACCAGCACGTTTGAGCACGACGTGCGAGGTCGGCTCATTAAAACGGTGGTCCCGGCCACGACTGACACAGGCGTCACCCACCACCAGTACGACAGCCTTGACCGGCTGATAAGCACGTCGCTTGCCGATGGGGGCATCATTCAGTACCAGTACGACAGCCTGGGCAATAAGAGCGAAGAAACCGATCCTGAGATGCGTACCACGACATGGAGTCACGACCCGATGGGCCGCATCCTGACCCACACCACGGCAGCAGGCACCAAGACCTATACCTACGACAAAGCGGGTAATAAAAAAACCGAAACCAACTGGAGGGGACAGGCATTGGCCGCCTATGACTACGACCCAGCCAATCGCTTGGTGGACCGCCGCGAACAATCCAGTGCTGGTGAGTTGCTCACGCAATACACCTATGACGCGGCTGGCAATCTGGCCACCGAAACTGACCCTAGAGGCCATACCACCACATACAGCTATGACGCATTTGGGCGGCGTACACAGACCACCGATGCTGCTGCCGGCATTCATCGCATGGAGTATGACAACAACGGCAACCTGCTCAAAGAAACCAATCCGCGCGGGCATGCCACCACCCATAGCTACGATGGTTTGAACCAACGCAGAACCAGCACCTACCCCGATGCAGGCACAGCCAGTTTCGTCTATGACAAAGCCGGTCAGCTGTTGACGCAAACCCAGCCTGAAGGACGCACTACGACCCGCCAATACGACGCGGCCGGCCAGTTGATCAAGCTCACCGATGCGCAAGCCCAAAACACCGAGTACCAGTACGACAACGCAGGCAATCTACTGCGCGAAATCGACGCACGGCTTAAAGCGCGCAGCTACCAATACGACGTGATGAACCGGCGTCTTCAAGAGCGCGATGGTGAAGGCCATGCCAGCTCGTACAACTACGACAAAGTGGGCAACCTGGTGCGCCATACGCAAGCCAATGGCAACGTCATTGTGCACCGCTACGACGCACTCAACCGGCGCATAGAAACCACCGACAGCTTAGGCCTGGTGGGGCGCTGGGAATACGATGCCGATGGCAACCTCAGCAGTGAAACTGATGCCAAAGGCCAGACCAGCACACACAGCTACGACGCCAAAGGCCTGCGCACAGGCAGCACGCTGCCGGCGCTGTAAGCCAGCGGCTCCAATCAAATAAAAAGCCAAAGAGCAAACACCAAAGAGAGCGCTTTATGAACACAGGCAAGCAAGCACCGAACAGCGCCACGCAGTGGCGCCAGTTGCTGTCAAGCGTCAGCATCTTGCTGCTGCTGGCGATCGTGCTGGTCGCCGGCCCCGCAGAAGCGGCTCGCAGTCTGAGCTACAGCTACGACAAGGCTGGCAACCTCATCGAAGAGACCGATGAACTCGGTCAAACCATCGAGCACAGCTACGACCCGTTGAACCGCAAGCTGCAGAGCCAAGACAGCCTTGGCCTGCTCGGGCAGTGGGGCTGGGATGCGGCGGGCAACCTCATTGAAGAGACCAATGGCGAAGGCCAAGCCACCACCCACAGCTACGACAGCCTAGGCAGAAGAGTCGAAAGCACCGACGCGCTAGGCCGGCTGGGCACTTGGAAATACAACACCGCTGGTGATCTGGTCGAAGAAACTGACGGCAGAGGCATTGTCACCAGCCACAGCTACAACCAACGCGGCCAACGCACCAGCAGCAGCCGTGATGGCTATGCCTACGAAACCCTGGAATACGACCCGGTTGGCAACCTGCTCTTTAGAAGCGACGGCAAAGGCAACAAAGAAGGCTGGCAATACGACGGGCGCAACCTATCGATCGCCCATAACCGGCTGCTGGCCTCGATTACCAGCTACCAATACGACAGCATGGGGCTACTCGTGCAAGAGCGAGACCCTGAAGGGCGCGTTACCACCCAAACCTGGAACCCGCGCGCACGCCTGATCAGCCGCAGCCGCAACGCCCAAAGCGAAACGGGCAAAGAAACCACCCAATACGAATACGACGCCAACGGCAACCTCAGCAAAACCACCTACCCCGAAGGAGGCAGCCAAGAGCTGCGCTACAACAGCGCCAACCAGCCCAAAGCCATCGAAGATGCCGCTGGAGTGGCCCAACTGGGCTACGACAACAAAGGGCAACTCACCAGCCGCACCGACCCGCTAGGCCACACCACCACCTACACGCTGGACGCCCGAGGCCAAAGAGTCGAAGTGCTCTATCCTGGCAACACCGGTCAGACCAGCCACAGCTGGGACAAAGCAGGGCGGCTGCTCAGCACCACCCAAAGCATCCACGGCCAAAGCACCACCAGCAGCACCGAATGGGATGCAAGAGGCCAGGCCAAAAAAATCAGCTACAGCGCCCTGACAGGTGCAGACGGGCTCAGCCACGTCAGCAACACCTACGACGGAGCAGGCAACCTGCGCACGCGCACCATTGAAGACGCCAGCGGCAGCAGGGCCGAAACCTATGAATGGGACCCCTACAACCGCCTGATCAAAACCACCGACGCGCAAGGCACGACCCTCAGCCACGTCTGGGACAAAGCAGGCAACCGCAGCCACACCACAGCGCCAGCGGCCAACGGCCAAGCGGGTGCTGTACAAGTGACCAGCTACAACTACGACGTCTTAAACCGCCTCACCCACATCCAAGCGGGCGGGCACACCAGCACCAACAGCTACGACCGAAGCGGGCGCATCACGCAAACAACCCAAAGCGGGGGCATTAGAACCAACCAAAGCTGGGACGGTGCAGGGCGCATCCAAAGCATTAGCCACAGCAAAACCAATGGCACAGGCAGCACCACGCTGCAAAGCACGCACTACACCTACGACAAAAACGGCAGGCGAATCCAGCAAGACCAACAAATTGGGCACGACAGCAGCAGCCCAGGCTACCGGCAGACCACCACCACCTACGAATACGACGCAGCCGACCGCCTCCAAGCCACCAGCGACAGCGATGGGCAAAGCGAAAGCTACCAACTCGACGCGGCAGGCAACAAAACCCACATCACGCGCAGCGGCTACGCCAGCAACGCCAGTGCCAGCACCACCAACAGCCAACCCAATGGCCTCAGCACCCTCAGCTACGACGCCAGAGGGCAAATAGAACGCCTGAGCACAGCCGAATACCGCATTGACTACCAATGGGACCAGGCCGGGCACCTGACGCAAGAAACCACCAGTGGCAGCAGCCAAGCAGCGCAAAACCACACCAAACGCTACCAATGGAACGCCGCAGGCCAGCTCATTGGCATAGAGCAAAACGCCAGCCCGATAGCGAACTACCGCNTACCAATGGAACGCCGCAGGCCAGCTCATTGGCATAGAGCAAAACGCCAGCCCGATAGCGAACTACCGCTACAGCGGCCAAAGCCTCAGAGACAAAAGCCAAACGGCCAGCGGCGTCAGCCACACCGTGTGGGACGGAGAGTTTGCGTACCTGCTGCAAGACCAGCAACTGCAAACCCTGACACGCACAGAACACGATGGGCTGAGCCCCATCATCGTGCATGCGCAAGACAGCTACAAAGAAGTGCTGCTGCGCGACGGATTACAAAGCATCACCGCCAGCGTGCAGGCCACAGACAGCAGCCTGCAAAGCCACAGCGAATACGACGCCTGGGGCCAACGAGAGCAGCAAGGCAACACGGCCAGCCGCCACGGCTACACCGGGCACCTGCAAGACACCGAGAGCGGGCTGATCTACGCCAGAGCACGGTACTACAACCCGATGCTGGGGCGATTTATTAGCCAGGATCCGTTGGAGGGCACACTCAACAGCCCTATTACGTGGAATGCCTATGTGTATGGCAATGCCAATCCGTTGATGTACTGGGACCCCACAGGAGAGGCTGGCTGGCTGACTTGGTGGGAAGAGACCACGGCAAGCAGCGTTGAGAGCTGGGGGCAAAGCCAGCAGCAAGCAGAAGCCAACCAGCAACAATACCGGTCTGCTGGATACGGTTTCATGAAAGGCTTGGCCTCATTGGGTCATGCCAGTGCATGGGGCTGGAATGCCACCAGTGACCTGATTGTTCGCAATAACGGGCTGGCAGGCTACGAAGAGGCTGCTGTTGCCATGCAGAGGAAAGAGCAAACGCTTGCGGATGCTTTTGAGGCAACAGGCCAAGCGGCTAGATACGTCAAAGAGAACCCGGCTCAAGCGGCCAAGCAGGCTGCTCAAGGCATCGCCGACTTTGGCTCAGGACTTGTGACTGGTGATGCCCGTTCTTGGGGTACAGCAGGAGAAATGCTTTCGGGCTGCGCGTTGATGCCGGCTGGTTGCGCGCGCTCAGTGGCGGCAGCGGGAGCAGGTGCCCGGACATTGGTTCGAGAAGCTGGAGAGGCGGTATTCAGTGGGCCTGTTGCAGGAAGCCGGACGGCGCAACTTGGTGCTGTTAATATTGGAGAAGGTAAGGGCCTTGCGGCTAATACTAGACCGGAGGTTTCATCCAGTGCATCTTTATTACCTGAGCCTGCTGGTGCTTTGAACGCAAGTAGCGCAGTGAGGCCTGGACAAACTGGAAGTTATGGTGATTTAAAAGCACAAAAGAGAGTATTTGGTGAAACCGAGCCTCTTGATATGGATCACCAGCCATCTTTTGCAGCCCAAGTTGCTGCACGCGAAGCGGCTTTTGGTAGAACACTGACTAAAGCAGAGCGTGTGGCATTGAAGGCAAGTACTCCGGCAATTGCATCGCCAAGAAGGGTACATCAGCAAACTAGTCCAACTTACGGAGGTAGGAATACACAGTCACGAATCGCAGAGGATGCTGCGGACCTTAACGACGCTATGACTCGGGATAGGGCCGTTTTCTATGAAGCAATGAGAAACAGATGAAACTAACAATTGAAATGCTCGCCTATTATTTGGGCAAAGAAGCTTCATTCCTGTTGAGTGAAGCTCCTTTTAAAAACTGGATTTACGAAAAATCTTTTGAAAACGATCTTGAGGAAGTTCGAATTGATTATATTTTTCCTCAGGAAGGCTGTGATTTTGTTTGTGATGAGACAGACAAGTTAATCACTATTTTTCTTTATTCTGATGAGTCACGATTTTTTAAAGAAAATATTGAGGATTTGCCCTTCAAGTGCAGCAGAGAAGAAGTCCTTGCTCGCTTAGGGAGTCCATCCAAAAGTGGTGCAAAGATCAGCGATCCAATTCTTGGGAATTATGGGGCATGGGATCGTTTTGCACGTGATGGTTACGTCATACATGTAGAGTATCGGTTCGGTTTTGATTTTATTAATAAAATTACATTAATGCGATCTGATGTTGTGCCTTAATCGTATTTTTTTAGTAGCACTGGTTGCTGAATTTTGGTTGATTTCAGATTGGTTGACTTTATAGATGAAAAGATTTTGAATTGGACTGGAAAAAAGAAATAGCGATATCCCATCTTATAAAGCAGGGAATAGCAGAAATTGATGTAAATGGATTATGGTTGAATACTTTGCCTGAGGTGGCTGCGTCAGATGAGCAGTTGCGAAATCTTGAAGCCTATCTCGGTTACGAATTAAATTATCAGTATAGGAGTTTCCTGAGTTATGCAAATGGCTGGAGGGCTTTTTCAGGTTATATTGATATATTTGGTGTCGATGATTTTTTTGGGAGGGCAACGAGCTCAAGTTGCGATTGAGTTAATGGATTTACTGGAGCCATTGGAGGAGATATGCGGATTTGAAAGATCCAGCTTAATTCCAATAGCAGTATCTTCGAATGATATTGATATTGTAGCTATTACCCAGTCATGGTCTGATACGCCTGGGAGAGTATTTTGGCTTGCAGGGGGTCTTGTAGAGACTTATGTTGACTTTAATGAGTGGTTTTTGTCAATGGTTGATTATAATAGATTGGAATATGCGCAGCTATTAAAGGAGAATGCTAATTAGATTTTTGGCTGTATTGATCCGCTAAGAGCCGCTGAAAGGCCTCAGCAAACTTTGAGCAGTACAACTAGCAAGGTAGCGTGGGGATATTTCTGCCAACGCGGATGAAATATCCCGAAAAAAGCCTTTGTCTATTTTAGAAGCACCTTGCTGTCGAGATTCGTGTGATCAACTAGATCTTGACTCCTAGCAAGGCAGGGGAGCTACCAATGGAACGCGGCAGGCCAACTCATTGGCATTGCGCAAAACGCCAGCCCGATAGCGAACTACCTTTACAGCGGCCAAAGCCTCAGAGACAAAAGCCAAACCGCCAGCGACGTCAGCCACACTGTGTGGGACGGAGAGTTTGCGTACCTGCTGCAAGACCAGCAACTGCAAACCCTGACACGCAAGAGTCTAACTGCAAGGCTAGTTGAGAAGAAGGGGCGATACACACCACAGTTGCCAAGATTTGAAAATCTATCAGGCCCTCTTTATAAAATTAACGACTTTGAAATCAATAAGGTGTTTGCAAATCTGCCAGCGAGTGTGGTCAGTGCATTTTCCATATAATATAAGCCACCGATTTTCCCATCAGGTAGTCATTCGATTGAAGTAGACAGTAGTGCCTGTCTTGGTACCATTTTGATTTGGGCATCAGGATCAATGGATTGGCATATTTTTGACATCACAACTTCAATTGAAACCCTTAGTGGGCACAGTGAAGTTGGAGACATTGATGCGGTTAGAGAAAACTTGCTCACTATTTTTGGAGGAATTAGGATTCGAGATAGCGCTGTTTGAATTACATATGAGATCTTTTGATAAGTTGATAATTGCTTCGTCGCTTCGATAGAGGACGATTCAAGAGTTGGCGTTTAGATTTAGCAGTGTCTGCAAGTGGTAGTGCTTGATGCTAAACACGTGCCGCAGACTTACATGTATGGATACGTGTTATCTTATTCTCCGTAGAAGCTAGGCCCCATTTGAAGCTAGAGAGATGATGCGCAGCGTTAACGAATCGTATAAACGGGAGCAAATCGCATGAGTCAAGTACATGCTCAAGCGTGCACTGAATCGACCAGGGTTTTATAGATAGTTCGCAGCCTCCTATTTCAGTTTTAATAGGAGCCCATATGAACGCAAAACGTTACCCCGAAGAATTCAGGATTGAAGCAGTCAAGCAAATCCTTGAACATGGCCACAGCGTGGCCGATGTCTCACGCCGTATTGGCGTAAGCACCCATAGCCTCTACAAATGGATCAAGCTGCAGCAAATGCCCGCAGTACAGCGGCACGCGCAGCTCGGCCAAAGCGAGGAGTTGCGCCGTTTAAATGCCGAGCTCAAACGCGTCACCGAAGAGAGGGATATCCTAAAAAAGG
>NZ_SSWX01000028.1 GCF_004803635.1 Lampropedia aestuarii | reverse complement strand
TGTTTGAGACGATTAGCACGCCATTTTTTACTTCAGCCCATGGTAATCGTCCGGGATGCGACAGTTAATCGTACGCATCACCATATCCACTAAAGCCCTCGGCTAGCCAGTAGTGCTCCGATGCTTTGTGGTTGGTCATTTTTTCTAAGAAATCGACCAGCGATTGTGCAATGATCAGGCTTGAGCCAGCGATGCCGTATCTATCAATAAAGCTGTCATAAACCTGGCCCTGGCGTTGCGAAGCCAAATCGTAGGAGAGGTACTCACCGCTGCTTCCTTGGGCGAGTATGTACCATTCGTTGGAAATATCTTCTGGATGACTCTCACCTAAGATAACGTCGTTGGATGGTAGGAACGAGGCGCTCTCTACTATTGCAAGTGGGTAATCGCTGTGGGTGTTGAAAACAATGCCGTCGCACAGGCTATAAAAAACCTTGATTTCATGGTGATCGGGCAGCGCCAATACAGTCTGGTTGGTGATGGCTTTGGGCGCTCGTACCAGGTGCTGAGGTTTGGCTTGTATGGAGTCAATCAGTGCTTTCATTGTGGAAATTCCTTGCAGCCATTGGCCTGGTATTTTTCAAACGCGTCGTAATAATTGTCTCTGGCTTCTTTGGGTACGTCTGCTGCGTCAAACATTTTTTCGCTCAGCGCGGTGGCTTCTTCGAGACTGATTGTGGTCCAGTCAATTTTTCCGCCCACACGTCTGCCGGTTTTCTCTTCCAGCCAGTCTCTGTAAATGCCTTTTGTCGCATCGTGAAGATCAGGCTCTAAAGCCATGGTTGGGTTGTGCGATGCACGGCTTTTATAGCCTTCAATGTTATGCGTTGCCCACACATCCATCACGCCATGGTGATTTTCAAGACCAGGAATGGTCGGCCTGTAGGGAACAATGTCATAGCATTTTTTCTTCTTGTCCAACCCTAGCGGGTCTACCCACTCGGTCGGATTGGGCGCATAGTGGTAGAGGTTGTAGCCTCCGTACAAGCCAATCGGATCCTGAGAGAGATACCTGCCACAGTCCGGATCATAGTACCTGAATCGGTTGTAATGCAGCCCCGTCTCCTGGTCCGCATACTGCCCTTGGAAACGCAGGTTGTGCTCGGGGCGGGAAGACGCCTCCTGATCGCGCCACTGCGTTTGCAGGGTATTGCCGCTTTGGATGGTTTGCCTGGTGGCAGGGTAGTCAATCGCCTCGACTTTGCCCCAAGCCCGGTAGCGGGCGCTCCAGACGATTTGGCCGCTGTGGTCGGTCAATTCCTTGGGCGTGCCCAAGTGGTCGGTGTGTACATAAAGAATTCGGCTGTCGATCGCTTGCTTGGCCTGGTCTGTGCCCGTTTCAATGCCTTGCGCGCTGAGCTTGGCTTGCAGCTTTTTGAGCAGCGGCACCACGTGTTGATTCCAGGCCGCGGGATCTGTCTGGGCCGTTTGGCTGATTTGTTGCAAGAGGGGGTTGTGGCTGGGTAAGTCCTTGGCTTGGCCATCGCCTGCCCAAAGGCTTTCAATCTGTGCTAGCGGCACAAAGCTTTCTGGTGCATACACATACAACCGGTGCTGGTAATGCGCCACGGAATTGTTTGGCTTTGTGGGTGTTGCAGCGTTCGTTTGCACGCGCGCGGGCATGCAGGGCGAGTATTGGGCCAGCAGCCGATTGCCATCCCAGCTGAAGTGGGTGATGGTGTTGGTCTGTGCGGCTGGCAGTTTGCCAGAGCTTTTTGGCTCTTGGGCTTGCCACTTCGCAATGCGCCTGCCAAACGGGTCGTAGGCGTAGTGCCAGCGTTCGTGCCGGCCGGCTTGCTGCTGTTGGTTCTGGATCGTGACGCTGACGAGCTGGTGCTCACCATCCCAGACCAGGTGTTGCTCTTGGCGTGGCCCGCTTTTCTTATGGATGCAATTGCCCCAGCGGTCGTACTGGTAGCGGTGTTCTTGCCAGACCCGCAGGCGGTTGCTGTTGCTCTGGCTCCATTGTTCTGGGCTCGCTTGCTTGTCGTTGTCTGAAGCACTGGTTTGCAGTGGATTGAACGCGGGGTTGTCGAAGTGCTGCCTGACGTATTGGGCCCATTGCGCTTGGTTTTGTGCTTGCCAACCGGGGTTATCGGCGCCATCGGCAGGTGCTGAGCCCGCTTGGCCCTGGTGCGCTTGGGGTGGCAGGGGGCTAATCAGGTTGTGCGCAGGATCGAAGTCAAAACGCTCGTTGCCGCTGGGCGCAAGCGCTTGTGTCAAGCGGCCAATCGCATCGTATTGGTAGTGGGTCGCACCGCTGCGGCTGTCATCGATGCGCAGCAACTGGCCTGCTTGGTCGTAGTGGTAGCGCCTGGCGATGCTGGCTGAGGTGGGCTGGGCTTGGCGCAGCGTCGGTGATTGGGCTTGGGGTTGTGCTTGTGTTGCACTGGCGAGCAACCGCCCCATGGCATCGAGTTGGTAGTGGCTGGCCAGCAGCCCTTGGCTGCGCGATGTTTCCCGGTGCAAGGCATCGCGCTCAAAGTCGCAGATGACTTCGCCATCCAGATGGATCTGGTGCACATGGCCTGCGCCATAGTGCAGGTTGTTGAGGCTGCGGCCATCGGGCAAGCGCGTGCTGGTGCGGTGGCCCAGCGCGTCATAGCGATGCACCAGCGGGCTGTGCTGGCCCCAGCGTGTCTGCAGGACTTCGCTGCTGATCTGGCCATTGGCGGTGTAGTGCAGTTGCACGCGCGCCTGGCTATTGCGTGCCAAGGTGAGTTGGCCGGCTGCATCGTACTGAAAGCGCGTGCGTTGGAGTTTGGGTGTGCCAGGCGTTGGCTGCAGCCCCGGCTGATGGACCAGGCGCTCCAGCAGCCGGCCCAGGGCATCGCGCTGGTAATGGCTGCGAATGGCCTTGGCGCTTGGGGCCATCCAGGCGCTGCCTTGCGGCATGCCATCGGCCATCTCCAGCAAATGGCCCGCGCTGTTGTAGCGGTAGTCGATGCGCCGCCCATCAAAGCCTTGCTCGGCCAGCAGCCGGTCCAACTTGTCCCAGGCAAAACGGTAGTGCGCGCCGTTTTCGTTGGTCAAAGCGGCCAAGCGGCCAAAGCCATCGTATTGGTACTTCAGGCTATGGCCCAGGGCATTGGTGCGCGCCAGCGGTTGGCCTGCGGGATTGAGCCGGTAATGGGTGCGCTGGCCCAGTGCATCCTGGTGCAGCGACAAGCGACCGGCTGTGTCATAGGCAAAGCGCTCGCTGCTGCCATCGGGCAGGTGGTGGGCCACCAGGCGCAGGCGGCGGTTGATGCGCTGGTATTCGGAGCGCGTCATGTGGCCCAGCGCGTCCGTGCGGCTGACAAGCTGGCCTTCTTCGTTCCAGCACAACTCTGTGGTTTGCCCAGAGCAGTCGGTGTAGGCAATCAGCTGGCCGCGCCGGTTATAGCGCAACTGTTTGGTTTTGCCTAGCGCATCGGTGATGCGGATGGGCAGGCCGCGGCCATCGTAGTCGTAGCTGGTGGTATGGCCTTGAGCATCGGTGCTTTGCACCAGGCTGCCCAGCGCATCGTAGCTTCTGCGCACGGTCTGTCCCAAGGCATCGGTGATGGCAGTTGGCTTGCGCAAGGCATTCCAAACCAGCGTGTGTGTGGCACCATCGGCTTGGCTGCGCTCAAGCAACTGGCCGTGCAGGTCGTAGCGATAGTGTGTGGTATGGCCTAGCGGGTCTGTTTGCTGCAGTATCTGGCCATAGCGATCGCGCTTGGTGTGGCGCGTATGGCCCAAGGCATCGGTTTGGGCAATCAGGTGTTTGTCGGCATTGAAATTGTGGCTGCTTCGGCGTGTGAGACTGCCAGCTTGCTCTTGCACGACAGTGGTGTAGGCGCAGGCGTTGGGCGCATCGGCGCTATGGAGCGTGGTATCGACGGTGGTGTAGTGCAGGCTCCAGTGCCTGCCACTGGAGGCTTCAACCCGCATGACCTGGCCTGTGGGGCGGTGCTCGCTCCACAGATAGCGGGTGCTTTGGCCGCTGATGTCGTGCTCGGCAACCAGCATGTGCTGGTGGTATTCAAACTGGCGGCACACTTGCTGCTCTGCATCCAGCACGGCCACCAGATCGCCTGCGGCGCTGTACTGGTATTGCACCAATAATTGCTGCGCGGGGCTCAGTCCTAATCGGCTGTGATCTGAAGCTTCGGTCAGCAGGATGATGGACCGCAAGCGGGCCGCGCCTGCGCTGCTGTGGTCAAAGCGCAGTTGCAATCGGTCGCCACTGGTACAAACCAGTTGCACGGGCAAGCCCAGCCGGTCGTACTCGATGCTGAAACCGTTGCGGTGGCGGTCGGTGATGTGCTGCAGTGGCAAATGGCGCTGGCGGGGCGTGCCGATCTGCGCTGCAGCGCCTGTACCTTCTGGCCGGGGCTCCAGTGGCGAGCTGAAATGCAGCGATGGCCGTGCCGCAAAGCCGAGCTGGATGCCGCTGGGCAACATGAGTTCATACTGGCTTGGTCCCGTTCTTTGCAAGTGCGTGAGTTCGTAGGGCGAAAAGAAACCGGCGCCAATCTCTAATGCCGGAAACTGCGTGCGCCTGCCTTGCAGATCGACAAAGTACAGCTTGTCATCGGCCACTTCCAGTGCATACGATAGGGGCGATGACCAGCCAGGCCCCAGGTAGCTGTTGCTGCCAGGGTGGGCATTGGCCGATGCGTAGACACGCTGCCAATGCAAGGGCATGATGCCGTCCAGAACAAAGTCCAGATCAGACGAACTTCGCAAGATACAAGCGCCTGTTGCCAGTTGCACGCTCTCAGGTAGGTGGCTCATGGGGTCTTTCTCTTCGCAGGTGGACTAGCAGGCACAAGGGCCATCGGCTTTGCCATCGTCGGATTTGCGCTTGCCATCCACACGCCCGCCGGCATTGCCAGCAGGGACGTCATCGGCTTTTTTGGCGGCAGCGCCAGCGGCGGTGTCTGCTGCTTCGCGACCGCCTTTGACGGCCGCTTCTGCGGCCGTCGTGGCCGTACGCGTGGTGTCTACGGCGTCGCCCACGCGTTTGGCCGCTTTGGCACCCGTGGCGGCCCAGCCCGCAAAAGGAATCGCTGCGGCCGCGCTGATGGCGGCGTTGGTGTAATCGCCCTCGGCCGCATAAACGGCGGCATTGGCCAGGTCTGCGACTTCACCAAAACCCGGCACCAGACCCGCTACATCCAGCACGCCATGCAATACGCCTGAGCCCCAGCTGCCCCACCAGCCTTGCTCGGCTGCGGTTTCTGCGCCGCCAGACGGGTTGCTGCTCGCCCCAGGCGCTGCGGCCTGGGTTTTGGGGGTGATCAGGCCCGTGGTATTGGCATTGGGGCCTGGCTGGGGATAGCCATTGGGCTGGATGCTGGCCTGCGTCTGCTCGGCCCATTCAATCGGCTCGACTTCTGGCAAACCAGGGTGGAAGCTGCGCAGGCTTTCATAGCCTTCGAGGGTATAGTCGACTGGGCCCACATCGGCAAAATCAACGCGTACGAGGTCGCTGCCAAGCACGTAGATATTGGCAGAGCTGCCATTGCTGAGCACGCCTGTCATGGCGGCTGCACTGTTGCCGTTACCAGCCATAAGAATCAAGGCTCCTTGTTGCTGACAGGGGATGAGGGGGCCACTGCGATGCGCGCCCGCCTGTGCCGAGTTCGCATCACAGACGCAAGAATGGCCATGGGCATAGTGCGGCTGGGCATGTCGGGGGCACCTTGCTTAGCGCGCAGGGTTTTTCGGCATCACCACTTTGTCGCCCCTGGCTTGCATTTGCACGCGCACTTGCGCAGGCGCCAGGGGGGGCCATGTCTCGCCTTGGCGAATCAAGCGCTCGCGCAACTGCTCGAACTGCGCGCGCACAGGCTGGCCCGGGCGTATTTCTTCAATCGACTCGTGGATTGACCAGGCAGGGGTGACGCCATTGACGGTGGGGGCATGGATGTCTGCGCCTTGCTCGATCAGGTAAGCGGCGATGTCCGGTTTGATGCGGCTGATCGCCTCGTACAGTGCGTTGGCGCCAATGCTGTCCTGGTCGTTGATGCGCGTGCCACGCGCCAGCAGTAACTGGACATGGGCAAGGCCCGCTGCCACGCCGCGCTGCAGCATCAGTTTTCTTTGCGGATAGCGATGGTTGGGGTCCAGCCCGCCATCGAGCATGGCCCGCAAAAAACGTGTGTCATTCTGCTTCTGGAAGGCCGCCTCCAGCGCGCTGCCAAGCCCTTGGGCAATCTGCGCATCGGGATTGACACCCAGTGCGATCAGCGCACTGATCGCGTCGAACTGTTCGCGCAGGATGGCAAACCACAGCAAGTCCATGTCCTGCTCGCCTTTGAGCGAGAGGTCCTGGCCCTGGGCCAGCTGCTTGAGGCGCGCCATATCACCTGCTTCAATGGCCTTGGCCATTTCCAGGTAATGGCCACGAAAGAAGTCTTCTGCTCGGTACTGTTGGGACATGAATCGGTTTCCTTGACTGGGAATGGGCAGGCAGGCGGTCAGCAAGGCCGCCAGTGTGGCCAGCATGCCGCGGCGCTGCCAGCGTGGTTGTTTGGAGGATGGTTTCATCCGCATGTCTTTCCTGTTGCCGTGGCAATGGTGGCCTGGTCGGCGGTTTTTTGCGCTTCGATGCCATCAATCACCTGGTCCATGCCGTGTCGATCAATCGGATTGATGCCACTGCCATCGATCGGGTAGGGCGTGCCAGCGGCATTGGGCATCAGTCCCGACAAGCCCCATTGGGCCAGTACGCCGACTGCAGCGCCTTTGATACCGCCAACGGCAAAGCCCGCGCTGGCCACGGCGGCCGTGCCCCTCCAGCCAGACTCCTGCACGCCGGTGAGGATTTCGCCATCGACCCGGTACGCCTGGATTTCAGTGGGGTGCACGCTGGCACCGTAGCGCTCGACCGTGCTGCGATGCAAGCCCGCGGCATTAAAGGTCGTGGCCGGCATGCCACTGGCCTGCGAAGCCGCGGAGGCCAAACCGCCGCCCAGTGAGTGGCCGGCGATCTCGACACTGGCGCCAGAGCGTTTGATTTTTTTGCCAATGCCGACTGCACTCTCATAGTAGTTGGAATGCATATTGACGCCTTGGGCGAAGTTGTTTTTCCAGTCCTCGCCCTTTTGGGTGCCCTTGAACACCGCCATCGAGGGCATGTCGTTGCCAAACACTGCAGGATCGGGCTCATAGAGCTTGGCGCGGAAATTCGATCCTTCCTGCGCCAGATCGGCTTGCTCCAGCCCATATTGCTGCAGCTTGTCTGGGTCGTTGCTAATATCGGTCCAGCCCTCAGGCGTGGCACCGCTGGGCGTATCCGGGCTGTAGACATCCTGTGCGAGCCGGGCTTTTTCAACCGCCACGTTGTTGCGCTCAAAGCGTTCGGTGGCCTGCTGGAGCTGGTCTTTTTGCGGGCCCGCTGGCATGTCGACAAGCTGGCTTTTGGCTGCGGCAATCTGGCCTTTGCGGCATTGCCAGCGGGCCTTTTTGCCACGGCCTGCATGGGGCGCGCCTGCGTTGCCGGGCGAGGCGCGGTTCATCCAGACCTGGTCGCCCGTGCGCACCAGCGGCCTGCCATTGATGAACACGCTCTTGCTGTGTTGTTCGCTGCGGCTGATCGTGATATGGGTGCCAGACACCACGCCTTTGCCTGCCCCTGGTTCATCGCCTTTGACACGATCGACATAACTCTCGTCATGCAGGTAGGCGGGATGGCCGCGAAAGAACACATTGGGCGAGCATTGCCGGCTCTGGTCCATCGCATGCATGATCGGGTAGGGGATGGGCTGGCCATTTTTGCTGGGAGTCAGGCAAACATCCGGCAACAGGTTGATTAAGACAAAATCACCATCTTTGGCGGTCGCATTTTCTGTGGCCATGACTCAGTCCTCTTTACGCCGGATCTCCAGCACTCGCACTCCGGCATCGGCGGCAATCAGCATGCGGTGCACGCAGCTCAGGGTCATTGTGTGCATGTCAAACAGCAGCGTGTCCAAATGCATGCTGCGCGGCAGAATCGGGCCCGCATGCAAGCGCGCCAAGGCATACGGCGGCTGGTCTGGCAACTTGGCTTTGAAGCGCCCGCCGCCCGGTGTCAGGCCCGCCAGCAGAATCTCTTCACCGCCCTTAGGCCAGGCGATTTGCTGGTCTTCGGGCGCACAGTTCCAGTAGGCGGGGTTGGCATCTTTAGGCAATCTGGGCCAGCGATGCTCCTGCCACACCGCGTCATAAGTGCCTGTCAAATCCACCCGTGGTTGCCACCAGCGACCAATGGCGCCAAGCCCTACTACCGGGTAGTTTTGGCGGGCCAGTGCCGCGTCATCCAGCGCCTGGTTAAAGACTTCGATTTGCGGCGCCCGCATTGCGGCCTGCTTGGTTTTTTGGAGTCCTGCCTTGCCAAGCCAGCCACAGCCAATTGGATTGGGCAGGTACATGGCCTGCGCCCCGGCGAGCTCGGTTGGCCGCGTTGGATCTGGTTGTTGCGCACCGCCAAACGCCAGCTCATAGCGCAGCGGAACCTGAATCGCCGGGGCTGGCTCGCTGAGCTTGTAGCCCATCAGGCCAGCTGCCATGGTGCGCGGCCCACACACCATCAGCAACTTGCTCCAGTCGCCAACGCGCACGCCCACCGGCCAGCGCTGGACTGCTTGTTCGCCTGGCGCGTAGGCGTTGGCGTGGGCAAACACAATGTCGCATTGCGGCTTGTAGGGCGCAAAATCGCTCTCTTGAATCAGCGCGCTGGTATTGGGCTGGCCATAAAACTGATCGGCTTGCACCAGGGGTGTTTGCGTTTTGGCCAGGCGCGGCATGGCGTTGGCATCGAGGTTGAGCAAGTCGTAGCTGACGCGGCTGACCAGCACATGGAACAGATGGTCGTCGCTGTCCATCATCTGAAAATACTGGCTGGGAAACTGCGTGTGGTTGCGGATCTCTGGCAGCGCGGCCGCTTGAATGCCAGATTCGAGAACGTAGGGCGGCTTGGTCATGCTTGCGGCCCTCTCAATTGAGATCAATGCGTTCGGACTCCATGCCAATGTGCTTGGAGCCGACCACATCGATTCGCTTGCCATTGACCGTGATGCTGCCATCGGCTTGCAGGACCATCACACTGGCACCGACCTTGAAGCGGATGGTGCTGCCATCCAACGTGATCGACGCGCCACCGGCATCGCCTGCGGCACTACTGCCACTACCACCGCCGCCACCGACTTTGAGCTCGTACATTTCACCCACTTGGATATGGTGGGTCTTGCCAATCGTGTCTTTGCGGCTTTGGCCGACGTTGGTGATCATCGTCATGCCCACATTGAGGTTGTAGGCGATGCCGATATTGACCATTTTGGCCATGCCGACGTTTTGCATATACGCCAAGCCAATGGTCTCGGTTTTGAAGCGCCCGACATTGATCGACCAGTTGCGGCCAATGCTGTCCTTCTCGTGCTTGGAGACATTCTTGGTGCGCGATTGGCCGATGCTGACGTTTTCATTGAGGTCCACCCGACGGCTGCGGTTTTTGTGCACCGTCAGCGTTTCATCCAAATCGACTTCTTCAGTGCGCCAGCCATGGACGTTGATCTTCTCGTTGCGGTCTACCACCTCGGTGCGGTCGCGGTGGATGGTATTGAATTCATCCCGGTCAATTTCCTTGCGCCTGTCATTGCCCACCCACTTGTCCTCATCGTTCTCAACTTCGGTGAGCTGGTCTTTTTGCGCATGCAGCCACAATTGCTCCTGGCCCTTGGCATCTTCAAAGCGCAGCGCATTGGCATCGCCCGTGCCATCGCGCAGGCCATCGCCAGCTGCGCCGCCAGAGGTGGAGCGGGTTAAAAAGCCAGACTGGGTTTTGTTGGCTGGCAGCCCCCAGGGCGGCATTTGCCCTGCGTTGTAGACACGGCCTGTGATCAAGGGCCTATCAGGGTCGCCGTACTCGTAGTCAACAATGACTTCTTGCCCGATACGGGGAATGTGGATGCCGCCAAAGTTGCTGCCCGCCCAAGTGCTGGCCACACGTATCCAGCACGAATCCGTGCCGTCCTTAGCGCCATAGCGGTCCCAGTGGAAGTGCACTTTGACGCGGCCGTATTCGTCGGTGTAAATCTCTTCCCCGGCTGGGCCAACAACGACGGCCGTTTCTGGTCCTCGGGCTCTGGGCGCTTGTCTGGGCGTGATGGGCCGGAAGCCGCGATCGGCTGGTTGGGCTTCTACTTCGACAAAGAAGTGCACGCCCAGGCTGTCGCCCCGGCTTTCGTAGTCGTTGTCTTCTGCCTCATAGCGGGCTGAGACAATCAGCAAGTCGCGGTTCTGGTCTTGTCTGGGGTGACGCCACAGGCCGAAGCGGTGGCCTGGCGTGGCGCCGCGTACCTTGCCGCGCAGGNGAAGCGGTGGCCTGGCGTGGCGCCGCGTACCTTGCCGCGCAGGATGATGCGGTCTTGTGCGGCTTGCCAGGCTTCCAGCCGGGCGCTGGCGTATTGGCTGCCGTCCGCAGGCTCGGTGTAGTTGCCGGGGTATTGGTAGATTTCGTACTGGTCAAACAAATGCCCACGCGGGTCATTGCTTTCGGTGGCGAGGTTGGTGCTGGGTTTTTTGAAGTCGTAGTCGCTGTGGCTGAGCTTGCCGGGCTCAGGCTCGCGCGCCATGTGCCAGTCCCAGTAATGGTCCTCGTCTTCACGCGCTTCGTCGGGCGGGTAAAAGGGAATGTTTTCGTAGCCTCCAAACGGCTCTGGTGTGGTGAAGTGGTCAGCCAGCACCAGGTTTTCGCCAGCCTGGCTGTGCTCAAACCAGTAGTAGATGCCTTCGTGTTCGAGCAAGCGGCTAAGAAAGTCCAAATCGGTTTCGCCGTACTGGACTTTGTATTCCCAGTTTTTGAGATTTTGCTTGATGCGCCATTCGTACTTGATGGCGTTCTTGCCGAGGATTTCGTCGGCGATGTCCTGGACGGTTTTTCTTTGCCAGATTTTGAAGTCGCTCTGCCGACCGGCATGCCAGAGCTTGGGTGCCAGCTTGGCTTCATACAGCCAGTGTTTGCCGCGTTTGCCCAAAGCGGCAAAGCGCACCATCTGTCCGCTGAAGAAGCGCCGAACGCCGTTTTGCGCTTCGAGCTCAATGCTGGCGACCTCGCCAATCAAAGCCTGGCAATCGATGTTGGCGTTGTCGCTTTTAAAGCCGATGGTGAATTCATACAGCGTGCTCAGCGCCTCTCGGCCTATGAGGCTGTAGGCCCATAAGTCTTGCCCCAACGGCGTGTGGGCCACTAAAAAGCGATTCATCCAAGCTCTCCATTTATCTAGGCAGTTGCCATGCCCAGGCGCGAGTGTGGGGGGGCAGATCGAGCGTAAGCCGCAGCGAAGGCCGGCGGCTTATTGGCAGCGCAAAGCACCTTTTGCTGCTCATTCGTCTGTAGCGGGAGTGTGGGCAACGCCGCAGTGCGTTTTGTATGCCTTGTCCTTCGGGGTGGAGCCCAAAAGGCGCACTGCTTTGTTAAAAACTCTCGCCGGGCAGATAGCCCGACTGCGGTTTTGCCCCACACCGTCCCTTTTGGGGCTCCAACGCGGCTGCGTGGAGGTGATGAACACGTTCTTAGGCCTGTACGTTTTGCTTGACGTCCCAACCTCCGGTTGTGGCTGCGCCCAGCGAGCCATTGGCGTTCTGCTCTTTGACTTCTACTTTGATCTTGGAGTAGGAGATGCCGACCGTCTCTTTGACGCGCGCATCGTCGGTCGAGCCCGATGGACCGGCATGGGTGATGATGGCGTCAGTGAGGGTGATGATGAAGTAGACCTGTGAGCCATCGCCCACTTTGGCCGCTTCCAGTTTGACTTCACCGATGTGTTTGCCCGACGCGCAGTACTGCATCAGGTTCGGCGTGGCTTTGTCGGCATAGTGCTCGAACACCAACGCATCAAAGGATGCTTTACCAACGCCTGCGCCACCGCCAGTGAAACTGGAGCTGGACTGCGATACGCCGTAGCTGAACGACAACACGTCGATCCAGCCTGCATGCTTGGAATCTTTGGACTCGCCGCTGATGCCATCAATCTTGATAAAGAAGTCTTGTAACGATGCCATTGCCATTCTCCTGTAAATAAATGAACGAAGAAGTGCAGTAGCATAGCGGGCCAATGTGTCAATTCATTGACAATCAAGACTGTGTCATTTTGTGAAATTTAAGGATTATCCTACCATCAATCAATTATTTGTATTAGGATTTGCCTTTCAATTTTGAAGATGTGGCCGCTACAATGGTCAATTTTTCCTGTAATCCAGCCGCTATAGCACAAGTGCTGGATAAGTTAGTAAAAAAATAGACCGGTAGAGTGCTAGAGTAATGAGGGCGAGGCGTCTGGCGCTGTCCGTGCTTATGCGGAGTAGAGTCGCTAAGATGATTAAGCGTCTACTTGATCCGTTGTTGCTCCTGTTGGATTAGGTCTTGAATAGACCGTTTAATATTAATGGTCATGGGTGAGGGTAAATGGCTTCCATTTTTGATCTGCAAATTACACACAACAATTTGATGGAAGACGGCTCTGAATGTGGGCCTGATCTTGAATATGCGCCGACTTTTATCGCATTGCTCACTGCTGCTGCCGGTCAACAGGAGAGACAGGTTGGTGGCAGCGTGTTGCCTGCGCGTGAGCCAGATTGGAATGAGGTTTTTTCACTGGGCTCGGCCCTGCTGGCCAGCGCGCGTGATTTGCGTGTATTGACTGTCACCGCGCAGGCTGCAACGCATAAATACGGGGTGCAAGGATGGTCCGAATCCCTGGCTTTGATGGCCGATTGGTTTGAGCGCTACTGGACGGGCGTTCACCCGCGCCTGGAAATTGACGGTGAGTTCGATCCTTTGCTGCGGGCCAATGCCGTGGCGGCTCTGTCTGATGCCAATGGCGTGCTGCGCCAATTGCGCCGTGCCACCTTTCTGTCCACGCCGGTAGGCGCTATCACAGTCGGCGATGCCGAGCGTTTGCTCAAAGGCCGTGATGTGGAAGAGGGCGCGCCAGTGCGCTCACTGCCAGAGTTGCAGCAAGCCATTGCCAGAGAGTCGCAGGCCAGCCAGGCGGTGTTGCAGCACATCCAGGCTGCCAGCCAGAGTGTGGCGGAGATTGAGCGCCACTTCAATGACAAGCTCGATTCCGAATACCGGCCCAATTTAAGCCAATTGCGCAGTTTCTTGGATGCCTTTGCTGATTTGGTTGCGGCCAATGCGCCAAGTTCTGTAGTGGAGCAGCCGGTGGTTTCTGCCGAGTTGGAGCCTGCCAGTGAGAAACCCGCGGTTATTCATTCTCCTCAAACTCAATTGTTTGAGGGCCTGCCCAAAGAGTTGGCATCGATGTCTGATGCGTTTTTGGCATTATCTTTGGCAAGACAATATTTTGAGAAGTACGAGCCTTCTCACCCCGCACCTATTTTGATTCGAAGAATAGAGCGATTAAAAGGAAAGGATTTTCTGGCTATTGTGAAGGAGTTGGCGCCTGATGGTGTCAATCAACTGCAATTGATTGCTGGCTCAGAAGATGCTGGTGCATCTTCCTAATATAGAGGCAGTGTTATTCCTGTTGTAAGGCATATATATTGTGAAGGGGTTGGACAAATGGCAACTAGAAATGATGTGGCAAAAGGTAAAAGCGGTCAGAAATTCATTGGGCGCAATCGTGCGCCACGGGTGCAGATTGAATATGACGTGGAGCTTTATGGCTCGGAGAAAAAGATTCAGTTGCCATTTGTGATGGGTGTGATGTCCGATTTGTCGGGCAAGCCTGCCGAAGACCTGCCTGCGGTCAGCGATCGAAAATTCCTGGAAATTGATATTGATAATTTTGACGAGCGCATGAAGGCCATCAAGCCCCGCGTGGCGTTCATGGTCGAGAACACCTTGACAGGTGATGGCCATATCGCGGTCGACATGGTGTTTGAGAGCATGGATGACTTCAGCCCAGCTGCCATCGCAGAAAAAGTCGAACCCTTGAAAAAGCTGCTGGAAGCACGCACCGAATTGAATAACTTGCTGACTTACATGGATGGCAAAAGCGGCGCTGAAAACTTATTGGCCGAAGTGCTGGGTGATGCGCAATTACTCAAGGCCTTGGCCTCGGCGCCTAAAAACAAGGCATCGGAATCTTCCACTGGCGGTGAAAAAGGAGACGAGTAATGTCTGAAGCAAAAGAACTGCTGTCCAAATCGACGCTTGAAACTGCCAGCGGCAGTGATTTTTCTGCATTGCTGGAAAAAGAGTTCAAACCTAAAACCGATGAACAAAAATCTGCCGTCGAGACGGCAGTGCGTACTTTGGCGCAACAAGCCATTGGTTCAGCGGTCAGCTTAACGGGCGATGCGTATCGCGCCATTGAGGCGATGATTGCAGAAATTGATCGCAAAATGAGCGAACAGATTGATCTCATCATCCACCACAAAGAGTTTCAGCAATTGGAATCTGCGTGGCGCGGACTGCATTATCTGGTCAACAACACCGAGACCGATGAGATGTTGAAGATCCGTGTGATGAACATCTCCAAAAAAGAACTGCACCGTACTTTGCGCAGGCACAAAGGCATTGGCTGGGACCAAAGCCCGATTTTCAGACGTATTTATGAAGAAGAGTATGGCCAATTGGGCGGCGCGCCCTATGGCTGCCTGGTCGGTGACTACCATTTTGACCACTCTGCACCCGATGTGGAGTTGCTGGCAGAAATTGCCAAAATCTCTGCTGCCTCGCATTGCCCGTTCATTTCCGGCGCCGATCCTGGGCTGATGCAAATGGATTCCTGGCAAGAGCTGGCCAATCCGCGCGATCTCACCAAGATTTTTGAAAACACCGAATATGCGCCATGGCGCAGCCTGCGTGATTCTGAAGATTCGCGCTACATCGGTCTGGCCATGCCGCGCTTTTTGGGCCGTTTGCCTTATGGCGCCAAATCCAATCCGGTTGATGCGTTTGATTTTGAAGAAAGCGTCGATGGCTCCAACCACCAGAAATTTCTCTGGCTGAACGCAGCCTACGCGATGGCGGTGAACATCAACCGCAGCTTCAAGCTCTATGGCTGGAGCACCTCGATCCGCGGTGTTGAGTCCGGTGGTGTGGTCGAAGACCTGCCATGCCACACATTCCCTACCGACGATGGCGGTGTGGACATGAAGTGCCCAACCGAAATCGCCATTTCCGACCGCCGTGAAGCCGAGCTGGCCAAAAACGGTTTCATGCCGCTGATTCACCGCAAAAACACCGACGTGGCGGCCTTTATTGGCGCGCAAAGCCTGCAAAAACCGGCCGAATACTACGACGCCGATGCCACGGCCAACGCCAATTTGTCGGCCCGCCTGCCGTACCTGTTTGCCTGCTGCCGTTTTGCGCACTACCTCAAATGCATTGTGCGCGACAAGATCGGTTCGTTCAAAGAGCGTGAGGATGTTGAGCGCTGGCTCAACGACTGGATCATGAATTACGTCGATGGCGACTCGGCCAACTCCAGCCAGGAGACCAAAGCCAGAAAACCACTGGCCGCAGCCGAGGTGTATGTCGAAGAAGTGCCCGATAACCCAGGTTATTACGGCGCGAAATTCTTCCTGCGCCCGCACTACCAGTTGGAAGGTTTGACCATGAGCTTGCGACTGGTCTCCAAACTGCCATCTGTCAAAGAGAACAAGTCCTAACCCCTCTATCTGCAGCATCTACAGCATGGTCAAAATGTATAAGCTTTTTGCAGTGGCAGGAATGTCCTTGAGTTTGTGTGCTTGCGCCTTGTTTGAGCAAAAGCCGCAAGAGGCAGCCGTGGCCGAGGAGGTGGTGCAGACTTCGGCCGTGGACTGGCAGTCGCAAATCCCCCCTTCCGAAAAATACTCGGTGGTGCGCACCGATCGGGGGCTGACGATTCGCTCCGATGCGGCCGCGACGTTTCGCGTTGGCCGTGCCGACTTGCTGGAGCAGTCGGCCGGCTTTTTTGATGAGGTTGCCGTCATCCTCAACGAAACCGTACCAGCTGACAAGCAGATCCTGATTGCCGGGCATACCGACAATGTGGGCGCCAAAAGCACCAATGTACGACTGTCCTTGAAGCGGGCTGAGGCCGTGATGGCGGCGCTCAGCAGCCGCGGAGTCGATGCTTCAAGAATGCAGGCCAAAGGCTTCGGCTTTGACGAGCCGATTGCGGACAACCGCACGAAAGAGGGCCAGGCACTCAACCGGCGGGTCGAAATCACCATTCTTGGCCAGAAGGCCAGCCCGCAGTGCCGCTGTATGGCCTTTGAATAATTGGTCAATTGGGACTTGTGAATGCACAAGCAAGGAGCGCAGATTTCTATGGTGTTAATCAGAACAGTCCTTATTGCTTTCATTGCGCTATGGGGCGCTGGTTGCAGCAGCTTGTTGACTGGTGGCTTGGGCACATTGGGAGGCCTCAGCGGCCCCAGGCAGGAGTTGCCGGTTCCTTTGGAGATTACCGTTTACGCAGCAGAAAACGTCAATCCCGCCGAGAACCAGCGGCCATCGCCCGTGTTGGTGAGCGTGTTTGAAATGACCGGCACTACCGCATTCCAGTCCGCTGATTTTTTTGCATTGCAGCAATCCGACTCTTCCGTTCTTGGTGAAGAGCTGATTCACAGTGAGCAGCAGGTCTTGCTGCCCGGTGAAACCAGAGTGATTCGCAGAACCGCTGCACCGAATAGCCGCTACCTGGGCGTGGTCGTGGGTTTTCGCGATCTGGAGGGCAGTGTTTGGCGCGCCGTTGCGCCCCTGCCTGCGCCTTATCTGGCTGGGCGGGTGATCTCTGGAGGCGTTTCGCCAACGGCCAAGCTGTATGTGGTCGTCACCGATCGATCGGTGGTGGTTCGTGATGCGCAAAACATGCAATAAACAAACCAGGTCGCCGCAGCGACCTGGAATCAAGGGACGGATATGGGTTACGAAAACAAGGTGATTTGGTCTGAGGGCATGTTCCTTCGGTCCCAACATTTCCAGCAGCAAGAGCGCTATGTCGAGTCGCGTTTGTTTCAGTCCATCACAGCCCTGGTCGGCTTTCATTGGGGTTTTAGCGTATTAGAGGTGGATGAGGAGGCGCTGCGTTTGGGCACCGTCCTGTTGCGCCGGGCCCAGGGCATCTTGCCCGATGGCACGCCCTTTAAAGTACCCGGTGACGATGGCAAGCTGCAAGTGGCCTTTGATGTGCCGATGCACTTGCGCGATGCCAAACTGTGCCTGGTCTTGCCGCCGATGCGCACGGGCGCTGAAAGCGTTATTTTTACAGAGGACAGTACGAGCGGCGCGCGCTATATCGCCGACTCGATTGAGCTCAGAGACGGCAACGAGGCCGGCGCCGGGCTGTCTGAAATCCAGGTCGGTCTGCCCCGCTTTCGCCTGATGCCAGAGGCCGAAGTGCCACACGGTTGGATGGCCATGGGCGTGGTGCGTGTCGTGGAGCGCCAGACGAACAATGTCTGCCGCCTCGATGACGAGTATGTGCCGCCGTTTTTGCGCTGCATGGGCCAGGAAGTGCTGGCCGGTTACTTGCGTGAAGCGATTGGCCTCTTGCACCAGCGCGGTGAGGTGCTGGCGCAGCGCCTGTCTGCGGCCGGGCGCGGCTTGTCCGAGGTCGGTGAGTTTTTGCTGCTCAAGGTCGTCAACCACTGGCAGCCACTGTTGCAGCATCTGGAGCGTGTGGAGGTATTGCACCCTGAGCGCTTGTACTCCGAGTTACTGGCGCTGGTGGGCGAATTGGCCGCCTTCACGGCCACCAGCCGCAGGCCGGTGAATTTCCCAGCCTACCGCCATGATGACCTGGAAAACAGCTTTCGCCCGTTGATCATCGAGCTGCGCCAGGCCTTGTCTGTGGTGCTGGATCAGAAAGTCGTGCGCATTGAGCTGCAAGACCGCAAATACGGCGTCAAGACGGCGCTGATTCCTGACAAGACCTTGCTCAAAAATGCCTCGTTCGTTTTGGCTGCCCATGCGAATTTGCCGGCTGAGCAGGTGCACACGCGCTTTCCCACGCAAGTCAAGATTGGCCCGGTCGAGAAAATCCGCGACCTGGTCAACCTGCATTTGCCCGGCGTTGTACTCAAACCATTGCCGGTCGCGCCGCGCGAGTTGCCCTACAACGCAGGCTACAACTATTTTGAATTGGATACCCAGCATGTGCTGTGGCGTGAGCTGGACAAAAGTGCCGGAATGGCCTTGCACATCGCAGGTGAGTTCCCAGGCTTAGAGCTTGAGTGCTGGGCCATTCGCAAGTAAAGGCTGAGGCAGCATGCAACAAGACAACTATGCACGACGTGGGCAGCAGCAGCCTGGCAGCTCGCCAAACGCTGCGGCCCACAGCACCAATCCGCTGGTCAAAGCCGCCGCCAGGCTGATCAATCTGATGCTGCAAATCCGCGAGATCATGCATTTGCCTGATCCCTCAGCGCTGCGCAAAAAGCTGTTGGTGGAAGTCAAGGAGTTTGAACGCCTTGCGGCTGAATACGGCGCCTCGCATGAAGAGATTGTGGGCGCGCGGTATTGTTTGTGTACCGCTTTGGATGAAACCGCTGCCCAAACCCCTTGGGGCAGCCGAGGGGTCTGGGCCAAGCACAGCCTGCTGGTCACCTTCCACAACGAAACATGGGGTGGAGAGAAATACTACCAACTGCTTGGACGCCTGGCGCAAAACCCCGAGCGGCACATCCATTTGATCGAATTGCTCTACTACCTCAACGCTTTGGGCTTTGAGGGACGGTTTCGCATCGTCGACGACGGTTATTCACAGCTGGAGATCTTGAAACGCCGCATTGCCGCGATTTTGCACCGCGTCAACGGCGGTTATGAGGCCAGGCTGTCTCCGCACTGGCAAGGTGTGCAATCGGCTGCGCCCACCTGGCGCATGGTGCCGCCTTGGGTGGTCGCTTGTTTGTGCGCGTTTATCGCCGCCTGCATTTATGTGTGGTTCCTGTTCAGCTTGGGGGACCGCTCGGATGTGACCTATGCGCGCTTGGCCGGGCTGCAGATTCCCGCCACGCAAGCGGCCGCTTATGTCAATCCACCTGTTGCACCGCGGTTGCGCCGTTTTTTGGAGCCCGAGATCAAGGCGGGCTTGCTGGAGGTCAACGACATGCTCGACCGCAGCGTCGTGACGCTCAACGGCGATGGTTTGTTTGACTCCGGGCGTGTGGAAGTCAAGCAGCAGTACTTGCCGGTGCTGGGGCGCATTGCCGCGGCATTGACCGAGGTCGATGGCGAGGTGGTGGTGACCGGCTTTACCGACAATGTGCCGATTCGCAGTGTGCGCTTTGCCTCCAACTGGGATCTGTCGCAGACACGGGCCGAGTCGGTCAAGAAAATCCTCGACGGCTACCTGGGCCAGTTCTCTTCCGGACGGGTGCGCTTTGAAGGACGTGGCGAGGCCGATCCGATCGGCGACAACAGCACGCCCGAAGGGCGCTCGCGCAACCGCCGCGTTGAAATCACGGTGCTGATGTCGGCTGAAGAAATTCACCGCCAACTCAACCAGAACGCTGCCCAAGCGCCAGCCATTCCAACAGGTGCTGCACCAAGGAGAGCACCATGATTTCATCTCT
This sequence comes from Lampropedia aestuarii, assembly GCF_004803635.1. Lineage (GTDB taxonomy): Bacteria > Pseudomonadota > Gammaproteobacteria > Burkholderiales > Burkholderiaceae_C > Lampropedia > Lampropedia aestuarii. The sequence goes on along the minus strand of NZ_SSWX01000028.1, from coordinate 21,931 downwards.
GTTATGGCGAATCTGGAGCTGGATTCGCTCCAAAGCGCTGTGGGTCACGATTGGCCTGATCGTGCTGATTGCACTGATTTGGTACATCGGTCCGCTGTTTGCATTTGGCGATTATCGGCCGCTGGAGTCCGCGCGGGCGCGCTACTGGTGCATTGGCATCTTGCTGGGCTTCGTACTGCTGCGCTGGCTGATCAAGCGCTGGCGTGTGAGCAAACTCAATGGCCGCATGGCCGACATGTTTCGCGGTGCGCTGAGCAAGGAAAGCGCCGCGACCGCCCAGCCCGATGCGAATATTGACAAGCTCGAAGAAACCTTCGGCGAAGCCTTGGATATTTTGCGCAAGGCCCGTTTTGAGCAAAGCAGTGGCGCGTCCTTTTTAGGCCGCATCATGCGCCGCAAGCGCTATGTGTACGAGTTGCCCTGGTACGCGATCATTGGCGCGCCGGGCGCGGGCAAGACCACGGCCCTGGTCAATTCGGGCCTGTCATTCCCACTGGCCAAACAATTTGGCAATGCGGCCGTGCGTGGCAGTGGCGGCACGCGCCATTGCGACTGGTGGTTTACCAATGAAGCCGTGTTCATCGACACGGCAGGGCGCTACACCACCCACGACAGCGACAGCCAGGCAGACAAGGCTGAGTGGCAGGGTTTCTTGAGTTTGCTGAAGAAAAACCGCCCGCAGCAGCCGATCAATGGCGTCGTGGTCACGCTCTCGGTGGCTGAGCTATTGCAGCAAAATGCGCAAGAGCGTGCCACGCATGCGGGTGTGATTCGCGCACGGCTGGAAGAGCTACGCGCCGGTCTGGGCGTGTCTTTTCCGGTCTATGTCTTGGTGACCAAATGCGATTTGCTGTTTGGTTTCGATGAGTATTTTGCCGATTTGGACCGCGCCGGGCGCGAGCAGGTCTGGGGGCTGACCTTGCCACTGCCTGCCAGCAGACAATTCCAGCTCGACCAAGCCCAGATCAAGCAAGAGATGGACTTGCTGTGCACCCGCATCTACGACGGTTTGGTCGATCGGCTGCAGGCCGAGCCCGATCTCAACCACCGTGGGCGGATCTTTGGCTTTCCTCAAGAATTCGGTGCGATTGCCGCGCTGGTTGAAAGCACCGTGACCCATATTTTTGTGGACTCGCGCTTTGCCAAAGCGCCGTTGCTGCGGGGCATTTACTTCACCAGCGGTACCCAGGAAGGCGCGCCGTTTGACCGCATCATCTCCTCGATGGAGGCGGCCGGTGAGGCGCGCCATAAGCCACGCACCGAAGCGGGCAGTGGCAAGAGCTTTTTCCTGCACGAGCTGCTGACCAAGGTCGTGTTTCCCGAGGCCTATATCGTCGGCTCGGACCCCAAAGCGGAGCGGCGCGCCAGGGCCACGCACATCGCCGTGTATGCGCTGTGCCTGTTGCTGCTGGCAGCCGCTGTCACGGCCTGGGCCATCAGCTACCGCAACAACCAGACCTATATTGCCGAGGTGGACCACAAGGGCGACAGTTTCGCCAGCACCTTGCCGGCCTTGCCTGCGCAAGTGGACAGCAATCTTTACGCCTTGCTGCCGTATTTGAATGCGGCCGAGCAGTTGCCTGACAGCGCGCAATTCAAAGTCAGCCAGCCGCTGTGGCCGTGGACCTTTGGGCTCTACCAGGGCGAGAAAATCAACGCGGCCTCCAAGCCACTCTACGACGCCTTGTTGACGCAGCGCTTTGCGCCCACCATCAAAAAGCGTTTGGAGCAGTTGCTGCGCACCGTCGCGGTGGATGATCTGGAGTTCGCGTTTGAGATCCTCAAGGCCTATGTGATGATGCATGAGCCGCAGCACTTCAAGGCCGACGCTTTTGTGGCCTTCATGCTGGCCGACTGGGACTACAACATGCCGCAAGGCGCAGGCCAAGCCGAGCGCCAGGCGATCGAGAAGCATGTGCGTGCCCTGATTGCGATTGATGGCGTATTGCCCACGACCTTGATGGATGCGGCCCTGGTCGATGCCACGCGCGCCAGGCTCTCGCAGTACTCGATCTCGCAGCGCATCTACCGGCGTTTGTCGCGCCTCTTGGACAACAACCGCCTGCCGGTGTTTTCGGTTGCGGCGCAAGTGGGGCCGCAAGCGCCACGCGTGTTTCGGCGGGTCAGCAACCAGTCTTTGACCGATGGCGTGGCTTCGCTTTACACCTACCGTGGCTACCACGAGCTGTTTGACAAAGAGGTTGAGCGGGCCGTGCGCAGTGCCGGCGAGGACGACTCGTGGATTCTCGGGGTGTCGGAGTCGCAAGCCAAAGACCGGCTCAAAGCCATTGCGTCCGGTGAATTGGCGCTGGAAGTCAGGCGCCTGTACATGTGGGACTACGTGGCCAAGTGGGAACAGTACCTGGACGACGTGGTGCTGGTCGAGCCCAGCAATCTGGCCGAAGCGGCGGAGTTGGCCAGCATGCTGTCCTCGCCGGATTCACCGCTGATGCGCTACATGCAAGCGGTCGTGCAAGAAACCCAGCTCAGCCAGGTCAACAAAGAATCCAGCAGCGACCGCTCCTTGCTCGACCGGGCCAGACGCTCGGTGCAGGCCACGCATGAGGACATCAACCGCATCGTCGGCCCCAGTGCCATGCCCGCTGAGCTGTCGCCGCAAGAGCGGCCTGAGCTGATTGTCGACAACCGCTTTGAAGCACTGCGCAAAGCGGTGGGCACGGCAGATGACAAATCCGCCGCCCCACTGCTGATGGCCGCTCAATCGTTTGGTGAGTTGCATATGTACCTGGCCGCTGCAGAAGCCGCGCGGGTTGGTGGCTACCCACCACCTGAGAGTGATCTGCCCAATCGCTTGCGCTCACAAGCCGCACGCCTGCCGCAGCCCAGCAAAAAACTGCTGGAAACCCTGGCCGACAACAGCCGCCAGTTGGTCGTGCGCGAGACGCGCCGAGCCAAAAGCAATGAGCTGGTCGGCATGGTCACCCGTGCTTGCCGTGACGCCATTCAAGGCCGCTACCCGCTGGTGCGCAACGCCACGCGCGAAGTCGCTCCCGATGACTTCACTCGCATCTTTGGCCCCGGTGGCCGAATGGATGAGTATTTCCAGAGAGAGCTGGCCAGCTACGTCGACATCTCTGCCAAGCCCTGGCGATTGCGCGAGGGCGCGCAGGGCGGCTTGGGCGGTGGTGTCGCTATTGCCGCTTTTGAGCAAGCCAGCGTGATCAAAGACGTGTTCTTCAGAGGTGGCTCGGGCGCGCCCAAAATCACTTTGGCCATCAAACCGATGGTAATGGACTCGACGATCACCACGATGACCCTGGATGTTGATGGCCAGATCGTGCGCTACCAACATGGCCCGAATGTCTCGCACACCGTCAGCTGGCCGGGCACACGTGGCAGCAACCAGGTGCGGCTGTCGTTTGAGCCGCCGCTGCCGCAAGGCGCCTCAGGCGTGGTGACCGAAGGCGCGTGGGCCTTGCACCGCCTGTTTGACCAGGCACAAATTCTACCGGGCGCAAGTCCAGAGCGGTTCACTGCCGAGTTGGATGTGGGGGGACGCAAAGTGCGTTTCGAGATCACTGCCTCCAGTATCAAGAACCCTTTCCGCCTTCAGGAACTCACCGGCTTTGTCTGCCCGTCCGGACTGTAATCGTAGGCAACAACTATAAAAAGAGTGCACAGATGGATGCGAGGTTTCTAGACTATTACAACCGAGAGCTGGCCTACTTGAAGGAGTTGGGCGGGGAGTTCTCTGCCTCGTTCCCCAAGGTCGCTGCGCACTTGGGCATGCATGGCAATACGGTCTCGGACCCTTATGTTGAGCGGCTTCTGGAGGGCTTTGCGTTTTTGGCCTCACGCATCCATTTGAAGATGGATGCGGAGTTTCCGCGCTTTTCCCAGCGTTTGCTCGAGGTGGTGTTTCCGCATTACCTCGCGCCAACGCCATCGATGGCGATTGTGCAGATTCCGTTTGATTTGACCGAGGCGGCCAAATCCACCGTCAACGGCGCGGTCTTGCCGCGCGGCAGTGTGCTGACCAGCCGCGCCATTGCGGGGGTGAAAACCCGCTGCAACTTTGTCACTGGGCATGAATTGGAGTCCTGGCCGCTTGATATTGTTGAGGCGTCGGCGGGCATGCTCGCTGGTGATATGCCGGGTCTGGGGCGTCAACTGCGTGGCAAGGAAGCCAAGGGCGAGGTGCGGCTGCGCTTGCGCTACCAAACCCCGGGCGCTGCCGGGCGGCCCAACCCCGACAAACTGACCTTCTTTTTGGCCGCTGACGATGCACTGGCCACACTGATGTATGAAAAGCTGATTGGCCACACCGTTGGTGTGGTGGTCAGTGTGCCAGGCCAGGCCGGTCAAACCATGGTCTTGCCTGCCCAGGCGCTGCAGCCGGAGGGCTTTGCCGCCGACCAGGCACTGCTGCCCAACGATCCCAGGGTGTTCCAGGGCTACCGATTGCTGCACGAGTACTTTGCCTTCCCGCAGCGCTTCATGTTCTTTTCAATTGCAGGCCTCAAAGCGCCATTGGCCAAACTCGACACCGATGTGTTCGAGCTGACCGTATTGCTGGACTGCGACCCTGAGGGGCTGGTGGGCACGGTCGACAAAAGCAGTTTTGCGCTCAACTGCGTACCCGTGATCAATATCTTCCCACGCCAGGGCAACCGGCTGCTGGTCACGCACGATGGGGTCGAGCACCACGTCGTTGCCGATCGCACCCGCCCTCTGGACTATGAGGTTTACCGCGTCGATATGGTCGATGGCTATGACCGGGGCAATAACCCGGTGACCAGTTTCGTGCCGTTCTACCGCCATGTGGGCAACCAGTACCCTGGCGCGCAAGCGTATTTTTCGACCCGCCGAGAATCCCGGCGCATGTCCGAGACCATGATGCGCCATGGCGGGCGCTCAAGCTACCTGGGCTCTGAGGTGTTCATTTCGCTGGTCGATGCCCAAGAGGCGCCTTGGCCACATGCGATTGACCAGCTCTCGATTCAGATGCTGCTGACCAACCGCGATTTGCCACTGCTGATGCCGGTCAACGGCGAGCGTGATGTGGAAGTGGAAACAGACCAGGCGATGCGCTGGGGCCGTGTGCTCAAAGGTCCATCGACGCCGCGCTTTGCGATGGCTGACCGTGAGGTCACTTGGCGACTGATCAGCCATCTGTCATTGAACTACCTGGCACTGCGCGACCAGGATCCGCAAAGCGGGGCGGTGGCCTTGCGTGAATTGCTCAGCTTGTATGCCGACCTGGCGGACCCGATGGTGGCCAAACATGCCGAGTCGATCATCGCGATGGCATCGAAGGCCGTCACGCGCCGCCTGCCGGTCAGCGGGCCCTTGGTCTTTGGCCGTGGCATTGGCATTGAGGCGACGATTGATGAGATGCACTTTGCCGGCTCCAGCCCCTACCTGTTTGGCAGCGTGCTGGAGCAGTTCTTGTCGCGCCATGTGTCGATGAACGTGTTCTGCCAGATGTCTCTGCACAGCGCCAATCGTGGCCAGATTGCCACTTGGCCGCCACGTTGGGGAGGGCGCCCGGATGCTTGATGCTGCTCGCACAGCGGTCGTGCCAACCGACGCTGCCAGCCCAGCGGTGCCACTTACGCCGCGTGCCGCCGTGCATGTAGAGGCGCTGGAGCAGCTGCAAAAAACGCCGTGGGCGTTTGACTGGTTTGCGCTGCTGCGGCGCATTGAGGCGCACAACCCCAGTTACTCGCGCTTTGGCGAAGCCGTGCACCCACAGGATGAGCCCGTGCGCGTGGGGCAAACGCCTTCGCTGTCGTTTGCGTCGGCCAGCCTGAGCTCGGCAGACTTTAACCAGCAAGGGCGCTTTGGCATCGAGCAAACCGGCTTTGGCCTGTATGGCCCCAATGGGGCCTTGCCGCTGCACATCACCGAGTATGTGCGCGAGCGTATTGCTTATGACGACGACCAGGCGCAAAGCGCATTCGCCAATATCTTCCACCACCGCTTTGCAATGCTGTTTTACCGGGCCTGGGCCAGCGCACAGGCTACCAACAGCCTGGACCGCCCGGACGAGGACCGCTTTGCCAATTATGTTGGCAGCCTCTCTGGCTACGGCAGCCCCGCGATGCAGGCACAAGACAGCGTGCCAGACCATGCCAAGCGCTTTTTCTCAGGCCATCTGGTGCGCTTGACGCGCAACCCTGAAGGGCTTGGCGCGATCTTGCAGAGCTACTTCGATTGCCCGTTCAAGTTGCAGGAATGGATGCCCCAGTGGTTGAAGATGGAAGAGAGCGAACAAACCCAGCTGGGCCATCAGGGCCCTGCCGCCCAATTGGGCATGGGCGCCGTGTGCGGTGCTTCGGTATTGGATCGGCAGCACAAATTCCGCTTGCATGCAGGGCCGCTTAGCTTGCAGGCCTACGAAGATTTCTTGCCGCAGGGCCGCCATTTCGTGGTGCTGCGGGACTGGGTGCGCAACTACATAGGCTACGAATTTTCCTGGGACCTGCGCTTGGTGCTCAAACGCAGCGAGGTCCCGCCGCTGGTATTGGGCTCTGGCGTGCGGCTGGGCTGGACCACGTGGCTGGGCAAGATTGAGAGTGCGCAAGACAGAGGGGATCTGGTCTTGCAGCCTGAAGCGCAAAGCTGAGTTCGGGCGTCTGGGGCGTGCTGGCACGCTGTCAATGAATGGATTAATAGACAGAGTTAAGGAAAGAGAATAGCGATGGCAAAAATCAACCGAGTATCCCTGTTTGGAAAATTGAATCCGGTCCTCTACAAGGCCATTGAATCGGCGACGGTATTTGCCAAATTGCGCGGCAACCCTGTGGTGGAGCTGGGCCATTGGCTCTACCAGCTCGTTTTGATGGACGACTGCGACCTGCACCATATTGCCCGCCACTACCATCTCGATGGCGGCAAGCTCTCCAACGATTTGCTGCAAGTGCTGGAGCGCCTGCCTAACGGCGCTTTGGCGATTGAAGACCTGTCTGGCGATATTGATCTGGCGACTGAGCGGGCCTGGATCCAGGCCTCACTCGTCGATGGCGCAAGCGCGGTGCGCAGTGGCCATCTGCTGATCGCCTTGCTCAACCACAAGGCCTTGCGCCAAACCACGCTGCATTTGTCCAAGCAATGGGCGCAGATTGACGTGGAGGACCTGCAGGCGCATTTTGCCTCTATCGTCGCCAAAAGCCCGGAATCCGCACTGGGCACGGCCGCCCATGGCGAAGCCGCGCCGGGCCAGGCCTCGGGCGCGATGTCTGCGCCCGCTTTAGGCAAAAAAGAAGCGCTGAACAAATACACCGTGGACCTGACCGAGAAAGCGGCGCAGGGCGAGCTCGATGCAGTGACTGGGCGCGATGAAGAAATCCGCCAGCTGATCGATATTTTGATGCGCCGCCGCCAGAACAACCCGATCCTGACGGGGGAGGCCGGTGTTGGCAAAACCGCCGTCGTCGAAGGCTTTGCCTTGCGTATCGCAGAAGGCGATGTGCCGCCAGCCTTGCAGGGCGTGCAATTGCGCGTGCTCGATATTGGCTTGCTGCAAGCGGGCGCGAGCATGAAAGGCGAGTTTGAGCAGCGCCTGCGCCAACTCATTGAAGAAGTGCAGCATGCCGAGCCGCCGATCATCTTGTTCATTGACGAGGTGCATACCTTGGTCGGCGCTGGCGGCGCTGCGGGCACCGGCGATGCGGCCAACCTGCTCAAGCCCGCACTGGCCAGAGGCACATTGCGCACCATTGGCGCCACCACCTGGGCCGAGTACAAGAAGTACATTGAAAAAGACCCGGCGTTAACGCGCCGCTTCCAAGTCGTGCAAGTGGCCGAGCCAGATGAAGCCAAGGCGATTGCAATGCTGCGCGGCATTGCCACGCCCTTGCAGCAGCACCATGGCGTGCGCGTGCTGGACAGCGCGATTCGCGCCGCCGTCTCCCTCTCGCACCGCTATATTCCGGCGCGCCAGCTGCCAGACAAGGCCGTGGCCTTGCTCGACACCGCGGCCGCCCGCGTGGCCGTGAGCCAGCACACGACCCCGGCGGCGCTGGAAGACTGCAAGCGCAAGCTGCATATCCTCAACCATGAATTGCACATGTTGCAGCAAGAGCAGGCCGCAGGCATTGCCAATACCCTGCGGATTCAGGACATTGAAAACCAGCTGCAGCAAGGGGCCGCGCAAGAAGCCGAACTCACCGAGCGCTGGGCCCAGGAAAAGGAGCTGATTGCGCAAATCGTGCAACTGCGCGACCGCCTGGCAGGCAGTGTGGTGAAAAAAGCACCTGCTGAGCAAGAGCACAGCACCGAGAACGCTGTTAACGACAATGCTGAAGCACTCGCCGATGAAGCCGGTGAATCTGCTCAAACCGCGCCAGAGCCCCTGAGCCAAGCGCAAATGCTGCTGCAAGTGCAAAGCCTGGAGCAGCAACTGCAGGGCATTCGTGGCGAAGACTCGATGGTCTATGCCGCCGTGGATGAGCAGGTCATTGCCGCGGTCGTGGCTGACTGGACCGGCATTCCGGTGGGCCGCATGCTGCGCAATGAAGCGCAAGCCGTGCTCGAATTGGCTGAGAACCTGGAGCGCCGCGTGATTGGCCAGCGCCATGGCTTAGAGGCGATTGCCAGACGCATCCAAACCTCACGCGCCAAGCTGGATAACCCGGTCAAACCGATTGGCGTGTTCATGCTGTGCGGCCCCTCTGGCGTGGGGAAGACCGAAACCGCGCTGGCGCTGGCAGAGTTTCTCTACGGCGGCGAGCAAAACCTGATCACCATCAATATGAGTGAGTTCCAGGAAGCGCACACCGTCTCGACCCTCAAAGGCGCGCCACCAGGCTATGTTGGCTATGGCGAAGGCGGCATCCTGACCGAAGCCGTGCGACGTCGCCCGTACAGCGTTGTCTTGCTGGATGAGGTGGAAAAGGCCCACACCGATGTGCACGAGATTTTCTTCCAGGTGTTTGACAAAGGCCGCATGGAAGATGGCGAAGGCCGTGAGATCGACTTCCGCAACACCGTCATCATCCTCACCTCCAACGTCGGCACCGACGTCGTCAACAGCCTGTGTGCCGACCCTGAGCTGATTCCGCAGATCCAGGCGATTGACGAGGCCTTGCGCAAACCCTTGCTCGAAGTGTTTCCTCCAGCGTTACTCGGGCGCTTGATCACGGTGCCGTATTTGCCACTCAGCCCAGACACCCTGGCCAATATCGTGCGCCTGCAGTTTGAGCGCATTCGCGCCCGCGTCGCTGCCGCACACAATGCCGAGTTTGTCTATGACCAGTCGGCCATTGATCTGGTGATGGCGCGCTGCAATGTCAGCGATGCCGGTGGCCGCATGATTGACGCCGTGCTGACCAATTCGGTCCTGCCTGAGATCAGCCGCAAACACCTGTCGGGCGTGATGCAAGGGCAGGGGCTGGCGCGGGTGGCAATCAAGGCCGAGGCGGGCGAATTCATCTACGACTTTGTCATGCGGGCGCTGGAGCCTGCAGCGGCAGACCCGCGCCTCTTGGCGGATGTCCTGGCCAACCCAGGCGACGCGGCCGATGCCAAGGTGCCGTCAGCGGCCAACCCAGACCATGCAACCACGAAAGAGCAGCACAGCCATGGCGCTTAATAACGACAACCAAAGCATGCCAACACCAGCGCCTGCCAACAGCTTGCCAATCGGCACGCGCATGCATGAGTATGAAATCAAGGCCGTGATCGGCGAGGGCGGTTTTGGCATTGTGTACCTGGCCACCGACACCTTGCTCGGCCGCGAAGTCGCGATCAAAGAGTACTTGCCGCTCAGCCACGCCATAAGGCTGGACAAGCACCAGGTCCAGGCCCGCTCGCCAGAGCATCAAGAGCTGTTTGAGAAGGGGCTCAAAAGCTTTGTCGCCGAAGCCAAGATCCTCGCGCAGTTTCGCAACCCCAATCTGGTGGAGGTCATGCGGTTCTGGGAGGGCAATGGCACGGCCTACATTGTCATGCCCTACTACAAGGGCAAGACCTTGCGGCAACTTCAGCAAAAAGGTTTTCGGGCCACCGACCAGGTCAGCCTGCTGAACCTGCTGATTCCGCTGCTCAATGGCCTTCAGCAAGTGCACAAAGTGGGCTGCTTTCACCGCGACATCTCGCCAGACAACATTGTGGTCTTGCCTGATGGCTCGCCTTTGTTGCTGGATTTTGGTGCAGCCCGCCATGAGATCATCAACCAGGCTGACGCCTCCACGGTCATTCTCAAGCCTGGCTTTGCCCCGATTGAGCAATACGGCGGCAAGGAGACGGCCGACCAGCAAGGGCCGTGGACCGATATTTATGCGCTTTCAGCGGTTGGCTACCAACTCATCACCGGCGTGATGCCGCCATCTTCCGTGGCGCGCATCATGCGCGATCCTTTGACCCCATTGGCTGAGCAGGCCAGCGGCTTCAACATGCCGCTGCCCATACTGAAGGCCATTGATGCAGGTTTGCAAGTGCAGGCCCAGGACCGCCCTCAGTCGATTGCCAAGTTCCGAGCCATGCTGCTGGCCAAAGAACCCGCTGCGCCAGCTGGCTCCGATGAGGCCCGTGTGCACCAGCAGTCGTTGGCTAAAACCGTGGCCAAGCCACCTGCCGCTGCGACAGCGGCGGCCAGTGTGGCGGCAGCTCCAGCCACTGCGCCCAAGCAGCGCATGAGCTGGTTATGGCTGGCTTTGATTGCGGGCGTGATTGGCTTGGCGCTGGCGGTCTTCATGTTTGCCCGAACCGAGCCGGCAACACCAGCAGTGCCAGCAGATCCGATTGCAGTCTCCAATACGCAAGCACCTCAGACGCCGCCAGCAGTGCTTGCGCCCAGCTCTGATGCAATTGCCAATTCCGATGCAGAGACCAACAGCAATGCCAATGCCAATGCTGCAGGCGCGGCGCCGCAGCAGGGCGAAACCACTGCACCGGTTTGGCAAGAGATGGTCGTGCCGCGAGCCGATGGCAGTGCCCCAAGCAACACTGCCGCAGTGCCGCCAGGTCAGGCACCAACAGGAACTGCGGTCTCACAAGACCCCAGCAGCGCAGTTCTGACAGACCAGCCAGGCGCGCAAGCAGGTCAGGCCATGTCGGGGGCGATGAGCAATGAAGCATCGCTGCAAGAGAATGAATCCCTGGTGCCTGATGCATCCTTGGTTCCTGGCCAAACGAGCCCAATCGATCCACTGAACACGGCAGAAGGCGTCGATCCCTTGCCAGAGACTGAGCCAGAAGAGCTGCCTGTGCCCACCGTCGGTTTTGTGGTCGTGCAAGCCCAGCCCTGGGGCGATGTCTACCTCAATGGTGAACTGGTCGGCACTACGCCGCCGAGCCTGCGCATCGAGGTACCGCTAGGCAGCAACACCATTGAAGTGCGCAATGACAGCGCCGCCTCGCATGTGCGCACCTTTAATGCCCAAGCGGGGCAGACCGTGCGCATCAACCACAACTTTGCGCCCTGACAAGGCAGAAGGAGCCAGCATGGCCGCTCTCATTGCGCAACACCGAGTCTGCATTGCGGCCCTGGCCGCGCTGGCGCTGGCTGGCTGCAACACCTTGTTTGATGCGCCCGCTGGCGCTGCAGGGGGCGATGCACTTTCGCCGCAGACCATTAGCGATCTGCAAGCCATTGCCCAGGGCCAGGCATTAGAGGCGATGGGCAGTGTACCCAACAGCGACAGTCTCAATGCGATGGCGCAAGGAGCGGCGCAAGGGGCCGTGCAAACTGGTGTGGACCTGGGCGCCAAAGTCGCAGCCAGCCTCAGCTCAGCGAAAGTGCAGCGCCTCTCGCCTGCGCAAGCGCGCGAGCCGGCCATTTATTTCGAAAAAATATCCAGCCCCATGCCGCAACTGGTGGTGCTCTCTGCAGGCACAGCGGCGGTGCGTTGGAACGACAAACCGCTGTTGATGCCAGAGGGCAATTCCAGCCATGTGATTTTGGTGCCAGCAGGCAAACACACTTTAACGATCGAGTACGCCGATGCGCAGCCATTCAAGGCCGAAGTTGCCGTGGCTCGATATGAACGTTTGACACTCAGAGTCGATGCGCCAGCCAGCAAAAGCTCCGAGAAGAAACAGTGAAAGGTACCATGCTAGAGATACAGGCCCTGACCTACAACGATTTGGCCCCAGTCGTGCCCATTGCCGGCGTTTTGCCCGCAGAGGGAGGCACGATTGGCCGAGGCCCGCAAAATGCGATCGTGCTACCAGATCCGATGCGGCTGGTGTCCAGACAGCATTTGAATATTGTTCCTGAAGCCCATGGGCAGTACCGGCTCGTCAATATCAGCGGTGCGAACCTGGTGTATGTCAACTCTGAAGAATTGCCCCCGGGCATGGGCTTCATGATTAAGCCCGGCGACAAGATCTACGTCGGCGGCTATGTATTACTGCTTGTTCAAAAAGACCAGCACAGCAGCGCATCAGCGGCCGGTGACCTGGCGCCGGCCGCGCAGCACACAGCGGTTGCCGGCGTGGCTGTCAGTAGCCTTGCCAAGACAAATGACAGCGTGCTTGGCAGCGTAGCTGACACTGCGCCGGAGTCTGATTTACTCGCAGGGCTTGGCCAAGCGTCGCAAGTGGCCGATCCAGCCCAGGCCGGTGCCAAGCCGCAAGCGGGTGAAATGGACGACTACCTCAGCGTTTTGTTCAGCGACAACCCGGTCGGCCGCAGCGGTAATAGCCAGGCCATGGAGCCGAGTCCAAGCCCCGGCCCAGGCGCGCACAGCGATGAGGTGCTGGACATGCTGATGCAAGGCACGGCTGCGCGCCGCCAGGATCTGGTTCAGTCATTGACGCAAGAGGGCGTTGACTTGCACTCGTTCACCGGCAAGGGCGACAGCTTGATCAACAGCGGCGATGCCACCGACCATTCTGCAGAGTTGATCGCAGAGCATGGGCAAGGGCGCATTGATGCATTGATGGGGGGCAACAACGTTGACCCCTTGGCCTTATTTGGCAACACGCCAGCTGAGAACGATGTGTTTGAGAGCCTGAAAATGGGCGCGGCCTCGCCGGTGAGCACTTCGGTTAACCACGGCTCGGAACTCAGTGGCTTGTTTGAAACACCCCGATTTGCGCCCAGCCCTACAACAGAGATTTCTGCGCAAGCAGCACCGTATGCGCAGCAACTGCCCGATGACTTTGATGCGTTTCTGAGCCCATTGGAGACGGACTCCAACGCTTCGTCTGCACCGCCCACACCGCCAAACCATGCCGTGATCGCAGACGCGCCAGCACTAGCCGCCGCTGCACCGGCGCTGGAGCCCATCGCAACTGAGCGGGAGCCTGTGCAACAGGCCAGCCCCATGTCCTTGGATGACTTGCTTGGCTCAGAGTCTGCCAGTGAAGATCCGTTGGCAGCGCTGTTGTCTGCGTCTGAGGAAGAAGACCGCTTCAAGCCTGGCCGTGCGGTGGAGCCCCCAATTCAACCACCAGCTCAACCACCAACTCAACCACCAGCTCAGCCACCAGCTCAGCCACCAGCTCAACCGCCGGTGCAGCCACCAGTGGAGCCGCAGAGTCCACCACTGCAAGCAGTCATTGCAACACCCGGGCAGGCTGGCAGTGCCGTCCCGCAGGCCGCTGCCATGGTTGCTGCTACAGCGACTGCCACTTCAGTACCAGCACCAACGCCTGTGGCTGCTGCCACAGACAACAGCGCGGCGTCACATCCAAACACCAGCCAAAATACCAGTCAGGATGCACAGCTGTACCAGGCGCTTCTGCAAGGCCTGGGGCTCAAGGAAATACCCGACCGCAACCAACTCGATGCCAATTTCATGTACCTGATCGGTCAGCTGCTGCGCTGCACGTCGCAAGGCACGGTGGACTTGATGGCAGGTCGTGCCGTCGTTAAGCGAGAGGTCAAAGCCAATGTGACGATGATCGCGCCTGAGCGCAACAACCCGCTGAAGTTCTCCCCGGATGGCGAGGTGGCCTTGATGTATTTGCTCGGCCGCACCTATCCCGGCTTCATGCAGCCGGCAGAGGCCATGAACAATGCCTACCTGGATTTGCGGGCCCACCAGATCGGTCTTGTGTCGGGCATGCGCTCAGCGCTGGGGCATGTGCTGGACAAGTTTGATCCTGCCAATATCGACAATGACACGATTGATGCTGGCTTGCTCGGCGGCTTTGGCAATGGCCGCAAAGCCAAGCTATGGGATGCCTACGGGCGCTACTACCAGGCCACGCGCGATGAGGCAGAGGATCGATTCCAGGAGTTTTTTGGTGCGGCCTTCTTAAAAGCCTATGAAGAAGCCACCGCCTCACTCAAGCTCTCTGAACCACCACCACAGAACCAATGGGGTGCCCAATGAATTTGTCAGTTGCTAAATACAGCCACCGTGGCGGGCGTTTGGTCAACGAAGACTACCTCGGCTTCTGTGCCAACGACTCCATTGGCTGCTTTGTTTTGGCCGATGGCACTGGCGGCTACCAGGGCGGCGCGCAAGCCTCTGAGGCCGTGGTCAAGCACATCCTTGATGTGTTCGCTATCCAGCCTGCGGTGACTCCAGACATGATTCATGCCAGTCTTGGCCTGGCGAAAGAGGCGCTGAATGCGGTCAAACGCCAACACCCTGAGTTCACGCACATGAACACCACGGTGGCGACCTTGATGCTCGATGCCCACCGCAGAATTTCCTATTGGTCACACCTGGGCGATAGTCGGATCTACTTGTTCCGCCATGGCCGGGCGCGCCAGCTCACACGCGACCACAGCGTATTGCAGTCGATGATTGATGCGGGCTTTGCCAGTGGTTCCTCGCGCGGCAATACCGAGCGCAATACCTTGTATGCCTCCGTAGGCAGCGTCGAGGTGCCGCAGCAAGCGGTCAGTGCCAGTGCGCTAATGCTCGAATCGGGCGATGCCTTTTTGCTGTGCAGCGATGGTTTTTGGGAAAGCGTCGATGAGAACTGCATGGAAAGCGCCTTGCGCCAAAGCGGCAGCTCTGCGCAGTGGCTCGATGAAATGGTGCGCACCATCACCACCATCGACGATGGCAGCAGAGACAATCTCAGCGCGATGGCGGTTTGGGTCGGTGAGCAGGAAGAAACGACCCGCATCCAAACCTTCCCAGTGCACGAGGGCCAGTAACCATGGTAGCACCGGCACAATTTGTGGGCTGGCTCGGCAAACTCCCGGCCGTGGGGGACTTCGCCTCGCGGGGCTTGGAGCCGCATTTGCAAAGCACCATCCACCAGTGGATCTCGCAGGGTATGCGCGCCTTGTCCGTGCGCGACCCTGATGAATGGCAACATGCCTACCTGGTTACGCCCGTGTGGCATTTTGTGATCAATGCTGGGGTCTGGCATCCGCATGCCTTGCAAGGCTGCTTGGCGCCCAGCCTGGACAAAGTGGGCCGCTACTCACCGCTGTTGATGCTGCGCTCATTTGAGCACCAGAGCCTCTCTGAGGTGCTGCCGCCTGCCGATGACTGGTCTTACCGCGTCGATGCCAGGCTGCGCCAGGTCATTGGCCAGCGTTTGCCCGTTGAGCAAGTCGCAGAGGGTGTGCATGAGCCCTTCTCCCAGCGGCAATTACAGCAGCAGGCCCAATCTGCCGCAGGCATCCTGAATGCGCTGGGCATCACAGAAGACAGTGCCAGCCGCCCATCAGGCAAACGCTGGTTTTCATGGCCAGACTTGAGCCACCTGTTCGCCAGCAGACAGCACCGCAGCTACTGGTGGGCCGAGCCATCGCCCAAACAGCCGCCGCGCCAAATCATTCACAGCGGGCAGCCCGATGAAGAGCTGTTTGTGTTACTCATGGGAGGGGCACTGTTTGTCGCAGGAACTTAAACCCAACGGCCTCTTTATGCCGACCCTGCTGGACCGTTTGAATGCCAGCACCAGCCAGGACAAAAGCGGCCGCCATCTGAGTCGCCAGGCTTACAGGCAGTCGGTGCTCAGGGATTTGCAATGGCTGCTCAATTGCGCCAATTTGGATGCGCAGCTGGCATTGCGCGCGCATCCGCATGCGCAAGCCTCGGTGCTCAATTTTGGTATTCCATCGTATGCCGGCTCCAAATTCACCCAAAGCGATTTACAGCGTGTGGCCGACTCCATCAAAACAGCCGTGCGGCAGTTTGAGCCGCGCATTATTCCCAGCACCTTGGAGGTCAAGATCATCCGGGATGTGGACGACGCCGCCTTGTGTGGCCAGCCGCTGTTTCGGATAGAGGCCTCGTTGTGGTTTGAACCTTACCCGATTGAGCTCGTCATTCGGGCCCTGTGGGATAGCGAGAATGGATCGATGAAGCTCTATGACAGCTAAGCGTGTGCATCGGCGAGAGCCTTTGCAAACTGCCAGTAGGCATTTGGCAAAGGCGCCCAGGCAGCAGCCAAGGATGGTGCAGTGCGTGTGAATACAGACTGCAAACGCAATAGTGTGCGAATAGTGCGCGGCGACACATGACCGCAGTATGCCGTTATCCAGATGCGAATCGGATAGCGCTCTTACCAACGATAGGTAGTGAACGTATGGTTTTATCTCTGAATCCAGCCAGTTTGAATCGCGAAGCCGAGGCCATTGTGGCCAAAGTCAAGGCTGAGCCCTTGCAAGCAGGCCACCGCGTAGCACTGGCCAATGTGCGCTTGCTCCAAGGCCAGTACCACAAGGCGTTGCAACAAATGCAAGTGGCCTGCCAAAGCGATCTGGAGTGGGCGCCTCAGGCCCAGTTGGTCAAGATGCTGGTGCAGTCTGAAACCGTGCGCCAGGCCGTTTTTGCAGGCAGTATCCAGGCCGACTTGATGGCCCCCGCACCCGTTTGGCTAGAGGCCATGATGCAGGCGCTCAGAAGCGAGCCGGCAACTCAAGCTGCTGAGCTGCGCCTGCAAGGGCTGGCGCAAGCGCCTGAAACAGCGGGCGTCCTCAATCACAACACGGCGTTTGAGTGGTTCAGCGATGGCGATGAGCGCTTGGGTCCGGTGCTGGAGCTCTACACCGCCTCGCGTTATTTTTGGCTGCCGATCGAGCAAATCGCCACTGTGCAATTGCAGCCCCAGGGCGATGTGTTGGATTTGCTCTGGCTCAAAGCCAGCGTAGTGCTGGGCGGCGCGACGCAGAAAAAACTGACCGGCTATGTGCCTGCACGCTACCCCAGCAACCAAGGCAAGCAAGAGCAGGGCAGTGAGGGGGAGGGTGAGTTTGAGACGGAGTGGACCCCTGGGCTTACAGAAGACGGCTGGCATGGGTGCGGCCAGCGCGTCTGGTACATGGATGGTGAAGCAGCGCCGATCACGGAGGTGTCGCACTTGGCATTCAATCCCACAAATTAGCAGAGCCTGGGGTGTTTTGCAGATTCTTTTGAAGGCAGTGAAGGCCACCCTCAATGGCGCTGGACCTTGAATCAAGGCGAGCAGTGCGGCCCTCTCACACGATGGTTTCTTTATTGGTAATACGTTGAACTAGGATGGAAAAAATGAAATTGAAAAATCTCTTCTTGTTGTTGGCCCCGACCGTCTTTCTGGTCGCTTGTGAAACCACGCCACCGGTAGAAAAAGCCGCTGAACAAACGGTTAGTTCCCAGCCTGAGATCCAAGAGAATCCTTGGGTTGCCAGCAAAGCCGTGCTGTTAGAGCAGTTGCGCCTGAACCCGCATTTGCGCGTTCAGGAGCCTGATGACCAGAGCATCTACGTCCAAATCCGCTCGACCAACTCCTTCAATTCGAGCGGCACAACGCCGTCTGCGCAATTGTTGGAATCCTTGGACGGCATTGCCAATGCACTGGAAGGGCTAGAGCAGATCCAGGTCGAGGTCGCAGGCCACACGGACAACGTGGGCAACCCACAGAAAAATCTGGAGCTGTCTGCAGCCAGAGCGCAAGTCGTGGTTGACTACCTGGTTGCCAAAGGCCTAGCCATGCCGATCACGGCTGTGGGCTATGGCTCTGAGAAACCGGTGGCGAGCAATAACACCAGAGAGGGCCGCTCCGTCAATCGCCGCATCGACTTGCTCATTACCCCGCAGCCCTAAATCGGCATTAGCCAGGCATGGCTCCATCTTGTGACCTGGCCACGCGTGTCCAGGTCCAAGTGATGACAACTGTAAATAGACCTGCTAGGTTTGGCCTAGCCATCAGTCTCACTAATTTGTTTTTTAACCACCAAAGAGGAAGTAAAAATGGCATCGCTACAAGACTTTTTTATCAAAATTGATGGCATCAGCGGCGAGTCTAAAGACTCCAAGCATGCAGGCTGGATCGACGTGTTGTCGTTCAGCTACGGCGTATCGCAGTCCAGCTCCAGCTTCACTGGCGGTGGCGCAGGCGTTGGCAAGGCCAACTTCGACGCGCTGGTGTTCGAGCACTATGCCGACAAGGCCACGCCAAACCTGATGCAGTATTGTGCGTCGGGCAAACACATCGGTGAAGTCAAACTGGAAGCGGCCAAGGTGGGCGACGGCTCACAGGTCTACTTCATCATTACCCTGACGGACGCCATCATCACCCACGCTGGTCCATCGGGCTCGACCGACGATGCGCGCGTCAAAGAGACTGTGGGCATCTCCTACGCCAAGATCAAAGTCGAAGTCAAAGAGCAGAACGCCAATGGCTCGCTGGGCGCAGCCACAACCGGTGGTTGGGACGTTAAGCAAAACGTGCAAGCCTAACAGCCAAGCACTGCCTTCTGGCCATTTGGTTCTAGATCTAGAGCCTTTTAGCTTTGGCTCTCTGACCTCTCTGGCTTTCTAGCCCATTGGCTGGATGGCCAAAGTGGCTCAATGCCAAGCACTTCGCCAAAGCCCCCCAAACCGCCTTGTGGAAAAAAGGCAAGCAAGTCCAAGGTCATATTTCGTTAGCCGCAGGCACAGCCATTGCCACATTTGGCGCCAATGGCAAGGCCGCGAAATTCAGGCCCGCCCCATCCTCTTGAGAGGATGGGGCGGCGTTTCTAACGATGGGGACCAGTTTTATGTCATCGACTAAGCGCGTTCTGACCACGCTGGCACCAGCGTTGCATCAATGGCTTGCCCACCGATGGCGATGTAGCCGTGGCGGCGCAGTTGTAGCTCAGCGCCTTCAAATAAAGCCGTTGCGCCATCAATGCCCAAGAGTTGTCCAAAGCGCCAAATGGTATTGCGGTCTGGCACATTGAGGCTGTGCTCTAGTAGGCAAAACCGCTGGTAGCTCATGCGGTCAAGCAGCTGGTACTCCATCTGTTCGTCACTGAGGTTGTAGAGCTGCTTGAGCACCAAGATGCGGACCATTACATCCACTGGGTAGGCTGGTCTGCCGCCTTTACTGCCATCGCCTCGACCAAGAAATGGTACAACCAAAGCCGCTAGCGCATTGAAGTTGATGTGTTTGGCTATGACCTGCAAGGGATCACCCACCTCTTCAAGCTTGCGATGGCGCCCTGCCTGGGCGAAGAGGTTGAACTTGGAGGCGCTGCGTGGTGTGATCATGGTTGCAATTTAAACCATCTCGGCTTTCGTTGGGTTTTGAGAGGTTCCCAAAAGCATAGCAAAACAGGGCCAAAAGGCCCTGTTTGAGATGATTAGCACGCCATTTTTTAATTTAGCCCCTGTTTAGTTTTGAATCGTGCAGAGTTAGACAGGGTTATGAGAGGTGCCCTATTGCACAGCTCCCAGAAAACAGCATTTGGTGAATATCTTACTGAGAGTTTATGATCGCAATAAGCATGCGCAATGCCGCTCTGGGATTGGGAGTGAAGGATTTATCAGGGACGACTAATTATTTCTCTTAAATACCAGCCACGAGGGAACGGGCCTGTGAGAGCCATCGGGTTGAGTGACGGGAGAGCACCAGAGACCCGATATATTGCACGAGGAATCAGGCCGTGATCGACCTTTAAGAAAGAACTGATTGTTGGCAAGCGCCAAAGAGGCTGATCCTCCGCCATCGAGCTCCAGGGCTCTTGATACGCCCAGGGCATTGAAAAGGTTGCTAATGTCTAGTCGGCTAAATCCATTGTCGTAAGCGCCACCTTGAAAGATATAAAGTAGATTGCTATCGTCCGATAGCGCAAGACCAATTCGAGTTGTGTCTTTTGATCCAGTATCTGGTGTTGGATCTGAGGACGTTGCCCTGAGTGGCAGGCCAGAGCCTGATACAGCGATAAACTGGTAGCCGGCCTTAATTAAATCTAATGCGTATTCTTCAACGGCCTGATCTGTTGGGCTGCCTTTGTGAATTAAATCAATATATGTATTTCTATTGGTTGTCCAAAAGAGTGTGTCTAAAGGGATTTGACTGCCATCGCTACCGATGTAATTTTGAGGGCCAGGAAATAAAACGTTGGGTTCGTTATGTGTTCCATTGGTTGGTCCATCGGGCACATTGTCAAAATACATGCCTAATGGCGTAGAGCACCGGTTATTGAGCCAGGTCGTATTATTTCCTTGTGCCCTGGTATCAAAATAATTGGCATTCATCAAAAGTAATGCGTCGTTACTCATTTTGTTCCATGCTTCCGAAACAGTGAGTATTTCCGCGATTTGCTTGGTTCCATCTGAGGTAACGGCATTAGGGTTTCCTTCGCAACGCGCCGCATCACCTTCATGGGTATCACCTAGAAGATGGGGGACAACGAATTGCCGATCTTGCCAATTAAAGGGCATAACAACTAAACTCGCATCATTGGCAGAACTGTAATTTCCACCATTTGAGCCAGGCTGTGTCATCGGAACTTCATATCCGGAAGAAAAATAGATGTGGCTGGGCTGACCCAATCTTAAGGCTTCACTTTTTGCCTCCTCAAATAATGCAAGCAATTGCGCATTTGTCGATGTTTGTGCGACATGCCCTGTTCCTTGACGTGAATCATCATCCTGGATAACAAACTCACCAGTTGGGAGACCGTTTCGTCTAAAGATCAGTTTCATTGCGATTACATTAATATCATAATCTCCAGATCTGATGGCTGGAAATGAGTTTCTTGCGCTGTATTCCCCGCCGTTTCCAATATTGGTTTGTCTAAAGCTATTGATGACACTTTGAGTGGCACCTGTGATTTTATGTGTGACGCTCAATTCCAAATCATAGTGGATTTCATCAAAAGAGCTACTCATAAAAATTTCATGAAAATAGACATCGATTAACAAAGGTCTTAAATCATCTCGTACACACACATCTGTCGATAAGCTTAGAATATCGTTATTGCCAGAGTGCGGGTCCCTGACTTGCATAGCGACACGCTTCCATCCCCAACAAGACCAATCGGCACTTGGTACTATTGGATTTTCGGACTCAAGTAAGTTATCTTCGATATTTGCTTCATATAGGTGATCCTTCTCCTCATAGGAGCGCGATTCTAATGCGTATGATATCGATAGACAAAGAAAAAATATGATTCCAATTAGTTTTTTAAACATAATAAACTCCTACCTATATATGATTTAAATAGAATATAAACTCAAAAAGTTTTATTATATGAAACCTATGGGGTAAATAGTTGATTATTATTGTTTGGAATTATTTTTAAGAAATTTTCGATATAAAGCATTCCCCAATAAATGCTTTACTTAAAGTGCATGTATCGATGATTTGATGCATGCACTTAGATTTTACGGTGTGGCTATGCTATTTGTAAGTCCTAAAAAAAATGTGGATTTCATTGAAATGTTTATTTTTTAAAAAAATAATCCATGAATAAGCTGTAAGCTCTGGAAATGGATGGATTTGTTGAGTTCTGTTGCAAAGTCTTTGACCACGAACGATAAGCTCCAGTGATGGATGGACCCATAGGGAGCCTCGTAAAACCCAACGAAAGCCCAAATGGTTTAAATTGCAGCCATGATCACACCACGCAGCGCCTCCAAGTTCGACCTCTTCGCCCAGGCTGGGCGCAATCGCAAGCTTGAAGAGGTGGGCGATCCACTACAAGTGATCGCCAAGCACATCGACTTCAATGCGCTAGCGGCCTTAGTGGCACCATTTCTTGGTCGAGGCGATGGCAGCAAAGGCGGCAGACCCGCCTAGCCAGTGGATGTAATGGTCCGCATTTTGGTGCTCAAACAGCTCTACAACCTCAGTG
>NZ_SSWX01000027.1 GCF_004803635.1 Lampropedia aestuarii | reverse complement strand
GGACTCTACCAACTGAGCTACAGCCACCGAATAAAAACGTAAGTATATACTATTTTTCTTGTTTATTAAGGCCTAGGAGCGCGAATTTGCACTTTTAATGCTTGTTTGAGTACTTCGTAGTAGGCCTCAGTCTCGGCGGCTGCCAAGGATTGTGCAACTTGCATGTCGTACATATCGCGCAATTGGGTGCGCTGTTGCTCATCCATGCTCTCGGCAAACAATGGGGCAATGCTTTGTACATTGGCCACCAGGTAGCTGCCGTCGGTTTGTGTGAAACCCAGCACTTGTGGCAGTTGTGTGCTTGGCAGAGTCAAGATCGTGTTCACATCCGCTGGAGACAGGCCTTGTGGTTGCTGGCGCGAGATCAGCATCGCTTCGCTGCCTTCGGTGTTTTTCGCATCCGCTTTCCATGCTTTGAGGGCCTCTTCCCCAGCCTGGCGAGCCAATTGTGCGGACTCTTGTTCAATCAGCAAAGTTTTTACCTGGTCTTTGACTTCGTCCAAGGGCTGCACCTGGGCTGGGTTGAGTTGAACCACACGGGCGGTGATGATTTGGCTGTTGCCAATGTCCACTGCGTCGATATTTTCTCGGTCCTGGGTCGCGCGGCTGTCAAACAATGCTTGCAGTACCGGCGCTGATTGCAGCACCTCAGGGCTGTCAGGCTGTGGTGTGCGTGAGAGGCCTTTGGCTGTTTGAATGCTCAGTCCCAGCTCATCGGCAACTGGTTGCAGCGAATCGGATTGGTCGTGGGCAATATTGCGTAGTGTCTCGGCTTGCTCCAGAAACTGGTTGCGTGCAAGGTTGTTCTTCACATCCTGGGCCAGGCGATCACGCAGCTCTTCGTACGCAGGGATGGCCGCTGGCTTGATGTCAACCAACTCAATGATGTGGTAGCCGTACTCAGTCGGGATGACCTCGCTGATGTCGTTGGGTTGCATCTTGAAGACGGCATTGTCAAAGTCCGCCACCATCGCGCCGCGGCCAAAAAAGCCCAGGTCGCCACCGCTGTCTTTGCTGCCCGTGTCGTCGGATTCGGCTTTGGCAATCGCCTCAAAACGGCTCGGATCTTCGCGCAGCTGTTTCAACGCTGCATCTGCTTTGGCACGCACCGCATCGCGCTGTGTTTGGGACATCGAGGTGTCTGCGGCATACAAGATGTGGCGTGCATGGCGTTGCTCTTGGCTGGTTGCGTAGGACGCCTTGTTGTTCTCGTAGTAGCTGCGCAGCTCTTCTTCATTGATCTCGATGCGGTCCATCAGGTGCTGCAAATCCAGCACCACATACTCAATGTCGACTTGTTCGGGGCGCTGGAACAGCGCCTGGTTGGCGTCGTAAAAGCTTTTGAGGGCTTCGTCCGTGACAGCAACCTGCGCTGCGTAGTCGCCGGCGGTGAAGCGCTTGACCTGCAGATTGCGGTTTTGGAACACGGCATCAACAGCCAAGTTCGCCTGCACGGGCGTGAGAATGGAGGTGGTTTGCGCAATGCCCAGCACTTGCTGCATCGCCAACTGGCGGCGCACATTGGCCTCATAGCCTTCTGAACTCATGCCGTATTGCATCAGCAGGTCGCGGTAGCCTTGCATGTCCATGCGGCCATCTGCGCCTCGCAGGGCTGCAATTTCAGGCTGTTTGACCAGGTCTCGGGCTAACTGGTTATTGCTGATCACATAGTTGCGGTCATTGATGACCTGGGCAAAGACCGCGTCACGCACCAAGCCTTCGAGCACGACATAACGCTGCTGAGGGGAGTCCAGCTCGGCAGAGGTCAGCTGCGGATTGGATTGACGGGCATTGTCTGCGTAATTGCGCTGCTGGAAGTCCCAGTCATTTTGTGTGATTTCAGTGCTGCCGACTTTGGCGACCACTGGACTGCGTTGTGTATACATGGAGGGATCCATCCCTACAAACACAAATGCAAAGATCACAAGTGGAAAGAACACAATCATGACCACCTTGAGGTGCTTGCGTATGAAATCAAACATGCTTGCCTGCCGTATATTGAATTGAAGTGTGGCGAGAAATAACAAACTATAACGTATAAGGCGTTGCTGGTTGGCGCCAAGACTGCACAAGTAATTGCTAATACTGTAGATGTGACAATAAATGGTATTTTTATTTGGCTCTAATCGGCTTGTTCAAGCGGGCTGCGAAGCTGACTCTGATTGAGGTGGTGGAGGTGGTCTGCAAGAGGCCGCAATCGCGTACCTGGACCAAGGCACTTGTGCGACAGAAGAGACGTTTCATGGAACAATGAAGGCATGAATATCCCATTTACGAAAATGCAAGGCGCGGGCAATGATTTTGTTGTCCTCGATGAAACGCAAGGCCCTTCGGGCTTGACGGCGGCGCAGTACCGCTGGCTGGCCGATCGGCATTTTGGCGTTGGGGCAGACCAGATTCTGACAGTGCGTGCAGCGCCTGCTTCTCTTGCCGACAAAGTCGACTTTGAATACGTGATTCACAATTCAGATGGTGGTGAAGTCGAGCAGTGCGGCAATGGTGCGCGCTGCTTTGCGCGTTATGTGTATGACAAGCAGCTGACTACCAAGACGGCGATCCGTGTCAGCACGCGTGCGGGCATCATTGAGCCTCAGTTGCAGGAGGATGGGCGCGTGACTGTCAATATGGGGCTGCCGCGCTGGTCCGCAGAGGCTATTCCGTTCCTGCCCAACGGCTTGCGCAACCAGGCAGCCGGTGAGGCAGAGCGTTGGTGGCTGCCGCTGCCTGCAGAGGCGGGGGCCGAAGGCGTGTGGGTGGTGCCAGTGTCGATGGGCAATCCCCATGCCGTGCAGCTGGTGGAGTCGGCCGCGCAGGCCCCGGTGCTGCAAATGGGGCCATGGATTGAGTCACACCCCAGCTTTCCCCAGCGGGTCAATGCAGGTTTTATGGAAGTGCAAAGCAGAGGCCGGATTGCGCTGCGGGTCTATGAGCGCGGCGCCGGCGAAACCCTGGCTTGCGGCACCGGCGCCTGCGCCGCAGTTGTCAGTGGGATTGCGATGGGACTGTTGGATTCACGCGTCGATGTCCAAACCAAGGGCGGAATGCTGACCATAGAATGGGCAGGCGCAGGCAGTCCTGTGCTGATGACTGGGCCGGCTTTGACCGTTTTTGAAGGCACTATTGAAATTCCTGCATCACCATGACACATTTGCCACCTAATCAAGCAAGTCTTCGCTCTGAGGAGGACATTGCCAGCTACTTGATCAGCAATCCAGAATTTTTCGAGCAGTTTGCCGAAGTGCTGGGTACCGTTCAATTGGCCAGTCCCCATGGTGGCAAAACAGTCAGTCTGCATGAGCGGCAAACCAGCATGCTCAGGGAGAAAGTCAAAGGGCTGGAGGCAACCATCGTTGAGATGATGGGCTACGGCTCCGAGAACATGCACATCATCGAAAAAGCCCATGCGTGGACGCAGGCGATGCTCAAGGAGCGCGATCCCTTGCAGTTGCCTACCGTGCTCACGCAACAATTGCAGGCCCTGTTTGATGTGCCCAATGTGTATTTGCGCCTGTGGGACCTGGATGCCCAGTTTGCCCAGTTGCCCGAGGTGCTTTTGGTAGCAGAAGAGAGCAAAGGGCATATTGCCAGTCTGCCCGCGCCTTACTGTGGTCCGCGTGGCAGTGTTGAAGGCCTCAAAGGCCTGGCCGGTGAAGGTGCGAATCTGGATGAGGTGCAGTCGATTGCCCTATTGCCGTTGCGCGCTGGCGTGCTCGGTGACAACTTCATCACCTTCGGCTATTTGTTGCTGACTTCGCCAGAAAGCCATCGTTTCAAGCAGGAAATGGGCACCGAGTTGCTGGTGCGTCTGGCCAGCCTGGCCAGCGCTGCGATGCAGCGTTTGCTGCCTGATGCGACCGTGACCTGGGTCAAGGAACAAGAGCGGCTGGCCCGTCAAACAGACGCGCAGGCTGAACTGCCACTGGAGTAAGCCTCAATGGCGCGTTCGTCTTCGTCCCAGCCTCCAGCAGACCCATTGCCTGATACGCACGCTCAGACCGATTTGCACAGCGCGATGGTGGCCTACTTGCAACACGTGGAGGTGGAAAAGCGCTTGGCGGCTCGCACAGTCACCTTGTACACCGAGGACATGCGCAAGCTGCAGCGCGCTGCCACTGAAGCCAAGCAGGATGTGCTGCAACTGCAAGCCTTTCATATTCGCAAGCAAGTGGCGTTGATGCACAGCCAAGGCCGCAGTGCGCGTGGCATTGCGCTGATTCTCAGTGGTTGGCGCGGTTTTTACCATTGGGCGGTGTTGCAAGGTTTGGTGCCCAATAACCCAGTGCTCGATATCAAGGCGCCCAAAGCGGCCAGGCCCTTACCCAAAGCCCTGAGTGCCGATGATGCCGTGCAACTGGCAGCCTTCAGGCGCAGCAGCAGCGAACTGGCAGATGCTGGCAATGGCACAGCGCCCGGTTGGCTGGAGCTGCGCGATGCGGCGATGACCGAGTTGCTCTACAGCAGTGGTCTGCGGATTGCCGAGCTTCTGGGCCTGGATACCCAGGCCAGCGCACAGGCGGAACAACAAGGCCGTGGCTGGATTGATATGCTGGCGGGTGAAGCCCATGTCATTGGCAAAGGACAAAAGCGCCGCAGCGTGCCGGTCGGTGCGCCCGCTTTGGCGGCTTTGCAAGCCTGGCTACAAGTGCGTGATGTAGCGGCACGTTGGCCAGACCAGCCCGCCTTGTTCATCAGCAGCCGTGGCCAGCGCATGAGTGCGCAAAGTGCCTGGCTGCGTTTGCGCCAGCGCAGCCAGCAAGCGGGACTGCCCGTGCCGGTGCACCCGCATATGCTGCGGCATTCAT
Source organism: Lampropedia aestuarii (assembly GCF_004803635.1). Taxonomy (GTDB): domain Bacteria; phylum Pseudomonadota; class Gammaproteobacteria; order Burkholderiales; family Burkholderiaceae_C; genus Lampropedia; species Lampropedia aestuarii. The sequence continues at coordinate 49,825 of NZ_SSWX01000027.1, read as the reverse complement.
TTGCCAGCCATGTGCTGCAGTCCAGCAGTGATTTGCGGGCGGTGCAAGAGTTGCTGGGCCACGCGAATATCGCGACGACTCAGGTGTATACGCGGCTGGACTTTCAGCATTTGGCCAAAGTGTATGACGCTGCCCATCCGCGGGCGCACTTGCCCCAGGTGTCTGTGCCAGAGCGCAAGGACGGTGAGCCAGAGCGCTGACAACCCCCAGCGTTTGGCATTCAAGGCCATCGTCTTTACTGGTTGCCAAAGGGCGTAAAGCCCGCTTTAAAGGCTTCTTGCAAATGGTTGACCAAGCAGCGCACCGCACGCGGCACTTGCGGTGCCCACGGCCTGATCGCAAAAATCTGGTTGCCAAAAAAACCTTGCGACTGCCATTGGGGCAGCACCCGCACCAGGCGGCGCGGCTCATGGGCTTGCAGTTGCGCGCTGAAATCCGGCAGCAAGGCAATGCCCAGGCCTGCCAGCGCGGCCTCACGCAGCAGCTCACTGTTATTGGCTTTGAAGGCAGCTGTTTGAATCGCCACATGCCGGTGCTCCGATGGCTGCTGGCTTTGTTCGCGCACCAGCGTCCAGCTCAGGCCGTGGTTGCGCCCACGCAGGTAGACCAGGCAATCATGCTGGGCCAAATCTTCCGGACAGCTGGGCATGCCTCGTTGCTGCAGATACGCATTGCTTGCCACCAGAATGGATTGGCTGCTGCACAAGGGCCAGGCCACGCTGTTATCGGGCGCGGCCTGGCTGTGGCGGATGGCCAGATCAAACCCTTCTTGCACCAGATTCACGAGTCGGTCGTTGAGGTCTAGCTCAATGCGAATTTCTGGAAACTGGTGCGCAAAGCTCGCCAGTGCTGGCATCAAGTGCTGGCGGCCCAAAGCCACGGGCGCGCTGAGGCGCACCAGACCACGTGGGGTCGTGGCCAGATCGCGCACTGCGGCCAAACTGTGCTCAATATGCGCGAACGAGCCTCGCGTGTCGTCGACCAATTGCTGGCCGGCAGCAGTCAAGGCCACCGAGCGGGTCGACCGTTGTACCAGACCAATGCCGACTGCGCGCTCCAGCGCTGTGATGCGTTGGCTCACGGTTGCCTTGGAGAGGCCCAGGCGCTGCGCTGCTTGGGTGAAGCTTTGCGTTTCGCCCAGTACCATCAGCATATGCATGTCGCTGAGATTGTCACCAATTTGCAATGACGATGGGGCGTTGGGGGCGGGTTCGGTCATGCTGGACTGCTCTTGCATTGGTTCAATGGCTTTTTGATTGTTTGAAATATTGAACAATGTAGTTGATTTTTTTGACTTCTCAAAACAGGCAGGCTCTTCTAGACTGGCGCTCATCAAGCCATGTCTGTGCATGGCGTTCTTTTTGGGAGAGTTAGCATGACCACCACGATTGCCCATTGGATTGATGGCCAAGTCCGCCCCGCAACCAGCGGCCAACAACAGAATGTGTTCAACCCTGCTACCGGCGCTGTGACCGGCCAGGTGCAACTGGCCAGCCATGCCGATGTGGATGCCGCTGTCGCTGCGGCCAAAAACGCCTGGCCAGCCTGGGCCAATCTGCCGCCGCTGCGCCGCGCCCGCATTCTCAATCGCTTCTTGGCGCTGCTCAACACCCACAAAGACGACCTGGCCCGCATGATCACCGCCGAGCACGGCAAGGTGTTCACCGACGCGCAAGGCGAAGTCACGCGTGGCATTGAAATTGTGGAGTTCGCCTGCGGCGCGCCACATTTGCTCAAAACCAATTTCACTGACCAGGTCTCCACCAATATCGACAACTGGACTGTGCGCCAGCCGCTGGGCGTGGTCGCTGGCGTGACACCATTCAATTTCCCGGTGATGGTGCCGATGTGGATGTTCCCGATGGCGCTGGCAGCTGGCAATACCTTTGTGCTCAAACCCAGCCCAATCGACCCGAGTCCCAGCCTGTTCATGGCCGATTTGCTCAAGCAAGCGGGTTTGCCAGATGGTGTCTTCAACGTTGTGCAAGGTGACAAGCTGGCGGTCGACAGTTTGTTGGAACACCCGGATGTCAAAGCGGTTTCCTTTGTCGGCTCGACCCCGATTGCCAATTACGTCTACGAGACCGGCGCACGCCATGGCAAGCGCGTGCAAGCGCTGGGCGGGGCGAAAAACCATTTGGTCGTGATGCCTGATGCCGATATGGACCAAGTGGTTGACGCCTTGGTTGGCGCCGCCTATGGCTCAGCCGGCGAGCGTTGCATGGCCGTCAGCGTGGCGGTGTTTGTCGGCGAGGGGACCGCCGAGAAAGTGCTGCCACAGCTGATTGAGCGCACCAAAGCCCTCAAGGTGCTCAATGGCGAAAACCTGGATGCGGAAATGGGCCCGATTGTGACGGCCGCGGCCAAACAGCGCATCACCGGTTACATCGAGCAAGGCGTGGCCGAAGGCGCGCAGCTGCTGGTCGATGGCCGCCAGTTCGATGCTGCGCAAACCGGCGCAGGCTGCGAGCAAGGCTTCTGGATCGGCGGCAGTTTGTTTGACCATGTCAGCACCGATATGCGCATCTACAAGGAAGAGATTTTTGGCCCGGTATTGGCTTGCGTGCGTGTCAAGGACTTTGGTGAAGCCATTGACATCATCAATGCCCACGAGTTTGGCAACGGCGTGAGCTGCTACACACGCGATGGCCATATTGCCCGCGAATTTGGCCGCCGGATTGAAGTCGGCATGGTCGGTATCAACGTGCCAATTCCTGTGCCTATGGCCTGGCACGGTTTTGGCGGCTGGAAGAAAAGCCTGTTTGGTGACATGCACGCTTACGGCGAAGAAGGCATTCGTTTTTACACGCGCCAGAAAAGCATCATGCAGCGCTGGCCAGAAGCGACGGCCAAAGGTGCTGAGTTTGTGATGCCAACCAGTCAATAATGCCATAGATGGCCATGTGTGCTGGTCTGTTGAACGGCAGCACACTTGGCCTCTCGGTGCACCAATACGAGAAAAGAACATCGGCGCTGGCCATTGCCCATCAGAACAATTACCTGCGCCAAGCCCATGGTAATGGGAAGGAGACACAACGCATGGCCGCAACAACGCCAGCAGGCGCAAGCCTCACGTTTGACTATATTGTGGTGGGCGCAGGCACGGCCGGGGCCTTGCTGGCCAATCGCTTAAGCCGCGACCCGAGCAAGCGCGTCTTGTTGCTGGAAGCCGGGCGCAAAGACAATTACCACTGGATTCATATACCGGTGGGTTATTTGTATTGCATTGGCAACCCGCGAACCGATTGGCTGTTCAATACCCAGCCCGATCCAGGTTTGAATGGCCGCGTGCTGCGTTACCCGCGTGGCAAGACGCTGGGCGGGTGTTCAAGCATCAACGGCATGATTTATATGCGCGGCCAGGCGCGCGATTACGAGCAGTGGGCCGACTTGAGTGGCGATGACTCCTGGCGCTGGCCCGAGGTATTGCAGCACTTTCGCCAGCACGAATCCCATTACCGGCTCGACGCCGGTGCGGCTGGGTTTGCCACGCCCGAGGCCCGCGCAGCTTTTGCCCAGTGGCATGGCGCAGCGCACAACCGTGGCGCAGACGACATGGGCGGCGAATGGCGGGTGGAAAAACAGCGCCTGCAATGGCCGATTTTGGATGCGTTTGCCAAGGCCTGTGTGCAGGCAGGCATTCCTGCCACCGAAGATTTCAACCAAGGCAATAACGAAGGCGTCAGCTACTTCGAGGTCAACCAGCGCAAGGGCTGGCGCTGGAATACCGCTAAAGCCTTTTTGCGCCCGATTCGCCATCGCCGCAACCTGACCATCTGGACCGAAAGCCAGGTCGAGCGGTTGTTGCTGCAGCTGCAACCCAATCACAACCAGCGTTGCATCGGTGTGCAGGTCAACAAAGCGGGCCAAAGCCTGGCCGTGCATGCGGCAGCTGAAGTGATTCTGAGCGCGGGCAGCATTGGCTCGCCGCAGATTCTGCAACTTTCTGGCATTGGCGATGGCGCGCTATTGCAGACCAACGGCATTGCGCCGGTGGTGCAATTGCCAGGCGTGGGACAGAACCTGCAAGACCATTTGCAGATTCGCTCGGTCTACCAGATCAAAGGCACACCGACTTTGAATACCAAGGCCGCTTCGCTGTGGGGCAAGGGCATGATCGGACTGGAATACGCGCTCAAACGCTCGGGGCCGATGAGCATGGCGCCCTCGCAGTTGGGCGTGTTCACGCGCTCCTCGGCTGACTATACCAAGGCGAACATCCAATACCATGTTCAGCCCTTGAGCTTGGAGGCATTTGGCCAGCCATTGCATGGTTTTGATGCGTTCACGGCCAGTGTTTGCAACCTTAATCCAACTTCGCGCGGCTCGGTGACAATTACTTCGCCGAAATTCACCGATGCACCTGCGATTGCGCCGCAGTACCTGAGCACCGCCGAAGACCGCCAGGTAGCTGCTGATAGCCTGCGTTTGACGCGGCGCATTGTCGCGCAATCGGCTTTGGCTGCTTATGCGCCAGTAGAATTCAAGCCCGGTGTGCAATACCAAAGCGATGATGATCTGGCCCGCTTGGCAGGCGATATTGCAACCACCATTTTTCACCCGGTAGGTACGTGCAAAATGGGCCGGGCTGACGACCGCCAAGCGGTCGTGGATTCACAGCTGCGTGTGCTCGATGGGCAAGGCGGCCATATTGCTGGCCTGCGCGTGGTCGACGCCAGCATCATGCCAACCATCACCAGTGGCAACACCAATAGCCCAACGCTGATGATTGCAGAGAAAGCGGCAGCCATGATTTTCGCCAGCGCACAGCAATGAGATAGGCAGGTCGCTGCAAAAACGGCCAATTTTTGCAGCGATCTGCGCTGGCTTCAACCTGCAAGCCCTAGAATTGGGATTCTTTACGCTCATCTGTCCAACACAGACCCTCGGTCTTTTTCGCTTGCATTGCCATGACTACTGAAACCCTGAACGCCCGCTCTATCACCACCAAAGCCAATGTGTATTTCGATGGCAAATGCGTCAGCCACAGCTTTGTGACCGCTGAGGGCGAAAACAAATCGGTCGGTGTGGTCTTGCCCGCCGAGCTGACGTTTGGCACGGCCGCCCCTGAGATCATGGAATGTGTGGCAGGCAGCTGCGAATACCAGCTGGAAGAGGGCGGTGCCTGGCTGCCATGCACGGCAGGCCAATCGTTTAAGATTGCTGGCAACGCCAAATTCAATATCCGTGTGAAAGACGCTTTCCACTACATTTGCCATTACGGTTGATTGGGTAGATCCTTTGTTTGGCGATCCTGGCCGTGCCGTTGTGGCACTAGGCGCAGCATCCATGAAGCGGCTATAGGCCGCTTTTTCTTTCAGCACAGATACCAAGAAAGGCCACTATGCGCGAAGGCACTGCCATATTCTGGTTTCGTCGTGACTTGCGGGTCCATGACAATGCAGGCCTGTACGAGGCCTTGAAACGTTTTGACTGTGTGATTCCGGTGTTCGTATTCGACACCGGTATTTTGGCCGAGCTGCCGCGCTATGACCGCCGCGTCGACTTCATTGCGCAAGCGCTGGAGGTGCTGGACCAACAACTGCGCAGCCACGGCAGTGCCTTGCATGTTGGTGTGGGCGAGCCGACCAAATTGCTGCCAGAGTTGGTGCAGCGCTATGGCGCGCAGGCGGTCTACACCAATGGCGATTACGAGCCCGATGCGCTGCAGCGCGATGCGGTGGTTGAACGCAGTCTGGCCAGCCGAGGCGTGACGCTACACCGCTTCAAAGACCAGGTGGTGTTTGAGAAAAGCGAAGTCGTCAAAGACGATGCCAGCCCATATACAGTGTTCACGCCATTTAGCCGCAAATGGAAAAAACAGCTGACGCCGTTTTTTCTCCAAGCCTACCCGAGCGAGCGCTATGCAGCGAATTTGGCGCGCTCAGAGCAATTGCAACTGCCGGCCCAGCGCCCAGATTTGGCCAGCCTGGGCTTTGAGCGCACTGACCTGCAGTTTGCGCCGCCACGCATTGCCCGCAGCTTATTGGCGCAGTATGGTGCGCAGCGCGACTTTCCTGCCGTGCATGGCACGTCCCGCTTGGGGATCCATTTGCGTTTCGGCACAGGCAGCATCCGGGCCTTGGCGCAGCAGGCGATTGACGGCAGCGAGGTATTTTTGAATGAGCTGATCTGGCGCGAGTTTTTTCAAACCCTGCTGTGGCATTTCCCAAAAACTGTCACGCACTCGTTCAAACCCGCTTATGACAACATCGTTTGGCGCAATAACGAGGCCGATTTCAAACGCTGGTGCGAAGGCCAAACTGGCTATCCGCTGGTCGATGCCGGTATGCGCGAGCTCAATGCCACCGGTTTTATGCACAACCGCGTGCGTATGGTCGTGGCGAGCTTTTTGTGCAAGCACTTGCTGATCGATTGGCGCTGGGGCGAGCGCTATTTTGCCAAGCACCTACTGGACTACGAGCTGGCGGCCAACGTGGGCAATTGGCAATGGGCGGCAGGTTCAGGCGCCGATGCAGCGCCATATTTCCGGGTGTTCAACCCGACGCTGCAAGCCAAAAAGTTCGATCCCGATGGCGCCTATGTGCGCCAATGGGTGCCTGAGTTTGGCAAGGGCGACTATCCAGCGCCCATGGTCGAGCACACCGAGGCGCGCGCGCGTTGTTTGCAGGTGTACCAGCGGGCAGTGAAAGAGCAGGATTGAGCGTTTTCATGCACCAGCACAAGTCGCCTGGCCCCACAATTTATAAGCCAGCCGTGTGGCATAAGAGTGCTTGACTGCGCGCAAGGTAGATAATAGCGGGCTGGTTATTGAATTGGCGTGGGCAAAGGTTTTGTCTGATGCCGGTTCGTGGGTGATGGGCGCGATGCGACGCAATGGGTTGCGCCCAGANTTTGTCTGATGCCGGTTCGTGGGTGATGGGCGCGATGCGACGCAATGGGTTGCGCCCAGATTCTTAGAGCCTGTTCAAAGTCTCGACGCAGTCGCGCAAGGCACTAAAAAGAGGCAGTACAAGCGCCTGTTGCAGCTCATACGTCTGTATGAGCAAAACGGGCAACGCAGTCATGCGCTTTTTTGTGCCTTGCCCTTCGGGTTGGAGCCCAAAAGGCACGCTGCTTTGTTAAAAATCCTCGCCGGGCAGATAGCCCGACTGCGGTTTTTGCCGCGCAGCGTATCCGTTTGGGCTTCAACGCGGTCTGCGTGGAGACTTTGAATAGGCTCTTAATGCCCTCATCGCAGCCACCGTGCTGCCACTATCTTGTAAAGGAATTCGCGACCATGGGCGCGCAATGGAAAGCAAAAGGCAAGGCGCTGGTCGCTGATGCCAAAGGAAAACTGTTTGGTAAGTTGGTCAAGGAAATCACCGTGGCTGCCCGCATGGGCGGCGGTGATCCGACCGGTAACTCGCGCTTGCGCATGGCGATTGAAGCCGCACGCAAGGCTTCGATGCCTAAAGACACATTGGAGCGTGCGATTAAAAAAGGCTCGGGCGCTGGCGCTGATGCCGTCAATTATTCGACCGTCTTGTTTGAAGGCTATGCACCACACCGCGTGCCGGTGATGGTCGAGTGCCTGACCGACAACCCGAACCGCACCGCGCCCAATATGCGCGTGTGCTTTCGTAAAGGCCAGCTGACGGCAGTTGCATGGGATTTTGACCATGTGGGCATGATCGAAGGCGAGCCAGAAGGCGGCGCGGATGTGGAGATGGCCGCGATTGAGGCCGGTGCACAGGATTTTGAAGCCGGTGAAGAAGAAGGCGTGACCTTGTTCCTGACCGAGCCCAGCGACCTGGACAGCGTCAGCAAGGCCTTGCCAGAGCAGGGCATCAAAGTGCTGTCGGCCAAGCTGGGCTATAAGGCCAAAAATCCGGTCAGTATGAGCAGCCTGCCAGCCGACGCACAAGAAGAAGTGCAAGCCTTTTTGGCCGGTATTGAAAACGACGACGACGTGCAAAACGTCTACGTCGGCTTGGTTGACTAAGCAATGTACCCACCCATTCAAAAAGCGGCCATGGCCGCTTTTTTTGTGCCCAGCCCTTGGGGTTGCAGTCCCAAAGAGGCGCTGCCTGATTAAAAATTCCCGCCGGGCATATCGGGCAACTGCGGTTTTTGCCGCACATTGCACCCTTGTGGGCTTCAACGCGGCTGCCTCGAGATGATCAACAGGCTCTGAGCCAATAGGCGCTGCATGCGGTGTGGGTGACAAGGCCAGGCCGTTCTATGCATAGAATGCATGCTTTTGATTCATTCGTTACTCAATCCATTGCCATGAAAAAAACACCCTTGCTCGCTTTATTGTGTGCTGCCGCCATGGTCGCTGCATGTACGACCCAAGAGAAACAAGACATTAAAGAGCTGGAGAACATGCCCGGCATCACCTGTGTTACCAACGCCCAGGGCCAGACCCATTGTGGCCCGGACAGCTTGAGTGCGACAGAAGAGAACTGATCTTATGGCCTGCTCATCACCTCGGCGCAGCGTATTCTGTTGGGCTCCAACGCGGTCTGCGTGCAGACTTTGAACAGGCTCTTAGCGTTGGCGATCGCGGCTGTGGTTGGCGCAAACCTTGGTTGGCGCGGGGTTTCTGCATTTCAATGCGGCACGCATCTTGTAGAATTTTTGGTTGGGTGGTACATCATGTCGGATGCATCAGGACAGCAGCGAAGGTCGGGCCGCCTCGCTGCGTTTTTGTATCTACTCATTTATGTTCGGTCTATCTATCGAATGGATTGCTGCATCCATTTTCGCCATTGCCTTGGTCCATACTTTTGCTGCCAAGCACGTTCACGATCTTTCCTACCGGTATCCCAAGCATTCAGGCCTGTTCCATTTGTTGGGCGAGGTTGAGGTTGTCTTTGGCTTTTGGGCCATGGTGCTGATTGCCGCCATGGCTTTGCACTCGGGCGGTGCTGTGGCTTTGGACTATGCCCAGACACGCAATTACACCGAGCCTTTGTTCGTTTTTGTTGTCATGGTGATTGCCGCCTCCAAGCCCATCTTGGTCACCGTGATTGCAGGGGTCAGGCATGTGGCCCAGTGGCTGCCTTTGCCTACACCGCTTGCGATGGCTTGGCTGGGCTTGGCGATCGTGCCTTTGCTGGGCTCATTGATCACTGAGCCGGCTGCCATGACCATTGCGGCCTTGATGCTGGCGGGTTTGATTTTTCGGCCCGAAATGCCTGAGCGCCTGAAATACTTTGCCCTAGGGGTGCTGTTTGTCAATGTATCGATTGGCGGCACTTTGACCTCCTATGCTGCGCCGCCAGTGCTCATGGTGGCTGCCACTTGGCAATGGGACTCTTGGTTCATGCTGACGAATTTTGGCTGGAAGGCGGCGATTGCGGTGCTGATCAATGCCAGTGTGGCGGCGTACTGTCTGCGCAAGCATTTACCCGCATCGTTGCTCAGTGATCGCAGCCAGTCACAGCAGTCCGATATGCCTGTCAGTGTCGTGTTGGTGCACGTCTTGCTATTGGCGGGCGTGGTCATCACGGCCCACTACCCGGTGATTTTTCTGGGCCTGTTTCTTTTGTTTTTGGGCTATACACAGGCCTATGCAACACACCAGAATCCCTTGATTCTGAAAGAAGCCTTGTTGGTGGGCTTTTTCCTGGCCGGTCTGGTTGTGCTGGGCGGCATGCAGCGCTGGTGGCTGCAGCCGATCGTCGGCGGTTTGGAGCCATTGGCGCTATTTGTTGGTGCGATTGGCCTGACTGCGATTACCGATAATGCCGCTTTGACCTATTTGGGCTCGTTGATTGAAGGCATTTCAGACCAGTCCAAATACATGCTGATGGCCGGCGCTGTCGCTGGCGGCGGCTTGACCGTGATTGCCAATGCGCCCAATCCTGCCGGTGTGGCGTTGTTGAAAAAAGGCTTTGCAGGTGAATCAGTAGGGGTTTTGGGTCTGCTTGGCGGCGCCTTGTTCCCGACCGCTTGCGCGGCCGCTGCACTTTTGTTTCTGTGATGGCTGTGTGTCCCTAACTGCTGCTTGGCTCTTTGGCAATCCAAAAGGACAGGGCCAGTAGCAGCGCCAGCATGGCCAGCAGGCTGTACCAGCCGCCATGCTCCCACAGATAGCCACCGCCATAACCCACCAGGCTAGAGCCCAGATAGTAAAAACACAGGTACAGCGAAGAAGCCTGTGCTTTGGCGTGGTTGGCGGTGCTGCCTACTTGCGCGCTGATTAAGGAATGCGCGGCAAAAAAAGCAAAAGCAAACAGCGCCACACCTACGCCTAAGGCCAATAACGAGGGAATTAAACACAAGGCCAGGCCAGCCAGCATGGCCGCAACTGAGCTGCGCAACGCCCGTGCATGCCCCAAACGGGCGCGCACGGGCGCGGCCAAGCGGGCGCTGATAATGCCGCCCAAATAAGTCAGAAACAGCAGGCCTGCGGCGGTTGCAGATAAGGAAAATGGTGGCTGCTCCAGCCGAAAACCGACATAGTTGAAGATGGCGACAAAGCTGCCCATCAATAAAAAACCCATCACAAACAGCGAACGCAGCTGCGGGTTTTTCAGATGGGCTGTGAAGTTGCTCAGCAAATGCACAAGATCGGGTTTTTGTGGCTTAAAGGCCCTTGCGGCAGGCAGGAGCCAGACAAACAGCACCAGCGCAAGCAGCGCCAATGCCGCCATCAGTCCCATGGCCCAGCGCCAGTCGAAGAAGTCAGCCAAAATGGCGGAGAAAGTTCGCCCCATCATGCCGCCCAGCACGGTGCCACTGATATACAAGCCCATGGCTGCTGGCAAAGTCGGCTTGTCAAACTCTTCGCTGACATAGGCCATGGCCAAGGCAGGCAAGCCACTCAAGGCCAATCCTAAAACAAGCCGGGCAGCCAAGAGTGCAGGCCAGTTAGGTGCCAATGCAGAGAACAGCGCGGCGCAGCCAGCAACCATCAAGGCAAGCAGCATCATGCGTTTGCGGTTAACTACTTCGGCCATTGCGCCTGCTGGTAATAAGCCAAGTGCCAGTGCCATCGTGCTCAGCGACAAAGCCAGGCTGCTGCTGGCTGCCGAGATCCCGAATGCGCGCGCGAGTGAGGGCAGCAGAGGTTGGACGCAATACAGCAGGGAAAAAGTGGCATAACCTGCAAAGAACAAGGCGAGCGAGGCGCGCCAATAGGCGGGCGTGTGTTGTTGTATGCCAATCAGGCGTTCAGGCGATTCAGGCGATGGGCGATGAGAAGCAGGCATGGGGCGGTGTGCGTTGCTGAGAGCGTGTTGACCATCTTAGAACGTGTTTACGATCTCCGCACAGCCGCGTTGAATCCCGGAAGATGATGTAGGCAGTACAACGGGTGCGCAGTGTTGTATGCGCACTCTGTCCATGCACACTGCAAAGATGGAGCGACAATCGGCTCGGTGCTTGCCGGCATAATGCAAGTCATGGCAATACGTAACATCATCAAAATGGGGGATCCCCGTTTGCTGGCTGCCTGTGCTCCTGTGCAGAACGTGCGCAGCCAAGAAATACAGCAACTGATACGGGATATGTGGGAGACGATGGCCGCCGCCGGAGGCATTGGTTTGGCGGCCCCACAGGTGGCCGTCAATCTGCAAATTATGGTGTTTGGCTCAGCCCAGTCCAGCGGCAGCGACAGGCCACAGGTGCCGCCGACAGTGCTGATCAATCCCAAACTCGCGCCAGTGGGGACGCAGATCGAGTCTGACTGGGAGGGCTGTTTGTCGATACCAGGCCTGCGCGGCAAGGTGCCACGCTGGCATGCGGTGCATTTCAGCGGTCTGAATGCGCTGGGAGAGCCGATTGCGCACACGGTTGAAGGCTTTCATGCGCGCGTGGTCCAGCATGAATACGACCATTTGCAGGGTGTGCTGTACCCAATGCAAATGAAGGATTTAAGCCAGTTTGGATTCAATGAGGAGCTGCTCGCGCAGCAACAACAGGCCTAAGAGTCTGTTCAAAGTCTCCACGCAGACCGCGTTGGAGCCCAAAAGGATACGGTGCGCGGCAAAAAGCGCAGTCGGGCTATCTGCCCGGCGAGGATTTTTAACAAAGCAGCCTGCCTTTTGGGCGCCAACCCGAAGGGCAAGGCACAAAAAAGCGCATTACTGCGTTGCCCGTTTTGCTCATACAGACGTATGAGCTGCAACAGGCGTCTTGTACTGCCTCTTTTTTGTGCCTTGCGCGACTGCGTCGAGACTTTGAGCAGGCTCTAAGAGCCTGCTCATCCTTTCCGCGCCGCCGCGGCTCTGCTGTCAAGGTTGGGGCGCAGATGGCGGTGTGGTTGTCGCCTCTTTGAAGCGGTATTGTGTCATTTGCAAATCCACTGCGTCACCGTCATCTTCAAAGTGGATGCGCACTGGCAAATAGCCGACTTCTGAGGACAGCCAGATTTCTGCAATCTGGTCATCCTCTTTTTTAGGGATGCGCTTGAGCTTGATGGCTGGCAACTCGCCTACCGGCAGGCCAATGCTTTCCACGCTTTCGACCTCAAACTCCCATGACGCTTGTTTGTTATTGGCCACAGTCCAGATTGGAATGGTTTGCCCTTTTTCGCGCAGCGATGGATTGGCTGCCACGAGTCCAGCGAGTTGAAAGAACACACTCAAGCGGTCTTGCGCGCCTGCAGGGCTTGGGCGTGTTTCTTTTGTTGCTGGGATGAATACGGTGCTGTTGGCAGGATCGAACGTCAAATTGCGTTTGCTGCGTGAAGAGTCTTTGAACGACAACGGCTCCAGGTAGTGCTGGGCAATCTGGCCTTCGCTTTGCTGTGAGCGAGTGCCAATAATGGGTGCGCGAATACTTTGCTGCGCCTGGTAAGTGCTGCCATTGTGCTGCCAGTCGAGTTTGGCCTTGGCTTTGTAGCCAAAACCGCTGACTTTGCCTGTGACCTCAAAGTCCAGCTCGGCCGATGGCGGAGCGGTAAAAGGCTGGTCCAGGCGTGTTTGTGCACCGGCGATGGCCGGTGCTGCGACTGACTCTTGCGACCAGGCAGGTGTTGCACTCGCCATGGCCAATGCCAGCACGCTGGCGGCGTAGCAAGCCCATGGTTTTGCGGCTGGCTCTGTGTTCATGGTCGCTGGTAGCTTGGGGGCAGTCTGTTGAATCATGGTGGTCAATGTGCAATAAAGAAGGGCCGCCATGCGGTGAGGCAGGCTGGACCTAGGAATGGTGTAGGGAGCCTCTTGACGAGACTGGGCTGTGCGAGTGCTGGCAGGATGCTGGCGAAACAGCCGATAGCGGATGGAGTCACCAACGCGCTGGTTGGTTGCATTGTGACTTGTTTTTATCACCAATCACAGTTGATGGGCTAGCAAAGGGGCTCTGTGTCCATACGGCCAAGCGGTGTACAGCGGCGATTCATTCGCCTTCTTGCGCGGGGCAGGCACAATGCGCCATTGGCATGGCCGCTTGGCCATACTTGGACTTGGATCGAGCTGCCAGACTTGGCTCTGGCACATGTTTTCATAAAGGACGCTGAGTTTTGAATTCCACCCCAATCACCGCTGCTGCAGCGCATCACACCGAGCTGCCAACAGGATTAAAGGCCTTGCTTGAGCGCCGCTCGGCCTGGCCTCTGGGTTTGCCTGCGCCCAATGCCGCACAGTTTGAACGTATTTTGGAAGCCGCTGCCTGCGCGCCAGACCACGCGGGCCTGACGCCGTGGCGCATCCAGTACGTCCAAGGCGCTGGCCGACAGGCGTTGCTGGCGCGTGTGCTGGCCCATCCGCTGGCACAAACCGAAGAAGCACGTGACATGCATGGCAAATACACGGCCAAGCTCACGACCGCACCCTTGGTGCTGGTGTTGGCCTTAAGCGTCAAGCACCACCCCAAGGCGCCTGAGTTTGAGCAAATGCTGTCTTGTGGTGCAGCAGTAATGAATATGCTGAATGCGGCCCACCTGCAGGGCTTCCATGGTTTCTGGTCCAGCACCCCTGGTGCGCTGGGGGATATTTTGAAAGACGTGATGGGTTTTGGGGCAGGTGACCAGATGCTGGGCTTGCTGAATTTGGGCACGCCTGCCCATACACCCACTACACCGCCTCGCGTGCAGCCAGCGGTCTTTGCCAAAGAGTGGTGCTAAGCGAATAAGCACTGGCGAGTGGCATAAAAAAATGCGCGTTTGAAACGCGCATTTTTAAAGGGGACAACAAGCCCAGGCCCGCAGCATGGGCTCAGTGGCGATTCGAGCCACTCAAACCACCCCTGATACGTCCATTGTAAAACCTAGTACCACCTGTTGTACTGCCCGCCGTTGTATGCCTGGTCTCAAGCGCACACCGCCGGTGTGCCCGGTGGTGTTAGCGGCTATTAGCAGTTATTAGTAGTTGCGTGAAGGCGTTCTGCTGCCACCGCGGCCTTGCCCACCGCCCGCTGGTTTGTTGCCAAAGCCACCATGGCCGCCGCGGCTGTCCGAGCGGTTGTTGGCAAAACGCTCGCCATTGCCGCGGCCTGCTGGCGCATTGCTGCGGTCGTTGCGGCGCTCACGGCCTTCCCATTGATCGCCTGCGCGGCCACCACGGGGTGCGAAGTCACGCTGGCCGTCTTTGCCTGCAAATGGTTTGCGTGTCGGTGCGCCGCGGTCTGGCGAGAATACGGCGCGCTCTTGGGAGAATGCACCACGGTCACCGCGCTCCTGACGCTGACCGCGACCGCCTTCAAAGCGCTCACCGCCGCCAAAGCGCTGTTCGCCACCATGGCCTTGGCGCGATTCGAAGCGATCGCCACCACGGCCACCAAAGCCTTCAGAGCGACCGCCGCCAAAGCCTTCGGCGCGACGATCACTGCCAAAGCCGCCGCCGCGGCGATCACCACCAAAGCCACCACCACCACGGCGATCACCACCAAAACCGCCACGGCGATCGCCGCCGAAGCCGCCACCACGGCGCTCACCACCGCGGCCACCTTTGCCGCCAGTTGGGGTTGGGCGCCATGCGGTGATGCGTTGCTGTGGCTCCAGGCCTGGCAAGACATCAATCTCCAGCTCTTGGCGGGTGAATTGCTCGATGTCAAAAATTTTGCGGCGGTCTTTGAATTCAGCAAAAGTCACAGCCAGACCATCGCGACCAGCGCGGCCGGTACGGCCAATGCGGTGTGTATAGTCCTCTGACTTCATGGGCAGGCCGTAGTTGAAGACGTGGGTAATCGTGGGTACATCGATGCCACGTGCAGCAACGTCCGTGGCCACCAGAATTTGCACGCGGCCATCGCGCAAAGCAGACAGGCGGCGGTTGCGCAAACCTTGGTTCAGTGCGCCATGCAGGGCCACTGCGCTGAAATTGGCTTGTTGCAGGTCTTCTGCCAGCGCGTCGCATTCGATTTGGGTGCTGGCAAACACAATGGCTTGGTCAATCGAGGTGTCGCGCAACCAAGTGTCGAGCAAATCACGTTTGTGCTGGCTGTTGTCAGCCCAGAACAATTTTTGCGTAATGTTGGCGTGTTTTTCCTGGGCGCTGGCCACTTCAATGCGTTGTACATGCTTGCCGCCATCGTGCATGACGCGCATGCCCAATTGCTGGATGCGCGGCGCAAAAGTCGCGCTGAACATCATGGTTTGCTGGCGTTGTTCGGTCAGCTGGTTGATGGCGGCCAGGTCTTCGGAGAAACCCAGATCCAACATGCGGTCGGCTTCATCAACAACCAGAAATTGGACTTTGTCCAAAATCAATTGGCCACTGCGCTGCAAGTCCAGCAGTCGGCCCGGTGTGGCGACGACCAAAGAGGCGTTTTGCAGTTGGGCAATTTGTTTGGGGTATGGCAGACCACCAATCACGTTGGCGATGCGCACGCCACGGCAGTGGCGCATCAAGTCAATCGCATCGCTGGCTACTTGCATCGCCAATTCGCGGGTAGGGCACAATACCAAAGCACCAGGCACTGCCGGCTCAAAGCGGCGATTCAGTGGGTTTTTACGTTTTGGTTTTTTGGGCGCAGCCAAGCCTTGTGCCAATGCATCGGCCACTTGCTGCTCGTAGGCCGCGCGCTCAGCGGCTTTGCCATCTTCATAGGCGCGCACCAAGGTGTCGAGCACCGGCAATAAAAAGGCAGCAGTTTTGCCGCTACCTGTTTGGCTGGAGACCATCAAGTCGGTGTAGTTGCTCTGGTTGGCGGCATTTTTTTGTGTGCCCATTGCCAGAGGAACAGCCCGCTTTTGCACTTCGGTAGGCTCAGTAAAGCCCATATCGGCCACGGCTTGAACCAAGGCGGGCACCAGGCCCATCAGCTCAAATGGGTTGGGTTTGGCTGGCTCGGCAGGAGCAGCCGCTACTTCGGTGGCTGCAACGGTTGGAGCCGCAATGGTGGTTTCAATAGACGCAGGCGTGCTGCCAGATTCCAGCGACGGCAAATCCGTGCTGTTCAGTTCATTTGTAGACATGTAATTGGAAAAAGCAAAGTCCGCATAACACCGGGCAGGAAGCCGGTGTTTGGACGGATGAAATAACAAACATCATCCATCCAACGAAACAGGTACGCTAATGAGAATAAGCGATTGCGCGAAAATGGATATTTCGCCGCAGCGTACCTGGGGAGGTCCTTGTCCGGTGCGTCATGTGCAATCAAGTATTGCATCAGACACGCCGCTGTCTGCCCAGTGAGATAGAAAGATGTACAGGCTCTTCAGATAGAAGGAACTAGCAAGCATACTTGACGATTTGTATGCTCACTTGTGATCACTGTAGGGAGTGAAACACATCAGTGACCTTATAGATCGTCTGTGGCTTTTGAAGAGACGCGCAATTATGCGGGTTTTACCTAGCTGGCGCAAGCTGCATGGTGTTTTTTCTGGATTTTTTGCGCTATGGATTCCATTGCGTGTTTGTTTTTTGCAACGGATTAGGTGTGCTGGTTGTGTCGGCCCAGATTGGGGGGTGTAGTACTGTATTGGCGCAGGCAGGTGTTGCTTGTGTGCCCACTCCTGGCCAATTGACACCTGAAGTGTGCATTGCAGCTCAGAATTCATTGAAAATTACAAGCCTGTGAAAAACCCTAGGTTCTGGCCAGCGAAGTAGCGGTGAAAGTGCTATGATCGCGGCTTCTGCAAAAAATGGCTAAATCGCCATTAACTTTTACTTAATCATCATGAGCAAAACATCGCTGGATAAAAGCAAGATCAAGTTTCTGTTACTTGAAGGCATCCATCCATCCGCAGTCGACGTGCTGAAAAATGCAGGCTATAGCAATATTGAAACATTGCCTGGCGCCCTGCAGGGAGAGGAGCTCAAAGAGAAAATTGCCGATGTGCATTTCCTGGGTATCCGCTCGCGCACGCAGCTCAATGCAGAAGCGCTGGAGGCGGCGCATAAATTGGTGGCCGTCGGTGCGTTCTGCATTGGAACCAACCAAATCGATTTGCAAGCGGCCCGCCAAAAAGGCGTCGCGGTGTTTAATGCACCATACTCCAATACGCGCTCAGTGGCAGAACTGGTGCTGGGCGAGATCATCTTGCTGTTGCGTGGTATTCCAGAGAAAAACGCGGCAACCCACCGTGGCGGCTGGAGCAAGTCGGCCAACAACTCGTTCGAGACGCGTGGCAAAACACTGGGTATCGTGGGGTATGGCTCGATTGGCTCGCAACTGTCTGTGCTGGCCGAGTCGCTGGGCATGCATGTGATTTTCTACGATGTGGTCACCAAGCTGCCACTGGGCAATGCCCACCAGGTTGGCAATCTCAAGGATTTGCTGACACAGAGTGATATCGTGACCTTGCACGTGCCAGAGCTGGCATCGACCAAATGGATGATTGGTGCTGAAGAAATCGCTGCGATGAAAGACAATGCGATTTTGATCAATGCCTCGCGCGGCACTGTGGTGGAAATCGAGCCTTTGGCAGACGCGATCAAGTCGAAAAAGCTGCTGGGTGCTGCGATTGATGTGTTCCCGGTCGAGCCCAAATCCAATAAGGACGAATTCCAGTCGCCTTTGCGCGGCCTGGACAATGTGATTCTGACTCCGCACGTTGGCGGCTCGACGATGGAGGCCCAGGCCAATATCGGTCTGGAAGTAGCAGAAAAGCTGGCCAAGTACTCTGACAACGGCACAACCACGACGTCGGTGAACTTCCCGGAAGCTGCTCTGCCAGCGCACCCAGGGCGCGATCGCATCTTGCACATTCACAAGAACGCGCCAGGTGTGATGTCGGCCATTAACCAGATCTTCACCGATGCCAAGCTCAACATCGCTGCGCAGTACCTGCAAACCGATGATGCCGTGGGTTATGTGGTGATTGATACTGAAGCCGGTGGCGCAGCCAAGGTCATTGAGGCTTTGCGCCAAGTGCCAGGAACCGTGCGCACCCGCGTATTGTTCTAAGAATTTGTTTACGATCTTTTTTGTGTCTTGCTCTTTGGGTTGAAGCCCAAAAATGCTTTGGCTGATTCAGCCTGGTGCCAAGCGCCAGGCTTTTTCTTTGGCTATGGCGCAGTCTGTCTCACTGCTAGCGCGCAGTCAGATTGTGCGTTGATCAGGTAGACAGCCGTATGACTGCGTAGCGGCAGGGCTATTCGGTGTCGTTTTGGAAGATGCAGCCCATCGGCGGGCCAAGTTCCAAGCAGTCGCCGGCCTTCATTCATCCTATGAGATGAATGCCTTTTGTTTGATTTTGGCCTGTGCTGCCGTGGCCATGCATGGAGCAGGTGTGTGATGCAAGCGGCCAAACATATTGATGTAGATTGGCTGTTGTTGGGATGAATGGCTTATTAACTATATTGCTATGAAAGCACTTGTATGACTTCCCTTGCGCAGCACACCAGTGTGCGTTTGATCGACTGCAACGAGACCGATCATGCCCAGGCGATCTTGGAGATCCTCAACGAGGCCATCGTGAACTCCACGGCCTTGTACGATTACGTGCCTCGCCCGCCGGAGGCGATGGTGGCCTGGTTTGCAACCAAGCGAGCCAATGGGTTTCCGGTGGTCGGCGTAGTGGATGTGCGTGGCAAGCTGCTGGGCTTTGCAAGCTGGGGTATGTTCCGCGCCTTTCCGGCCTACAAATACACAGTTGAACACAGTGTTTATGTGCATGCCGACCACCGCGGGCAAGGGCTTGCCAAGCAATTGATGCAAGAGCTGATCCGTCGTGCGCAAGCGGCGCAAGTGCATGTCTTGGTGGGGTGTATTGATGCCTCCAATGCTGGCAGCATCGCCTTGCATCAGCGCATGGGCTTTGCGCACTGCGGCACGTTTACCCAGGTGGGGTTCAAGTTTGGGCGTTGGCTTGATGTGGCGTTTTACCAGCTGAATTTGGAAACACCCTTGCAACCCGTGGATGGCTGATTGAGTAGGGTGGCTGATGCCATTGCTTGCGACAAATACGCGGCATCACTGCACGGCTGCGCCGCCGCTATGACTGCGTGGCTTGCATTTTTGCTTGCTGGAGCAAGGATTTGCCGAGGTTCAGTGCATGCCTTGGCCCATAATGCAGTGTTTAAAGCAATAGCTGAGCGTGGCTTTACACCGTGTTGAATGGTGCTAAAGCTGCGCCATTTGGAATGCCCATGAACGACCCACAAGAGCGTCATCCGTCGTCCTTCAAGCCTGGCGGCACCATCCGCCGCAAAGGCATCTACATGCTGCCCAATTCCGTCACCCTGGCGGCCTTGTTTTGCGGCTTTTACGCCATTGTCATGGCGATGAATAAGCGTTTTGATCTGGCCACGCTGGCGATTTTTGCCGCGATGATTCTCGATAGCCTCGATGGCCGCGTCGCGCGCATGACCCATACGCAAAGCGCATTCGGTGAGCAAATGGATTCGCTCTCAGACATGGTGTCTTTTGGCGTTGCCCCTGCGCTGGTGGCGCTGGAGTGGGCAATGCAAGGCATTGGCCGCTGGGGCTGGATTGCCGCATTCATTTATTGCGCCTGTGCGGCGCTGCGATTGGCGCGCTTTAATGTCAATACCGGGGTGGTTGACAAGCGCTGGTTCCAAGGCCTGCCATCGCCAGCGGCGGCGGCGTTGGTGGCAGGTTTTATCTGGTTGATGACCGATGAGGGGCGTGGTTATGAGGCTTATGTGTCACCGCAGGTGGTGTCCTGGACCATGTTTGCGATCACGTTGTATGCTGGTATCACCATGGTGACCAACTTGCCGTTTTACAGCTTCAAGGACTTGCGTGCCCGCCGCTCCGTGCCATTTGTCAGCGTGGTGCTGGTTGTGCTGGTGATTGCGATCATCAATATCGATCCGCCATTGGTGTTGTTTGGGGTGTTTGTCGCGTATGCCTTCAGTGGTTTTGTTGTGTATTTTTACCGCCGCTCCAAGGGCCATCCGGTCAGCGTGATCAGCACCTCGACTGATGAACCTGATGAAAAAGGCCTGCATGAGTGAAACCACTGAGCGATGAATCCGCGAAAAATTGGAATATTTGTTGGTTATTTGGCAACGAATGTGATACATTGAATCCCATGCAGAAATTCTCCCTAACACTACTAGCAACGTCCAACGGGCGGGAAAAGTAGTGCGCGCGTAGTTTTTCTACTTCTCAAACGGCCCGTAAGCTTAATCAGCGACGGGCCGTTTTCCGTTTGAAACAAACCCAGCCTCGTCTCTGAAGTTTTCACTGGCAGTATTACCCCTCACTGCAACAGGAACCTGACACATGATGTTGAAGAACCCAGCCACCAAATACCGTGCATTTGCGCCTATCAAGTTGACCGACCGCACTTGGCCTGATGCCGTGATCACCAAACCACCCGTTTGGTGCAGTGTGGATTTGCGCGATGGCAACCAGGCCTTGATCGAGCCCATGGACATGGATCGCAAGCTGCGTATGTTCAAAACCTTGGTGGCCATTGGCTTCAAGGAAATTGAAATTGGCTTTCCATCGGCCTCACAAGTTGAGTTTGATTTCACACGGAAACTGATTGAAGAGAACCTGATTCCTGATGACGTCACGGTGCAGGTCCTGACCCAGGCGCGTGAGCATTTGATTGAGCGCACCTTTGAGGCGTTGCAAGGCGTGCCCAAAGCGATTGTGCACCTCTACAACGCGACTGCGCCGATCATGCGCGAAGTGGTGCTTGGCATGTCCGAAGATGAAATCGTGCAATTGGCCAGTAAGAATGCCCAGCTTTTTAAAGACTATGCAGCCAAACAGCCCGATACGAAGTGGACATTTGAGTACTCACCAGAGATGTACTCGGACACCGAATTGGCATTTAGCAAGCGCGTAGTGGATGCGGTGACGGCAGTATGGCAGCCTACGCCAGAGCACAAGTGCATCATCAATTTGCCCACCACGGTCGAGCATTCGACGCCGAATATTTTTGCTGACATGGTGGAGTGGTCGCACCGCCATTTGGAGCGCCGTGACTCTATCGTTTTGTCGGTGCACCCGCACAACGATCGCGGTACAGGGACTGCCACTGCCGAGCTGGCCTTGATGGCCGGTGCCGACCGCTTGGAAGGCTGCCTGTTTGGCAATGGCGAGCGTACGGGGAACCTTGACATCGTCAACGTTGCCTTGAACATGTACATCCAAGGCGTTGATCCAGAGTTGGACTTCTCCAATATCGACGAGATCAAACGCACGGTCGAGCATTGCAACCAATTGCCGGTACACCCTCGCCACCCATACGTCGGCGAATTGGTATTTACCTCTTTCTCGGGCTCACACCAGGATGCGATCAAAAAAGCCTTCAGCGCACGCAAGGAAGGCGAGATCTGGGACATGCCTTACCTGCCGATCGATCCGATGGATTTGGGCCGCAGCTATGAAGCCGTGATCCGTGTCAACAGCCAGTCGGGTAAAGGGGGTATTTCTTACCTGCTCGAGAGCGAATACAAAGTAGCACTGCCACGCAAGCTGCAAATCGAGTTCAGCCAAGTGGTGCAAAAAACCATGGACGCTGAAGGTACGGAGATGAGCGCCAAAGACATTTGGGCTATTTTCCAGCGCGAGTACCGCATCGAAGAAGCCGCACCGGCCTACAAACTCGGTGGCGATGGCAGCGAGACCAGCGTCGATGCCCGCATCCAAAAAGGCGCAAGCACGGTGCAGGTACAAGGCCAGGGTTCAGGCCCGATCGAGGCCTTTATCGATGCCATGCACCGCGCCACTGGCAAAGAGGTGCAGGTGCTCGACTATGCCGAACACGCAATTGGCGGCGGTGCTGGTGCGCTGGCCATGGCCTATGTCGAAGTTGCTGTGGATGGCCAACGTGCTTGGGGTGTGGGTCAGAATCCCAATATTGTTACGGCGTCAATCAAAGCCATTCTCTCCGGTATGGAAAGAGCCGGTGTCGATTTGACGCAATTGCCAAGCACGGCACAATCCCCTGTCGAAGCCTAAACCCAGCGACTGAGTTTTCCTGAGCCCATGAGTGCAGCTTAGTGCCTGCATTCATTGGGCTCATTTGTTTTAGGGCAGATCTGCAAAACTGTCAGCGGTGGTCTGAGTACGGTCTCAGGCGCTTCGCTTTAACAGTTCTCCTCATCGATGGCTACCGCCTAGCTGTTCAAAAGACGCTTGGCGGCTCGTCCTGCTACCGCACACACACCTGAGGATGGGGTTTCTGCAGATGAGAACATGTTGACAATTGCGACGCACAAGCTGCCGCAATTGCTAACATGCACTTTACCCCTGCCTTTTTTTCCGTTGAATAAGATCCAAGATGACAAACTCCAATCTCCCCCTCTCTGACGCAGAACAGGCGCTACGTGTCGCCGCCCGGGAATACCATGCTTCGCCCAGCAAAGGCAAAATCTCGGTCAAACCCACCAAGCCACTGTCAAACCAGCGTGACTTGTCGCTGGCCTATTCTCCTGGCGTGGCTTATCCGTGCCTGGATATTCAAGCCGATCCAGCCAAAGCCGCCGAATACACCTCGCGTGGTAATCTTGTTGGCGTGATCACCAACGGTACGGCGGTGCTGGGCCTGGGCGATATCGGGCCGTTGGCCAGCAAACCAGTGATGGAAGGCAAGGGCTGCCTGTTCAAGAAGTTCGCCGGTGTGGATGTATTTGACATCGAGTTGGACGAGCGCGATCCGGACAAGCTGATTGAGATCATCTCGGCGCTGGAGCCAACGCTCGGTGGTATCAATCTTGAAGACATCAAAGCGCCAGAGTGCTTCTACATTGAGCAAGAGCTCTCCAAGCGCATGAATATTCCGGTCTTCCATGACGACCAGCACGGCACGGCGATCATCTCCTCGGCCGCGTTGATCAACGGTTTGGAGCTGGTGAACAAAAAAATCGGCGACGTCAAAGTCGCTGTCTCCGGTGCTGGCGCAGCGGCCATTGCCTGCATCAATGTGATGATTGGCCTGGGCGTGCGCCATGAAAACGTCTTTGTGGCCGACTCCAAAGGCGTCATCCATTCCGGTCGCGACAATCTGGACCAAACAAAAGCCCAGTTTGCCCATGTGACCGAGGCCCGTACATTGGCCGATATCGTCAACGGTGCTGACGTGTTTCTGGGCTGCTCAGCCCCAGGCGTGCTGACAGCCGACATGCTCAAAACCATGGCCGACAAGCCTATTGTTCTGGCGCTGGCCAATCCTGAGCCAGAAATTCGTCCTGAGCTGGCCAAAGCCGTCCGCCCAGACGTGATCATCGCCACGGGCCGCTCGGACTATCCTAACCAGGTCAACAACGTCCTGTGCTTCCCCTACATCTTCCGTGGTGCGCTCGATTGCGGTGCAACCAAAATCACTGAAGAAATGAAGCTGGCCTGCGTGTACGAAATTGCTGCGTTGGCCAAAGCCGAAGCCAGTGACGAAGTGGCCGCCGCCTACGCCGGCAAAGAGCTGTTTTTTGGCCCTGACTACCTGATTCCGACGCCATTCGATGGTCGCCTGATTTTGCGCATTGCCCCTGCAGTGGCAGAGGCCGCTGCCAAATCGGGAGTGGCGACTCGCCCGATTGAAGACATTGCCGCTTACCGCGACAGCCTGCAGCGCTTTGTGTATCAAACCGGCATGTTCATGAAGCCTGTGTTCCAGGCTGCCAAAACCAATCTGCGCCGTATTGCGTATGCTGAAGGCGAAGAAGAGCGTGTACTGCGTGCTGTGCAAACCGTGGTTGACGATGGTCTGGCCAAGCCGATTTTGATTGGCCGTCCTGCAGTGATTGCCGAGCGCATCAAGCGTGCCGGTCTGCGCATTCAGCTGGGTGTGGACGTGGAAAACGTTGACCCAGAAGACGATCCACGTTTTCGCCAGTACTGGGAGGCCTACCACAAGATCATGGGCCGCAACGGCGTCACACCAGAGGCTGCTAAAACGGCGGTGCGCCGCTCCAACACCATCATCGCTGCGTTGATGGTCCATTTGGGCGATGCAGAAGCGATGCTTTGCGGTGTGATTGGCCGTTTTGACAGCCACCTCGAACGCATCAACAACATCATTGGTGTGCGCAATGACTCCGAAGGCCTGGCGACCCTCAACGCCTTGATCCTGGACGACCGCAATCTGTTTGTGGCTGACACCTATATCCACGAAGATCCCGACGCTGAAGGTCTGGTGTCCATCGCCTTTATGGCCGCACGTGAAGTGCAGCGCTTTGGCCTGCCACCTAAAGTGGCCTTCCTGTCGCACTCCAATTTTGGCTCGTCTTCGCGCCCCAGCGCGTTGAAAATGCGCCTAGCCACGGAGTTGTTCAAGCAGCGCTATCCAGACATCGAGTGCGATGGCGAGATGCATGGCGATGCGGCCTTGTCGGCGCTAGTGCGTGACCGCAATCTGCTGGACAATACGCTCAATGACTCGGCCAATATTCTGATTTGCCCGAATCTGGATTCGGCCAATATCTTGTTCAACGTGCTCAAGGAAGTCAGCGCCCATGGCACAACCATTGGCCCGATCTTGATGGGTGCAGCCGCTTCTGCGCACATCCTGACGCCTTCGACCACTGTGCGCCGCATTGTGAACATGTCGGCTTTGGCTGTGGCCAACGTCAACGCAGCAGAAGCTGCCAAGTGAGGTCGTAAAGCACTGGCAGCCCTGCTTATGCGGGACTGCTAAGACATACGATACAAACCCGCCAATGGCGGGTTTTTTTGATGGCCTTACAGTTTTTCTGACAGCACCAAAGAGGTGTTGATTGGTGGTCGAGTCGCACGCCTGATGGGCCAACTGATACACACCAAGCACAAGACAATGAGTGCCACGCCCAGCCAGCCCATAGGCGGCAGGCGCTCGCCGACGACCACAGCAGCAAGTGCTGCAGCAACGACCGGCTCCAGCAAAGTGATGGTTGTCGCCATGCTCGCCTGGATGCGGGCTAAGCCATAGCCAAAGCAGAGGTAGCCGACGAACATCGGCACCACAGCCATGTACAGGCCCACCGCGGCATTGCTCCATGACGCCAGCAGCGGCGCACCAGTGGCCATTAATACTGGCATCAGCATCAACGCGCCAAGACCAAAGACCGAGCCCATAGTGGCGCGCGCAGGGATGCGGCGTTGCATCAGCCGGCGTGCTGCCCAGGAGTAGATGGCGTAGGTCAGTCCTGCCAGCAGGCCCAAGGCCACGCCCCCTAAGAGGGAAGGGGCGGCAGCAGCGTTGGCGCTATGGGCGCTGCTCTCGGCGCCACACAATAGCACCATGCCAGCAATGCCAAGCGCCGCACCAATCAGCCATTGGGCGGTGGCGCGTACGCCGTCCATGGCCATTTCAATCAACGCCGACAGCAAAGGGGCCGAGCCGATTGAGACCACGGTGCCAATAGTGACTCCTGCCAAACGCATTGAGCCATAAAAAGCCAAGGGGTAGATAGCCACAGCCAATGCCCCCACCAGCAACCATGGCCATTGCGCGCACAAGGCCTTGGCATTGCGGGCAATGGCGCGTGTGGCAATGCTCGCTTGCAGCAAGCCGCCTATGCCCATGGCTGCAGCACCAATTGCGACAGCGCTCACTGCTGGCGCAAACGTGGCAGACACACCGGTCGTGCCCCACAAAACAGCGGCTACAACGACACCAGCAATGCCTAGCAAACGGTCTGTGGACGAGCCTCTCATGCCGCTTCCAGCAGCGTTTGGGCCATGGCTTGCGCTTCTTTGACGCAGTCGCTGCAGCCTTCCAAACCAGCGCGCGATATTGAACCCTCCAGCAAAAAGGCCAGATGCCTGGCCATCATCTGCATCCGCGCAGCCTGATTGGGCTGGTATTCGAGCAAGTGCTGGTAGACGATGGCTTCGACCTCTTCCTTATGGGCACGTATCGCTTGGCGTTCCGTGCCAGTAGCAGGCAATTCGGCCGCAGCATTGAGCAGGCCACAGCCACGAAAACCACCGTCGTACTCCAGCTCGGCATGGTCTGCATAGGCCTCAAACACGGCCATGACTCGCGCTAATGGACTTGCTGCTTTGGCGGCACGGGCCTGGTAGAGCGCGATCCATTCTGCGTGGCGAACGCTCAGGTATTGGGCGACCAAGTCTGATTTGGACTCGAAGTTGTTGTAGAGGCTTTTTTTAGCAACGCCAGCTTTTTTCACAATGGCATCAATGCCCGTGCCTGCAATGCCATCGCTATAGAACAAGTCGGCCGCAGCATGGAGCAGGCGGTGGTGGGCGCTTTCTTTGTGGTTTTCTTTGGCTTTTGGCATGGCGATTACGAAAAGGTAGGTAGCCCATTCTACCTACTTTTCATGCGCGCCTAAACTTGGTGTTACTAAGTACTTCAGAAAGGATACAGCGATGGATGGCTTGCCCGCAGTGCCAAGCACCTCTGGGACAATTTACATAGGTGCTTTTTGCACTAGCAACCCCTGCAGCAGCAAATCCAGCGCCGCTTGGCCTTGCGCCAGCCTAGTCTGGTTGTCGTCCCCATCAGCAATCCAGAATGCGGTTTCTGCCAAGCTGCCATAAATGAGTGCCGCCAACGCCTGCGGGTGGGCGTTGGCAATCTGGCCTTGTGCCATCAGGTTCGCAATCAGTTGCGCCATCGAATCAATGCAATGGCGTTGTGTCTCGGGAGCATACCCCCCGAAAACGGCGCGGGCATCGCGCAGCAGGATACGCTGGATGTCCGGCTCCAGTGCCATCTCCAAATAGGTTTGGCAGCGCTGGTAAAAGCCGCGCCACTGGTCATCTGACTGTTCTGTAATGGCTTGCAGGCGCTGGTCCATTTCGGCATCCAATTGGGCCACAACCGCTGCCAGCAAGCCTTTTTTATCGCCAAAGTGGTGGTAGAGCGCGCCGCGTGTCAGATTGGCTTGGGCGGTCAACTCATCCATGGATGTGTTGGCATAACCAAATTCGCTAAAGGCTTTGCGTGCGGCTCTCAACAAGCTGGCGCGGGTTGCTTCCATTTCTGCGCGGGTGCGGCGGGCCATTGGGTTCCTTATACATACGAGTTGAATGTTTATTTAACATACGGACAGAATGTATATATAATACTATGCATACGCCTTGTATGTATTTTCCGTGAAGCGCGTGGCCAACTCAAGCCAGATAAGAGCTGAGCAGAGTCAAATGCGGCTTCGACACTCGGATGAGTGGATACCCAAGCACACCAATACACAAGTAACCCCTTATTGAGAGCTGATGGCGGCAGCAGGCACTGCCTGGTTCAGTGCGGCCGGTTCGCTGGTGCTGATCGTTGCTGTTACATACTGGCAGTTAGGCCCAGTGCCAGCCGAAGCAGCAGTGCAGGGGCAAGCCATGGGCTTGTCTTGTTGCTAACAAGGGTAGAAGGTTTGGATAGATCAATGACTGATAGACAAAATGACACAACACAGTGGCTGCCAGTGGTGGCCGTGGGGCTTGCCACGTTCATCGTGGTGACAGCCGAAATGCTGCCCATTGGCTTGTTGACGCCAATTGCCGAGGCACTGAACACCACTGCTGGCAAAGCCGGCTTGATGATTTCTTTGCCTGCGCTGTTGGCGGCTTTCTTTGCGCCGTTGGTGGTGTTGGCTTCGGGCGGCATTGACCGGCGCAAGATCTTGTGCGGCTTGCTGGCGATGCTGGTGCTGTCCAATCTGGCCTCGGCCATGGCCACTGGCATTGTGACGATGCTGGCTGCCCGTGTACTGGTAGGCTTTTGCATTGGCGGTATCTGGGCGATTGCTGGTGGTCTGGCTGTGCGCCTGGTGCCAGCACACTCATTGGGCTTGGCCAATGCGATCATTTTTGGTGGCGTGGCAGCGGCTTCTGTCTTGGGCGTGCCGTTTGGTGCATGGGTGGGGGATGCCTTTGGCTGGCGCGCTGCGTTTGTCGCAGTCGCAGCGCTCAGTGCGGTGGTGTTAGCGATGCATTGGGCGGTGTTGCCCAAGCTGCCTTCAGCACGCGGCAGTCAAATGCAGCAGCTGCGCGCTCAGCTGTCCAACCGTGCGCTAATGGCCGGTTTGCTCCTGACCTTGCTGCTGGTGACTGGGCACTTCATGCTGTTTACCTTTGTGCGGCCGATGCTGCAGCAGATGGCCGGTTTTGGGGCATCCGCCATTGGCGTGCTGCTCCTGGCTTATGGCGTCGCAGGCATTGCTGGTAATTTCTTTGCCGGTATGGTTGCACCACGCTGCTCTGCCTGTATGTTGCTGGCGATTGCGCTGGGCCTGGTGCTGGTGCCGCTGGCGTTTTTCGCATTCGGTGACAGCGAGCGCGGTGGCGCTGCGGCCTTGCTGTTATGGGGACTGGCTTACGGAGGGGTTTCAGTGGGCTTGATGACCTGGATCATCCAATCCGCACCCCGTGCAGTGGAGATTGCTGCGGCGATGAATATCACAATCTTCAATGCGGGCATTGCTTTGGGCTCGTGGCTGGGTGGGCGTATGGTCGACCACGCAGGTTTGCATGCCAACCTGTGGCTGGCCGAAGGTATTTTGCTGGCCGCCTTGTTGTTGACTGCAGCCATGGCGTATGTTGCTCTGCAAAGACGCAGCCAGACACAGGCGGGTGTGGTTAGCAAGGCTTAAGATCGTCAACATGTTCTAAGCACCTGTTGACGATCTTTTCGCAGACTGCGTTGAAGCCCCATAGCTCAGGGGCAGGGGGCACAACGGTTGTGCCCCCGCAAGTTCACACCGGCTTTTGCAGCATTTTGATGATGCTGGAGAAATCCTCCGCACCACGGCCTTGCAGGCTGTGCGCAGCATACAAGCTGCGCGCCAGTGTGCCCAGCGGTGTGGCGGCTTTGTTTTTCACCGCATTGTTCAGCGCCAGGCCCAGATCTTTGAGCATCAGGTCGGTGCCAAAACCCCCTGTGTAGCCACGGCTGGCGGCCGAGTTTTCTTGCACGCCTGGCACGGGGTTGTAGACTTCCAGTGTCCAGTTGCCGCCTGAGCTGCGGCGCATGATTTCAGACAGAACCTTGGGGTCCAGACCATTGGCAATGCCAAGCGCCAGGGCTTCACAGGTGCCGGCCATTTGCACGGCCAGCAGCATGTTGTTGCAAATTTTGGCGGTCTGGCCTGCACCGATTTCACCGGCGTGAAAAATATTTTTGCCCATCGCTTCCAGCAAAGGTTTGGCGCGGGCCAGGGTGCTGTCGCTGGCACCGACCATAAAGGTCAGCGTGCCGGCGGCGGCGCCGGCTGTGCCACCTGAGACTGGCGCATCCAGAAAATCGATACCTCGCGCAGCAGCGGCCGCGCCAACCGAGCGTGAGGTGTCAGCGGCAATGGTGGAGCTGTCAATGACCAAGCAGCCAGCCGGTAGGATGGCCAGCAGTCCCGCTTGCTCGGCAGTGCCTATGAACAACTGCTCGACATGCTCGCTGGCAGGCAGCATGGTGATGACGGCTTGGGCGCCTTGCACGGCATCGACTGCCGATGCAGCTACTTGCAGACCTTGGGCGGCCAGTTGGCTCTTGGCTGCGTCAGACAGGTCAAAGCCGGTGACTTCGTGGCCTGCTTTGTGCAAATTCAAAGCCATTCCGCTGCCCATATTGCCCAGGCCGATGAATGCGATTTTCATGTGTGTCTCCTTGTTGTCATTTCAATGAATCGATGCGTTTGTTGTGGTTCGGGTGCCAGCCCATTCAACGGCTGAGCCCGGCGCTCCCGGCCCCCAGTGCCATGCCCAGCACAGCGGCCAGCACGCCCAGCAGCAGGCTGCTGATGGAGTAGCTCAGAGCCAGACCCCAGTGTTTGTCCAAGACCAAGTCCAGCGTTTCCAGGCCAAAGGATGAGAAAGTCGTAAAGCCGCCCATCAGCCCGGTCATCAGCAGCAAGCGCATCGGTGTGTCAAACCAGGCGTGGCGCAATGCAAGACCTGCCAAAACCCCCATGATCAAGCAGCCCAGCAGGTTGACTGACCAAGTTCCCCAGGGAAATCGGGTTGTAGGGCTTAGCGTGAGCGCCCATTGTGCGACCTTGTCGCTGAGTGCGTAACGTGAGACCGCGCCCATGGCGCCGCCAACAGCAACCAATCCAACTCCGGACCAACTCAGGGCTGTGCTCATAGTGTGCTCTCTGTATGCTGTGTGCTGGTATCGGCCGGTTTGACACTGGTTTTGTGTTTGCGTTTGGGGCTGGCTTTGGCCAAGGGGTTGAAAGCCAGCGCCCTGTCAATCCAGTGCTGCCATGCACTGCGCGTTGCATAAGCGACGGGACTGATGAGAAAAAAACCATCCATGCCGCGCGAGGACAATGGCCGCACTCCCGGCATTTCGGCGGTTTGGGCGTGCTCATGCGGTGGCAGGCGCACCAGCAGCTCATCGTTCTCAACACCCAAACACATCTTGCCGTTGACCATGAACACATGGCAGCCAAACATGGTTTTCTCTTCGACATCGCTGTGCTCTTGCACAGCATTGCGCACGGCGTCGATCAACTGCAGGGTTTCAGGGGCAATAGGGCGGGGTGGCATGGCAGTGCAGCGGTGGAGGTGGTCAGTATGCGCTCAGCGAATGGCTTCAGGCGCATCACCGTCCAGCATGCGTCGGGAGATGATCACGCGCATGATTTCGTTGGTGCCTTCAAGAATTTGGTGTACGCGTGCATCGCGCAGCAAACGCTCCAGCGGGTATTCCTTGATGTATCCGTAGCCGCCATGCAATTGCAGCGCTTCGTTGCAGACCTGAAAGCCCACATCAGTGGCCAGGCGTTTGGCCATTGCGCAATAGGTCGTGGCGTTCGCGTCTTGGCGGTCGAGTTTGCTGGCGGCCAGCCGCACCATTTGGCGCGCTGCAACCAGTTCGGTGGCCATATCGGCCAACTTGAACTGCAGCGCCTGGAAGGACGCCAGTGGCTTGCCAAACTGCTGGCGCTCTTGCATATAACGCTGGGCATGGCCTAGCGCACCTTGCGCGGCGCCAACCGAGCAGGTGGCGATATTGATGCGGCCACCATCGAGGCCTTTCATCGCAATTTTGAAGCCTTCGCCTTCTTGGCCTAACAAGTTGTGTGCTGGCACGCGCACATGGTCGAAGTTGATGGTGCGGGTGGGTTGGCTGTTCCAGCCCATTTTGTGTTCTTTTTTGCCATAGCTGATGCCTTGCGCATCGGCGGGCACGGCAAAGGCCGAAACACCCGAGGCACCCTGGTTGCCGGTGCGGGCCATGACAACTAACACATCGGTGCTGCCTGCGCCCGAGATAAAGGCCTTACTGCCGCTGATCAGGTAGTCGTTGCCATGCAGTTCGGCCTTGGTTTTTAGTGAGGCAGCATCTGAGCCTGCACCCGGCTCGGTCAGGCAGTAAGACGCCAGTTTGGCACCGCTGGTCAGCGCTTGGCCCCATTGGTCTTTGACGGCCTGGCTGCCCCAGGTGCCCAGCATCCAGGTCGCCATATTGTGGATGGTGATGAAGGCTGTGGTCGACGGATCGACCGCAGCCAGCTCTTCAAACACAAAAGTGGCATCAAGCCGAGGCAAATTCAGACCACCAATGGACTCTGGCGAATACAAGCCACAAAAACCCAGCTCGCCGGCTTTGGCAATCGCCTCTTTGGGGAAGATGCCTTTTTCATCCCACTGCGCGGCAAAAGGCGCCAGTTCTGCCTGCGCAAACGCGCGGGCTGTCTCGGCAAATGCCAGTTGGTCTTCGGTAGGCTCAAAGTTCATCGCAAGTCTCCTCGTCGTTCTGTGTCACGCGTGTTGGACAGCTTCAGCCGCCATCTACGCTGTAGCCATGCATCAGCCATTGGCGAATCTGCAGGCGTCTTTCTTGCTCTTGCTCAATCATGCAGGCATGGTGGGCGCTGGCACTGCTGGCTTCTAGGGCGCCGCCCGCAGGCGCGACCTGGTTGCAGTGCGCACGTGCCACCCGCCGCCAGTTTTGCTGGTTGCTTCTGAGTGCCGGCCGCTCATGGGCTGACAGGATCAGCAGTACGTCACCGTACAGCGTTTCGGTGGTCTCGCGCATGGCTTCAAAGTCCTGCAGTGTGCAGTTGCTTGCATCGCAGGCAGGGACTGCGGGAGCTGTTTGGGCTTGCAGCACAGCGCCGGCCAATACACCGGTCAAAGCGCAAAGAATGGCTTTATTCGTCAGCAATGATCTCATGGGTGGCATTGTCTACCACCACAGGGCTGTTGAAATAACTGATGTGCGGCTCGGCGCCGTATTTTTCACGCACCCTGGCTCGCCAGGCATCGGTGTACAGCGCCTCAGCGTGCGTCCGCGACTGCCACAGATAGACACCACCAGCAGTTTTGCCATCGTCAGACAGCACATAGCTCTTGCGCACCAAGCCTGGTACTGCAGTGTAGTGGGGCGCAGTGCTGAGAAAAATGGCCTTGGCCTGCTCTACAGTGAGGGCCTCTGGCAGCGCAAACGTCGTAATGGTGGTGATCATGCAAACACTCCTGGCGAAGTTAGGGCGCTTATTTTAGGCTGATCGTGGTGTTTAAAGTGCCCGTTGATGCATCGTCAAACCAGCGCGAGGTAATCGTCTTGGTTTGGGTGTAGAACAGCACCACTTGTTTGCCGTACGGGCCCAGATCGCCCAGTTTGGATGCACGCGAGCCACTGAAGGAAAACAGCGGCACAGGCACTGGAATAGGCACGTTGATACCGACCTGGCCCACATCAATGTCTTCCTGGAACTTGTGTGCTGCGGCGCCTGACTGCGTGAAGATCGCCGTGCCGTTGCCGTTGGGGTTGTCGTTGATGAAGCCAATGGCTTGGTCCAGCGAGTCAGCCGCAACCAGACACAGCACTGGGCCAAATATCTCCTGGTCATAAATGGCCATGCCGGGTTTGACTGCGGAGAAGATAGTGGGCGCAACAAAATTGCCTTTTTCATAACCTACCACACTCGGGTTGCGGCCATCGAGTTCGAGCTTGGCGCCTTCGGCTACGCCGCTTGCAATCAGGCTTTCGACGCGGCTGCGGGCGGCGCAGGAAATCAGCGGGCCTACATCGGCGCCTTGCTCGGTGCCGGCGCTGATTTTCAAGGTTTTTGCCTTGGCCACCAGGTCGCCAATCCATTGCTGGGACTCACCAACCAGGATCACCGTAGTCAGTGCCATGCAGCGCTGGCCGGCCGCGCCAAAAGCCGCGCCGGCAATGGCGTTCAAGGTTTGCTCTTTGTTCGCATCGGGCATCACGATGGCGTGGTTTTTGGCGCCCATCATGCATTGCACGCGCTTGCCAGCCAGGGAGGCGCGGTTGTACACATGCGTGCCCACTTTGGTCGAACCGACGAAGGAAATGGCCTTGATGTCGGGGTGGTCGCAAATGGCATTCACCGCCGCTTCACCGCCGTGAATCACGTTCAGCACACCGGCTGGCACACCGGCTTCAAGAGCCAGCTCGCACAGGCGCATCGTGACCATAGGGTCTTGCTCGGACGGTTTGAGCACAAAAGTGTTGCCGGTGGCAATCGCCATCGGGAACATCCACAACGGAATCATCGCCGGGAAGTTGAACGGCGTGATGCCTGCGCACACGCCCAGCGGTTGCATCAGCGTATACGTATCGACGCCATTGGCGACGTTATTGGCCAGCTCGCCCAGTTGCAGGTTGCCAATGGAAGCTGCGTGCTCGACCACTTCCAGGCCACGGAACACATCGCCCTCTGCATCCGGCAGGGTCTTGCCTTGTTCAGCCGTGAGCATCGCAGCCAATTCGCCCATGTTTTCGCGAATCAGTTGTTGCAGCTTTAAGAACACCCGAGCACGCGCGCCAATCGGTGTTTTCTTCCAGGTTTTAAAAGCAGCTTTTGCGCTGGCGACGGCCGCATCAATCTCCTGCTGCGTTGCAAACGGCACACGGGCGAGCACCTCTTGGGTTGCTGGGTTGATGACTTCGCGCCACTCGGTGGTTTGCGATTCGACCATTTGGCCGTTGATCAGCAATTTGACGGTGGGGGCCTTCAGGCCTTGTTCGCTAATGGCGTTCATGTCTGTCTCCTGGTTTGTTCATTGCCTGGCGTTGTTGCGCCGTCATAGGGCATGGTGGTGCATGGTCAAGCTGCGCTTTGGTGCATGCCTTGTCGATCAGTGGATCTTATCTGTGCAGAAATGTTATATCAATAGATTTGACTGCAATTATTCTTTGCATATTTGCAGATTCATGGCGTATTCCAAGCGGTAGGTGATTGATTACCAGCAGATTGACAGGAGTACAAGGCGGCTGGTCTTGTGGCCCGTCTTCCAATCGATTGAATGCCACCTGGCTGGGCTGGAGCAGAGCTGCAACGGCCCTGAGGCTTTTGCCGCGTTGCTATGTTAAGCCTGCTCTTGCGTCAGCGCGGCCCGAATGCGCTCGGCGTAGTCCTGCAGCAGCGCACCGGCGGGTTCTTTGCGTGGCCAGGACAAATGCACGCCATCATCGGCATGGCGCGGCACCACATGCATATGAAAGTGGAAGACTGTTTGCCCGCCATCGTGGCCATTGGCTTGCAGCAAGGTCAGCCCTGAAGGCGCAAAAGCCTCATGCACAGCCGCAGCAACCAGGTGCGCCACTTGCATGACGCGGGCGCATTCGTCAGCTGTCAACGCCAGCAAGTCTTGCGCATGGCGTTTGGTGGCCACCAGCACATGGCCGGGGTTGACCTGGCCGATGTCCATGAAAGCAATGACCAGATCGTCTTCATACACCACAGCAGCTGGAATTTCTCCTGCGACCAGCTTGCAAAAAATACAAACGCCGGGGGGCGAGGTGTCTACAAAAGCAGGCATGGGCTGCGTCTCCTGATTGTTGTTGAGTTGCACGCCATTGTGCTTCAAGTTCTGGGAGCCTGTTCATACTCACCTCGCAGCAGCGTTGAAGCCCAAAAGGATGCAATGCGCGGCAAAAACCGCAGTCGGGCTACCTGTCCGGCAGGAGGTAACAAAGCAGTGCGTCTTTTGGGCTTCAACCCCAACACCAAAAGAAGCTGCTGGGCAAAAAAGCGCATTGCGGCGTTGCCCGTTGTGCCCATGCAGACGATGAGTTGCAACAGGCGCCTAGCACTGTTTTTTTGTGCCTTATGCGGCTGCATGGAGATTTTTAACAGGCTCTGAGCACGCCGCAGTCGCTAGTGTGTCCTGCGCGCTGCACCAGGTAGTGAATTTAGGCGGTGTTTGACTGGGATGAGCGAGCAGTGGGTTGAGTGCTCAAACCTGTTATTTGTGCGTCAATTTCATAGGTTAAATACAGATCAGCGCAGGCGAATCTTTTCAAACGTTATCAATTGTAGAAATGTGATGGCAACTTACACATATACGGAGTTGTTGACATTCCCCAGTCCCGCTTTCGGCAGCTGCTTCCTAGAATCCCTGCAGCCAAAAGTAAGAGAGTGAACCATTCATTATCTAAGGGAGGGGAAGCCCCATGAATCGCTTTCTCAATGCATACACGCCACTGGGCCCCGCCATCTGGGCCTATCACCTGGAAGGTCGCGAGGCACTCAGCGCGCTTTACCAATTCACCATTGATTTCAAAAGCGAAGACGCCAACATCGACTGCCAGGCACTGATTGGCGAAGTCTGTGCGATTGAGCTCGAAGCCCAGTACAACAGCAAACGCTATTTTAGTGGTCGCATTGTGCGCTTTTCTGCCTTGGGCAAACGCGGCAAACACTGGCTCTACCAGGCCATAGTCTCGCCCAAACTTTGGCACGCCAGCCGACGCTCGGACTTCAAAATCTGGCAAAACACCACTGTCAAAGACATTGCCGATGAAATCCTGGGCAAAAACGCTATCCAATACGACTGGCGTTTGAAAACCGACCTCAAAACCTGGACCTACAAAGTCCAATACGGTGAGACCGACCTGGACTTTCTCACCCGCCAGTTAGAGCACGAAGGCATTTATTTCTGGTTTGAACACAGCCAGAGTGGCGAAACCCTGGTGCTGGCCGACCACTTCACCACACCCGAGCCCTTCCCGCAGTACGAAAGCATCCCTTTCTACCCGCCTGACGAAGCGCGCGAAGACGAAGACCACTACTGGGACTGGCACATGGGCCGCGAGCCCGAGCCCGGCAAACTCAGCCAAAGCGACTACGATTTCGAAAAACCCAATAGCGACCTCAGTACCGAAAGCACCGACCCGCGCGGACACCTGTTTGACCAGTACGAAATCTACCAATACCCGGGCAACTACACCGAAACCAGCGACGGCAGCAACTATGCCAACGCCCGTCTGGAAGCGCTGCAAGCCGCGCAAGACCGCATTGAGCTCCGAGGCAAAGTGCGCGGCGCTACCCCTGGCTACCGCTTTACCCTGTGGCGACACCCTCGCCAAGACCAAAACCGTGATCTGCTGATAGTCAGTGCCCGCTACAAAGCCAGTGACAACGATTATGACGCCCGCGCAGACAGCCAAGGCGTCAGCTTTGAAGTCAGAATTGAGGCCCAACCGGCTGACCGTGGCTATCGCCCACTCACAAAGTCACAAGCCCCCCGCGCCCGTGGGCCTGAAACCGCCACAGTCGTCGGCCCCGCTGGCGAAGAAATCTATACCGACCAATACGGCCGCGTGAAAGTGCACTTCCACTGGGACCGCTACGGCGCTAAAGATGGCACAGATTCGTGCTGGATCAGGGTTGCCAGCCCCTGGGCAGGCAGCAACTTTGGCGGCATCCAAATCCCGCGCATTGGCCAGGAAGTCATCGTCGATTATGAATACGGCGATCCCGACCGGCCCTTGATCACAGGTCGCGTCTACAACGCCGAGCAAATGCCACCCTGGGGCCTGCCCGCCAACAAAACCCAATCGGGCTTTTTAACCCGCTCGACCAACGGCGGCGCACCAGGCGATGGCATGCGCGACGGCGCGGGTGACGCCAACGCGCTGCGCTTTGAAGACGCCAAAGGCCAGGAGCAGTTGTGGCTGCACGCGCAAAAAGACCAGCTGACTGAGGTTGAGAACGACGAAAGCAAATGGGTCGGCAATGACCGCAAAAAGGAAATCGACCGCGACGAATTCAACACCATCCACCGCGACCGCACGGAAGTGGTGGACCGCAATGAAAAAATCAATGTGGGTGGTTGGCGGCAGGAAGTGGTGAACTTGGATGAGACGCTGACGGTCAACAAAAACCGCAGCCGGAATGTGGTGCTTAACGAAGACATCAGCATCGGCCAGTCCCGAACAAAAGCGGTGAGTAAACACGAAAAAGACAGCATTGGCCGCAACTGGTCGATCAGCGTGGGCCGTTTTAAAACGGAAACCATTGGGCTGGCGTATATGCAAAACGTCGGCATGGCCAAGATGGTCAATATCGGCATTGCCTACAACCTCAATGTCGGCATGACGATGATCACCAACGTCGGCAAAAGCCGCAGTGACACCATTGGCACGACGCAAGACATCAAAGTGGGCGAGAAATACGAACTCCAAGTGGGCGGCGGAGGAGGAGGGGGCGGTGGCGATTCAAGTGGTTTGGCCAAAAACATCGTCGCACCCAGCAGCAGCGCCCCGGGTGGCGGCGGTGGCGGCTCCAGTATCACGATGGACGACACCAGCATCACTCTGAAAGTCGGTGCCAGCGTACTGGTGATGAAGGCCGATGGCTCAATCACCGTCAATGGCAAACAAATTGATGTTGTCGGCGAGGACCATATTGGCATGGAGTCCGAGCGCATCGACGTCAATTAAGCAGGAGCAACACCATGCGCCGCGGCCCAGAACCCGTTCTTGAATCTCCCGTGCAAAGTGCGCCCGTACCAGAGGTGCGCAACCACACACCGTATCCAAGCCAGTACTACCAAATGATCAATGCCAATGACGAGGTGTTCCACGTCATGGTCAGCCGCCTGACCTACGATCTGCAACGCCTCAATGCACAAGGCGTGCCGCAATTGGCGACACAGCAAACACCACTGGTCGATACCGATCAGTTCTACTACCAAGCCAATACCAGCGGTACTTTGCAAGAGAGTGACTACGCGCCTTTCAAACCGCAATGCGACATCCTGTTTGCCAACGCCCGCGCTTACGCTCCGAATGGTGAGCCGGCACAGCGATGGCCAGTTGGTGCGCGCGTGGGCAAATGGAGCAAAATGCTCGCCGTGTGTGGCCCACGCACCATTCGCCAAGGCGTGCTGGGCTGGAGCATTGATGAGCCAGACAAAGCGACCGAAGTGCCGCTGCGTTACGAGCTGGCCTTTGGCGGCAGCGCCCAGTGGCCAGAAGATTTGCAGGAGGACCAGGAGCCCGACATCCTCAGCCGCTACGACGCCAACCCCATTGGCAGTGGTTGGCTCGACAAAGCCTGGCTGGCTAAACGCCAACCTTCTGCACTGCGCGGCCCGCAAATTGAATTGTTTGGCAAACCCTTTGACAACGAAGCACTGCGCAAACAGCGCTATCCAGTCGTTGGCTTAGGTGCAATAGGCCGTTGGTGGCAGCCTCGCCTGGATTTGGCTGGCAGCTACGACGATGCCTGGACAGAAAACCGCTGGCCGTTTTTACCCAAAGACTTTGACTTTGCTTATTGGAATTGCGCACCTGAAGACCAGCAAATCCCGTTTCCACAAGGCGGTGAAGACATCTTGTTGGTGGGCCTCATGCCCGGTGGCGGCCAATTCCATGCCAGGTTGCCAAGCAATCCGCCCTACAGCCGCGTGCGCCTGCAAGCTGGCCCGATTGTGCAAAGAAGCATGTGGCTAGACACACTGACTTTTGACATGAAAGCCATGACACTCAGCTGCACCCACCGCATGACAGTGGCCGCAGTGACTGGCGTGCGTGTGTTAGAGATATGCCAAAAAATGCAGGAGGCATAACTGATGGCCACCGAACGTGCAACTGCTAAAGACGCGCAGTACATGCTCATTAATCTACTGCCTGATGTATGCCGCACACCAACGCGCAAAAGCAAGCCAGTGCCATACCCCATCGTGCATTTGTTCAGCCAAAGCAAGCAATGCTCACCCAATGTGTTTTTTGAAGGTAAATCGGCCTATTTGCACGAAGAAAGCTTTGTTGACAATGTGCGTGGCGATGAGCCGGGGACCGGCAAAGGCATTGTGTCAAAAACCAATGTTGAAATCAGCCGCAGTATTGAACGCAGCGAGTCTGTCTATATCAATGGCGATGCGATGGTGCGCACTGGCGATACTGTGTGGATGAACCGGGCTAAGCCAGGGCTTTCTGCTGCAGCCTTGGCAAAAAAAGAACGTTGGGAATTTCGCATGGAGCAATTGGCCCTGGCCAAAGACAAGCTCAATGCCATGCGCGATGGCAAACGCAAACGAGAACTGCAAGAAGCAGTGGATCGGTTTGAACGCAATAACGTAGCGGTCGAAAAGGCACGTCTAGCCCAGCAAATTTACGACCCGAATCAGCCAGCGCCGGTGGGGTGGATTGATATCAGTGGAAATGCTGAGCGTTTGGGTGGATTTGGACTTGAAACTCGTGATTTAAGCATGAGTAATTCAAATTTTGGTGTTGGTGTTTACGAACCTAATCCTAACGTTTTTGGTGAAAACATGACGGCAACATTAGTTTTCAAGGGGACGCAAAATGGAGAGGATTGGATAAATAATGGTAATCAGGGATTGAATCGCTATTCGTCATACTATGAGCGAGCAGTGTTTATCGGTGACCGGATTAGTGATTCAAGTCTTCCCATAAGTATTGCTGGGCATTCTTTAGGTGGAGGCTTAGCATCAGCAGCTGCAATTGCCGGAAACAAGCCTGCTGTAACTTTTAACTCTGCAGGGTTGAATGGTGAAACTGTGGGGCGCTATGGTGGCAAAATAAATTCTCCTTTGATCGATGCTTTGAGGGTTAATGGTGAAATATTAACCGTCTTGCAGGAAGGGGTGGCTCGCAGTGTCGGTCTTGATATGGGGTATTTAAGTATATTCCCATATTTGATGCCGGATGCTTACTATACCAATTCTTATCAATTGCCAGGATCTGGTGCTAACCCAGTGGATCGGCATGGCATGGATCAAGTTATTGCAGGAATTGAGTCGCAAAAAGATGAAGATATGGATTCTATTCAAGTATTTATTGGTTTTGGTGATTGGGATAAGTAGTGGGGTCTAAGGCATGATGATAGGTGGTCGGCTTGCGTCTCTTTTTAATATCTGGTTGTGTTTGTTTTTATGTGTTATTTTATTGGTTGCGTGTAATAAAATAGAAGGTTTTTCTCTCATGTTTAAAGATAATTCTCCAGAGTATTTCTTTGAAGGAAAATATCTTGATATGGCGCAAGCCATTCTTCTGGAGGATATTGAGGCCCTGCAGAAAAACTCGCTAGGAGAAGACTTAAATCATAAAGGCCGAAATGGCATGAATTTGATGTGGTTTGCTATTTTGAATGAAAAATTTTCTATGGTAAAGGCTTTGGTGGAGTTGGGCGTTAATCCAGACTTGCAAGTCAATGGTGAGGCGGATTCTGCACTGAATTTTTCTTTTGGATCAAATGATTTGCGCTTCTTAAAGGCCATTCTTGATGGAGGTTTTGATCCGAATTACTATTATCGGCCAGGTAATGATCCTTTAATGCTTCAGAGAGCTGTTGGAGGATCATTGGATCACGTCAAACTTCTTCTTTTATATGGTACAAGACTTGATGATCGAGACACTCTTGGGCGAACAGCATTAGAGGAAGCAATCCAGTGGCGAAAACCAAAAATAGCAGCTTACTTGGTAGAGGAAGGTGCAGACTTCAATACACGTGATGTGAATGGTATTTATCTCTCATGGAGAGTGAAAAGCATGATTGATAAAGGATTCCCTGGCGATTATTTGCATGAAGAATTCGAAAAATTAAGAGATCTATTGATTTCTAAGGGCATGCAATGGCCCCCTTGTTCGCCTGAAAGTGTTCGTGAAAAAATGCGTGAACGTGGAGAGCCTATTGGCATGCCACAGAACAATACACCATCGAATCCATGGCCGCCGCAATGAATAATCCACGTAGCCATTTAATCGAAATAGGCCATTATTTGCGCCAACGTCAAGCCGTTCTGCTATGTACTTTGGTATGCATGGTCATATTATTGAGCGCTTGCGGAAAATTAACGGGTTGGCCATTCCAAACTCCGAAAAACCCACCAGGGAACCTCTCATAACCCCTAAAAAAGCGAATTCATCGATTGAAACTCATTGATTTAGTTGATGCGGATTTTTCGAGATTAAGGTTTTGAGAGGCTCCCACCAGAAGAATTCTTTGATGGCCTCTGCCTGAATATGGCTCAAGCCATTGTCTATGAAGATATTCCCCGTTTACAGCGACTGGCCCAAGGGCAAAATTTGAGTCAAATAGGCAGGAAGAATATGAGCTTGATGTGGTTTGCCATTTTGCATCAGAAGTATGAAGCGATTCAAGCTTTAGTGGCTTTGGGTGTTAATCCAGACACACAAATGGCGAATGGTATTGGTTCGGCATTGCACTTTGCTTTTGCATCAAAAGATATACGTTTTTTAAAGGCGATACTTGACGGTGGTTTTGATCCAAATTCTTATGCTCGACCTGGATACGTTTCATTGATGCTTCAGCGCGCAACTGCTGGTACTTTAGATCATATTAATCTGTTGCTATCATATGGAACTAGATTGAATGATAAAGATACCCTTGGCGGAACTGCTTTAACTACAGCGATGTACGCAAGAAAACCGAATATTGCAACTAACTTGGTAGAGTGAGGTGCAGACTTTAATACAAGCAATGTGAATGGTGTTACTGCTTCTTGGGTATTGAATCGTATGATCGAGAATACAGTGCCTGGCAACCCAATCCACGAACAATTTAAAGCCTTGCGCGATTTGTTAATTTCTAAAGGTGCGCAGTGGCCTCCTTTGCCACCTGAGAAAGTGCGCGAACAAATGCGCGCATGGGGGCGATTGGCGTATTAGATCTATCGGTGCCGTTGAATACATGGCCATTGCAATGAATAATCTGCTCATTTAAACGCAGGAGCTTAATATTTTTCTTTATGCATGCTTTGTAAGTGCCTTGGTGTACGTTTTATTTTTATTGGCTTCTTTGGGCGGTTTTAAATAATTATTTTCCAAAACATAATTATTGTAAAAATTTTTACGTGACTCATATGCAAAGAGTCAATCATATTTTTTATCTAAAGTAAACACAATTTATACACGGTGCTGATCTAGTTTGCGCAGTTAACGCACACCCAGTTTCACTGGTCTATCTGCGTTCAATGTGTTGATGAGAGAGGCGCACCCATGGCTAGGAGAAACCATGTCTGATGACAGACTCGTTCTTAATGATGGACCAGATACGGAGGCCGAGAGAATTTCAAAAGCCCTGCAAGAGGCTTATGAAGCAGAAACAAAAGCCAATCTTGAGCGTCTGGAGCAATTGCAGGCCGAAGTAGAAGAGTCCCTCAGACAACATGCGATCCGGCCCAACGGTTTCCCACAACCAGGCTCTCCAGCCAATACAACAGGCGTCATTGTTCCGCAAACGCAGCCTTACCTTGGTGCCAATACAGAG
Organism: Lampropedia aestuarii; assembly: GCF_004803635.1. Lineage (GTDB taxonomy): Bacteria > Pseudomonadota > Gammaproteobacteria > Burkholderiales > Burkholderiaceae_C > Lampropedia > Lampropedia aestuarii. Next base: position 7,166 of record NZ_SSWX01000027.1, on the reverse strand, counting down.
CCCCCAATCACTGCTGAAACTGACGACGAAAAAAGCTATTTAGAGTCCCAAAAAGAAGGCCTTGACCAAAGCATTGACGACTGGGTAGAGCGTCAAGGGTTTAGCCAAAGCGCAATGGTGGCAGGTGCAATTGCCAAGGCTTTGAACGAAGTGTTCTTTCCTACCGATGCGACCGATATTGCATTCAGCGTCGCTGGTGGTCCGGTCGCAAAAGTGGGCGCCAAGCTTGGCCAAAAACTGGGCGGTTACACCAAGAATAGAAAAAAAGGCAAAGCGGACGATGGGTGCCCGCAATGCCTGTAGTTCGCCGCCGTGGACTAAAACAATAGAGGGAGAGAGTAATGGCAGTTGTACCAGAGTCCATCCACCTGGCCACAGGCTGTGTCAGCTTGTCGTCTGAGGACGATGTCGATTTCTTTGTCGATGGCATTTTTGCATTCAGTTGGCAACGCAGTTACCGCTCGCGCAACGCCCATGTCGGTTTGCTAGGTCAAGGCTGGAGTCTGCCCTTGATGCTGAGTGTGGAGCTGGGGGACGATGAACTGGTCTTCATCGACCAGCATGGCAGGCGCATTGCATTTCCTGCCCTCAATCCGGGTCAATCGTTTTACTCGCGCTACGAGAAAATCACTTTACTCTGCACAGGTGAGCACTACTACGATGTACTCACACCAGAAGGCGGTCTGTTTCAGTTTGGGCTCGCAAAGGGGCAGCCAGCTGCTGTAGGCCAGCGTTTGAGTCTGCAAGCCATGCAAGATGCCAATCGCAATGCATTGAGCATCGACTACGCTGCCGAAGGCGCAGAAAAAGGTCTGCCCATCGCAGTGCGTGGCTTTGGTGGTGATTGGCTGAGCCTGAGCTATATCCATATACCAAACGTCGGCCCACGCTTGCACAAAGTGCAAAAACTGGCAGAAACGCCAAGCCTGCGAATGCTTGACGAACCAAGCAGTCTTGAGCGCTACCTTCGCAGGCGTGCGCCTGATGATGGTGTAGCGCAATCTGGACACGCACATTCCCATGTATTGATTGAATACCGCTATGACGATGCTGGTGAACTCAGCCAAGTCATCGATGGTCGCGGTCAACTTTGCCGCAGTTTTCAGTATGCATCGCAGCAGTTGATTGCACACCGCTACAGCGATGGCCGAATAGTGCAGTACGAATGGGATCAGCGCACTCCTCAAGGCCGCGTGGTTCGCATGTACAAGGACAGGGGCAGTTCCGCTGAACATGCATGGCAGTTCAAATACGACATTGAAGCGCGCAGTGTGCAGGTCATTGAAATGGCCGCCAACGGCTTACGGCGGCAAAGCCAGTATGTATTTGATGCAGATCAACATTTGATCGCCACACAAGATGCAGCAGGCACCACCACCAAAAAGCGCAATCGTTTTGGAGATCTGCTCTCACAAACCGACCCGCTAGGCCACACCACCCGCTACGAATACGACCACCTCAGCCGCCTCACGCACATCACCACGCCGGATGGTGCGACCCAAAGCACCTCCTGGCACGCCACGCTGCACAAGCCGCTAACCATCACCGATCCGCTCGGCCGCACCAGCCGCTTTATCTGGGATTTTCGTGGCAACCTGCTGCAAAGCATCGACGCCGCAGGCCACAGCACCAGCTATAGCTACGACCGCCGTGGCCTGCCCACCACCATCACCGATGCTTTAGGCAAAACCAAGCAGCTGCAATACAACGCACGCGGGCAGCTCATCCATTACACAGACTGCTCAGGCCAACCCACCGCCTTTAGCTGGGACGAAGAAGGCAATCTGCTCAGCAGCACCGATGCACTGGGCCAAACCACCACGTACACCTACGAGCGCATCAACCGCCAGCAACGGCTGGTCATGCAGCAACTCGCCGATGGCAGTATCGAGCGCTTTGCCTACGATGCAGCCGGCAGACTCACCACCCATCAAGATGCGCTAGGCAACATCACCCGCTACCAACTCGATGCCGAAGGCAAGCCGCTGGCCCGCACCAACGCGCTAGGCCACAGCCTGCGTTACCAATACGACGGCTTTGGCCGCCTGACACGGCTGACCAATGAAAACGGCGCCCATTACCGTTTTGCCTGGGACCTACTAGACCAGCTACAAGCCGAACAAGGCTTTGATGGCAGGCGCATCGACTACCGCTACAACGCCGCAGGCCAGCTGCTGGAAATGGCCGACGGCCAAGCTCCCGGCAGCCGCTGGATGGCCAATAACCCGACAAGCAGCCCAGCCAACATCCGCACCCACTACCAGCGCGATGCGATGGGCCGCTTGCTGCAAAGGCAAGTGCATAAACAAGGCCACGGCCTGCAACGCACCCGCTACCAGTACGACGCCGCAGGCCAACTCACCATCGCCCGCAACCAGCACGCACGGGTGCAACTGGTCTACACCGCACTCGGGCAAATAGCCAGTGAAATCCTGCACACGCAGCTGGGCCAGCACAGCACCCTGGCACACCAGTACGACGCACTGGGCAACCGCACCAGCACCAGCTTGCCCGATGGCCGCACCATTAACACCTTGCACTACGGCTCAGGCCATGTGCACCAAATCAATATCGATGGTGAAGTCATCTGTGACATGGAGCGCGACGCACTGCACCGCGAAACCCAGCGCAGCCAAGGCGCAATCAGCAGCCACTACCAGCTCGATGCCTTGGGCAGATTGCTGGCCAGCCACAGCAGCCTAGGGCCAAGCCTTAAGCCGACACAACCGCCATCTGCCCAGAACACCACCAGCGGCCAACAAATCGCAAGGCGTTACCAATACGACGAAGCAGGCCAGCTACTGCGCATAGAAGACAGCCGCCACGGCAGCACCCGCTACCAATACGACGCCATAGGCAGGCTGACCCAAGCACTGGCAGGGCGCACACACGAACGCTTTGCCTTTGACCCAGCCCACAACCTGATTGACCCGGCGCAAGCTCAAACACAGGCAAAGCCAAACGGCACAACAGCAGCAGACACCAACTCCCTGCAAGAGCGCAGAGATACCGACTGGGCGCAGTACGTGCAGGCGCACATCAACGACCCGGACTTCAACCCCTTGCAAGCCCCAGATGCAGCGCAAGAAACCGAACCCACCAACCCAGAAGGTTGGACTACGACCAGCGATAACCGCCTCAAAGTCTGGCAAGAACACCGCTACCAATACGACCAATGGGGCAACTGCATAGAAAAGAAAAGTGGTCCCCGCCAAGTGCAGCACTTCAGCTGGGATGCCGAACACCAACTCAGCAGCGCCCGCACAGAACATCACGGCCAGCAAGAAGGCCAACAACACACCTGGCACTACGCCTATGACCCGTTTGGCAGACGCATCGCCAAATGGCAAGAGCACACGAAAACACTGGCTGGCAAACACAAAAAGCCGCATCCTGAGCACATCACCCATTTCAGCTGGGATGGGAATCGGCTATTGGCTGAATACAAGCAAGAGCGTCGCCGCAGCAAGAGCAAAGAAGAGTCAAGCATCCGACACAGGCTGTACTTGTATGAACCAGAGAGCTTCGTGCCCTTGGCGCAAATCGACAGCACTTGGGCCAAAGACAAAGAGACCAGAGACGCGCCCTTGTCCAACCCCTTCTTGCAGCAAATCACGCAAGAGGCGCAAAACGACCCTGCAATCTGGAGCGGCAAAGTACTGCCATTCCAGAGAAAACTACAGGCCAAACTGAAAGCGCAGGGCATCGCACCTGACAAGCCAAAAGAAACTAGCCAAAGCACTACGCTGTACTACCACAACGACCACTTAGGCACGCCACGGGAGCTGACGAACCGAGAAGGCGACATTATTTGGGCCGCTACTTACAAGGCCTGGGGCAATACTGAAAGTATTGAGTACCCGAAGATCAGGCAAACGACCCAAAGTGGTAATACGCTGCAAGAGCGTTGGGTGGACCAAGAGGTACAAGATAAACCGCAGCAACATCTGCGGTTTCAGGGGCAGTACTTCGATGCGGAAACAGGGCTGCACTACAACCGGTTTAGGTACTATGATCCGGATTGTGGACGGTTTGTGAGTCAGGATCCGATTGGTCTTTATGGTGGTGATAATCTATATCAATATGCTCCTAATCCTACGGGGTGGACGGATTTTTATGGATTAAGTGGGCGGAAAACTTCAAAGCCTAGGATTGAACCTGGAAACTCTAAAGAAGGCTGGATGCATATAGATGAGCGTCATATTACTGGCAATTCTCAGCAAGGGCCTGGTGATCTATTTCCTCCGGGGACTACTCAAGATCAGATTCAGTGTTTGTGTGAGTTGCTTGTTAAGAAAGGGACGAGAATTACAGATCCATCAAGAAGAATTCAAACATTTGAGATTAAAACGAAGGTTAATGGTCTTAGAGCTAGATTTCGTGGGATTTTTGATTCAAAAGATCAAAATAGAACTATCACAACTTTTCCGGTGTTGCGTGAATGACTGAGTATATAAATTTCATCAAGCATGATTCTGTGAGTTTTTCTAGTTTTGATATGGGTGATATCGAAATTGGGAAAGATGGAGTCATAATTTCCTCAAAATTCGAGAGTGCGAATTCGATGATGATATTTGTTGCTGTATCTGATTTTATATTTGCCCTTAAGAGGGTAAAATCAGATGTAAAAAAATATGAGTTTATCGGTGCTGATTCTTCATTTTGTTTGAATTTTGAGAGACGAAATAAAGGGATTGTAATATCAGATGGTATTAATGATATGCAAATGAGTTGGTTGGAGGTTTTTTCCCTTACGATGAGTGGATTGGTTGAAATAAAAAATAAGTGGATGAATGAATTTTCAAAAGATGATTCTGTATTTCAAGATTTAATGGATGCCGAGAATTGCTTAGCACTTTTGTTGCGTGCCGAAATGGGTATTTCGTAATTTAATTGAAATTGCTTATGAATTATTTATGGGGTGATGTGAAAATATTAATTAACCCAGCATTTTTTGCGCAGGCCAAGCAGCTAATAAACCACTTAGGCGAGCCATGAGAACTTACTAATCGAGAAGGCGAAATTGTTTTGGCCGCTACCTACAAAGTGTGGGGCAGTATTGAAACCATCGAGCATCCGAAGATCAGGTAAACGATCCAAAGTGGCAATACGCTGCAAGAGAGTTGGTTGGACCAAGAGGCACAAGACAAACCGCAGCAACATCTGCGGTTCCAAGGCCAGTACTACGACGAGGAAACAGGGCTGCACTACAACCGGTTTAGATACTATGATCCGGATTGTGGGCGGTTTGTTAGTCAGGATCCGATAGGTCTTTTTGGTGGAGATAACTTATACCAGTTTGCACCTAACCCTACTGAGTGGGTAGATCCTCTAGGATTAAATAAGAAAAATAAAGTAAATTGTGGGAAATGTGAGCCGTGCTGGAAAATTGGTGTTGCAGATCCGAGTAAGATTAATTTTTCTCAAAGAAGTGTAAATGGCAGATTTGATACGCCAGATGGAAAAATATCAATAAAATCTGCAATCAATGCAGGAGCAGAACAGGTGTTTTCTTTTCCGCCAATAAGTGTGCTAGTAATAAAGGGGAGGATGGTTGCGAGAGATGGTAATAGTCGGCTTCTGATCGCGCAGGAAACTAAGGCTGCACTTATATCTGTAATTGATGAAACTGGCTGCAATGAAAAAAGGCAGGATTTGAGAAGAAGGACTGCGAGAAATGGCTTGCCGATTAAACCAAAGTTTTAGAATATGGAAATATATAAGAAAATAAAGTGGCCGGCATATTGGGTGGCAGGAGTGCCATCTGCAACTATATTGTCTAGAGAAGATTTACTTTGTTTGATATATGAGGTTAGTGAATTCCCAGCTGCTAATATTGAGAAATTGCATAGGGTTGAAATTGGAAATGAGAAGAATGAATGTAATAAGACATGGCTTCTCTCTTTTTTTAATTCTTGTCTGATGTCCAAGTATAGTGCTTTTTGTTCTGGATATTTCGATGATTTTTCACAGGGGCGCAAAGGGTTGAGTTATGGCGATGTACATATTGGTGTGTCAACTGAAATAGTTGGTTTGTTGAAGAAGGTTGGTAATTTAAAAGATGATTATAGGCATTATTTATTTTCATTTCACGATGAGATATTTGAATGCGCTGCAACTCCTCCTGAGTTTTATTGGGCTTGTTGTGAAATTCAGGAAATCGTCAGTTATGCCGAATGCATGATGAGAAAGTATTTTTCTGCTTAGAATAGCGCGCCGCGAGATATTGCGCTTTTTGTCGCAGCCTATTGGGAACCTCTCAAAACCCAACGAAAGCCGAGATGGTTTAAATTACAACCATGATCACACCACGCAGCGCCTCCAAGTTCGACCTCTTCGCCCAGGCTGGGCGCCATCGCAAGCTTGAAGCGGTGGGCGATCCACTACAAGTGATCGCCAAGCACATCGACTTCAATGAGCTAGCGGCCTTGGTTGTACCATTTCTTGGTCGAGGCAATGGCAGCAAAGGCGGCAGACCGGCCTACCCAGTGGATGTGATGGTCCGAATCTTGGTGCTCAAACAGCTCTACAACCTCAGTGACGAACAGATGGAGTACCAGTTGCTGGACCGCATGAGCTACCAGCGATTTTGCCTGCTAGAGCACAGCCTCAATGTGCCAGATCGCAATACCATTTGGCGCTTTGGACAACTATTGAGCATTGATGGCGCAACGGCTTTGTTTGAAGGCGCAGAGCTGCAACTGCGCCGCCACGGCTACATCGCCAGAGGTGGACAAGCCATTGATGCAACGCTGGTGCCAGCGCCCAAGCAGCACTGTATTGACCCAGCCTTTTCTGCACAGGTCAGGCCGCTAAAGCATAGGCCTCTGCGGGAGTTTTCATACCCAGCGCCTGGTGTGGGCGTTGGTTGTTGTAAAAGCCAATCCAGTCTGCAATGACCCGACTGGCATGCTGCAAGCTTTCAAATCTGTGGCGGTGCACGCATTGGTCTTTGAGCGTACGTATGACTCTCTCGACCATGCCGTTTTGCTCAGGGCTGTAAGGGGTAATGAACTCCTGCTGCAACCCGTAGCTTTTGGCCAATGCAGTGTAGCTGCGGCTAGTGAATACAAGGCCATTGTCCGATCTGAGCAAAAAAGGTTTCGCCACTTTGCCCAAGCACCCATAGCGGCTAATTAGCGCTTGCTCCAGGGCCGATTCAGCCG
>NZ_SSWX01000026.1 GCF_004803635.1 Lampropedia aestuarii | reverse complement strand
GAACTATCTATAAAACCCTGGTCGATTCAGTTGTGATTCTGAAAGTAAAGTTTCATTTGAGATATCCGCGGTTAGTCCTACTATTTCCGCGAGTTTTGAGTATGATGAAATTCATTTGAGTCCAAGAAGCTTGATGAAATATATTAATGCAGGAAGGATTTTGCCGAAACTCTATGGAATCGCAAAAAGTTCTCCGGAGTATATGAGGTGGTATCTCTCTATTGATGCAATTAAAATGTGTGGAGGTTAGGTTGATAAGGTTAATGAAGGAAAAAATATTTTTCATATTGGCTATTTTTATATTTTTGATATTTCAAGCCCCGAATTTTAGTTTTTTTTCCAATTAATGACTGTGTTTTCAGTTGTTTTATTGATTGTTTCTGGGTTGATGGTTTATAGGAAGTCTGATGCGAAAATAATGGAAAAATTTTTATTTGTTTTTGCTTTTGGTTCGTTTGCGATTTATTGTACTTTTGTTTTGTTTTTTGGTTTTTTATTTAATTTTTTTATTGAATTATTTCTTTATTGTATTAGTTTTTTAGTTATATTTTTTTTATTTAGAGTGCTTTCTTTGAGGGAGGTTCATTCTAAGCGCGAGTAATCGTCCAGGATGCGAAACCTAAGGAAACTCTGCAAAAGGTGGGTGGCAGTGGTTGAGACTGTGAGATATTTCTTTTTATGAAAAAAACAAGCCTTGGAAGTGGATTTGAGTTGAGCAGCAAGAGAACGCGCAAGCGCGAGTTTCTTGAAGAGATGGATGTTGTAGCGCCGGACAAGTTCTTTAAGTGGAGCCGAGGAAGCTTTGATCTCCGCTCTGACTCTTGGGGAGGATGTCACTGGGATTGGGGAGTTTTGGCCTGCGCTTGATTTATGCAACAAAGCCGAGTCAAAGCCAAGCCATTCAAGCCAAGGGTGGTGTTAGCGGCACTAAAAAAGCGAGCAGATGCAAGATAGTTACCGGGCATAGCGATGGCTTCAAAGCACTTGGATGTTTTTTTGACTTTTTATAGACATTCACGCCCATGTCACATTGGGTTTCTATCCTTCGCTTTTTTCATACAGCCACAGGATAGATGAGATGACCGCATTGACTTCCCCACAAGCACCCAATACGCTGCGCACATTGCTGAGCGTGGCTTGCGCTGGAGCAGCCTTGTTGCTGGGCACACAAGCTCAGGCTTTGGATGCCCGTTTCCAGGACAGCAATGGCGACCTGGTCGCTGATACGCCGACCGATCCCAAGCTGTGGGTTGACCCAGAGACGCTGGTGTTTGCTTACACGCCTGTCGAAGACCCCGCTGTGTACGCCAAGGTCTGGGATGAGTTTTTGACCCATTTGTCTGCCACCACTGGCAAGAAGGTCCAGTTCTTCCCGGTGCAAAACAATGCCGCGCAATTGGAAGCCATGCGTGCAGGCCGCTTGCATGTCGCAGGCTTCAATACCGGCTCGAACCCATTGGCTGTGAATTGCGCTGGTTTTGTGCCGTTCACGTTGATGGCCTCCAACGACGGCCGCTATGGCTATGAGATGGAAATCATCACGTATCCAGCCAGCGGCATTGAAAAAGTCGAAGACATCAAGGGCAAAAAAATGGCGTTTACGTCTGAGACGTCCAACTCCGGCTACAAGGCACCTTCTGCTTTGCTGCGCGAGCAGTTCAAGATGGAAGCGGGCAAGGACTACGAGCCGGTGTTCTCTGGCAAGCACGACAATTCCATCATTGGTGTTGCCAATCAAGACTACCCAGCCGCCGCGATTGCCAATTCGGTGCTGCAACGCATGCAAGCGCGCGAAGTGGTCAAGCCTGAGCAAACCGTGACGATCTACAAGTCGCAGACTTTCCCAACGACGGGTTATGGCTATGCCTACAACCTCAAGCCTGAACTGGCTGAAAAGGTCAAGGAAGCCTTCTTCACCTTCAACTGGGAAGGAACAGGCTTGGCCAAAGAATTCAACGTGTCTGAGCCACCGCAGGAAAAATTCATTCCAATCACCTATAAAGAGCATTGGCAAGTCGTGCGCGATATTGACCAGGCGATGGGCGTTGAGTACACCTGCAAATAAGCTGTAGTTGGCCTGAAGTGGTGGGGCCAAGCATGGATAGCGCGCGCGCTGGTTGTCAGGCATGCACAATCGGCCTAGCATGTGCGGTTTTCAATCGCCACTGTGCTGTTGCGCAGAATGCCCATGTTGTGCTCCCCCTCTTTTGAATCGTTTTTTCAATGCTTGTCTCCTGTGGTACAGCCCAAGGTACGTCGCGTGCGTGGCGTGACGGCGCGGCGCGGGCTTGCTGCTGCGCTGCTGGCATTGGGCGCAGGGCCTTTGGCCATGGCTGAGACCGCAGCTACAGCATCTGCGCTGGATACGCGCTACCAGGATCGCAATGGCGATTTGGTGGCTGATCGGCCGCAGGATGCGCAGCAGTGGCGTGATCCTGCAACGCTGGTGTTTGCGTTTAGCCCGGCAGAGGATCCAGCGGTGTTTGCCGAGGTGTGGAAGGGATTTTTGGACCATTTGTCAGAGGTCACAGGCAAAAAGGTGCAGTACTTTGCCGTGCAAAGCAATGCCGCTGAAGTCGAGGCGATGCGCGCAGGGCGTTTGCATGTGGCTGCTTTGGCGACGGGGGCTGTGCCTTTGGCTGTGAATTGCGCCGGTTTTGTGCCGTTTGCCATGATGGCTGCCAAAGATGGCAGTTATGGCTATCGGATGCAAATCATCACGCGCCAAGACAGCCCATTGCAAAGCGTGGCTGAACTCAAAGGCAAGCGCCTGGCGTTTACCTCGGAGTCGTCCAATTCAGGCTACAAAGCCCCTGTGGCGCTGCTGGCGGGCCAATTTGGCTTGCAGCAGGGCAAGGATTACCAGGCGATGTTCTCAGGCAAGCACGACAATTCCATTTTGGGCGTGGTGCACCAGGATTACGACGCAGCGGCAGTAGCCAGTGGTATTGCCCAGCGCATGGCAGGTCGGGGCGTAGTGAATGTGGCCGATTTGCGGCTGTTGTATGAGTCTGAACCATTTCCAACCCCTGCTTATGGTTACGCCCATGATTTGAAGCCCGAGCTGGCCGAGGCCATTGAAAAAGCTTTTTTTACTTTCGACTGGGAAGGCAGTGCGCTGCAGCGTGAGTTCGCGGCAAGCACGCCTCCCCAACAACGTTTTGTTCCGATCAGCTACCAGAGCCAGTGGCAAATTGTGCGTGATGTGGACGCCGCGACAGATTCTGTCGTGCGCTGCCGTTAAAGACTCCTGCCCATGCTGTGCCATGGGCAAGTGCTGCATCACCCGTGGCCTGTACTCGCACGGTAGCGCTGATCGCTTAAAGAATGGATGAGCCATGTTGGTGATTGACTCCTTAGAGAAACGCTATGCCAATAACGATGTCGCGCTGAAAGGTGTTTCTTTGGAGCTGCGTGCAGGAGAAGTGGTGGGCCTGATTGGTCCCTCTGGGGCCGGTAAGTCGAGCCTGATTCGCTGCGTCAACCGTTTGGTGACGCCTTCAGCAGGCACGATTGCGCTGGACGGTGTGGACCTGGCCCATGTCTCTGGCCGAGGCCTGCGCCGTGCACGCCGTCAAATTGGCATGATTTTTCAGGAATACGCACTGGTCGAGCGCCTGAGCGTGATGGAAAACCTGCTGTCAGGCCGCCTGGGCTACACCGGCTTTTGGAAAAGCTGGACGCGCCGCTTTGATGGCAAAGACATTGCCCGTGCGTACGAGCTGCTCGACCGTGTCGGCTTGGCTGGCATGGAAAACAAACGCGCCGACGCACTCTCTGGTGGTCAGCGCCAGCGCGTGGGCATTGCGCGTGCCCTGATGCAAGAGCCACGCTTGCTGCTGGTCGATGAGCCGACCGCCAGCCTGGACCCCAAAACTTCGCGCCAGGTGATGCGTCTGATCATGGAGCTGTGCGCTGAGCGTGGCTTGGCTGCCATCATCAATATCCACGATGTGGTGCTGGCCACCCAGTATTTGCCGCGCATTGTCGGCCTCAAGGCCGGTGAAATCGTCTATGACGGCCCGGCCAAAGGCATGGATGCGATGGTGCTGACGCGCATTTATGGTGATGAAGATTGGACGGCGATTACCCGCAACGTGGCCGCAGCCGAGGAGTCGGATGAAGCTGCAGAGCCTGCAGCGCAGCGCAGCACGCGATCGGGTCCGGCAGATGCAGCGTATAGCCTCGCCGCCACAGCGGTGATGGCCCAGGCGGTGACACCATGAATGCGCCCGTATTGAATGTGCAGGGCGCGATCGGCGGCCACGGTGCAGCGATGGCCACTCGTGCATGGCCAACCCAGTGGAAGCGCCCGCCATGGATTGCCAATGCCGCTTTGCGCTACGGCTTGATGGGCCTGGCCTTGTTATGGTTGGTGCTGGCTTTGGGGTCACTGGAGATTAACTGGCAACGCGTCTCTGAAGGTCTGGTGCGTGGCTGGCGTTTTGTTGCGGCGTTTGCACAGCCTGATTTTGTCAGCCGGCAGCACGACATCGTGGTTGGTTTTGTCGAGAGCTTGACAATGGCCTTGACCTCGACTGCCGTGGGCGTGGCATTGGCGATTCCGATTGCCGTTGGCGCTGCGCGCAACTTGGCACCGCTGCCGGTCTATTTGTTCTGCCGCACCGTGGTTGCGCTCTCGCGCACGCTCAACGAGATCATCATTGCGATCTTCATGGTCGTGATGTTTGGCTTTGGCCCGTTTGCCGGTTTTCTGACGCTGACGATTGCCACTATTGGCTTCATGGCCAAGTTGCTGGCCGAAGACATGGAAGAGGTCAAGGCCAGCCAGCTCGAAGCGCTGCGCGCTACCGGTGCCAGCTATATGCAGGTGCTGGTGTATGCCGTCTATCCGCAGGTGCTGCCGCGTTTGGTGGGGCTGTCCTTGTACCGGCTCGACATCAACTTCCGCGAATCGGCGGTGGTCGGCATTGTGGGCGCCGGCGGCATTGGCGCTACGCTCAATACCGCGATGGACCGCTATGAGTTCAATACCGCTGCAGCGGTGATTTTGGTGATTATTGGCATTGTCATGTTGGCTGAATACGCCTCTGGCTGGATCCGCAAACGTTTTGATTGAGGCGCAGGCATGAGTTCATCTACTGTTTCCCCGCAGCACGCAGCAGCTGCTGTTACGCATGCACCGCGCAGCCCGCGATCGATGGCCTGGCGCAAACGCACGACCAAGCAAGAAGTTGGCCTGTTCATGGCCTGGGTGCTGGGTTTGGCCTTGGTCTCGTGGGCCTTTCAGGTCATGACCAAGGACACGATCTGGGCCTTTGTCGCCGATGCACCACGCCAGGTGCAAGACGTGGGCTCACGCATGTTCCCGCCGGACTGGGGCTTTACCTCTGAAATTCTCCAGCCGATGTGGGAGACCTTCAACATCGCCACCTTGGGCACCTTGCTGGGTGTGATCATGGCCGTGCCTGTGGCGTTCTTGGCTGCACGCAACACCACGCCCAGCGTGCGTTTGGTGCGGCCTGTGGCACTCTTGGTCATTGTCAGCTCACGCTCGATCAACTCCTTGATCTGGGCCTTGCTGCTGGTCGCTGTTTTAGGCCCTGGTGTATTGGCCGGCATCATCGCGATTGCGCTGCGCTCCATTGGCTTTGTCGGCAAGCTGTTGTATGAAGCGATTGAAGAGATCGATACCAAGCAGGTCGAGGCCATTGAAGCCACAGGCGCTAGCCGCACCCAGGTCATGGCCTGGGCCATTGCACCGCAAACCGCGCCGACTTTGGCTGGGGTCAGCCTGTTTCGCTGGGACATCAATATCCGCGAATCGACCGTGCTGGGTTTGGTGGGGGCAGGCGGCATTGGCGTCAAGCTGGAGGCGGCCTTGGGGACGCTGGCCTGGCCCAAGGTCACGCTGATTTTGTTGGCCATTTTGCTGACTGTGGTTGTCAGCGAATGGCTGACGGCCAAGGTGCGTAAGCATCTGATTTAAGCAGCTTGCCCCTCATCTCTCCGCAGACCGCGCTGGAGCCCAGATAGATACCTTGCGCGGCAAAAACGCAGTCGGGCTGGTCTGCCCGGCGAGGTTTTTGACAAGGCAGCGTGCCATCTGGGCTCCAAACCCCAAGATCCAAAGACGCTGCAAGCGCTTTCAAAGCGCCTGCCACTGATCAAGTTGAGCGGCTTGCCGTGCACGCACCCAGTTACAGCACGCCGTGTCGCAGGCAAAAGGACTTGGAGGTGAATGTGCGCTAGACGCCCAGTTCTGGAGGGCCGCATGTACTCGTCGACGCCACAGGCATGCAGTTCTTGGGTGAGGGCGAATGGACGACCTAAAGCACGTGTGCAGAACGCAGGCACCAATGGCGACAAGTGCATATCGGTATGGACGAGGGCCACTTGCCAATACGGGCCATTGGGGTCACGACCAACGATGTGGGAGACGCTCCAGTCGTGCCAGAGCTGCTCAAGCAGATCGCAGTTGCTGGGCATTGCCGCATGTCGTCGGCATGTTGGCGGCCTGTCGACATATAGGCCGGGCAATCTGGAAAGATTGGGGCGGTCATCACCGCCGCACGCTGGTAGAAGCGAAGATGAATTGCCAAGCTAAGCTTGGCGAGCAAGCCAAGGGCAGCACCTTGGAGAGGCAAGCCGTGGAGATCCGTGGGCGAGCAGCCATCTTGAATCCATTCACCACATTGGCTGCCCCAAGGCGCCTGCCGTGGGATAACCGGGTCTTGGTCTGGTGCGTTTTGGCCTGCGTCTGAGTGGTGCAACACAACCGCGCACAGTTGCAACGCGCATCAGGCGCAGTCTTTTGGCCGGTGTGGCCCGCGTGTGCGAATGTGTACCAGCCCTAGTCGACCATTTTGGTCAGACCAAAGCATCAAAATATTCCAAAATGCGAAGCAATTAAGGGTTTACCCTTTAATGAGAAGGTCTTTTCTGGTCTTTAAAATGGGCGCGCACTTAAAAAAGTGTCTTTTGGTCATACCAATTTGGACTTGTGTTCTGGCTGGGGATGGGATCGTGAAAGCGGTTGCGTGTCTTTTGGCAGCGTTGCTGGATGCTGTTTCGCTATTGGCAAGTGCTGCAAAAAAGCAAGGTATTTCACAGAAGCACTGGTTTGGTGGCAGTGCGGTGCAGTTTTTAAAGGGCTTCAGGCTGGCGGTGCAGAGGAGATCGGCAGACCCAGCGCAACATCGGGAAGCACTTGGCAAAGGCGGCACTTTTTAATCTTTCATACTCAGCTAGTCAGGCAATGGATCAACTCTGGCAACACAACTACGACCCGGCAGGTAATATTTGGGTCTCGGCGCTTGTGGCGCTTATTCCAATCATCTTTTTCTTTTTGGCGTTGACGAAACTGCGCCTCAAAGGCTATGTGGCGGGGACTATTACAGTGGCGCTGGCGATGGCTGTCGCACTGCTTTTCTACAAAATGCCTGTAGCCAATGCCCTGGCTTCAGTGCTGTATGGCTTTTTCTATGGCCTGTGGCCGATTGCCTGGATTATTGTCGCAGCGGTTTTTCTCTACAAAATCTCAGTGAAAACTGGGCAGTTCGACATCATCCGTTCATCCATTTTGTCGATCACGCCCGACCAGCGCTTGCAGCTGATCTTGGTTGGTTTCTGTTTTGGTGCCTTTTTAGAAGGTGCTGCCGGCTTTGGCGCGCCCGTGGCGATCACGGCGGCACTGCTGGTGGGCCTGGGCTTTAAGCCTTTGTATGCGGCGGGCTTATGCCTGATTGGCAATACCGCACCGGTGGCCTTTGGCGCGATGGGCATTCCAATCATCGTGGCCGGGCAGGTCTCGGGCGTAGATGCGATGGAGATCAGCCAAATGGCAGGCCGCCAATTGCCCTTCATGACGGTTTTGGTGTTGTTCTGGCTGATGGCCATCATGGACGGCTGGCGCGGTGTCAAAGAAACTTGGCCAGCAGTTTTGGTTGGCGGTGGCACGTTCGCTGTGGTGCAGTTCTTGACCGCCAACTACATTGGCCCGGAGCTGCCCGATATCACGTCGGCAATTGTTTCTTTGGTGGTGCTGACTTTGTTCCTGAAAGTCTGGCAACCCAAACGTATTTTCCGTTTTGAAACCGAAGGGGGCCCCGCAGCAGTGGCCGCTGCGCAGGCACAAGCCAATGCCAAACCGGTGCAACTGACCTTTGGCAAAGTGCTCAAGGCATGGTCGCCGTTCATCATCCTGACGGCGATGGTGACGATCTGGAGCTTGAAGCCTTTCAAAGCCTTGTTTGCAGCGAACGGCGCACTGGCCAGCTGGGTCATCAATATCCCGGTGCCTTTCTTGCATAACCTGGTGCAAAAAATGCCGCCGGTGGTGGATGCTGCAACGCCTTATGGCGCGGTATATTCGTTCAACTGGTTCTCCGCCACTGGCACGGCGATTGTGATTGCCGCCCTGATCACGATTGTGTTCTTGGGCCTCAAGCCGGCCAAGGCGGTTGAGACGGCAGGTGAGACTTTGAAAGAGTTGGCGGTTCCGATTTACTCGATCGGCATGGTGCTGGCGTTTGCGTTCATTGCCAATTACTCGGGTTTGTCGACCACCTTGGCTTTGGCCTTGGCGCATACCGGGGGTGCTTTTACTTTCTTCTCGCCATTCCTGGGCTGGATTGGGGTGTTCCTGACAGGCTCTGACACTTCAGCCAATGCTTTGTTTGGCGCTTTGCAGGCAACGACCGCGCAGCAGCTGAACCTGCCCGAAGTGCTGATGGTTACGGCCAACACCACCGGTGGTGTTACCGCGAAAATGATTTCGCCGCAATCGATTGCGATTGCTTGCGCGGCCGTTGGTCTGGCTGGCAAAGAATCTGATTTGTTCCGCTTTACGGTCAAACACAGCTTGGCGTTTGCCGCCATCGTTGGCATCATCACGACACTGCAAGCCTATGTCTTGCCATGGATGATTCCAGGCCATTAATGGTTTTAATCGGGCGTTTGCAAATATGAACATGCGTGTGGCAGAGCAGGTCGCAAAAAGGCTTCAGACTTTTGTGCACAGTGGGCAGTGGCAGCCAGGCTGCCGCATCCCGGCCGAGCGCCAGCTGGCGCAAGAGCTGGGCGTCTCGCGCTCGTCCTTGCGCGAGGCGGTACAGCAACTGGTAAGCCAAGGCCTGCTGGTGAGCCGGCGCGGGGCAGGCACTTACGTGCAAACGCAAAGCCCGTCGTTTTTGCTGCCCGATACTTTTGAGCCATTGGCGCAGTTGCTCAGCCGTGACCCCGACTACAGCCACGATGTGCTGGAGGCCCGCACGGCGCTCGAAGCCAGCACTGCATGGCATGCGGCGCTGCGGGCTACGCCAAGTGACAAGGAACGCATTTGCCGCGCCTTTGATGTGATGGTGCAGCACCAGAAAAAAGGCGATAGTGCGCTATCGGCCAAAGCCGATGCGCGCTTTCATTTGGCAATTGCCGAGGCCTCGCACAATGTGGTGTTGCTGCGCGTCATGCACAGCCTGTTTGAGGTCGTGCTCTCGACGGTGGCGCACAACCGCAGAGCGATGTTTACCTTGGCTGCGCAAGGCTCCCTGGAGGAGCTGACGCAGCAGCATTACGGTCTGATGCAGGCCATCCTGGATGGGGATGCGCCGCGCGCGCGGGCCATGATTGATGAGCATTTGGGCTATGTGCGCGAGACCTTGCGCCGCATGCAGGACGATGATGCCAGGCACGCCCGCTATGCGCGCACGCCTGAGCAAATCAAATTGCCGGGTTCGCATATCGCTGGTGACTGATTATTCACCTGTATTTTTTATAGCCTGCTCCGCAGACCGTGGGGCAGGTGCAGTTTGAGGCTGATGCCATGATTATTTCCTCCCCCAGTGACTACCGCAAAGCCGCGCAAAAGCGCTTGCCCCCATTTTTGTTTCACTACATCGATGGCGGCGCTTATGCGGAGAAAACGCTCAAGCGCAATGTCGATGATTTGGCCGATGTGGCGCTGCGCCAGTTGGTGCTCAATGATATGAGCCAACTCGACACCAGCATCGAATTGTTTGGTGAGCAACTGACGCTGCCAGTCAGTTTGGCTCCGGTGGGTTTGACAGGCATGTATGCGCGTCGTGGCGAGGTGCAGGCGGCGCAAGCGGCTGATCAAAAAGGCATTCCGTTTTGCATGTCCAGCGTTTCAGTGTGCCCGATTGAAGAGGTGGCGCCCAAGCTGGGCCGTCCGATGTGGTTCCAGCTGTATGTGCTCAAAGACCGCGGTTTTATGAAAAATGCCCTGGAGCGAGCCCAGGCAGCGGGCTGCTCCGTCCTGGTATTCACTGTGGATATGCCTGTGCCTGGTGCGCGCTACCGTGATGCACATTCAGGCATGAGCGGCCCGAATGCGGCGATGCGCCGTTACTGGCAATCGGTCATGCACCCGAAATGGGCCTGGGATGTGGGCCTGCATGGCAAGCCACATGACCTGGGCAATATCTCGGCCTATCTGGGCAAGAACGTTGGCCTGGAAGACTACATCGGCTATTTGGGGGCCAACTTTGATCCGTCCATCTCATGGAAAGACATCGAGTGGATTCGTGAGTTCTGGAAGGGACCGATGGTGATCAAAGGCATTCTCGATCCTGAAGACGCCAAAGATGCCGTGCGTTTTGGCGCAGACGGCATCATTGTCTCCAACCATGGAGGACGCCAACTCGATGGCGTGCTGTCGTCAGCCCGTGCATTGCCCGCGATTGCCGATGCGGTCAAAGGCCAGATCAAGATTCTGGCCGATTCAGGCATTCGCAATGGTCTGGATGTGGTGCGCATGCTGGCCTTGGGGGCTGATTGCACCATGATTGGCCGCGCCTTTATTTATGCGCTGGCCGCTGCCGGTCAGGCCGGGGTCTCGCATGTGCTGGATTTGTTTGAGAAAGAAATGCGTGTCGCCATGACACTGACCAGCGTTAATAAAGTGGCTGATATCACCGAGAAGTTGCTGGTCAATCACCGCTAGCCACTTGGGCTTTGTGGCGGCTAATTTTGCTGCATTGCGCGTAGTCTTTTTGCAATGCGGTAAAAAGACATCCAAGGCCTGCAAACGCTAGCACAACCACAGCAGGGGGTAAAAAGGCAGATTGGTATGACCATTCTGCCTTTTTTACTGGTGAAGAGCTGCTTTCAAAAAGTAATTGCTTGATTTTCAACAGTATTTTTGCATCCGTGGATATTGGCGGATTGCGGGTTTACCCCTGTTTAGACAGGATGGTATGACCATTTACAATTTTTTATCTTTAGATTCACGGATCACATCATGTTGTTTGATTGGGTCCTGAGGGCCTTGGGGCCTTTTTTTATGTGCAATTGAGAGACCGACGTGGCTGTAAGAGCCTGTCCATCATCTTCACGCAGTCGCGTTGAGGCCCCAAAGGATGTGATACGCCTGTTGGGCTTCAACCCGAAGTAGAAGGTACCAAAAGCGTATTGCGGTGTTGCCTCTGTTGTGTGCCATGCGCCGCTGCGACGAGATGATGAGCAGGCTCTAAGCCGATTTCTTGTGAATACTGATTGATGGAGGCAGGCGTATGAGTGTGGGCTATACCTTGATGGCGTTGGCGCCAATTGCTGTCGTATTTTTGCTCATGGTGGTGCTGGGGCGTTCGGCCAAGTTCTCCATGGGCTCGGCTTACGTGGTGACGGCTTTATTGGCTTTGTTTGTGTGGCAAGCACAGGCGGCGGTTGTGGCTGCTGCGACGGTGAACGGTATCGTGACGGCAATAACTTTGCTGTTTATTGTGTTCGGTGCGATTTTGTTGCTTAACACCTTGAAAGAAAGTGGCGCGCTGCTGGCCATTCGCCAAGGTTTTATGGATGTCTCGCCCGATCGCCGCGTGCAGGTCATCATCGTGGCTTGGCTGTTTGGCTCTCTGATTGAAGGCTCCTCTGGTTTTGGTACGCCGTCTGCTGTGGGCGCGCCACTGTTGCTGGCGCTGGGTTTCCCGGCGATGGCTGCGGTGATGTCGGTGCTGATTATCCAGTCCACGCCGGTGTCGTTTGGCGCGGTTGGTACCCCGATGTTGGTGGGCGTGCGCTCTGGCATTGACAACAAGGCCGACGTGGCCGCCGTCATTGCGCCGATGCAGCCGCTCGATTACTTGCAGCAAATCGTTGAGAACGTGGCCTTTATTCATGCTTCTGTCGGGGTCTTCATCCCGCTGTTGCTGTGCGCGATGCTCACGCGTTTCTTTGGTCAGAAGCAATCGTTTGCTGAAGGTCTGAAAGCCTGGAAATTCGCGCTGTTTGCTGGTTTGGCGTTCACTGTGCCTTACTACTTCATCGCCCGCATCCTGGGGCCTGAATTCCCATCGATGGTAGGGGCGATGATCGGTCTGGTGATCGTGGTTTCAGCGGCCAAAAAAGGCTGGTTTGTTCCCAAGGACAAGTTTGACTTCCCGCCACGTGCTGCATGGGAAGAAAAATGGCTGGGCACTCTGGCGGCGACCGATGCGGATGCACAAGTCGCACCAAAATTCTCGGTGCTGCGCGCTTTCTCGCCATATGTGCTGGTGGTGGCCTTGCTGATTCTCACACGCACCATCCCTGAGCTGAAAGCCTTCTTGACTGGGCCTTTGACGACGATTCGATTTGCGAACTTGTTCGACACCCCGATTGCCGCTTCTGCGCAGTTCTTGTACTCGCCTGGCTTTATCTTGATTCTGGCTTCGCTGGCCTGTATTGCCATCTTTGGCATGAACATGCAGCAGTTTGGCCGTGGCATCAAGAACTCTGCCGTGACGATGGTGGATGCCGCGCCGGCCTTGCTGCTGGCCGTGCCGATGGTGCAGGTCTTCATCAACTCCGCTGCCGCGGATGGCTCGATCGTCAGCATGCCGATTGTGCTGGCTCAAGGTGCTGCCGCTTTGGCAGGGCAGGCCTGGCCGAATGTCTCGCCTTGGGTGGGCAGTTTAGGGGCCTTCATTGCCGGCTCCAACACGGTCAGCAATATGATGTTTGCCTACTTCCAGTTCTCGACGGCGCAGCAAATTGCCTTGACGGTTGATCAGTCGGCGGTGGTGGTGGCCTTGCAAGCGGTCGGTGGTGCTGCTGGCAATATGATTTGTGTGCACAACGTGGTTGCTGCCGGTGCTGTTGTGGGTATGATGAACCGTGAAGGCGAAGTGGTGCGTAAAACGCTGATTCCGATGGCGTTCTATTGTGTTCAAGCTGGTTTGATTGGTCAGGCTTTGATCACTGGCAGCTTGAATTGGTGGATCGCTGCGGCAGTCTGGCTGGTGTTGTTCTTTGGCGGACTCTCGTTCTGGAAAGGACAGCCTCTGGTTGCAGCCGCACGCTAAGAGCCTGTTCATGGCCTCAACGCAGACCGCGTTGAGGCCCAGTGTCAGCATGGTGGCGCAGCACACAAGCGGGTGTTGCGCCATTTTTTTTGAGATGAAACGATGTGCGCAAGTGAGGTCAGATGAAGCTCTCGGATGTGGTATTGCAGCGTTTGCTGACTTTGGTGGAGAGTCGCGATGTATTGCCCGGACAAAAGCTGCCTGCCGAGCGGCGTTTGGCAGAACAGCTCGGCGTCTCCAGGGCTTCGCTGCGCGAGGCGATTCAAAAGCTGGTCAGCCAAGGGGTGCTGGAGAGTCGCCAAGGCGATGGTACCTATGTGAAAGAGCAGCGCCATGTGTCGTCGTTTTTGCTGCCCGATACGTTTGCGCCTTTGGCTGCATTGCTCTCCAGCGACCCCGAGTACCGCTACGACGTGCTGGAGGCGCGCATGGCGCTTGAGAGTGCCACCGCTTGGCATGCGGCATTGCGTGCAACGACAGCTGACAAGGACCGCATTCGCCACTGCTTTGATGTGATGCTGATGCACCAGAAAAGCGGTAACCGCGAGCTGTCATCGCGCGCCGATGCGCAATTCCATCTCGCGATTGCCCAGGCTTCGCACAATGTCGTGCTGCTGCGTGTCATGCATGGCTTGTTTGAATTGGTGCTCACCAGCGTTATGCACAATAGAAACACGATGTTCATGCTGGCCACGCCAGAGGCCATTGATGATTTGACCGTGCAACACGCCAGCCTGCTGGAGGCGATTGTGCAGGGCGACGCCGCCGGTGCCAGAGATGCGGTGCAAGAGCACCTGGTTTTTGTGCGAGACACTGTTAGGCGCTATGACGATGATGAGGCCAGGCAGCAACGCTATCGCAGCTTGCCCGATGCCATTCGCAGCCCGGTCATCGCCAGATAAGAGGCTCTGTGCCAGCCTGTGGTCGTGTTAATACGTGTGCGCTAGCAGCATCGGCAGGATGCGCCGCCAGTGCTTTGATTTGAGAGAACACCATGATTATTTCATCGCCCAGTGACTACCGTGCGGCAGCCCAGAAGCGCTTGCCCCCTTTTCTTTTTCATTACCTTGATGGGGGCGCCTACGCAGAAAAAACCTTGCGCCGCAACGTCGAGGATTTGGCCAATGTGGCCTTGCGCCAGCGTGTGCTCAAGGACATGAGCCAACTCGATACCAGCATTGAATTGTTTGGCGAAAAGCTCAGCATGCCAGTGGCCTTGGCGCCGGTGGGTTTGACCGGCATGTTTGCCAGGCGCGGGGAAGTACAGGCCGCGCAGGCCGCGGACCGCAAAGGCATTGCTTTTTGCATGTCCAGCGTGTCGGTTTGCCCGATTGAAGAAGTGGCGCCTCTGCTCAGCCGGCCGATGTGGTTCCAGCTCTATGTGCTCAAAGACCGCGGTTTTATGAAAAATGCGCTGGAGCGGGCCCAGGCGGCAGGCTGCTCGACCTTGATGTTTACCGTTGATATGCCAACGCCTGGCGCGCGCTACCGCGATGCCCACTCTGGCATGAGTGGCCCTAATGCCGCCATGCGCCGTTATTGGCAGTCCGTGATGCATCCCACTTGGGCCTGGGATGTGGGCTTGCATGGCAAGCCGCATGATCTGGGCAATATCTCCCGCTATTTGGGCAAAACGGTGGGGCTGGAGGACTACATCGGCTATTTGGGGGCCAATTTTGACCCTTCCATTTCCTGGAAGGATTTGGAATGGATTCGCGATTTCTGGAAAGGCCCAATGGTCATCAAAGGCATTCTGGACCCCGAAGATGCCAAAGACGCGGTGCGTTTTGGTGCCGATGGCATTGTGGTCTCCAACCATGGTGGGCGCCAGCTCGATGGTGTGCTCTCGGCCGCGCATGCCCTGCCAGCGATTGCCGATGCAGTCAAAGGGCAAATCAAGATTCTGGCTGACTCTGGCATCCGCAACGGCCTGGATGTGGTGCGCATGATTGCCCTGGGGGCCGATTGCACGCTGATTGGCCGCGCTTTTGTGTATGCATTGGCCGCCGCTGGACAGGCCGGCGTAGCCCATGTGCTGGATTTATTTGAAAAAGAAATGCGTGTGGCCATGACGTTGACCAGTGTGAATCGCATTGCCGACATCACGCCAACTTTATTGGTGCCTGAATCTTGATATATTGTGCGGCTGTACGCATGCGCACACATGTGCCTGTCGCCGTATTTTGAGCAGCACCATCGCGGGGCCCACCACAGGCCACCTGCCGCTGCCTATATTTTGTACCCTGCACACCCGCCATGGGTGCGCAGGCGCTTGTCGATTGTTTTTGATCGATTGATCTGACCATGACCTCTTCCTCCTCTCAAATGGCAGCCGCTCGCGTGTCTGCTGATCAATTATTGGCGCAGTTGCGCGGCTTTGTAGGGCAGCGCCATGTGCTCACCGATGAGCAAAGCACCAGACGCTTTCGCAAAGGCCACCGCACGGGCGAAGGCGAGGTTTTGGCTGTCGTCCAGCCAGGCTCGTTGCTGGAGCAGTGGCAGGTACTGCAAGCGGCCGTGGCCGCCGATCGCATTGTCATCATGCAAGCGGCCAATACCGGTCTGACCGGCGGCTCAACACCCGATGGCAATGCCTATGACCGTGAGATTGTGCTGATCAGCACTTTGCGCATTCCTGGCGTGCAGGTGATCAACGAGGGCGAGCAGGTCGTGTGCCTGCCTGGCGCAACACTCGATCGGCTGGAGCAAACGCTGGCACCATTGAATCGCGAGCCGCATTCGGTGATCGGTTCTTCGTGCATTGGCGCCTCGGTGCTCGGCGGTATTTGCAATAACTCAGGTGGCGCCTTGGTGCGCCGTGGGCCCGCCTACACACAGCTGGCCTTGTATGCCCAGGTGCGCGCTGACGGCACTTTGGAGTTGATCAACCATTTGGGCATTGACCTGGGTGAGACGCCTGAGGAAATTCTCACACGCCTGCAAAACGGCCAATACACCGCAGCCGATGTCCACAACGACACTGGGCGCGCTGCCTCTGATGCCCGTTATGGCGATGATGTGCGCCAAGTCGATGCCGACAGCCCAGCGCGCTTCAATGCCGATCCATCGCGTTTGTTTGAAGCATCGGGCTCGGCTGGCAAGCTGTGCCTGTTTGCGGTGCGGCTTGATACCTTCCCCAAGGAGCCAAGCACCGTCTTTTATATTGGCAGCAATAACCCGGACGATTTGACTGAAGTGCGCCGCTTCATGTTGACCAGCTTGCCGCGCCTGCCAATTGCCGGAGAGTACATCCACCGCACAGCGTATGACATTGGCGAGAAGTATGGCAAAGACACGTTTTTGCTGATTGACCGCTTTGGCACGGCCAAGGTGCCAAAGGCCTTTGCAATGAAAAGCCGCGTGGATGGTTTCTTTGAGCGCTTGGGCCTGCGTGGTGTGAGCGATCGCGTCGTGCAAGCGGTCACCGATAAAATGCCCAGCCATTTGCCCGCGCGGATGCAAGAGTGGCGAGACCGTTTTGAGCACCACTTGCTGGTGCGTGTCTCCAACGACACGGCCGAGGTGGCACGTGAATTCTTAAAGAACTTCTTTGCCAGCAGCACCAGCGGGGCGTTTTTTGAATGCGACGCCGAAGAGGGGCGCAAAGCCTTTTTGCACCGCTTTGCCATTGCAGGGGCGGCCATTCGCTACCGCGAAGCCCACCAGAAGCAAGTGCAAGACATCCTGGCTTTGGATGTGGCCTTGCGCCGCAATGACCGCGATTGGGTCGAGCAATTGCCCGTCGAGATGGAAAATGACATCATCCACAAGCTCTACTACGGCCATTTCTTCTGCCATGTATTCCATCAGGATTACATCGTCAAAAAAGGCGTTGATCCGATTGAGATGGAGCACCGCATGTGGAAGTTGCTCGACGCCCGCCGCGCCGAGTACCCGGCCGAGCACAACGTCGGGCATTTGTATGTGGCCAAACCCAGTTTGGCAGGCTTTTACCAGCAGCTGGACCCAACCAATACATTTAATCCGGGCATTGGTCAAACCTCCAAGGCGCGCAATTGGGGTGATTGCTGTGAGGGCAGCGGGCAATGGAATGGCTACCGTGAAGAATCCAGCGGTGCGTCGCAGTAATGCCTGAACATCGGAGTTGAAATGCAAACAAGCGCCCATATGGGCGCTTGTTTTTTTGCCTGAATAGACTCCAATCAGAGGGGGCAGAGCCAGCGTTGTGCGTTGATCAATGCGCGCTTAATGCGCAGACGACACATCACTGGCGTGTTTACCGGTCAGGGGCTTGTGCTGCAGCAGCGGGCAGGCGCTGCCGTCTTCCATGCGTGCCAGCGCAGGGTTAAGGCCTGCACCGTGCAGGATCAAATCCATGGTGCTGTCGCCAACTTCAACCAGATCAAATGACTCCGGCTCTAGTAGCCAAGTGGAAATCAGTCCCAAAATGGCATTTTTCAGCACGGATGACAGCAGTTCTGGACAGAAGCCATGTTTTAGCTCGGGAGCGACTTTGGGGTGGGAAAAGGCCATCAAGTGCCGCTCATAAAAATTCTTATGCGCCTGCAGCATACGCTCGCGCACCGATGACATGTCGTCGGTGAATTCGATCTGGTAGTGGCAAATATTGAGCAGCCGTTGCACTTGCCCATCGCCAGAAATGCTGCGAAGGCATTCAAGAATCACATTGCGCAGAGCCACCAGCGGCGGCAGTTTGAGCAGCAGGCTGTGCGGGTCTTGGCGGCACAGCGTTTCCTTGTCCATCGGCCATTCAATGCGCTCCATCATTGCATTGAACAAGTCGGCCTTGTCCTTGAAGTGCCAGTACACCGCGCCACGGGTAGCGCCCACCTCGCTGGCAATCGCTTGCAGTGTGGTGCGCGATACGCCTTGGGTGTCGAACAAGCGCTCGGCCGCATCCAAAATCTGGTTGCGGGTCGCTTGTGCGTCTTCTTTTGTCTTACGAGCCATAAATAGTGCCAACAATCAGTAAAGCCATGGTCAATCCGTCATACAAGCTGCTCACACTCTGTCAAAAAGCATCTTGTTAGTCTGACTTTGCCTAGGGGGCACTGCACCGCTGCCGGTTGTGGTCTGAGCGGTGTCTCAGGCGTTTCGCTGCGCAATGGCTTGCCGCCCATAACGAGTGCGGCAAGCCATTGCGGCGCATCCTGATCCCAACCTCTTTCCAGCATTGAGGGTAATGCAGATGCTTCCCTAGGAATTTCATAGGGATTATCCAATATACATTCTTGAATGTATGTATACTCCCGCACTTGACTCAAGCATTTGGGGAAAAATACCTATTGTTTTCCCCTGGTTTTGTTGAAGTAAGACGGCTGTTTGCTTCCTGCGCTTGCCAGGCAAGTGTTGTCTTTTTCTCACGCAAGTAATCCTTGCGTAAGCTTGCAGACGTTAGTATTTTTATTTTTTAGCAACTGCTAGGCAGCTGACCATGATCGTGGACGGTCTGACGCGCAGAGCTTGCTATCCGTATAGTCTTATTCCGTCCACAAAGGTTTTTTGTATGCAGATACAGTCGCATCCACGAACATCCAGCCGCTTGGCAGGCACCTCATTCATCCAGCGTGTGCGCGTTCCTGCCATGCTGTCGTGCATTGGTTTAGCGGTTCTTTTGACAGGCTGCTTGTCTGACAAAGAGGACGCAGGTGTCGCACCTGCGGGCGCGGCCCAGCAAATGCCAACGCCAGAAGTAGGCGTGGTGATTGCAACTCCGCAAACAATTGCCTTGGTCACGCAGCTGCCAGGCCGTGTGGAAGCCTCGCGTGTGGCCGAAGTGCGTGCTCGGGTGCAGGGCATTGTCACGGAGCGCGTATTCAAAGAAGGCAGCCAGGTCAAGGCCGGCCAACTGCTCTATAAGATCGATTCCGAGCCTTACCAGGCATTGCTGCAAAGCGCCAAGGCCAGCCTGGCCAGCGCTGAGGCCAACTTGGGGCAAGCCAAAACCCTGGCAGACCGCTACCGCCCATTGGTGGCTGTGAATGCGGTAAGCCAACAAGAGTTTGACAATGCCGATGCCGCCTTCAAAGCCGCTCAAGCGAATGTGGCCGTGGCTCGTGCTGCGGTGCGCACTGCAGAAATCAACCTGGGTTACGCCAGCGTGACCGCACCGATTGCTGGCCGCATCGGCCAGGCCTTGGTGACGGAGGGCGCATTGGTGGGCGATGGCACGCCCACGCCACTGGCGCTGATTCAGCAAATTGACACGGTTTATGTGAACTTCACGCAGTCCAGTGCCGATGCCTTGGCCTTGCAACGCCTCATGCAACAAGGCCAATTGCTCAAGATTGAAGGAGAAAATGCAGCCAAAGTCCAAATCGTGCTGGAAGACGGCTCCGATTACGGTGTGGCTGGCAAATTGCTGTTCTCTGAAATCTCGGTCGATCCCAGCACTGGTCAAGTCACTTTGCGCGCTGAAATTCCGAACCCGGATCGATTGCTGCTGCCAGGCATGTATGTGCGGGTGAACATTGAGCAGGCCCAGGTCAACAATGCGATTGCGATCCCGCAACAAGCGGTCACCCGTACGCAGCAAGGCGACACTGTCACTGTGGTGGATGCCGAAGGCAATCGCCAGGTCAAACCAGTCAAAGTGCGTGCAGCCAGCAACAACACCTGGTTGGTGGAGTCTGGCTTGGAGGCTGGCGAGCAGGTCATGGTGGACGGCTTCCAGCGTCTGCAAATGATGCCCCCTAATGTCAAGGTCAAGCCGGTGCCATGGAAGTCGCTGATCTCTGCCCCTGACGCTGAACAGCCTGCGGCCAATACCACTGTAGAACCCATTCAGGGCGCCGCCGCGCCAGCTGCAAAGCAGTAATCGGAGCGTAAGCAATGGCTAAGTTTTTTATTGATAGGCCCATTTTTGCGTGGGTCGTAGCGTTGTTCATCATCGTGGTGGGTTTGGTGTCCTACCAGAACCTGCCGGTGGCGCAATACCCGGCGGTGGCGCCACCGACCATTTCCATTTCGGCCTCATACCCTGGTGCTTCGGCGCAGGTGCTGGAAGAGACCGTGCTGGCTGTGATTGAGCGCGAGATGAATGGCTCGCCTGGACTCGTTTATATGGAGTCCACCAGCCAGGCCAACGGCACGGGCTCGATTACCTTGAGCTTTCAACCGGGCACGAATGCCGATTTGGCCCAGGTCGATGTCCAAAACCGTTTGAGTCAGGCGACGCCTCGCTTGCCAGCGTCGGTGACGCAGCAAGGTATTCAGGTCGAGAAAGCCTCGTCGAACTTCCTGATGGTGGTGGGCCTGATTTCCACCTCCGATGAAGTCAGCGTCTACGATTTGAGCGATTATGTCTCGCGTAACATCCTGCCTGAAATCCAGCGCACGCCTGGTGTGGGTAAAGCACAAATGTTTGCGGCCGAACGCGCAATGCGTATTTGGGTGGATCCCGCCAAGCTCACTGGCTTTAACCTGTCCGCGGCTGATGTCAGCGCTGCGATTACCGCGCAAAATGCGCAGGTTTCTGCCGGCTCGCTCGGTGACTTGCCCAATACAGCAGGACAAACCATTTTTGCCACCGTGGTGGTCGATGGCCAGCTCACCAGTGCCGAGCAGTTTGAGAACATTGTGTTGCGCGCCAATGCCGATGGCTCGGTCGTGCGTCTGAAAGACGTCGCCACCGTTGACCTGGGCATTGAGAGCTATGCGTTTGGCTCACGCATCAACGGCAAGCCGGCCGTCGCGATTGGTGTGCAGCTGTCCAATGACGGCAATGCGGTGGCGACTTCCAAAGGGGTCAGGGAGGCGATGGCTGCGCAAGAGCAGTTCTTCCCTAAAGGCGTGGAGTGGCTCGCTCCTTATGACTCCTCGAAATTCGTTGAAATTTCGATGAAGCAAGTGGCCATGACCTTGCTTGAAGCCATTGCTTTGGTGTTTGTCGTGATGTTCGTGTTCTTGCAGAACTGGCGCTACACCCTGATTCCCACGATTGTCGTGCCGATTGCTTTGCTGGGCACCTTGGGCGTTTTGTATGCGGCGGGCTTCTCGTTGAACGTGTTGTCCATGTTCGGCATGGTGCTGGTGATTGGTATCGTCGTGGATGATGCGATTATTGTGGTGGAGAACGTCGAGCGGATCATGAGCGAGGAAGGGCTCTCGCCGCTGGCTGCATCGCGCAAAGCCATGGGCCAGATCTCCGGTGCGATTGTGGGTGTGACCCTGGTGTTGATCGCCGTGTTTGTGCCGCTGGCCTTTTTCAGCGGCTCGATCGGCAATATTTACCGCCAGTTCTCGATCACGATGGTGACCGCGATTGCGTTCTCGGCGTTCCTGGCGCTGTCCCTGACACCGGCCTTGTGCGCGACCTTCCTCAAACCAGTTGAAGCAGGTCACCACATGGAAAAGCGTGGCTTTTTTGGCTGGTTTAACCGCAGCTTCACACGCTCTGCCAAAAGCTATGAGGGTCTGATGGGGCGCCTGACACGCCACGCCTGGATCATGATGGGTATTTATTTGGCCATCGGCGCGGCTGTGGGGTTGATTTACCAGCGCCTGCCATCGTCATTCCTGCCCAATGAAGACCAGGGCTATTTGATCAACAACGTGCAATTGCCGCCAGGCGCGACACAGCAGCGTACGCTTGAGGCCATTAAGGTGGCTGAAGACTTCTTCAGCAAACAGCCTGAAGTCGCTAACGTGGTCTCGATTCTGGGCTTCTCCTTCACAGGCCAAGGCCAGAATGCTGGGTTGATGTTCGTGACGCTCAAGGACTGGAGCGAGCGCAAAGGCGCCGACAACTCCGCCAGCGCCCTGGCTGGCCGTGCGATGGGGGCATTGAGCCAGTTCCGCGATGCCTTCATGTTCACGCTGTCGCCGCCACCCATCCCTGAATTGGGCAGCTCTTCTGGTTTTGCGCTGCGTTTGCAAGACCGCTCAGGACAAGGGCATGAAGCCTTGCTCAATGCCCGCAATATGTTGCTCGGCATGGCGGCACAAAGCAAGATTGTCACCGGTGTGCGTCCAGATGGTCTGGAGGATGCTGCGCAGCTGAAATTGGAGATCGACCGTGACAAGGCCCAGGCCATGGGGGTGGACTTTGCGGCGATCAATCAGACCTTGTCGACCTCGATGGGCTCGCGTTATGTCAACGACTTCCTGAGCCGTGGACGTTTGCAGCGCGTCATGGTGCAAGCGCAGGCCGAAGCACGGATGCAACCAGAAGACATTTTGGCTTTGACGGTGTTGAACAACCAGGGCGTGTCTGTGCCAATGTCGTCCTTCACGACTGCGCACTGGATTACCGGCCCGATGCAAGGTGTGCGCTACAACGGCTATCCGGCCATGAGTATCACTGGCGAAACAAAGCCTGGATACAGTACCGGCCAAGCCTTGGAGGAAATGGAGCGGCTGGTCGCGCAGCTGCCAGACGGATTTGGCTATGAGTGGACTGGCCAGTCGCGAGAAGAAAAACTCGCGGGCTCGGCAGGCATGGTCTTGTATGCGTTCTCTATTCTGGCTGTATTCTTGTGTTTGGCCGCTTTGTATGAGAGCTGGTCGATTCCATTGGCCGTGATTCTGGTTGTGCCGCTGGGCGTGCTCGGGGTGGTTGGGGCTGTTGCGATGCACAGTATTCCAAGGGACGTGTACTTCCAGATCGGCTTGGTGACCATCATCGGGCTTTCTGCGAAGAATGCGATTTTGATTATCGAGTTTGCCAAAGACCTGCAAGCGGAGGGCATGTCTGCGCTTGAAGCGGCCTTGCAAGCTGCGCACCTGCGCTTCCGTCCTATTCTGATGACGTCCTTGGCCTTTACCTTTGGTGTTGTGCCTTTGTACATCGCCTCTGGTGCCAGTTCCGCCAGCCAGCGCACGATTGGTACAGGTGTGATTGGCGGCATGATCACCGGAACCATTTTCGCGCTGCTGTTTGTGCCGGTCTTTTATGTGGTTGTGCGCAAGATCTTTGGCGATGGCAAGCGCCATGTGCCAGAGGATGCGCAACCCCATGCACCACAGGAGCCTATTCGCCATGCTTAATCAACGTATGACCTCCTCTTTCTTGATGCGACGACTCACGCCATTGGCGTTGGCAGCCTTCATGGCGGGCTGCTCGATGATGCCCGCTTACGAGCAGCCTGCCACGCCGGTGGCCTCCGAGTACCCAACCAATGGCCTGACCGACCCTGGCTTGCAGGGCGGCGAAGGCCAGCAGCTGGCGCGCTGGCAGGATTTTGTCGATAACGCGCAATTGCGTGAGTTGATTGACTTGTCGTTGAGCAACAACCGTGACCTGCGCGTGGCCACACTCTCGATTGAGCAAGCCCGTGCGCAATACAGCTTGGCTGGGGCCGGGCCGTTTCCAACCATCAGCGCTGGCCTGTCCGCGCAGCGCCAAAGCACTGGCGGCGGCAGCGGCAATGACTCAACGATCAGTTCGAGCTACGCTGGTGGTTTGATGGTCAGCAGTTGGGAGATTGACTTCTTTGGCCGCTTGGCCAGCCTGACCGAAGCGGCGCGCGCCAACTTTCTCAGCACTGCCTATGCGCGAGAAGCGGTACAAACCAGCTTGATTGCCAGTGTGGCCAGTGCCTGGCTGAACCTGCAGACTGCCACGGCAATGGTCGAGCTGACCGAGCAAACCCTGCAAACACGGGAAGAGTCACAAAAGCTCACACAATTGCGTTTTGACAGTGGCGTGGCCTCGGCGCTGGAAATGCGCCAGGCCGAATCACTCACGGCCAGTGCCCGCGCGACCTTGGCTGAGCAGCTCAGGCTCAGAGCCCAGGCCGTCAACGCCTTGACTTTGCTGGTCGGCCAAACGATTGAGCCGCGCTTGCTGCAAGCTTCGGACTTGCCACTGGATGTGTTTGCCGATGTACCGGCAGGCCTGCCATCGGATTTGCTGATTCGCAGACCCGATATTCAGCAGGCCGAGTGGAGCTTGCGTTCGGCCAATGCCAATATTGGTGCAGCGCGTGCGGCGTTCTTCCCCAGCATTTCTTTGACCGCCAGTGCTGGCTCGGCCAGCAGCCATTTGTCTGACTTGTTCTCAAGCGGCACCTTTGGCTGGTCATTGGCTCCGCAGGCGTTGCTGCCTATTTTTGATGCAGGGCGCAACCGTGCTAATTTGCGGGGCGCTGAGGCAGCGCGTGATATTGCCGTGGCGCAGTACGAGAAAAGCATCCAGTCGGCCTTCTCTGAGGTGGCGGATGCCTTGGCTGGACGTGCCACCTTGGGCAACCAATTGCAGGCGCAGCAAGACCTGGTTGAAGCAGAGCAGCAGCGCTATGAGCTGTCCGATTTGCTGTACCGCAGCGGCGTAGCCAGCTCGCTGGATGCGCTGGATGCGCAGCGCTCGCTCTTTGCTGCTCAGCAAGCGGTGTTGCAGACGCGCTCGACCTTGCTGGCCAATCGGGTGGCGCTGTACCGCGTGCTTGGCGGCGGCTGGAATGACCAGCAGGATCTCTCGGCGGTCGCCGCTGAGCCTGCCTCCGAGAGCGTTGGCAGCGGCTCTGAATAAGCCTTTAGCGCTCAAGCGCAGCGCCTGAGCGGCGCTGCAAAAAAGCCAGTCGTGCACCTGCACCACTGGCTTTTTTTATCGTGCGGTTTACAGATGCGGCAGCGCAGGGATGATGAACAGCCGCTTGGAGCAAATTGCTAGGCGACAGCCGTTGGCGGCACTGATTCAGGCTTGCCCAGAGCGTAGAGGAACTGCCCTAGCTGAGGCAGGTATTGTGCAAATTCTCGCGTCAGGCCGTGGTCGCTGCCTTCGAGCACAATGCAGTGCGCATTGTGGTAGCGCTGTGCCATTTCCTGCCAGTCAAGCACCTCATCGCCCTTGGCAATCAAGGCCAGCAGCGGTGCTGTGGTGGGCAGGCTTTCGCTGTCCATTTCCTGCAGCTCTTCAATGTACTGCTCTTTGAAGAAGAACTTGTCCTCTGGATTGTCCCATGCAGTTTGCTCGCCAATGTAGGCCGCCAAATCACGCGCCGGGTTCACCGCCGGATTCAGCAGCACGGCAGGGCACTGCCACTGTGAACACGCCCAGCTGGCGTAGTAGCCACCCAGTGATGAGCCCATCACCGCCATGGTGAGCTGTGGCCAGTTATTGAGAATGCTTTGAATCAGCTGTGCCGCATCGTGAGGCGAGGGCGGCAGCTGTGGAATTTCCAGCACCACGTTGGGGTAATGCTGGGCAAACCAGGCTTTGGTTTGTTGCGCTTTGACCGATTGGGGCGAGGAGCGAAACCCATGCAAATACAGCAAATGGGTCAGGTGAGGGGCAGGTACTTGGTCCATAAGCATCGGCCTTGCGGCCATGGTGGCAAAACAATGTTAAGAGGGCCAATCGCTGTCCAGTGCATTGGATGCGTCTGAACATCGGGGAAACAGCCAATTCCCGCTTGCTGAAGCTGTGCCTAGAATTTCATGAGCGCGGTACTGGATAGGCTCAATTGCAACATGATTGTTACGCAGACGCGTTGGACGCCCACCTATTATGGGACGGCTACACACCAGTACCCTGTCGCAACAATTTCGTTTTATACATGAAACATCCCTAATAAAGACCACTTATAGCAGAACACGCGCTGCGGCGCAGTTATTTTTTGCATGCGATTGCATGCGCAATGACAGATCGATTTACCAAGGAGAGTGATGATGAGCATCCCTGTTGTGGCAGCAGCACCAGAGCGCGTGCCTGCCTCTGTGGCGCATGCCCGTTTGCGTCAATGGGTTGAGGAGATGGCCTTGCTGTGCAAACCTGCAGCCATTCATTGGTGCGATGGCAGTGATGCCGAGTACCAGGCGCTGTGCGAGGAGCTGGTCGCGGCCGGCACGATGATTCGCCTCAATCCGGCCAAAAGGCCCAATTCCTTTCTGGCCCGCACTGATCCATCTGACGTGGCGCGGGTCGAGGACCGTACCTTTATATGCTCGGAGCGCCCAGAAGATGCAGGCCCGACCAATCACTGGAAGTCACCGCAAGAGATGCGCGGCATCTTGCAGCCGCTGTTTGACGGTTGCATGGCGGGGCGCACGATGTATGTCGTGCCGTTTTCGATGGGCCCATTGGGCAGCCCGATTGCACACATCGGTGTCGAGCTGACCGACAGCGCCTATGTGGCTGTCAATATGAAGCTGATGACCCGCATGGGCCAGGCGGCACTGGACGCATTGGGGAGCGATGGCGAGTTTGTCCCTTGCATGCATACCGTTGGCGCGCCCTTGGCGGCAGGCGAGCAAGACCAGACCCACTGGCCTTGTAATCCTGCAACCAAATACATTGTTCACTACCCAGAAACACGCGAAATCTGGTCTTACGGCTCTGGCTACGGCGGCAATGCCTTGCTGGGCAAAAAGTGCCTGGCTTTGCGCATCGCCTCCAGCATGGGCCGTGAGCAAGGCTGGCTGGCCGAGCACATGCTGATCTTGGGCGTGCAAAACCCCGCTGGTAAAAAATACCATGTCGCCGCGGCTTTTCCGTCGGCGTGTGGCAAAACCAATTTCGCGATGCTGGTGCCGCCCAGCGGCTTTGAGGGCTGGAAAGTCACGACAATTGGCGATGATATTGCCTGGATCAAACCGCAAGCCGACGGCAGCTTGCGTGCGATCAACCCGGAGGCCGGTTACTTTGGTGTGGCACCGGGCACGAACCAGGCTACCAACCCGAACTGCATGACCAGCTTGCGGCGCGATGTGATTTTCACCAATGTGGCACTGACCGATGACGGCGATGTCTGGTGGGAGGGGCTGGAGAAAGACACGGGCACGGTGCCCGCGCACCTGATCGACTGGCAGGGCAAGGACTGGAGTCCGCAGTTGGCCAAAGAAACGGGCGCCAAAGCGGCGCACCCGAATGCCCGATTCACCGTCGCTGCCACCAATAACCCTGCCTTGGACCCTGCCTGGGATGATCCAGCTGGCGTGAGAATCGATGCCTTTTTGTTTGGCGGCCGGCGCTCTTCGACGATTCCATTGGTCACGCAAGCGCGCAACTGGCAAGAGGGCGTTTACATGGCTGCGACCATGGGCTCTGAGACAACCGCTGCGGCGTTTGGCGCGCAAGGCGTGGTGCGGCGTGACCCGTTTGCAATGCTGCCATTTTGCGGCTACCACATGGGCGATTACTTCGCCCACTGGCTGGCGCTGGGCGAGCGCTTGCAGCACAACAGCGCAGCGGGCCTGCCACCGATTTTCTGCGTCAACTGGTTCAGAAAAGATGCGCAAGGCCAGTTCGTCTGGCCCGGTTATGGCGAGAATTTACGCGTGTTGGCGTGGATGCTCGATCGCCTCGAAGGACGGGTGCCTGGCGCTGAAAACCTGTTCGGCATCAGCCCGCAATATGCTGAAATCAATTGGCGTGGCCTGCGCTTTGATGAGCCGCAGTTTGCCTCGGTGATGCACATCGACGCAGACGCGTGGGAGCAGGAGCTGCAATTGCACGATGCGCTGTTTGCGCAGTTGGCAGAGGGCGTGCCACCGGTCTTGCTGCAAACGAGAGCAAAGCTGGGCAACGCTTTGGCCGCCTTGGCTGCGTGATGTGCACGGGGCGTGTGCAGGCCTGCTAGAGCCTGCATGCACAAGGCCGCAGCCAATACCGTTTGCGGCCTTGTGCACCATGTGCTGAGAACGGTGTCAGCACAGGATGTGGGGAGATTGGTGAGTGCTTGTACTCGTGCTGGCCATGGGTGCCGTAGGCGCTGCCCATACCCAATTGGTGCGCATCGGCGTAGTGGCCTTGCATGGCTCCACAGTTTGCCTACCGCAGCTTTGTGTGGCCGTGCACGGGCTTGGCTTGCTCAGTAGGTGGGTGAGGCGCTGGTGGTTGGCGCAGCCTGGCCCTTGTGCAATGCCAGGTTCTGAGTCGCCGCTTGGCGCAATAGGCTGATGTCGATGCCGATAGCAACGAACTTGCAGCCCCATTGGGCATAACGCTTGGCGTCGTCAACGCGGGGCGCCAGAATACCGCAGGCCTTGCCTTGGGCCAGGACGGTCTCGATCGTGCGTTGGATCGTCTCTTGCACTTCGGGCTGGCTGGAGTCACCTGCATAGCCCATGCTGGTGGACAAATCAACCGGGCCGATGAAGACTGCATCCACCCCTTCAACGGCGGCAATCGCGGCAGCGTTGGCCACACCCAGGCGGGATTCGATTTGCACAATCAGGCACAACTGTTCATGGGCCGTCGTGATGTAGTTGGGTATGCTGTCCCAACGCGTGGCACGGGTCAGACCGCCGCCTACGCCGCGAATGCCCGCTGGTGGGTAGCGCGTGGCTTGCACCAGTGCTGCGGCTTGCTCGGCGGTCTCGACCATCGGCACCATCAGGGTTTGTACACCAATGTCCAGCAGTTGCTTGATCAGCGTTGCATCGCCATTGACGGCGCGTACCACGGGCTGGCTCGGGTAAGGCGCGATCGCCTGCAATTGGGTCAGCATGCTAGGCACGTGGTTGGGCGCATGTTCGCCATCGACCAGCATCCAGTCGTAGCCGGTGGTGGCGACGACTTCGGCCGCATACGCATTGGCAAGGCTTGCCCAGATGCCGAAGAGCGTGTCAGATCCAGCAAGGGCTTGTTTGAAGGTATTCACAGGAAGTTGCATACAGGGAACTTAAAACCTCTTATTCATGGAATGGGGGCGGTGCAGCTGGCCCTCAGGGCTGAGCTCCAGGCCTCAACCTGGCCTGTGCAGCGCCGAGATGCGCATGGGCCACTGGTCGGCAGGGGCGCGCCCAGCAATTGGGCGATGGCACATCGGCTGCACTTTGTCGTGCCTTGGGAGCCATCATCAGCAGCTTGGTCCATGGGCTGTTGTGGTGGCTGGTGGCCTGGCTTGGCTCCTGGGGTTGCCAAGCCAAGTCATGCAGCGCCGCGTTTAGCGGTTGCGCGACTTCATCGCGCGCTCGACTTCGCGCTTGCCTTCGCGCTCCTTGATCGTGCTGCGTTTGTCGTATTCGGCCTTGCCTTTGGCCAAGGCGATTTCGCATTTCACGTAGCCATTTTTCCAATACAGGGTCAGTGGCACCAGGGTATAGCCCTTTTGCTCGACTTTGCCGATCAGGCGTTTGATTTCGTCTTTTTTGAGCAGCAGTTTTTTGGTGCGGTCAGGCTCGGTGCTGACGTGGGTCGAGGCCGTGTGCAGGGGATTGATTTGACCGCCGATCAGGAAAATTTCGCCGTCACGGATCAGCACGTAAGCATCGGTGAGTTGTGCCTTGCCACTGCGCAAGGCTTTGACTTCCCAGCCATAGAGCACCATGCCGGCTTCAAAACGCTCCTCAATAAAATAATTGTAGAAGGCGCGTTTGTTCTCGGCAATGCGGCTGTTGGGGGCTTTATTCTTGGTGGCCATGGTGTTATTAGAAGCGAACTCCTGCTGTGTAATGGTTGTGGGCAGTAAAATCTGCCGTTATTTCGCAACTATCCCACGAATTACGCAGCGAAACCAAGCATTGTATGCAAACGCTGCAATCAATGTGCTGGCTTGGCTGCATTCCTTGCTCTGATATTGGCATGAAACAAGTTGAGAAATCTGCGCTGGTCTGGTTCAGCCCCGCGCAGATGTTTGCTTTGGTCACGGATGTGGCCCGTTACCCTGAGTTTTTGCCGTGGTGCGACCACGCCCGTGTGATGGAGCGTGATGCCGATGGCATGACGGCCGAAGTGGGCATAGCGATTTCCAAATTGCGCCAATCCTTTGTGACGCGCAATACGCATATTGGCCAAGAAAAAGTGCTGATGAAGCTGCTCAAAGGCCCCTTCTCTACGCTCGAAGGCGAGTGGACTTTTCAGCCGGTGGGCGGGCAGTCGGCCGAGCAATCGCAAGCCTGCAAAGTGGGATTGGTGCTGCGCTATGATTTTGATTCGGTGGCGCTGCGCCTGATCGTTGGCCCCGTGTTTGACAAGATCGCCAACACCATGGTGGATGCGTTTGTCAAACGCGCCCAAAGCCTGTACCAGCCGGCCCGTTAAGCTGCCTGGACTGGTGCGGAATGTGGCATTGCAAGTGAAAGGCCCCGATGTCGATTGCGGTTGAAATCGCGCTGTGTCTGGCGCCGCGCCAAGTGCTGGTGTGGCAGCAGGTCTTGCCCGCTGGAGCCTGTTTGCACCAGGCCGTGGCCATTGGGACTGCGCAGTGGCAGCAGCACGCCAGCAGCCTGCCCCAAGAGGTGGTTGAGGCCACGCTGGCTGGGCCTGCATTGGCGCACTGGCAGTGGGGTGTCTGGGGGCGCATAGTGCCGCCAGAGCAGGTGTTGGTCAGTGGTGACCGTGTTGAAGCCTACCGGCCGCTGCTGGTTGATCCCAAGGTTGCCAGGCGCGAGCGCTTTGCCAGGCAAGGTGCACGAGGCACGGGGCTGTTTTCGAAAAAACGCGACAACGCCAAGCCCGGTTATTGAGGCCGGACTTGGCTGCCAATTCAGGTGCGCGGCAGGGTCACGCCGTGCTGGCCCTGGTATTTGCCGCCGCGGTCTTTGTAGCTGATCTCGGGCGGCTCATCGCCTTCAAAAAACAGCACCTGGGCGCAGCCTTCGCCAGCGTAGATTTTCGCTGGCAGCGGCGTGGTGTTGGAGAATTCCAGCGTCACATAGCCTTCCCATTCTGGCTCGAATGGTGTCACATTGACGATGATGCCGCAGCGCGCGTATGTGCTTTTGCCCAGGCAAATCGTCAGCACATTGCGCGGAATGCGAAAGTATTCGACCGTGCGCGCCAATGCAAAGCTATTGGGCGGGATGATGCAGTAATCGTCCTCAAAATCGACAAAGCTTTTTTCGTCGAAATTTTTCGGATCAACCACGGTGCTGTGGATATTGGTGAAGACTTTGAATTCGCGTGCACAGCGAATGTCATAGCCGTAGCTGCTGGTGCCGTAGCTGATGATTTTTTGGCCATCAACTTGGCGCACTTGGCCTGGCTCAAATGGCTCAATCATGCCGTGTTCAGTGGCCATTTTTCTGATCCATTTATCGCTTTTGATGCTCATGGCTACCTGCCTCGTTGGGTCTGATGCTGCATGTGAAGGGGCTCCACACGCATGAATAAGGGATTGAAATTGTACTGGCTCACCAGTGCCGCAGCAGCAATGCCAAGTGGTGGTGCGCAGGGTTTTGCTTGGCTGAACGCGCTGGCTGGTGCGTGCGCGCCGCGACAAGATGCTGCAAGCGTGCACAAGACAAAGCAAAACTGGTGCAAAATCGCTCTTTTGTCCTCAATGGCCTTGGCATATGGCGCAATACTTTGAAGTTCACCCCCACAATCCGCAGGCCCGCTTGCTCAAGCAGGCGGTCGCTTTGCTGCAGCAAGGCCAGGTGCTCGCCATTCCAACGGACTCCAGCTACGCCTTGGTGTGTGTGCTCGATGATAAAAATGCCGTTGACCAGATTCGCCGCATTCGCGGTGTCGATGACAAGCACTTGCTGACGCTGATTTGTAAAGACCTGTCAGAGCTGGCCAGTTACGCCAAGGTTGACAACCGCCAGTTCCGCTTGCTCAAGCAGGCCACACCAGGGCCGTTCACCTTTGTGCTCGAAGCCAGCAAAGAGGTGCCGCGCCGCGTTAGCCACCCGCAGCGTAAAACAATTGGTTTGCGGGTGCCCGAGTACCCGGTGGTGCGGGATTTGCTGGATATCCTGGGCGCGCCGCTATTGGCCAGCACCTTGATTTTGCCTGGCGAAGACATGCCCTTGAATGACCCAGCCGAGATCCGCGGCCGCCTGGAGAAAGATCTGGCCGGCATTGTCGATGCGGGCTCGGTGGCGGCCAAGCCAACCACGGTGCTGGACTTGACAACGATGGAAGGCGGCGGCGATGCCAGCGTGCTGCGCGCAGGCCAGGGCGATTGGACCAAACTTGGTTTGTCACTGTGAGCGCAGCTGTTTGCTGGCCGTCGGCGCTGATGCCAGCGCCGGCATTGACCTGCGTTGCCATGCGTGCTTGTAACTTCTGAGAAAATCCCTTTGCTGTGAACACATCCAATACCATCCAAGCCATCGCAATGATGGCCCTGCCTTTGTTGCTTGCCATTACCTTGCATGAAGCCGCGCACGGCTATGCGGCGCGGCGCTTTGGTGACAGAACGGCTGAAATGCTCGGGCGCATCACCTTGAATCCGCTCAAGCACATTGACCCGATTGGCACGGTCGTGATGCCGCTGATCCTGTTTTTTGCCACCAGTGGCGGCTTTATGTTTGGTTATGCCAAACCGGTGCCGATCAATACGCGCAACCTGAAAAACCCCAAGCAGGACATGATCTGGATTGCGCTGGCTGGGCCAGCGTCGAATTTTGTCCAGGCCTTTTTCTGGGCGGTACTGCTTGTGGGCATGGCAGCTGTCGGTTTGAGAGAGGAGTTTTTCATCCGCATGGCCTATTACGGAGTCACGCTGAACCTGGTGTTGGCTGTCTTGAACCTGTTCCCGATCCCACCGCTCGATGGTGGGCGCATTGCAGTGGGCTTGCTGCCCTATAAGCCGGCAAGCATGCTGGCGCGGCTTGAGCCATTTGGTTTTTTCATTGTGATCGGTTTATTGTTGGTGGGCGTGCTGGATCGGTTTTGGCTCTCGCCACTGGTGAGCTGGTTTGGGTCGATCTACCTTGCGCCGCTGCGCTGGTTTGTCGGTTGAGCGGCCCTGATTTGCCTGCTGGTTTGCTGTTCGCAAGCCATCTCGTTTTTTTGAGTTGATAGAAGTTTGAGTATGACCACCCGTTTTCTGACTGGCATCACGCCCTCTGGTATCCCGCATCTGGGCAATTACGCTGGCGCTATTCGCCCATCGGTGCGCTCGCAATGGGGCGCGGATGTCGACAATTTTTATTTTTTGGCCGACTTGCACAGCCTGATCAAGTCGCAAAACCCGGCCCAAACGCAGCAATCGACGCTGGAGATTGCCGCGACCTGGATTGCTTGCGGCCTGGATACCGACAAGGTGACGTTCTACCGCCAGTCCGATATTCCGGAAATTCCCCAGCTGTCATGGCTGCTGACATGCGTCACAGGCAAAGGCCTGCTCAACCGTGCCCATGCGTACAAAGCCTCGGTGGATAAAAACCGTGAAGCCGGCTTGGATGACGATGCAGATGTGACCGCAGGCCTGTTCATGTACCCAGTGCTGATGGCCGCTGACATCATGATGTTCAAGGCGCATAAAGTACCAGTCGGGCGCGACCAGGTGCAGCACATCGAGATGGCGCGCGATATGGCAGCGAGCTTCAACCACATCTACGGCCAAGGCCAGGAATTGCTGGTGCTGCCAGAAGCTGTGGTGGACGAGCAAGTGGCGACATTGCCAGGTTTGGATGGCCGCAAAATGAGCAAGAGCTATGGCAACACCATTCCTTTGTTCACGCCGCGTGAGCAATTGCGCAAGCTCATCATGGGCATTGCCACTGACTCGCGCACACCAGGCGAGCCCAAGGACACTGAGGGCTCGGCGATTTTCCAGCTTTACCAAGCCTTTGCCAGCACCGAGGAAACTGCCAGCATGGCCAAGGCGTTCGCCGATGGCATTGCCTGGGGCGATGCCAAAGCGCAATTGTTCGAGCGCGTAGATGCCGAATTGAGCCCGATGCGCAGCGTATTTGATGAGTTGATGGCAGACCCAGGCAAGATCGAGGCGATTTTGCTCCAGGGTGCAGAAAAAGCCCGCACGGTGGCCACGCCGCTGCTGGCCGAGATGAAAAAAGCCGTGGGCTTGCGTGATTTGCGCACCCAGTTGGAAGTCAAGCAGGCCAAAGAGACGGCTACTGCACCGCAGGTCAAACAGTACCGCGAGCGCGACGGCCAGTTCTACTTCAAACTGGTGTCAGCCAAGGGCGAGTTGCTGCTGCAAAGCAAGGCTTACGCCAGTGGCAAAGACGCGGGTGCTGCCGTGAAAGTACTCAAGAGCCAGGGCGTGCAAGCCTTGGTGGCGCTGGCAGACCAGTTGGAGAGCACGCCGTCCACGCCTGAGCTGCAGCAGGCCCTGGATGCGTTGGTGGTGGCCCATGCAGAGGACTGATACGACAGGGTGCTGGCCCAGTTTTACCGCATGCATGGAGGTGTTATGACCGAGCCTGTGGTTTCTGCCGTTGGCATGCCAATTGCGGCGCACTTGAAGTCTGAATTCAACGCGCGGCACTTGCGCGATGCGTTCGGCCATTTTGCTACTGGTGTGACGGTGGTGACTACGCTGGACGCGCAGGGCGCGCCCGTGGGCCTGACCATCAGCTCGTTCTCGCCGGTGTCGCTCAATCCCCCGCTGATCTTGTGGAGCCTGGTCAATACAGCATCCAGCCGTGAGGCCTTTTTGCAGCATCCGCGGTTTGCAATCAATGTGTTGGCCGCTGACCAGCATGCATTGGCATTGCAGTTTGCCTCGCGCAGCCCCGACCGTTTCAAAGACGTTGCCGTGGAGTTCAGCGCCAGTGGCTTGCCTTTGTTGACCGGGGCGCTGGCCTGGTTTGAGTGCAAGCGATTTGTCGAGCATTTGGCAGGCGACCACACGATCTTCATCGGTGAAGTCGAGCAGGTGGGCTACCGCGGCCCCAATCCTGCTGACTTGGCGCAAATGGCTGCGCCCGATGCCATTCAGGCGGCTGCACCATTGATCTTCCACCGTGGTGTATTGCACCAAGGCGGCCTGAGTCGATAAGGGGCGCCAATGCAGCGGCGGTTGGCTGGTATTGTCTTTAAATTGTTAAATT
The DNA here is from genome assembly GCF_004803635.1 of Lampropedia aestuarii. GTDB lineage: Bacteria > Pseudomonadota > Gammaproteobacteria > Burkholderiales > Burkholderiaceae_C > Lampropedia > Lampropedia aestuarii. The sequence goes on along the minus strand of NZ_SSWX01000026.1, from coordinate 21,197 downwards.
TCCTTTGAGGAACCGCCAGCCTCTGGGGCCAGCCTGGCAATCGCATTGAGCCATGCACTTGGCACTGCTATGATTCTTGCATCATGCGTGACCGACTGCCATTTTTTTGTGCCTTGCACGACTGCGAAAAGACCGTAAACACGTTCTTAGGCGAGCGCAAAGCGCGCGTGCGTAGCCGCAGAGCGATCGCCATTGCAGCATGCGTGGTGTGCGCCCAGGCACTTTTGGCTTGTTCGAGTACGCCTGCACCGTATGGCGAGGTAGCGGGTGAGCGTTTTCGCAAGGGCGAGTTGCTGCAGTCTGACACCAACCGTATGGCCACGCTGGCGATGCAGCAAAACCTTGACAGCCTGTTCAGCCTGATGGACAAGCTGTATAAGCGCAACCCCGGCGAATGGCCTAAAACTGCCGACTCGCGTGAAGCCGCGGTTGAGTTTGTGCGCTTGACGGTGCTCAACCGCCAGGGCTGGGCGCCTCTGGGTGAAGCCAGAGATGTACAGGCGCTCTCCAAGGCCTTGGAGCCAGAGTTTGAAGATGACCGTGTCGCGGCTTTTATTTATGCCGCTGCCGATACCATGGTCACCGCCCATGGCGGTAAAACCTTTTACACCATGGTCGATGGCCTGAACCCACAGGCCGTGCATAACGCCGCGCGCAACATGGAAATTGCCGCTTGGGTGCTGTCCTCACGCACCAAGGCCGATGGCTCGCCACTGCTGCTGGCCAATGAGATTGGCGAAGCGCAGCGCAATCTCAGCTTCGAGCGCGAAATGAGCAAAATCATTGCCCGTTTGGATCTGATGGCAGTTTATGGCACAGAGAAGTACCGGCGTGCTGTGATCGGCTATGGGCAAGGCTTGGTGGCTGGGCCGTTTATTCAGTTTCTGCCGGTCGATGCGGTCTCCGGTGTGGTGTCCGCGCAGTAACCGGCCGCGCTACCGCAGGCATTCGATTTGTATTGTCTTGGTGCTTGAGCGCTGGTTTTGATGGCGTAATACTTATCGGCTGACAAGATGGCCCTTGCGCAATTCCTGCGCAAGGTAATTGATGTGGTGCCCTACGCCCTGCAGGCAGTACTTACCGACAGTGGCATTCGATGCACGCCTTGCCATAGCGATCGGTACATGTTGGCACACCGTATCCTTTTCGACTCCAACGCGGCTGTGCGAAGACTTTGAACAGGCTCTCAGACGCCAACGTGCGCAGGATTGCCCAAAGCCGCAGAGATTTCGCGCACCGTGCTTTGCAGCTTGGGCACCCAGCTCTCTTCCAGGCGGCCGGTCGGGGCTGAAATGGACAGGCCGGCAATCAGCTTGCCTTGGTCGTCATGAATGCCCGATGCAATGCAGTTGACCCCCAACTCCAGCTCCTCCTTGTCCTGCGCCACACCGCTTTGGCGTACGCGGTGCAATTCGCGCTCGAGCACATCGAGCTTGGTGATGCTGTTGCGGGTATTGCCTGCCAAACCGGTGCGGGTGGCGTAGTTGCGCACCCAGTGGGGGTCTTGTGCGGCCAGAAACAGCTTGCCGGTCGAGGTCAGATGCAAGGGCGCATGGCCGCCAATGGCACGCACAACCTGCATGCCAGAGCGCTCGCTGAAAGCGCGCTCGATATAGACGATTTCATCGCCTTGGTGGATCGACAGGTTGATCGCTTGCTGGGTTGTGCGGTGCAGCTCACGCATCAGAGGCAGCGCGATATCGCGCACGCTCAAGCGGGCCTTGACCAGGTTGCCCAGCTCCAAGAGACGCAGGCCCAAGCGGTATGAGCCCGATTCTGGCCGCTCGACCAGGCGCCCCATGACCAAGTCGTTGAGGATGCGGTGGGTGGTGGACGGATGCAGGCCCGTTGCTTCGCTGATGTCTTTGAGCGAGACCGCTTGTGAATGCCCAGCCAGATAGTCCAGGATCGCATACATGCGCTCAAAGACTTGAATGCTGGGGGTCTGCCGCGCAGGGGCTTCGTTGTGACGCATGGCTTTGCAATGGGTGTAGATAAGGCTATCTTAACGCTGTTCTCCAGCAATAAATGGCTCAGGCTGTGATTCGGGCATCCGTGGTGCCCGCTTCGCAGGGTTTCTTGGCCGCAGTGGCTTGTTTTGCGTGCAGCTGAGAGATTTTAGCCAGGAGTCTGGCTGTGCTCTATGCGCTGCCAGATGCCGTCCTTAAGAATTTCATGCGGATGAAAATTGGCCTTGTACGCCATTTTTGCACTGCCTGCAATCCAATAACCGAGGTAGACATAGGGCAGACCCAGGCGGCGAGCCCATTGAATCAACCAGAGAATCGAGTAGGTGCCCAAACCTTTGGAGGCATTGGTGTCGTAGAAGGTATAAACGGCAGACAAGCCGCGATCGAGGACATCGATGACGCTGACCATCCGCAGCTGGGGTGACAGCGGCGCGTTCGGATCAGTTTGAACGAACTCCAACAAGCGCGTGTCAACGCGGCTGCTGAGCAGAAATTGCTCGTAATCGGCGGGGTCGTCATTGTCCATTCCTGCTTCGCTGTGGCGTGCTTTCAGGTAGCTTTGGTAGAGCGCGTAATGCTTGGCGTGCATCAACGCGGGCATCAAACGCGTTTGCAAATGGGCGTGGGCACGCCAGGTTCTGCGCTGGCTGCGATTGGGCACAAAATCGGCCACCGGAATGCGCAGTGTTTGACAGGCCTGGCAGGCATCGCAGTATGGACGGTAGGTGAACAGGCCGCTGCGCCGAAACCCGCGCTCAACCAGCAATGAATAAACGCGTCCATCGACCAGCTCACCTGGTGAGGCTACTTGCGAGCGCGCGGTTTGCCCAGGCAGGTAGCTGCAGGGGTAGGGCGCCGTCGCATAAAACTGCAAGGGGAAGTGGGCAGATTCGTTCATATCAGACGCTATTATCAACAACTTGCCGCTGGCATGTTAGTGGGATAAACAGTGTGTGCTGGAACAAGTGCTGACGCATGATGGATGCCCGCTGCGGGCGCGGGCAGGCAGGCTCAGCGCAAAATATGCGGGTGTAAATGTTGCCAATCGCTGGGCGTGAACGACCAGTCTGGCGTGGGCTGCTGCGCCAGTGTGGCCACGCGGGTGAGAAATTCTTGCCGGTCCATCTCTTGCGCGCCTAAAGAGGCCAAATGCGCGGTATTTTGTTGGCAGTCGATGATCGGCAGCCGGTGTTTGCGGCACAGCGCCACCAGCGCTGCCAGCGCAATCTTGGAGGCATCGGAGCGCAGGCTGAACATCGACTCGCCAAATACCGCTTTGCCGATGTTGACGCAGTACAGCCCGCCGGCCAGCTCGCCATCGAGCCAGGTTTCTACGCTATGGGCGAAGCCTGCTTGGTGCAGCTCGCCATAGGCGTCTTGTATGTCCTGGCCGATCCAAGTGCCGTTTTGACCAGCACGCGGCACGCGGGCGCAGCGCCCGATCACGGTCTGAAAGTGCCCATCAACCTGAATCTGCAAACGGCCCGTCTGGTGCAGATTGGCAATGGTTTTGCGCAACGATTTTGTGAGTTTGAATTGCCCTGTTTGCAGCACCATACGGGGCTGGGGCGACCACCACAGAATCGGGCCAGATGAATACCAGGGGAAAATGCCTTGGCTGTATGCGGACACCAAGGTGCTCACCGACAAGTCGCCCCCAATGGCCAGTGGGCCCAGTTCTTCGGTGACGGTGCCAGGCGCGGGAAACGGATCGCCCGGCTCTAAAAAGGCAAACGCGGGCGATTGGGGTTCACTCATACGGGCTCAGCGCCTTGTTGCTTAGCGGTACACCACATCGCGCAGGTACAGCGAAATTTCCGGAATATAGGTAATGAGCATCAAACAGCCCATGATCACGGCGACAAACGGGATCAGCGGTTTGACCATTTGCTCTAACGATATCTTGGCAATCGAGCAGGCGGCAAAAAGATTGACCCCCATTGGCGGTGTCACCATGCCCAAGGCCAAGTTGACGATCATGATGATACCGAAGTGCACCGGGTCAACGCCAAATTGGACTGCAACTGGCAGCAACAGCGGAGCCAGCACGACAATGGAGGCCGAAGTCTCAATGAACATGCCAATGATGAACAAGGCCAGGTTGACGGCCATCAGGAACAGGTATTTGCTGTCAAACAAACCGCCAATCCATTGGCCCAGCATGTCAGGCACGCCTGCGCGGTTGAGCAAGAAACTGAATACGCCAGCGTTGGCAATGATGAACATGATCACCGCAGTGCCCACGACCGAGCGGTGGAACACTGGCGCTAGCTTTTTGAAACTCAAGGTGCGGTAAATGAACAGGCTGACCAGCAACGCATAAACCACGGCGACGACCGAGGCCTCGGTCGGTGTGAATATGCCGCCATAGATGCCGCCCAAAATGATCACCGGCATCAGCAATGCCAACCAAGAGTTTTTGAAGGCAGGCCAAACAGCCATGCGATCTTGGCCATCGCTCTTGCCCAAGCCGTGTTTGCGGGCATACAGCCATACGTACAAAATCAAGGCCAAGCCAATCAGCAGGCCAGGAATGACGCCGCCGATGAAAATCTCGCCAGTGGAGGTTTCGGTCGAGACCGCATACAAAATCATTGGCACTGATGGTGGAATGATCACCCCTAGTTCAGCAGCGGTGGCTTGCAGCGAGGCGGCAAAAGGTGTCGGGTAGCCATGCTTGACCATGGCCGGAATCAAAATGGCACCAACGGCAAAGGTCGTGGCCACGGAGGAGCCGGCTACGGCCGCAAAAATCATGCAAGTGAGCACACAGGTGATCGCCAAGCCGCCTTGAATACCGCCGACCAGGCTTTTGGCAAAATTCACCATGCGCTGGGAGATGCCACCTGACTCCATCAGGTTGCCGGCCAGAATGAAGAAGGGAATCGCCATCAGTGGGAACTTGTCCAGTGCGGCAAACAATTGCTGGGGCACGACCAGCCAATTGATACCGGCATAAGCAATGCCGGTGATGCTGGATAAGCCAATGGCCACTGCCACAGGCAGTGACAAGGCAAAGAAAATCATCATCGAGACAATCATCAACTGCGGCATGATCGGTCTTTCGTAAGAGGGGTCAGTTGGAGGTCAAGATGGATATCAGCCTTGTGCATCGTTGCGCACAGGGGCTTGAGATTCGGGCGCGTCTGGGGTCAGCCAGCGCAGCAGCAAGGCGATTGCGGCCAAACCTGCGCCAACCGGAATGGCCAGGTAGACCCAGGAGATCGAGACCTCCAGCCCGGCAAGGCTTTGAAAGCGGACGCGGTAGGCCATTTGCCCGCCGATCCAGGTCAGAAAGACCAGAAAACCCAGGCAGATCAATGTCACCAAGCCCTCTAGTACCCGCTTGGCGGTGCCTTGCAGTTTTTCACGCAAAAACTCTACAGCAATCATTGAGCCTTGGCGAAAGGCCAATGCCACACCCAGCATCACAGCCCAGATAATGGCCGAGCGGGTCAGCACCTCACTCCAATCCAGTGGAGAGTGCAACACAAAACGCGAGATGACTTGGAAAAAGCCTGCAGCAATAGCCAGCCACAACAGGGCTTGGGCCACGATAGAGACAAAACCAAACAGGATTTTGTCGATGCGATGGATGAGAGTCATGAAAAGGGTCTCCACCTTTGTGTGGCAAGCGGTGGTCGTTGTGACCGTCACCACCCAGCAAGGCAAGGTTTGGGTGTTCCTGCTTGATGCAGAGGTAGCTGCAAAGCACAGGGCACGCTCAATGGCATCACTGGCTAATCGCGACCGTTGTGGGGGCGATCAGAGCAGATTCCTGTTTGATGGAAAATCAAAGGGCGCGCCACAGCCCTGTAGGACAGAGGCGCAGCCAGCGCACATGAGACGAAGGGGCAATTTTAGACTGAGAACACGGGCCTTTGTCGAACAATCTTGTCCTGGCACGCATCCATACGTGCAGCGGAGTGCTGCCAGGCCCTTCTCTCAATAGCCTGTCCACCGTCCCTGTGTAGCCATGCAAGGCACAAAAAGAGGCAGTGCAAGCCGCTTGTTGGCGCTCACCGCATCCCTTGGTGCTTCAACGCGGCTGCGTCGAGATGGTAAACAGGCTCTAAGCGCTTATTGTGTGTTGCGGATTTGCTCAATCAGCTTTTCGCCAAAACGCTTGTTGTAGTCTTTGTAGGCAGGCTCGACGGCTTTGGCGAATGCGGCGCGATCCACTTCGGTGACTTGCATGCCTTCGCTTTTGAGTTGCTCAACGCCTGAGATTTCCACGTCGGAGACAAAATCGCGCATTGCCTGGCCAGCATTTTTACCGGCTTTTTGGAACAGCGCCTTGTCTTCTGCTGACAGGCTTTCATACACCGAAGGCGAGACGATGATCACGGCAGGCGCGTACACATGGCCAGTCAGCGCCAGGTGCTTTTGCACTTGCGACAGCTTGGCCGATGTGATCACCGACAGGGGGTTTTCCTGACCGTCAATCGTGCCTTGTTGCAGCGCAGTCATCACTTCTGGCCAGGCCATAGGCGTTGGCAGAATGCCGATTTCACGGAATGCAGCAATGTGCAGTTGGTTCTCAGTGGTGCGGATTTTCAGGCCTTTGGCGTCTTCCGGTGTGCTCACTGGGCGCACATTGTTGGTGAGGTGGCGGAAACCTTGCTCACCCCAGGCCAAGGCGACCAGGCCGCGTTTGTTGAATTCAGCCAGCATGTTCTGGCCAATTTCGCCATCCAGCACATTGCGGGCATGGTCGAGGTCACGCAGCAGGAATGGCACATCAAACACGGCCGCTGACGGCACGAAATTCATCGTCGCGCCAGTGGACAGCACCGCCACGTCGATGGTGCCCAATTGCAGGCCTTCAATCACTTCGCGCTCACCGCCCAAGGCGCTATTGGCAAATTGCTGTACTTTGTATTTGCCGCCACTGCCTTCATCCAGGGTTTTGGCAAATGCATTGCCGGCTGCCCCGTAATGCGACTGTTGGCTCAGCGCATAGGCCATTTTCAGCGGCGCTTGTGCGGCAGCTGGGGCTGCCACGGTCAGGGCTGCGGCAGCGGCCATGCTGAGCAAGGCAGGCGCCAACCATTGTGTGCTTTGACGGATGAAGGACTTCATGAGAGCTCCGAGTAGAAGTGAATAGAAAAAAAGTGTCTGTGCTGTGCCCGGGATGCACTCTGTCAGCCCAACGCGGTAAAGCCGAAGGACTGTAACGCCAAATAAGGGCAGTTGCCAATAGCAAATGCCCTAGTCGGATATAACGATTGTTCAAACATTGGCGGTGCTGTGTTAAATGTCTGGCAAGCGCTTGCCCTCATGCTACTGGGGTCATTGTGGGCGGGTGAATCTGCTCAGGGCTTGCGCCTTAGTTGTCGTTGTCGAGCAATGCGTGGTGCTGCAGTTTTTTGCGCAATGTATTGCGGTTCAAACCCAGCCATTGCGCTGCGCGGGATTGGTTGTGATTGGCGCGGGCCATGATCTCTTCGAGCACCGGCTTTTCAACCAGATGGATCACCATGTCGTAGACGTTGACTGGATCTTGGCCATCCAGATCTTTGAAATACTGTTGTAAGTTATCCCGGACGCAATCACTGATAGTTGGCTTCATACTGAGGTATCCCCCTTGTTTGGGGTTTTTTGGACGAGGCGGCACTATACCGCAGCTGTCGCGCCGTCGATGCGGTGAACGCGTTGATGATCACACAGCAGGCGCAGACGAATCTGCCAAAGCATACTATGCAGGCGTGGAAAATGCGCGGGTGATTGCATGGGAGCATAGCGCCCAGCTTGCAACTATGAAGGCAGGCGGTGGTTCTTACGCAGCTGTCTTTTGATTGCTATTGCCTGCGTGTTGGAGGAAAGGCCAGGCCTGCTGTCGCGCCAAGACATGGGCTCTCGGAGTATTTTTCAGTTTGCTGTGTGGTTTGAGCAGCTGCCACAGGCAGCCTCGTCGTCAGCAACTGGTTCAGTGGAGGCTGTTGCCTGAGCCATAGGCCAAACAGGCTGTGTGCGTGCCAAATCTTCAAGGAAATCGGCCACGGCCTGCCATTGCTGCTGGCAATCTTGCTCGGCATTGATACGCGTGCGCAAGCTGTCCTGGCCTGCAATGCCTTTGATATACCAGCCGATGTGCTTGCGAGCTGAGCGCACGCCGGTGTGCTCGCCGTACAGGCTGTAATGCTCCAGCAAGTGGTCAAGCAGCCACTGCCGCACCTGCAGCGTTTGCGGCGCAGCCAAGTGTTCGCCGGTGGCCAGGTAATGCGCAATTTCACGAAAAATCCAAGGCCTGCCCTGGGCTGCGCGGCCGACCATCACGGCATCTGCGCCTGTGATTTGCAAGACTTGGGCGGCTTTTTCGCTGCTGTTGATATCGCCATTGGCGACGACGGGGATGCGCACCGCCTGTTTGACTGCGGTGACGGTGGCGTATTCAGCCTGGCCTTTATAGCCCTGCTCTCGGGTGCGGCCGTGTACGGTGAGCATTTGGATGCCCACTGACTCAAAGGCTTTTGCCAATACGGGGGCATTTTTGTTGTCGCTCGACCAGCCGGTGCGCATTTTGAGCGTCACCGGAACACCAAAGGGCAGGCAGGCCTTGACGACGGCCTCGGCAATCTCAATGGCCAAGGGCTCGTTCTGCATCAGCGCTGAACCAGCCCAGGCATTGCAGACCTTTTTGGCAGGACAGCCCATATTGATGTCGATGATTTGTGCACCACGCTCGATGTTGTAGCGCGCCGCTTCAGCCATCATGGCCGCCTCGGTGCCGGCAATCTGCACCGAGATCGGGCCAGGCTCACCTTCGTGGTTGGCACGGCGTGAAGTTTTCAAGCTGGCGTACAAATGGGGCTGCGATGTCACCATTTCGCTGACGGCGTATCCTGCGCCCAGTTGCCGGCAGAGCATGCGAAACGGGCGATCGGTCACACCCGCCATCGGGGCGACAAACAAATGGTTGTCCAGTTCAATAGAGCCGATGTGCATGGCAGGCAGTCTTGCAGGTGAGCGGCGCTGAAAAGTGTCAGCGCGATTGGGTAGTATGGTGGGGCTTTGTAGCGCAGGTACAGGCCGGTTTAAGCAGGTCCTCAACGAGGGCTATTCGTTTTGGGCGGTATGGATTGTGCCTTTGCCTTGGAGGGCGACGACACCGTCGCCGCAGACTGGGCTTTCCTCGTCCGGAATCCAGATCGCCACAGTTTTAAGCCCTTGCGAGAGCATGCCCAGGGACTCTGCGGCAGCGCGGCTGAGATCGATCACGCGTCGGCCAACAAAAGGGCCGCGGTCATTGATGCGCACCTGCACTTCCTTGCCGGTGAGCAGGCTGCGCACACAGACGTTGGTGTCGAATGGCAGGCTGGGGTGAGCGGCCGTCATTGCATTCATGTCGTAGCGCTCACCATTGGCGGTCAAACGGCCATGGAATTTGTCGCCATACCAAGAAGCCAAGCCGGTTTGGTAGAGGTCCTGTGGCTCAGGCTGCGACCAATCATGCAGGCCTGGCACCAGGTTGCTTCTGACCGATTCAGGGCTGGCGCGCAGACCAAGGCGATAGGGCATGGCCGATGGTGGCAGCAGCAGCTCATAGACAGGCGGCATGATGTCGAGATCCAGGAAGCGCGTGGCCTCCATGGGCGTGGCCACCTCTTCTGAAGGAGCGGTTGTGCAGGCACTTAGCACTACGGCGCTCAATAGCAAGCCGTTGCGCAGTAGCGTGCCAAGCAGGCCACTACAAGGGGGAGGGGATGAGTTGGGCATGAGGTGTAAACGAGCGGCCTGCTTGGCCTGCGCGTTCATGCATGCGCGCGCAGGTGCGTGACAGGTCTTGGGCACTTTGGCTGTAGGCCATCCCTTTGCTAATAGGGGCGGTAATGAGCCGCTGTGCGAGGGCGAAAGCGCAGGCAGGGAGTTGGTCCATGCCTGCATTAAAACTCGTATCAATCCTTTCAGTTGGGCTAGCTTGACTATGAGAGTCAGGTTCAAACTAAGTTCAAACGTTTGCTGATTTCAAGCACCAAGGGACTTTGGTTCATTGTGTAGAAGTGCAGACTTGGCACGCCTTCACGGATCAGGCGCGCGCACAGATCGGTGATGGTGTCGAGGCCAAAGGCCCGAATCGATGCACTGTCATCGCCAAACGATTGCAGCCGGGTGCGCATCCAGCGCGGCACTTCTGCGCCGCAGGCATCGGAGAAACGCAGCAATTGGCTCGATCCCATGATGGGCATGATGCCTGGCACGATCGGGATTGCCAGGCCAAGCGCTTGCGCCTCGTCGCGAAAGCGCAAATACGCATCCGCATTGAAAAAGTACTGGGTAATGGCCGAGTTCGCCCCAGCGTGGACCTTGCTTGCAAAGGCCTGCAGGTCTTGCTTGGGCGAGTGCGCTTGGGGATGCATTTCAGGGTAGGCGGCTACCTCGATGTGGAAGTGGTCGCCGGTTTCAGCGCGAATAAAGGCCACCAGATCGCTGGCGTAATGAAACTGCCCGCCTAGGCCGTAGCCACTGGGCAGATCACCGCGCAAAGCGACCAGGCGCTGCACGCCCATGGCTTTGAGCTGTTGCAGCTCGGTGCGTACTTTCTCGTGTGTCGCTCCAATGCACGAGAAGTGCGAGGCCGCTTGCTGGCCTTCGGCCAGAATTTCCGCCACATTGCGGAAGGTGCCTTCTTGTGTGGAACCTCCGGCGCCGTAGGTGACAGAGCAAAATTCTGGTTGCAAGGCATACAGATCGGCACGGGCCTGGCGCTGTTTGTCTGCACCAGCGTCTGTTTTAGGCGGGAAAAACTCCAAACTGACGGGAGTGCGGCGAGTGGAGGTGGGTGTCGAGTTCATGAAGCAAATGGGCCTTCCTGATGGCCATGCAAGTGAAGTTGCACACATCAAGAAGGCTCAAAAAAGAAATGGCGCGTTAGCGCCAATGGTTTAGGGCGTTGAAGGCAAAATGATGCTGATCAGGGCCCAGTTGATAATGCCATAGGTGATGGCGCCAAATACACCAGACCAGAATCCCTCGACTTTAAAGCTGCGAATCAGACTGCCAGCGAGCCAAAACAGCAGACCGTTCAGGACCAGATAAAAAAGCCCCAAGGTCAGTACTGTGATTGGGAAGGAGATGAACGCCAGGACTGGCCGCAACAAGCTATTGATCAAGCCGATGATCACGGCAGCCAGCAACGCGGACTTGAAGCTGTTGACTTGAACGCCTGGGATCAAGTAGGCAACGGCCATCAGGGCGACGGCACTGAGCAACCACACGAGAATGAGTTCGAGCATCAGAATAGACCTTTCTTACAGCAGCGTAGTAGGGGCAGGCAATGCGAGAGCGCTGCCTGCGGCTTCAATGGCCAGGCAATGACCACACGCCAAAAGAATAAGGCTTTTGGCAAAGTCTTGCCAGTGCCATATTTTTTCGGCGTGCTCTGCGCTGCTTAGTAGCGGTAGGTGTCGGGCTTGTAAGGGCCTTGTTGCGGCACACCAATGTAGGCCGCTTGCTCAGCCGACAACACGGTCAGCTCTACGCCCAGTTTGGACAATTGCAGGCGAGCAACGTGTTCGTCCAGATGTTTGGGCAGCACATAGACCTGGCCAACCTGGTATTGGTCAGGCTTGGTGAACAGTTCGATTTGCGCCAAGGTTTGGTTGGCAAACGAGGAGCTCATCACGTAGCTGGGGTGGCCAGTGGCGCAGCCCAGGTTCACCAGGCGGCCTTTGGCCAGCAAGGTGATGCGCTTGCCGTCTGGGAAGATCACATGGTCAACTTGCGGCTTGATCTCTTCCCACTCGTACTGCTCCAGCGAGGCGACATCGATCTCGTTGTCGAAGTGGCCGATGTTGCAGACGATGGCTTCGTTTTTCATTGCCACCATGTGTTCGTGGCGGATCACATCTTTGTTGCCCGTGGTGGTGACGAAAATATCGGCCTTGTCAGCAGCGTACTCCATCGTCACGACTTTGTAGCCTTCCATGGCCGCTTGCAATGCGCAGATTGGATCGATTTCAGTCACCCAGACTTGCGCGCGCAGTGCGGCCATCGCTTGTGCGCAGCCTTTGCCCACGTCACCGTAACCGGCAATCACGGCGATCTTGCCTGCAATCATCACATCGGTGGCGCGTTTGATACCGTCAACCAACGATTCGCGGCAGCCGTACAGGTTGTCGAATTTGCTTTTCGTCACCGAATCGTTCACGTTCACGGCGCGGAACAGCAATTCGCCTTTGGCCGACATCTCGTTCAAACGGTGCACACCAGTGGTCGTTTCCTCGGTCACACCAATGATCTCAGCGGCTTTGCGGCTGTACCAGCTGTCGTCTACTGCGAGTTTGGTTTTGATCGCAGCAAACAAGATGCGCTCTTCTTCGCTTTTTGGATTGGCCAATACGCCCAGGTCTTTTTCAGCACGTTTGCCCAGGTGCAGCAGCAAGGTGGCATCGCCGCCGTCATCCAAAATCATGTTGGGGCCTTCACCGGCTTCGCCTTTGCCTGCGAATTCAAAGATGCGGTGGGTGTAATCCCAGTAGTCTTCGAGTGTCTCGCCTTTGATGGCGTATACCGGTGTGCCTTGGCCGTTGTTGGCACCATTGAGGGCAATGGCCGCTGCTGCGTGGTCTTGCGTAGAGTAGATGTTGCAGGAAGCCCAGCGCACGGTCGCGCCCAGTGCCTGCAGGGTCTCAATCAGCACAGCGGTTTGAATCGTCATGTGCAGGCTGCCGGTGATGCGTGCGCCTTTGAGCGGCTGTGCTGCGGCATATTCTTGGCGAATGGCCATCAGGCCGGGCATTTCTGTTTCGGCGATTTTGATTTCTTTGCGGCCCCAAGGAGCCAGAGATGGATCGGCGATGGCGCTTTGTAGCGCCAGGTTGTCGGTATGAGCGTTCATGGTTAACACGTGCTTTCTATGCAACAGGTGGACGATGCCGCTGCACGCGCCAAGCATGAAAAGTAGCCATACGGAAATCGAGGAAGACTGCTTTCCAGCTTGCGCATGCAAGCGGTTGAGCGTCGTTGCGAATGCCTGGCCAATCCCTCTTTGCATCAAAGACGGGTTTGCCAACAAGCATGAAGTCCGAGCCTCGCAATCTGTGCCAATGCTGGGCGATTGCTGCAACGCTCCTCGGAAATGAGCCGCAATTATACGTGGGCGTTGAGCGAACAAGCCATTTGCTGTGGCGCCATGCAAAGAGCGCGCATGTGGCACAGCTTGTGCGCATGCGTGCAGATCGCCATCGTGCAAGGGCCAAGTGTGTTTGGCTCTTATGGGGATTTCCCTATAAGTTGCGCATGCTCAGGCTGCAGTCAGGTGTTTTTTTTATTCTTGCGCTCCACGCCAGTTTGCTGACAAGTGGCAACGCCTGTCTCAGGTGCATGCATGGCGGTTTGTTCGGTGATTTGTAAGCCAAGAAGGAACTTGTTGTCCTTGAAAGCCTTTTAGGGCATGGCTTTGAATGACCGTGTGCGGGGGAATTCATTTTTTGATTGGAGTGGTTAAACCATGAAGGTAACCAGAGATATCCATGACATCGTCGGCGGTCTGCTGATGAGTGCGACTGGTTTATTTTTCGCGCTGTATGGCGGGCAGTACGACATGGGCACCAGTGCACGCATGGGCCCAGGCTATTTTCCTGTGGTGCTGGGCTGGACCCTGACAGTGCTGGGCATTTTGGTGGCGCTGCCAGCCTTTTGGCGCAAAGGCTCTGCAGTGGTGGTGCAGTGGAATAATTTGTTTTGGTGTGTTGCAGCCATTGTGTTGTTTGCTGTATCCCTGTATCCAGTCGGTGTGGTCTTGTCTTCTTTCTTGGCCTCGCTGGTGTCCTTGGTGCCCTCGGCAATGAACTTGCGTACCCGGTTGACTGTTTGCGCTGTTGTTGCATTGCTGACCACGCTGATTTTTCCCATCAGCTTGCAAATGGTCTTGCCGATTTGGCCTTGGAGCCTGTAAACCTCGCTAAGGAATTGATCACATGGAATTATTAGGAAACCTTTGGCTGGGGCTGCAAGTGGCGGTTGAACCGGTCACGCTCTGGTATTGCTTTTTTGGTGTCTTTTTGGGCACAGTGGTCGGGGTGTTGCCCGGCATTGGTGCATTGGCTGCGATTTCATTGCTGTTGCCACTGACCTACCATATGACGCCGACCGCAGCGATCATCATGCTCGCCGGTGTTTATTACGGTGCCCAGTATGGCGGCTCAACCGCATCGATTTTGCTGAACCTGCCAGGCACGCCATCTTCAGCGGTGACCTGTTTGGATGGCTATCCAATGGCCAAAAATGGCAAGGCCGGGATTGCGCTGTTTGTCACCACCATTGCGTCTTTGGTGGGAGCGATGAGCGGTTTGATTTTGATGGTGTTGTTTTCGCCGCTGATTGCCAATATCGGTCTGAGCTTTGGCCCGGCTGAATTCTTCTCGATGATGTTGCTGGGCTTGGTTGCTGCGTCCTCAATCAGCTCTGGCTCAGCTGCCAAAGGTTTGGCGATGGTGGTGTTTGGTTTGCTGCTGGGCATGGTTGGCACCGATGTGAACTCTGGCGTGCCACGTTACTATTTTGGCGTGCCTGAGTTGATGGATGGCATCAGCCTGGTGGCCTTGGCGATGGGCCTGTTTGGGGTGGCTGAAGTCGTGCGTTGTGTCAATTCCAGTGACTTGACCGGTAAGGTGGCTAAAGTGCCATTGCGCTCGATGGTGCCTTCCAAGCAAGAGTTCAAGACCACGGTCATGCCGATGGTGCGTGGCTCGGGTCTGGGCGCTGCCTTGGGTGCGTTGCCGGGAGTTGGCCCATCGATTGCTTCATTTCTGTCGTATGCGATTGAAAAACGTGTGGCCAAGGACCCAAGCCGTTTTGGCAAGGGGGCAGTTGAAGGCATTTGTGCGCCAGAGTCGGCCAATAATGCAGCAGCGCAAACAGCCTTTATTCCGTCCTTGTCGCTCGGTATTCCTGGCGATGCAGTGATGGCGGTGATGTTGGGCGCCTTGATCATTCACGGTATTCAGCCCGGCCCGATGTTCATTACCGAACAACCGGAAATGTTTTGGGGCTTGGTGGTGAGTTTCGCCATTGGCAACATCATGCTGGTGATCTTGAATTTGCCAACCATTGGCTTGTGGGTGGCTTTGCTGCGTATTCCATTCTCTTGGATGTATCCAGCCATTTTGGTGTTTGTTGCCTTGGGCGTCTACAGCGTCAATAACAACGTCTTTGATATTTACTCGGTCGCGGTCTTGGGCATCATGGGCTATGCATTGATGGTGCTGAAGTTTGAGCCTGCGCCGCTGCTGCTGGGCTATATCCTTGGCCCGATGCTGGAAGAGTATCTGCGCCGTGCGATGCTGATCTCGCGTGGTGACCCGGCTATTTTCGTGCAACGCCCGATCAGTGCCTCCTTGCTAGCGATCACTGCGGCTTTGCTGTTATGGGCCATTTGGTCGACCGTGCGCAGCAGCATCAAGGCCAAGCAGCAGCTTGAAACGGCAGAACGTCTCGCACAAGCGAGCTAACAAGAGGTGCAAGTGTTGCCAGTGCTGGTATCCTTTCTGGCTATGCGAATCTTATTAGTAGAAGACGACTCAGTGCTGCGCGAGGTCATGAAGCGCAGCCTGGAGATGGCAGGCCACCGAGTGGATGCGGCATCGAACCTGCAAGATGCCAGACATTTGTGGGAAATCCAGCCCTTTGACGCAGTCTTATTGGACTTGAACCTACCGGCACAGGCCAGCCTGACACAACGCAACGTGGTGGAAGCTGCAAATGGCCTGGTGCTTTTACGAGAAGCGCGTGCGCGCGGCGATAGCACCCCCGTCATGGTATTGACAGCGCGCAACCGCACCGAAGAACGCATCGCCGGCCTGGACGCTGGCGCTGACGATTACTTGGGCAAACCATTCGATCTGGCTGAGGTCGAGGCGCGTCTGCGTGCCTTGGTGCGGCGCAGCCGTGGCACCGAGGATACGGTGGTGCTGGGCCAGCTTGAATTAGACCGTCGCGCGCGTCGTTTTGCGATTGCAGGCAAGTTGCTCGACTTGCCCGCGCGTGAGTTCGAGGTGTTGTGGGAGTTGATGACTCCACCGGGGCATGTGGTCAATAAACGCAGCCTGTCGGACAAACTCTCTGGTTTTGACGAATCTTTGGGAGATAACGCGCTGGAGGCGTTTATTTCCCGCTTGCGCAAAAAACTGCAAGGCAGTGGCGCAGCGATTCGAACCTTGCGGGGCATTGGTTATTTGCTTGAGGCCGAAAGCCTGTAAGCCATGAAACACGCGGCGTTGGCAGCCAAAAATGCCCCTTTGCTGCGCAACCGCATGTTGCGCCACGTGTTGCTGCCATTGATTGTGACCTGGCTGTGTGCGACTGCCGTGATGCTGGGGGTCGCGCAGGACTTTACCGGCCGCGTGTTTGATCGCACCTTGCTCGACCACGCGTATGCGCTAAGCAGCCGCCTGCAAATGCAGGCCGATGGTGAGTTGAAGCTGGACTTGTCGGAGCAAGAGCTCGAGACCGTGCTGTATGAGCCTGTGGAGATGGTGGTGTACTCCATCCTCAGCAGCATTGGCCAACCGCTGCTTGGGGTTGATTTGCAAGACGCATTTTTGCCCAGTTATTTTCAGGAGTACCGCTACGGCTACCTGTATTATGCCGGTCGCTCGATGCGTTCGATTGCGCTGCGTCAAAGCATCGGTGATAAGAAGTTTTTTGTCGTTGTCGCACACACCACTCAAGCCAGAAACCATATGGTGCAGCGCTTGATGTGGTTTGGTTCATTACCTATTTTTTTAATGCTGATTCCGCTGACCATTTGGCTCTGGGATCGGATTGAGCGTGATTTGCAGCCGCTTGCGCAACTGCACGATGCCTTGCTCGTGCGCGATGCCAAGGACTTGTCGCCGCTGGAAGTGGCAACCACCAGCCGTGAGGTCGAGCAAGTCGGCAAAGCGCTCAATGATTTGATTGATCGGCTCGACCGCAATATCGCGTTGCAACGGGAGTTTGCTGGCAATGTCGCGCACGAATTGCGCACGCCCTTGGCTGGTATCAAGGCGATGGCCGAGTTTGGTCTGGCAGGGCAAGATTCGGCTGTGCAGCGCGAGCAACTCAGCCAAATTGTCACGAGTACCGAGCGCGCAGCGCGCCTCGTCAACCAGTTGCTGGACTTGGCCATGCTCGATGAGGACCAAGTGACCCTGCACATCGTTGATGTCGATATGGCTGAGTTGGTGCGCCAAATGGTATTGCGCCACCTGGACAAGGCCGATGCCCATGGTGTGGATTTGGGCGCACAAGGCCTGGACGAAAGCGAAGCTTTGGGCAGCTGGGTGCAGGCCGATACTGCACTGGTCACTGGTTTGCTTGATAACTTGATCGACAACGCTTTGCGTTATGGCGGTGACACAGTAACAGTGGCGGTGGCCGTGAATCTGCAGACCAAAATGTGCAGCATCTCGGTGGAGGATGACGGGCCTGGTATTCCTGCTTCGGTGCGTACGGCGATGATGCAGCGCTGGACCCAAGGCGATGATGGCGAGTTGCTGGGCCAGGGGGCGGGTCTGGGCCTGTTTTTGGTGGCCCGCTATGCACGGCTGCTGGGCTCGCACTTGCAGCTCGACTCGGGGGAGGGCGGGCGCGGTTTGAAAGCCAGTGTGTGGTTGCCCTCGGTGGTCAAGCAATAAAAAAGCGAGGCTTTGAGTTTGCCTCGCTGTGTGGTTTTAGTGTCTGTAATGACCAAGGGAGCCAGCGGGAGCTGGCTTCAAATGCCGTGCTTAGATGTTGAGTCCCGGCAGTTTATTTGCCGGCGGCGAATGCTTCCAGTGCCTTGTTGGCGCACTGGTCATCCAAGTGGCCGCCAGGAGCACCCGCCACACCGATGGCACCAATCACTTGGTCACCGCTCTTGACGGGCACGCCACCGCCCAGCAGCAAAAAGCCAGGAATATCGGTCAGGTTGGCTGCGCCCGGATTCTTTTGTGCATTTTCCATCATTTGGAAGGTGGGGGCTTTGGCTGAGGCCGAGGTAAAGGCTTTGCGCTCAGCGGCTTGCACGGTGTGCGTGCCAGCATTGTCGGCCCGTTGCATGGCTTTCATCACACCAGCACGATCCACCACCACGGCGGAGACGACATAGCCCGCCTCGGTGCAAGCCTTGACGGTGTCGCTGACCAATTGGTTGGCCAATGCTAGGCTCATGTTCAACTCGCTGCGTGGGGCAGGCGCTGGCGTTTGGGCGCTGGCCTGAACGTGGGCAAGTGCGGCTGCACTGCACAAGAACACTGCTGCGGCTGTGCGCAGAGGAGAGAGTTGGGTGTTAGTCATGCTGGTATTCCTTTTTCGTTGGTGAGAGACTCAAACTTCTGAAATGGACAGATCTGCACCAGGCAGATCGATGGGCTATATCCACAGCGCTCCTCTGCTTGTTCAGCGTGCGTGACGCAGTCTTGCAAAGAATGAGAGGTATTTGATACTAATTGTAATCAAATAGCGCATTGGCTAGTTCTTTTTTTGTCAGCACCAAAACGGCATCGTGGCCGCCTGGTGTCTCTAGCCAAATCGGATTCAAATTCGGGAATGCAATTTCAAAGTAGGGTCTTTCATGGCCAATTTCAAGCACCAAAATGCCCTCGTCACTCATTCTGTCTGGCAAGGCTTGCAGCAACGGACGAATAAAGTCCATGCCATCTGAGCCCCCAGCCAGTGCCAGCGACGGCTCGGCTTTGAATTCTTCGGGCAATTCCTGCATGCTCTGGCTGTTGACGTACGGTGGGTTGCACAGAATCAAATCGTAGCGCTGCTCAGGCTCAATCGCTTGCAGACCATCTGATTTGATCAGTTGCACGCGCTCGCTCAATGCGTGCTTGTCGACGTTGATGCGTGCCACGGCCAAGGCATCGCTGGAGATGTCGAGTGCATCGACTTGGACATCGGGCCAGGCCAGCGCAGCCAAAATGGCCAAGCTGCCGTTGCCGGTGCACATGTCCAACACCTTGTGCGTGCGCTCGTTGAGCCAGTAGTCCAGCGTGCCATCGACAATTGGGCCGGCAATCAGGCTGCGCGGCACAATGCTGCGCTCATCGATATAAAAAGGCACACCATACAACCAGGCCTCTTGGGTTAGATAGGCGGCAGGTTTGCGCTCTTCAATGCGGCGCTGCACGAGGGCAGCAAGCTGCTGTGATTGGTCTGCATCCAGTAGTTGCTCGCCAATTTCAGTGTTGAAGTCGCTATCGAGCGGCAGTTTCAAAACCCATAAAACCAGCCAAGCAGCCTCATCCAAGGCATTGTCTGTGCCATGGCCAAAAGCGACTTGGGCAGCAGTGAGTTGGTCGGCGGTGGCGTGAATCGCTTGGCGCAGTGTGGTCGAGGTGGTGGTACTCATAAAGGCAAAGAGTCCATAAAAGAAAAACAGCAGAAGCTGGCCTGAAGGCCGCTTTGCATACAGACTGGCCATCTAAGCGCCTGTTCACAATCTCTACGCAGTCGCGCAAGGAACGCAAAATAGGCAGTGTCAAACGGGCAAGGCTGTCTGCGAAAGATCGTCAACAGGCTCCAAGATTGCAAGCTCAGTCAATTGGTGGCTTGCTTAGCGCCTAGCCAATTGCTCCAGCAAGGCTTGATAAATGTGTGTGAGTGGAGCCAACTCACGCAAAGCGATGTTTTCATCGACCTTGTGGATACTGTCATTAGGGGGGCCCAGTTCAATCACTTGCGGGCACAGTGTCGCAATAAAGCGGCCATCGCTGGTGCCGCCGGTAGTCGACAGCTCAGTGCGCAGGCCTGTTACGTCGGCAATCGCTTGTTGGGCTGCTTCGACCAAGGTGCCTACGCCTGTGAGGAATGGCTGGCCGCCTAGCGTCCAATTCAATTGGTATTCCAGCCCATGTTTGTCCAGCACGGCGTGGACACGTTCGCGCAAGCCCTGTTCGGTGGACTCGGTGCTAAAGCGGAAGTTGAAGTCCACGATGAACTCACCTGGAATCACATTGGTCGCGCCAGTGCCGGCTTTGGCGTTGCTGATTTGCCAGCTGGTAGGGGGGAAGTGCTGGTTGCCGCTATCCCAGCTGATGGCTGCCAGCTCGGCCAAGGCTGGCAAGGCTTGGTGCACAGGATTGCGTGCCAGATGCGGGTAGGCAATATGGCCTTGGATGCCTTTGACGGTCAAGCGGCCACTGAGTGAGCCGCGGCGGCCATTTTTGATCATGTCGCCGGTTTGAGTGACGGCGGTGGGTTCGCCCACGATGCAGTAATCCAAGCGCTCACCACGGCTGCGCAAGCTCTCCACAACATGGGTCGTGCCGTGCACCGCAGGGCCCTCCTCATCGCTGGTCAATAAAAAGGCCAAACGCAATGGCACATCCGGGTGCTGTTCCAGCAATTGCTCAGTGGCCACAATGAAGGCAGCAATTGAAGCCTTCATATCGCTGGCTCCACGGGCAAACAAGCGCCCATCACGTTCTGTAGGCTCAAATGGTGGGCTGGTCCATTGCGTCAAAGGGCCGGTGGGCACAACGTCGGTATGGCCAGCAAATACCGCCGTGGGGGCATTGGCCTGCGTCGAGTTGCGTGTAGCCCACAAGTTGGTAACACGCGCATCGGCCGGGCCTGCGTTCATCCACTCAAGTTGAAAGCCTAAGGCCTCTAAGCGCTGCCCAATCAAAGGCAGGCAGCCAGCGTCGTCCGGCGTAATCGATGCATTGGCCAACAGTGCTTTCAGCAGTGAAAGTGTGCGGTTGTAAGTGGTGGACGTGGAGGCGTCAGAGGCGGCAGGTGTGCGCATGCGTGGAAACGAAGTTGATGTTGTTTTGGTGGGAAGGCATGGCCATGGCAGAACAGGGCCGTGATCACCTTCACTCAGAGGCGATGATACTAACCGATCCATCAAGTGGGTAGGCCGTGAGCCATTGGTGCTCTGTATTCGCTTTTCGCAAGCGGATGCACGTGCGTTCTATGTCGAGCTTATTAAGTACTTGCTTTTAGCGAGGGCTTCTTGTGCAAGGCCGCGACCGGCTGTTTGAGAAGAATTTGGGCNTTTCATGGCGCCAAAACTGCGCTATAGTTGCGCCCTTCGCGACAGACAGCGTTGGTTTCGCAAGAGACCGATGCAGAGGTTGCGAAAGGATTCGAAGAAAAATTTTTCCGAGAGTCTTAAAACCGTGATACAATAGCGGGCTTTGCTGATGAGGGTTTGAGAGATCGAATTTTCTGGCAAAGAAAAGAAATTTGAAATGTTTTTAAAATACTTCGAATTTCTGTGTTATAGTAGAGGGCTTCGCTGATCGCAGCAAG
>NZ_SSWX01000025.1 GCF_004803635.1 Lampropedia aestuarii | reverse complement strand
GTGCCAATCGGCCAGGGGGTTTTGCTTTGTGCGATCGATTTCTTACAGCTAAACCAACTGTGCAGCTGAGTCAGTGGACGAAAGCCATTGTTATGTGGGAGTGATGTGTTGGTGCGATATGGTGGCAACCTATAATTGAGTCTTTTGGAACGATTGCAAACAATACATCCTGCAAATGAAGCAGGCAAAAGAGACAAGCTGGGTTTCTTTTGATGGCATGGAAAGATCAAGAATGGGCATTCTTATTCAAGGCGGGAGAATTATTGATCCCGCAAGCGGCATGGACGCGGTGGGCGATCTGGCGATTGCCAATGGCCGTATTGTCGGCGTAGGTACAGCTCCAGCAGGGTTTGTCGCGCAGCGCACTATCGCCGCAGACGGGATGTGGGTCTTGCCTGGGGTGGTTGATTTGTGTGCAAGGCTGCGTGAGCCGGGCTTTGAGCACGCGGGCATGCTTGAGAGTGAGATGCGGGCGGCAGTCTCTGGTGGCATTACCAGCTTGGTTTGCCCACCAGATACTGACCCTGTGCTGGATGAGGCTGGCTTGGTTGAGATGCTCAAACTCAGGGCCAAAAATGTACGCCAGGCGCGTTTGTTGCCGCTGGGTGCGTTGACCAAGGGCTTGCAAGGCGAAGTGCTCACTGAAATGTCGCATCTGACGCGCGCAGGTTGTATTGGTTTTGGCCAGGCTGAGTGGCCCTTGAAAAACAACCAGGTGCTGCAGCGCGTGTTGCAATATGCAGGTACTTTCAATTTTTCGGTTTGGTTGCGCCCGCAAGACGCTGCTTTGGGCGGTGGAGTAGCAGCCAGTGGTGCTTTGGCCCAGCGCATGGGCTTATCGGGGGTGCCGGTGGCGGCTGAAACGATTGCTTTGCATACGATCTTTGAATTATTGCGCAGCAGTCCTTGCCATGTGCATTTGTGTCGTATCAGCAGCGCGCAAGGTGTAGAGCTGATCCGTCAGGCCAAGCGAGAAGGTTTGAATGTGACTGCTGATGTGAGTATCAACTCGCTCTTCTTGACCGATATGGATATTGGCTATTTTGATAGCCGGGCCAGATTGCAGCCACCGCTGCGCCAGCAGCGTGATAGAGATGCTCTGGTTGCAGGTCTGCTGGATGGAACGATTGATGCATTGGTGTCTGACCATGCGCCAGTGGACAATGATGAGAAGGAGCTGCCTTTTGCGGAAGCAGAGCCAGGTGCCACTGGAGTTGAGCTACTGCTGCCCTTGGCCCATAAATGGGCGCAGGCGCAGGATATCTCTTTCACGCAGGCATTGGCACGCATTACCAGTGGCGCAGCAGGTATTCTGCAGCATGCCTTGGGCACGCTCAATGCCAGCATTGGTCAATTGGTGCAAGGCGGCGTTGCTGACGTTGCAGTTTACGATCCAAATGCGACATGGCAAGTGCAAGCGCAAGCCTTGCTAAGCCAAGGCAAGTTCACGCCGTTTGATGGCAGCGCATTGCCTGGCCGTGTACAAACAACCATCGTGGCTGGGGAAATAGCGTTTGAACGTGAGGTTGAGCGCGCTGTAGCGTGATACGCTAGGTATGCCCACCCAAGTTGGGTGGTGGCGCTTAGCTGATCTGTTGCTGATTGTGCTCGGGCTGGAGGAATAGACGCGCTTGATCCGCTCCATGTTTGTAGGCTGTTAGCGCGCGGGCAGTTGCAAAACTGCTCGTGGACCGTTTGATGCCTGTTTGATAAATACCTATGCCAACCACATCCCCATTCAATTTGATGCGCATTGTACAAATGGCTTTGTACATTATTGTGCGCCCGGCAGATTATTTCCGAACCATGCCTAGGCAGGGCAGCTTGGCTGAGCCATTGGCTTTTGCGATTGTGTTGTCGATTGCGACGACCTTGATCTCTGTTTTGATTGGCGCTGCACTGAATCAAAACGATGGCATGTCGGTGCTTGACTTGTTGATTCTGGCACCTGGAATGATTGTGACGGCATCGATTATCGGTGCCGGAATTTTGTTCCTGCTCTGGAAGGTACTGGGCTCTAGGCAAGGCTATGGTGTGGCGTTTCGCTGCTCGGTTGCCACGTTGGCCATAACACCGGTCACGGCGATTGTGGCCTTAATTCCCATGATTGGCTTCTGGGTCAATGTGGTGTGGACCATGTATTTGCTGGTGATTGCCAGCGTCGAGGTGCATGGCATCAGCAAGCGCAAAGCCATTATTGCCTTTACTATTTTTGGTGCTGTGATTGCTGCCACTTCAGCCTTGATGACTGCTGGGCAAGTCATGCTGGAAGAGCAGCTGCGTGAGCTGGGAATTTCGCCTGCGGAGTTCACTGCGATGGATAAAGACCAGCAGCAACAAACCCTTTCAGACATCCAGCGCAATATGCAAAATAGACCTTAAGCCGCTGCGGCATGTCGTGGCAGCGTCTGATACTGGTTCTGCGAGATCAAGCCTGAGCGACTGTTCAGGCTTTTTTTGGTTTCTGCCATTTGCACTGCCATAGCCCGGCTTGGTTGCCGTGATGGCTCATTGCGGGCTTTACGGTGATGCGGCGATGCGCCATTGCAGAGGGCGCAGGGCGCGTTCACTGCGTGCATTGAAGCTCGCTTGTGCTCCTGCAGGGTAAGACTGGCCGGCAAACTGCGCCGTCTGTGCCAGTGTAGCTCTGCTGACCTCATGCAGTTGCCGCTGTTCTGTTAGACGGATGAATGGGCTCTGCAATGGCAGTCCTGTAATGGCGACCACTTCGTTGGCTGGTATGTCAAGGCTCCAGCGGTCATCGTCGACAAAGCCATCGGTGTAGGTATTGCCTGTAGTGCGCCAGACGGCGGTGCCTTTGGGCAGTTCTATGTCTGCAGCATGATTGCCGGCTGCCAGTGTGCAGCGCTTGAATGCTGCAATACCTCCATCGCTTTGCAAATCAAATTCCACTGGTTGGCTGGCATCACAGCGCCAGCCTTGTTGAAGCGTGACTCCTTGTCCAGTGATGCGCATGGATTCAGGCTGAAAACCGCTGGTGTGGTGCTTCGCATCCGTTTGAATCGCTATATGGCGCTCAATCTGCGTGGCGGATATGTTGGCAATCTCAATGGGGAAGGGAAATTGGGCTTTTCGAAAGCTTTCTGGTGTATTGGCAATCGTCAGAGTCAATTGCGTCCCAGCTGGCATGTCAATGCCATCTAAGTGGGTGGCGACTTGCAGTGTCGGTTCAAACTCTGCCTGTAGCTGGGCTTTGTAAGCATCCATTTGCCATTTGAAATCCAGTAATTGGTAGAGCGTCCACAGCGAGATGCAAGAGATCAGTGTGTAGAAAGCTTTACTCCAGCGCGTTGGCAGTCTTGTTTGGGCAGGTTTTAATGCCAAACTCAGCGTCCAGAGCAGCCATAGCAGTGTGGTGCCGAGCAAGCACACTACCATTAAGACAAAGCTCAGTGAAGGCAGCGCAACAGGAATCATCGGGGAGGGCCTCGGTGGGCTAAGCCAATGGCTTGTGCATTCCGAAAGGTTTGTAATAGGAGCAAGAAAAAAGGCTTAGCGCGTGAGCGCTAAGCCTTTGAATTGTGGTGGGTCGTACAAGATTCGAACTTGTGACAAACGGATTAAAAGTCCGCTGCTCTACCAACTGAGCTAACGACCCGACCTAGGCTTAACAGTGTTTAATGCTGTTTTGCGAAGAACGTGAGTATAGCAGCATTTTTTTTGGACTTTTGCGAAAAACTAAGAAATGCTTAATTTATTTGTAATCCAACCTGCAGCCACCATGCCAAAAGTCGCTGTCACTGCCACGGCTGAGCCGTAGCCTGCGCAATTGAGCGAGCCTTCTTGCTGGATTTCACAGCTGCTGTCGGCAGGGCGCACGGCTTCACGGCTAAACACGCAAGGCACCTGCATTTTTTTAGGTGCGCTGGGAAAGCCGTTGTAGCGCCGCAGCCGGTAGCGCAATTGCGCGAGCAGCGGGTCATGGGTCAGTTGGCCCAGGTCTTCGATCTCGACGAGCTGGGCCTGGGTTCTGCCGCCTGCCGCACCGACTGTGATGAATGGTCGTTTGCTGCGCACCATGGTGTTGGCAATCGCGGCTTTGGCACGTACTTGGTCGCAGGCATCGATCACTGCGTGCAGCGCTTGTGAGCCTAGCAGCTGCGTGACATTGTTTTCATCCAGAAAATCTTCAACAACATGCACGGTGCAGGCCGGGTTGATCTGGGCAATACGCGCTTGCATCGCTTCGACTTTGGGTTGGCCGATGGTGCTGGTCAAGGCGTGGATTTGGCGGTTGATGTTCGATTCAGCCACATTGTCCAGGTCAATCAAAGTGATGCTGCCAACGCCGTTGCGTGCCAGCGCTTCGGCCGCCCAAGAGCCGACGCCGCCAATGCCGACTACGGCCACATGGGCTTGCTGAATGCGTTGTGCTCCGCTGACGCCATAGAGTCGTTGTAAGCCGCCAAAACGACGCTGGTGATCCACTTCTGTCATGCCAAGGGTCTCAGGGTGAGTGCTGCAGCCATGCGTTCACTGCAGAAAAAAGCACGGCCAATGCCGTGCTGCTGTTGGTGTCAGGTCGATTTTAGAGCCTGTTGATCATCGCCACACAGTCGGGTGCCTTTCGGGCTCCAACCCTCAACACGACAAAGAGAGACAAGGCTTCAAAGCGCATTGCGGCGTAGCCTCTTTGCGTGCCTTGCGCGACTGTGGGGTTCGTGCGTAGGTTCTTAGCGCAAACGTGCTAAACGCTCGCGTGCATCATTGGCGGCAGAAGATTCGGGATAAACGGTGATCAAGTTTTGCAGGGTCTGGCGCGCTGCAGGCACGTTTTTCAACTCGATTTGCGAGTTCGCAATGGCCAGGGCGGCGTCGGGTGCGCGTTCGTGCTGTGGCGACTGTTTCAGCAATTCGTTGAAAGTGGCAATGGCTTGCTGGTATTCGCGGGTCGCATATTGCGAGTTGCCCAGCCAGAACTGCGCCGATGGCACGTAGCCGCTATTAGGGTGCTGGTCGATGAAACTTTTGAAAGCGTTGCGCGCTTGCTCGTATTGACCGTTTCGCAATAACTGCAACGCGGCATCAAAGGCTTGCTGCTCGGCTGGCTGAGCCTGGAAGCTGGCTCCGTCCACTTGCACTGGCTGCGGCTCAAAGGCTTTGAGGCGGGTTTCTGCTTGCTGGAGGTTTTGCGCTAATTCTTCGTTTTGCCCACGCAAAGTAGACATTTCACTGCGCAGAGTGCTGATCTGGCCTTGCAATTCCAGCAGGCTGGAGCGCATTTGCTGGATTTCAGAGGCGGTGTTTTGATCCACCAATTGCAGTTGATCGACTCGGCTGCGCAACTCCAAAATAGCGCGCCTGGCGTCACCATCTTCAAACAGCGCGTGAGCTGCGCCAGGAAGCATCGCAGTACTGACCAAGGCCAGGGCGGCAATGCGCTGAATGGTCGCGGAAACAGGTGGCAGCACGAGTCGTTTCATAGTGTGATTACTTGTTGTAGCGGATTTCTACACGACGGTTTTGGGCGAAAGCTTCTTCGCTAAAACCACTCAATTTTGGCTTTTCTTTGCCGTAGCTGATGGCTTCAAGCTGGGATGCTGGCACGCCCAGCAGATCCAGAGTCTGGCGCACGGCTTCAGCACGACGCTGGCCAAGTGCCAGGTTGTATTCACGACCGCCGCGCTCGTCGGTGTGGCCTTCCAGGGTCACGGTGATGTTGCGGTTGGCGCGCATGAAATCAGCGTGCTGTTGCAGCGTGGCTTGGTACTCTGGCTTGACGGAGTAGCTGTCAAAGTCAAAGTAGATGGTGTGCGCGACATTGACAGGGCCTTCACCGTCGATAGGCGAGATGGACAAGTCTACACCAGAGATGGTGCTTTGGCCTTGGCTGCTGGCATCGTAGGCGGCTGTGCCTGTACCTGCGGCGTTGGCTTGGTCATCCAACTTGGTTTTAGAGCTGCAACCAGCCAGCACGACGGCCGCGGCCAGCAAGGAATAGGACAGGGTATGTTTGAGACTCAACATGATTTACTCCAATGTTTGCGTTTTTAACGCAAGGACTTTTTTATTAACAACTGACAGACGAAAGACGAATGACGCGAACTTACTGGTTCTTCCAGAGGGTGTGCTCGCTGCTTAACGCAACAGAGGTCCCCAGGCTGGTTCTCGGATTTCTCCTCCTTGGGCGGGTAGTCGCACTTTGACTCGGCCATCCACGGTAGTAGTCATCAGTGCACTCGCTCCTCCTAAACGTGTTGCATACAGTAACTGTTGACTGTTAGGTGCAAAACTAGGACTTTCATCAGCAGTTGTATCGGTCAAGGCAGCAACGCTGCTATTGGCCAAGTCCATCACATGCAAGCGATAGCCGTTTGAGCGGGAAATAAAAGCCAAAAAGGCGCCGTCCGGGCTGATCGATGGAGAGATGTTGTAGTTACCTGAGAAGGTAACGCGCTGTGCGGCACCACCAGTGGCGCCGACGCGGTAGATTTGTGGCGAGCCGCCACGGTCGCTAACGAAGTAAATGTACTGGCCGTTAGCGGAGTAATCGGGTTCTGTATCAATGCCAGGGCTTTGCATGATGCGGGTGGGCTCACCGCCATTGGCACTGATGGTATAGAGCTGCGAGTTGCCGTCACGCGTCAGGGTCACAGCCAAGCGGTCGCCGGTAGGCGCCCATGTTGGGGCGCTGTTTGAACCCGGGAAGTTGGCAAGCAAACGGCGCTGGCCTGTGGCCACGTTGTGGATATAGACCACGGGCTTGCGCGATTCAAATGACACATAGGCCAGTTGCTTGCCATCGGGTGACCAGGCTGGCGAGATGATGGGCTCGGAGCTGATCAGCGCTGCTTGGGCATTTTCGCCATCGGCATCTGCGACCCAGAGGGTGTAGCGAGCGGCCTTGGTCACATAGGCAATGCGGGTGGAAAACACGCCGGGTTGGCCAATGATTTTTTCGTAAATGAAATCAGAGATGCGGTGTGCGGCCAAACGCAAATCAGCCGCTGGCACCAGATAGCTCTCGCCGCCAATGTCCTCGCCGCGCGCCACATCCCACAGGCGAAAGCGCACGTCGTAGCGGCCATCGGCTTGGCGTGTGACACTGCCGGCGCTCAGCCAGCTGGCTGAGCGTTGGCGCCATTCGTTGAGGTCGGGGCGGGACAATTCGTCCAGCGTCACACCGGCTGTATCGATATTGCGGAAATAGCCACTGCGCTCCAGGTCAGCGCGCACGATGGCGGAGATTTTTTGAGGCGATTGGGCCTCACCTCGGAAGGTGGCAATTGCAATCGGGTACTGGTAGTCGCGGCCACCAATATCCACACGTGGGCTTTGTGCAAACAACTGTGGTGCAGCACCTGCAGCCAACAAGGCTGCTACGGCACTGCGGCGTGTCGTCATTGCCATGGTGTGGTTCATAGTGGGTTGATTCCACAGATCACTGCGTTTTTTCATGCCTTTTTCCACTCTTGCTGTGTGCCGCACAATTTGATGTTTGCGTTGCCGAAAATACTGAACAGAACAATCACTCAATGGACACTTGTCAAAGGCCAAGTTGATTGAGTCCGTTGTTTGAAACGGAAGAGATTGTGCCCCAAAGCGTACAGAGGAATACTAACCCCTTGCCGTACGAAAAGAATATTTTTCATTTGACGCATGCTGCAATCTTTTTTTGCAATTGCACTGCATGCATTGTTGCTCTTTAAGGTTGAAATCAAGCCTTTTCAAGGCCTAAAGCACCACTGAAAGTAAGTGTGAGCTTTTTCGTGCTTCGCAGTTCCGTGATAGACCGTAGAATCTGCCGCATTATGCAAGCGACCCCTAAAGATACTCCAGAGAACAACGAGGGTTTTGATGCCCCCTCCAAGTCCGCAGCCATGAACGGCTCGATGCTCGATCGACTCAAACGTCTTGTGCCCTATTTTGGCAAGCATCGCTGGGCTTGGGTGGTGATGGTGTTGGCCTCAACGGTGATCGGTGGTACCGAGGTCATGATGGCCACTGCCATTCGCTTCATCGTAGATGATGGTTTTACCAAAGAAACCATGCCTTTGTGGATGATTCCACTGGGTTTGGTGGGGATTTTCGTGATTCGCGGTATTGCGCAGTTCATCAACCAGTATTCGCTGGCGCGCATTTCCAACCACGGCATGTATTTGATCCGAACCATGTTGTTTGAACGCTTGATGCGTGCTGATATCCGGGTGTTTCAGCAAAACTCCGCCAGCAAACTGGCCAACACGGTGGTGTATGAGACGCAAAATGGCGCCCAAATGCTGGTGGGCGCGGCACTGATTCTCTCGCGTGATGGTTTCAGCTTGGTCGCCTTGATCGTCTTTTTGCTGTATTTGAATTGGCAGCTGACATTGCTGGTGTTTTTTATGGTGCCTTTCATCGCCTTCATCATGAAGGTGCTCTCCAAGCGGCTCTATAAAGTCACCAAAATGAGCCAGGACGCTACCGATGAACTGGCCTATGTCGTGGAAGAGAACTCGCTGGCCAATCGCATGGTGCGCCTGCATGCAGCGCAAAACCAGCAGATTCAACGCTTTAATGGCCTCAGTCGCCGGCTAGAGGGCCTTGCGATTCGCAGCACCATTGCCTCTGCAGCGATGACGCCTATGACGCAAGTGATGGCCGCTGGCGCGATTTCAGTCATTGTTTGTTTGGCGATGTGGCAAAGCCGTACGCAAGATCCGCTCACGGTGGGGGCCTTCATGCAGTTTGCGCTGGCCATGCTGGGCTTGGTGGCTCCAATGCGTCGCCTAACCGATGTGGCCAACCCACTCACACGCGGCGTCGCTGCGCTGGAGCGCGGCCTGGCACTGCTGGACTCACTGGGCGATGAAAAAGGCGGCCGCTATACCAAAGCGCGGGCGCAGGGCCACATTCAACTCCAGTCCGTCAGCGTGCATTTTGATGGCCACGGGGTACCCGCGTTGCGTGAGCTGAGCCTGGAAGTGCAGGCAGGGCAAACTGTGGCCTTGGTCGGCCCCTCTGGGGCTGGCAAGACCACATTGGTGAATTTGCTGCCACGCTTTCTTGAACCCAGTGGTGGGCAATTGCTGCTCGACGGCGAGCCGATCGAGCAGTGGGACATTCAAGCCCTGCGCAACCAGTTTGCGATGGTCAGTCAGGATGTGGTGATGCTCAACGTCAGCGTGGCCGAGAACGTCGCGCTTGGCAGCAAACCCGACGAGCAGCGCGTGCAGGCATGTTTGGACGCGGCCAATCTGGGCGATTTGGTGGCCGGCTTGCCCAAGGGCATGCATACGTTGGTAGGCCACAACGCATCGAAGCTCTCTGGTGGCCAGCGTCAGCGTCTGGCCATTGCCCGCGCTTTGTACAAAGACGCGCCGATCCTGATTTTGGATGAGGCGACCTCGGCGCTCGACACCCAGTCTGAGCGTTTGGTGCAAGAGGCCTTGCAGCGCTTGATGGTCGGTCGTACCACCTTGGTGATTGCCCACCGCCTGAGCACGATCGAGCATGCTGATCGCGTTGTGGTGATGGACCGCGGCCAGATTGTCGAGCAGGGCACGCATGCCAGCTTATTGGCTGAGAACGGCTTGTATGCCCGTTTGCACCACATGCCGGCGGAATCACCGTCCTCGCCCAAGCCTGCAGAAGGCACGGATCAATAACGACCACGCCAAACACACAAGCACAGAGGAAAGCGCTGCACCACTGCCTGTTGTAGTCTGAGCCCGGTCACAGGCGATTTGCTGCGCCACTCTTTGTCGCCTACAGCGGTGGCTATCAGCGACCAAGGCGCCTGACGGCCCATCCTGGTGCCGTAGTATTCCTGCGAGCGGGTGTTATACAGCGCTTTCTTTGAGTAGGCTCTTAGCAAATTATTGCGGGTAATGGCTGGCGTAGGCAACGGGGATGGGGGCCATTGCCATTGACTCACCGTCTGGCGCGCGATAATACGCGCGCTATTTCGCTCTTTGACCCGCTCTTTGACACATGGATTGCCAATGACCATCACCGCTGAACAACTCGTAGAACAACTCCAAAGCTTGCTGGGCGCAGACCACGCCCGTTCTGGTGGTGACCTGACGGCATGGGAAGAGGATTGGCGTCAGCTGGCCAAAGGCAAGGCCTTGGCCGTAGTTAGTCCAGCGTCCACCGCTGAGGTAGCTGCTGTGGTGCAAGCTTGTCTGGCGGCCAAAGAATCCGGTTTGAATGTCTCGATCGTGCCGCAAGGCGGCAATACCGGCCTGGTGCTGGGCGGCACGCCAGATGCGTCCGGCCTGCAAGTAGTCGTGAGCCTCAAGCGCATGCAAGCTGTGCGGGCTTTTGACAAGCAGAACCTGTCGATGACGGTGGAAGCTGGCTGCATTTTGCAAAACCTGCAAAACCTGGCGGCTGAGCAAGGTTTGTTGTTTCCTTTGAGCCTGGCTGCAGAAGGCAGTTGTGTGATTGGTGGCAACCTGGCCACCAACGCCGGAGGCACGCAAGTCGTGCGCTACGGCAATACCCGCGATTTGTGCCTGGGGATCGAGATGGTCAATGCCAAAGGCGAGATCTGGAATGGCCTGTCTGGTCTGCGCAAAAACAATACCGGCTATGACCTGCGCCATTTGATGATTGGCAGCGAAGGCACGTTGGGGATCATCACTGCAGCCACCTTGAAGCTGTACCCACAGCCAGCGGCCACAACCTGCGCGTGGTTGGCCGTCGATACTTTGGACCATGCTGTCGAGTTGCTGGCCTTGGCCCAGCAGCAGCTCGCTTCTGGCTTGACCGGCTTTGAAGCCATGGAGCAGGATGCGCTCAAGCTGGTGGAAAAGCACATGCCGCATATGCGCATGCCAATCGATGCCAGCACTGGCGCTGCTTTCATCTTGCTCGAATACTCTGACGACGAAAGTGAAGACCGGGCGCGTGCACGCTTGGAAGGTTTGCTGGAAGCGGCTTTTGAAGCAGGTTTGCTGACCGATGGTGCGGTGGCCCAAAACCTCGACCAAGCGCAGAAAATGTGGGATATCCGTGAGCACATCACGCTGGCACAAGCGGCCGAAGGCTTGCACCTGAAACACGACATCTCGGTGCCTTCATCGAGCATTCCGGCGTTTGTGCGCAAAGCCAAGGAAGAGTTGGCCAAAGTGCTGCCAGACGCTCGCGTGATCAATTTCGGCCATTTGGGTGATGGCAATCTGCATTTCAATGTGCAGGCCCCAGAGGGTGCGAACCCACGCGAGTTTGTCGATACCTGCCAGCAAACGGCTGAGCAAGCGATTTACGATGTGGTGGCATCCTTCGGTGGTTCGTTCTCGGCCGAGCACGGCGTAGGCCGCCTTAAACGCCACGACCTGGCCCATTACAAAGACCCGGTAGCGCTGGGCATGATGCGTGCGATCAAAGGCGCGTTGGACCCGCTTAACCTGTTCAATCCGCACGCTTTGTTGCCGGACGCATAAGGCCCAAGCAGCATGCACCATGCATGCACTCGCAGAGCAGGTGTGAAAACACCTGCTTTTTTGCGCGCGCGCCCACACTGTTTTTGGGGAAACGTACAACAGCCATTCACTGCATGCGCCATGCTGGGCATGCTAGATACAAGCCTCCACCAAGGCCCTTGATGGACTTGGCCCGGTGGTATGCAAAGGCCAGATTGCCAGTGCGCTGCCAGAATGCGGCACAATCTGCGCTTTATAGTGTGTTTTGAAAGCCTCAGGCATGCCCCTGTGCGGCTTTCAAGCCTTTGCCGACTGACTGCGATGACTGCAGAAAACAATAACCCAATCCCTCCATCGACCGACGATTCGAGCCGCGACGCGGCACCTGCCCATTTCAAACGCATTCGCAGCTTTGT
Organism: Lampropedia aestuarii; assembly: GCF_004803635.1. Lineage (GTDB taxonomy): Bacteria > Pseudomonadota > Gammaproteobacteria > Burkholderiales > Burkholderiaceae_C > Lampropedia > Lampropedia aestuarii. The sequence continues at coordinate 46,455 of NZ_SSWX01000025.1, read as the reverse complement.
GGTGCGCGCTGGCCGCACCACGACAGGCCAGCAGCAAGCCATTGACGCGCTGGCCAGCCGTTATGTGATCCCTTACAGCGCCGCTGCGTTGGATATGGAGCAGGCCTTCGGCCGCAAGGCCCCGGTCATTCTCGAAATCGGTTTTGGCATGGGCGATGCCACCGCCACCATTGCCAAGGCGCGCCCTGAAGACAATTTCCTCTGCTGCGAGGTCCACACCCCAGGCGTGGGCGCATTGCTCAAACGCATTCAGGAAGAGGGCATTGAAAATATCCGCATTGTGCAGCATGACGCGGTCGAAGTGCTTGAGCACATGGTGCCGGCTGAGAGCTTGGCCGGAGTGCATATTTACTTCCCAGATCCTTGGCATAAAAAACGCCACCATAAACGCCGTTTGATCCAGGCCCCGTTTATCAATGGCTTGCTCAAACACGTCGCCGTTGGTGGTTACTTGCACTGCGCGACTGACTGGGAAGAGTATGCAATTCAAATTCGTGATGTGCTGCAGGCCACGCCCGGTTTGCGCAACCAAAGTGCTTTGCCGCAAGGCTTTGCCGAGCGGCCTTGGTACCGCCCAGTCACCAAATTTGAGAAACGTGGCCTGCGCTTAGGCCATGGCGTCTGGGACATTGTTTTTCATAAGCAATAAGAGCCGCTAACACCACCCTTGGTACGTCGTTGTAAAACCTGGTACGTACCTGCGTACTGCCTACGGTTTTTCTGGGTGGTGTTGGCGGCTCTAAAGACAGTTTTTGATGATGTCATAGGGAGCGAAAAAGCATTCCATTAGACTCTGGAGCGATGTTTGTAGCACAATATGCAGTGTTGGTAAGAGCTGCGTGACTTGGTTTGTCAATTTATGCCAGAGCCCCACCATATTTCCCCTATTTTGCAAGATCTGGCCGAAATGACTGGCCACAGGACGCATTCGCGCCTGGAAGAATCAGTCATCGGCACGCTGCTGCGTTTGCCGCAGGTGCACAGCGTGGGCATGGTGGATCTGCTGCAAGACAACGGCGCGGACTCTTTGTTCTACAAGTACCGGCAAGTTGGGGTGTCTGAACTGTCTGCATTTATTGCGCCGCCAATGCAGCGCTTAGAAGACAAACAACCCCTCCAAGACGTAGCCCATTTACGCCAGGCCATTTCGGCTGGGCGCAGCTATTGCCTGATGCGCTGGCGCGATGCCAGCGGCCAGTTCGGCCATGGTATTTGGTTGATTGTCTGGCGGCAGCAAAAAGCCATTCAATGCATTGAATTGCGTCAATACGAGTCTTTTAATGCGCAGCGCATCGAGCTCATTTGCGCCGTTTTTCAGGTCTATCAAAACTACCAAAACCTGCTCGATTACAGCGAGCGTGATGCGCTCACTGGATTGCTCAACCGAAAAACATTCGACGACTTGCGGTTCCAGCTGCGCGACGGCGCAGCCGCGCACAATGCTGCTGGATCGATGGGCAACAGATGCCAGTGCGATGACCGCCAGTGCAAGCACGCACATAGCGATAAACCCCTTGCCCAATGGCTGGCGATGATTGACATTGACAGCTTCAAACAAATCAATGACCAGTTTGGCCATTTGTATGGCGATGAAGTGCTCATTTTGGTGTCGAACATCCTGCGGAAAAATTTTCGCCATACCGACCGCCTATTTCGATATGGCGGAGAGGAGTTCATTGTGCTGCTCAAGGAAGCTGAGCTGTGCGGTGTGAAAGCCATTTTGGAGCAATTGCGCCAATCGGTGGCTGCCTTTAGCTTCCCCCAGGTTGGGAAGGTCACCGTCAGCATCGGCTTTGCGCGTGCTGATGGCGTTGTGCTGGCCAATTTGCTCGAACAAGCCGATCGCGCCTTGTATTTCGTCAAAAAGAACGGCAAAAACCAAGTGGCCTATTATGAAGATTTACTGGCATCGGGCAAAGTGCATCTGCCGGTGCAAAACAGTGAGGTTGATCTGTTCTAAGTGCCAAGAGGCAGGTCCTGGTCGCAGGTATTTACACAAGGGAGCAGGGTAAAGATGCTTATGGCCTTGCGAGGAGACGTTTGCATAGCTTGCAATCGCGCCTTGAACAGGCTCTAAGAGCCCGAGGCCAAACAATCCCGTTGCCCGTGCAGACATTTAGACATTTGATGCAGTGGTCGGCGTTTTCGGTTATAACGGCCTCCTTATTGACAGGTATATGTAAGATGCTTGTGCAAGTGCTTGTTGGTCGTTTAAGTCGGCATCGCCTGCAGCAAATCATCCGGTTTCTATGATTCAAAGGTACTTTTTGAATGGCTGAGAAGAAAAACCCTTCTAGCGAAAAAACGCTTTACTGTTCTTTTTGCGGCAAAAGCCAGCATGAAGTGAAAAAGCTCATTGCAGGGCCGTCCGTATTCATCTGTGATGAATGCATCGACCTGTGCAATGAAATCGTGCAGGAAGAGGTCAAGGAGGTCGGCGTGGACGCGAATGCGCGCCCCAGCTTGCCTACCCCCACAGAGATCAAAGGCAATCTGGACAACTATGTGATTGGCCAGGACAAGGCCAAACAAGCCTTGGCCGTGGCGGTCTACAACCACTACAAACGTTTGTGGCACAAAGACTTGAGCGGCGCCAAAGACGATGTCGAGTTGTCCAAAAGCAATATTTTGTTGATTGGCCCCACCGGCTCAGGCAAAACCTTGTTGGCCCAAACCCTGGCCAAAATGCTCAACGTACCCTTTGTGATGGCAGATGCAACCACGCTGACCGAAGCCGGTTATGTGGGTGAGGATGTTGAGAACATCGTGCAAAAGCTTTTGCAAAGCTGCGACTACAAAGTCGAAGAAGCGCAACGCGGAATTGTCTACATCGACGAAATTGACAAAATTTCGCGCAAGGCGGACAACCCATCGATCACCCGCGACGTCTCGGGCGAAGGTGTTCAACAAGCGCTGCTGAAACTGATTGAAGGCACGGTCGCCAGCATTCCACCACAAGGCGGGCGCAAGCACCCCAATCAAGACTTTTTGCAGGTCGACACGACCAATATCTTGTTCATCTGCGGCGGTGCGTTTGCGGGCCTTGAAAAAGTCATTGAAAACCGCACGCAAGCTTCGGGCATTGGATTTGGCGCAGCCGTCAAATCCAAACAAAACCGCAGCATCACCGAGCTGTTCTCGGAGATCGAGCCAGAAGACCTGATCAAGTACGGCATCATCCCCGAGCTGATTGGCCGACTGCCGGTGGTCACTGCATTGACCGAGCTGGACGAAAATGCTTTGGTGCAAATTCTGACCGAGCCACGCAATGCGGTGGTGAAGCAATACGCCAAGCTGTTTGCGATGGAAGACGCCGAGCTGGAGATCCGCCCAGAAGCGCTCAAAGCCGTGGCCCGCAAAGCCATTGCCCGCAAAACCGGTGCGCGTGGCCTGCGTTCGATTCTGGAGCAAGCGCTGATGTCGACGATGTACGAGCTGCCCTCGATGAGCAACGTCGACAAAGTCGTTGTCGAAGAAGCCACCATCACCGAGAACAAGCCACCACTGATGGTGTTGCGCGAGGAAAGCAAAAAAGCCTAAACCACGAGCCAACAGAGTGAAAATCTGTTGGCTGAGCAGAAAAAACACGGTGCTTTCATGCACTCGCTGCACGAAGCCAAAAACTTGTGTAGAATAGGTTTTTCTGTTTGAACAAAAGCAGACATGGCGCGATAGCAAAGAGGTTATGCAGCGGATTGCAAATCCGTTTAGCCCGGTTCGATTCCGGGTCGCGCCTCCATATAAATCAAGGGCTTACACTCTAAAAGGTGTAAGCCCTTTTGTACACCTGATGTACACACTTTTATCTAAGGCGCAGTGGCATCACTTTGATGCCTTGCCGGGAGCGGACATAGTGTTCCGTCATATCCCGTTTGCTATGGCCTAAAAGCTGTTGAGCGTGGGCCAGGTCGCCAAGATCGGTAGCCGCTTTAGCGCGAATGTCACGGAACTGGAAAATCACGCCTGCGGCCTGTCGTGCTTTGTCAAAGCCCTGAAACAGCCCCGCATAGCTCAACGCCTCGCCGTTGTCACGCTGCAAAATCCAATCGCTTTTCTGTGACACCTCACGGCTTTGGATACGCTCAACGACCGAAGCGAGATCACCCGATAACTCAATCGCCAGACGTGCCCCAGTTTTGTTCTGGCGCACATGCAATGCCCCAAGGTACACATCTGCCCATTGCATTTTTAGCAGGTCAGCAGGGCGTTGAGCGGTCAAGTACGCCAAGTCCATAGCGTCAGCTACCACAGGGCTTGCCGCACGTTTGACAGCGGCAAACTCTGCATCTTGCACGTAGCGTGTGCGGCCCGTTTCACGAAAGCCCCGCACGCCTTGGCATGGGTTGGCTGTGTTGGTGTAGCCCCATTCACGTGCCTTGTTAAAGATGTGAGAGAGCAGAGCCTTTTCTCTATTGGCTCTGACTGGTGCAGACTCGCCCCGCTGGTCCATGTACTTGCGCACATGAAACGGCTGTACATCGCCTATGCGCATGGCACCAAAAGCACGCAACAGATTGGGCATTTCTGCTTCGTTGTCTTTGCGTGTGCGTGGGGCTTTTTTGGGCATCACGTCTTGCATGTAGCGCTTGATGACTTCGGATACGGAGTCTGGCGCGTCTATGGTGGTGTTGGCCTCAATCTGCGCCCATAAGACTTTGGCTTCCTCTAGGTCGCTTGACAGAGGTGTCCAGACACGATTACGGCCTTTGGTAGTGTGAAACCACATGCGGCCCTTTTGGTTCAAACGTGGCGGCATCTTGTCAGTCATGCGATTCTTTCAGCATGGAGTAGGGGCCGTGGTAGTCGACGCCACCGACCAGCTCGAAGACTTGGTAAACGATGATTTTTCCTCCTGCCACGATGACCTGCCAAGGACTGCGCAGCACTTCCCCGCTTGCCATGTTGACCAGTCCAAGGCCTTTGATGCGTTTGATGGGAGTGTTGACACCGGCTATGCGTTTGAGCCAGCTTGAGTAATTGATCCACCGGCAAATAGAGCGTGCCGAAGCGTCCAAGCCACCACGACCGCTGAGTCTGCACCCTTTTGGAAAGCTTCCTTCGCTGTCCATCTTCGACAGGTACTTAACCATATAGCCTACTGCGTTGCGTGCCCACTCAATCTTGCTCATGCCATGCGGCCACCAGCCTTGTTTATCGGGCTTTGGCAGGGTCAAGCCTTTGGGTAGCCAGATCAGCACATGGTAGTGAAGCGCCCCGCGTTTTTGCAGCTCTGCCACCCACACGTAATGCAGCTTGTAGCCGCGTCTTGCCATCCACTTGCGGGCTGAGTCCAAGAAGCGTGAAATGTGCTTGGGCTCGAAGTCGTCCACACCCCGGTAGGTCAAGGTGATCATGGCCGCTTTGTAGCGTTTTGGGCCTAGGGCTTGTTGCAGCAGATTAGCAGCTGAGGGAATTGTTTTTCTGAGTCTTTGGACTCGTGTTTTTTTGGGGTCAATTTCAATGAAGTCACGATAGGTCGTCGCACTTGTTGATATTTTGACAAGCCCAGAAGCAGGCGTTCCGCCCGCTTCTTGCAAGCGCCCCGATGCCGCGCCAGTCTCCCCGCAAGCGGGGCCCCTCTGCGCGTCATGCGTGGCGCTTGCAGATGCGGGAGCAGCGCTAGGCGCTGGTTGTGTAAAACGGATAGGGAATTTCATGCTCCCTATTTAAAGGGAATATAAAATTCCTGTCAAGGGATTTAAAGTTCCCTAATCTTGAATTGTGCGCTTATCCAGCTGAATCGGTGGGCGCTCGTCACCTGAAACCAGCTTCCAGAAGCTGGAAACTGACTTGATCAGTTTGAATGCATTGGTGCGATCTGCATCAGGGCCGTACTCTGGAAAAGCCTCGCGCACCTTGATGCCTAAGATGCCTTCGTACTTGGCAATAGTCTTTTTGCTGTGGATGACATGCAGCACTTTCCAGCCAAAGTGAAAGCCTACCATGTACATACCCAGTGCTGATTCAAGCTCGTCAATTTGCAGCCCTGTTTGACGGATGGCCTTGTCCATCAACGCATAGCGCTCTTGCACCTCTTGCTCGGTTGCTGGAGGTGTTTTGCCTTGAATGGGTTTAAGTGTAGACATAGGCGAAGCATAGCAGGTCAGGGAACTTGAAACCACTGTCACCTAGTCGGTGACCTGGAGGCGGAGCCCCGCCCCCAACGCCGTTGACCGTGGATAAGCCGTCCTGACCACAACACGTTACCCACCGGCTATGCCCGTGGATAACCTGATGTGGACAGCCCTTCGGGTTCGACGGTTTAACCACAGCCTAATGGCTCCCCTCACCCTGATAAGTAGCTAATTTATATAAATAAATTCGATTCCAGAGTAAAAAATTCGATAACTATACGAGTATGCTTGCGTTTCATAGGTGAATCATACTGGAGGAGATGTCTGTGGTTTTGCGTGAAGGGTTAGAGCGAGTATGAATCGACCAGTATTTACTAGACAGTTTTGAGCCTCCCAGCAGCCTAAGGTCGTCAAGGGCACGCTCACTCTCAGGCTTGGGCTTCCAGGCGTAATAACCGCTAGGGTGTAAGTCCAACATCCTGCACATGCACGCGCTACTAAAGACAGCCTGATTGCTTGCTTGTATTAACCCATCTTTTTCTGCACCAGCCCAGCCGCCTGAGCAGGGTTTGGTCAACAGGGAGGTGGTGACGCTTTCAGCTTCGCAGCTCGTATGCCAAGCTTATGAATGGGGCTTGCTTAGTGGTGCTTGGCGAGTCTCGGCATAGTCCAGAATGGCCTGGGCAATGTGCGCTAGCGGCCGTATTTCGCTGGCCGCACCCAGCAGCGCGGCTTCGCGCGGCATGCCATAGACCACGCAGGACTCTGCATCTTGTGCAATGGTGTGGGCGCCGGCCAAGCGCAGCTCCAGCATCGCAGCTGCGCCATCGGCGCCCATGCCGGTCAGGAGCGCGGCCACGCAGTGCGTGGCACCTATGGTGTGGGGGATTGAGCGGAACAAGGCATCGACTGAAGGGCGGTGGCGCAGCACCGGCTCATCGTCACCCAAAGCGATCTGTGCGATGCCGGCGTTCTGGCGGATGCGCAAGTGTCGGCCGCCCGGGGCAATATAGGCGTGGCCGCGTTGCAGCCGCTCGCCGTCTTCTGCCTCGTGCACTTCAATGGCGCACATGCTGTTCAAGCGCTCGGCAAAACTGCGTGTAAAGCCGGCCGGCATGTGCTGCACGATGGCAATGGGTGGGCAAAGCGCAGGCATTGCTTGCAAAATGGTGCGAATGGCATCTGTTCCGCCAGTGGATGCGCCAATGGCAATCAGCTTGATTGCGGTATGGGGCAGGTGCTGCGTGTGCCTTGGCGCATGCGCCGCGACTTTGGGGGGGGCTTTGGCTGTTGGATGAGCGTGAGGTCCGGTTGGGTGCCAGTGCAGCGGATTGGGTGGGAATGGCTTGGTGGGCGTGAATGCTGCAGCTGGCTCTGCCACACGGCGCGCTGGCTGCGGCTTGACGGCGTAGCCGATGCGGGCTGTTGCGGCGGTGCGTATTTTCTCCACCACTTGCTGGGCCAGTTGTGTCAAACCGTCGGCCACCCCTACGCTGGGTTTGGTGACAAAGTCCAGCGCGCCTAATTCAAGTGCGTCCAAGGTAGTTTGGGCACCGTCGAGGGTGAGCGAGGAGACCATGATCACAGGCAGTGGCTGTGAGTGCATCAAGATTCTGAGCAGCTGCAGCCCACTCATGCCGGGCATTTCGACATCGAGTGTCAGCACATCAGGGTGCAGCTCCTTGACCATGCGCAGCGCCATATCGGCATGTTTGGCCACACCAATGCATTGCATGCCCTCTTGCGCATCGATGATGGTTTTGAGCAGCTGGCGCACCAGTGCAGAGTCATCGACTACCAGCACTTTGATGAGCGAAGCGGTGGGTATGGTCTCGTGCGGCAAAGTGGTGGACATCAGGGGCTAATCAATCGTGGTGGTCAGTGTGCAGGGGCCGTTATGTGTTTAGTCAAAAAGCTCGACCGAGCCACCCGCATTGCGCTGCGCCAACCGCAGCGCACTGCGGCTTTGCTGCACCATTTCTTGTTCCGTGAAGGAGACTGCACCTAGACGTTTGACCAGGGCTGCACCGGTTTTTGGAAAAAACACCAAGCGCCTGGGCTGCCTGCCCAGCAGGTCTTTGGCAATGATGGGGATGCGCTCTTCCTGCAGGTAGTTTTCGACAAACTGGGTATTGCGCTCGCCGACGTTGCCAAAGGCCAGGCTATTGCCGGTTGGCATTAGCAGTTGAGCGCCGCCAAAAATCTTGGCTTGTAATTGCGCGCGTGGCACGCCGAGTTTCATCAAGGCGTTGATCAGCAGTTCCATGGCCATGATACCGTAGAGCCCCTGTGACATCGGTGCGGTATTGTCCGAGTCGGGCAACATGAAATGGTTCATGCCGCCGATACCGAGTTGCGGCGACCAGATGCAGGCCGAGATGCAGGAGCCCAGCACCGTGGTGATAGCGTAGTCGCTGGCAGTGGCGGCATAGCCGCCGGGATGGATTTTGATCGCCGCTTGCTGGAACTCCCGGTCAAAGTAGCGGCTGGTTGCTCCTTGGCAGTAGGTCAGATCGGCATCGCTGTGCGGCTTGGATGCTTCAGCGTTTTGCATACACCGTCTTTCCAATCGGCTTGAACAGGTCCTCGTGTTTGCCCAGATGTTCAGCATGGCCCATGAACAAGTAGCCGCCTGGGGCCAATGCGTGGTGCAGCCGCTCTAGCACCTGGCGCTGGGTGGTTTCTTGAAAGTAAATCAATACGTTACGACAGAAGATGGCATTGAGTTGGGCGATGTCCGTTGGCCAGCTGTGGCTTTGCAGGTTAATTTGTGTGAATGCAATCCATTGGGTCAGCCAAGGTTGGATACGCACCAGGCCATCGCGCTCGCCGGTGCCGCGTTGGAAGTAATTTTTCAGGATGCCATCGCCCAGGTGTTCCACTTTGCTGAGTGGGTAGATGCCTTGGCTGGCGCGTGCCAAGGTGTGGGTATTGATGTCACTGGCGATGATGCGCACACTCTCTTGCGCTGCGGGCAGGCTGGCAGCAGCAGTGATGGCAATCGAGTAAGCTTCTTCGCCACTGGCGGTGGCGCCGCTCCAGATTGACCAAGCCTGCTTGGCCGGCTTGTTTTGCAGCATCTCACGCAGCATGTCAAAGTGGTGAGCCTCACGAAAAAAGGCCGTGAGGTTGGTGGTCAGCGCATTGATGAAGAACTCCCACTCTGGGCTGTCAGCCGAGCAGTCCAAGGCATCCAGGTAGTCGCTAAAGCTGCGCTGCTGGGTTTGCCGCAGGCGTTTTGAGAGGCGGTTGAACACCATCGCCCGTTTGCCCTCGTGCAGGTAAATGCCGGCTTGCGCAAAAATCATGCTGCGGATGCGCTGAAAGTCCTGGTCCTGGTAGTCCAACTCGATCGCGCTATTGGCCGTGGCTGCGTTTGAGCGGCTGGTCATCGCATGCTGAGCTGAGGGCAAAGGAGTGGTTGGCACAGGCGGTGGGTTTGGGCTAGCAGACACGGTCTATGGGCGGAGCTGGAGTGGGTGCGTTGGCGCTAAGGCAGTGCGTGGCTGGGCTGAGAAACGGACAATTCAGGGGCGTTTCATGCATTCTCGTTGCGTGTTGTGGCCGCCTCTTGTTGCTGCAAGTAATCGTCCACTTCTGCGATGAGTCGCTCGGCATCCAGCAAAATCAGCAGCTGTTGGTTTTGTTGCACGAGGCCGGTGAAGCTGCTGCTATGAATCACGCTTTGCATGTCTGGCACGGGCTGGATGGCGCTGGCAGCAATTTCAGCGACTTCCGCCACACCGTCGACCACCAGGGCGACCATGCGCTCATCGAGCTGCAATACGACCATCACGGTAAACGGACCGTAGTCAGCTTGCGCGCACTGGAAGCGGATGCGCAGGTCCATCACCGGCACGATGGCGCCATGCAGGTGCATCACGCCTTTGACGAAGTCAGGCGTATTGGCGATGCGTGTTGGGCTCTGGTAGTGGCGGATTTCACGCACATAAGCCACATCGACGCCGTAAGCCTCCTGAGCCAGAATAAAGCTCAAATAAGTGGTGCTGGGCTCTTGGGTGGCGTGTGCCACTTTGAAAGAGGGGGTCAGTCTCATACGCTCTCACTCCTTGCGCCAGCGCCATGCACGGCTGCGTTGGCGCTATTTTCGGATCCCTTCCAGTCAGTGCGTTGGCCCATCGCCGCTAGCTCGGGCGCGTCCAGGATCAAGGCTACCTGGCCGTCGCCCAACACCGTGGCCGCTGAGATGTAGGGGATTTTTCGGTAGTGTGTCTCGACACTTTTGATGACCACTTGCTGCTGTCCAATCAACGTGTCGACCAGCAAACCGACCCGGTGCGAGCCTGCTTGTAGCAGCAGCAAGGTGGTGTTGTGTGTGTCATCCGGCGCAGGTGGCGTGGGTCGGGCAATGCCCATCAAGGCATCCAAGGCAAGCACCGGGTAGTAATTGTCGTGCAATTGCACTACGCGGGCGCGATTGCCCAGTGTCTCCATGCGCAGTGGTTTGGCTGGCATCGACTCCAGCACCGAGGCCAGCGGCACAATGTATTGCTCGGCGCCGGACTGGATCAGCAGGCCATCGGTGATGGCCAAGGTCAAGGGCAGCCATAGCGTGATGGTGGTGCCCTGTTGGGCCGCTGATTCGATCTCCACCCGCCCGCCAAGGCTTTCAATATTGCGTTTGACCACATCCATGCCGACCCCACGGCCAGAGACGTCGGAGACCGCTGGTGACGTGCTGACGCCTGGTAAAAATGCCAGCTGCCAGACTTGGCTATCGGGCGCATTGGCAGGCATCTCAATGCCCTTGCTGGCGGCAATCGCCAGCAGTTTGTCGCGTGACAAGCCGCGGCCATCGTCCTGCACTTGCAAAGCTACCTGGCTGCCGTGGGTTTGCGCACGCACCCACAAGCTGCCTTCGGCAGGCTTGTTGTTTTGCACACGCTCTTGTGGCGTCTCAAAGCCATGGTCCATGCAATTGCGCAGCAAATGGGTCAAAGGGTCGCTGATGCGCTCGATGATGCCTTTGTCGAGTTCAGTAGCGTCACCCTCGGTGCGCAATTGCACTTGCTTGCCCAGCCGCTGTGACAGGTCATGGATGAGGCGCGGAAAGCGTTTGAACAATTGCGAGGCAGGCACCATGCGGATGTGCATGACGGTGTCACGCATCTTGCGAATCAGCGTCTGTTGCTCGTCGAGTTGGATTTGCAGCGCATCGCGCTGGCTTTTTTCAAGGCGCAGAATGCTTTGCTGCAAAGCCGTTTGTGACACCACCAGCTCGCCCAACAAATTGACCATTTCGTCGACCCGCTCGACCGGCACGCGCACGCTTTGCATGGCCGCGTCTGTTGGATTGAGCAGGCTGGCGGTGCTTGGCGTGTCTTGCTGGTTGGCTGGCGGTGTGACGAGTGTAGGAGCTTGGCTCGCTTCGCTGGATTCGACGGTGGTGAAAGCGCCTGCTGGCGCTGTTGGTGCAGGATTAGTCTCTAAGTCTGCGGGCGCACCAGGCGCATCACTGAAAAAGCCAAATTCGTCTTCTTCATATACGGCGGGTACCGCGCTGGTTAGGGTGTTGTGCGTATCTATAACCGCAGGAGCTACGGCTGGCGGCAACGACAATGGCGCCGTAGCGGGCGCTGCAGCTCCGGCTGCGGTGGCAGGCGCCGCTGCCTGTTCATGGGCTGCGTAATGGCCCTCCAGTGCGGCCGTGACGGGGGCGATTTGCGCTTGCAGCGCAGCGTTGATTGGCTGCTGCTGCGCGTGCGCTTGCACCATGCCGCGAATCACATCGGCTGCTGCCAGCATGTGGTTAATGGCTTCGGTGTTTGGCACGACCAGCCGCTTGCGCCAGAGATCCAGCAGTGATTCCATGTGGTGCGCGAGCTGGGCAACCGCATCAAAGCCAAAGGTGGCTGCACTGCCTTTGATCGAATGCGCGCAGCGAAACAGCGCATGGAAGTCTTCGTCTGTCGCCTGCTGCCACGTGCTGTCCAGCAGCATGCGCTCGAGCTGGTCCAGATTTTCCTGCGTTTCTTCAAAGAACAGCTGGTAGAACTGCCGCAAGTCAATTTGCGGAGGCGAAAAATCTGGCGGTGGTGAGCGATCGGGCATACGCGAGGCCGTTATCAGGCCGCTGAAGGCGCCGCAGGCGTGGCCACACGGCGAATCACATCGACCAATTTGGCTGGATCAAACGGCTTGACCAGCCAGCCAGTCGCACCAGCTGCGCGGCCAGCTTGCTTCATTGCGTCGCTGGACTCGGTGGTCAGAATCAAAATCGGGGTTGTGCGGAAATTGTCCAGACAGCGCAGTTTGCGTGTCAGGCCCAAACCATCCAGGCGAGGCATATTCTGGTCAGCCAACACCACCGAGATGCCTTGGTGTTGTTGGGCCTTCTCCAGGGCGTCTTCGCCATCCACGGCCTCAATCACGTGAAAGCCAGCCTCTTGCAGTGTGAAGGCGACCATTTTTCGCATGGAAGGCGAGTCGTCGACTGCCAGAATTTGGATAGGCTCAGCACTCATGGGTGGTCTCCTGAAATAGAGGGGTGGGCAAGGGTGTCGAACAGCTCGATCGTGCCTGCATCTAAGCTCGCTTGTGTGACTGGGCCTTGGAGAGGAGGGATGGTCATGGCTTCAGCAAGCTGCGATGGCTGGGTTTGCACTTGCTCAAGCAGTGTTTGACAGGCCTGCAATCGTACTTGGCAATGGCTGAGCATTTGCGAGGATATGTCTTGAAACTGTAGATGCAGCACCGCTTGCGCAAGTTGTTGACGAAGCTGTTGAATCGACTCGATCGTCAAGGTCAGATTGGCCGTGGGTGCATGCTTGGCTTCATCGACCGTCTCCATCGCGCCTTCAAAGGCCGCAAGCAAACGCTCGCTGTGGTGGCTGAGCATCACATCGAGTTGTTGCAGGTCCGCATCGGCGGCTTTGAGCGTCTCGTGAATCGATTGCAACGCTTGAAAGCTTGATGGCTGGGCGTGTCGGTTTGGCACAGAAGGCTTGAATCAGGAAGGGTCACACACGAACAAGCAAACGTGGAGCTGGTGCTCGCACACCTGCTTCACTCGAGCTGCATGTTTTCTATGAAGTTTCGCTGCGTAACGCGCAAGTTGCTAAAGGGCCTGCTCACAATCTTCACGCAGTTGCGCAAGGCACAAAAAGAGGCAGTGCAAGGCGGCTGTTGCTGCCCATACGCCTGTATGAGCACAACGGGCAATGCCGCAATGCGCTTTGCTGTGCTCCAATGTGCTGCGTGGAGATGGTGCATAGGCTCTAAGCGCCTTTAAGGCAGGGCCATGCCGCTGCAAATTGGCGCGTGCACGCACGTACTCATATCGGCATCATAAGCCTATAAGTGACGAAATAATAACAATTAAAGCCATGAAGCAGCGGCGCCAGCTGCAGTCGCTGTCGGAATTGATTGGCAGTGCAGCGACATGCGGCGGTTGTGCCTTGGCTGCAATGGGCCTGGCAGTTGGCAAAGCCAGCAGGTATTGGCCTGATTGGATGGGACTGTGTACCTGAGGTTGCCTGCTGGGTGGGCTGGCGCTTGTGAGTCTGTGCTTGCCGCGTTCAGTACATGTTTTTTACCAGCGCGAGGTATTCGGCAATGCTGCGGCATTGGCTGGCCGATTGGGTGCTGATATTGATATTCAAGGCCATGCAGGTCTCATCATTGATGGTGGACTTATGGCCCCAGTCTTGCAGAGGGGCATCGAGCTGCAGCTCACTAGGGGCTATGCCCATGACCTCTGCGGCGATGCGAATGACGTGCTGATCAATACTCATGGCGGCTATTGTGCCTTCTTTTTGGCTTCAGGCACAGTTTTCTGAAAGTGTGGCGCAGGCACTCACAGTGCGGGCAGCGATCCATCACACACCGCGAAGCAACTAGGCATAAGGCCATAGAACAGGCCGCACAGGGCGGCCTTGTTCTATGGCTGTAGTGGCTTAGCTGCGTTTTTCCACCACCGAGTCGACCAAGCCGTAATCCTTGGCTTCGCCAGCGGTCATGAAGTAATCGCGCTCGGTGTCGTGCACGACTTTCTCCAGTGGCTGGCCCGTGCGCTCGGCCAAAATGCGGTTCATTTGGTCCTTGGTGCGCAAGATGTCACGGGCATGGATTTCGATGTCGGTTGCCTGGCCGCGTGCACCACCCAGTACCTGGTGGATCATGATTTTCGAGTTCGGCAGCGAGAAACGCTTGCCTTTGGCACCGGCTGCCAACAAGAACGCGCCCATGCTGGCGGCAAAGCCCAAGCACATGGTCGAGACATCGGGCTTGATGAACTGCATGGTGTCAAAAATCGACATGCCTGCGGTGACGCTGCCGCCAGGTGAGTTGATGTAGAGCGAGATGTCCTTGTCTGGATTTTCACTCTCGAGGAACAGCAACTGGGCCACGACCAGGTTGGCAGTTTGGTCATTGACTTCGCCGACCAAAAAGACCACGCGCTCTTTGAGCAGGCGCGAATAAATATCATAGGCGCGCTCACCACGGCCTGATTGTTCAATGACGGTAGGGATCAAGCCCAGATTTTGGGTTTCCAGCAAATGCACTTTGCAATCTCCTGTAAGTGGAATGACTCTGCGGCTCGCACACGCCGTGTGAGCGGGTTGAGGCCTAACTGAGGGCATGGTACATGAAACACTGCCATCGTGATTGCTGGCTTGCACACATTGTTTATGGCATCAGGTCAATCCATCGCAGCGCCCAGTGGATGCGCGTCACCAATAAATAAGGGCTTGTGTCAAAAACACAAGCCCTTGAATGTGGCTAGGGCAGCAGCAAGTCACCTCGCGCCAGCCCTGGTCGTTAGACGCTTTTTAAGCTTCTGCAGTTTGCGCCGCTTGTGGGTTCATCAGCTCTTCAAAGCCAATGGTTTTGTCCAGTGCTTTGGCTTGTTGCAGCACAAAGTCGGTCACGTTGTTTTCGATCACAACGGCCTCGGCATCGGCCAGGCGGTTGCGGTCGCTGTAGTACCACTGCACGACTTCTTCTGGCTTCTCGTAGCTGGCGGCCAGCTCTTCGATGTGGGCGCGCAGTTGCTCTGGTTTGGCTTGCAGTTCGTTTGCACGCACCAGCTCAGCGACCACCAGGCCCAAACGCACGCGGCGCTCAGCTTGTGGGCGGAAGATTTCAGCAGGGATAGGGGACTGGTCCACATCCTTGATGCCGCGTTGGCGCAGCTCTTCACGAGCACCTTGCTCCAGACGTGCGATTTCGTTTTGGATGCTGGCGTTTGGCAGATCCAGCTCGGCCTTGGTCAGCAATGCGTCCAGTACGGCTTGTTTGTTGCGTGCCTGCACGCGGAACTTCACTTCGCGCTCGAGGTTTTTGCGAATGTCTGCACGCAGACCTTCGACAGTGCCTGCTTCCACGCCCAAAGACTTGGCCAGCTCGTCAGTCACCTCTGGCAGGTTGGCCGCTTCGACTTTGTTCACAGTGACCAGGAAGTCGGCGGTTTTGCCTGCAACTTCAGCGCCGTGGTAGTCAGCTGGGAATGCCAATGGGAAAGTTTTGCTCTCGCCCACTTTCATGCCGCGCACCGCATCTTCAAACTCTTTGAGCATTTGGCCTTCGCCAACCAGGAATGCAAAACCTTCGGCCTTGCCGCCAGCAAAGGCGTCGCCGTCGATCTTGCCTTCGAAGTCCACAGTCACGCGGTCGCCGTCTTGCACAGCGTCTTCTTTGCCGCGTTGGGCAAAGGTGCGACGTTGTTTGCGCAGGATGTCGACGGTGCGGTCAATCGCGGCATCGTCCACTTCGACGTTGACGCGTTCGATTTCCAGGTCGCTCAAATCGGCGATCTTGACTTCTGGGAATACTTCGAAGATGGCTTCAAAATCGACAAAGCCTTCGGTCGAGCTTTCTTTCTCGCTGATGCGGGGCTGGCCAGCTACGCGCAATTGGGCTTCGTTGGCAGCTTCGTTGAATGCGGCGCTGACTTTGTCATTCAGCACTTCGTACTGAACGGAGTTGCCGTAACGCTGGGCGACGACCGACATCGGCACTTTGCCTGGACGGAAACCGTCCATTTTGACCGTGCGGGCCAGACGCTTGAGGCGTGTTTCAACTTCACCCTGAATGGCGTTGACAGGCACATTCAGCGTAATTTTGCGCTCGAGTTTTTCCAGTACTTCAACATTCACTGCCATGAGATCTATCCTATAGGGCTAAAGGGTGAAGGTTTGGGTGCGCCATTGCCTTGGCAATGGCCGCTGGCCAAACCACCACACACTCAAAATTCGTCAGTGCACCCGCTGTTAGTGCGAGTGCAACTTGTTTAAAAAGGTGGTGCGCGGGGGGGGACTCGAACCCCCACACCATTGCTGGCGTCAGGACCTAAACCTGGTGCGTCTACCAATTTCGCCACCCGCGCACTGAATTTCGCTCAATCATGGTGCTGAAGGTAGTTTCAGCGCCGCTCAGATCTTCTTGGGATTCTATGAGCGGCAAATTATGACTCAGTAAAACCGGCAGATTCTACAGATATTTCGACTCTGCGCCGCATTTCTTGCCCATTTAAAATGCAAAATCACGATAAAGAGCAGTGTTTAGGCATGCAAAAGCTGGCACAAGGCCTGTGCCACTGCTGGTTTGCGGCCATTTTGCCAAGCACAAAGCATACACAAAGCCCCTTGTGGGGGCTGCAGTTTATGGCTGGGCAGGTGTTTTTTCTTGCTCGGGCAAGGCTGTCTCGGACTGCTTGCCAGCGCGCCAGGCACCGAAAATTGCCAGCAGGCCTGGAATCAAAATCAAGGCCCAGATGATTTTTTCCAGGTTGTTTTTGACCCAGGGCAGGTTGCCAAAGAAATAGCCAGCGGTGCAAATGCCCACAACCCATAAAAAAGCGCCCAGCACGTTGTAGAACGTGAAGGTGGGGCGGTGCATGCGCGAGACGCCGGCCACAAAAGGCGCAAAGGTGCGCATGAACGGCATAAAGCGCGCCAGCACAATGGTGATGCCGCCATAGCGCTGGTAGAACGCATGGCTGCGCTCGAAAGCCTTGCGGTTGAACCAGCGCGAATTCTCCCATTGGAAGACCTTGGGGCCAATGCGGTGGCCAATGTAGAAGTTGCATTGGTCGCCGGCAATGGCCGCCACCAGCAGCACGGGCACGGCCACCGAGTAATGCATCAGGCCTGCGCCACACAGCGCGCCGACAATGAACAGCAGCGAGTCACCAGGCAAAAATGGCATGACGACGACGCCGGTTTCGACAAACACGATCAAAAACAGGATCAGATAGACCCAAGCGCCGTAGTTGACGACAAACATTTCCAAATACTGGTCTACATGGAGGATGAAGTCGATAAGCAGAGAGATGATTTCCACAGTAGCAATCCTGGACGGCAGCACATCGCTGCGAGGTTTTGGATGGTCAATTTGGCTTGGCAGGGTGCTACACAAGCGGCAAAGATGGTCTGCATTGTGCACCGGTTGCTGGTAAAACCCGATGTTCCTCACGCTGCGCAGCGCCGTTTTGCGGCTGTGCCACTAGCTGGTTTGGGCAACAAGGCCCAAACCAAGAGGTGCGTGTCGCCCCACTGCCAGTACGGTCAATGGGGCACACTTTAGATCGTAAACACGTTCTTAGTGTGTGGCTGTCAACGTGGCAGTGCAGCAGCAGGCGCAGCTGGCGTGTCGCGGTGAATTCTGAACCAGGCGGCATACATCGCAGGCAAGGCCAGCAAGGTCAGAATCGTGGCGATGATCAAGCCGCCCATGATCGCCACAGCCATTGGGCCCCAGAACACGCTGCGTGAGAGCGGAATCATCGCCAGCACCGCTGCTGCAGCCGTCAGCACAATCGGGCGCAGCCGGTGCATGGCCGCATCCAAAATGGCTTGCCAGGGCGCAATGCCTTCAGCGCGTTCGAGCTCAATTTGGTCGATCAGAATCACTGCATTGCGCTGGATCATGCCCATCAGCGCAATCACGCCCAGCAGGGCAACAAAGCCAAACGGCTTGCCGGTGATCAGCAAGGCTGCGGCAATGCCGGCGATGCCCAGTGGGCCGGTCAGGAACACCAACATGGCGCGGGAGAAGCTGTGCATTTGAATCACCAGCAAAGTGAACACAATGAACAGCATCAGCGGCACACCCGCAGCAATCGAGGCCGAGCCTTTGGAGCTTTCGGCAATCGCGCCGGCCACTTCAATGCGGTAGTCCCGGTCGCCTTTGGCGTGCCAGCTGGCTTCGATATCGCGCAGCTGCGGCAGCAAGGCGTTGGTCACGGTGGCGCCCTGCATGCCGGCGATCACATCGCCTTGCACGGTGATGGCGTATTCCTTGCCACTGCGCCACAGCACGCCCCATTCCCAGGCCAGCTCAGGCTCGGCAATTTGCGACAGCGGAATCGCGCCGCCAGTGTTGGTGCTGATGTAGGCATTGCTCAGCGCCGACAGTGATTCGCGCTCGTCCAGCGGTGGGCGCAGCACGATGCTGATCAGCTTGTCATCCTCGCGGTACTGGCCGATGGTCTCGCCCTCCAGAATCACTTGCGTGCCACGCGCAATCGATTGGCTGTTCACGCCCAGCGCCAAAGCCTTGTCCTGGTCGATGTTCAGGCGCCAGGTTTTGATCCGTTCGTTCCAGCTGTCATTCACGCCACGCATCGAGGCGTTGTCAATCATCGCCGCTTTGATCTCGTCTGCGTAGGCTCTGAGTTTGTCGGGCTCCGGGCCAATCACTTTGAATTGCACCGGGTAGGGCACGGGGGGGCCCATTGGCAAGAGCTTGATACGCGCTCTGACTTCGGGGAAGTGCTCGGCCATGTACTGCGGCAGCTGCTTGAGCAGCACATCGCGCTCTTTGAGCGAGCCAGGCATGACAATGAATTGCGCGACGTTGGACTGCGGAAAGATCTGGTCCAGTGGCAGGTAAAAGCGCGGCACGCCCGAGCCAATCCAAGTGGCGACGTTGTCCACGCCCTCCATTTGCAGCAGTTGCGCTTCTGCACGGTTGGCAATCGCCTCAATGCCCACGAATGAAGCACCCTCAGGCAACCAGATGTCCAGCATGATTTCAGGTCGGGCTGAGTCGGGGAAGAATTGTTGTTGCACCTTGCTCATGCCAAACAGGCCTGCGGCAAAGAGCAGCAGCGTCGCAATGATGGTGGTCCAGCGGTGTACCAGACACCAGTCGACCATGGCACGGAATCGTTGGTAGAAAGGCGTGTTGTAGACATCGTGCCCATGGTTGGCTGGCGCATCCGCATGGGCGGTATGGGCGGCGTGTTGCGCAGCCACTGGGCCATTGGCTGGATGGTTGGCGTATTCGTCATCGTCACGGGGCGGCACATTCGCTGGTGGCTTGAGCAGCCACACGCCCAAATACGGCACAAAATACACCGATACCAGCCACGACAGCAGCAACGCCACGACGGTGACGCCAAAAATGGCAAAGGTGTATTCGCCGGTCGTCGACTTGGCAATACCAATGGGTAAAAAGCCCGCTGCAGTGATCAGGGTGCCGGTCAGCATCGGCTTGGCTGTGATGTCGTAGGCAAACAGCGCTGAGCGGAACTTGCTGTAGCCTTCTTCCATTTTGCGCACCATCATCTCGACAGCAATGATCGCATCATCGACCAGCAGGCCCAGCGCAATGATCAAGGAGCCCAGCGAGATTTTGTGCAGGCCAATGCCCCAGTACAGCATGGCCAAAAACGTCAAAGCCAGCACCATCGGAATCGTGATCGCCACGACCAGGCCGGGCCGCATGTCCAGCGTATAGCGCCGCCAGATGGGGTGCTGGCCGGGGCGCTTGTGCAGGCCCAGGCTGAGAAAACTCACCACCAGCACAATCGCCACGGCCTCCATCAAGACCATGACGAATTCATCCACTGCGGTGGTGACGGCTTTGGGCTGGTCTTGCACGTTTTGCAACTGCATACCTGCTGGCAGTTGGCGGTCAATCGCGTCGGCCAACTGGTGCAGCGATTTGCCCAGCTTGACAATATCACCACCCTTGGCCATCGAGATGCCCAGCGCAATCACCGGCTGGCCCTGAAAGCGCACTTTGACTGAGGCCGGGTCTTCGTAGCCGCGCCAAACCTCGGCAATATCGCCCAGACGCAATTGCTGGCCGGAAGCGGCGCGAATGGGCATTGCGCGCAGGTCTTCCAGCGCATCGAACTGGCCTTGGACGCGAATGCGCACCTGCTCGCCCACGCTGTGCACACTACCCGCTGGTGTCACGGCATTTTGCTGGCCCAGTTGGTTCAGCACTTCGGGGATGTTCAGGCCCAGCTGCGACAGACGCTGCTGGGGCGCTTCAATGTAAATGCGCTCCTCCTGCTCGCCAAACAGCTCGACTTTGGCCACATCGGGCACGCGCAGCAGTTGCTGGCGAATGTTGTCGGCCTGCACTTTCAGTTCGGCAAAGGTGTAGCCTTCACCAGACAGCGCGTAAATCACGCCATAGACATCGCCAAAATCGTCAATGAAAAACGGCCCCTGCACGCCTTGCGGCAGCTGGTAGGCCATGTCGCCAATTTTCTTGCGCACTGTGTACCACAGCTGCGGCACCTCATTGGGCGGGCTGTTCTCGGCCAACTGGAAGATGATCTGCGAGACGCCGGGTTTGGAGTAGCTGTCAATCTTGTCGGCGTAGGGCACCTCTTGCAAGGTGCGCTCGATGCGGCTGGTGACCTGCTCTGCCACTTGCTCGGCGGTCGCGCCAGGCCACTGGGTTTGGATCACCATCGCCCGGAAGGTGAAGGGCGGGTCCTCATCCTGGCCGAGCTGGAAGTAGGCCAAGCAACCCAGCACCAGCAGCACAATCAATAAGTAGCGGGTCAGGGCCGGGTGGTCCAAGGCCCATTTGGAGAGGTTGTGGCGCGAGACGGGAGGACTGGTGCTCATGGTGTGGCTCCAGCCGCAGGCGTTGTGGACGAGGCGATGCTGGGCACATCGGGTGCATCGCCTTTGAAGACGGTGACTTTCTCGCCAGCTTGCAACACATGCACGCCAGTGACGACGATTTGCTCACCGGCTTGCAAACCGCTTTTGAGCACCCAATCATTGCCATCGGCGCGCTCGATCTCAACCGGGCGCGCTTGCACGGTGTGGGTCTTGCCATCAAATACCCAGACGGCGCTTTGACCCGCATTGTTGCGCCAGATGGCCGTGCTTGGCAGGCGGATGCTGTCAGGCGCGCTGTGGGCAATCGGCCAATCGACGGTGATCGTCGCGCCCAGTGGCGGCTGTGGCTCATCGAGCAGCTCTACCTTGACCGCATAGGTGCGGGTTGCCGGATCGGCGCTGGCGGCGATCTCTCGCACCCGCGCCGCCCGTGGTGTCTGGTTGTCGCCCCAGGTCCGCACCGTGACTTCCTGGCCCACTTTGACTTGCGCCAGGCGCTGCTCAGGTACCGCAAAGCTGACATCGCGCGCGCCATCCATGGCCAGGCGCAGTACCGGTGTGCCAGACGCGACGACCTGGCCTGGTTCGGCCAGGGTCGCAATCACGATGGCATCGCCGTCAGCCACCAATTGTGTGTACTGGGTTTGGTTGCCCTGGGCCTTGAGCTGGGCCTGGGCCTGGGCGACTTGCGATTGCGCGGCTTTGAGGCTGGCGGTGCGGCGGTCGAGTTCGGCGGCGCTGATGAAGTTTTGCGCACGCAATTCTTCAAAACGCTTTAAATCGGCTTGTTGCAGATCACGCTCGGTAATCGCGGCATTGAGCTGGGCTTGTGCGGCCGCCGTTGAGAGCTGGTAGTCAGTCGGGTCCAGTTGGGCCAGCAACTGCCCTTGGCGCACCGACTGGCCTTGCTCAACGGGACGGCTGAGCAACTTGCCAGCGACCCGAAAGCCCACGGCCGCTTCGCTGCGTGCGGTGACAGTGCCAGCGTACTGGATCGCGCTTTGCTGGCCGCTGGTGCCGACGGTGGCCAGTTTGACGGCACGTACCGGTGGTGGTGGTGTCTCTGGTTTGGAGCAGGCGCTCAGCACGCTGCCCAGCAAGATCGCAGAGCAGATCGCCACGAAGAGCCGATACACATAAAAAGAAGGTGAGTAGGGCATCGCAAAAGCACATTCAGTCAAAGGCACTCAGCACAGAGGCACCAAGCAGGCCAGATACAAAGATGTCTCAAGGCGGCCATTGCTGGTGCGTTTGGACAAGTTCAGAGAGATTTTGGCCGATTTCCGGGTGATTTGGGAGACAGTACGTCGCAATCGTGCCAGTTTGATGCAGGCCAAGCGCTCATTGCCGCACTTGGCTAATTTGCAGCAGGCGCGATTCAGGTTCTAATACGAGCCATGCCTTCAGTCACTGCTGCTCACCAGCCCATTGGGCACTACGAAAATTTTCCTGTCGCCACGTGGTTGTGCCCTGCGCATTTGCGCGCGCCAATCGCAGCGATCTACCACTACGCCCGCACCGCCGATGACATTGCCGATGAAGGCGATCTGCCGGTGGGTGAGCGCCTGCGCTTGCTGCGCGAGTACCGTTTGTGCCTGTGGCAAGAGGCTGAGCCACCAGCCCAATGGGCCACCATCTTCACAAGCTTGCACCAGAATGTCCAGGTGTTTGGCCTGCCAGTGTCGTTACTGGACGCGTTGCTGAGTGCGTTTGAGCAAGATGTGAAAAAAACCGCGACCGGCCAAGGCTACCAGGACCAGACCGAGTTGCTGGAGTATTGTGAGCGTTCGGCCAATCCGGTCGGTCGCCTGCTGCTGCATTTGCATGGCGTCCATGACGAGATGGCGCTACAACAAAGCGATGCGGTCTGCACTGCTTTGCAGTTGATCAATTTCTGGCAAGACCTGCAGCACGACATCCCACGCGGGCGCTGGTATGTGCCCGAGCGCGATGCCAGCGCGTTTGCGGTCTCCAGGCCGCTGCAGCAGCAAGCGATTGCGCTGGGCAAGCAAAACCAAGCCTTGACCGAGTTGATGCGCCATTTGGTCGGCTGGGCCAAAGAGTGCATGCAGCAGGGCATGCCGCTGGCGCAGCGCCTCACAGGCCGCGCTGGCTGGGAGATTCGGGTGATTATCCAGGCCGGTTTGCGCGTGCTTGAAAAAATGGAGCAAGGCGGCTATCAATGCTATGTGCAGCGCCCAACCATTGCCAAAGGGGATGCACCGCTGTTGCTTTGGCGTGCGTGGCGCATGCCAGCTGCGCGGGTGCGGGCCGCTTAAATCAGTCGCACAGGTCAGGCGTTCTACGCATCCAGCGCACCAAAAGGGTCGTCCATCAGCAAGTAAAGCGGCTCCAGCAAGGTCCATTGCGATAGGTATTGCATCGTTTTCTGTGCGGCAGTAAAACTTGTGTGAACGCTGGGTTTGGGCGTGCCGCATTGTGCAGCATCGGCGGCCCTACTGCCCTGAAGCCGCGCCTAGACCATGGCAGGGTTTTGCGCGCGTTTTTCCTAGGGTTTGTACGGATCTATTCCATTTGGGAATACATGCAGTGGAAATCATTGTTTGCTAGTGGCCTGCAGCACTCCTAGTATCTGCGCTTTTATTACTCTTAGAGCCGGTGCACCATCATCCACGCAGCTGCGGACATGGGGCACCAGCTCTTACACACCCACGCTCCACTATGGCAGACACCCAAGCCACCAGCAGTCTTACGCCTTTTGTTTCGGCCGACGAAATTCGCACGCGGTTCTCGCGTGCGATGTCGGACATGTACCGCGATGAAGTGCCGCAGTACGGCACATTGCTGGACCTGGTCGCCGAGGTCAATGCCGACGTATTGCAAAGCCAGCCAGCGGTGCAGCAGGAGCTGGCACGCGCAGGCGACTTAGAGCGTTTGAACTTGGAGCGCCACGGTGCGATCCGTTTGGGCACGGCCTATGAGCTCAGCACCATGCGGCGTTTGTTTGCCGTGATGGGCATGCAAGCGGTTGGTTATTATGATTTGTCGGTCGCCGGTGTGCCTGTGCATGCGACGGCGTTTCGGCCAGTGGCCGATGAGGCCTTGCGCAATAACCCGTTTCGGGTCTTTACCTCCTTGCTGCGCCTGGAGTTGATTGCCGATGCCGACCTGCGCGCCAAAGCAGCGGATATCGTGGCCAAGCGCCAGATCTTCACGCCAGAGGCATTGCACTTGATCGACCTGCACGAAACCGCAGGCGGTTTGAGCGATGACCAGGCCAATGCGTTTGTGGCTGCTGCCCTGGAGACATTCCGTTGGCACAGCGATGCCACCGTGGATTTGGCCACATACGAGAGCCTGCAGCAGTCGCACCGTCTGCTGGCCGATGTGGTGTGTTTCAAAGGCCCGCACATCAACCACTTGACACCGCGCACGCTGGATATCGATGCGATTCAAGCCTTGATGCCTGCACGTGGCATCAACGCCAAGGATGTGGTTGAAGGCCCACCGCGCCGTACCTGCCCCATTTTGCTGCGGCAAACCAGCTTCAAGGCGCTGGAAGAGACCGTGCGCTTTAGCGACCACACTGGCTCGCACACCGCGCGTTTTGGCGAAATTGAGCAACGTGGCGTTGCGCTGACAGCCAAAGGCCGCGCGCTGTACGACGATTTGTTGGCACAAGTGCGCAGCATGGGCAATGCGGGCAGCGCCGCGCCCGATTATGTAACCCGCTTGGCCCAGGCTTTTGAGCAGTTTCCTGACAGCCATGTGCAGATGCGTGAGCAAGGCTTGGCGTATTACCGCTACAGCCTGACCGAGGCTGGCGCGCAGCAGGCCCAGCGTGCCTTGGCTTTGTTGCAAGACCCTGCCGCCGGAATGGACGCGTTGGTGGCTGCCGCTTGGGTGGCGGCCGAGCCGATTACTTATGAAGACTTTTTGCCGGTCAGTGCTGCTGGGATTTTCCAGTCGAATCTGGGCGGCCAAGAGCAGCGCCAATACCAGGCGCATGCGGCCAGACAGGCGTTTGAGCACGACCTTGGCGCTGCCGCCTTGGATGAGCTGGCTCTGTATGCCCAAGCCCAGCAGCGCTCGCAAGACCAGGTGCAAGCGGCGCTGCACGCCGCTGTGGCACTGGGCGCTGCGGCTGCAGTCTGATTTTTTGTCATTTTTTTCGCGCACACACCAACAAGGAGACAAGCATGTCCAACACCCGCCTCACTAGAAAAAATTTCCTTCAATCGATGCTGGCGCTGGGCGTTGCCGCCTGCATTGCGCCCATGTCCGCTGTCGCCGCCGATGCTTACCCGAATCGCCCAATCCGTCTGGTTGTGCCGTTTGCTCCGGGCGGCAATACCGATTTGATGGCGCGTATTTTGGGCCAGTCCCTGTCCGAAGAACTGGGCCAGCCAGTGGTGGTGGAAAACGTGGCGGGTGCCAATGGCTCGATCGGCGCCAGCCGCGTTGCCAGTGCAGCCAAAGATGGCTATACCTTGTTGTTTGGCACGGCTGGCACACAGGCGATTAACCAAAGCCTCTACAAAAGTCTGAGCGAGAAAAACCTCGATGACTACGAGTACCTGGGTTTGGTCGCTTACATCCCCAATATTCTGGTTGTGAATGAAAGCCGCGTGCCAGCCAAAAATGTGGCCGAGTTTGTCGAATTTGCCAAACAGCAAGCAGAAGGCCTGAGCTATGGCTCGCCAGGCGCAGGCTCAACCATCCATTTGTCGGCAGAAATGCTGGGCACAACAGCGGATCTGAGCTTGCTGCATGTGCCTTACCGCGGCAGCGCGCCAGCACTGTCCGATTTGATGGGTGCTCAGCTCGATTTCATTTTTGAAAACATCACCCCGGCGATGCCGTTTGTGACCTCGGGCAAGCTCAAGGCGCTGGCTGTGGCCTCTGAAGAGCGCGTGGCCGCTTTGCCCGATGTGCCGACGATGATTGAGAGCGGGTATGACAACTTTGTCACGGGCACCTGGAATGGCGTGCTGGCACCTAAAGGCACACCGGCTGAGATCACCGAGCGCATCAGTGCCGCTGTGATCAAGTCTGCGCAAGATCCGGATTTCCAGAAAAAAGTCGCTGAAATGGGCGGCCAGCCCCGCGCAATGCCACCTGCAGAATTCAAGCGTTATACGCAAGACGAATACAAGCGCTGGAACGCGGTGATTGAAGCCGCTGGCGTAGAAAAAATGTAAACGGCTTGGGCAAACAAACGACAACAACAGGCAAGAAACACTGAGATGCAAACGCAATTGATTGCTGCGCTGCAGCGCATCGTGGGCGATAACAATGTGCTGGTGGGCGATGCCACAGCAGACTATGTGACTGACTGGCGACAGCGCACGCACGGCCAGGCGCTGTGCGTGGTGCGCCCTGGCAGCACGCAGCAAGTCGCTGAGGTCGTCCAGGCCTGCGCGCAGGCACAAGTGGCGATCGTGCCACAAGGCGGCAACACCGGTTTGGTGGAAGGCTCGATCCCTCAAGCCACCGGCGAGCAGGTGGTGCTGAGCTTGCGCCGCATGGCGGCGGTGCGGGCGATTGATCCGCACAATATGACCATCACAGTCGAGGCCGGCGTGGTGCTGCAAAACTTGCAGAAAACGGTGGATGAGGCGGGGTTTTTATTCCCCTTGAGCCTGGGCGCTGAGGGCAGTTGCACGATTGGCGGCAATCTGGCAACAAATGCTGGCGGCACGCAGGTTGTGCGCTATGGCAATGCGCGCGATTTGTGTCTGGGGCTGGAGGTGGTCACTGCCGATGGCCAGGTCTGGGAGGGTCTGCACGGCCTGCGCAAAGACAACACCGGCTACGACTTGCGCAACCTGTTCATTGGCAGCGAAGGCACTTTGGGCATCATCACCGCGGCGACGCTGCGCATGTTCCCGCAGCCTGCAGCGCAGTTGACTGCGTGGACCGCCGTAGCCAGTCTGGAAGCGGCCAATGCGCTGCTGGCGCTGGCGCATACGCAGCTGGGCGCGGCCTTGACGGGCTTTGAAGTCATGAACCAGCAAGCGCTGCAATTGGTGGATAAACACTACCCGCATTTGCGTGTGCCGATGTGGCAGCAAACGCCTTTTTGTGTGCTGCTTGAAGCTTCGGACAGTGAGTCTGAAAGCCATGCCAGAGCAGCATTCGAGCGTTTGCTCGAAGCGGCCATGGAGCAAGAGCTGGTGGTTGACGCGATCATTGCCGAGAATCTCAAGCAAGCCCATGATTTATGGCATATCCGCGAAAGCATCACGCTTGCGCAAGCGGCAGAAGGGGTGAATGTCAAGCACGATGTATCCCTGCCAGTCTCGCGCATTCCCGCGTTTGTTGCGCAGACCGATGCTGCATTGCAGGCCTTGGTGCCCGGTATTCGTTTGGTTAATTTTGGCCATTTGGGCGATGGTAATTTGCACTACAACACCCAGGCGCCTGAGGGCAGCGACGCGGCCGCTTTTGTCGCGCAGTTTGAAGATGCTGTGGGGGAGGTGGTCTACCAGGCGGTGCACCAGCATGGTGGCTCGATTTCTGCTGAGCATGGCATAGGCGCGCTCAAGCGCGACAAGTTACCGCATTACAAATCGCCAGTGGCCTTGGAGCTCATGCAGCGCATTAAACAGGCATTGGATCCGCAGCAGTTGCTCAATCCTCACCGTGTGCTGCGCAGTCGGGCATCCGGTGGCGAGGGCTAAGAGCCTGTTCACAATCTTGACGCAGCCGCGTTGAAGCCCAAAAGGATGTAATGCGCGGCAAACATCGCAGTCGGGCTGGCTGCCCGGCGAGGATTTTTAACACAGCAGTGTGCCTGTGGGTTTCAACCCCAACACCAACACCCAAAGGAGCTGCAAGGCACCAGAAAGCGCATTGCGGCGCTGCCCATTGTGCGCTGTGTCTGCCGCTGGCCAACGTGGCCGCTGGCATGGACTTAATTGCTCAGCGCTGATGGGCTGCTCGTGGTGCGGGGCTTGGTGGGTTGCTCGAAGGCCATCGCATGGGTGAAGTGTGCCTGTGACTCGGCCATCTCGCCTTCGGGCATATCGGTCATCAAATACACCGAGCTGGGTTGAAACTGGTTCAAGGCTTCACGGGTGGCGCGCAGCATCAGGCCTTCTTGGTCCAGCGGGATCAACTGGCCTTGCTCAATGCAGACGGCAAAGGTTTTGAGTTTCATCAGCAGGCTGCGGCCATCGGGCATCAACAGCAGATGCAGGTGGCGCTGCGCGCTATGCCACGCATATTGCACGCGCGGGCCGGCTTTACGCTCGCTCGTTTGCGTGGTGGTTTTGGCATTCTTGGGGGCCAGGTAAAACCACTCGCCAATTGCGCGGTTTTTCGCCCAGTCCACAACCGCATCACTCACACCCGTGTTCACTGGCTCTTCAATCACCACGAGTCCTGTCAACTCCAGCCCGGTCATCATCTCCAGGTTTTCAGGGCTCAGCGCAATGTCCTGGACCTGGCCCTCGGAGACCAGGTTTTCCAGGCCTTTAAGGCGTGCTGCGATTTGCTCCAGGCGGGCCATCGACAAGCCCTCGGTATGGGTGAGAAAGGTGTTCTGGATCGACTGAATAATCTGGGTCTGAATCGCCTCTTGCGCTATCTCGGTCACACCCACCATCGCCATGCCCGCGCGCAGCCGTGCCCGCAGCCCCGGTAAAGCCTGGGCCACGCGTTTGCGCTGCACAGCGTCACTGGTGCCGCTCAGGGCCCAGATCAGCAAGGCGGCGGTGTGTTTATGGCGCTGGGTTTGCGGGCTTTGCGCGCCTGCACGCACGGCAGAGACGGCCAGCACTTCGGCCCATGTTTTGAATAGGAAGGCGCGGATATCATCCTGGATTGGCAAGTCCTGCAGCATGGTGCGCAGCTCGATGGTGAATTTCACCAGCAGCGTTTCTTTCTCTTCGACTTGCTGCGCCACCGACATGGCTTTGCCCGCCTGGCGTGTTTCTGCTAAAAATTGTTGCAGGAATTTTTCAAATTCATTGAGTGCAAGCTGGAACACCTTGATGCCGGTATCCGGGTATTGCTCGATCATTTGGACAATGCGGCTGAGCTCCATTTCCAAGGAGCTGCCTTGGAAGTTGGCGCCATCAAAACCCATTGCAGCACTGCCCATGCGGTCAATCAGGCGGCGCGCGGGGTGCGCTTCGTCGCTGAAGAAGGCGTTGTCGGTCAGGGCGATGCGCAGCACTGGCACTTGCAGGCGCGCAAACAGCACCCGCACTGAGGCGGGCACACGGTCCTCTGCAATCACGCTTTGGAACATCAAGGCGACCATCTCAATGATGGCCTTTTCATTGGGGCGAGCTGCTTCTTGCTTGAGCGATTCGGACTGCGCTTTGGCCAGTTGCGCGACTTCCGCGCTGACCTCAGCAGGGGTTCTGATCAAGGCCGAGTGGCTGGCCGCTTTTTCCAGTTTTTGGACATACCCCGCTTGGACTTGCGCCTGCATTGCATCCATCAGCTCTACCGACGGTGCCAGCTCGGTGACGGTATTGCCAGGCGTGGGTTTATGACCAGGCCCGACCACCTGTTCCAAGCGTTGGCGGATGTCCGCCCACAGTGCATGGATTTGCTGGATCGATGGCTGGGGCAATTGTGGCAACTGCGCCATGTGCGCCATGTGCGCCATTGGCGCTGTTGACACTGGTATTTGGCCTGGCACAGAAGTGTGCAGCGAGGCCGTGGCCGAGCTTGGCGTGTAGCCACCAGGAATCACCATTTGCGGCGCCAGAAACTGGGGCGCCAAATACTCTGGCGGATTCGGCAGGGCACCAGGAAATGGTTGATGGATGGCTGTTGCGGGGGGGCCAAGGTGCGTTGCTGGGCCTAATACCGCAGCGGGCTGGGCGATGGTGGCAGCGGCCGAAGGGGCGAATGCGCCGCTGTGTGGCAGGCCTGGGTGCGAGCTGGCCAATGCTGCCGAGGCAGAGGTTGGCGATGGCGTGGGCCTTGCATATGGTTGAATGCCTTTTTCTTGCAGCAAAGCGTTGCTGGCCTCGTAGGCCTTGAGCATGTGCTCACCCCATTCTTTGGCGACGCCGTCCATGACCCATACAAAGGCACGCTGGTCGAGTTTGGCTTCGCTCCAGGCGTCCATGAGCGATTGGGCCACTGCCAAGGGCTGCAATAAGTCTTTGTTGGCCAGGCCTTTGGGGTCGAGGCTGAGCAGCCGCTTGCGCAGCTGTGTAAACAGCGGCTCAATGACCTCCAGCACCCGCGTATTCAGGCGCGAAGAGGCAATCATGCCTTCAATCGCATCGTTGCTGATCAGGCTCAGCTGCGCCAGGCTGCTGGTTTCTTCGAACGCAGAGGGTGGGGGATGGTCTGGTTTGCTGACCAAGCCAGCGCGCCAAATGGTCAGCAGGTTTTGTGCCCAGCTGCGGCGGTGTTGCATGTAGCTGCGCAGCCATTCGGGGATCAGGCGGACATCGACGCTGTTGTCTTTGGAGCTGGTATCCCCACCAGCTTCAAAGCGCCTGACCAGCAGGCGGTCGAGCTCAGGAATGCTATTGCACAGGCTTTGCAAAAAGCATTTCCTGGCCAAGCGGATCAGGACTTCAGGGTCATTGTCTTTGGCAGGTGAATGGTCCATGTGATTGATCTGCTAGGCCAGTTTGATGAATTACACCACCGCTCCTGCGTTTGGATCATTGGGGTCAACCGATGCTTTGGGTGCTTTGACCAGGTCTTCGCGCTTCACGCCCATCCACAGCACCAGGCCTGAGCCAACGAAGATCGACGAGTACACACCAAACACGATACCAATTGTCAGTGCCAGCGCAAAGTAGTGCAAGCTTGGGCCGCCAAAGAACAGCATGCACAAGACCATGGCTTCAGTCGAGGCATGGGTGATGATTGTGCGGCTCATGGTACTGGTGATCGCGTGGTCGAGCACTTGGCTGGTGGTCATTTTGCGTTGCTTGCGGAACATTTCGCGCACGCGGTCAAAAATCACCACCACTTCGTTGACCGAGTAGCCAAACACCGCCAAGACGCCTGCCAGCACGGCCAGGGAGAATTCCCACTGGAAGAACGCAAAGCAGCCCAAAATAATCACCACGTCGTGCAAGTTGGCCACAATCGCAGCCACACCGAACTTCCATTCAAAGCGGAATGCCAGATAGATCGTGATGCCCAGCGCCACAAAGGCCAGCGCCAATAAGCCTTGCTGCGTCAACTCATCGCCAACCTGGGGGCCGACGAATTCGGTGCGCAGCAATTGCACATCGGGTGTTTCTTTCTGCAGCTCAGCGAGCACTTGTGCGCTTTGCTGGTCAGAGGTCGCGCCCTCTTGCACTGGCAGGCGAATCAAGATATCTCGCGCTGTGCCGATATTTTGCACCTGCACGTCGCGGTAGCCCATGGCAGAGATGGTGCCGCGCACTTTCTCAAGGTTGGGCGCTTGCGCATACTGGACTTGGATGACCGTGCCGCCGGTGAACTCTACCGAGAGGTTCAGGCCTTTGGTAAATAGGAAGAAGACGGACAGAACAAACACCACGATCGACACGATGTTGAAGACCAACACGTGCTTCATGAAAGGAATGTCCTTCTGGATTTTGAAAAATTCCATGATGGCGCTCTTTATGCTTTGCTAACAGACTCAGACTCGCTGCTTGCCAGATCGCTATTGGCGATGGCAGTGCTGGTCGCAGACGGGGCGGCAGGCTTCCAGACCTGTCCAATTGCAATCGATTTCAGACGCTTACGGCGGCCATACCAGAGGTTGGTCAAACCACGTGAGAAAAATACCGCAGAGAACATGCTGGTTAGCACGCCCAAACAGTGCACGACCGCAAAGGCGCGCACTGGCCCGTGGCCAAATGCCAGCAAAGCAAAGCCGGCAATCAAGGTGGTCACGTTGGAGTCCAAAATAGTGGCCCAGGCGCGCTCGTAACCGGCGTGAATCGCCGCTTGGGGCGATGCTCCCGCGCGCAATTCTTCGCGAATCCGTTCATTGATCAACACGTTGGAGTCAATCGCCACGCCCAGCGCCAGTGCCAGTGCGGCAATACCCGGCAGGGTCAGAGTTGCTTGCAGCATCGACAGTACCGCTAGCAGCAGCAGGACGTTGACCAGCAGCCCCAGCGAGGAAATCACGCCAAAGACCATGTAGTACACACACATGAACACCATGATCAGAACCATGCCCCAGATCACGCTGTTTTGTCCGCGCTCAATGTTCTCTTTACCCAGGCTTGGGCCAATCGTGTATTCCTCAATGATTTCCATAGGCGCAGCCAAGGCCCCCGAGCGCAGCAGCACGGAGGTTTCTGTGGCTTCACGCGCGGTCATTGAGCCGGAAATCTGCACGCGTCCGCCGCTGATTTCTTGGCGAATCACTGGCGCGGTCACGACCATGCCCTGGCCACGCTCAAACAGCACAATCGCCATGCGCTTGTTGACGTTGGCACGTGTGATGTCACGGAAAATACGCGAACCAGGCGCATCAAACTCCAGATTCACCACGGCCATATTGCCTTGTTGCTGATCAAAGCCGGGCTGGGCGTTGAGCAGGTTCTCTCCGGTCAGGATGACGGGGCGTTGCACCACCACTTTTTGGCCTGAGGCGTCTTCAAACACTTCCGAGCCAAATGGCACTGGGCCTGCGCCACGCTCAGCGGCTCGGCCTTCAGACGACTCGTCGACCAGGCGAATTTGCAAGGTGGCTGTGCGGCCAATCAGTCGTTTGGCTTGGGCTACATCCTGCACGCCAGGCAACTGCACGACAATGCGGTTTGGGCCCGCTTGTTGGATCACAGGTTCAGCCACACCCAATTCGTTGATGCGGTTGTGCAGCGTGCTAATGTTTTGCTTGATAGCCTGCTCTTGCACGCGTGCCGTGGCTTCAGGCGAGAACACAAAGCGCAGTGTGTCAGGGCCGGTAGGCGTGGTCGCTGGCACCATGTCTGGGTACGTGTCGCTGACGAGATTGCGAATCTTGGTGGCGTCATCTGGTGAGCGCAGACTCACTTCGATGGCTTGACCGTCGCGGCGAAGACCGGCGCGGATGTCTTTTTCACGCAAGCTGCTGCGCAGGCCGCTCAGAATGGCTTCACTGCGTTGCACCAGCGCGCCTTCCATGTCCACTTGCAAGGTGAAGTGCACGCCGCCGCGCAAATCCAGGCCCAGGTACATTGGCTTGGCATTGATGGCACGCAGCCAAGCTGGTGTGCGCGAGAGCAGGTTCAGCGCGACTGAGTAGGCCGGGCTGTCTTCATTGGGCACCAGCACAGCAGCAATCGCATCGCGTGCTTTGGCCTGGTCGTCTTGTTGTGTCAAGCGCACACGCAAGGAGCCATCCTCGATTTCAATGCTTTTGGCTGTGATGCCCTGGCTTTGCAGCACATTCATCACACGCGCTTGCAAGGCATTGTCGATTGGGGCATCGGTGCGCAGCGAAGCTACTTGTACGGCGTAGTCTTCACCGTAAATATTGGGAAGCGTATAGAGGAACCCAACAATCAACGCAATCACCATGATTGCGTATTTCCATACCGGATAGCGGTTCATGATCGTTTCTTTACTGAATCGTTCGCTTGAAGTCGGAGGCGGGAGACCGATGAGACAGGATCTCAAAACAAAAAATCCTGTGCCAGCATGCGACTGACGATGCTTTCAACACAGTCAATGGGGCATGTTGTCACAGGACAGACTTGAATAATCAAGCAGCGTTTTTATCGAAAGTGCCTTTTGGCAGCACTTGGCCTACGGCAGAGCGTTGCACTTGAATTTCCACACCGTTGGCGATTTCGAGGTGGATCCATTGGTCGCTGATTTTGCTCACACGGCCAACGATACCACCGGATGTGGTGACTTCGTCGCCTTTGGCCAAAGCATCGATCATGGCGCGGTGTTCTTTTTGACGCTTCATTTGAGGACGGATCATGATGAAGTACAAGACCACGAACATCAAAATCAGCGGCAACATGCCAGTCAGCATGGAGGCGCCACCTTCAGCAGCAGCTGGGGCAGTTTGGGCAAAGGCAGTAGAAATCATTGAATCAAAGCTCCAAGAAAAGTCTCATCGTATGCGTAAGGCACCGCATATGGGGGCGGGCGTGCGAAAAACAACTGCAAATGGCCATTGATTAGACAGCTATTTGCGTTGTGATTAGGCGCGCTGCAACGCATGCAGTGCATGAAAAATACCCCATCGCCGGTGCACGGCCATGGCTGTTTGTGCATACAGATACAAAACAGTGAATTTGCCATTGTATGCGCCAAGTGTTCGTGTGCTGCGTTTTCCGCTGTGTTGACGGGTTTAAATGGATGGCGCAGTCCGGGACTGCGCCATCATAGACACCACGTTTTTGTTACACACCGCTGTGTTGGTGCATGTGCACGGCCTCTTTTTTGTGACAGGTGCGACTGTGCGGCGATGATGGACAGGCTCTTGCGCACTTTTATAGTCAAAAAAACCGCAACACGCATGTTGCCGCTTTTCTACCATGACTAAATTTTTTTTATGAAAATGGCATTGCCCAAAACCTGGTCACGCTCTGCGGTTGTGTCTGTTTGTTTAATGGGCGCCAATGCCACTGGTTTTGCCAGTTCGGCCCAAGTCGGGTCAGTCAGTGCCAGCGATGCGGCTGCCCAGGCGTTTGAGTCAGAAGCGATTGCACGTTTTGCCCAGCCTTGGGCGATGGCCTTTTTGCCAGATGGGAAGCTGTTGGTGACCGAGCGCGCTGGCGCGCTCAAGCTGCTCGACCCCAAGACAGGGCAGAGCCTGAATGTCGCAGGCTTGCCAGAAGTCGTGTACGGCGGACAGGGAGGTCTGGGCGATGTGGTCTTGCACCCGCAGTTTGCCAATAACCAGCGGATCTATATCAGTTACGCTGAGGCCGGTGAACGCAACACCGCAGGCGCGGCGATTGCCCAAGCCACTTTGGTCCCCACTGCCGAGGGCGCGGGCTTGCAAGATGTGCGTGTAATTTGGCGCCAAGTGCCCAAAGTCACCGGCCGTGGCCACTATGCCCATCGCATGCAGTTTGATCGCGATGGGTTTTTGTGGGTCAGCAGTGGCGAGCGCCAGCAGTTTGATCCCGCCCAAGACATGCAATCGAATTTGGGCAAGGTGCTGAAACTCAACGACGACGGCAGTCCTGCAGTGGGCAATCCCTTTGCGGATCAAGGCGGTGTGGCCGCACAGGTCTGGTCGCTGGGGCACCGCAACCCTTTGGGTATGGCCTTCGATCCACAAGGCCGATTGTGGGTTGCAGAAATGGGGCCACGCGGCGGTGATGAGCTCAATTTCATTGTGCGCGGCGAGAATTACGGCTACCCGATTGTCTCTAACGGTGACCATTACAGCGGCAAACCGATTCCAAACCATGACACACGGCCAGAATTCAAGGCACCAGCGATCACCTGGACACCGGTGGTATCGCCATCGAGTTTGGTCATCTACACGGGTGATTTATTCCCCGACTGGAAGGGCAATGCCTTTATTGGTGGACTGTCTTCACAGGCGCTGGTGCGGGTGGCGTTGACCGGTGAGTCTGCACAGGAAGTGCAGCGTTTTGACATGGGCGAGCGCATCCGTGCGGTCGCGCAAGGCCCCGATGGTGCGCTGTGGTTGCTTGAAGACGGCAACCAAGGGCGCTTGTTGCGACTGTCAGCACCAGCGCGATGACTCGCATGCAGATGCTTGGCTTTTTGTGCTTAAGCAGCGCCCAACCCCCTTCTGAGAACCTGTTTATCATCCCGATGCGGCCGATGGTCGTGGAGTGCGGTAAAAAGAGCGGGCTGGATTTGCCTGCCTGCCGTGGTAGACGGAAACGCAAACGTAGTGGCTGTGCGATGATGCCAGCAACACATACCGGTATTTTGGCTGCGAGTTGAACTTAATATTGCTTTTGCAAACCAAGGCTTTAGCCAGGCTCCATACTGGTTTGTTCCGTTTTTTGAAATTATTTATTTCTTTTGTCTCACTTTATGGGATTGAAAAATTTTGGCACGATTACAAAAATAAAAACTCTTCCACACAGTTTTAACGTATGCCGACTTCGAACCCCAAACGCTATGGCCTGCTGGCTATTACACTGCATTGGCTATTAGCGGCAGCCATTGTGTTTCTGTTTTTCTTTGGCCTGTACATGGTGAACCTGCCGTTCTCCTTGGCCAAACTGAAATACATGAACTGGCACAAATGGGTGGGCATCATGATTTTGGTGTTTTCCGTGCTCCGACTGGTCAATAGACTGGTCAAACGCCCGCCTGCGCTGCCTGAGAGCATGGCCAAAAAAATGCCTCGCTGGCAGCGCATTGCCCATCACGGCACGCACCATATGATGTATTTGCTGTTTCTTGTCGTGCCTTTACTGGGCTGGGCGCATAGCTCGGCAGTGGGTTTTCCGATCGTGTTGTTTGGTCAAATTCCTCTGCCTGATTTGGTGCCTGTGAATCGGGAGCTGGCATTTGCGCTGAGGCCGTGGCACAAATGGTCCGCATTTGCACTGATGGCTTTGATTGTGTTGCATATTCTGGCCGTGGTGAAGCACCAAGTGATCGATCGTGACGGTTTGCTCAAACGTATGCTGCCTTGGTGATTGGCCTGCGTGAAGTTGGCTGCTAAGGCTTTTCCCAATTTTTGGCTGCTTCGGTTGCCGCACATTGTGTTTTCATCCATTTATACAAGGGACTCGCATGACCAAATCTTCCTTCATCGCCGTGGCGGCATTGTCTGTTTTGAGCCTGACTGCCAGTGCCTGGGCCGATCAAAGCCTGCTGGCCGATCAAAGCGAAATCAAATTCACCTTCAAACAGCTGGGTGTGCCGGTGACTGGGCAATTCCAAAAATTTGATGCGCAGATCAAGCTCGACCCCAAAGAGTTGGCTGGTAGCAGCGTCAATGTCAAAGTGGATACAGGCAGTGCCACGATTGGTGTGCCAGATACTGATGCCGAGTTGGCCAAGCCGCTTTGGTTTAATACCGCCCAATTTCCACAAGCGACGTTTACGTCTTCCAGCATCAAAGCATTGGGCGATGGCAAGTACGAGGCGCAAGGTACTCTGGACATCAAAGGTGTCAGCTCCCCAATCACCGTGCCTGTGAGCTTGCAGCAAAGCGGTGGAGTGACCGTTGCGACTGGTGAAATACCGCTGCAACGTTTGAACTTCAAAATCGGTGAGGGCGAGTGGAGCGATGCTTCTATTGTTGCCAACGATGTGAAGGTGACATTCAAGCTGGCCATTGATGGTGTTGGCGCGCTGTAATTGATTTGCCTTTGGGGTGTGCTGTGTGAGGGCCAGGCGTGCTGTGTATATGATGCGCAGCCCTTCACGCCGGGTTGCCCGCTTATCTATTTCACTTTTATCTTAACGTTTAACAGGAGAGTTCCATGCGTATTCCATTTATCGTCTCTACCGCCACGGCTTTGACACTGTGCGCTGGCTCGGCAATGGCCGCTAACTACACCATTGACCCTACACACACTTTCGTGACTTTTGAGATTGACCACTACGGCGCTTCTACCAACCGTGGCCGCTTTGACAATGTCGAAGGCACGATCGAATTCGACCGTGCAGCGAAAACGGGCAAAGTGGATGTGACTGTGGGTGTAGCCTCGATCAACACGGGCACAGCCGGCTTTGACAAACACTTGCAATCTGACCAGCTGTTGGATGCCGCCAAGTACCCAACTGCACGTTTTGTCAGCGAAAAATTCGAATTCAAAGGCGATAAAGTCGATGAAGTCAAAGGCCAGCTGACCTTGTTGGGTCAAACCCACCCAGTCACAGTTGAGGCTGAGAAATTCAATTGCTACGCCAACCAAATGCTGCAAGGCCGTGAGGTTTGCGGTGGTGATTTCGAGTTCAAACTCGACCGCACCAAATGGGGCTCTGACTTTGGCCTGCAATGGGGAGCTCCGAAAGAGGTCAAAGTCGTGATCCAGATTGAAGCGATCAAGGCTGACTAAGCACGGGTTTTGCAGGTTCTTAGCAGGCATGCAAACAACAAAAAAAGGCGTCTTGGACGCCTTTTTTGTTGTTTGAAGGCGGTCTGTGCCGCCTTCTTTTTACAGAATCTCAACCGTGACGGCAGTCGCTTCGCCACCACCAATACACAAAGTCGCCAGACCCTTTTTCAGGCCGCGTGCTTTCAATGCATGCAGCAAGGTCACAACGATGCGCGCACCGCTGGCACCAATGGGGTGGCCCAGTGCGCAGGCGCCGCCGTTGACGTTGACTTTTTCGTGCGGCACTTTGAGCTCTTCCATCAAGGCCATGGTGACAACGGCAAAAGCTTCGTTGACCTCCCACAGGTCCACATCTTCTACGCTCCAGCCCGCTTTTTTCAGCGCATTTTTGGCGGCATCAACGGGGGCTGTGGTGAACCATTCTGGGTCCTGCGAATGCTGGGCTGTAGAGACAATGCGGGCCAGTGGCGTTGCACCCAGCTCTTTGGCGGTGGACTCACGCACCAGTACCAGCGCCGCAGCGCCGTCGTTGATGCTGGAGCTGGCCGCAGCGGTGATCGTGCCGTCTTTTTTGAACGCTGGCTTGAGCGTGGGGATTTTGTCGACGTTGATCTTGCCTGGACCTTCGTCTTCAGTCACCACCACATCGCCCTTGCGGGTTTTGACCGTGACGGGCACGATTTCATTGGCAAACGCACCATCGGCAATGGCTTTTTGGGCGCGTGTGACGCTGGCCGACGCAAACGCGTCTTGCTGCTCGCGGCTGAAGCTGTATTTGCCCGCGCAGAGTTCGCCAAACGTGCCCATCGAGCCACCGGTGTACGCATCTTCCAGACCGTCGAGCATCATGTGGTCAAAAATCTTGTCGTGGCCCAAGCGGTAGCCGCCACGGCCTTTTTTCAGCAAGTAGGGCGCATTGGTCATGCTTTCCATGCCACCGGCAACCACCACATCGACTGAGCCAGCCTTGAGGGCATCATGGCCGAGCATGGCCGCTTTCATCGCCGAGCCGCAGACCTTGCCCACGGTGGTGGCGGCAACGCCCTTGGGCAAGCCAGCTGCCAGTGTGGCTTGGCGTGCAGGTGCCTGGCCTTGGCCGGCGACCAGCACGTTGCCGAAAAACACCTCGTCGACTTTTTCGGGCGCTACGCCAGCTTGCTCCAGCGCGCCTTTGATGGCCACTGCGCCCAGCTCCCAGGCCTGCAAAGGGCTGAATACACCCTGAAAGCCACCCATTGGGGTGCGGGTGGCGCCAATGATCACAATGGATTCGTTACTCATGGATATCTCCTAGCTAGAAAGTGTTCTCTAAAATGGGGTGGGCCGAGTCCAGCGGCAGGTTCAGCCAATCAGCGTATTTTGCCGCATTGGCGTGAACAAAGTGTGCCAACCAGACCGCCATATGCTGTTCATCATACCTATAAGCCAGCGGCACGTGAGTGCGCACCACATGGCCATGGTGGATGCATTGTTCGTGGTTGATTCAACCTTGACGGCCATAGAGTACGGCGCGCACTGTGGGCAGCATGCGGCGTGAGACTGGCAGCAATTGGTCGGTGCCGTGCAATTCAATCGCCCATGGATCGCCTTCTTCCTTGGCGCTTTGTTTGATCAGGCCTTTGAGGGATTTGCGCGCCACCAGGGCATTGCGGTGGATGCGCAGAAAGCTCTCGGGGTAGTCGCGTTCAAGCTCGCTCAGCGAGCCATTCCACAGGTATTCCCGCTGCCGGGTATGCAAGGTCACATATTTCATTTCTGCGCGGCAAAACACAATTTGGCTGATGGCTACCCGCTCTGTGCGGTTACGCTCATTGATGATCAAAAACGACGCATCAGCCTGCGGGGCGTTAGCCACATCGCTGGTAGCTTGGGGCAAGGCCTCAGTGGCGGGTACGCCAGAGCTGATCATACGCCTGGCCTGCACGCGCTTGAGGGCCTGGCGCAAGCGTTCAAGCCGTACCGGTTTGGTCAGGTAATCCACGGCCTCCAGATCAAACGCGGCAGCGGCGTATTCGGCGTGGGCAGTGACAAATACCACGGCTGGTGCATTGCGGCGTTGGCTGATGGCCTGTGCAAAGCTCACGCCGTCAGTACAAGGCATTTGTATATCCAGCAAGACCAGATCAATGGCAGCATTGGCTTGTGTCTTTTGCAGAATCTCCTCTGCCAGACTCACTGCCGATGCCTCCATGATGCGGCATGGAAACTCAGGCAATTCTTCCAGCAAACTGCGCAAGCGTTTGCGGGCCAGTGATTCGTCGTCAACAATCAAAACGTTCATGGTTGCATTCTAAGAGCCTGTACATCCACTCTACGCAGTCGCGCAAGGCACAAGAAAGCGACAATGCAAGGCGGCTATGACCGCTCTTGCGTTTGTACGCTGACTGCGCCGCAATGCTTTTTGCCTCCAACGCGGCCTGTGAAAAGAGCGCAAACACGCATCTTAGGAGGCCTGGGCTGCCAGGCTAATCGTTGCGCTGGCTGATCGTCGCTATTGCCTTATGGGTGTTTGGCCAAAGCATCGCGCCCCATCAGTGGGGCCGCAGGTAGGTTCAGCAGCACTTCATAGCTATCGCCTCGCATACCAGCTTTGAATTCGGCGTTCACATCGTGCATCAGGCGCAAACGTCCGCGCACATTCTCCAGCGCGATGCCATTGCCTGCGGACGAGGCCTGGCCATCGCTGTGGCGGTCTTTCGCAGCCACGCTGTTGCGAATGCGCACATACACGCGCTCGCCTTTGCGGCGCACCAGCACATCAATGTTGCCACCATCAAGGCTGGGCTCGACGCCGTGCTTGATGGCATTTTCGACCAGCGGCTGCAAAATCAATGGCGGCATGCTGGCTTGCAGCGCCTCAGGGTCAATGGACCACTTCACCCGCAGCCGGTCTTCAAAGCGGATGCCTTCAATGCGCAAATACTGTTTGGCAATTTCAATTTCCTTGTCCAGGCTGGAGGTCGTGCGCGCATCCTTGAGCGCATGGTGGAACAGGTCGCTGAGGTCTTCGAGCATGCTTTCGGCCAGGGCCGGGTCTTGCCGGACCAGAGCAATCGCGCTGTTGAGGGTATTGAAGAGAAAGTGGGGCCGGATGCGCGATTGCAATTCCGCCAGTTTGGCCACGGTTTGCGCCGGTTGGCTGGCGCGCTGGCGCATCAGCAGCATGCTGGTGAGCATGCAGGCTAAGCCAATGCCAGTCAGGCCCGCTGCCAACCAGGCGATTTTGTTGTTCGGCGTGGTGCTGAGCGTGTCATAAATTGCCATGCTCAAGAGCCCCCCACACAGGCCTAGTAGCAGCGAAAAACTCCACTGCACGCTATGGGTTTGCCGGTTCAGCCATTGTTTGCAGACACAGCCGCACAGCAGCCACAGCAATACAGCCGGCAAGCAGACACCAGTCAGCAGCGCAAAACGACCCAGCCAGTCCGG
Source organism: Lampropedia aestuarii (assembly GCF_004803635.1). Classification (GTDB taxonomy): domain Bacteria; phylum Pseudomonadota; class Gammaproteobacteria; order Burkholderiales; family Burkholderiaceae_C; genus Lampropedia; species Lampropedia aestuarii. The sequence goes on along the minus strand of NZ_SSWX01000025.1, from coordinate 5,241 downwards.
CAGTGACTGGCTGCTGAACAGCAGCAGCAAGGCCAGCGGCAACTCCACCAATAACAAGGCCCGCAGCATCACGCCGGTGTGACAGGCGTCAAACATCAGCAAAGAGGGTTTGTCAGGCGCGAGCAAGCCGGCAGGCGCCGCGCGAGGGCTTGGCGCAGATAGAATAGTCCGTTGAGTCCCGTTCATGGCATGCTTGGCGTGTGTGGTCGGGGCTTGTCTGCCCCCTTCTTGGCTGCTTGGCATGCCGCGTCGCCGCGCCCATGCATAAAATAACAGCCCTATTCGCTGCCATTATCCCGAGTTCCATGTCTGAAAACCACACATATCAACCTTCTGCCAACCAGCTCGCTGCTAAAGAGCATGGCTGGTCGGCCTTGTTCACCGAGCCTATGAGCGATCTGGTCAAGCGCTATACGGCCAGTGTGTTTTTCGACCAGCGTTTATGGCGGGCCGATATTGCAGGTAGCCGCGCCCATGCGCATATGTTGCACACAGTTGGTATTTTGTCGGCCGAAGACGAGGCGGCGATTCAGCGTGGCCTGCAGCAAATCAGTGAAGAAATTGAAAGCGGCGTGTTTGAATGGCAGCTCGATCTGGAAGATGTGCACCTGAACATCGAAGCGCGCCTGACCGCCTTGATTGGCGATGCGGGCAAACGCTTGCACACTGGCCGCAGCCGCAACGACCAGGTCGCTACCGACGTGCGCTTGTGGTTGCGCGACGAAATCGATGGCATCCATGCATTGCTGCTGGACGTGCAAACCGCCTTGGTCGACGTGGCCTCACGCAACATCGAGGTGATCCTGCCAGGTTTTACCCACTTGCAAGTGGCTCAGCCAGTCAGCTTTGCCCACCATCTGCTGGCCTATGTGGAAATGTTCAAACGCGATGCAGAGCGGCTGCAAGATGTGCGCCGCCGCACGAATACCTTGCCACTGGGCGCGGCCGCACTGGCAGGCACCAGCTACCCGCTGGATCGCGCCTTGGTTGCTAAAACCTTGGGTATGGTGGATGCGCACGGCGTGCCGCAAATTTGCCAAAACAGCTTGGATGCTGTCAGCGATCGCGACTTTGCGATTGAATTCACCGCTGCCGCCTCGTTGGTGATGGTGCACATCAGCCGCTTGTCGGAAGAGCTGATTATTTGGATGAGCCAGAACTTTGGCTTTATCCGCATTGCTGATCGCTTCACCACCGGCAGCTCGATCATGCCGCAAAAGAAAAACCCCGACGTGCCGGAGTTGGCGCGCGGCAAGACTGGCCGTGTGGTCGGCCACTTGATGGGCTTGATCACTTTGATGAAAGGCCAGCCGCTGGCCTACAACAAAGACAACCAAGAAGACAAAGAGCCGCTGTTTGACACCGTTGACACTTTGCGCGATACGCTGCGCATTTTTGCCGAAATGATTGGCGGCCAGGTCGATGCACAAACCGGCCAGCGCGCTGGTGGCATCACCGTCAACGCCGCTGCGATGGAGCAGGCCGCTTTGCGTGGTTATGCTACAGCGACCGATCTGGCCGACTACTTGGTCAAAAAAGGCCTGCCGTTCCGTGACGCGCACGAAACCGTGGCGCACGCAGTGCGCATTGCGATTGAGCGCGGTGTGGACCTGAGCGAGCTGGAGCTGCAAGACCTGCAGCGTTTCAATAGCGCCATTGAGGCCGATGTGTTTGAAGCCCTGAGCTTGCGCGGCTCGCTCAATGCACGCAATACACTGGGCGGCACAGCCCCTGCGCAAATTCGCCTGCAAATTGCTGCGCACCAAGAACGTTTGGCAGCGCGCGCATAAGCCAAGCACTGCGCTCAAGCACAACGCCTGCGATTGCCGCAGGCGTTTTTTTATACCTTGCTCTTAGTGTTGAAGCCCAAAAGGCGCACTGTTTTGTTAAAAATCCTCGCCGGGCAGCTAGCCCGACTGCGATTTTTGCCGCACCGTATCCTTTTGGAATCCAACGCGGTCTGCGAAAAGATCGTAAACAGGTTCTTAAAGCGGCAGCGCTGTCGTGTGTTTGACGCGGTCGAGCACAAAACTCGTTTTGCAATCCTGCACGCTTGGGTGGCGCAGCAAGGTGTCAATGACAAAGCGTGAGTAATGCGCCATATCGCGCACCACCACGCGCAGCAAATAATCCATTTCACCGGTCAAGGCGCTGCACTCAACCACCTCGGGCCAGGTCTCGATCGAGGCACGAAACGCATCCATGGGGCTGCGCTTATGCGCTGCCGTATGCTTTTCCAGACGCACATTCAAATACGCAGTCAGTCCCAAGCCAACGGCCTCGGCATTGATGATGGCCGCATAGCGCGTGATGATGCCCGTATCCTCCAGGCGTTTGACGCGGCGCAAGACGGTGGATGCGGACAAGCCCACTTGCTCGCCAATTTCATCAAAAGTGGTGCGCGCATGCGTTTGAAGGACACGAATAATGCGAATATCAAGCGTGTCGAGGGATAAATCTGTATTCATAAATCAAATTTTGCATGAATATTGCAACGTCAAGGGTTTGTACGGGGACTGTTTGCAATAAAAATGCAAGCGGCCATGCGTACCATCAAGAGATAAAAGTTGCCTATTGAGGCCCAGTACTTTTGATTCAATTACCCACGGAGATTCGCTATGGCTGACCTGTTTGACAACCCCGCTGGCTTGGATGGCTTTGAATTTGTCGAGTTTGCCGCGCCAGAGGCCAATTTTTTGGAGCCTTTGTTTGTCCAAATGGGCTTTACCGAAGTGGCCAAGCACCGCTCCAAAAACGTGTCGTTGTACCGCCAAGGTGGCATCAACTTCATTGTCAACCGCGAACCCAAGAGCCTAGCGGGCTACTTTGCCGCTGAGCATGGTCCATCGGCCTGTGGTCTGGCATTTCGTGTCAAAGACGCGCACAAAGCTTATAAGCAACTGCTTGAGAAAGGCGCGCAGCCTATCCACATTGCCACTGGCCCGATGGAGCTGAATTTGCCTGCGATCAAAGGCATTGGTGGCATGCCGATTTATCTGATCGACCGCTACGAAGAAGGCAAAACGATTTACGACATCGACTTCGAATGGATTGAAGGCGTAGACCGCAATCCTGAAGGCCACGGCTTCCAAGTCGTGGACCATCTGACCCACAACGTCTATCGTGGCCGCATGGCCTATTGGGCTGATTTTTACGAGAAATTGTTCAACTTCCGCGAAATCCGCTACTTCGATATCTCAGGTGAATACACCGGCTTGACCTCCAAAGCCATGACCGCGCCAGATGGCAAGATCCGTATTCCCCTGAACGAAGAATCCAAACAAGGCGGCGGCCAGATTGAAGAGTTCTTGATGCAGTTCAATGGCGAAGGCATTCAGCACATCGCCTTGCTGTGCGACGACTTGATCGAAGCCATCGACAAACTGCAAATGGCAGGTGTGCCACTGCTGAACGCTCCCAACGACGTGTACTACCAAAACCTCGACACACGCCTGCCCGGTCACGGTCAGCCCGTCGGTGAGCTGCAAGCGCGCGGCATTTTGCTCGATGGCACGACCGAGGGCGGCAAACCGCGCTTGCTGCTGCAAATCTTCTCGCAGGCCATGCTGGGTCCGGTGTTCTTCGAATTCATTGAGCGCAAAGGTGATTACCGCGAAGGCTTTGGTGAAGGCAACTTCAAAGCCTTGTTTGAATCGCTTGAGCGTGACCAAATCAACCGCGGTGTGTTGCAGGTAGAGCCTGCATCGGCATAAAGGACAAGCTGGAGGCTGTAAGGTAGATTCAGCACCACCTCTCAATGTGGTGCTGTCGTGCACCCATTGCAGAGGTGCCAATCTGCATAGCCATAAGGAGCTGCCATGAAACGACTGACCGATACCGAACGCGATGCTGCGCTGTCCTCCGTGCCTCAATGGCGGTATGCGCCTGAGCGTGGCGGATTGATTCACAGAGAGTTTGTATTTGCCGACTTTACGCAGGCATTTGCTTTTATGACGCAGGTCGCCTTCCATGCCGAGAAGGCCGACCACCACCCTGAATGGTTCAACGTCTACAACAAAGTCTCGATCACGCTGACCACCCATGATGCCGATGGATTGAGCCAGCGTGACATCGGCTTGGCCCATGTGATTGACACCATTGCCAATACTTGGACTCGCATTTGAGCCCAGAGGCCAACCACTGACATTCCAAACGGGCAACTCACAACAACAAGCAGCGCACCCTGGGCTTGAGCCTGGGAGGCGCTTGCAATGCCCATAAGCCATTAGAGCAAGGAGACAACGCCATGATCACAGCCAGCAGCGTGGCAGATGCATTAGACAGCTCCAGCAAACACGGCTTGGCTGCCGGCGCTGTGCCAGAGCGCTCGGACTGGACCATTGACCAAGGCTGGGAAGCCTACACCGCCGAAGAACACGGTGTCTGGAAAACCTTGTTCGAGCGTCAAAGCCAATTGCTGCCTGGCCGTGCGTGCAAAGAATTTGTCGCTGGTATGCAGCAGTTGCCGATGCGGGCCGATGAAATCCCGGATTTCAGGCGCCTTTCAGAAGTCCTGATGCAGCACACCGGCTGGCAAATCGTGGCCGTCCCTGGTTTGGTGCCAGACGATGTCTTCTTTGACCACCTGGCCAATCGGCGCTTTCCGGCGGGACAGTTCATTCGTAAGCCGCATGAATTGGACTACTTGGAAGAGCCTGACGTATTCCATGACGTGTTTGGCCATGTCCCCATGCTGATGAACCCTGCGATTGCCGATTTCATCCAAGCCTATGGCCAGGGCGGTATGCGCGCCAAGGAATTGGGGGTGCTCGACAAGTTGGCGCGTGTTTATTGGTATACGGTGGAGTTTGGCTTGGTGCAGGAAGAGGGCGAGTTGCGTATTTACGGCGCAGGCATTGCATCCTCACGCACAGAAACCGTGTTTGCTTTGGACGATGCCTCGCCCAACCGGATTCGCTTTGATCTAGAGCGGGTCATGCGAACCCAGTACCGCATAGATGATTTTCAAGAGAGCTACTTTGTCATTCGGGATTTGAATGAGTTGCTGGAGCTGGCACAAATCGATTTTGCCCCGCTCTACCAGCGTATCGCATGCCAAAGTGATTTGCAGCCGGGTGACGTGTTGGCACAAGACCGTTTGTTTACACGCGGCAGTGGCTCCTACCACCTTGCGGTCGAGAGATAAATAGGATTTTTACTGAAAATTCCATCATTTCAGCCGGGGAGGCCCAAAACTGCGCTATAGTTGTGCCCTTCGCGACAGACAGCGTAGGTTTCGCA
>NZ_SSWX01000024.1 GCF_004803635.1 Lampropedia aestuarii | reverse complement strand
TGGGCTGGCTTCAAACCAGCGGATCTGATCGACTGTGCCGTGGCGTGGGATGATGGCAAAGCGGCTGGGCCATTCCGCATGAAAGTCCAGGCTGTAGCGACCCGCCTGCAGTGCTTCTGGATTGTTGACCAATGGGAAGTCGTGCAGGATCGAGTAGTGCTCGGTGATCGCCATATCGTGCGGCAAGCGCGGGCCAGGCAGCTCGACTGGCAGCAGGGTCTTGAGCGCGCCATCGGCGCCAACTACGCCGTAGTGCATATACGGGTGGCGATTGCCGTAGGCAAAGAACATGTATTCGCCAGTGCGCTCGTCAGCGCGCGAGTGCGCCGATATTTGCAGGCCCACTAAACGTGGATCGGGTTCGAGCTTGCCCAGGGTCTCCAGCGTATAGGGATCGTTTTGGTAGACCGTGCCGCCTCTATACCACATGGATAACAGCTTGCCGTTGTGGAATTTGACGTCGGTGTTCGATGTGTTCTTCATTGCATCATCGGGCAGGACGCCCTCGGGCATGCGCTGCTTCAAGCCGCTGTACAGGCCTTTTCCGGCTGCCTGCTCTGCATGCCAGGCATCGGTGCGCACCCAGCGGTTGCGGAACTCGACCTGGCCATTTCTGAAGTAAAACGCCTGCAGCATGCCGTCGCCGTCGTACCAGTGGTATTTGCCCTCGGGCGTGTACTGAGGCACTGGGCCATTGCGCACATACATGCCGTTCAAATCCGCAGGAATGGTGCCGATGACTTCAAATTCGGTCACTATCAATTCTTTGTCCACCGGCGCAAAGCCGCCCAGCAAATTGGGGTTGTGCACCATATATGGCGCTGGCGGGATGAGGGTGTCCAAACTCATGAGGGTCTCCTTGTCGCTGAGGCAAGCGTAGTTGTTGGGTTAGCAGATATTGGCCGTAGGTACAACGCCAATAAGTCCAGCTCTGCAAGCAAAATATTGCAGGGCATTGTCAGAAATCAGGAATAGGGTGTGCTTGTCATAGGCTGCTCTTTTATACTTGCACATTGAAAAATTTTCGCTGAGAGCTCAGTTGGCTTGCACGTATTCAAGGCCTTTATAGTACGCATTCAAAGTATCGATATGCAAGTAATATAGAGAAGAAAATCACGTTTGTTCCACGGTGCGAAAGTTTGCTTGTAAAAGTACGCCCTTGCCCGAACACCAGAGACAATATGCCCATGCGTTCCGGCCCAGAGATTCCCAGCCCATCCGTGCACCATCAGCATCAGATGATTCGCAACAACATCATCCACCGCGTCACCGACTTGGTGGGCGACACCTGGACGTTGCGTGTGATTGGGCGTCTGCTCGGTGGTGCGCAGCGCTTTGATGTGTTGGCCTACAGCTTAGACATACCGCGCAGCACCTTGAGCGCAAGGCTGCGTCTGCTGGCAGAGCAGCATTGTCTTGAGCGCAAAAAAAATGCCACTAGTGGTGAGGCCGCGTATGTATTGACCGAGCAAGGGCGTGGTCTGTGGATGCTGCTGCGCCAAATGCAGCAGTGGAATCAGCGCTGGCATGTCGGATGCGCGTTGCTTGCAGAGGAGGCTGCAGTCAGCTCATGTGGGCATGGTGCGCCGCTGCACCTGTGCTGTGGGCAGTGCATGGCTCCTGCCGAGCCGCGAGCAATGAAGCTGCTGCTCACCCACCGTTTCCCGCCAGAGGCTATGGCGGTGTCGGCGCGGCGCGCGCGTGACCTGACTTCATCAGAGCAGCAACTGCAGTTGTCGGCTGAGCAATTGATGGGGGACCGCTGGACGGGCTTGATTTTAGGTGCTGCCTTTTTGGGCGTGCACCGCTTTTCAGAATTTGAGCAGGCGTTAGGAATTGCCACAAACATTCTCTCGGGCCGACTGGCTCGTCTAACGCAGCAAGGGATGCTCGAGCGTGTGCAGGACAGTGATACGAGCGAGCGGCATGTCTACCGCCTCACGCTGCGTGGCCTGAGTTATTACCCGGTCATTGTGGCCGCGCTGGCATGGGGGGAGCGCTGGTTGGAGCCGCACTACGACCCTGGTTGGCGCGTGCTGCATAGCCCCTGCCTTGAGTGGTTTACGCCAAGCTTTGTGTGTGAGCAGTGCGGCTGCGCGCAGACCTGAGGGCGTTTTACAAGCACGGCTAGGCCCTTGAGGGCAGGCTGCCACGGCTGGTCAGCAAAGCTTCGCGGGCCTGTTGGGTGCAGCGATTCAGTAAATGAATCACCTGGCGCTGGTGCTCGGGCGTCATGCGGTCATTGATGGCGGTGACGCTGATGGCGGCCAGCGGCGTGCCCACGCGGTCAAGAATTGGCATGCCAAAGCCAGTCACGCCAGCAACGGCGTGGTTGGAGATGTGCGAATAGCCACGCTGGCGTGTCGCGTCAATGAGCTGCTTGACTGTCTCTACCGACAGACCGTTGAATTGCAGCAGCGCTTCGCTGTGCTCTGCCAGTACGGCATCGCGCTCGGCTTCGCTGAGAAAACTGAGCAAGGCAAGGCCGCCTGCGCCCACTCCCATCGGCTGGCGGTTGCCCACTTCAATGGAGAACACCTTGATTGGGTAGCTGCCGGTTTGGCGATCGAGGCAAAACGAGTCAAAGCCGCTGCGCATGACTAAAAAGACGGTGTCGCCCGACTCTTGCGCGAGCTGCTCGACAAACGGCGCGCACACTTGGTGCAAGCTGTAATGCGACGAGGCCATCAAGCCCAATTCATAGGCAAATTGGCCAAGATGAAAGAGCCGGTTGTGCGCTTGCATCAGCAAGCCGGTTTCGGTGAGTTCTCTGAGCAGGCGGTGCACTGAGGGTTTGCTCAGTTGCACTTGCGCGGCCAGATCGCTCAGGCGGATGCCTTGGCGGTTGTGGGTGGACACCAGGCGCAGGATTTGCAGGGCACGGTGCACGCTTTGCGTGCCACTGGCAGATGCGGCTTTTTTCATTGGATGTTCCATATGTTAAAACAAATCAAGGTTTTAATGGGTTCGAATAATTATAATTTGAGAAACCATTGAAAAAGCAATCATATTGAATCAGGCCGTTGAATGGCCTTCAATGCCCGAGGTAGAGGATGACAAGGAAGCCCAATGAAACAGATGTTTGAGACCCATCGTGCCACTCTGGAAAGAGCCTGGCAAGCCTGTCAAGAGCGCCATTTTTGGAGCCCATTCCCTGAAGCTGCAGATGCCTATCCAGACAGCGCCAATGCGCAAACTGCAGGCCGCTTGGCGTTTGAGCGCCAGCTGGGGCAGCGTTTTGAGATTGACCAGCCGGGAATCACAGCGTGGATTGGTGAGGAAACCTCGCCCTACACCCGCCAGCAACTGGGGGTGAGTTATCCGCAGTCTGATCTGGACAGTTTGTTTGAGGCTGCCACTGGCGCCATGCAAGCGGGCTGGGCGCAGGCCGATCCGGAGCAACGCATCGGTGTCTTGCTGGAGGTTGTGCAGCGCCAATACCAGCAGCTGTTTGAGCTGGTGTATGCAGTGTTTCACACCACCGGCCAAAGCTTTAATATGAGCTACGCTGGCTCCGGCGTCAATGCACTTGATCGCGGCATTGAAGCGCTGGCGTATGCTTGGAGCGCGATGGGGGCTGTGCCCCGCCATGCCCAGTGGCAGCGCCAGTTTGGCCGCACCACGATTGAACTGGAGAAAACCTACCGTTTGGTGCCGCGAGGGGTCGCGGTGTGTTTTACCTGCGCCAGTTTCCCGACCTGGAATGCTCTGCCCTCAATGATGGCCAGTCTGGCCACCGGCAATGCTGTGATTGTCAAAGCACATCCCGCCACGGTATTGCCAATGGCGATCGTGATTCGCCTCTTTCGCACAGTGCTCAAAGAAGCCGGCTTTGATCCAAACCTGGTTACTTTGGCACTCGATAGCCGCGAGCAGCCGATTGGCAAGCAGATCGTCAAGCATCCGCAAGCGGCGATTGTGGATTTCACAGGCAGCGTCGGTTTTGGTGCCTGGATTGAGCAAAATGCCCATCCAGCGCTGGTCTACACAGAAACGGCCGGCTGCAATACCGTGGTGCTGCATTCCTGCGATGATTTTGAGGCCATGATCCGCAGTCTGGCCACCACCATGTGCATGTATTCGGCGCAAATGTGCACCAGCCCGCAAAACTTTTATGTGCCTAAAAACGGCATCCGCGCAGGCCTTGGCGAGTCGGCCAGGCAAGTGCCTTTTGACGAGGTTGTGCAAGCGCTGGTCAAGGCCGTGGACGCGCTTGCCGGTAGTCCGCAGCGCGCAGCAATGATTCTGGCTGCGATCCAGTCCGATGACACGCTGGCGAGCATCGCCGCGATGCGCCAGCAGGGCGCAATAGCCAGAGACAGCGCCGCCTATGTGCATCCAGAGTTTCCCAAAGCGCGCACGGCCACGCCTTTGATCATCGTGGCCGATCCCAGCCAGGGCGAGCTGTACCGCCAAGAGCGCTTTGGCCCGATCTCGTTTGTGATTGCTGTGGCAGATGCCGATGACGCACTGGCCCAGGCCTGTAGCGATGTGGCCCAGCATGGTGGCTTGACGGCCTTTGTCTATGCACAGGATGAGGCTTTCATAGCCCGTGCCGAGCAGGCTTATGCACAGGCTGGTGCGCAGCTCACGATCAATTTGACCGGGCCCATGCCGCTCAATTTTGCGGCGGCTTACAGCGACTACCACGTCACGGGCTTGAATGCAGCGGGCAATGCATCGCTGACTGACCACAGCTTTGTCGCCAGCCGTTTTCGCATCGTGCAGTCACGCCGCCCAAAGCGCCAGTGAATAGGTGCTGATGCCCAACCATCAAATACAACCAGGAGACAGGACATGCAAGTAGACCAGCAAAGAGCGCAGGACATGCGCGCCAAAGGTTGGTGGGGAGAGCGAACCGTGTTCAGCCAGTTTGAGTCATTACTCGCAGAAAATGGCGAGCGCGAAGCTTTGGTAGATGCCATCAATCGCGCCGATTTTTTAGGCGATGCGCCGCGCCGCATGACATTTAGGCAGGTCGCTGAAGAGGTTGATCGTGCCACCGTCGTATTGCACCAACGTGGTCTGGGCGTTGGCGATGTCTTGTGCGTGCAGCTGCCCAATTGCGTGGAGCAGTTTGTCGTCTACCTGGCATGCGCGCGGCTAGGCATTGTGGTGAGCCCGCTGCCGATCCAATACCGCGAGCATGAGCTGCAATACATCCTGGAGTTGCTGCAAGCCAAGGCCTTGATGGTTTATAGCGGCGGCTCCGAGCAGGATGCGCCCGTGCTGCGCGCTAGAGCGCTGGTTCAGGACGGCTTTCTGCAAGCCAATGCCGTGCTTGCATTGGGCCACGCGCCGTCTTTGACGGATCAGGAAAACTGGACCGCCTTATTGGCCAAGGTGCAAGATGCGACCGCACAAGCGCAGATGTTAGGCAAGGCCGCGCAGACCACGTCAGACCACGTGTTCACGATTTGCTGGACCTCGGGCACTGAGGCGCGTGCCAAGGGCGTGCCGCATACCCACAATGAATGGTTTGCGCAGGGGCGCGTGTCGTTAGGGCTCTCGCGTGTGGGCCAGCACGACCGCATACTCAACCCTTTCCCGCTGATCAATATGGCGGGCTTTGCGACCTGTTTTTTTCCTTGGTTGATGACCGGCTGCACCGTGGTGCAGCACCAACCGTTCAAGCTGCCGGTGTACTTGCAGCAGTTGCGTGAAGAAGCTATCAGCCACACGGTGGCTCCGGCGGCGATTCTCAACGCCATGCTGCACAAGCCAGAGCTGGTGCAAGGCATTGACTTCAAGCTGCTCAGCCGCATAGGATCAGGCGCAGCCCCCTTGTCGGAGTGGATGGTCAAGGAGTTTCAAGACCGTTGGGGCGTTAGTATTTTGAATTTTTATGGCTCCAATGAAGGCGGCTCATTGGCCGGCTCGGAGTTGGATGTGCCCGATCCGACGCTGCGTGCGACCTGCTTTCCACGCACTGGGGTAGCGGGTTTGCAATGGCGTGGCGATGGCATGGACAGCGTGAGCACGCGCTTGGTCGATCCAGCCAATGAAGAGGAAATTACCCAGCCAGGGCGCGTAGGCGAGCTGCGCTTTAGCGGCCCTACCGTGTTCTCTGGCTATATCGGCGATCCTGCGCTGACGCAGCGTGCCTTTGATGCGCAAGGCTATTACCGCTCAGGCGATTTGTTTGAAATCGTTGGCGAGGGCGACGCCTATTACCGCTATGTAGGGCGCTTGAAAGACGTGATTATTCGCGGCGGGATGAATTTGTCGGCCGAAGAAATCGACAGTTTGTTGCTGGCCCATCCAGCTATTGCCGATGCAGCGGTGGTGGGCTTTCCTGATGCTGCCTTGGGCGAGCGCGTGTGCGCCTTTGTGGTGTTGCGCGACGGCGTGGAGTCCCTGAGCCTGGCGCAGTTGAGCGCATTCTTGCGCGACGAGAAAAAGGTTGCGGTCTTCAAAATGCCCGAACGCTTGGAGGTGGTGCACGCATTGCCACGCAGTGCGGTTGGCAAGATTTTGCGCCGCGACCTGCGTGAAATATTGAATGCCGAGGTGGCGGCATGAGCGCCTCGCATAGCGTGCCGGACAGTGCGGCATTGCCCGGCCTAAGCGGGCCGCTGCCGCCGTTTTTACAAACCGTGGGCATGCGCAATTTGGTGGTGGCTGATGGCCAGGCCAGCATCGAGCTCGACTTTGATGCGGCAGTGCATGCCAACGGCATTGGCGTGGCTCATGGCGGCGTCTTGTGCACTTTGCTTGACGTGGTCATGGGCTACGCGGCCTATGCCTGGCCTGCCAACCCCGGTCCAATTGTCACGGTGAACCAAAACGTGCAGTTCATCAATGCCATGCGCGGGCCCGTCAGGGTGCGGGGGTGGGTGGTTAACGGTGGCAAATCGATGGTGTTTTGCAGTGCCGAGGTGTTGGATCAAGCCGACAACAGCATTGCCATAGGTCAGGGCGCTTTCAAGAAAATTGCGCTCAATCGTGGTGGACGATTTGAAATAAATGGGGTGTCATGAGCAGTGTATATATCGTCGGCGTGGGCATGACCCCGCTGGGTCGTCATCTCTCACGCAGCGTCAAAGACTTGACGCGCCAGGCCGTGCAAGCGGCCTTGCAAGATGCCGGTTGCGGCATGCAGGCCATCGAGTCGGCATGGTTTTCCAATACGCGCCAGGGTGTGCTGCAAGGCCAGCACGGCATTCGTGGCCAGTGTGCGCTGCGCGCGATGGGTTTTGAAGCCATACCCATTATCAACTGCGACAACGCTTGCGCCAGCTCCTCAACCGGTCTGAACCAGGCTTGGGCGGCGATCAAGGCTGGTGTCTGCGAGGTGGCACTGGTGGTCGGGGCCGAGAAAATGCATCTGCCAGAGCGGCGTGATTTGATGTTTGAAGCCTTTTGGGGCGGCATGGACCGCGAGCTGGCCGAGACGCAATTGGCCGCGCAGGCAGCTCTTTCAGCGGCTTTGCCGCTGCCGCCTGAGGCCAATCTCGATGCTGGTGAGCGCAGCGTTTTCATGGACAGTTACGCCGCGATGGCGCGTCACCACATGATGCTGCACGGCACCACGCAGCGACAGCTGGCGATCGTTGCCTCCAAAAACCACAGCCATGCACAGCACAACCCGATGGCGCAATACCAGCACCCTTGCTCAGTCGAAGAAGTGCTGGCCGACCGTCTGGTCAGCTGGCCATTGACGCGCGCCATGTGCGCGCCGATGAGCGATGGCGCAGGCGCATTGATTCTGTGTTCGCAGGCGGCTTTGAAACGCTTTGACAAAACCCGTGCGGTGCGCGTACTTGCCACGCAACTGGCCTCTGGTGTGGTGCGTGATCCGGCAGATTTTTCCCGCCACATTGGTCGCCTTGCTGCGCTCAAGGCGTATGAGCAGGCCGGGGTCTCACCAGACGATGTGGATGTGGCAGAGGTCCATGATGCGTCGTCTTTTGCCGAAATTCGCCATATCGAAAATCTGGGCCTGTGCGAAATTGGCGCAGGTGGCGCGATGGCCGAGCGCGGTGAAACCCGCGTCGGTGGGCGCATGCCAGTCAACCCCTCAGGGGGGCTGGTCTCCAAAGGACACCCGATTGCTGCCACCGGTGCGATTCAAATTCTGGAGCTGGTGACGCAGCTGCGCGGTGAAGCCGGAGGCAGACAGGTTGCCGGGGCCCGCATCGCTGCGGCTGAGAACGGCGGTGGCTTTTATGCAGGTGAAGAAGCGGTGGCGGCCGTGACGATTTTGGAGCGTGCATGATCGAGTCCACGCATAGCACCGTGCACCAAGGCGGCACTTTAGGGGCCTGGCTGCTGCAGGCATTGCAGCGCCACCCTGAGCGCATTGCAGTCATTGATGAGTCGCGTGCGCTCAGCTACCGCGAATTGTTGGCGCTGGTCACCCAGGCGGCCAATAAGCTCGAAAGTCTGGGCCTGCAGCAAGGCGATGTCGTCGCGCAACTGTCTGGCAACCGCATTGAAATGCTGGCTGTGATGGCTGCAGCGTATATTCGCGGCTTTTGCTCCGTCACCCTGCATCCCATGGGCAGTGTGCAAGACCATGTGCTGACATTGCAGGATTGCCAAGCCCGTGTACTCATAGGTGAGTCTGTATATGTGTCGCGGTTGGGGACAGAGCTCTCGCGCTGTCCGCAGTTGCGGCAATGTTTGCTACACAGCGATGCTGAAGGGGGCTTCTGGCACCACGCAGACGTTTTTTCTGGGCCTGCATTGCAGCAGCGTGGTGGCTCCGAGAGCATTGTTCGTTTGGCCTACACCGGTGGCACCACCGGCCGCTCCAAAGGCGTTATGCTGAGCAACCGGGCTATGCTGCACAACACGCAGTTGTGGCTGTCTGCGCTGGCCTGGCCTGATGGCGTGCGCACTTTGTGCTCCGCACCGATCTCGCATGGCGCCGGTTCGCTGGTCTATCCCACTTTCGCACGTGGCGGCACAGTGGTGCTAGAGCGCGGATTTGAAGTAGGCCGCTGGCTGGATACCGTGCAGCGCGAGCGCATTGGATTCACCTTCATTGTGCCCACCATGCTGTATGCCTTGCTGGATGATCCGCGTACGGCACTGGCTGATTTGAGCAGTTTGCAGGCGCTGGTCTATGGAGCGGCACCTGCCAGTCCTGCGCGCATTCGCCAGGCACTCGATTGTTTTGGTCCAGTGCTGGTGCAGACCTTTGGGCAAAGCGAGGCGCCCAACACGATTTTGCTGCTCGATCAGCACGACCACGAAAGCGCTGACGCGCGCAGGCTGGCCTCTGCTGGACGGCCGTTTCCCGGCTTGGATGTGGCTTTGCTCGATCCACACAACAAGCCCGTTGCTGTCGGCGAGATTGGTGAGCTGTGCCTGCGTGGACCGTTGGTGATGAGCGGCTACTGGGGCCAGGACGCGCAAACAGCACAGGCGTTGGCTGGCGGCTGGTTGCATACCGGCGATATGGGCATGCAGGACGCACAAGGCTATTTCTTCATCGTTGATCGCAAGAAGGACATGGTGATCTCTGGCGGCTTCAATGTCTACGCACGCGAGGTGGAGGATGTGTTGTGCACGCACCCCAATGTAAGCCAGGCGGCCGTGATTGGTGTGCCCGACGACAAATGGGGCGAAGCGGTACTGGCCGTGGTGGTGACGCGCAGTGGCACGATGGCCGATCCGGCCCAGCTACAACGCATGGTGCGTGACGCCAAAGGCCCGATAAGCACGCCCAAGCAGGTCGTGTATGTGCGCGAGCTGCCGGTAACCGGCCTTGGCAAAGTCGATAAAAAAGCCCTGCGCAAGCTGTTTGCTGACGGCATCCCCAAATCTGAGCCGGTGGTTGATTAAAGCAAGCCTGTTGGAGCCGGTTCATCATCTCGAACGCAGCTGCGTTGACGCCCCAAAGGCAAGGCACACAAAGCGCATTGCGGCGCTGCCCGTTTTGCACCGACGCATGTCTGAGCGGCAACAGGCGCCTAGCACTGCTTTTTTTTGGGCCTTGCGCGGCTGCGCGGAGATGTTGAAAAGGCTCTTAGTACGCCCAGCGCTTGGCTTAGGTAATCTGTCTTGCCAGGGCTTGCAGTTGCGGCGCAACCTCGCGGCGCAGCCAATCGACATTCAGGCTGCGGCCCTGGAAGGTGCAGCTTATGGCGGCCACATCAACGCGGTCAATGCGCCCCAGTGGTACGGCCACGGCCTGTACGTCAGGCACAATTTCGCCGACGGCCGTGCAGCAGCCGTATTGCGGATAGTCCTGCAAGTTCTCCTGCGTTTTCTTGCCGTATTGGCGCCACTGGCCGGGTTCCTTGATCTTGATCTGATTGATCAATGATTCGCGCACGGCCGGGGTGCAGCCCAGCAGGTAGGCCCGGCCGATCGAGGTTCCCAGCAAAGGGTGGGTGCTGCCCACGTCATGGGCGTAGACAATGCCGCCGCCGGTGCGAATCACCTCGATATAGACCATCGAGAAACGGTCGCGCACCCCAATCGAGACATTGCAGTTGAGTGACTTGGCCATTTTGAGCATCAATGGCCTGGCGCTGCGGCGGATCGTGAATTGCGCCAGTAACGGGTAACCCATCGACAAGGTGGCAGCACCCAGTTGGTATTTGCCGTAGTACTCAGTGGCCGTGAGGTAGCCCAGACACAACAGCGTATAGCTCAGCCGCGACACCGTGGCTTTGGGCAGGTTGAGCATTTTGGCCATCTCGCTGTTGCCCAGAACAGGGCGTTCTGGCGTAAAGCAATGCAGCAGCTCCAGCCCGCGCGCCAGTGTGGTGGCGAACTGTTTGTCGCCAGCGAATTCCTCTAGCCCAGTGGGCACACGTCTGTTCCAAGTGTTATCCATAAGATTCCGATTATTGATACCAAATATGGAATATCGAAATTTGAAGAGGCCAAGTTTAGCACCGCATCTACACTGATTTCAAGCCTAAATAAAGGGCGTAATCAGGAGACAAAACAATGGATGCGGGAGCATTTTTCAGGCGCACTAAAGCCCACGTACATAGCAGCTGCAGGTTTGCTCAGCCATGCCTAGGCAAGGCGCCAAGGGCTGTAAGGCGCAAGGGGGGCGTGCAATGATTCAGGTCGACCAAGCAAGCATCGATGCCTATACGGCCAAAGGTTGGTGGGGCCACGCCACCTTGGGTGAGATTTTCCTGGACATGGCAGCGCGCCAA
Source organism: Lampropedia aestuarii (assembly GCF_004803635.1). Taxonomy (GTDB): domain Bacteria; phylum Pseudomonadota; class Gammaproteobacteria; order Burkholderiales; family Burkholderiaceae_C; genus Lampropedia; species Lampropedia aestuarii. The sequence continues at coordinate 47,790 of NZ_SSWX01000024.1, read as the reverse complement.
CCAGCGGCTTTTGCCGTTGCTGATGCACCCAATCGGCCCGCTCTTTTTGGCGGTAAGGTCAAGCACTGGAGCTGGGCTGAGTTGCGCCAGCAAACTGGCGCGCTGTGTGCGTTGTTTGATGCGCAGGGCTTGCACAAGGACGATGTCCTCGTGGTGCAGCTGCCCAATAGCGTTGAGTTGCACGCGCTGTACCTGGCCTGCGCCATCATGGGCGTCATGGTTTCACCCGTGCCGATGCAGTACCGGGCGCATGAGCTGGAGTACGTGACCCAGGCGACCCAGGCCAAAGGACTGATTAGCACGCAGCGACTGGGTAGCTATCTGGCTGCTGAAGCCATTCAGGCCATGCAGGCCAATATGCCGTCGCTGCAATGGATTTGGGCCTACGTCGACGGCTCGGACGTGCCTTTGCCAGCAGGTGTTGGCGTGCTGGATCAGCTCGTTGCAGATACTGTGCCATGGACTGAACAACAGATGCGTGCGCACATGCAGCGTATCGGTTTGACGGCCAATGATGTGTTCACGATCTGTTGGACCTCTGGCACAGAGGCTCGTGCCAAAGGCGTGCCGCGCAGCCACAACCAATGGCTGGTGATGGGCGAAAGTGTCATCGATGCAGCCCAGCTGCCGCATGGCACGCAGATGGTGATTCCGTTTCCGTTTGTCAACATGGCGGGCATTTCCACCAGCTTGGTGGCCTGGCTGATGACGGGTGGCGGTCTCTACCACCACCATCCGTTTGATCTTCAGGTGTTCTTGCAGCAATTGCAAGAGCACCGCGTTGACTATACGGTGGCTGCCCCAGCGGTGCTGAGCATGCTGCTCAAAAGTCCGGAGCTGCTAGAAGGCGTGGATTTGCAGCGACTCACGCGTGTAGGCTCTGGCGGAGGGCCGGTCGCGCCGTGGTTGTTTGAGCAGTTTGCCCAGCGCTTTGGCATTGAAGTCATCAATTATTTTGGCTCCAATGAAGGCGCCTCCCTGGCCTCGACACCGCAGGACATGCCAGACCAGCAGCAGCGCGCCAACTTCTTCCCACGCATTGGCGTAGCAGGCCTGCAGTGGCAGAGTCTGACTGCCCAAAAAATAGCCACGCGACTGGTTGATCTGGAAACCGGCAAGGACATCAGCGCAAGCGGTCAAGTGGGCGAGTTGCGCTTTAAGGGACCGATGATTTTTTCTGGCTACTACAACAGCCCGCAAGTGACAGCCCAGGCTTTTGATGAGCAAGGCTATTACCGCAGTGGCGATTTGTTTGAGATTGCCGGCGAGCGCCAGCAGTTCTACCGTTTTGCTGGACGACACAAAGACATTGTGGTGCGCGGCGGCATGAATATCTCTTGTGAAGAGGTCGAAAACCTGTTGCTCTCACATCCGAAGGTGCGTGAAGTGGCAGTGATTGGCTGGCCTGATGAGATTCTGGGTGAGCGGGTGTGCGCGGTCGTGGTGCCCAGAAATGCGGCCCAGCCGGTATCACTTGAGGAGCTGGTGGCTTTTTTAAAAACCGTTGGCAAGGTGGCCGCCTTCAAGCTGCCTGAGCGCCTGGAGCTGGTTGATGCGCTGCCGCGCAACCCGGTGGGCAAGGTGCTCAAACGCGTCTTGCGCGAGGAGGTTCAGGGCGCTGCTGCACAGGCATAAGCCTGGCGCGCGCTGGATCACTGTCTGCATGAAATTGAGAACAACGGAGACGAAACAACATGACACAAGCCACTTATATTTTGGGCGGTTACCAAAGCGATTTTGCCAAGGCCTGGTCGCGCCAAGGCCAAGACATCTCTGACATGGTGCGCGAGGCCACTGCGCAGGCGCTGGAAGCGACCCAGGTCGCGGCCAGTGAGGTGCAAAGCATCCATGTCGGCAATGCTTTTGGAGAGCTGCAGCGCCAGCAGGCGCATCTGGGCTCGATGGTGGCGCAGATGGTGCCCGAGTTGGATGGCGTGGCCGCGATGCGCCATGAAGGTGCTTGCGCCTCCTCATCCCTGGGGGTGCTCAGCGCGATGGCCGAAATTGAGTCAGGCCGCTATGACTGCGTGCTGGTGCTGGGGGTTGAGGAGTTCAAAAATACCTCGGGTCACGAGGCCTCGCGCAATCAGAATGCCGCTTCGTGGCAAGGCCATGAAGGCATTGACTGCCAGTTCATGTGGCCCGCTGCATTTGGCGTGGTCGCTGCTGAATATGAGCGGCGCTATGGCCTGGATCGGCGCTACCTCAACCGCATTGCCGAGCTGAACTACGGCCATGCCAAGCTCAACCCGCTGGCGCAGACGCGCAACTGGCAATTCAACGAGTTGAGTTTTACCGATGACGACGAGGCCAACCCATTGATTGAGCCGGGCACGCGCCGCCAGGACTGTGGTCAGGTGACCGATGGGGCAGTGGCGGTGATTTTGGCCTCGGAACGTTTTGCCAGGGGCTATGCCGAGCGCAATGGCAAGACGCTGGCAGACCTGGCGCGCATCTCGGGCTGGGGCCACCACAATACTTATTTGCGGCTGCAAGACAAGTTGGCGGCCAGCCAGGGGGCGGAGTATGTATTCCCGCATTTGCGCCAGACCATTGTCGATGCATGGCTGCGTGCAGGTATTAGTGGCACTGAAGACCTCAGTGGCATTGAGACACATGACTGTTTCACCACCACCGAGTATGTGGCCATTGACCACTTTGGCCTGACGCCACCCGGTCAAAGCTGGCAGGCGGTGGCAGATGGCAGCATTGACCGCGATGGCCGCTGCCCGATCAATATGAGCGGCGGCCTGATTGGCTGTGGCCACCCCGTTGGTGCGACAGGCGTGCGCATGCTGCTTGACTGCGCTCGCCAGGTCACTGGGCAAGCTGGGGCGATGCAGATTCCCGGTGCGCAGCGCATGCAAACCCTCAATATCGGCGGCTCGTTTGCCACGGTGGTGAGTTTTGTGGTCGAGCGCGCAGAAGGAGACTGAGATGACAGATTTAGCAGAGCAGCTGGTCAACACCACGCTGCAACAGGGCATCTACCACATCGAGCTGAACCGCCCCGCTGCTGGCAATGCAGCCAACCTGGCGATGGCAGAGCAATTATTGGCTGCCGTGCAGGCGCTCAGCACCACAGCTGGCGTGCGTGTGGTGCTTGTCAGTGCAGCCGGCCGTGCCTTCATGGCAGGTGGTGATTTGAAGGTTTTGCAAGGCGATCCGGCGGTGCTCAAGCAAGTGCTGGGCATGGTCAATCAAACCATTTTGCTGCTCAGCGAGTGCGAGCTGCCGATTGTGTGTGCGGTGCAGGGCCTTGCCGCAGGTGGTGGCCTGGGCTTGGCGCTGGCTGCGGACTTCCTGATCGCTGCGGAGGATGTCCGCTTGAGCGTCGGTGCGCCGGCCATTGGTCTCTCGCCAGATGCGGGCGTGAGCTGGCAATTGGCACGTTGGGTGGGGATGCGCAAAGCCATGGACATGGCACTGCTGTGTACCAGCTTGGATGGCCAGGCGGCGCTGGCTTGCGGGCTGGTGTCGCAGCTCGTTCCCAAGGCGCAGTTGATGGAGGCAGCCTGGCAGTGCGCAATGCAATTGGCAGCTGGCTCACAACAGGCCTTGAGGCATACCAAGCGCTTATTGCGCGCGTCCTTGCAAAGCGATCTGCCCAGTCAGTTGCAGCTGGAAGAGGCGGCCTTTGCCGATTGCGCGGCAGGGCCGGACTTTGCCGAAGGCCTGGCTGCTTTGATGGACAAACGCAAGCCGCAATTTGTTTGAGCACACGCTTGGCAAGCGGGCAGGCCGAGCCAAGTTGTTGGTGGAAATTTTTTATCGTTTTTTTCAATAAGTTTCGTATCGCAGAACATATCGCACTAAAAAAACGATATGAAGATTATCATGCGACACAAATGATCGATGACGCATGGCGGTGACGCACCAGACCATGGGCAATAAAACAAGGATCAGGAGACATGAAAAAGTATTGTGAACGCCTCAGCTGGGGGCTTGCGAATGCATTGCAGGCCTGTCTTGTGCATGGCTTGGATGGCGCCGCTGCGCAGGCCAAGGCGGCGCTATGAGTGCGTTGTTTAGCCTGCAGCAGCGCACGGCCATGGTGACTGGCGCCTCTGATGGACTGGGCGCGCGCTTTGTCCAGGTTCTGGCTCAAGCGGGCGCACGCGTGGTGTTGGCCGCTCGCAGACAAGATGCGCTTGAGCTGCAAGTGCAGCAACTGCGCAGTCAAGGCGTGGAAGCCTATGCAGTGGCCATGGATGTGTCCAGTCCAGCCAGCGTAGAGGCCGCCTTTCAACGCCTGGATGCCATGGGCGTGCGCATTGATGTGCTGATCAACAACGCGGGCCAGGCCCGCTCCATCAGTTGGCTGGATACCAGTGAGGCCGATTGGCAGGCCATGCTGGAAGTCAACTTGCTGGGCGCTGACCGTGTTGCACGGGCCGTATGCAGCCGTTTGGTCAAGGCCGGAGAGCCTGGCCGTGTGGTGAATATTGCCTCAGTGCTAGGTATTACACAGCAGCCGTTCACGGCCGCTTATGGAACGGCCAAGGCCGCTTTGCTCCAGCTCACACGCAAGATGGCAGTGGAGTTGGCCGCACACCAGATTCAGGTCAATGCGATTGCGCCGGGGCTGTTCCATACCGCGATGGTGGATGCCTATGTGCAATCGGGCAGTGGCAAGAAGTATGTGGCGGCGACTTTGTCCAAGCGTGCAGGCAACCTGGATGAGCTGGATGGGGCTTTGCTGTTTTTGGCCAGTGCGGCTTCGGCTTATGTGACGGGTGTTGTCATTCCTGTAGATGGTGGCAACCATCTGCGTGGCCTATAGCACCCACAAATTAACAACCGTTTCGTTGATGGAAATAGCAAGGGCTTGCATAGGCAGGTGGGCGCCAGCGTGCTTGGCAGAGATTGACCACGTGTGGTTTGCTTGATTCTTGTGGCCACCTCGACAGGCTTGTTTTTGCCGTTTTGCCTACTTTGGATGGTATTCCTGAGTAGCCATTTTTAGTTGGTTCAATAAGAGAAGTGATTGGGATTGCATATGACGACGAAAATCGTAAGAGAGTTGCCAAACCATATTCAGGCAGGTGACCACCCGTATCTGCAGAACGCCTGGACACCGTTGCGCCAGGAGGTTGATGCGGTCGGGTTGCGCGTGCTTGAAGGCCATATTCCCACTGATCTTGACGGGGTCTATTTGCGCAATACGCAAAACCCGATTTTTCCGGCCATGGACCGCTACCACCCGTTTGATGGTGACGGCATGCTGCACATGGTGTCGTTTCGTGATGGCCAGGTCGCTTACCGCAACCGTCTGATCGAGACCAAAGGCCTGCAGGCCGAAATGGAGCACGGCGGGCGGCTATGGGCTGGTTTGATGGAGGACCCTGCGTTGTCCAAGCGCCCAGGCTGGGGCGCGCACGGCAGCATCAAAGACGCCTCCAGCACCGACGTGGTCGTGCATGCAGGCAAGGCGCTGACCACCTATTACCAATGCGGTGAGGGTTACCGGCTCGATCCGCAAACCCTGGACCAGCAAGGCATTCCGCCGTGGTCGCCGCTGGACGGCATTTCAGCGCATTGCAAGGTCGATGAGAGCAATGGCGAGCTGCTGTTTTTTAATTACTCGCAATATGCGCCCTATATGCACTACGGCGTGGTCGATCGCCATGACCGCCTGGTGCATTACGTGCCGGTGCCGTTGCCTGGGCCACGCCTGCCGCATGACATGGCCTTTACCGAGAACTACGCGATTCTCAACGACTTCCCATTGTTCTGGGATGAGCAGCTGCTCAAGCAGGGCAGGCATGTGGTGCGTTTTCACCGCGACATGCCCTCGCGTTTTGCAATCATCCCGCGTCGAGGCAAGACTGAAGAGATTCGCTGGTTTGAGGCCGCGCCAACCTTCGTCTTGCACTTTCTCAATGCCTATGAAGAGGGCGATGAGATTGTGCTCGATGGCTATTTCCAGGACGAGCCCATGCCCCGCAATTTCGAGGGCGCACCCAAAGGCTACGAACGCATGATGTCCTATTTGGACCAGTACAAGATGGGCACGCGTTTGCACCGTTGGCGCTTTAACTTGCGCACCGGCCAAACCAGCGAGCAGCGGCTGGATGAACGCGTGCTGGAGTTCGGCATGATCAACCAGCGCTACGCCGCCAAGCACTATCGCTATGCCTACAGCGCCGTTCAGGTGCCTGGATTGTTTTTGTTCAATGGCTATGTGAAGCACGATCTGGTCACTGGCGAGTCCTGGCAAATTGCTTTGCCAGAAGGCCAGTTTGCCAGCGAGGCACCGTTTGCGCCCAGGCTGAATGCCCAAAGTGAGGACGATGGTTATTTGGTGTCGTTCATCACCAATGAGACCACCCAGCGTTCTGAGGTGGTCTTGATCGATGCCTTGCGTTTCAGTGACGGACCGATTTGCCGCATTGAACTGCCCCACAAACTGTGCAGCGGCACGCACTCCTGCTGGGCCAATGGTGAGGACCTGCGAGACGGTGTCCTGTCGTGAGCGCGCTGCGGTGTTGTGCGGCAGTTTTTTTAATTCATTGGTTCAATAAGAATAGGTAAATGACAAATGTCCACTCTTTCCCTGTCTGATTCGCTGCGGGTTCCGGTTTTTTCCGCCCCGATGTTTTTGATCTCCGGACCAGAGTTGGTGCTGGCTGCGTGCCGAGCAGGCATCGTCGGAGCCTTTCCCACGCCTAACGCCAGACCCATTGCGCAGCTCGATGCGTGGATGAAACAGATCACCGAAGGGGTGGCGGCCGCGCGCGACGAATTGGGCGCTAAGCGCGTCGGTCCCTGGTGTGCCAACTTGGTCACACACTCCTCTAATACGCGGCTGGCTGAAGACTTGGAACTGGTGGCCAAATACCAACCTCCAGTTGTGGTCACTGCACTGGGCAGCCCTAAGCCGGCCATTGAAGTCGTGCACCGCTATGGCGGGCAGGTGTTTGCTGACGTGATCTCCATTGGTCTTGCCAAGAAGGCCGTGGCCGCTGGTGCTGATGGCCTGGCCTGCATTTGTGCAGGTGCAGGTGGGCACACGGGTTTTCTCTCGCCATTTGCTTTCATCAGCGCGGTGCGTGAGTTTTTTAGTGGCCCGATTGTGGTGGGCGGCGGAATCAGCGATGGCTGGGGCGTGGCCGGTGCGATTGCCGCAGGGGCCGACTATGTGTATATGGGCACGCGTTTTATTCCGGCTGCTGAAAGCATGGCGCCGGATGCTTACAAACAAATGCTGGTTGAGGGCACGGTCGACGACCTGATCGTCAGTGCCGGCATTACCGGCACACCGGCGAGCTGGCTCAAGCCTTCACTTTTGGCTAATGGCATTGATCCAGACAATATGCCCAGCGCACCTACGCGCCAATATGACAGCAACCAGTCCAGTGCTGGCAAGAAGTGGGTCGATGTCTGGGCCGCAGGCCAAGGCATTGGAGCGATTCGCGCAGTCGAGCCCGTCTCCCATATTGTTGACGACATCGCCTCGGAATACGCAGCCGCAATGCGCCGTTTGCGCGGTCAAAATTATTTGGCTTAAATCGCTTGGGCACAAGGTGATTGCGATGCAATGGACGATGCTGTTGATGCTCTCGTGGACGGTGCTGGCACTGGTCTGGCTGGGCGAGCTGTTGCGCCAGTCAAGCAAGACCGGCTGGTACTACCCGTTGCTGCCATTGGCGGTGGGTTTGGCTTATTGGCTCAAGCCCGAGCTGCCGGTGCTGCCTGAATGGCTGGCCGCTGGGCTTTTCCTGTGGGGCGCGTTGACCCTCGTGTGGCTGATCAGTCTGGTCAAACGCGATGCCAGCATCATGGACATTGCCTATGGCCTGCTGCTGACAGCCTTGCCTTGGTGGGCCTGGCAGCACAGCGGTGCAAATCCTCAGGCCTTGCCACTATTGTTGCTGAGCAGCATCGGCTTTGGCCGTTATTCGCTCTACATACTGTGGCGCAATCTGCCGCATGGTGAAGACGCCCGATATGCACGCTGGCGTCAGCGCTCAGGCCGCAAATGGTGGTGGTGGAGTTATTTCCAGGTCTTCTTGCTGCAAGCAGTGGTGATGTGGATCTGGGCTTATCCGCTGGTGGTGGCGGTTACGCAACCCCAGCCGCTGGGCGGGTGGGCCATCGCAGGGGCTGTGGTGTGGCTCATTGGCTTTGTGTTTGAGGCCGTTGGCGACTGGCAGCTTGCGCAATTCAAGCGCCGCCGCAGTAGTTCTGCGCAATTGCTCGATACCGGACTGTGGGGGCTGACACGCCATCCCAATTACTTTGGCCAAGCCGCGATGTGGTGCGGCTATGGACTGGTGGCGATGGCCTCGCCGTATGGCTGGCTCAGTGTGCTGCCCATCGCCTATGTGGTCTGGTTCATGTACACGGGCTCTGCGACATCCCTGATGGAGCGCCACATGCAGAAAACAAAGCCCGGCTATGCCGACTATTGCAAACGCACTCCCGCATTTTTTCCAAGGATTAAATCATGACTCAAGCACTTATTATCGATGCGGTGCGCAGCCCGCGTGGACGCGGCAATGACAAGGGCGCGCTCAAAGACATCAAGCCGGTGGATCTGCTCGCACAGCAACTGCAGGCATTGCAGGCGCGCACTGGCATCGACACCGCTCAGGTGTGCGATGGCCTGTTTGGCTGCGTAAGCCAAGTGGCTGAACAAGGCGCCAATATTGGCAAACTTGCTCTGGTGCGGGCCGGCTGGAGCGATGCTGTCTCTGGCATGAGCCTGAACCGTTACTGCGCCTCGGGCCTGACGGCGGTGCAGTTGGCTGCAGCCCAGGCACTGGCCAATGATGCACTGGCGGTGGCCGGCGGCATTGAGATGATGTCACGTGTGCCGATGGCCAGCGACAAGGGACCCCTCACGCATGATCTGGAGTTCCAGCACCAGACTTCGTTGGTGCCTATTGGCATTGCCGCTGACACCATTGCCAGCCTTGAAGGCTTTACGCGCCAGCAGTGCGATGCCTATGCTTTGGCATCGCAGCAGCGTGCGGTGGCTGCGCGCGAGGCGGGCCATTTTCGCTCTGTGGTTGCGGTCAAGAATGCCGCTGGCGACACCGTGCTGGCGCAGGATGAGACGCCACGTGCAGGCACCAGCCTGGAGAGCCTGTCTGCACTCGCGCCTGCCTTTGCCGAGATGGGACAAAAATACGGCATTGATGCGCTGATGTGCAAGCAATACGGCCTGGATGCGATTGCGCATGTGCAGCATGCAGGCAATTCGCCCACGATGGCCGATGGCGCTGCTGCCGTGTTGCTGGCCAGCCCTGCTGCTGTAGAGCGACTGGGCCTGACACCGCGCGCGCGCATTCTGGCCAGCGCCGATGCCTCGGGCGACCATGTGCTGGCCCTGACCGCCGCAGTCGATGCGACCCAAAAAGCACTGCAGCGCGCCGGTTTGACGGTGGATGACATCGATGTGTTTGAGGTCAACGAGTCGTTTGCGGCGCTGATGCTGCACTACATGAAGCACCTGAACGTGCCGCACGAGAAGCTCAATGTCAACGGCGGTGCCATCGCACTGGGACACGCGATGGGCTCGACCGGGAGTGCGCTGGTGGGCATGGCACTTGATGAGTTGGAGCGCCGCCAGCTGCGCCGTGCGGTGGTGGCCATTTGCGGTGCTGCAGGGGTTGCCGTGGCGATGGTCATTGAGCGTTTTGGAGCCCACTGAATGGCCGTGCAGCAGACCGAGCCCGATCTGAACCTGGTGCGGGATGCGCTCTCCAGCAGCACTCTCAGCCATGGTCTGAAACTGATTGGCGACTATCGGACCTCCCAAGTCATATTTGGGGCCTTTCTTGGCCAGCGCCGCTTTGACGACTGGCTCAGTCGCTACAACATCCCGCGCCATACGCTGGCTGCGCGACTCAAAAGCCTGGTGCAGATGGAGGTGCTCAGGCCGCGTCTGTACCAAGAGCGCCCGATGCGATATGCCTACCACCTGACGGCCAAAGGCATGGCTTTGTACGACTCGGTCTTGATGATCTGGGATTGGGAGCAGCGCTTTGGTGAGCGCCAGGCGGTGCTGCCTGCGCGTTTGCTGCACCGCCAATGCGGCCATGCCTGCCATCCTGAGCTGGCGTGCACAAGCTGCGGCGAGCGCACGACGATGCACCAGTTGGACTATGCGCTGCAGCCCAATTCCAGACTGTTGCATGACGGCGGTGAGGCCATGCGCACACCGCGCCTGCGCACAAGTGCAGGAGAAGGAGAAGGCTTTGCACTGGGCTTGCGCGTGGATCGCTGGAGTTTGTTGATCATCGCTGCGATCACTTTGGGCTGTCACCATTTTGACCAACTCAGCCATGTGCTGCGCATCGCACCGGGCGTGCTCAGCAAGCGCCTGGCCAGCATGGTGGATTCGCATTTTCTTGTTTGCGCTGCCGATCGCGAAGATGCGCGCCGCAAACGCTATGCGCTGACGCCAGCCAGCCGCGGTTTGTTTGGCTACATCGTCTGCCTGGCAACCTGGTCGGGGGGGCAGCATTTTCACGAGCCCAGTTCGATTCAACCCAGGCATAAAGCCTGTGGCCATGCATTTGTGCCGCAGGTCACATGCAGCCATTGCCATCAGCCACTGCGGCCTTGGGATGTGGCGTTTGAGACACCAGCAGGAGAGACCCCATGACTGAAGACTTGCAGGTTTTTGCCCAGCTCACTGTCAACGGCATTTCCGTTGGAGCGATTTATGCGCTGGTGGCGTTAGGCGTGGTGCTGATTTACAAGGCCACCGAGGTGCTGAACTTTGCACACGGTGATTTTCTGGTGATTGCTGCCTTTTCGGCCTGGGGCCTGATCTCTGTGGTTGGGCTGCCATTCTGGCTGGCAGTGTTCATCACGCTCGCTATTACAGCCGTGCTCGCTTATGGACTTGATGCGTTGGTGATTCGCCGCATTGCTGGCCAGCCCCAGTTTGCAGGGGTGATGCTGACCATCGCGCTGGCGTTCATGATTCGCGGCCTGGTCAGCATGGTCTTTGGGCCTGAGTCGCGCAACTACCCAACGCCCTGGACCAATGGCACGACCAGCATTGGTGGTTTGCAAATTGCCGATTTGCAGCTGGTGATTCTGGGGATGGCGATGGCCGTGACAGTGCTGCTGTATGTGTTCTTTCGCCATACCCGGCTTGGCATTGCCATGCAAGCGGCTTCGCAAAATCAACTGGCCGCTTACCTCAACGGCGTGCGTGTCAAACGGGTGAACTCGCTGGTGTGGGCATTGGCTGGAGCCATTGCTGCGCTGGCCGGTGTGCTGCTGGCGCCTATCACCTTGGTTGATACCTCGCTGTGGCTGGTTACCTTGAAGGCGTTGGCGGCCTTGGTGCTGGGTGGTTTTGGCAGCATTCCTGGCGCCATTCTGGGCGGTCTGTTAATTGGCCTGATCGAGCAGTACGCGGGAGTCTACATGCCGCAGGGCAGCAAGGACATCGTGGCTTATTTGGCGCTGATTCTTGTGCTGATCTTCAGGCCGCAGGGACTGCTGGGTGAAGCGCATGGACGGCGTGTGTGAGCACAAGAGACCAAGGAATTAATCATGCGATTTGACTACCACACCCGATACCGCGATAGCTTCAAACTGCTGGCGCACCCCCATGAGAAGCTGCTCTACGGCACGTTGGTCGCAGCGCTGGTGCTGCTGCCGCTGGTGGCCAGCAGCTTTGTCCTGGGCGAGCTGTCTTATGTGTTCATTCTCTGCATTGCCAGTCTGGGTTTGATGCTGCTGACCGGTTTCACTGGCCAGGTGTCACTAGGGCATGCGGCATTTGTGGCCATTGGCGCTTATGCCAATGCGTGGCTGATGTCCAAGGGCGTGCCACTGCCGCTGTCGATCTTGTTGGCGGGCCTGATTACGGGCGCGGCAGGCTTGTTGCTGGGCATTCCCGCAATCCGAGTCTCGGGTCTGTATCTGGCAATGGTGACCATGGCCTTTGCAATCATTGTCGAGCAGCTGATCGGCCATTGGGGCTCGGTGACCGGGGGCTTTACCGGCTTGGCCGTAGAGCCTGCACGCATTGGCTCATGGTCACTGGCTTCGCCCAAAGCGTTTTACTACCTGTGCCTGCTGGTGCTGGTGGTGGTGCTTTTGGGGCTGCTCAATATGCTGCGCTCGGCCATTGGTCGCGCGTTCATGGGGGTGCGAGATTCAGAGGCAGCGGCCTATTCGTTGGGCATCCATGTGCGTGCTGTGAAGGTGGCTGCGTTTGCGATCTCAGCCGGCATTACCGGTGTGGCGGGGGCGCTGATCGCCTACCACCTGCAATACCTCACGCCTGACGGCTTTACCTTGCTGCTGTCGCTGGAGCTGGTGCTGATGGTAGTCATTGGCGGTCTTGGCAGTCTGCGTGGTGCGATTTTTGGTGCGGTGCTCATCAGCATGTTGCCAGTGGCCATTTCCCGCATCAAGCCTTGGTTGCCAGCGCAGATGGCGACGCAATTTGGTCTTGAAATTTTTATTTTTGGTTTGGTGCTGGCGCTGTTCGTGTTGTTCGAGCCCGGCGGCCTCAATGGCCGTTGGCTGAAGTTGCGTGCGCTGCTGCAGTCGTTTCCGCTGTACCGCCGTGACACCTTCAAGCGCCAGAAACGTTATATGAAGTCGGAGCGTTATCGATGAGCCCTACAGCCAACTCTAACCCTTTGATGCAGGTGCGCGATTTGTCGCTGACGTTTGGTGGTGTGCGCGCCATTGCCGGTCTGAACCTGGATGTACATGTGGGCGAAGTGCTTGCCATCATTGGCCCCAATGGTGCAGGTAAAACCTCGACCTTGAATGCCATTACTCGGGTGTTTGATGTCTCAGGCGGTGCCATTGTGTTCAAGGGGCAAGACCTGGCCCATGTGCCCAGGCAGCGCATTGCCCAGTATGGCATTGCCCGCACCTTTCAGAACATTGAGCTGTTTGATGCGGCCACTGTGATGGACAACCTGCTGCTGGGTCGCCATCGCTTTGGCCATGGCCAGTGGTGGCAGCAGATTCTGCGCACTCCTGCGGTGACGCGCCTGGAGGAGGCTGCGCGCGCCGAGGCCGAGGCGGTGATCGAGTTCCTCGATCTGTCAGCCTGGCGCCATGCGGTTGTCGCCAGTCTGCCTTATGGCGTTCGCAAGGTGGTGGAACTCGGGCGTGCACTGTGCACGCAGCCTGAGCTCTTGTTCTTGGACGAACCGGCCTCTGGCCTGAACCCGGAAGAGACGCGCGAGCTGGCATTCTGGATTGATGACATCCGCTGCGATCTGGGCATCACCGTGGTGATGGTGGAGCACGACATGTCGCTGGTCAGTGCCGTGGCCGACCGTGTGATCTGCATGGCGCAAGGCGCGGTGCTCTCCGAAGGCACGCCTGCTCAGGTGCAAAGCGACCCCGCCGTGATCGCGGCCTACCTTGGCACCTGAATAGAAAGACCGCCATGAGTGCATTGCTTGAAGTGAACAATTTGGAGACCTGGTACGGGCCCATTGTGGCCATACAGGGGGTGAATATTCAGGTCCAATCCGGTCGCATTGTGGCCGTGCTGGGGGCCAATGGTGCAGGCAAGACGACGCTGCTCAATACGATTGCCGGCGTGATCGACCCTTTCAAGGGCGAGGTGAAGTTTTCTGGTCAAACCGTCAGCCGTTTGGATGCTGATGAGGTGTGCCGCCGAGGCCTGGTGCTGGTGCCAGAGGGGCGCCAGGTATTCCCGTTTCTCTCGGTGCAGGACAACCTGGCGATGGGCGCTTACACACGCCGGGACCGCGATGGCGTGCAGCGTGATCTGGAGCGCATCTACAGCTGGTTTCCTCGTCTGAAGGAGCGCATGCAGCAGCACGCAGGCTTGCTGTCCGGTGGGGAGCAGCAAATGGTGGCCATTGGCCGCGCTTACATGGCCAAGCCGCAATTGCTGATGCTGGACGAGCCTTCGCTGGGCTTGTCGCCACTGCTGACCAAGGAAATTTTTTCCATTATCTGCCGTATCCGTGACGAGACCGGAACGGCGATTTTGGTGGTCGAGCAAAACGCCGCGATCGCGCTCTCGCATGCTGACGACGGCTACATCATGGAATTGGGGCGTGTTGTCGCGGCTGATAGTTGCGAGGTCTTGTCCCAAAAAGCCGATGTGCAGGCCTCTTATCTGGGCGGCGGCACGCATACCGGTGCCAGCGGCACCACGCAGCGTTGGAAGCGGAGAAAAACATGGCGTTAAATTCTTTCCCTCAGGTGCAGCAACAAGACACGCCTGCCCGGCTGTTTCGTCTGCGTTGTCAGCAATGGAGTGACTTGCCTGCGCTGCGCCACAAACGCCGCGGTTTGTGGCAAAGCATCAGCTGGGCCGAGTATTACCGCAGCGCCCGTGCGATTGGCTTGGTGTTGCAGTCAGCAGGGCTGGTGCGTGGCGCAGTGGTGTGTGTACTGGCCGAGAACCGGCCCGAATGGCTGTATGTCGACATGGCCGCGCAGTGCATGGGGTTTGTGGGCAATGGCATCTATCCAACCTCGTCGGCCGACCAAGTGCTCTACATCCTGCAAAACAGTGGCGCGCAAGCCGTGTTTGTCGAAAACCAGGAGCAGCTGGAAAAAGTGCTGGCGGTGCGCGCGCAATGCCCCGCGTTGCGCACTATTGTGGTGATGGAGCGCGATGGTCTGCGCGACTTTGCTGACCCGCAGGTGCGCTTTTTCGATGACGTATTGCAGGAGGGTTTGCAGCGCGGCCACGACGCCAGCCAAGCGCTTGCGTTTGAGCAGGCCATTGATGCGGGCCGTGCGCAAGATATTGCATTTTTGGTATACACCTCAGGCACCACTGGAGACCCCAAAGGGGCAATGATTTTGTGCCGCAATGTGATGTTCCAGCTCACACAGGCGCCGCAGTACCTGGATGTGGGGGTGGGCGACAAATCGCTGTCGTTTTTGCCGCTTTGCCATATCGCCGAGCGCATGTCGACGGTCTTTAATCCGCTGGCTTTGGGCGTGATCGTGCATTTTCCTGAGAACGCTGGCACGGTCACCAATGACCTGCGCGAGGTGGCTCCGCATATGCTGTTTGCGCCGCCGCGCTTCTGGGAAAAAATGTATTCGCAAATTGATTTGTTCATGCGCGATGCCATTCCTGCCGCACGCTGGGCCTATGCCAAAGCGCGCGAAAGCGCAGCCCAGTTGGTTGAGGCGCAGCTCAGCCAGCAAGCAGCGCCCGCACAAGGCCTAGCCACCCAAGCGCTGCGCTGGGCAACACTGCGCAATATCAAGATTTTCTTGGGTTTGCAGAATGTGCGCAGCGCCATTACTGGCGCTGCACCTGTGCCGGCAGAACTGATTCGCTGGTTTTTGGTTTGCGGTATCGAACTGCGCGAAGCCTATGGCATGACCGAAACCTGCGGTTTTTGCGCAGCCACACCCAAAGGCGGTATTCGGCTGGGCTGGGCCGGTGTGCCTTCGCCTGGCACTGAGATGCGCATTGGCGCTGAGGGTGAAATCCAAATTCGCGGCCCCAATGTATTTGGTGGTTACTGGAATTTGCCAGAGCAAACGGCTGACACTGTCGATGCCCAAGGCTGGCTGCGCACTGGCGATTGTGGCGAGCTCGATGGCAACGGCTACCTGGCCATTCGCGACCGCCTCAAAGACATTTTGATCACCTCGGGCGGCAAGAACATCACGCCAAGCCATATTGAAAGCTTGTTGAAGTTCAGCCCCTATATCACTGACTCGGTGGTGATTGGCGATGGCCGCAACTACCTGACCTGTCTGATCATGCTTGATCAGGAGCATGTCGCCAGGCATGCGCAAGAGCAGCAAATTCCCTACACCGACTACACCAGCCTGGCCCGCGCACCAGCAATTGCGGCCTTGATCCGCAGCGAGGTCGACCGCGTCAACCAGCAGCTCGCGCGTGTCGAGCAAATCAAAGACTTCCGCATCATCGACATGCTGCTGACCGCAGAAGACGAAGAGCTCACGCCCACGATGAAGCTCAAGCGCAAGGTGATTGCACGTAAATACGCAGGGCTGATTGACAGCATGTACAGCACTGCAAAACCGGTTCCTGTCGTTGCATAAAACCATTATTCAAGGAGACAAACATGCAATTGAATCGCCGCCATCTGATGGCGCTTACCCTTGCCCTGGCATTTAGCAGCGCGCACGCCAATGGCGTGAGCGACAAGGAAATTGTGCTGGGCACGCACCTGGATTTGTCAGGGCCAACCGCGACTGGCTCAGCGATGCTGCGCAATGCGATGCAAATGCGCATTGACGAGGCGAATGCGACCGGCATTCACGGTCGCAAACTGCGGCTGGTAACCGAGGACAACGGCAGCCAGCCGCAGATGGCAGTGCGCGCTGTGCAAAAGATGATCCGCAGCGACCAGGTATTTGCACTGGTCAATCCATTCGGCTCTGGCACGAATGCGGCCACAGTCAAGATGGCCACTGATGCAGGTGTCGTGGTGTTTGCGCCCTGGGCCGCATCGGCGGTGATTCAGCGCGTCTCGGGCAATAGCCCATTGCTGTTCACCACGATTCAAAACTACGACACAACCACCGCAGCGGGCCTGGACTGGGCGATTAACAACTGGGGGGTCAAGCGCATTGGTGTGATTTATCAGGAAGGTCCGCTCGGTGAGTTGATGCGCGCTGGCATCAACACAGCCATGCAGAAAAACAATCTGACAGTCGCTGCTGAGGCTGCCTACAAAGTGGGTGATATCGATTTCTCTTCGCAGGTGGCCAGAATGCGCGCGGCCAATGTGGATTTGATTTTCTCTGGCACCGTGATTCGGGAAACCGTCGGTGTGATGTCCGAGGTCAAGAAACTCAACTGGAGCGACGTCAAGGTATTAACGGGTATTCCAGGGCGCAGCAGCATCGTCACCAATTTGGGCAAGGACACCGTCGAAGGACTGTATGGAATCGGGGGCTGGAAGCTCCATGATCCAAACAATGCCAGCGACCCCGAGGCCAAGCAATTCTTTGCCGATTACAGACAGCAATTTGGCCATGAGGCGGATGAAAACGCCGCCAACGCGTATTCCTACATGGGCTGGTTTATTGATGGCCTACAGGCAGCAGGCCCTGATTTGACGGCTCAGACATTCTCAGAGGCCATGAAGAATGTCTTCCACCAAGACTTCACAACGTATGCAAAACAAAGCTGGGCGAATAACCATGTCACGCCTGAACTGGTGTCCATTGACCAGGCACAAAACGGCCAATGGGTGCAAATCGCCAGTCCTACTGGCAATGAGTGAGTGGGTTTGAAGCTTATGAAATGGTCTTTGTGAAATGGTTGTGATTGTTTGATTGAAGAAACAAAAAGGAGACGGTAATGGCAGTTTTGAAGAATATGCGCACGCTTGCATTAGCCTCTGTGCCCTTGTTATTGGGCACCGGTGCTGTGGCCCAGACATCGCCAAGCTCGGTGCAACTATATGGTGTACTCGATGTGGCCTTGACGTATGTGAACAATGTCGGCCCAACCGGCCACTCACTCACGCGCATGAGCTCGGTGACAGGCGGCTATATGCCATCGCGGCTTGGCGTGCGTGGCTCGGAGGATTTGGGCGGTGGACTGAGCACGGTGTTCAATTTAGAGCAAGGGATTGCTCTGACTACCGGCGCGCTGCAGCAAGGCGGCAGGGGTTTTGGTCGTTTGGCCTATGTGGGCTTGTCATCCAAAGAGTGGGGCACGGTGACGTTTGGACGGCAGTGGTCGATGCTGTTTTTCTCTTTGCTAGGCTCTGACGTGATGGGCCCAGCCGTGATGGGCTTTGGCTCCCTGGACCATTATTTGGGCAATGCGCGCATCGACAATGGCGTTGGTTATCAAGGTAAATTCAATAATTTCACGCTGGGCGCAACATACAGCTTTGGCCGCGATACGCTCAATATTCCAGGCCATCCAGCGGCCACTGGTTGTCCAGGGAAAATAGAGGGCGATTCAAAATCTTGTCGCGCCTGGTCGCTGCTTGGTAAATACGATAGTCCTGCGTGGGGTGTGGCTGTTGCCGCTGATCAAATCTATGGGGGTGCCGGTGCTCAGAATGGCTTGAATTCATCCAGCTTAAAAGACACACGTATCACCTTAAACGGGTATTACAAAATGGGGGCCATAAAAGTTGCCGGTGGGGTGGTGAATCGAGATAACGATGGCAATCAGATCCAACCTAAAAGCAACCTGTACTTTTTGGGCGTCAGCTATCCCTTTACCCCACAGTGGGTAGTGGATGCCCAGGTTGGACATTTGCAGTATAAAAACTCACCCACTGGCGACAAGGCCACCACCGCGATTGCGCGTGTTGGTTACCATCTGTCTAAAAGAACGACCTTGTTTGCTTTGGTCGGCCACACGAAAAACAGTGGCTTATTGAATATCTCGGTGGATGCAGGCTCTGCGGGCGGTCTGCCAATGCCAGGCAAAGGTCAAACGAGTTTTGCAACAGGGATTCGGCACGCTTTTTAAGAAAGAGGTGTCGATTGGCGCTCAAGCTGCGCGTACTGCCTTGACTCAAGCCGCCTCCCAGCTGCGCGCTTGACATGGGCGGCTTCCGGGAGGCTCTTTGGCTTAAGCAGGCTGCGGCACGCCGATGGCTTCTATTCGGCTCAGTGCCGCAGAGGCTCCGCCCAAACGGGTCGCAAGATGCTGGGCGCGTTTGAGGTACAAGTGGGCATCATGCTCCCAGGTGAAACCAATCGCGCCATGCACTTGCACTGCAGTGCGGCTCGCTTGCAAGGCCGCTTCGATAGCGGAAAACTCTGCGACTGCGCAGGCCAGCGGCTGGTCAGGCAGGTCGCTGTCCAGCGCAGCTGCAGCGTACATGGCGGCTAAGCGCGCATTGTCGGTTGCCATCCACACATTGGCCAACTGGTGCTTGATGGCCTGGTAGCTGCCTATGAGTTTGCCAAACTGTGCCCGCTCTTTGGCATAGGCACTGCTCATGCTCAGCGCCGCTTGTGCGACCCCCACTAATTCACTGGCTTGCATCAGGCGGTAAGTGGCGCGTATACGCTGGCGCTGCTCTGGGCTGATGTCGATCTGGTGCCATTGCGTTGGCAGGCTGGGCGCAGCGCCCAGTGACAGCGTCGTGTCCAGCGCTGGCAGCGGTGTGAGCGCTGAGGCCGCAACGAATGCCAGTTGCAGTGGGCCAGCATCGTCGTACAGGCCTTGTACATGCAGAAAATCGCTGCACTGGGCGGCATAATCCCAGCTGGTTTCTTGCTGTGTAATGCAATGCACGGCACGCTCGCCTTGCACGATGGCCTGCAAGGCTTGGTGCAGTTCTGTCGGGGCTTGCGTGCCTGCGGCTTGGTGCAGCATGGCCAGCAAAACGGCAGAGCTGGCCCAGGGCAGATTCAACAGGTAGTGGCCTGAGAGCTCAGCGATGATGCTGGCTTCCAGCACGCCTAAATTGCAGCCGCCATGCTCTTCAGGCACGAGCATCGAGGTCCAGCCCATATTGGCCATGTCTCTCCACAGGCTGCGCTGGCTTGGATCCTGCCACGGCAGGGCGCGGCGAGCGCGGCTGCAGGGATGGGTGTCAGCGAGAAAACGCTGAGCGGCTTCGTGCAGCATTTGCTGCTCTTCATTGAGTGCGAAATCCATATCGATGTACCTGGACTTTAGGACTTTGGCATTCCAAGCATATGCTCGGCCAAGATGTTGCGCTGTACCTCAGAGGTGCCAGCAAGAATGGTTTCTGCACGAGTCCAGAGGTAATCGCGCACCCATAGCGCAGCGCTTGCATCGCTGCCTTCAGGGCTTTGCAAAGCGCGCTCTTGCAGCAACTCCATGGCGGTATTCATGAGCTTTTGGTGGGCTTCACTCCAATGCAGTTTGGTTGAGGAGCCTTCTGCGCCAGGTGGGCCCTTGTGCAGTGCTTGCGTGAGCGCGCGATAGCCTTTGAGCCGCAAAATATGGCTGTCAACCACCAGCTGCGCCAGTTGTCTGCGCAGGTGCGGGTCTGCCGAAGCGTTGTGGTAGGCCGCGCTGGGTGTGGCCGCGGCCAAATCGCTCAGGGCCTGCACTTCTTGCGCAAAGCGCACCAGGCGGGGGATGAAGTAGGTGCCGCGCTCAAAGCTGGCTGCCGCCATGGCCAAGCGCCAGCCTTCGTTTTCCTGGCCGACCAGGGCATCTAGTGGAACCTGTACGTCTTCGAAAAAGACCTCGTTAAAGTCGATCTCACCGGTGATCTGGCGAATTGGCGCGACACGCACGCCGGGGCTTTTCATGTCGACCAAGAAAAAGCTAAT
This sequence comes from Lampropedia aestuarii, assembly GCF_004803635.1. Taxonomy (GTDB): domain Bacteria; phylum Pseudomonadota; class Gammaproteobacteria; order Burkholderiales; family Burkholderiaceae_C; genus Lampropedia; species Lampropedia aestuarii. The sequence goes on along the minus strand of NZ_SSWX01000024.1, from coordinate 27,588 downwards.
GCCTTTGTGGCGCTGGCTATTGCTGTCGGTGCGCGCCAGTACAAAGCAGTAGTCGGCAATATGCGCAAACGAGGTCCAGATTTTGTGGCCGTTGAGCAGGTAATGGTCGCCCCGCTTTTCGGCTCGGGTGCTGAGGCTGGCCAGATCGGAGCCTGAGCCCGGCTCAGAATAGCCTTGGCACCAAATCGCACGGTTGCTGAGAATGCCGGGCAGGTAGCGTTTTTTTTGCGCATCGCTGGCAAAGTGAATCAGCGTTGGGGCCAGAATGCCGTGCCCGATGATGTTCACCCCCAAGGGCGCACCAATGCGCGCCTGCTCTTCATGGAAGATGGCCTGGCGTGTCAAGGGCCATTCTTTGCCGCCCAAATCGGCCGGCCAACCCAAGCCGGACCAGCCTGCTTCGCAGACATAGTCTTCCCAGGCGCGGCGCCACACGAGGTCATTGGGGGCTGGTGTGCCTGGCCAATTGCTGACAAAGCGCGGGTAATGCGTCTCGAACCATTGGCGCAGTGTCAGGCGGAATGTTTCGTCTTCGGCTGAGTAGCCCACTTGCATAGTGTGTAGTCCTGTTTCGTTCTTCTATGGGAGCAACAAGCCAGCACCCATGTATGCGCAATGCAGCATGGGCGCTGAAGGCTTTGAGGCTTAGTTCGCCTTGGCGCCTGACTCCGTGACAACCTTGGCCCACTTGGCCATGTCTTCTTGCAAAAACGCAGCAAATTCAGTGGGTGAGCTGCCGATGATCTCTAAGCCCAGCGATTGGAATTTGTCTTGTACGGCGGGCTCCTGGAGAATCTCCCCCAACTCTTGATGCAGTTGCGTGACGATGGCCGCAGGTGTATTGGCCGGAGCAACCAGCCCCAACCAAGGCATGGCCTCGTAGCCTGGCAAGCCCGACTCAGCCAAGGTTGGTACATCGGGCAGCAGCTTGGAGCGCTTGGCCGTGGTCACGGCCAGCAGGCGGATTTTGTTGTCGTTGATAAACGGCTTGGAGGAGGCGTAGGCATCAAACATCACATTGATATTGCCGCCCACCAGGTCAATCAGGGCTGGCGCGCTGCCTTTGTAGGGCACGTGCTCCATCTTGGTATCGGCCATGGTGTTGAACAGCTCTGCTTCGAGGTGGGTGGAGGTGCCCGCACCGACCGAGCCGTAGTTTGCGATGTTGGGATTGGCTTTGATCCACGCGATCAGCTCTGAGGTGTTGGTGGCTGGCAAGCTAGGATGCACGCTTAGCACATGCACCACAGAGGCGACCTGCGAGATCGGTGCAAAGTCCTTGATCGGGTCGTAATTGACTTTGTCGTACAGCGCAGGCGCAATGCCCAGCGATGACGCTGCCAGCAACAAGGTGTAGCCATCGGGGGCGGCCTTGGCCACGTATTCCGACGCGATCATGGTGCCTGCACCGGGTTTGTTCTCGACGATGACAGGCTTGCCCAAGCGTGCATTGAGACGCTCGGCCAAGGTGCGCGACATGATGTCGGTGGCCCCCCCGGGCGAGAACGGTACGACGATGGTGATGGGCTTGCTCGGGTAGTCTTGTGCAACAGCGCTGGCGCACAGGGTGGCTGTGGCGAGCGCAATGCAGGCAATCAAAGGTTTAAACATGTATGTCTCCTAGGCGATGGTTGTTGTGCACCCGCGCGCGTTGTCGTGCGTGGTGTGATTGCGCAGTATCAAAGCGTCCAGCATGCGGACTCCTTGGTCTTGCTCTTTGACCAGCAGAGGGTTGACCTCTACCTCTTGCACTTGTTCTTGCAGAGCCAATACGGCGTTGGAGAACGAGGCAATCGCTTGGCAGGCCGCATTGATGTCGGCTCGTGGGCGGCCACGGTAGCCGTCAAGCAGTGCAAAGGCTTTGAGCTCTTGCAGCATCTCGCGGGCCATGCTGGTATTGACGGGCAGTAAGCGGTGGCTGACGTCTTTGTAGATCTCGGTCAATACGCCGCCCAGCCCGACAGTCAAAGTCATGCCAAACACCGGATCACGCGATGCGCCAACGATCAACTCGGCAATGCCAGATTCCATGGTGCAGACCAAAGCCCCATCGATCTGTGCATTGGGGGCGTAGGCCTTGGCATTGCGCATCACATCGGCAAAGGCTTGTGCTACTTGCTGTGCATTGTGCAAATTCAGCTTGATACCGCCTGCCTCGGTTTTGTGGGCAATGTCGGCGGAGAGAATTTTCAGCGCCACTGGGTAGCCAATGGCGTCAGCGATGGCGACGGCTTCATCGGCGTTGCTGGCACAGCGCTCATCGCACATCGGCAGCTGAAATTGTGCCAACAGCTTCTTGGTGTCGTATTCATTGAGTTGTGCGGGCAGTTGGGCGCACTCAGATACAGCGGGCTTGGCCGCTTGGCGCCACGTATTGTGTTTGCGGCGCTCTTGCCAGAGCAAGAATGGCGACACAGCATTAACAGCCACGCCAATGTCAGAAAACACCGGCACGCCGCTGGCGCGCAATTGTTCGCGTGATTGGGCTGCACCGGTATCTATGGCGATAAACAGCTTGGTGTATTGGGCCGAGACTTCGGCCAAGTCATTGGCCATGCGGTCCAGCATGTAGCCAGGGGCGTAGATCACGATGCTGTCGACTGCACTTGACTGCGCCAGTGCCTCCAGAGCGGTGCGCATAAAGCCTGGGTCATTGACCACGTTGCCTGTCACATCCACAGGGTTGGAAACCATGCCATAGTCAGGAATGCCTGTGCGCAGCGTGGCTTGCAAGTCCTCTGGCAGGGTTGGCACTTCCAAGCCCTGGCCAATGAATTTGTCGGCCAAAATCGCACCCAAGGCGCCGCTGATGGTGATGATGGCCACGCGCTTGCCGGCGCTGAGGTGGCGGTAGCGGGCCAGGTTGGCCAGCTCGGCCATTTGCACAAAATCATTGCTTTGAATGATGTTCAGTTGCTTGAAGGCGGCTTGGTAGATCGCCTTGTCGCCAGCCAGTGCCGAGGTGTGCGAGCGCACGGCCTCTGAGCCCTTGTCTGTTTCGCCGGCTTTGTAGAGCACCAGCAGCTTGTCGCGCTCTGCAAATGCTTGGGCTGCCGCGATAAAACGCGGGCCATCGCGCAGCTCTTCGATGTAGCCCATGACCACTTCGGTGGCCTCGTCTTGCGCCAGGTACTCCAGATACTGAGAAAAATCGACACAGGCCTCGTTGCCCGTGTTGATGAAGTGGCTAAAGCTCACGCCCAGTCTACGCGCAATGGCATATACCGCTGCGCAGACGTTGCCACTTTGTGTGAGCAGACTGACACTGCCTTGGCCTTGTTGCATCGGGGCGGTATTGAATACCGAAGCAAAATTGGTGTGGGCCTGGGTGTTGAGATTGGCAAAGCCCATCGCATTGGGGCCAGCCACTACCAAATCGGTAGTGGCCACATAAGCCTCCAGCTCGCGCTGCAGCTGGGCGCCTTGCTCGCCTTCTTCTGCAAAGCCAGCGGCATACACGATCACGGCTTTGGTCCCTTTGGCTGCGCAGCGTTTGAGCATGGGCAGCACATCGGCAGCGCCGATGGCCAGCACCACCAAATCTGGGGCGGCAGGTAAGTCCTCTATTGAAGGCCAGCAGCGCAGACCAAATACTTCTTCGTATTTGGGGTTGATAGGATAGATCTGGCCTTGGTAGCCAAACTTGGTCAAGTGCGCCAAGGGCATGCCCCCAATGCGCGCACCGTTATTGCTGGCGCCAATGATGGCAATTGATTGCGGGTTGAGCAGGGGGCTCAGGCGGTGTTGTGCGGTTTTGACAGGAGCGAGCATCATGCAGCCTTTTCTGGGTTTTTTTGAATCGCACTGGCCAAGCCTTTGTCACGCATGCTCAGAAAGTCTGCGCTGAGGTGGGAGAGCTGGTGGGTGTCAAAGTGCGCTGACAGGGCATTGCGCAGTCCTTGCGCGTCCAGTGTGCGGTTGATGGATTTTTTGACCAAGCGCAAGCCAAATGGCGGCGCTTTGGCAATTTGCTGTGCGAGCGCCATCGTGGCCTCGGCCAGATCTGCATCGGTCGTCACTTGGTTGACCATGCCAATCGCGTGGGCGTCCTGGGCACTGAGCTTGGCGCCGGTAAACAAAAACTCTTTGGCTTTGCGCGCGCCCATTACCCAGGGGTGAATCAGCACCTCGGTGGCGGCTGCACCCAAGGTGTGGCCGACCGGATCGGAGAAATAGGCCGACTCGCTGGCCACCACCAAATCGCACATATTGGCCAGCATGAAGCCGCCAGCGACGCAAGCGCCTTGCACCTGTGCAATCGTGGGTTTTGGGAAATCCCAAATACGCATGGAGTAATCAAAGTAGCGCAGCTCTTCATATGCCCAGCGCTCTTCTACGGTGAAATTGGCGCGCTCAGCTTGGGCTTGCTTCAAATCATGGCCTGCTGAGAAGTGCGCGCCTTCGCCCGCGAGAATCACAACGCGCACACGCTCGTCTGCTTTGGCAGCATCGAAGGCAAGCATCAGCTCATCGAGCATTTGCTGGCTTTGTGCATTGCGCTGTGCAGCTCGAGCCAAGGCAATGGTTCGTACTGCTCCTGAGTCTTTGGTGGTGATGTAGCTCAATTCCATGGTGTCTCCTGAATTACCTGGGTGGTTAGAATGCAGTTTATGATTCAAAATCCCAAAAAAAAACATAAAACAATCATTTCTCCCACTATATGGACAAACTAGGATTAACCTCAGGTGCCCAGAGCCTGCGCAGGGCGTTGATGGTGTTGCGCATGCTGGGCCAGAACCAAGAAGAGGGCCTGACTTTGGTCCAAGTGATTGAGCGTGTTGGATTGGAGCGATCCACCGTGCACCGACTCTTGACTTGCTTGGTCGAGGAGGGCTTTGTTGAGCGTCAAGAAAAAGGCAAGGTGTATCGCCTAGGCATTGATGCGGTTCAACTGGGCACAGCTGGACTGCGCCGCATGCCATTAATTGACAAGTACGATGCGTTGCTACAAAGACTGGCCCGCATCTCGGGCGATACGGTGTTTTTTGTGATCCGTCAGGGCGACTTCTGCCTTTGCTTACAGCGCCAGGAAGGGCATTTCCCGGTGCGAGTTTTCACCACCAATGTGGGAGAAAAGCGTTTGCTGGGCATAGGCGCAGGGGGCTTGGCGCTGATGGCCACACTGCCCGATGAGGAGATTGCTGCGCTGGTGCAAAGGCATGCCAAAAACTATGCGCAAATGGGATTTAGCCTTGCAGACATGATGGTGGCCGTGCGCGAGACCCGTCAAGCTGGCTATAGCCGCATTGTGGACACGATCACGGAAGGTGTCTCTGGGGTGGGCTGTGCGTTTCAGGTTTCGCCAACGCAGTGGGCGGCCTTGAGCTTTGGCGCGATCAGCCAGCGTTTGCCGCTAGCACGGCAACACGAGCTGGGTGCCTTGTTGCTGCAGGAGGCCTTGCGCCAGGATTTTTAAAATCGAGCGCGTGTTTGAGCATGGGAGGAATAGGGGGTATTCGGTGTCGCTACTACGGACGAAGTTTGGTCCGGACCCAAAAACTTGGCTCGCCACGTTTGTCCTCCCGCTTTGCCTTGGATGCAAGCGGATGGCCTTGGACCTTGATGGACGATAAGCACCTGATTGCCCAAAGAAAAAGGCCATCTGCTGGATGTCAGCGGATGGCCTTGGTCAAATAGGTGGTGGAGCTGGCGGGAATTGAACCCGCGTCCGCAAGCCTTTGCCGGGCAGATCTACATGTTTAGTGGTCTGATTTGATCTCGCTCCCTACAGCGCGCAGCCACACGCTTTGCAAAGAGCCAGCATCCTTAGATCTCGTTGACTACCAAGGTGCCCGGCAGCCAACCAGTTGATGTAGATTAACTTGCAGCTAGAAGTCTTGCGACTTTTTTGCACAGCCCATCAACGTGCTGTTGCAAGTCTCGCCGGTATTAAGCAGCGAGTGCGAAACGATCGTCGTTTGCAGTTAGTTTTTTGAATTGAGATTTACGAGCGTAACTCAAGCTCGACATGCACCACTCCAGATCCGTACCCACGTCGAAACCAGGACAGCCCCTAGAGAAACGTGATTCTAGTCTATTCTGAGTAACTGTGTCAGTTGCAATGGTGTTTCGATGGATGCAGTGGCAGGCCAGGTGCGCGTATCCTCATCGGGTGCGATATAGCCATACAAGGCGGCGACCGTTTGCATGCCTGCCGTTTGGCCGGCCTGCATGTCGCGCAGGTCATCTCCTACGTAGACACAGTCGCGCGGATCAATCCCCAAGCGAGCCGCTGCTTCGAGCAGGGGCTCTGGGCGTGGTTTGGAGTAGGCGATGGTATCGCCGCCAATCAAGGCACCGCATTGCGCCAGGGCAGTTGTTTTTTGCACAATAGGCACAGCAAAGCGCTCAACCTTATTGGTCACAATTCCCCATGGAAGTGCTGCGAGGCTGATTTTTTGTAGCAACAAAGCTACGCCATCGAATGGCAGGGTCGCTGCGCCAATGCATTTTTCGTAGGTGTCGAAAAACTCTTCACGCAGCACGGCGAATTCTGGGTGGCTTTCGCCCACATTCAGGCCAATTGGCAAGAGGCCGCGCGCGCCCCTGCCAACGAAGGGCCGATACGCTTCCAAGGGCAGCGGTGGCAGCGCGCGTGCGGCACGCATATGGTTGACCGCATGGGCCAGCTCGGTGGCAGAGTCGATCAGGGTGCCGTCGAGGTCGAACAGCACGGCTTTTACTGGGCGAAGGGTGTCGTTCACGAGTGGACTGACTTCAAAGTGGTTTACGCACGGCCAACATGTAGTTGACATCGGTATTGTCGCTGAGCCAGTAGCGGCCCGTGAGTGGGTTGTGCTCCAAGCCTCGGCTGCTTTGGAGTTCTAAACCGCTGTTGCGAATCCACAGTGACAGTTCAGCAGGGGTGATGAATTTGGCGTGGTCATGGGTGCCGCGCGGCAGAATGCGCAGGACGTATTCTGCCCCGACAATGGCAAACAGCCATGATTTGGCGGTGCGGTTGAGTGTTGAGAAGAACAGCCAGCCACCGGGCTTGGCCATGTGCGCACAGGCATGCACGATTGACTCTGGATCGGGCACGTGCTCTAGCATCTCCATGCAGGTGACGACATCGAATTGGCCAGCTCGCTCTTGTGCCAAATCTTCTGCGCTGATGGTTCGGTAATGGATGTTGGGGGTTGAGGCTTCCAAGGCATGCAACTGGGCAACGCTCAATGATTTTTCGGCCAAATCAATGCCCAATACTTCGGCAGCGCCAGCGCGTGCGATGGAGTCGCTCAAAATCCCTCCGCCGCAGCCTACGTCGACCACTGTTTTGCCTGTGAAGCCGCCGCAAGCGCGCGCAATCCAGTCAAGGCGCAGTGGGTTGATGGCATGTAGGGGTTTGAATTCTCCGTTTGGGTCCCACCATTTATGGGCCAGATCAGAAAATTTTTTCAATTCTGCCGCATCGGCATTTGTAGGATTTGGGGATGTGCTCATTCAAGTGATTATGCCTTGGATGAACGATCTGGCGTTTTTTATTGAATGCAGATACAAAAAAAGCTCCATGACTGGAGCTTTTTTTAATCAATCGAAAAATCGACTTATTGCACAACCGCTGTGGATGTGGAAGAGCCAGTCACTTCGATTTCAACGCGACGGTTTTGAGCGCGGCCTTCGCGAGTAGCGTTGGTAGCGATTGGGTCAGCCTTGCCTTTGCCTTCTGTGTAGATGCGGTTGGCTTCGATGCCTTGGCTCACCAGGTAGGACTTGACAGCAGCAGCGCGGCGCTCAGACAGCTTCAGGTTGTAAGCGTCAGGACCAGTGGAGTCGGTGTAACCCACAGCCACGATCACTTCCAGTTGGAATTTCTCAGCTTTAACTGCAGCAGCCAGTTCGTCCAACTTAGCGCGGCCTTCTGGTTTCAGAGTGGCTTTGTCGAAGTCGAAGAATGTGTCAGCAGCGAAAGTGACTTTTTCAGTAGTCACAACCAGTTCTGGCTCTGGAGCTGGAGCTGGAGCAGGTGCTGGTTCTGCTTTTTGAGCAACTACCAATGCGCCGTCGCAGCCTGCTGCGGCAGTCGCTGGAGTCCAGGTGGCATCACGCCAGCACAGTTCGTTAGAACCGTTTTTCCAGACCAGATCGCCGCTGCCGTTTTGCCAGTTGTTGATCGTGTTGCCACCGTCGGCAGCTTTGATTTGAGCACTAGCGGCTGTTGCAATTGCAGCAGAGGCAAACAAAACCGCCACTTTGTTGAGTTTCTTCATGGTTCTCCTCTTGGGGAAAGGGCCGCAGCCGCGCTGCGATAAAAAAGGACGTCGCTGATGACACGCACCAGCAACGTTGAAGTTGATTGTGCCATACGCAATAGCAATGACGCCACTGCCGCAGCGTCACAAATCCAAACATTCTCAGATTCCTTGTCGGTATGTTGCGATATAGCTACAGCGGGCTGCGCGGCTTACAATATCTTCTTTTGTTTGCTGGGGCCTTGTGACAGGCTTTCGATCCTATGACCGAATTCGCTAAAGAAACCCTACCGATAAGCCTTGAAGAGGAGATGCGCCGCAGCTATCTCGATTACGCGATGAGCGTGATTGTGGGGCGGGCGTTGCCAGATGCGCGTGATGGCCTCAAGCCGGTGCACCGCCGTGCTTTGTTTGCCATGCGTGAGTTGGGCAACGACTGGAACAAGGCTTATAAGAAGTCGGCGCGTATCGTCGGTGATGTGATCGGTAAGTACCACCCGCACGGGGATACGGCGGTCTATGACACGATTGTGCGCATGGCCCAGCCGTTCTCGCTGCGCCATATGCTGGTCGATGGCCAAGGTAACTTCGGCTCGGTCGATGGCGACAATGCCGCGGCGATGCGGTATACCGAAGTGCGCCTGACCAAGATTGCGCATGAGTTGCTCACTGACATTGACAAGGAAACGGTCAATTTCGGCCCTAACTACGATGGCAGTGAGCAAGAGCCTCTGGTGCTGCCTGCGCGCTTTCCCAATTTGCTGGTCAATGGCTCGGGCGGTATTGCTGTGGGCATGGCTACCAATATTCCCCCGCACAACCTGTCAGAAACCATCAATGCCTGTTTGCACCTGCTGGTCAATCCAGAAGCCAGTGTCGATGATTTGATGGAATTCATGCCGGCGCCAGACTTCCCTACTGGCGGCATCATCTATGGCATGAATGGTGTCAAAGATGGCTATCGTACAGGCCGCGGGCGTGTGGTGATGCGCGCCAAAGTGCATTTTGAAGACATCGACAAGGGCCAGCGCCAGGCCATCATTGTTGATGAGCTGCCCTACCAGGTCAATAAAAAGACTTTGCAAGAGCGCATGGCCGAGTTGGTGCACGAGAAAAAGATTGAGGGCATCAGCCACATCCAGGACGAGTCGGATAAATCCGGCATGCGTTTGGTGATCGAGCTCAAGCGGGGTGAAGTCGGTGAGGTGGTGCTCAATAACCTCTATAAACAGACGCAGTTGCAAGACACCTTTGGTGTGAATATGGTGGCCTTGATTGATGGCCAGCCACGCCTGTGTAATTTGAAGGATTTGCTGCAGGTGTTCTTGCAGCACCGCCGCGAAGTGGTCACGCGCCGCACGATTTTCGAATTGCGTAAAGCCCGCGATCGTGGCCACGTGCTCGAAGGCTTGGCGGTGGCGCTGGCCAATATCGATGAGTTCATTCGTATCATTCGCGAGTCGCCTACGCCGCCAGTGGCCAAGGCCGAGTTGATGGCCAAAGGCTGGGACAGCCGCGTGGTCAAAGACATGCTGACACGCGCGCGTGAAGATGGTGGCGTGCTCAACGCCGATGCGTTCCGCCCAGAGAGCCTGGGGCGCCAGTTTGGTTTGGGCCAGGACGGGCTATACCATCTGTCGGATATCCAGGCGACTGAGATTTTGGCAATGCGCCTCTCGCGCCTGACCGGTCTGGAGCAGGACAAGATCGTGGCCGAATACAAAGAGGTCATGGAGCAAATTGCCGACTTGCTGGATATTTTGGCCAAACCGTCCCGCGTCTCTACGATCATCAGTGAAGAGCTTGTGGCGATCAAGACCGAGTACGGTGAAACCAAGCTGGGCGCACGCCGCAGTGAGCTGGAATACAGCGCGCAGGACCTGTCGACCGAAGACTTGATTACGCCCACTGATATGGTGGTGACGCTCAGCCACACCGGCTATATCAAGAGCCAGCCATTGTCCGAGTACCGTTCGCAAAAACGCGGCGGGCGAGGCAAGCAGGCAGCGGCGACCAAAGAGGACGACTGGATCGACCAGCTCTTTATTGCCAATACACACGACTACATTTTGTGCTTCTCCGATCGCGGCCGCTTGTACTGGCTCAAGGTCTGGGAAGTGCCAGAGGGCTCACGCGGCTCACGCGGGCGGCCCATCGTCAACATGTTCCCGCTGGAGAATGACGAGAAGATCACGGTGGTGTTGCCTTTGACTGGGGAGGCCCGCACGTTCCCGGCTGACCAGTATGTGTTCATGGCAACGGCCAAGGGCACGGTCAAGAAGACTGCGCTGGACGAATTCAACAACCCGCGCAAAAAAGGCATCATCGCGGTTAATTTGGACGATGGCGACTTCCTGATTGGTGCCGCCCTGACCGATGGCAAACACGATGTGATGCTGTTCTCAGACAACGGCAAGGCCGTGCGTTTTGACGAGAACGATGTGCGCCCGCTGGGCCGCACTGCACGCGGTGTGCGCGGCATGAATTTGGAAGAGCCGCAGAGCGTCATCGCCATGTTGGTGGCTGAAGCCGAGGGCGATCCATCGGCGCAAAGCGTGCTGACCGCCACCGAGAATGGCTTCGGCAAACGCACGGCGATTGCCGAATACACACGCCACGGTCGCGGCACCAAAGGCATGATTGCGATTCAGCAGTCAGAGCGCAATGGCAAGGTGGTGGCAGCCACCTTGGTGGGGCCCGAAGACGAGATCATGCTGATTACCGATACTGGCGTGTTGGTGCGCACACGGGTGGCAGAAATTCGCGAACTGGGCCGTGCCACACAGGGCGTGACCTTGATCGGTTTGGATGCGGGCGCCAAGCTGATTGGTTTGCAGCGCATTGTGGAAAATGATGCGAATGTGGAGTTGCCAGAAACCGATGAGGTTGCTGCGCATACTGCAAGCGACGCAGCGGCAGCGGACGCACCAGATACGCCCGATGCAGCGCCATCCGACGATGCACCAGGGCAAACGTAATGCCATCAATGCCTTGGCAAGCAGACCTGGCCAGTGGGTGCATGAACCATGCATCTGCCGTCGTCTGGGATGAGTTGCACAGGGCGCGCAGCAAACGATTCAACAGGCCACCTGCCAGGCGTGATGGACAAGCCGTTCATGCCGGCAAGGTGGTCTGATTACTCTTTCCAATGATATGACACAAAGACCTTTTAACTTTTCAGCCGGCCCTGCTGTGCTGCCTGAAGAAGTGCTGCAAACTGCAGCAGCCGACATGCTCAACTGGCAAGGCAGTGGCATGAGCGTGATGGAGATGAGCCACCGTGGTGCGGAGTTCATCTCGATCTACGAAAAAGCCGAGCGCGATTTGCGCGCTTTGCTGGCCGTGCCTGCCAACTACCAGATTCTGTTCATGCAAGGCGGCGGCATTGCTGAAAATGCCATCGTGCCATTGAACCTGTCACGCGGCGGCGCAGTGGACTTTGTGCTCACTGGCAGCTGGACTGAAAAATCCTACAAAGAAGCAGGCAAATACGCCAAAGCCCATATTGCGGCCAGCGGCAAAGACAGCGGCTATACGCAAATCCCGGCGATGGCGAGCTGGCAGCTCAGCAAGGATGCAGCCTACCTGCACATTTGCAGCAACGAAACCATCGATGGCATTGAATACCAGGAGCTGCCTGATCTGAAGGCCCTGGGCGCAAGCGCACAGACCGAGCTGGTCATTGACTGCTCCTCGCACATTGCCTCGCGTTCGATTGATTGGAGCCGGGTCGGTTTGGCGTTTGCCGGTGCGCAAAAGAATCTGGGCCCATCAGGCTTGACGATTGTGGTCGTGCGTGAGGACTTGATTGGCCGTGCACTGGACATTTGCCCAAGCGCATTCAATTACGAATTGGTGGCGAAAAACCAGTCGATGTACAACACGCCGCCCACTTGGGGCATTTATATCGCGGGCTTGGTGTTTGACTGGATCTTGCGACAGCAAGAAGGCGGTTTGCAGGGCTTGGCTGCGGTGGAGGCTCGCAATATGCGCAAGGCCGCTAAGCTGTACGCTTATTTGGACGGCAGCAGCTTCTACAGCAACAAGGTTGCCCCGCAAGCACGCTCACGCATGAATGTCCCGTTTTTCCTCGCCGATGAAAGCCGCAATGCCGACTTTCTGGCTGGTGCAAAAGCGCGCGGACTGCTGCAGCTCAAGGGCCATAAATCGGTTGGTGGGATGCGTGCAAGTATCTACAACGCGATGCCAGAGCAGGGTGTGGATGCCTTAATTGCGTATTTGCAGGAGTTTGAGAAAACCTCCGCCTGAAGTGTCAGAGACTGCCTGTTATAGCGCCGCATGGGGTTGTTTGCCAGTCAATTCATGGCCGCCTCAAACGGCAGTGGCAGTGCGTTTTGCTTTCTTTTTTGATTCACCGTTTCAAGCCTTCGCCCCATGAGTAATAAACCGATTGAGCCCGTTGCCACGCCAGAATTGCTGGCTTTGCGTGAACGTATTGATACTTTGGACCGGCAGCTGCTGGAGACTTTGAACCAGCGCGCCCATGTGGCGCAAGAGGTCGGCGAACTCAAGAAAAAAGAAGGCACCAGCTTTTTCCGCCCGGACCGCGTTGCCCAAGTCATCACCAAAATGCAGCGTGCCAACCAAGGGCCGCTGAAGAACAGCCACGTGTCTGCGGTATGGCGCGAGATCATGTCGGCCTGTTTGGCGCTGGAGTCGCCCCAGCGCGTTGCCGTTCTGGGCCCGGCTGGCACTTTCTGTGAACAGGCGGCAGTCGAGTATTTCGGCGGCGCCGCTGACATCGTCTACTGCAATAGCTTCGACGAGGTCTTCCATGCAACCATGTCTGGCAATGCCCAGTTTGGTGTGGTGGGCCTGGAAAACTCCAACGAAGGAGTGGTCACACGCTCACTGGATTTGCTGCTGCAGTCGCCGGTGCACATGGTCGGAGAGGTGATTTTGCAAGTGCGCCACAACCTGCTGCGCTTGAACAATAGCGTCGAAGGCATTGAGGTCGTACTGGCCCATCCGCAGGCCTTGGCGCAATGCCATGCGTGGCTGGCCAAACATTTGCCGCACGCTGAGCGCCGCCCAGTGGCCAGCAATGCCGAAGGTGCACGCCTGGCCGCTACGAACCCAGCCTGGGCTGGCTTGGCGAGCGAGCGCGCGGCAACCCAGTTTGGCTTGCACATTGTGGCTCCAGCGATCCAGGATGATGCATACAACCGCACCCGCTTTGGCATCATCACTTTGCCTGAAACCATGGCCATGCCAGAGCCTACCAGCCGCGACGCGACCAGTTTGGTGATCGCTGTGCCCAACCGGCCAGGTGCTGTGCATGAGTTGTTGACGCCGCTGAAAAAGCACAATGTCTCGATGACCCGGTTCGAGTCACGCCCAGCCCGCAATGGCCAGTGGGAATACTACTTCTACATTGACCTCGATGGCCATCCATCCCAGCCGCATGTGGCCGCTGCTTTGGACGAGTTGCGCGGCCTCAGTGCTTTCTTCAAATTGCTCGGGGCCTACCCGCTGAAAGTCTGATGGGACTGCGGTGAGTGAGAGGGCACGGCAAAAATGGCTACGGCACATGGAGTGCAGGACGACGACGACGCGTGAAGTGATCAACACATGATGAAAACATACAACCAGATGGGGCTCATTGGCTGCGGCCTGATGGGGGGCTCGCTCGCGCTGGCGTTGAAGCAGGCGCGCGTAGTCAAGTCCGTGGTCGGGTATAGCAAATCGCCGTCAACGACTGCTCGTGCCAAGGCCAAGGGCGTGATCGATTTGGAGGCCAAGTCGGCCATGCAGGCCTGCGCGGGCTCGGATTTGATCGTGGTGGCTGTGCCGGTCTCGGCCACCGGCGCTACCTTTAAAAGCATTCGCCAGTTTGTGCAGTCCAATGTGCTGACCTTGGATGTGGGCTCGACCAAGCAGGATGTGGTCAAGAACGCCGAGAAATTCCTCGGCTGGAATGCGCAGTACTTTGTGCCCGCGCACCCGATCACGGGCAAAGAAGTCTCGGGGGTTGACCATGCCGAAGCGGGCCTTTACCGCGGCTCAAATGTGGTGCTGACCCCAACGCCTGCGACCGACCTGGACAAGGTGCAAGACGCCCAGGCGCTGTGGGCTGCTGTGGGCGCGCGCGTGCATGTGATGTCGCCCAGCGAGCACGATGCGATCATGGCCGGTGTCAGCCATTTGCCGCATTTGGTGGCGTTTGCGTTCATGAATGGCCTGCTGTCGCAGTCCGACTACAGCGCCATGGTCAAGCTCGCAGGCCCAGGCTTTCGCGACTTCACCCGCATTGCAGCCGGTGATCCGGTACTGTGGCGTGACGTCCTGCTGGCCAATCGCACCGAAGTGATGGGGCAGTTGCGGCAGCTGGTATTGTCGATGCAGGCCTTTCAAAAGGCCTTGCATGACCAGGATGGCGATGCGCTGGAGCAGTTGATCAAGAAAGCCAGCAAAGCGCGCAACGAATGGCGCAGTTGATAGGCCGCCTTGCTGTGGTGTTTTGAGCGGCTTGTTGTACGTATGTGTATGCGCGCTTGCTCGCGGGGGCAGTGTGCGCCGGTGTGATTTCGATTGAGGTTTTGCATGTTTTCCATTCCTTTTCTGGATATTGCTGCGCTGCAAAGCGCCACTGGCACCGTGCAGTTGCCTGGCTCCAAGAGCATCTCCAACCGCGTGTTGCTATTGGCCGCCTTGTGTGAGGGGCAGACCACGGTGCTGCATGACGTGCTCGCCTCAGACGACACCGATGCAATGCTGACCGCGCTGCAAACACTGGGCTGCGAGATTGAGCGCCAGGCCCAGCAGGTACGCATCACCGGCTTGGACCGCCAGAGCTTGCCAGCCCAGGCGCAATTGCATTTGGGCAATGCCGGCACGGCGATGCGGCCACTGACGGCTGCGTTGGCCTTGCTGGTTGGGCCTGGCCAAGCGTTTGAATTGACAGGTGTGGCGCGCATGCAAGAGCGGCCGATCGGCGACCTGGTCGATGCTTTGCGTCAACTGGGCTGCGCTATCGATTACCTGAAAAATCCTGGTTTTCCACCGCTGGCACTGCGCGCTGCCGACCCGCAGAAACTACAGGCGAGTGGCAGCATCCAAATTCGCGGCGATGTCTCCAGCCAGTTTCTGACTGCGATGCTGATGGCTTTGCCTTTGGTCGCCAAAGAACGTGATTACGTGATTGAGGTCGTCGGCGAGCTGATCTCCAAGCCTTATATTGCGATCACGCTGAATCTGTTGGCGCGTTTTGGCATTGTGGTGCGCAACGACAATTGGCAGCGCTTTACGATTGCAGCCGGCTCGCGCTACCAATCCCCTGGGCAATTGCATGTCGAGGCCGATGCCTCGTCGGCCAGTTACTTGGTGGCCTTGGGCGGGATCGCCAGCGACCCGGCCCTGGGCCAGGCGATCACGATTGAAGGCGTGGGCGAGGACTCGATCCAGGGCGATATCCGCTTTATTGATGCGGCGCGGCAAATGGGCGTGCACGTCGAAACAGGGCCGAACTGGTTGCGCGTGCAGCGCGGCCAATGGCCGCTCAAGGCCATTGACATCGATGGCAACCATATCCCTGATGCAGCGATGACCTTGGCTGTGATGGCCTTGTATGCAGAGGGGACAACCCGCATTACCAATATTGCCAGCTGGCGTGTGAAGGAAACCGACCGCATTGATGCGATGGTCAATGAGCTGAGCAAGCTCGGCGCCGTGGTTGACAGTGGCCCTGATTGGATCAGTGTGGCGCCGCCAGCGGCTGACGCCTGGCGCAGCGCCTCGATTGCTACCTATGACGACCACCGCGTGGCGATGTGCTTTTCACTGGCGGCCTTCAACCCGGCTTCGGTGGCCGTGCGCATTGAAGACCCGCGCTGTGTCGGTAAAACCTTTCCTGATTACTTCGAGGCCTTGTTTGCGCTGGCCCAACCCAAACCCAATGCGGTGCCGGTGATTTGCATCGATGGCCCGAGCGCTTCTGGCAAAGGCACGTTGGCAGCCCATGTGGCCAAGCAGCTGGGCTTTCATGTGCTGGATTCTGGCGCTTTGTACCGTGTAGCCGGTGTGGCGGCGCGCCAGCGCGGCCTGGATATTGCGCCCGAGCATGCGCCAGCCCTGGCCGATGTTGCGCGCTCGCTACAGTTGGTGTTCGATGGCGAGCGTGTTTTGCTCGATGGCCGCGATGTCGCCGCAGCAATGCGCTCGGATGCAGGCAGCCGCGATGCGTCGTTGATCTCGGCGATTCCGGCGGTGCGCGACGCGCTGCTGCAGTGGCAGCGCGAACGCGCGGCCTTGCCAGGCTTGGTGGCTGACGGACGCGATATGGGGACGGTGGTTTTTCCAGATGCGCCGCTGAAGGTATTTTTGACCGCCAGCGCCGAGCACCGCGCCGAGCGCCGATATAAGCAATTGATTTCGCAAGGCTTTGACGTTAAACTAGCTAGCCTTCGCGAAGAGCTAGAAGCGCGGGATTTACGGGACACCACGCGTGCAGTGGCGCCCTTGAAGCCTGCAGTGGATGCCAAAGTGCTGGACAACTCCGATTTGAGCGTGGCCGAGGCCACTGAACAAGTGCTGCAATGGTGGCGCCAAGCCTACGCTGGCGCTGCATTTGCGACGCTTGGACACGATTGAATCGGACGCCTAAGAGATGCCAAACTGAGACAAGCGGGCAGGGTGCATACCTTGCCTTCGTGTTAGTTTGCATGCTTTGGACGGTGAGACAGCACAGGCCGAGTTGCGCCATGCCCTGTTGGGTTGGGCCCACTCGGCTTTGGTGTTGCTTTTGAATTTTCACGAAATTCGCCCTGTGCGTGTGGCTGCCAAGCCACGGTGCTGGTTTTTTTTACTACCCAACCGGTGGGGCTTTGACCTAATGCAAGGTTGAAGAGACGCCCACACACTGCCTGCCATCGAGATAAAAACGCTCAGCAATCCCGCTGACGGAAGCCGATGGTCTGGTCAAGGAAATACATGTCTGAATCTTTTGCCGCCTTATTTGAAGAATCTCTGCAACGCACGGAAATGCGTCCAGGCGAAGTCATCACTGCCGAAGTGGTGCGCATTGAACACAACTTCGTGGTTGTCAATGCTGGCTTGAAGTCTGAGTCCTTCATCCCTCTGGAAGAGTTCAAAAACGATCAAGGCGAAGTTGAAGTCCAAGTCGGTGACTTCGTTTCGGTGGCTATCGGCTCTATCGAAAACGGTTACGGCGACACCATCCTGTCGCGTGACACCGCCAAGCGTCTGGCCTCCTGGCTGTCGCTGGAAAAAGCTTTGGAATCTGGCGAGTTCGTCACTGGCGTGACTTCGGGCCGCGTCAAAGGTGGCTTGACCGTGCTGGTCAATGGCATCCGCGCCTTCCTGCCAGGTTCTTTGGTCGACACACGTCCTGTGAAAGACCTGACACCGTACGAAAACAAAACTTTGGAATTCAAAGTTATCAAGCTGGACCGCAAACGCAACAACGTCGTGCTGTCGCACCGCGCTGTGGTGGAAGCTTCGATGGGCGAAGAGCGCGCCAAGCTGCTCGAAACCCTGCACGAAGGTGCGATCGTCACTGGTGTTGTGAAAAACATCACCGAGTACGGCGCATTCGTGGACCTGGGTGGTATCGACGGTCTGTTGCACATCACCGACATGGCATGGCGTCGTGTGCGTCACCCATCCGAGGTGGTGCAAGCTGGTCAAGAGATCACAGCCAAAGTGCTCAAGTTTGACGCTGAGAAGAGCCGCGTATCGCTGGGTCTGAAGCAAATGGGTGAAGACCCATGGGTGGGTGTTTCCCGCCGCTACCCAGCCAACACACGCCTGTTCGGTAAAGTCACCAACATCGCTGACTACGGCGCATTCGTTGAGCTGGAGCCAGGTATCGAAGGTTTGGTGCACGTCTCCGAAATGGACTGGACCAACAAAAACGTGGCCCCATCGAAAATCGTTGCTCTGGGCGACGAAGTCGAAGTCATGGTGCTGGACATCGACGAAGACAAACGTCGTATCTCCCTGGGCATGAAACAAACCAAGGTCAACCCTTGGCAAGATTTCGCGCAGAACACCAACCGTGGTGACCGCGTCAAAGGCCCAATCAAGTCCATCACTGACTTCGGCGTGTTCGTGGGCCTGGCCTCCGGCATCGACGGTCTGGTGCACTTGTCTGACCTGTCTTGGAACGAGCCTGGCGAATCCGCCGTGCGCAACTACAAGAAAGGCCAAGAAGTTGAAGCCATCGTGTTGGCCGTGGACGTTGAGCGTGAGCGCATCTCCCTGGGCATCAAACAGCTCGACGCAGACCCATTCACCACTTTCGTGTCGATCAACGACAAAGGCCAATCCGTCACTGGTAAGGTCAAGACAGTGGATGCCAAGGGCGCTGAAATCGAGTTGGGCGAAGACATCATCGGTTACCTGCGTGCGTCGGACATCTCCGCTGACCGCGTCGAAGATGCTCGCAACGTGCTCAAAGAAGGTGATGAAGTCACCGCTGTGATCACCAACATCGACCGTAAGAGCCGCAACATCCAGTTGTCTATCAAGGCAAAAGATGCTGCTGACCAACAAGAAGCGCTGGACAGCCTGTCCCAGCAATCTATTGGCAATGCCGGTACGACTAGCCTGGGCGCTTTGCTCAAAGCCAAGTTGGACAACGCTGAGTAATCAAGACAAGCCGGTGGCCCATCTGCAGGCGGGTAGCTAAAAATGCCTCCTCAGTGGCGCCGCCGGGTGTTTTGTATTCACTTATACAGCCCTTTGCAAGCAGCAAGGGGCTGTCCTGAGAGTTAGGCGAGGGCTGTTTTGGGTGGATGATAAAACGGATCCGTGCCAACAATGTTTTCTGCAATGCTAACCACCATGCTGGTTATTTGCACCAACGCCCCTTGCAACCATGACACGATCAGACCTTGTTGAAGAGCTTGCTGCGCATTTCAGCCAACTCAGTCAGGCCGACGCTGAATATGCGGTCAAAATCCTGCTGGAGTCGATGGGGGATGCCTTGGAGCAAGGTCACCGGATTGAGATCCGTGGTTTCGGCAGTTTCACGGTCAACCGACGCGCACCGCGTATCGGACGCAATCCCCGCAATGGCGATACGGTCGAAGTGCCTGAAAAGCGTGTCTTGCACTTCAAGCCAGGCAAAGCCTTGCGTGAAGCCGTGGACCAAGGGTTGAAGGCGGCTCAAGGCCAGATAAAGCCCTGAGGTATGATGCAACGCCAGTGAATTTCTTGCCAGTCGTTGCCTACACACTATGAAATATCTGATCTGGCTGCTGCGTGCAGCCTTTTTCTTTTTGCTTTTTGCCTTTTCACTGAACAACCAGCACGATGTCACGGTGCACTGGTTCTTTGGCTTGCAGTGGCATGGCCCGATGGTGCTGGCCATGTTGGTGGCATTTGCGCTGGGCTTGGGGCTTGGCTTGGCCACCGTGATTCCGCGCTGGCTGCAATACCGCCAGCGCGAAATGCAACATGCGGCGAGCTTTCAAAGCAGCGCATACACCGCCCCGCAACAGGAGTAATGCATGGAGACCGAATGGATCTGGTTGCTGCTGGGGTTGCCCATTGCATTTATTTTGGGCTGGTTGGCCTCGCGCCTGGATTGGCGGCAAATGCGCATCGTGCAGCGCAGTGCCCCGCGTGCGTATTTTCAGGGTTTGACGTATTTGCTCAACGAGCAGCAAGACCAAGCCATTGATGTGTTTGTGCAAGCCGTGCAGTCCGACCCCGATACGGTCGAGCTGCATTTTGCGCTGGGCAGTTTGTTTCGCCGCCGCGGGGAGTACGACCGCGCGGTACGCGTGCACCAGCACTTGCTCGCGCGCGCCGATTTGAGCGGTCTGGATCGCGCCAGAGCGCAGTGGGAGCTGGCGCAAGACTTTATGAAGGCTGGTTTGCTTGATCGGGCCGAGGCCAGCTTGCAGCAACTCGAGGGCACAAGCCTGGAGAGCCAGGCGCAAACCGCCTTGCTGTATATCTACGAGCGCACGCACGACTGGCCGCAGGCCTTGGCGCTGACCAGCCGCATGACCGGTGAGGCAGCGCAGGCGCATGGCGCGGGCAAACAAATGCACTACCTGTGCGAGCAAGCCAATGATGCGATGCGCCAACAGGATTTTGAGCGCGCCACCAGCCTGCTAGACCAGGCCAGAGCCTGTGACAGTTCAGGCGTGCGCCCCGGTATTGAGCAAGTGCGTTTATTGCTGGCCCAAGGCCAGTACCGCCAAGCGGTGCAGTGGGCACTGGCGCTGTCTGAGCAATTGCCGCAGACCATGCCACTGCTCGCTGGCATGTGGGGCGACCGCGTCTTTGAGACGCTGCAAGGCGACCAGGCGCTACTGCAGCAAGTGCATACGGCATTGCGTGTGCATTATGAAAATGAATCCAGCCTGGATGTGCTGCTGGCTTTGGTGGCGATTGAACACCAAATGGGCTTGCCGCGAGCCGGCCACTGGTATGCCGAGCATATCCGCAAGCACCCATCGCTGGTGGCAGCTGCCCACTGGATGGAGCTGGAGCAGCAGCAAGACGCAGCCATTGCCAAGTCACTGGACAAGGCCATGCAGCCTTTGCTGAATTACCGTTGCCTGCATTGCGGCTTTGAAGCGCGCAGCTATTTTTGGCAATGCCCTGGCTGCCAAAGCTGGGAGAGCTTTCCGACCAAACGGGTGGAAGAGTTGCAGGCCTGATGGCGTGCCGGTTTGGTGGCCGTCTGTGGGCACAGTTTGGGCTGGCATGCACTAGCTGCTGAGCATGCGCTGGATCAAGTCCGGCGTGGAGTGTGCATGGAACTTGCGCATCAGGCGGGCGCGGTACAACTCCACCGTGCGGTGGCTGATGCCTAATTCCTTGCCAATGGTTTTAGAGGTCTTGCCTTCGAGCAAATGGGCCGCGACCTCGCGCTCGCGCCCAGTCAAATGGTGCTCGGTCACTGGACGCTGTGCGCTGATGTCTTCAAAACTCCAAATCCCAGCAGCATGTGGGTCATTGCGGTCCAGCGCTTTGCCGGTTACATGGCACCAGAACACCTGGCCCGTTGCACGCTTCATGATGCGGCTGTCGGCGTAACGGCCTTTGGCATTCAGTATCGGGGCAATGCGTGCGCCCAGCCGTTCAAACTCTTCGACCGTCGGGTACAGCACTTGGAACGAGCGCCCCAGCAGCGACTCTTTGCTGGTCATGAAAATCTCGCACAACTGCTGGTTGCAATCGACGATGGCGCGGCGTTTGGCAATCACCAAACCCACTGGAGCCATCTCAAACGCCATCCGGTATTCATCGGGGTCATTCATAGGGGTTTTCTCTAGGCAAAACTACGTATATATTTACGTAGTATCGTAGCGACTTTGGTATGAGTAAATCGCTTTGTTAGGGAAGTTCTGCAAGCCCCCCCTCGTTGCTGGCAAGAATGCGGTATCAGGATGAGCCGCCAGGCGTCTTTTGAAGGCCATAGCCGTAGCTATGGACGACCGCGCTCAGACCACAACAGGGAGTTTTTGTAGAGCTTCCTTAATGTTCCAGATAACAGGAGATCAACTTGAACAAACTCTATCCTTCGGCAGCAGCAGCCTTAGAGGGGCTGGTGGCCGATGACCAGACCTTGGCAGTAGGTGGCTTTGGCTTGTGTGGCATTCCCGAAGCCCTGATTGATGCCTTGCGCGACTCGGGCGTCAAAGGCCTGACCGTGATTTCGAACAATGCCGGTGTGGATGGTTTCGGTCTGGGCAAATTGCTTGAGACACGCCAAATCAAAAAAATGATCTCGTCCTATGTGGGTGAGAACAAGGAATTTGAGCGTCAGTACCTGGCTGGCGAGCTGGAGCTGGAATTCACCCCGCAAGGCACGCTGGCTGAAAAGCTGCGTGCCGGTGGCGCTGGCATTCCAGCGTTTTTCACCAAAACCGGTGTCGGCACCATGGTGGCAGAGGGCAAAGAGCTGCGCGACTTTGATGGTGAGACCTATGTGATGGAGCACGCATTGGTGCCCGATGTGTCATTGGTCAAAGCCTACCGCGCAGACAAAAGCGGCAACCTGCAATTTCGTTTGACCGCGCGCAACTTTAACCCAGCAGCTGCTACAGCAGGCAAAGTGTGCGTGGTCGAGGTGGAGGAAGTGGTTGAGACGGGTGCGATCGCCCCTGATGATATCCACCTGCCGGGCATTTATGTGCACCGCATTGTGCACAACCCCAATCCAGAAAAGCGCATTGAGAAGCGCACCATCACTGAAAAGCAAGGAGCCTGATCATGCCGTGGACCCAAGACCAAATGGCTGCACGCGCAGCCCAAGAACTCGAAGACGGCTTCTACGTCAACCTCGGCATCGGCATTCCTACCTTGGTGGCCAACCACACGGGCGACAAGGAAGTCTGGCTGCAGTCAGAGAACGGCATGCTGGGCATTGGCCCCTTCCCGACTGAAGACCAGGTCGATGCCGACTTGATCAATGCCGGCAAACAAACCGTGACCACACTACCAGGTTCGGCCATTTTTGGCAGCGACCAGTCGTTTGCGATGATTCGCGGCGGCAAGATCAATTTGTCGATTCTGGGCGCGATGCAAGTGTCGGAAAAAGGCGATCTGGCCAACTGGATGATCCCCGGAAAAATGGTCAAAGGCATGGGCGGCGCGATGGACTTGGTCGCTGGTGTCAAGCGCGTGATCGTGCTGATGGAGCATGTGGCCAGGAAAAAAGACGGTACAACCGATTTGAAAATTCTGCCTAGCTGCACCTTGCCGTTGACAGGCGTGGGCGTGGTGGACCGCATCATCACCGATTTGGGCGTGATGGATGTGACACCAGAAGGCCTGAAGCTGGTCGAGCTGGCCGAGGGGGTGACGTTTGAAGAGATCCAGTCCAAAACGGGTGTGACATTGATCCAGTAAACGCTGGGGATTGCACTGCAGAAGTGGTCCCAGTCGTTTGAAAAATACAAGCCTGTTGTTAAGCGAGATGGCTGGGGTTATACCGCTTGCATTTGAGCAAACGGCAAAGCTGCCAAGTACGCCTCATCTGGCGTAGTTCGATTGTGTGCCAGATGAGGGCGTTGTGAATTGTAAAACGTCATGTATTGGGCGATGCTACGGCGCGCGCAACCCACACTGTCATAGGCTTTGAGATAAATCTCCTCACACTTGATTGAGCGCCATAGGCGCTCAACGAAGACATTGCCTCTCCAAGCCCCCTTACCGTCCATAGAGATGCCTATGCCATGACGCTTGAGCATCGACGTAAAGGCCTCGCTGCTAAATTGGCAGCCCTAGTCGGTGTTAAATATAGCGGGAGTCCCAAACTGGGCAATCGTCTCTTGCGCGGCAGCCACGCAAAACTCTACATCCATCGTATTGGACAAGCGCCAAGCCAGCACCTTGCGGCTCTGTCAATCGACTACCGCGTACAGGTACATCCAGCCTTTGAGCATGCGCACGTAGGTGATATCCATGGCCCAAACTTGGTTGGCGTGTGTCACGGCTTTGTTCCTGAGCAGATAGGGGTAAATCTTGTGCTGCCGGTGGGCAGTACTGGTGCGTGGCTTGCAGTACAAGGCTGAGGTGCACATGCGCTGCATCAACGCACGCACATGCCTGCGGCCCACGCGCTGTCCTTGAAGCTGCAATAGGTCTTTGAGCATACGAGAGCCTGCAAATGGATAGGCTAGATGCAAGGCATCCAAGCTGTGCATGAGCTTTGCTTGCTCTGTAGTGACAGTTTTTTTGCGGTAATAAATCGAGCCACGGCTGATGCGCATGAGTTGAGCCTGACGACTTAGCGACAAGCCATGGCTGCGGTCAATCATTGATTGATGCTGAGCGAGCCCGCTTTGCTCAGCGCACTGTGCAAAAAATCCTTCTCCAAGGTCAGCTGACCGATCTTGGCATGGAGCTCTTTGAGATCCACTAGAGGCGCACTAGGGGCTGGCGTTGTGCCAAACATATCGGCTGCGTGCTCCATCAGCTGACGCTTCCAGTCAGCGATTTGACTGGGGTGGACNAGGCGCACTAGGGGCTGGCGTTGTGCCAAACATATCGGCTGCGTGCTCCATCAGCTGACGCTTCCAGTCAGCGATTTGACTGGGGTGGACCTCATATTGCTGAGCCAATTCAGCTACGGTGCGCTCGCCGCGCACCGCCTCTAAGGCCACTTTGGCTTTAAAAACTGCGCTGTGTTTGCGTTGGGATTTGATAGTCATAGATCTCTCCAAGTTCGGCCTGCTAATTGGCCATTTTTACGGAAAAATCTCGCTTAGCTTATTGTTCAAAAAACGGAGCCACTTCTCAGCGAGAATCGCTCGCCTGTATACACATCACTCGCTTTCAATTCAAACGTATCTGTCACCTGCTGCCCAAATCCCGCGGTAGCAAGTTGATCAGTCACTACCGCTTTCTCAATGCGTTGGCCTACATGGCCAGCAACGTCTGCAAGTGGCGCTGCCTTGCCACCCCGATTCGGCCCTTGGCACACCGTGTACATGCGGCTGTATCGCTAGGCACACAGTGGTGTACTTGCAGAGGTTCTTTGCCGTTTGCAGCAACAGCGACTTAGCCAGTGGGTTGTCTAGGCTTGAGCCTGAACTACACCATCGTCAAAGTTCACCCTGACGGCTGCGGGGCTCAGAAAAAAACGGTCCGCAAGCCATAGGTAAGAGTCGAGGCGGCTGGAGCTGCAAGATTCACATGGTGGCGGCCAGTTGCAAGGATGCTTTGGTCTGGAGTTTGACGCCTGGGCAGGCCGGAGACAGCCCTGAAGACCGTAACCACATTGATGCAGTCGGAGTGCAAGACTGTGCTGTGTATTTGCTTATGGATAGCGCCTACGGCAGCGATGATTTGCGCGCAGCGGCTGAGGATCGAAACCTTATCCCGGTGGTTCCTGCGCACCCTCGGCGTAAAAAACCTTGGCAACTGGATAAACATAAGATATCGACAACGCAACGAAGTTGAACGGCTGTTTCGACCAATCAAGGCCTATCGACGGGTTTTTACCCGATACGACAAGCTTGACGTGATGTTTGCCGCATTTTGCTCGCTGGCTTTGGTCTTTGAGCAACTTCGTTAACGTGAACAGGCCCTAGGCGAGAGGGGCAAAGCCAAGACATTCGAGCGGCAGGTGGTTGAACTGAATATACGTGCCTCTTCCTCAATCGGTTCACTGAACTGGACTGCCCAGAGACGGTGGCAGTGGGATAGCTGCATCTGGGGTTTGGAGCTCTCAGCCTACGCTTTATTTATGCAACAAAGCCTGTTCAAACGACTGGGACCACCTCTATGGAACCCAATCAGCTCTATCCGTTACTAACCAGGCTACAAACTACTTGAAGGAGTGTGGCAATGTTAGATGACAAACTGATGGGGCTGCTGAGTGCTTTAGGTGAGTCCATGGGACTTGCCGACCTGCAATGGGATGCGCACGAGGAATGCCACTTAGCCATTGGTGAAGAGTTGACTTTATTGTTACGCCATTCCTCAGAGGAAGAGCGTATCACCCTCGCCAGCGTTGTCGCCAACGAGGTACCAGAACCTCTAGACCACGCCCTCGCCATTGAATTGCTGGAACACGCACTCCACCCAATGGCACACACAGGCCCAGCCGTGGGATTGGATAGAGACAGTGACTTTTTGCTAGCTTATTGCCTCATCAGCACCGCACACCTAGAGCCTACCGTTTTTGTAGAAAAGACCATGGCGTTTCTTGAGTACGCATTTCACATGCGCCGCCGCATAGCGGGTGAGCATGCACAGGCGCAAATGCCTGAGAGCATCACCAACGGTTTGCAACTTGGCCAAATGGTTTGAAGAGTCAAAACATGGCAACCATCCCCCTCAACTACTCCAGCGTTGGTCAGGTCTTTTTAAACGACTTGAGCTTTCTCAACAAAGCCACTCCTGCGAATGGCGGCAATGGACAAATTCAGGTTGCAGGCAAAGTTTATAACGTGAGCCTGACGACAGATGGCATTCAGGTATCGCCTGAGAAAAGCATACGCAATTTCTTTTCTATGTCAGCAAAATCCACGGCATCCGCCGTACAAGCTGATTTGAGAGATCAAATGCAAACTTGGCTTGAAGTGCAAAAGCCACGGCCTGACGAGAACCTCAGCATTTTTAAAAGCGTACAGAGCAATATACGACGCGACAAAGACTACAGCGTCAGATCAGCCAACGAAAATGCAGCACAAACGCTGCTAACTGCTAAGGCAGCCAACGTTATGGGTCTGCAATTGCACCAACCGGTTCATGCCGCATATGGAGACGCTAGCATTCGTCACAATGGCACGCAAGCATTTCTCGCAAACACACAGCATTTGCAGCAACAGCAACAGCACCGGATTCAGTTCAACAGCATCACCATTGACACACAAAACAAGATTGTTGGCGTTGACTGGGACAAATTTGGGATCAGCGGTGTCGTTTTGAACAACGGTCGAGTGCAACACACGCCCAATACTTTGAGCAGTATGCTGAGCCAAATTCGCCTAGGAACACTTCCGCAGTCCTCCACCAATCTTCCAAACGGGTACACCCCCGAGCTCAGCACAGCCTGGACTCAATTGCTGCAAAAAAATGTCGATAAACTAGACATCATCGGCCGCATCACCACAATGCGTAACAACAACAATAACAACGCCCAAGGGTTTGATGCCGATGTGCGGGCGCTGGTACGCAAGAACATGAGCGTCAGTTGTCAAGCTCGATTACTCCAGATAAGCGGCATCACTCCCCAGCAATATGGAACCATGCGCGCGCCTACGCTCGAAAGCTTTGCTCGCACTTTCGCCAACGCCCTGCAACGCTACGAACAAAGCATTTCCAATGGAGGCACCCAGCAACAAGCACACGCTCAGGCGCAACAAGCTTTCGCAGCATACCCAGCTGATTTTCAGCAAGAACTGAGTCTGCATTTGGACAATATTGTGCGCAACGCCGTGTTTCGCCAAACCAGCAAGTTAGGCTTGGAGTTATACAAGCAACAGGGCATACCGGTGGTATTCCAATGGCGTGATCACAGCGGCCAAGACAACTCAGCACAAGTGCGTCCAGTCAATCAACAAGATTGGTGGCGCACCGGATTCACACTGGGAACGCCTCAAGTCATGCCAATTACCATGTCCGAGCAACGCCATGTCGAACGCCTAGAAACCAGTGGAGCCGCAGCCGTTCGACCAGCAGACAACATTGTCGTGTTGAAGGTCTGAAAGCATTTGCTGTTAGTGGTTTGACGGCGCTGTTGCGTAAATCAAATTTAAGCTGAGCTACCCCAAGCCTAGCCGTGGCTATGCCACGGCCGCCGACTGAGGACGGCCCAGTTCTGTAAATCGATTCAGTCCATGGGTAATTCCCCCATTTTTAGCAGTAAGCAGTAGTAGAGAGGTTTGAATGTTTACTAGCTATTTTTTGTTGTGGGGTCATGCCCCCCAGAGCCATGTTCGGT
>NZ_SSWX01000023.1 GCF_004803635.1 Lampropedia aestuarii | reverse complement strand
GTGCCACCACCGCCAGCAGTCCGGCCCCCTGCCAGTGCTGCAACCAATAGTAGCGCCGAGGCAGCCCGTGCCAGAGCCTTGTTGGAAGGGCGTCCAGTCGAGACCACCCCTGCGCCAACCGCCAGCCGCAGCGATGAAGGCCGCTTCATCGTGCAGGTCGGTGCTTTCTCGGACGAAGCCAAGGTGCGTGAGATCAAGCAAAAACTCGAATCTGTGGGTCTGAAAACGTATACGCAAGTGGTGCAAACCAGTGCCGGTCGTGCAACGCGTGTGCGGGTCGGGCCTTTTGCCAACCGGGCCGATGCCGATCGCGCAGCCGAGCGAGTCAAAGGGGCGAATTTGCCTGCGGCCATCATGTCCATGTGACAATGCACACCTCAAGCCTGCTGCCTGGCCTCTTCTAACCGTTACGCCCACACCATTCAGAATTGCCCCCGATGACATTAAACGGGTTTGACTTGGCCTTTCTCATGCTGGCTGCTTTATCAGTCGCCGTTGGCATTTGGCGGGGTTTTATTTTTGAAAGCCTCAGCGTGCTGGGCTGGGTGCTGGGTGTTGCCGCTGCGATGGCTTTTGGCCCAGCTGTGGGTAGCTGGATCCCGGTCGACTCGTTGGCCGAAGGGGTCAAGCGTGTGCTTGGCATGTTGGCGGTCTTGATTGTTGTGGTTTTTGTTTCTTCGATGCTTGCCTCACTGGGGCGGCAGTCGGCTAAAAAACTGGGCCTGCGTGCAGCCGACCGCATGATCGGCGCTTTGTTTGGTTTGCTGCGCATCGCCTTGGTGGGCGTTGTGATTGCAGTGGTGGTGTCTGCGCTACAGTGGCGCAATGAGTTGTGGTGGGAGACTTCAGCAGTAGCCCCATGGCTCGACGGGGCGCGGCTTGAATTGGCCACGATGCTCCCCAATTGGAAGATATTGCAAGACACGGAGCCGCTCAATATCCCGCTTGCACCTGTGTTGGAGTCGCTCACGCCTGCCAAGCCCTAAAGGGCTGCTGTTACAGACCATTCGCAAGCCATCTGCACGCACAGGGCAGCGCTTGTATTAGTCCAGATTCTCGTACTGAATTTACCTTTGTTTTAAAGTCTTGTTGCAATGCCAGTGCTGCGCGTGTGCGGGCAGGTGTTGCTGTGCAGTTTTTTTGTCGCCCAGGAGAAACACAATATGTGTGGAATTGTCGGAGTCGTGAGCCACAGTCCGGTCAATCAATTGATTTATGACGCTTTGCTGCTGCTGCAGCACCGTGGTCAAGACGCAACAGGGATTGTGACCCAGCTCGATCGCAAGTTTTTCATGCACAAAGCCAAGGGCATGGTGCGTGATGTGTTTCGCACACGCAATATGCGCAGCCTGCCGGGCAATACCGGTCTGGGCCAGGTGCGTTACCCGACTGCAGGAGATGCCAATAGCGAGGAAGAAGCGCAGCCGTTCTACGTCAATGCGCCATTTGGCATTGTGATGGTGCACAACGGCAATATCACCAACGCCAAAGCACTGCGCAAAGAATTGTTTGGCACTGACCACCGCCACACCAACACCACCAGTGACTCTGAGGTCTTGCTGAACGTGCTCGCGCATGAGCTTGACCGCGTCACCAGCGGCAGCAAACTCACGCCTGAGACGGTGTTTGCCGCAGTGGCTGCGGTGCACAAGCGCGTCAGCGGTTCGTACTCGGTGATTGCGATGATTGCTGGATACGGCATGCTGGCATTCAGAGACCCGCATGGCATCCGTCCTTTGTGTTTGAGCAAGAAGAGCGACGATGGCTCGTTCATGCTGGCCAGCGAGTCCGTGGCTTTGGAAGGCACAGGCTTTGCGCTGGATCGTGATATTGCGCCCGGTGAGGCCGTATTCATTGATCTGCAGGGCGAAGCCTTCAGTGCGCAATGCGTTCCAGAGGGCCAGGCACACCACAATCCATGCATTTTTGAGTTCATTTATTTGGCCCGTCCTGACTCCGTGCTGGATGGTATCTCGGTCTACGCCGCACGCTTGAATCTGGGTGAAACACTGGCTAAACGCGTATTGTCGGCTGTGCCGCCCAACGATATTGATGTGGTGATTCCCATTCCTGAGTCGAGCCGCCCCAGCGCGATGCAATTGGCCCAGCTGATTGGCAAACCTTACCGTGAAGGTTTTGTGAAAAACCGCTACGTCGGACGCACCTTCATCATGCCGGGCCAAGGGGTGCGTAAAAAGTCGGTGCGCCAAAAACTCAATGCGATTGCCAGTGAGTTCAAAGGGCGCAATGTGCTGCTGGTCGACGACTCGATTGTGCGCGGCACGACTTCTAAAGAAATCGTGCAAATGGCCCGTGAGGTCGGTGCCAACAAGGTGTACCTGGCCAGCGCCGCGCCGCCAGTGCGCTACCCGAACGTTTACGGCATTGACATGCCGACCAAAGAGGAGCTGGTTGCACATGACCGCAGCCTGGAGGAAATCCGCCAGCTGATCGGTTGCGATGCGTTGATTTACCAAGATGTCGAGGCGATGAAAAAAGCCGTGGGTTCTCTCAACCCATCGCTCGGTGGTTTTGACGCTTCTTGCTTTGATGGTGTGTACGTGACTGGTGATGTCACTGCAGAGTCGATTTCAGAGCTCAATGCTGACCGCAACCCTGTGGTCCAGGATGATGCAGATGCTGACAGTGCGCTTAGCTGATTAGCAAGCTTCAGCGTGTCTTGGGGCAATAGATGTGCCTTAATAGCAGACGCCCTTTGGGCGTCTGTTTTGTTTTAGAACCTGTTTACGATCTGTTCGCAGACCGCATTGGAGTCCACAAGGATACGGTGCGCGGCAAAAAGTGGGGTGGTCGTTTACCTGAGTGCTTAAGACCGCAGAAACAGACGGATGATTGGGCGGCGGCTAGGATCGTATGTTCAGCATGGATATGCTGCCCGTCACTCGCCCAATCCAACCGGGCCTAGTGTGGCATTTTTAAATTTGCACAGCACGGCCAATGAATTGAATCGGTCCGGTTGGCCGATCCAGCGGTGAGCCTCCTGCTGGCTCTAGCGTCAGCTCAAACAGCTGGTTGGGCTGCAGCGGCGGGAGTTGGTCAACTGGAATTTCAAGGACTTCACCAGGCTCGACTAAGCCCAACGAAACTGGGCCACGCCAGCCATCGGCCTTGGTCCAGAATTGCAGTGATTTTTCAGCAGGCAAGGCTTCATGGCCCAAGGGTATGAGCTGCAGGCGATTAGCGGCTTGGGCCTGCACCAGCCAGCCCGGTGACTGGTTGTCAGGTGCTGCTAAAACAACAAAGTAGCGCGCCGCTGCTGGTGGAGTGGCTGCGCCACTCCACAATAGGCCTGCCAGGATTGCGGCGGTGGCAAAACCACTGCCAGCTAGGCTGCGCCACAGCGATAAGCTGTCCCATTGCCACCACACTTTGGTGCGCCGCTGCGCTGTGTGTGCTGCAAGCGCTGCTGTTGTGCTGGCGGCAATGCGCGGCCAGAGCGCAGGCGATGCCTGCACCGGCTCCACGAGCTTGGTCAACGGCAATAAGCGATTCTCCCAGGCGAGTATGGCGTTTTGTAGTGCTGCATTGTGTGGCAGGCGGGCCTCGACCTCGCGCCGCTGTGCCGCAGTCAAGGTGCCAAGGACGTATTCACCGGCCAGCGTTTGCAGTGCGTCGTCTTCTTGCGCATCCAGTGGCACTTCGGGGGCTGTGTGATCGACGCTCATTGCATGCATTCCCGCAGGCTGCGTAGCCCTCGTTGTATCCAAGCCTTCACGGTGCCTAAAGGGGTTTTAAGCCGTGTGGCAATCTCACTGTGGCTGCAACCTTCGACGTAGGCGTGCAGCAGGCAATGGCGGCGCTCTGGCTCAAGCCTGTCTAAGCAGCGCTCCAACTGACCCAGATCTGCCTGGCGGCTCCATGCCTCGCCTTGGGTTTGCCATGCCAGCATCGCCGTTTGTGCGTCATACTGGGCGGTGGCGGTGTCATCGAGCGTGGTTTCATGGCTGCTGTCACGCAGCCGATTCAGCGCAGTGTGCCTGACGATGCTGTAAATCCAGCCTCT
This sequence comes from Lampropedia aestuarii, assembly GCF_004803635.1. Classification (GTDB taxonomy): domain Bacteria; phylum Pseudomonadota; class Gammaproteobacteria; order Burkholderiales; family Burkholderiaceae_C; genus Lampropedia; species Lampropedia aestuarii. Next base: position 59,397 of record NZ_SSWX01000023.1, on the reverse strand, counting down.
GCCTGCGCCGCGACTGGCATCAAAACTGGCAGCGCGCTGCCAGATGGACACAAAAGCATCATGCAGTACATCTTCTGCGGTCGCGTGGTCGCGCACAATGCGTTTGGCGACCCCTAACAAAAAAGAGGATTCACGCTCATAAATCGTGTGCAAGGCCCGCTGATCACCGCGTGCACAAGCCAATAAGGCGGCATCATGGTCAAACACATTGTCTGAGAGAGGTGCAGGCGGCATGTAGGAGTGTGGCGCGAAGCCTGGGGTTGAAGAAGCTTCGCACTAGTATAGCTGCCAGTATTGCCTTGGTTACATAGGTTTCCAGAAGATGTAATCAGCCTGGTATGGCACCATGGCTTTTTGGCCTTTGGTCTCAGCCGTACATGGTTTGTCCTTGGGTGCTGTGCCGCCTTTCAATGCCACGCGTTGGATATAGCTAACCCCTTCCAGTGCGCCGCTGCCCATCACAGGGTCGGCTTGTACCAATTGGTAAGGCAAATTGCCTTCGCCAGCTGGGGCGACCGCGAGTTGTTTGGCGGTCAGTTTGGAGCCGTCAGCAGCCTCCCAAGTCGCAGGTGGTCCATAGTAGCGGCCAACTTGTTTGCCTGCGCGGTCTTTCAGTACGGCTTCTGGACCGACAAAGACCCATTCTGTTGTACCCACTTCATAGGCTTTGTCACGGCATTCGTAGGTGATCTCGCCGCTGCCCACGGTTTCCCATGCCACTTGATTGCCTGCTGGCACTTGGATGGGGGCTGGCAGTGCCTCTTGATTGAATGGTTGGCTTGATTGGGCCATGGCGTTGCAGGCGGCCAGCACAATCAACGCAGCGCCAGCGCAAGTCAGGCTGGCCGAGCGGGAAGTCTTGGAAGTAGTCAACATCAGATCTCTCCTAGCAAAAGTATGGTGAGCCAAACACTTGCGTTGGGCCGAAGCTGCGCGCAGGTGTCCAGTGAGGCAGCAGCCTTGCGTGTGCTGCTGTTGGTACTACCCGCCAACTGGACTTTTGGATGCAGTGGAGATGCTTTTTTTTGAAAATAAGTTGAACAATAAAAAATGAAGTGGGTTGAATTCTGTCAACCTTTGTTTTTTTGGGTCTTATTCTCTGAACAGTGCGCGTGTCTCGCCCAGGGTTTCGGCAATGCGCGTGATGTGCTTGGACAAGCGTTCCAACCAGCGCTGCGCAGTCAATTGGTCTAGCGCTGCAGCTGGGCTGATGTGCTCATTGACGGCGTTTTCCACCACACTGCGCCTGGCGTTTTGTTGGTGTTCATGCACCCATTCGGTGATTTGGCGCAACTCTTCGGTGACTTCTTCCTGCACGACCACGCCATCGCCGGCTAACCAGTGGGCAGTGTGTTCCAAGGTGGCGGGCAGGCGTTGTGCCAAATCCCATAAGCCCGGCTGGTGGCGAATGGTGTCGGCATGGTGCAAGCCACTCAAGTCGTCACGCAATACGCGCGTTTGGTCGAGCAGCAGCAGCAAGTGCATCAGGCGCTGTTGGTCGGCCGCCGATTGTGGTGTGGGCAGCTTGGTCGTATAAGCATCAACCGATTGCAAGAGCTTGTCCAGACTCACGCCGCTTTGGTTGCTGGCTATGGCTTCGCCTTGCAAGCGCCTGGCCAGCAGATGGCAGGTGTCTGCCAGGCCCAAACTGATGGTTTTTTCTGCGGCGGCAATCGCCAGTGCAGGCACTGACAGCAACGCGTCGTCGAGTTGGCGCAAGCCGGGCGGTGCATGCTCTGGTGCTAGGCGGGTGGCTAAGCGTGCGAGCAAGGCCGATTGCGGCAAGAACACAATCGCACCTAAGACGCTGAAGGCAGTATGGAAGGCCGCCAGTGCCAACGCTGTATTGATGCCCGCGTGCCGCAGGCCCCAGGCCTGTGTGCCCCAACTAAAGAGCGGCTGCAAGATGAAAAATGCCAGTACCGCAGAGCCCAGGTTAAAGAGCAAATGCACCAATGCCGTGCGTTTGGCACTGGCCGTGCCGCCTGCTGCTGCGAGCAGGGCGGTTGCAGTAGTGCCAATGTTTTGGCCAATCACCAAGGACATGGCTTGTGAGAAATCAATCGTGCCGGTCGACAAGGCCGCCAAGGTGGTGGCCAGCGCCGCGCTGGAGGCTTGCAGGATGATGGTCATCACAATGCCGATCCCGACCAGGACCAGGCGCGGCCCTATGCCGGTCGAGGCATATTGCGTCAAGTCGACTTTGGCTGCCAGCCCAGACATCGCCTGCTGCAAGAAATCGATGCCCACAAAAATCAAACCAAAGCCGGCCAGCGCCAGACCCGCCAAGGCCATCCGATCCTTGCCCAGCAGTTTCATAATGGCGCCGACGGCAATCACCGGCATGGCCAGGCTGGAGATGGAGAACTTCATGCCCAGCAGCGCGACGATCCAGCCGGTGCTGGTAGAGCCAATATTGGCGCCAATGATCACGCCAATGGCGTTTTGAAACGACAGCAGACCGGCGCTGACAAAACCAATCGTGGCCATCGTGGTGGCGGTAGAGGACTGCACGGCAGCCGTTGCGCCAAGGCCGGCGAGCAAGGCCTTGATCGGTTTGCCGGTGAGTTTGGCCAGGCCTGAGCGCAGCGATTCACCGGCCATGGCCTTGAGACTGTCTGACATGAGCACCATGCCCAGCAGAAACACGCCAATCCCTCCGGCCAGCATGCTGAGTGTTGTAATCACTTGGTATGGCTTTCTTTGTGTGATGAGGCTGACAGCTTACTAAAAAAACCGCCTGCAAGAGAGCTCTTGCAGGCGGTGTTCGGATCGAATGATCGCAGTGTGCGAAGGCTTAAACAGCTTGCGTTGCTTGTTCGATCACGGCTTTGATCTGCTGTACATCGGCAGGCAAAACTTGCACGCGTTTGGGCAGGTCTTCGATGCCGTTGAAGGCTGCAGGGCGTTGCGGCTCATGGCCCAGGGCTTCAATAATCGTTGCGCTGAATTTGATCGGCAGTGCAGTCTCCAGCACCAGCATCGGTTCGTCACCAGCCTGACGCACTTCACGTGCGACTTTGACCGCGTCTGCGGTGTGTGTGTCGATCTCTTGTTGGTGGCCTTGCCAGACCGCACGGATGGTTGCCAGTCGGTCAGCATGGGTGCTGCGTCCGCTCACAAAGCCAAAACGCGCATGCTGTGTTTGAAAGCGTGGATCTGCACTGAGGTCGAAAAAGCCTTGTTCGGCCAAGGTGGTCGTGAACAGGGTTTTCAGCTCGGCGCTGTTGCGCCCCAGCAGGTCAAACACAAAGCGCTCGAAGTTGCTGGCTTTGGAGATGTCCATTGACGGGCTGGAGGTCTCCAGCGTATTGGCGCTGCTTCTTGGGCGGTAAATCCCGGTTTTGAAGAACTCGTCGAGCACGTCGTTTTCATTGGTCGCAACTACCAGTTGCTTGATCGGCAAGCCCATTTGGCGCGCCACATGGCCAGCGCAGATATTGCCAAAGTTGCCACTCGGGACGGTGAACGAGACTGGTTCGCTGTCGTTCTTGGTGACCTGGAAATAACCCGCAAAGTAGTAGACGACCTGGGCCAGCAAACGCGCCCAGTTGATCGAATTCACCGTGCCAATTTTGTACTGCTGCTTGAAAGACAAGTCATTGCTGACCGCTTTGACAATGTCCTGGCAATCATCGAAGACGCCTTCAACGGCGATATTGAAGATATTGGCATCTTGCAGGCTGAACATTTGGGCCTGCTGGAATGGACTCATGCGGCCATGTGGGCTGAGCATGAAGACGCGCACGCCTTGTTTGCCGCGCATGGCGTATTCGGCTGCACTGCCGGTGTCACCCGAGGTGGCACCCAGGATATTCAGCTCGGCCTTGCGGCGTGCGAGTTCGTACTCAAACAGGTTGCCCAGCAGCTGCATGGCCATGTCTTTGAAGGCCAGCGTTGGGCCGTTGGACAGGCCTTCCAGCCACAGCCCTTGCTCCAACTCGCGTACCGGTGTGATGGCATCCGTGCCAAAAACTGCTTTGGTATAGGTTTTGTGGGTCAAGGCGCGCAGATCATCGGCGGGGATGTCGTCGATGTACAGCGACAGGATCGCAAACGCCAGCTCGGCATAGCCTTGCTCTTGGTAGATCGTGCGCAGCGCTGGCAATTGCGCGCTGATGTTCGGATAGTGCTCTGGCAGGTACAGGCCGCCATCGGGCGCCAAGCCTTCGAGCAAGATGTCGCAAAAGCGTTTGCGCTCAGGATCGCCACGGGTGGAGAGGTATTGCATCAATCGCTCCTGACTCAGTTCAGTTCTTCTTTGCGCAGGCGCACGACCGAGCCCAAGACGGTGGGCAGTGCCTGGATGGTGGCCAGTGCATCATTCATTGTGCCTTCGCGGGTGCGGTGGGTCAGAATGATCAAGTCGGTCTGGTCCGCGCCTTCGCCCAGCACGTCGTCGGATTCACGCTGCAGCAGCGCGTCGATGCTGACGCCATGGTTGGACAGGATGGTGGTGATTTGGGCCAATACGCCGGGCTCATCAGCTACGCGTGCACGCAAGTAGTAGCTGGTGACGACCTCTTCAATTGGCAGCACTGGCAGATTGTTTTGGGCTGCGTTCAAGCTGGCCGATTGGAAGCCCAGCACCGGAGTGTAGTGGGCTGGGTCGGCACCTTGCAGGCGGGCGATGTCAACGAGGTCGGCAATCACCGCGCTGGCCGTTGGTTCAGAGCCTGCACCTGCGCCGTAGTACAGCGTAGTGCCCAGCGCATCACCATGCACGACCACGGCGTTCATGGCGCCTTCGACGCTGGCAATCAGGCGGCGGGTTGGCACCAGCGATGGGTGTACGCGCAGCTCAATGCCTTTGTCTGCACGCTTGGCAATGCCCAGCAGCTTGATGCGGTAGCCAAGCTGTTCGGCGTACTGGATGTCGATGCGCTCGAGCTTGGTGATGCCCTCGATATGGGCCTTGTCAAACTGCACCGGAATACCAAAAGCAATCGCGCTCATCAATGCGGTTTTGTGGGCGGCATCAATGCCTTCGATGTCAAAGGTCGGGTCGGCTTCGGCATAACCCAGGCGCTGGGCTTCTTTGAGTACCGTGCCAAAGTCCAGGCCTTTGTCGCGCATTTCCGACAAGATGAAGTTGGTTGTGCCGTTGACAATGCCGGCCACCCAGTCAATGCGGTTGGCCACCAGGCCTTCGCGCAGCGCTTTGATGATTGGGATGCCACCGGCGACCGCCGCCTCATAGGCGACGATCACGCCCTTGCGCGCAGCCGCTGCAAAAATCTCGGTGCCGTGCACCGCCAGCAATGCTTTGTTGGCGGTGACCACGTGCTTGCCGGCTTCAATTGCGGCCAAAACGAGGGTTTTGGCAATGCCGTAGCCGCCAATCAACTCAATCACCACATCCACGTCATCGCGTGTCACCACTTGCTGTGCGTCGGCCACAACTTCGACGTCGTCGCCCACAATGCTGCGCGCACGGTTGGTATCCAGATCGGCCACGACTGTAATCGTAATTTCGTGGCCAGCACGGCGGCTGATTTCTTCTTGGTTGCGTTTGAGGACGGTGAAGGTGCCGGCACCGACGGTGCCGATGCCAAGAAGGCCTACTCTGATGCGGTTCATGGTATGGGTTGATTTGAACGAGAGATAAGTGAATAGTTTGCAGCGCTTGCGCACTGCAAACCTGTCGTCACCAACAGGGTGGGGCAGAAAACTGCTTTAGCTGTCAGTGGTGCTGGCCGCCGCGCTTTCCAGAGCGGCGGTTGGGGCGGCGGCGATGTTGCTGCCGGTTTTACGAGCAGCAGCACGTTCGCGCACCGTTTTCAAGAAGCGCGCAATGCGCTCAATGGCTTCGCGCAGATCGGGTTCATGCGGCAAGAACACGATGCGGAAATGGTCTGGTTTGGTCCAGTTAAAGCCTGTGCCTTGCACCAGCATCACACGGGTTTCCTTGAGCAGTTCGAGGAAAAACTGGCGGTCATCGGCTATGGGGTACATCTCCAAATCCAGTTTGGGGAACATGTACAGCGTGGCTTGGGGCTTGACGCAGCTCACACCTGGAATGGCCGTGATCAGCTCGTAGGCCAGATCGCGTTGGCGCCGCAGGCGGCCACCTTCACACGTCAGCTCGTTGATGCTTTGGTAGCCACCCAGTGCAGTTTGAATCGCCCATTGGCCAGGTACGTTGGAGCACAGGCGCATATTGGCCAGCATATCCAAACCTTCAATATAGTCCTTGGCGCTGTGTTTGTCGCCAGAAACTACCATCCAGCCCGCACGGTAGCCGCAGGAGCGGTAGCTTTTGGACAGCGAGTTGAAGGTCAATGTCAGCACATCGCTGGAGAGGCTGGCAATCGCGGTGTGGGTATTGGCGTCGTACAAGACCTTGTCGTATACCTCATCGGCCAGAATCACCAGATTGTGCTCGCGCGCAATCTCGATAATGCCTTGCAAGGTCTTGAGGGAATAGATCACCCCAGTGGGGTTGTTGGGGTTGATCACCACGATGCCCTTGGTGCGGGGGGTGATTTTGCTGCGGATGTCGTTGAGATCCGGCTCCCAGTTATGGTTTTCATCGCACAGGTAATGCACCGGCGTGCCACCAGAGAGGTTGGTCACGGCGGTCCACAGCGGGTAGTCCGGTGCGGGCAGCAACAACTCGTCACCGTCGTCCAGCAACGCGTTAGTGGCCATGGCGATCAGGTCACTGGCGCCATTGCCCAAGTACACGTCGTTGAGAGTGACGCCTGCAATGCCTTGGCGCTGGGTTTCATGCATCACTGCTTTGCGCGCTGCAAAAATACCTTTGCTGTCGGAGTAGCCCGCAGAGGCCGGCAGATTGCGGATCATGTCCTGCTGGACTTCTTCGGGGGCATCAAATCCAAACGCGGCCAAGTTACCAATATTGAGTTTGATGACTTTTTGACCTTCGTCTTCCATGCGGCGCGCCTCTTCGACAATCGGGCCTCGAATGTCGTAGAGAACATGTGCCAACTTGGTGGACTTGCGAATCGGTTTCATGAAGATACCTCTAGCCTGAAATGGGGATGGGAGGAAACCTATAATTTGACCACACTTGATCGGGGTTGATTCCTGATATTTGCATAGATCCACACTTGCTTCATGAAATTCCACGCAGAACACCCCGAATCGACCTCCATCATTGGCCACGGCGCCGGCTGGATTCAATTGCCACAAAACCGTGTTGAGAGCAGTCTAATCCTCAGCAGCGAGGGATTTTTGCAGGCTTGGCAGTGCAACAGCTTCGACGCATTGACTGCCGAGGACCTCCAGCTCATCGCCCAATTGGCCCGGCAGCAAGATGCCCAGGTGGTCTTGTTTGGTAGCGGTTTGCGCAACCGTTTTCCGCCTGTGCAATGGCTAAGGCCTTTTGCACAGGCTCAACTGGGCTTGGAGACCATGGACACAGCAGCGGCCTGCCGCACCTACAACGTGCTGACAGGAGAGGGGCGCAAGGTCTTGGCTGCGCTGATCTTGGAGTGACATGTGCCTGCAAGCCATATGCAGCGCCGTTTAGCACAGATCGACCAATGGCAAGCTGCCCTAGAAGAATACTCGTTGCAAGGGCCGCATACCTTTACTTGTAAAGGCTAACCGCTTATAATTAGAGGTTGCGCCGGGCCTGCAACTTGCAATGGCATTGCGTTTGCGTAAAAAGCGGTATTGGCTGGACAATCGGTTTTGAAAACTGGTGGTCTGGGAACTGGTCTGAAATCGGCCAGTGACAGTGCGCTTGCACTCTTTGGCTTAAGGGCCTGGGGGCTGCAGCCAAGACTCCAACCACGACTTCTTTGCGCTGATGGCAGTGGTCTTTGGTAGTGTGCGGCAATACGCTGCAGCAAACCGCAGTATGTGAAGTTTTTTTGAGCTGTTCCTAACGACAGGCAAAAAAGCGGCTGGTTATACCTATATATCCAGTCAGCTAGTTTTGTATGTCATTGGCAGCTTGTCAAGATTTTTTTGCGGTTTGAGCGAGGTTCGACATCTTTTCAACGACACATTAGATTGAGAGACCCTATTAATATGGCGATCGTTGTCAATAAGCCACTTCCCGAGTTTGAAGCTAGCGCAACTGGAGGAGTGACAGTAAGTAATTCCTCGCACAATGGACAGATTGTGATCCTTTACTTTTATCCAAAGGACAATACGCCCGGTTGCACCACAGAGGCGATGCAGTTTCGCGATAAGTATGACAAGTTTGTCAAACTTGGCGCTGAAGTGTTTGGCGTCTCCCGCGACAACATGAAATCTCACGATGGTTTTAAGGAAAAACTCGATCTGCCGTTTGAGCTGATTGCCGACACAGAAGAGAAGATGTGTCACATGTTTGGTGTTGTGAAAAACAAGATCATGTATGGCAAAAAAGTCAAAGGCATTGAGCGCAGTACTTTCCTGATCAACGCCGATGGTGTGTTGGTGCAAGAGTGGCGCGGTCTGAAAGTGCCAGGCCATGTCGATGACGTGCTCAAAGCCGTCAAAGCATTGAGCGGCGCTGAAAAACAAGTGGCCTGATTTACCGCCAGTTGTTGCTTGTGGCAGCTGGCTATTCGATAGGGTCACACCAAATTCGATTCAATCTCAAGTCCGCCCCAGATGCGGACTTTTTCTATTGTGCTGACTAAGAGCCTGTGACTTTTGTCTTGGACTAGTTTGCACAGCAATTGATTTGAGCTGAATGCTGGCGTATAGAATGCCGGATTCTTTCAACTCTCTCTCCTTTGAGTCCATACCATGTCCTTGAACAACGTTCCGGCCGGCAGCAAAGCTCCAGAAGTTTTTAACGTCATTATTGAAATTCCTCAAAATTCGGATCCTATCAAGTACGAGGTAGACAAGGAAACTGGCGCCATTTTTGTTGATCGTTTCATCAACACCGCCATGTTCTACCCAGCCAACTACGGCTATGTGCCACAAACCCTCTCCGGTGACGGCGATCCAGTGGACGTGCTGGTTCTGACCCCATACGCGCTGCAGCCAGGCGTTGTCGTGCCTTGCCGCGCTCTGGGTATCTTGCGTATGGAAGACGAGTCGGGTGTGGATGGCAAGGTGCTGGCTGTGCCTACCGAAAAAATTCTGCCCGCATACGCCCACCTCAAAAGCATTGCCGACGTCAACGAAGGCACATTGAACGCCATCAGCCACTTCTTTGAGCACTACAAAGACCTGGAAAAAGGCAAATGGGTCAAAGTGCTGGGCTGGAGTGGCATTGAAGATGCGCACAAAGAAATCGTGGATGGTATTGCCAACGTGAGCAAATAAGCTTTGTGTGTGGGCCGTGCCTGTCTGGCGCTGATGCGCTAGAGAGGCGGCCAACAAAAAAAACCACTGCAGCCTGCGCCGCAGTGGTTTTTGTTTTTAGACCAGCTGAACGCGGTCTGCGAAAAGATCGTAAACAGGTTTTTACAAGCTGTGCGTGACCAGCCGGAACTCTGGGTCATCGGGGTAGGCTTTGATGCTAAAGCCCAAGCTGCGCATCAGACGCAGCATACCGTCGTTGGTGGTCAGCACCAGTCCGATGATTTCTTCCAGGCCTTTGTCGCGCGCCACATCCATGATGCTGTGCATCAGGCGCGAACCCAGCCCCTGGCCCACAAACTGGTCGTCGACCAGCAAGGAAAACTCGCAGCTGGTTTGATCAGGGTTGGTCACATAGCGCGAGACGCCAATGATGCGCTCACGTATGTGTTTGCGGCCTTGCTCGTCCAAATGGTCTTCCTCAATCACCGCACACAAGGCCATTTCGCGGTCGTAGTCGATCAGGGTGAATTGGGCCAGCATCGAGGGCGGCAGCTCCGAGAGACGCGAGACAAAGCGGAAGTAGCGGCTTTCGGGTTTGATGCGCTTGACCAGGTCTTGCAGACCTTGGGCATCATCGGGGTGAATGGGGCGGACGCGGTACTCATTGCCGCCGCGCAAGGGCCAAATCTGGTCATAGGCACTAGGGTAGGGCAGGATCGACAAGTGCCCATATTTGCCTGAGCGACCAGGCGAGGTTTGTGCTGCCGAGCCCACGACAATGCGCGCATCGACGGCAATCACACCGTTCTCATCGACGATGATCGGGTTGATGTCCATCTCGCGCAGTTGTGGCAGTGCGCAGACCATTTCCGAGACGCGCAGCAATACTTGCTCAAGTGCTTGGCGGTCGACCGCCTTTGCACCACGCCATTCCTGCAAGGTTTCCGAGGCGCGTGAGCGCTCAATCAGGCGCTTGGCCAAAAACTGGTTGAGCGGCGGCAATTCCATGGCATGGTCGGCCATCAGCTCGATCATGGTGCCACCAGCACCGAAGGCGATGACAGGGCCAAACGGATCGTCGGTGACCACGCCAATGTAGAGCTCACGTCCACGGCTTTTGCGTGCCATGGTTTGCACCGTGACGCCATTGATACGCGCTTGTGGGCGCAGCTCACGCACATTGGCGATCATGTCGTTGTAGACATCGCGAATCGCAGTCGCGCTCATGACGTTCAAGGCCACGCCTCCGACATCCGATTTGTGGGAAATATCGGGCGAGTCAATCTTCAGGGCCACGGGAAAGCCCAGTTGCGCACCAATCATCATGGCCTCGGCTGGGCTGCGCGCCAGCAGGGTTTGCGTCACTGGAATATGAAAGGACGACAGCAGCGCCTTGGACTCCATTTCAGTGAGGATGTGGCGCCGCTCAGCCAGCACGCCTTCAATCAATAAGCGTGCGCCTTCGACATCGGGGCTGGCAAGGTTGGAGCTCAGTGGCGGCGGTGTTTGCTGTAGAAGCTGCTGGTTCTGGTAGAACGAGGCGATGTTGGAGAACGCACCGACGGCCGCCTCCGGCGTGCGGAAGGTGGGGATTTGCGCGGCCGAGAGTTTTTTGCGCGCTTGGCCTACGGACTGCTCGCCCATCCAGCAGGCGATCAACGGTTTCTTCAATTGCGGCCGCATTTCAATCAGTTGCTGCGCCACCTGGTCCGGATCAATGCCCCATTTGGGCGAGAAGATCAGCAAAATGCCATGGATGCTCTTGTCACGCGCGGTCGCTTCCAGAGCGGCTCTGAATTCTGCCGGGCCGGCTTCTTCTGAGACATCAATCAGGTCAGTCAGGCTGGCATTGGGCGTGAGCAAGGGCTTGAGCTCCTGCGCGACCTGCTCGGACAGCGTGCCCAGCTCCAGTCCCATTTCATTGGTCCAGTCGGCCGCCAGTACACCGGGGCCGCCGCCGTTGGTGATGATGCCCAGACGTTTGCCCACGGGCCGATAGCGCGACGCCAGGCACTTGGCTGCGGAGAACAGCTCAACGAATGAGCGCACCCGCACGGCGCCAGCACGGCGCAGTACGGCATCAAATACATCGTCACTGCCTACAACCGCGCTGGAGTGGGTTTGCGCTGCCACCGTGCCAGCCGCCTTGCGGCCAGCCTTGAGTACCACCACCGGCTTGGAGTGGGCGGCAGCGCGCAGCGCGCTGGTAAAGCGCCGCGCATTGCTGATGCCTTCCATATACATCACAATGCCCGAGGTGCGTCGGTCGGTGGCCAGAAAGTCCAGCACATCGGCCAATTTGACATGCGACAAAGGCCCTGGCGAGACCACTGTTGAGAAGCCCACATCATTGTGCCTGGCCCAGTCCAGAATGGAGGCTGTGAGCGCGCCCGATTGTGCCACCAGCGCCAATTGCCCTTGACTGGCCAAAGGCCCAATCACGCCGGCATTGAGCTGCAGGTAGGGGCGCTGCAGGCCTTGGCTATTGGGGCCCAATAGCCAGATGCCCAAGTGCTGTGCCAGGCGGTGCATGGCATTGGCTAGCGTGCTGTCCACGCCTGCAGACAACACAATGGCGGCCTTGACTTTGACCCGGCCTGCCAACTCCAGCGCCGACATGATCTCATCGTGTGGCAAGGCAATCACGGCCAGATCCGCTTTGGTCGAGGCCAGGTCCGCCAGTGTGCCGGTTGTTGTACTATCGAGCCTGGTGATCTTGCCCTTGAACGTGTCTTCATTCAGGTTGCTGTGCAAGGCTTTGGCCTGGGGTGTTTGTGCCTCGGGGTGTTTGCTGGAGCCGGTGAATAGCAAAATCGATTGCGGGTCAAACAAGGCAGACAGATAGTGTTGGTCCATGGCAGGTGCTCGAATGATGGCGCGTAATGGGCTCAAAAAAGAGTGCTTGGGAAATGGCGGCGATGTTCTTGTGTTTTTGCGTTGTTCTTTGTCCTTCGCGCTAGCATACTCGTCCATGCGTGCTTGATAAAGGCCTATTATGGACAATCGCGCACAGGCCTGTATGTGCCCAGCATGACAGGCATCCAACGCCGCCTTGTCTTAGAACGTGTTTACGATCTTATCGATACTTTTCATTGGATTGGTGCCCAGCTTCATGTCCCAGACTCACCCTGCCATCTTGTCACCTGGCCAGCGGGCTTGGCGCCGCTTCAAGCGCAGCCGCCTCGGGTATTGGAGTTTTGTGCTGTTTAGCTGCATGCTGGTGGTCAGCTTGTTTGCCGAAGTGCTCTCCAATGACAAGCCCTTGGTGATGCAATACCAGGGCGAGTACTACTTTCCGCTATTCAAAAATTACCCTGAAACCCAGTTCGGCGGCGATTTTGTCACGCAGGCCGACTACCTCGATCCGTATATTTACCAGCGCATCACCAGCGATGGCAATTGGGCGATTTTTCCGCTCAACCGCTACGGCCCGCGCACCATCAACTACTACAGCGCGGCCCCCGATCCTGCGCCGCCTTCTTCGCAAAACTGGCTAGGCACGGACGACCGAGGCCGTGATTTATTGGCGCAGTTGCTCTATGGCTTTCGCGTCAGTGCCTTGTTCGGCCTGGCGTTGACGGCCATAGGGGTGGTGTTGGGTGTGCTGATTGGGGCAATGCAGGGTTTTTTTGCTGGCAAGATCGATTTGTTTGGCCAGCGGCTCATTGAGATCTGGAGTTCGCTGCCAGAGCTATTTTTGCTGATTATTCTCAGCGCGATCTTTCAGCCCAGTGTCGGCTTGTTGCTGGTGATTTTGAGTATTTTTGGCTGGATGGGTTTGTCTGACTATGTGCGTGCAGAGTTCTTGCGCAACCGCCAGCTCGACTACGTCAAGTCGGCCAGAGCCTTGGGCGTGGGCAACTGGCATTTGATGTGGCGGCATATCCTGCCCAACAGCATGACACCGGTCGTGACTTTCTTGCCATTTCGCATGAGTGCGGCGATTGCGGCTTTGGTCGCTCTGGACTTTTTGGGGCTGGGAGTGCCGCCAGGCACGCCATCACTGGGGGAGTTGCTCAACCAAGGCAAAAACAATTTGGATGCCTGGTGGATAGGTGTTTTTACCTTTGCCGTGATGGTTGTGACCTTGCTGCTGCTGACGCTGATGGGCGATGCCTTGCGAGACGCACTGGACCCACGCAAAGTCCATACCGATGTATTGCCAACGAAACCAGGCATTGGTACCTCTGCCGAAGAAACTGGCTTGTCACTGAATACGCCGGTCACCAGCTCCGCCAAAGGGGTGATGCCATGAGTCACACTTCTACGCCTTTAGCTCGCGATGCCCAGCCATTGCTCGATGTGCAGCAACTGCAGGTGGGCTTTGGCCACAGTGCGCAGCCAGTCGTGCACGGCGTGAGCTTTCAGATCCAGCGTGGCGAAAAATTCGCGCTGGTGGGGGAGTCGGGCTCAGGCAAATCGGTCACCGCGCTCAGTGTGCTGCGTTTGCTTGAGGGTGCGCAGCTGTCAGGCCGGGTCGGCTTTGATGGCCAGGATTTATTGCAATTGCCAGAACACCAACTGCGCCGTGTGCGCGGCGATGCGATTGCTGTGGTGTTTCAGGAGCCGATGACAGCCTTGAATCCGTTGATGACCGTGGGGCGGCAAATCGCCGAAGTGGTCGAGCTCAAGCAAGCGCTGTCCAAAAAGCAAGCTTGGCAAGAGGCGGTGCATTTGTTGGCGCAAACCGGCATCCCTGAGCCAGAGCGCCGCGCTGGCGCTTATCCGCACCAGCTCAGTGGTGGGCAACGCCAACGCGCGGTCATTGCAATGGCCTTGGCCAACCGCCCCAAGCTCTTGATTGCGGATGAGCCGACCACTGCTTTGGATGTCCAGCTGCGCATGCAGATTCTGGAGTTGCTCAGCGATTTGCAGCGCAGCACCGGCATGGCGGTGCTGATGATCACACATGATTTGAACCTGGTGCGCCAGTTTGCAGACTCGGTCGCAGTGATGCAAAACGGCTTGATTGTTGAGCAAGGGCCCGTCGAGCAGGTATTCAATCAGCCGCAGCAAGACTATACGCGCCGTTTGATTGACAGCCGCCCAGTGCGCAATGTGGTGGAATTGCCGCCCATAGAGCAAGGCGGCGAGCCAGCCCGTTTGCGTGCTCAGCAACTGAGCGTGTTCTACGATGTGCCGATCGCCGGAGTGCGTGGCTGGTTCAAAAAAGGCCAGTTCCAGGCCGTGCAGCCAATGGATTTTTACCTGCGCCCAGGCGAGACCATGGCGGTGGTCGGTGAGTCCGGTTCAGGCAAAACCACCTTGGCTCAGGCCGTGTTGGGTTTGATTGCCGCAGTTGGGCAGTTGGAGTTGATGGGGCAGCACTGGCAGCAGCCAGCCAGCCGCAACAATGCCCACAACCAGGCCTTGCGCCAACGTGTGCAGGTGGTGTTCCAAGACCCGTTTTCGGCACTGTCGCCGCGTTTGACGATTGGCGAAATCGTCGGCGAAGGCTTGCGGGTCCACTCACCCGATGCCAGCGCTGAGCAACGCAGGCAGACCGTCGCTGACGTCCTGGCCGAGGTTGGCCTGACGCAAACGCAGTTTCCAGGCCTGCTGGAGCGCTACCCGCATGAATTCTCGGGCGGCCAGCGCCAGCGCATTGCGATTGCACGTGCCTTGGTGGTGCAGCCCAGTGTGCTGGTGCTTGATGAGCCCACTAGCGCGCTGGATGCGACGATTCAGCAGCAGGTGTTGGCGTTGCTGCAGCGGCTGCAAAAAGAGCGTGGCTTGGCCTATTTGCTGATCACCCATGATGTCGATGTCGTCAAAGCCATGGCGCACCGGGTGATGGTGATGAAGTCCGGTGCAGTTGTGGAGGCCGGCGAGATGCATCAGGTCTTGCAGCAGCCACAGCATGCGTACACACAGGCTTTGGTGGCGGCAGCAGGTTACGGCCAGTCGGTGCGAACCGCCGCCCATTGAAGTGCCGAGATTGAAGTGCCGAGCGCACACAGCCAAGCGGTCCAGGCGTTGGCGGTTTGGCTTTAGCAACGCTGCATGCATATTTTTAAGTGATGTGCATTGCAGCCATGCGCAGGGCATGCTCTCTACGGGTTTTCTCGTAGTGCAGGCCATTCCTGTTATCAATTTCGATCACAATCTCGCCTTTTCGTCGCGCATGTCTGCGCATCCGCTCATCAGGCGGTGAGGTGTGCCAATCTCCATCGGCCTGCACAGCACAAGTCTATTTTTTGAAGGAATCGGTGATGCAAGTTGAGTCTTCACCGTCATCAAGCGTCAACCCCTGGTGGGGCGTGATTGCCTTGGCGCTATCGGCTTTTATTTTCAATACCACGGAGTTTGTGCCGATTGGTCTTTTGTCTGATATTGGGCGCAGCTTTGACATGCGCACGGAACATGTCGGTTTGATGCTGACCATCTACGCGTGGGCAGTCGCACTGGCATCCTTGCCCTTGATGCTGGTGACCCGTGAAGTCGAGCGCCGCAAGCTGCTCACTTGGCTGTTTGCGTTGTTTATTGCAAGCCATGTGGTCTGCGCACTCGCGCCCAACTTTTACGTGCTATTGGCGGGCCGCTTGGGGATTGCTGCAGCGCATGCGATTTTTTGGTCAATCACGGCCTCACTGGTGGTGCGCATTGCGCCTGCTGGTCGCAAAGGCCAGGCGCTGGGCATGCTGGCCACCGGTACGTCGATGGCGATGGTGCTGGGCATTCCGCTCGGGCGCATGGTCGGCGCTCTGATGGGCTGGCGCTGGACCTTTGCGCTGATTGGTGTGATCGCCTTGGTGGTCATGCTGCTGCTGATGCGTTTGCTGCCACGCTTGCCTAGTAAAAACAGCGGCGATTTGAGCAGCTTGCCTATTTTGCTCAAGCGCCCTGCGCTGGTGAGCATTTATGCGTTGATCATTGTCAGCGTGACCGCGCACTTTACGGCTTACAGCTATATGGAGCCTTTTATGGAGCATGTCGCGCTGCTGAGTCCGCAATTTGTCACCTGGATTTTGCTGCTGTTTGGTGGGGCTGGCTTGCTGGGTTCTGCGCTGTTTAGCTGGCAAGGTTTGAAGCGCCCTGATGCGTTTCTACTGGCCACTTTCGGGGCTTTGGCCTTGTGCTTATTGGGCCTGCAGCCATCTGCTCCTCACATCTTTGTATTGCTGCCACTGATCGTGCTGTGGGGCATGGTGTTTTTGTGCCTGGTGCTGGTGATGCAAGCGCGGGTGTTGGGCTTGGCCTCTGACTCGACCGATGTGGCCATGTCCTTGTTCTCCGGGCTCTTTAATGTCGGCATTGGTGCGGGCGCATTGCTGGGCAGCCAGGTCGGCATCCATATGGGTGTGGCTGAGGTCGGCTATGTCGGCGGTGTGATTGCCATCGTGGGCTTGATCGGCGCTGCGCTGGCCTTGCAGCGTTACAAGGCGGTGTTTGCAACGCAGAAAATTGAGACATAAAAAAAGCCGACCTCGCTGGTGAGCAGGTCGGCTTTTTTGCGTGTCCGGAGCTTGCGCTGCCGCGCGATTAATAACCGGCAGCGTGCGCTTGTTCGTCAGCGTGATAACTTGAACGCACCATCGCGCCTACGGCAGCGTGGCTAAAACCCATTTTGTAGGCTTCGTCTTCAAACATCTGGAAGGTGTCAGGGTGGACATAGCGTTTGACCGGCAGGTGGCTATTGGACGGTGCCAGGTACTGGCCAATCGTGAGCATGTCGATGCCGTGTTCACGCATGTCGCGCATGACCTGCAGAATTTCCTCATCGGTCTCGCCCAAGCCAACCATGATGCCGCTTTTGGTTGGCACATTGGGGTGCAAGGCCTTGAATTTCTTCAGCAGGTTCAGGCTGAACTGGTAGTCAGATCCTGGGCGAGCTTGCTTGTACAGGCGCGGTGCGGTTTCCAGGTTGTGGTTCATCACATCGGGCGGTGCGGCCTTGAGGATTTCCAGCGCACGGTCATCGCGGCCACGGAAATCAGGCACCAGAATCTCGATCTGGGTGGTGGGTGACAACTCGCGAATGCGCTGGATGCACTCGACAAAATGGCCGCTGCCGCCATCGCGCAAGTCGTCGCGGTCCACGCTGGTAATGACCACGTAGTTGAGTTTCAAAGCGGCGATGGTTTTGGCCAGGTTCAGCGGCTCATCCTTGTCCAGCGGGTCAGGGCGACCATGGCCGACGTCGCAAAATGGGCAGCGGCGTGTGCATTTGTCACCCATGATCATGAAGGTTGCCGTGCCTTTGCCAAAGCACTCGCCAATATTGGGGCAGCTGGCCTCTTCACACACGGTGTGCAGCTTGTGCTCACGCAGAATTTGCTTGATCTCGTAAAAGCGCGTGGTCGGTGAGCCGGCTTTGACACGAATCCAGTCTGGCTTTTTCAGCAATTCGCTGCGCTCGACCTTGATTGGAATGCGCGATAGCTTGGCCGCGGCTTTTTGCTTGATGGTGGGGTCGTAAGAAGGGGCTGCAACGGACTGCGTTGGCGTGGTTGGAGTCGTCATAACGGCGTGTGCTTAACTGGACTTGTCAATGGAGGGTGGTGGGGCTAACTGCTGCGCCAGCAACGCGCTGAGCACAGCAGACACCTCGGCGACAGTGGCTGAGGCGCCCATTGTATGCATGTCTGTCGTAGCCAGGTGCTGGTAGCCACAGGGATTGATGCGACTGTAAGGTTGCAAGTCCATCGCGACATTCAGGGCCAAACCATGGTAGGCGCAACTTTTACTGACCTTGATGCCTAAGGCGGCAATCTTGGCCATGCCTGTAAACGAGGGACCTGCAGAGGGCAGGGGGCTGGCGGTTGGTGCAGGGCTGTGGGCAGGGGTGGTGCGGACGTAGACGCCGGGGGCACCAGCGATGCGCTGTGCCGCAATGCCAAAATGCAGCAAGGTGTCGATGACGACCTGCTCCAACCTGCGTACGTACTCTTTGATGAAAATGCCGCGCTGCTTGAGGTTCAGCAGTGGGTAGGCCACTAACTGGCCTGGGCCATGGTAGGTCACCTGGCCTCCGCGCGCAGTCTGCACAACCGGAATGGTGCCGGGATTGAGCAGGTGCTCAGGTTTGGCACCTTGCCCCAGCGTGAAGACGGCGGCGTGCTCGCACAGCCATAGCTCGTCCTCACTGAGCAGCGTGCGCTGCGCAGTAAAGGCTTCCATGGCCTGAATGGTTGGCAGGTACTCTGCCATTCCTAGCTGTTTGACAATCACGTGGATGAGAAATCTGTGGCGTTGCGCGCCAATATACCGAGCAAATGGTGCTGGTGTCGAAACGCGCTGGCTCAGAGCCTGTTCAAAATCTCGACGCAGCCGCATTGAAGCCCAAAAGCTGGCAGTGCACGGCAAAAGCCGCAGTCGCGCTACTATGCCCGGCGGGGATTTTCAACAAGGCAATGCGCCTTTTGGGCCTTGGCGAGGCCGCAAAAAGCATTGAACACGTTCTTAAAACACCATTTTTGACAATGGGTGGGCGGTCAGCTCACGGTAAATGCCATCAAGGTGGTCACGGCTGGTCGCCAAAATCGTGATGGTGACGCTTTGGTATTTGCCTTCGCGGCTGTCGCGCAATTCAATCGTGGCTTCGTCAAATTCTGGATCGTGTTTGTTGGCAATTTCTTTCACAGCGGCCAGAAACTCCTCGGATTTCAAACCCATGACTTTGATCGGAAAGTCCAACGGGTACTCGATCACAGAGTCAAGTGGGTTGTCGTTGCTGTTTTGGGGGGTGTTTTGTTCAGTCATAGCGATCTAGGTGAGGGCGTTGTTGCTGAATTAAAGAGCTTGTGCAAAGCCAAGCGCAGCATGGCTTTGCACAATCGTGTTGGGGCGTTAGAGCGTCACTGTAGCAGGCAGCGCTTTGATTCGTCTATGCCTGCGCCTGCGCAGGCGCCGTGAAACGTCCCGAGACCAGCTGCAATTGGCGGTCGCAGCGTGCGGCCAGCGACTGGTCATGGGTCACCAGCACGAAAGCCGTGCCGTGGTCTCTGGCCAGCTCCAGCATCATGGCAAACACGGCATCGGCCGTGTCTTTGTCCAGGTTGCCAGTGGGTTCGTCAGCCAGTACGACAACCGGGTCTGTCACCAAGGCCCTGGCAATTGCGACACGTTGGCGCTCGCCACCTGAAAGCTCGGACGGGCGGTGCTGCAAACGCTCGCCCAGACCGACTTTGCGCAAAATTGCGCTGGCTTTTTCGCGGCATTGTGCCTGGCCAACGCGGCGAATCCGCAGTGGCATGGCGACGTTTTCAAGGGCGGTCAACTCCGGCAGCAAGTGGTGAAACTGGTAGACAAAACCCATTTTGCGGTTGCGCATAGCGCCGCGCTGGTTGGTGCTCATGGTCTCCAGTTGCTGGCCATCGAGCACGACCGAGCCGCTGCTGGGTTTGTCCAGCCCGCCCAAGATATGCAGCAAGGTACTTTTGCCCGAGCCTGAGGAGCCCACAATGGCCAAGGTTTGGCCAGCATAGACATCCAGCGACAGGTCTTTAAGTACCGTCACATCCAGTGCGCCTTCGGCAAAGCGCTTGACCAACTGGTGGGCGCTCAAAATCACTTTACTCATAGCGCAAAGCCTCCGCTGGATTGATTCGGCTGGCGCGCCAGCTTGGATACAGGGTCACGACAAAGGCGAGCACCAGCGCGACCAAACAGATGTATGCAATGTCCTGCATCTGCGGATCGCTAGGGATTTCGCTGACCAGATAGACGTCTTTGGGCAGGAACTGAAAACCCAGCACTTTTTCAATGGCAGGCACAATCACATCGATGTTGTAGGCTACCGCCAGCCCCATCACCAACCCGGCCAAAGTACCCAGCACCCCGACCATCGCACCTTGCACGACAAAGATGGCCATGATCGAGCCAGACGTCGCGCCCAAGGTACGCAAAATCGCAATGTCCGCGCGTTTATCGGCCACCGTCATCACCAGGGTGGCGACCAGGTTGAACGCAGCCACGCCGATGATCAGGGTCAAGATGATGAACATCATGCGCTTTTCCATTTGTACGGCAATGAACCAATTGCGGTTTTGCATGGTCCAGTCGCGCAGCAGCAATGGGTCGGTGAGGCTGCTGGCCAGTTGCTGCACAACTTCTGGGGCTTTGTGCAGGTCTTTGAGCTTGAGGCGAATGCCCGTGGGTGCATCCAGGCGGAAAATCCGCTGCATGTCCTCGTACTGCATCATCGCCATGCCCGAGTCGTATTCGTAGTGGCCTGAGTCGAAGGTGCCAACTACTTTGGCCTGTTTGAGTCTTGGCAGCACACCAGCCGGCGTGACTTGGCCAGATGGCGCCACTACCGTGACATTGTCACCAGGCTTCACGCCTAGCAATTGCGCCAGCTCTTTGCCAAGCACAATATGAAAGCTGCCTGGGGTGAGTTGATTGAGCACCTCTTGGTTGATGCTGCTGGCCAGTTCCGTGACCTGGGGCTCCAGCTCCGGATCAATGCCGCGCAGCACCACGCCGCGCATGTCATCACCGCGTGCCAGCAAAGCCTGCACCGAGACAAATGGCGCAACCCCAATGACTTCGGGGTTCTGCATCACCTGTTCGGTCACACGCTCGACACTGGGCAGTGTGCCGCCTTGTGGCGCGAAGACCTCAATATGTGAGACCACCGAGAGCATGCGGTCACGCACATCGCGCTGAAAGCCATTCATCACTGACAAAACAATGATCAGCGCCGCCACGCCCAGCGCAATGCCAATCGCCGACACACTGGCCACAAAGGACAGCAGGCCCTTGCTTTGGCTGGTGCGACCGGCACGCGTGTAGCGCCAGCCCATGGCCCATTCGTAAGGAGTTTGCATAGAAAGTGTTGGAAGATGCTTGCCTAAAGCAGCAAAAGGCCAAGAAAAGCTGTCGCCAATGCCATGGCAGAAATCGCCCAAGCAGGCTTGTTGTGCGCCTCTCGCAGTGACTGGCCCAGCACTTCTTTTGAATAAAGCGGCCATTGTGCATGAAAGTGGCGGACTGCGGACGCAAGCCGCGCTGGCGCTGTGCCCATGCAGGCCTGGCTGTTTTGCCTAATGCAAAATTTGTCACGTATGGATACGCTGGCGATACATATGGAGCGATTCGGAGTGGTGCCAGCAAACCCGCGCCAAGGTGCATAAACGCTGCACTGGCACCAGCTTGGGTCAGTGGCAATTTGGGAAGAAATCCAGTTGCGCATACAATGCGCCTGCCATTATTTTCATCTGGTTCATGTGCGGCAAAGACGGTGGGCATGGATGGGGCTCAGACCCTGTTACAAGCACGGCTTTGCTTCAATCTTCACTACGCGCTTGCTTTGAGTGCGCCATTTCAGGAAGTTTTATGTCACAGCAAAACAATGACAGCGAATCAGGGATCGCGCTGTTACTCGTCTCCAGTTTGATTGCCGCTACCGTGGTTGGCGTGGTCTGGTTTGGTGCGCACACTGTGCTGGCAAAACAACCAGTGGCAGCGGTTGAGGTGATTTCCTCGATTGCGGCAGGGACGGTGCCTGAGGCTGCGCATTCACAGCCATTTGTGATGGAGAGTGACACGCTGGCGCGTTATTACTTCACTCAAGACCAGGCGGCAGTGCCTGCGGATGGCCAAGCCCAGGTAGCGCTGGCCAAGCTGATTGAGCAGGCCAAGGCCGGCAGCGTGATCGTGTTGACCGCGTTCAATGGCCTGTCGCCTGCGACTGCGGCTCCTGAGGCGCTGGTCAATGACCGCATCGGTCTGGTGCGTGCCCAGTTGATGCGTTTGGGAGTGCCTGCCGAGAAGCTGGCTTTGGCTGGCACACAGACGGATGCGCAGAGCCAGGATTGGGCCCATGCACAGCGCATTGAGTTGCAGGTGCAGCCCGCTGGTGCAGCTGCTAATATTGCCGCAGTGCCACAGGCTGAGCCGCAGCAAGCCAATGCGGGCAATGACGGCCCTAGCGTTGCAGTGGAAGATGGGGTGGTGAAGTTCTACTTCGGTGTTGGCAGTGACAGCTTGGCCGATGGTGCTTCTGAAGCGCTGCTCGACGTGGTCGCTGCAGTCAATAGCGGCAAGCGTGCCGTGATTTCAGGCTTTACCGATGCTACAGGCGATGCGGCTGTCAATGAAGAACTGTCCAAAAAACGCGCTTTTGCGGTGCGCGACAAGCTGCTGTCATTGAATATTCCTGAAGACAAAATCGAATTGGAGCGCCCTCAGTCCAATACCGGCACCGGCAGCAACGCCCAGGCGCGCCGCGTGGAAGTGCGCATCGAAGACTGATGCCCTGCGCCCTCTGAGCGAGCCAAAAGAACCGGTTGATCCGGTTCTTTTTTTTTTCGCCTATCGTGGCGCCATCTGTTGGCTCTTTAGCGCGCTGTTTGGCTGGCCGGTTGTTCGGGCATGCATGGCCGGTGCACGAGTGCAGCCGCTGGAGTGCCTACAAAGTCAGCGGCAGGCTAGGGAGAATCCGGTCTATGGATTTGTTAAACAATTCATTACTATTGCAGTGAAAGTGCAAAATGGCAGTTGGTATTCCCAGTCCGGTTCGCCTTGGTCGGGCTGGAGGTATGCATAATGGTGAACAATGGTTGCGTGCATCGGTTAGCTGATGCGTAGACCAGCCCCTCTACATGATGGAAAGTCGTATGCGATGAGAGCTATCGGTAAAACAGAGCCAATGCAAGCCATCAAGGCCGCATGGCATGCAAGGTCCACCATTGCACACGAGTACCGAAACTTCTACCAGGCGTGGCGTAAAAACCCGAAGGCAGTCGGGGCTCTCGTGCCTTCTGGCACTGCGCTGGCCCGTGCGATCACGCAACACATTGAACCAGGCGCAGGGCCTGTGCTGGAGTTGGGCGTGGGCACGGGGGTGTTCACCCGGGCAATGCTGGCACGCGGCCTGGCGCAGCAGGATTTGATCCTGGTTGAGCGTGACTTGGCGATGGCCGAGGAGCTGCGCAGACAGTTTCCACACGCGCGCATCGTGACTGAGGATGCGTGCCGTTTGGAGCGCTTGAACGAGCAACAAGCCGATGCCATTCCACCGCTGGCAGCAGTAGTTTGTGGCTTGCCCTTGCTCAATATGAACAGCACACAACAATTGCGCATTGTGCGCAGCGTGTTTGCAGCCTTGCGGCCAGGCCAGTCGCTGTATTTATTCACGTATGGTTTGCGCTGCCCGGTACTTGCCGGTGTGCGCCAGCGCATGGGCTTGCAGGCCGAGCGTACCGACACGGTGCTGGCCAATGTGCCACCCGCCCATGTGTGGCGTTTGTGGCAGCAACCATAAGCGGCACAGTCACAACACTTGACAAATGCCCGCGTTGAGACTGTTTAAGCGCGTTTAAGCCGAGGCGGATGGCTGGGCTTGGCCAGCTTGCTCTAGCAAGGCCTGCACCTGCTTTTGCAGCTCTTCAGGGCTGGTATGGCTCGGCATTGCAGGGCCTATGTCCAGGCCAACGGGGCTGAACATGCCACGGCGAAATGGCTTGACCATTGCGACATTCTGGCCGTCACGCACTTCGATGCGTGAGAAGAACGAGCCCCACAGATTGGACAAGGCCATTGGCACGATTGGTGGGTTGATGCCTTCGGCCTGTACGTCTGTCACAATCTTTTGCAAGCCACGCCGAAAGCGTTGCAATTGGCCGTCTCGGGTGATCGCGCCCTCGGGAAAAATGCCGACCAGATCGCCGTTGCGCAAGGCCTCAGCGGCTTTGGCAAAGGCGGCTTCAAAGGCGGCTGGGTCTTCGCGCTGCGGCGCAATCGGGATCGCCTTGGCCATGCGGAAAATAATGCCCAGCACCGGGTTGCGAAAAATCCGGTAGTCCATGATGAAGTAAATCGGTCTGGGACTGGCGGCCATCAGCAACACGGCATCGACAAAGCTCACATGGTTGCACGCCAGAATGGCCGGGCCTGCGGCGGGTATGTTCTCGCGCCCGCGGATGCTGAAGCGGTAGACCAAATGCGTGAGAATCCAGGCTACAAAACGCAGCAAATACTCGGGCACTAGCAAGAAGACATAGGCGCCGACAACTGCATTGGCAAGGGCCAGCACCAGGAAGATTTGCGGAATGCTCAAGCCCCATTGCAGCAGCAAACCCGTCAGAATGGCGCTGGCAATCATGAACACGGCGTTGAGAATATTGTTGGCGCCGATGATGCGGGCGCGGTGCGATGGCTGCGAGCGCATTTGCACCAGCGCATACATCGGCACGCTGTAAAGTCCGGTGAACAGGCACAGCAGCAGCAAATCGACCATCACACGCCAATTGGCCAGGGAGCTGGCGAACTCTGCCACGCTCAGCAAATGGCCCGGATCGGGCAAATGGCGTGTGGCGAAATACAAATCCACTAAAAACACACTCATACCCAGGGCGCCTACCGGCACCAGGCCAATCTCAACTTGCTTGTGCGAGAGCACCTCGCACAGCAGCGAGCCGATGCCGATACCAATCGCAAACACCGCCAGCAGCAAAGAGGCGACCTGGGTATTGCCGTACAGCACTTCCTTGGCAATGACTGGGAACTGGCTCATCAGTACCGAGCCGACAAACCACATCCAGCTGATACCCAGCACCGAGCGAAACACCACAACGTTCTGGCGCGCAATGCTGAGGTTCTTCCAGGTCTCACTGAACGGGTTCAGGTTGATGCGCAGCCCAGGATCGGTCGCCGCCATCGTTGGAATGCGGGTGCTGCTCCAGTAACCGACCATCGCCAGCACCATGCAGCCAGTGGCGACATAGATGCGACCTGCGCTGCCCGCATCAATCAGGACGCCACCTACCAGGCTACCCAGCACGATGGCGACAAAGGTGCCCATCTCGATCATGCCATTGCCACCGGTCAATTCGGCGGGGCGCAGTTGCAGCGGCAAATACGCGTATTTGACCGGGCCAAACAGCGTGGACTGCAAGCCCATTAAAAAGATGCACAGCAAGAGCACGGCGATCCAGTTGAAGAAAAAGGCCACCGCCGCCAGCACCATGATCGCGACTTCCAGCAACTTGAGACGCCGAATAATCAACTGGTGCGGGTATTTGTCGGCCAGTTGGCCCGCAGTGGCCGAGAACAGCAAATACGGCAGTATGAAGACCGCACCAATCACCAGGCCTGCCATATGCGCTGGCAGCCAACTGATCGTCAGCTGGTAGGTGACCAAGACAGTGAAGGCGAACTTGAACAGATTGTCGTTGGCGGCACCGGCAAACTGCGTCCAGAAAAATGGGGCAAAACGCTTTTGTGCCAGCAGTTTGAATTGACAGACCTCTTTAGGGGCCAGTGGCTTGCTGGGGGCTTGGTTGCTTGGGTCTTGATTGGAGGCCATGGGAAAAAACAATGAGGCGGCAACAAAGAGAAGGGGCCGTCACAGCCCCACCATTCACACGCTACGGCAGGGGTGCGCAGGTCCTGCAAGGCGTACTGAGAAAGGCTCAGCCAAGTCGGCCTGAGCGTTATACAGCATTTGCAGCAAAGGCCAAGCGGCCAATGCAGCCAGAATGTGCTTGAGGCTGTGGCCCGAGAGCAAACCCGCAGTCACGGCAAACACGCCGTGGTCACCCAACTCGGCCAGTTTGGCCAGGCTGTACCAGGCAATCAAGGCGCCCAGTGGCAGCAAAGGCACAGCTGCCTGGCGCAAGGGCGAATGCCTTGGCTGGCAAGCAATCGCCAAGAGCAGCAGCATGCCGCCAGCTTGCAACACAATCCAGGGCGTGAAGTTGCCGGTCTTGCGCCAAATCCACAAAGCCAGCACGGCCGCGGCCAAGGTCAGCAACGCTGCCGTTGCAGCAGTCAATGCGCCATAGATTTGGCCCACTGCCAGTCCGATCACGGCAGCAAAAATCACGCCCATCGCCAGGCGGTCCCAGAACACACCCGCGTCATCGGGCTGCCAGTGGTAGATTGAGGAGGCCAGTGCCGTCACTGCAAAACCCAGCGCGGCAAGTGCCAATAACCAGCCCCACATCGGCAGTGGTTGTGCGCTGGTGTGGGCAAAGCGGCGCAATTGCCAAGCGATGGCCAGACCGGCCAGCAACAAAGGCAGGTTGCTCAGCACATCCATCGCATAAGGAATGCCCATGAGCGTGCGTGCATCGGCAAAGTCATGGTAGTGCGCCGCTTGCGGCAGCGCAGGCAATAAGGCTGCGGCCAGGCACAGCAAGACGCCCCAGCCCAACAAGAGCCAAGGACTGGCATGTGCGCGCTGCGGCGAGGCAAAGAAAGCAGGGTATGAAGACATGGCGAAGAAGACACGGTGCGTGGTCAGTGGACAAGGCCTGCAGTGTCTTCGCAATGGATCGAAAAGCAGTACGGAATTATCCAGACCGCGCTTTTTTGCAATGCCGAGTATCAATAATTGATACATTGGATGGAGTTTTTCAAATGCTGCGCATGCAAAGTCAGAGGGGAGCAAGCGATGGGGTCGAGTAAGGAATTGGTATTGGCGATTAAAAAAGAACTCAAAAGCAGCCAGATGACCTATGCAGATTTGGCGGCTGCGATGGACATGGCCGAGTCCAGCGTCAAACGCATGCTGGCCAAGGGCGATATGGCGCTGTCACGCATCGATGCGATATGCCAGGCGATGGGACTGGATTTTGTGGACTTGGCCAGACGCGTGGCCGACCAGCAGCCCATGATGGCCCAGCTCACACTGGAGCAGGAGCGCGTGGTCGTGGCCGATAAAAAGCTGCTGCTGGTGGCGGTGAATGCCATGAGCCTGTGGACGCTGGAGCAAATGGTGGCCGCCTACCAAATTAGCGAGGCCGAGTGCGTCAAATACCTGGCGCAACTTGACCGTCTGGGCATTTTGGAGCTGCGCCCTTTGAACCGCTACCGTTTGAAATTGGCCAAAACATTCAAATGGCGTGCCAATGGCCCGGTCATGCAATTCTTTCGTGAAAATGTGGCGCTGGATTATTTTGGCGGCCATTTTGCCCATGAGGATGAAGGCTTGTTTCTGGTGCATGGCAATATCAGCCGCGCTGCGGCGCCCGGATTGCTCGAGCGCATGCACAAGCTCGGCCAGGATTTTTCGACCCAGCACCTCAACGACCAAAAAGTGCCTCCCAGCGAGCGTGAGGGCTATACGATGGTTCTGGCCTTGCGCCGTTGGGAGTATGCGGCGTTTACGGCCTTGCGGCGCAAATAAAGGCTTGTGGCGGGGGATGGTTGAAGGCGTGGTATTTACGCGTTCTTTCAATGCATATGCGTGACTGGCGCACTGGCAGAGCAGGCCAGAGGCTATACTTTGAAACACTGGTGTGGCGCGGCTGTTGCTGGCTGCGCACCGCGATACACCGACAACTTCACTTCATAAAAGATTCTTGCAATGGCCGCCTCAGGGATTGATGCTGACAAACGCATGCAAACCACTTTTGAAAAAATCGCGATTCTGGGCAAGTACCAGATCACAACCTCGCAAGATGCGCGCAAGGCAGCCAGAGCCGTGGTCGAGGATGTAGCCCAGTTCTTGTTGCAGTTTGGCTGCGAAGTGGTGCTTGAGGCCGAATCCGCTATGAACCTCGACGTCACCGGCTACCCTTTGCTGACCCCGCGCCAAATTGGCGAGCAGTGCGGGCTGTGCATTGCAATTGGAGGCGATGGCACGATGCTGGGCATTGCCAGAGAGCTGGCGCCATATGGCACGCCTTTGATTGGTATCAATCAAGGGCGCCTGGGTTTTGTGACCGATTTGCCGCTCAACCATTACCAGGACCAGCTCGGGCCGATGTTGCACGGCATCTACGACCAGGATTTCAGGCCCTTGATCCATGCCACCATTGAGCGCGAAGGCAGGCAGATTTTCAATGGCCATGCGGTCAATGACGTCGTGGTCTCGCGCGGCGCCATGTCGGGCATGCTGGAGTTTCGCGTAGAGGTCGACGGGCAATTCGTCTCCAACCAACGTGCGGATGGCCTGATCATCGCCACGCCTACGGGCTCGACGGCTTACTCCCTGTCGGTCGGAGGCCCGATTGTGCATCCGGCCACCTCGGGTTGGGTGGTCGCACCGATTGCACCGCACAAACTCTCCAACCGGCCGCTGGTGCTGCCCGATAGCAGCCAGATCAGCGTGAAGCTGCTGTCAGGGCGCGATATGAGTGCCAAGTACGATATGCTCAATATGCCCGAGTTGCTCATTGGCGATACCTTGCATGTCAAGCGTTCGCAGTTCCGTGCACGCTTTCTGCATCCCAAGGGCTGGAATTATTTTGCGATGCTGCGCAACAAGCTCGGCTGGAATGAGGGGGGGAGCTGATGGCATTGCGACGTATGGTATTGCGCGACTTTGTGTTGGTGCAATCGTTGGAGCTGGATTTTCAAAATGGCTTCACGGTCCTCAGCGGCGAGACCGGGGCCGGTAAATCCATTTTGATCGATGCGCTGCAAATGGCACTGGGCGCCAGGGCCGAATCGGGTCTGGTGCGCGAGGGCGCACAACGCGCCGACATCGTTGCCGAGTTCGATGTGTCAGCCACTGCTGCAGCGGCGCTGCACCAATGGTTGGATGCACATGGCTTTGACACCCATGAAACCTTGATGGTGCGACGCACGGTCGATGTGCAAGGCAAGAGCCGTGCCTGGATCAACGGCTCGGTCGCCACTGTTGGCCAGTTGCACACGCTGGGCGAGAGTCTGGTCGACATCCACGGCCAGCATGCCTGGCAAAGCCTGATGCGGCCGCAGTCGGTGCGCAGCCTGCTCGATGCCTATGCGCAAGCCGACGACGGACCCACCCAGCAGGCCTGGCGCGACTGGCGCGCGGCCGTCGAGGCTTTGGAAGCAGCGCAGGCCAATGCCACACGCTTGCGCCAGGACCGCGAGCGCCTGCAATGGCAAATTGAAGAAATGGGCAAACTCGCGCCGCAGCAGGACGAGTGGGAGAGCCTCAACAGCCAGCATACGCGCCTGACGCATCTGCAAGACCTGCAACGCGCAGCCAGCCAGGCCTGGGCCTTGCTCGATGGCAGTGAGGGCGATACCGGCGCTGCGCAATTGCTCAGCCAAGCCGCAAGCACTTTGGCCGAGCACCGCGCGATTGAACCACAGTTTGGCGACTGGGAAAACACGCTGCTGCAGCTGTTAGACCAAGTGGCCGATGTCTCGCGCAGCTTGCGCGACTACGCCCAGTCACAGGAGTGGGATGCAGGGGATCTGGAAAGCCTGGACGCGCGTGTGAGCCAATGGCTGAGCCTGGCCAGACGCCACCGCCAAACCCCTGATAGCCTGCCGCAGTTGTGGGCCGACTGGAAGCAAGAGCTCAAGGCCTTGGATGCCGGCATTGATCTGGAGGCCTTGTCAGCGGCCGAGCAAGCCAGCAAGCAGGCTTTGTTGGCCGCTGCGGGAGTGTTGTCGCGCAAACGCCAGGCCGCAGCGCCGCAACTGGCCAAGGCCGTTACCGAGGCGATGCAAAGCCTGGGCATGGTCGGCAGCCAGTTCACCGTAGCGGTGCGCACGCTGGACGAGCCCCAAGCCCATGGTTTGGATGAAATCGAATTTTTGATTGCCAGCCATGCGGCAGGCGTGGCCAAGCCACTGAACAAAGTGGCCTCCGGCGGTGAGTTGTCGCGTGTGAGTTTGGCGATTGCGGTGTGCACCAGCCGTTTGGGCCTGACTGAAACCCTGGTTTTTGACGAGGTCGATACCGGCATTGGTGGTGCAGTAGCACACAGCGTTGGCAGCTTGATGCACCGCCTGGGCATTGACCGGCAGGTCTTGGCAGTGACGCACTTGCCGCAGGTGGCGGCATGTGCTGACCAGCATTTGCTGGTGCGCAAACACAAAACCTCCCAAAGCGTCAGCAGCATGGTTGTGCCGATTGAGGGCGATGCACGGGTAGAGGAAATTGCCCGCATGCTTGGCAGTGACCCAATGACCGATGCCAGTTTTGAGCACGCGCAAGAAATGCTGGCAGCAGGCAAGCAGGATGTGGCTGCCCTGGCTCGCCAGGGGGCAGGGCGCAAGGCAACGACAGCGAAACGGAGCAAACATGCGTGAACTCGTAGTGATGACCGGCATGTCCGGTTCAGGAAAATCCGTGGCTTTGAGCGCATTGGAGGATGCAGGTTACTACTGCATCGACAATCTGCCGCCGGAGCTGCTGCTGGCCAGCCTGGCGCTGGAGCGCAACCAGCGCATCACGCGCTTGGCAATTGCGATTGATGCGCGCAATGCCACCTCGCTGCCTTTGGTGCCGCATCTCCTGGAGTCGGTCAAGCAGCAGGGCGTGAATGTCCGTGTGGTGTTTTTGGATGCGTCCACCGATGCCTTGGTGCGGCGTTTCTCTGAAACCCGCCGCAAGCACCCGCTGGCCGCTGGCGAAGATGCCCATGGCGACGACGCCTTGGTGCAAATGATTTTGCGCGAACGCCATTTGATGGGCACTTTGCGTGATATGGCGTTTGTGATTGACTCCAGCCACACCCGTGCCGCCCAATTGCAGGCGAGCTTAAAACAATTTCTGGGTGTGGCGCGGGGCCATTTGACGCTGGTGTTTCAGTCGTTCTCGTACAAGCGCGGTGTGCCACGCGATGCCGATTACGTGTTTGATGTGCGTATGCTGCCCAACCCGCATTACGAGCCCAAGCTCAAGGCCTTGACCGGCATGGACCAGGATGTGATCACGTTTTTTGAGGGCCAGCCACTGCTGCTGGAGATGGAAAACGACATTGCCCACTTTCTGAAGAAATGGCTGCCCCACCACGTTGAGAACCACCGCAGCTATGTCAGTGTAGCGATTGGCTGCACCGGTGGACAGCACCGCTCGGTCTACCTGGTTGAGCGCTTGACCCAGGCGTTTGCCAAAGAGTGGGCGACGCTCAAGCGCCACCGCGAAATCGCCTTGCGCCAGGCGGGTTAAACCGTCTCAGTGGATTGCGTCGCCCAGCTTGGCTGGGCGATCAGGGCTTAGGGCCTGTTCATTATCTCAACGCAGTTGCGCAAGGCCCAACGCTTCAGACCCCTGGCGATGTGCTCAATGCTGCTCGTTGGCAAAGCCCGACAGGCCGCGGCGAATGGTTTGCCATGGCACATCGACTGCCCATGCCGCCGCAATGGATGCCATGATGTTCTCTACTTCAAAGCCAAGCGTGCCATTGCGCGTCAGTGGAATATCGCGTAGTGCGATGGTTTCGCGCCAAGCGCTTTCGGCCGCGACAATCGCATCCCCATCGACATAGACAACCCGGTTGCCTTGTGCGCGGTGGGTGAGCATGACCGGGTGGTGGCGGTCCGTGGCAAAAAAGATGACTTTGCCAGGACATACATGGGCCATGGCGGCTACCAGCGGGTCGGCGGCGTTCAGCACGGCGTAGCCGGTAGTGGCAACGTTTTGCACAACCACGCGTTTGAGCACGGCTTCGTCTTCTTTGGTGACGATGTAGTCCAGACCCTGGTACTCGCCATTACCGACATTGGTGATCACGGCTACCTGGCAGCGGTCAAAGCCCAGGCCTTCACGCAAAATGCCGCCGCGTGCGCATTCGAGCACGGCCGCATCGGTTTCGGGGTGTGCCAGCGCATTGCGCGCGCTGGCTGGGCCTGAGCCATCGCCGGTGTGGATCTGCCTGCCGTTGACAAAGACACCATCGGTCGTGCCCATGGCGGTGCGCCAGCCGTGCGAGGCGAACAAATGGGCAATGGCCCGGGTCGTGGTGGTTTTGCCCTTGGTGCCCGTTACTGCAACGACCGGAATTCGGCCATCATCGCCGGGGGCGTAGAGTTCATCCACCATGGGCTCGCCGACATGGCGCGGGCGCCCAAACGAGGGAGCAAGGTGCATGCGCAAGCCTGGGGCCGCATTGACTTCGACAATACCGCCGTTTTGCTCTTCCAAGGGCTTGAGCATGGTTTCACAGACCACATCGACGCCGCAAATGTGCAGGCCAATGATTTGCGCCGCCTCAATCGCACGGGCGGCGATTTTGGGGTGTACGTCATCGGTCACATCGGTGGCGCTGCCACCAGTCGACAGGTTGGCGTTGTTGCGCAGCACCACACGCTGGCCTTGTGCTGGCACGGACTCTGGCGTCAGGCCTTCGCTGGCAAGGCGGGCCATGGCGATGTCATCGAGGCGGATGGTGGTCAGCGCCGTGCCATGGCCGCTGCCGCGGCGCGGATCCTGGTTGACGATGTCGACCAGTTCACGAATAGTGCTCTGGCCATCGCCCAGCACTTGTGGTGGCTCACGGCGCGCTGCGGCCACCAGTTGTCGGCCTACGACCAGCAGGCGGAAGTCGTGACCGGGCAAATAGCGCTCCACCATCACGTCTTCGCTGAAGCCGCGGGCGACATGGAAAGCCTTTTCAAGATCCTCGCGGCTGGTGATGTTGACCACCACACCTTTGCCTTGGTTGCCGTCTTGCGGCTTGACCACCACTGGCAAGCCAATGGCTTCGGCCACCAGCCACGCATCGTGCACGTTCTTGACTGGGCGGCCTAGTGGCACCGGCACGCCAGCGGCATGCAGCAGGCGTTTGGTCAAATCCTTGTCTTGGGCAATCGATTCGGCCACCGCGCTGGTCGAGTCGATTTCAGCGGCCTGAAAGCGCCGTGCTTTCGAGCCCCAGCCCAGTTGCACCAAAGAGCCGCTGTTGAGTCGGCGAAACGGAATCCCACGCGCGATGGCGGCATGCACAATCGCTGCGGTCGAGGGGCCCATGCGCTCGTTTTCGTCGAGCTCGCGCAGCTCGGCAATGCAGGCGTCGAGATCGAACGGTGTGTCCTCCAGAGCGGCTTGAATCAGTTCCTCGGCGCGCTTTAAAGCCAGTGTGCCAACCGATTCTTCGGTGTACTCGACCACGACCTGGAAGGTGCCTGGCTGCACTGTTTCGTGGGTGCAGCTGAAACTGACTGTGCAGCCGGCCTGGATTTGCAGCGACAAGGCAGCGCGCTCCAGCACATGGGCCAGCGAGAGTGGCTGGTCAGCGCCCTCGGGCTGCAAGATGCCAATGGTGGGAAAGCGGGCACGCAGTTGCTCTTCAAAGCCAGCGATGGCGCTATAGCGCAGTTCGCTGTTTTCACAATGAACGATGGTTTCGATGGCGGTGCTGCGGGTCCACAGGTTGGGGCCACGCAGGGCGCGGCTGCGATTGATCTGCATTGTGTGTCTTTCAGCTGGATAGCACGTTATGGGTGTTTGGGGGACCAACGCTTGCGCGGTGAGTCCTCAGCAAGTGGGATGGGGGTGCGCGTGGCTTGGCTTAGTGAATTGCGTACTCAAAAGTTGTGATGCCAGCGCCAATCAGCTCGGGTGTGATATCGAGCGCCCATGCCGTCGCAATGGCTGCCAGCAAGGCCGATGTGTCTGGGCGGATGCCGCCAGAGAGCACCAATGCATCCAGCGTGCCCAATACGCGCTCTTGGGCACCCGTGGCCAATACGACTTGTGTGCCTTTGAGCAAGACTGCACGGCCGCCTGCGCGGCGCGCTTCGGTGTTGGCACGGTGTGCGGTGAGTGTTTCGTTGTCTGCGCTGCTCGCGTACAGAATCACCTCGCCATCGCACAACTCGGCCAGATCGGCGACCTCGGGCAGATCGGCATTCAAAACGCCCACGCCGTTGCTGAGCACTACATCAATTTGCGTGCGCATCACACGGCGCATCTGCCCAGGCTCCAGCACATCGTGGTCGGCCAGTGACTCAAAGCCATCCATGTCGGTGACCACACCGACCAGGCAGCGGTCGTAGGCCAGACCTTCTTCGAGAATTGAGCGGGCCGTGGTTTGAATCACAGCCGCTTGTACCAGGCTATTGGTCAGGATGCGCTCGGCACCGGCCCAGTTGCTGGCACTGCTGGGCTGGATCAGGTTGTTGGCAATGAACATGCCCTCGCTGCTGGCCACGCCGGTGTGTTTGCCAGACAGTTGCAGCAGCCAGCCGACTAGGCGGGCGATGAAGGCGTTGTCGCGTGTGCCGACAATGCTGGCAATCGGAATACGTCCGGCATCGCTGCCAGCGTCACGCGGGAACAGGTGGTCGGCAATGGCCATGCCAACTGGGCGGGGCGTGCCACTGGTCGGTTTCAGGTGCATCAACAGGCCCGGCCCTGCATTGACTTCCAAAATCGCGCCTTGGCCCAGCATAGGCTTGGAGACGTCTTTCAAAATCATGTCCATGCCGGCAATGTCCAGACCCACGATCTGGGCTGCCAGGCTTGCGTAGTAGGCGACATCAGGGTGCACATCGTCCAGGCAGTCAATCGCCATATTGCCATTGCGTTGCAGCAGCACCGCCTGGCCTTTGGCAATCACGCTATCAGGTGTGAGTTGCTGGCGGTTGAGTTCGAGTTTCACCGCACCAGCTTCCAGGTTGATCCAGTCCAGCGGGTATTCATGCTCGGGGCCGCGGCGTGGGTCTTGATTCAGGACTTCCACCAGCTGCTGCAACGTGGCCTGGCCATCGCCATACACCGAGACGGTTTCGCCTTTGGTGGCCGCAACCACTTGACCGCCAACCACCAGCAGGCGGTGCTCAACGCCATCGATGAATTTTTCGACAATCACCTGTGAGCCTTCCGGCTGTGCCAAGGCAAAGGCTGCCTTGATCTCCGCTTCTTCCGATAGATCCAGCGTGACACCACGGGCATGGTTGCCATCCGAAGGTTTGACAGTGACGGGGCAGCCAATTTTTTGCGCCACTTGCCAGGCCTCATCGGCCGAGGCGACGATCTGGCCTTCGGGCACAGGCACGCCGCAAGCGCTCAGCAGGCGTTTGGTGAAGTCCTTGTCCTGGGCGATGCCCTGGGCAATGGCGCTGGTCTCATCGCTCTCTGCAGTCCAGATGCGGCGCTGCGCTGCGCCATAGCCCAGTTGCACCAGGTTGCCGCTGTTCAGGCGGATATGCGGAATTCGCCGTGCGGTGCAGGCATCGACGATGCAGCCAGTCGAAGGGCCCAGATAGCGTTCGTTGATGGCGGTCTTGATTGCCTGGATTGCGGGTTTGAGTTCAAACGGCTCATCATTGATGGCGGCCATCAGCAGCTGGTGACCCCATTTCAAGGCCACACGGGCAACGGTTTCTTCTGGACAGCGAAACACCATGCGGTAGATGCCGCGCTTGGAGATTTCACGCGTCTGGCCAAACTCGGCTGGCATGCCCGCCAGGTTCAAGAGCTCAATGATCACGTGCTCCATCACATGGCCCATCCAGGTGCCGCCTTCGAGGCGCTGGATAAAGCCACCGCGCTCGCCGATGCCGCATGTATGCTCGATCAGGTCGGGCAGCCAGGCAGTCAGCCGTTCATTGAGACCGTCAATGGTGTTGGAGGGGAAGTCTTCAAGTTCTCCCAGATCAAGCCAGACTTCCAATACAGGGCGGTAGGTCCAGACACTGGGGCCACGCAAAAACGTGGTGCGCAATAGTTCAATGTTGTTGTATTTCGCCATGTCAGTCAGCTGTGGAGCGGGATTGGATAGAATTCTTTGCAATTTTGCCAATATATATATTCATTGTGACTCTTGTCAGCAGAAATAGCGGCTCACTCGTTAGTAAGAACAGTTAGAACAAGTTGTAGAGCAGGCTCTAAGCGTTTTTTAAATAGTTGGGCCTGCAGCGCCTGCGATGACCATGCCTTGGTTCGCGTGGCGATTGGCGCTGTTATCGGCGGAGAAAATTTTTTTACATGCAACATCACCATTTTGTGGATGCCTCGACCGTGTTTGCCAGCCCCTTGGGGGATGAATTGCGAGCCAAGCTCGCTGCTGATGAAAACGTATTAGCGCTGGTCCCTGTTGACCTGAACGCGCAATTGCAATATGCCCAAGGGCTTGTAGCGCTCACGCAGGCGCGCCTGCTGGCCTATGACGCAGCCTCCAAGCAGTGGAGAGAGTGGCCGTTGACCGGCGATCAAGTGTTGAAACTGCAGGACCACGGCGGCGTAGGCAATCTGGAGTTGAGCGATCAGAGCGCTCGCCTGGCCCAGTGGTTCATCACGTTGACACAACAGACATCGTTGTTGCAATTGGTTCAACAATTTGACAAGCAAAGCGAGCGCATTGCCAAAGGCGAAACTTATAGCCCGGTGGTGGTGGATGATGAGTCCCGCTGCCCGGCTTGCCACACGGTATTGCCACCTGAAACCGATGAGTGTCCGGTCTGTGCGAGTCGACAGGCACCGCATACCTCGACCTGGGTGCTGCTGCGTTTGTGGCGTTTTGCCAAACCCTACAAGCACCAGTTGCTGTTGGGTTTTGTGCTGACGCTGGCGACAACGGCTGCCCAGTTGGTGGCGCCGTATCTGACCATTCCGCTGATGGATAAGATTTTGATTCCGTTTCAGAATGGCGAAAAAATCGACCCGAGTTTGGTGAGCTTTTATTTGGGCGCCTTGCTAGTGTCGGCTATGCTGGCATGGGTGCTTGGTTGGGCGCGAACGTTTGTGCTGGCCAAGGTGTCCGAGCGCATTGGCTCGAATTTGCGCACTACCACCTACAACCACTTGCTGAATTTGTCGGTGGACTATTACGGCAGCAAGCGCACCGGCGACTTGATGTCGCGCATTGGTTCGGAGACGGACCGTATCAATCTCTTTTTGTCGGTCAACGCACTGGATTTTGCGACCGATGTGCTGATGATCATCATGACCTCGGTCATTTTGTTCTCGATCAACCCATGGCTGGCACTTGTCACACTGGTGCCTTTGCCGTTCATTTGCTGGATGATCCATCTGGTGCGCGACAAGCTGCGCACCGGCTTTGAAAAGATTGACCGCGTGTGGTCTGAGGTCACGAATGTGCTGGCCGACACCATTCCAGGCATCCGTGTCGTCAAGGCGTTTGCACAGGAAAAGCGCGAGTCCGCCCGTTTCGCCGATGCCAACCGCATCAACCTGGATGCCAACGACCGTGTCAACAAAACCTGGTCCTTGTTCACGCCGACGATCACCTTGCTGACCGAGCTGGGCATTTTGGTGATCTGGGCCTTTGGTATCTATTTGGTGGCCAACGACCAAATCACCGTGGGTATTTTGACCGCCTTTATTGCGTATATCGGCCGTTTTTATACGCGTCTGGACTCGATGAGCCGCATTGTCTCGGTCACGCAAAAGGCCGCTGCGGGGGCCAAGCGTATTTTCGACATCCTCGACCATGTCAGCAACGTGCCCGAGCCAGCCAGCCCGGTCAGGCTGCCTGGCAAGGCGCAAGGCGCCATCACGATGCAAGACGTCAGCTTCCGCTACGGCAGCCGCGCAGTGATCAAGCATTTGAACCTGGAGATCAGGCCTGGTGAGATGATTGGACTGGTGGGCCACAGCGGCTCGGGTAAAAGCACTCTGGTCAACCTGATCTGTCGTTTTTATGATGTCAGTGACGGCTCGATCCAGCTCGATGGCGTCGATATACGCCGCATGGCGGTGTCTGACTACCGCAGCAATATCGGTTTGGTGCTGCAAGAGCCGTTTCTGTTTTTCGGCACGATTGCCGAGAATATTGCCTACGGCAAACCCGATGCGACCTTTGAAGAAATTGTCGCTGCGGCGCGTGCGGCCCATGCGCATGAATTCATTTTACGCCTGCCACATGGTTACGACTCGCTGGTGGGGGAGCGCGGTCAGGGCTTGTCTGGCGGCGAGCGCCAACGCATCTCGATTGCGCGGGCCTTGCTGATTGATCCGCGCATCCTGATTTTGGACGAGGCGACCTCGGCCGTCGATACAGAAACCGAGAAAGAAATTCAGAAGGCGTTGGACAACCTGGTCAAAGGCCGCACGACCATTGCAATTGCCCACCGCTTGTCGACGCTGCGCAAAGCCGATCGCCTGGTGGTGATGGACCGTGGCGAGATTGTTGAAGTGGGCCCCCACGACGAATTGATGGCCCAGCTGGGCAGTTATTTCAGGCTCTACGACGCCCAAGCGCGCCGTGCAGAAGAAGATGCGCAAGCTGCTGGCCTGACGTTACAGAGCAAGGAATCGACATGATTGAAACGACACCCACAGATCTGGCCGGTATCCAGCTGGTTCGCAATGCCCATGGCCGTCTGGTGCTGACTTTGGCTGATGGCACTGTGCACACTGCGGTGACGCCTGTGCGCGCGTTTCCGCTTACAGCACCCACTCGCGGCCTGTCACTGGTGGCAACTGATGGCAAGGAAGCGCTGTGGGTTGCGCAGATGGATGAGTTGCAGCCCCAACACCGCCAATTGATTGAGCAGGACTTGGCTATTCGTGAATTTGTGCCATCGATTCAGCGCATCTTCAAAGTCTCCAGTTTTGCCACGCCCAGTACCTGGGACGTGCAAACGGACCGTGGCGATACGCAAATGGTGCTCAAAGCCGAGGAAGACATCCGCAAGCTGCAAGGTCGCACCAAACTGTTGATCACAGGCCAGGACGGTGTTCAATACCGTATTGCAGATACCACGCTGCTGGACAAACATTCGCGCAAGTTGTTGGAGCGGTTTTTGTGATGTTCGCACAGCCTGTTCATCAAAAATTTGAACAGGCTCTTAGGTTGAAAGGTACTTTGATGGAGGCGGAGATCGCTGTCATTGCACCTATATATTAAAAAACATATAAAAAAAGAATAAAAATGTCTTTTTGTTTTATATTTGAAAGGACGAGAATCACGCCATCCAAACAATTTTAGGTTCTAAGTGGAAGGTGTTTATGACAAAAAAAATGACAAACAGCTGGAAATTGGCTGCAATAGCACTGGCCTTGTCACTCGCTGGTGGGGCAGTGCACGCACAGCAAACCTTGCTCAATGCGTCCTACGACGTGGCGCGTGAGTTCTACCGCGAGATCAACCCGGCGTTTGCCAAGCACTACAAGGAAACCACCGGCAAAGACATCAAAGTCGACCAGGCCCATGGTGGCTCAAGTGCCCAGGCCCGCGCTGTGCGCGAAGGTTTGGAGGCTGATGTCGTGACGATGAACACCACCACCGACATTGAGTTTTTGGCAGATAACAATGTGGTTGCCAAAGACTGGGAGCAGAAATTCCCCTACGACGCATCGCCCACCACGTCCACGATGCTGTTCCTGGTGCGCAATGGCAACCCTAAAAACATCAAGGACTGGGATGACCTGATCAAGCCAGGCGTAGAAGTCATCGTTGTCAACCCTAAAACCGGTGGCAATGGCCGCTATGCTTACCTGGCAGCTTGGGGCTCGGTGCTGGAAAATGGTGGCACTGAGGAGCAAGCGCGTGAATTTGTCTCCAAACTGTACAAAAACGTCCCAGTGCTGGGCAAAGGCGGGCGCGATGCGACCGCCACATTCTTGCAACGCAACATTGGCGACGTTCTGATCACGTTCGAGTCCGAAGTGCTGTCGGTCGAGCGCGAGTTTGGCAAAGGCAAGGTCGACGCGATCTACCCAAGCACCAGCGTATTGGCTGAGAACCCAGTGGCGATTGTCGAGTCGGTCGTAGCCAAAAAAGGCACGGCTGAGGCTGCCAAGGCTTACCTGGACTTCCTGTACTCCGAAGAAGGCCAGGAAATTGCCGCCCGCCATGCACTGCGCCCACGCAATGAAGAAGTGTTGGCCAAACACCCAGAGACGTTCAAGCCAGTGAATCTGTTCCGTGTGAACAAATACTTTGGTTCATTGGGTGAAGCACAGCGGGTGCACTTCAACGATGGCGGTGAGTTCGACAAACTCTACGGTGGCGCTAAGTAATCGAATAGCCCGCGGGGCTGACAGCCATTGCCTGGGCCCTGCATGTTGATGCTCTCAAGCGCGCAACGGCCGTCAAGCGAGGCGCAAGGCCACACGTCGCTAGTTGGGCCTGCACTGCGTTGACCGCCTGGTCGAAGAGCCATCACAAGTCAAAGGCGTAAAGCGCCTGTTCACCCACTCCATGCAGTGGATGAACAGGTTCTAAGGCGCCTTTGTCCATTGAGCTTGTGTAGACAGCGATCACCACCTGTTGCCCATGGCAATATGGCGGTGCAATACAGGCTCTGATTTTTAAAGCACTTGATTCTTATGTCACAACCCAATTACGCACAGCCTGCTTCGCCGCTGAGTACAGGCGAGAAGTTCCAGCGTGCAGGGCGCCCCAAGCGGGTGATTCCTGGCTTTGGCCTGACCATGGGCTACACGCTGTTCTACCTCAGCTTGATTGTCCTGATTCCGGTTTCCACGCTGATTGTCAATACCTTGCAGCTGAGTTGGCCGCAATTCTGGGAGGCCGTGAGCGCGCCCAGGGTGGTTGCATCCTATAAGCTGACCATTGGGGCCTCATTCATTGCCGCCTTGGTCAACCTGGTGTTTGGCATGTTGATCGCCTGGGTGCTGGTGCGCTACAAGTTCCCGTTCAAGCGACTGGTCGATGCCTTGGTTGACCTGCCTTTTGCCTTGCCAACGGCAGTCGCTGGTATTGCATTGACGGCTTTGCTGGCACCCAACGGGTGGGTTGGACAATATTTCCATATGATCGGCATCAAAGTGGCTTTCACCCCCATTGGTGTGACGATTGCCTTGATTTTTATTGGCTTGCCATTTGTCGTGCGCACTGTGCAGCCTGTGCTGGAAGATTTTGAGAAAGAGCTGGAAGAAGCGGCCAGCAGCCTGGGCGCCAACCGCTGGCAGATTTTTTACAAAGTGATTTTTCCAGCCATTACACCAGCCTTGTTGACCGGTTTTGCGCTGGCCTTTGCACGTGCGCTGGGTGAATATGGCTCGGTGATTTTTATTGCAGGCAATATTCCGATGGTTTCAGAGATCACGCCTTTGATCATCATTGGCAAGCTGGAGCAATATGACTATGCAGGCGCAACTGCCGTGGCCTTGGTGATGCTGCTGTTTGCGTTCATCATGCTGTTTATCATCAATGGGCTGCAAGCTTGGCAGCGCCGTGCAACCGGTGGGAGCAATAAATGACACAGACTGCACGTCCAGCCAAAGCCGTGACGACGACTGAGTCGCCGTGGGTGCGGCGCATCCTGACAGGCATTGCGCTGGCTTTCTTATTGCTGTTTTTGGTGCTGCCACTGGTGGCGGTGTTTGCCGAGGCGTTTCGCCAAGGCTATAGCGGGTTTGCTGCCGCGTTCCAGTCTGACGACACCTGGTCGGCTGTCAAGCTGACCTTGATCACAGCTGCGATTGTCGTGCCATTGAACGTGGTGTTTGGTGTGATGGCCGCCTGGTGCATTGCCAAGTACGAGTTCAAGGGCAAGGCCTTTTTGATCACCTTGATCGACTTGCCATTCTCCATCTCGCCAGTCGTCGTCGGTTTGGCCTATGTGCTGCTCTACGGCATCAATGGTTGGTTGGGCCCGCTGCTGCAAGCGCACGACATCAAGATCATTTTTGCGGTTCCAGGCATTGTGCTAGTGACCATTTTTGTGACCTTCCCATTCGTTGCACGTGAGTTGATTCCTTTGATGGAAGCACAAGGCAATGACGAGGAGCAAGCCGCGATTGTGCTGGGGGCATCGGGCTTTCGCACGTTCTGGAGCGTCACACTGCCCAACGTCAAATGGGGTTTGATCTATGGCGTGATCTTGTGTAATGCCCGTGCGATGGGGGAGTTCGGTGCGGTCTCGGTGGTCTCAGGCCATATCCGCGGCCAAACCAATACGATTCCGCTGCAGGTCGAGATTCTGTACACCGATTACCAATCGGTTGCGGCCTTCTCGGTGGCGACCTTGCTCGCTTTGCTGGCCCTGGTGACGCTGGCATTGAAAACCTGGGCCGAATGGAGCCATGAAGCCCAGCTGAAGAAAGCGGCCGAGCTGCCGCCTGAGAATCCTCATTTGCTGCGCGATGCCGATGTCTCTGTAGGCGACGAGCTGCGTCGCATCGAGTGGAGCCGTGATCCGCACGAGCCTGCAGCCAATACAAACCGTCATTGAGAGAGTGGAGTTGTTGTATGAGTATTGAAGTCAAAAATATCAGTAAGTCCTTCGGTGATTTTCACGCCCTCAAAGATGTCAGCCTGAACGTCAACTCGGGTGAGTTGATTGCACTGCTTGGCCCTTCGGGCTGTGGCAAGACCACTTTGCTGCGCATCATTGCGGGCCTGGAATCGTCGGACAGTGGCGCGGTGCTGTTTTCTGGCCATGACACCACGCATGTGCATGTGCGTGATCGCCAGGTCGGCTTCGTGTTCCAGCATTACGCGCTGTTTCGCCACATGAGCGTGTTTGACAACGTGGCCTTTGGCCTGAATGTCAAACCGCGCAGCGAACGCCCCAGTAAAGCACAAATCAAAGAGAAGGTCATGAGCCTGCTCAAACTGGTGCAACTCGACTGGTTGGCCGACCGTTTCCCCGCCCAGCTCTCGGGCGGGCAGCGCCAGCGCATTGCCTTGGCACGCGCTTTGGCGGTCGAGCCGCAGGTCTTGCTGCTCGATGAGCCCTTTGGTGCTTTGGATGCAAAGGTGCGCAAAGAGCTGCGCCGCTGGTTGCGCCGCCTGCACGAGGAATTGCATGTAACCAGCATCTTTGTCACACACGACCAGGAGGAAGCCCTGGAAGTGGCCGACCGGGTGGTCGTGATGAACAAAGGCCGGATTGAGCAGGTGGGCTCGCCGCAGCAGGTCTGGAATGACCCTGCCAGTCCGTTTGTCTACGGCTTTCTGGGTGACGTC
Source organism: Lampropedia aestuarii (assembly GCF_004803635.1). Lineage (GTDB taxonomy): Bacteria > Pseudomonadota > Gammaproteobacteria > Burkholderiales > Burkholderiaceae_C > Lampropedia > Lampropedia aestuarii. Next base: position 16,717 of record NZ_SSWX01000023.1, on the reverse strand, counting down.
AACCTGTTCAAGGGCCGAGCCGAAAAAGGCAGTGTCAGCCTGCAAGGCTTTGAGTTGCAAACCGATGACCAGAACCAAACCGGCGATGCGTTTGCCTATGTGCGCCCGCATGAGTTGGACGTGCTGCCCTATACCCCAGGCGCAGAAATTGGCCACAACGGCAAATCCAATGGCCTGATTGCACGCATTGACCGTGCGATTGTCGTCGGACCTGTTGCAAGGTTGGAACTTTTGTCAACAAACGCCTCTAAAGGGGCGGACAATACAACCGTGGCAGCTACCTTGATTGAAGCGCATATCGCTGCAGACAGGTTTGCCGAATTGGGCCTGCGTGAGGGAGATACTGTTTTGGTGACTCCACGACGCGCCCGCGTGTTCGTGGAAGGAACTACAACTTGACATCCCTTACCCATTTCTTTTTTGGCTCACCCCGGCGCTTGCTCGCCATTATTGCGGCCTGTAGCGCAGCATTGCTGGCGTTTGCGTTCTACCTCCAGCACAGCCTCGATCTGGATCCGTGCCCGATGTGTATTGTCCAGCGGCTGGCATTGATTGGGGTTGGTGTGACTGCCTTGATTGGCAGCCTATGGGGCCATAAAGCCTGGCTCGGTCTATGGGGCCTGATTGCCTGGGTGACTGCAGGTCTTGGCGCTTTTGTCGCCGCCAAACAAAGTTGGCTGCAATGGGATCCGCCTGAGTTTCCCAACTGTGGCCGCGATTTTTATGGCGTGCTCGAGAGCAATTTCCCATTGCGTGAAAAAATCCCCATGTTTTTCAAAGGTACGGGGGAGTGCTCTTTAGTCGATTGGTCATTTCTGGGCTTGTCGATTGCCAACTGGTCGTTCGTCGCCTTTGCCGGTTTCTTCATTGGCCTGAGCATTCTGGCCTTGCGCAAGCGCTGATCATTCACCGCTTGGCGTTGTGAATACTGCCAGCCAAACCGTGCAGCGGTTTGGCTGTTTTTTTGTACTTTGTGCTCCCTCAAGCGGTCTCAAACGGGCTTGAAGCACCATTGGCCGCTTTGGAGCGCGATCTGCCCGATTGCATCGACGCGCTGGGGTTTGAGTCGCCCGCAAGTAGGGCGGGTATGGTTGAGATGCGCAAGCGGCTGCCTGTGCCTGTGCCTGTGCCTTGCGCAACTGCGCGGAGGTGGTGAGAAGAACTTCTCAAGAAGAGGCAACTGACGCCACCAGCCCAGCACGGCACAGCGTGCGTCGCGCTGTGCCGATGCTTGTGGCTTAGAAGAAGCCCAGTTTGTTGGCGTTGTAGCTGACCAGCATGCACTTGGTTTGCTGGTAATTGCCCAAAGCCATTTTATGGGTTTCGCGGCCAATACCCGATTTTTTGTAGCCACCAAATGTCGCGTGAGCGGGGTAGGCGTGGTAGCAATTGGTCCAGACGCGGCCAGCTTGCAGCGCACGGCCCATTTGGTAGGCAATCGTGCCGTTGCGGCTCCAAACGCCAGCGCCCAAGCCATATTCGGTATCGTTCGCTATCGCAATGGCTTCGTCCATGTCTTTGAATGTGGTCAATGCCGCAACAGGGCCAAAGATTTCTTCCTGGAAGATGCGCATCTTGTTGTCGCCTTGCAAAATAGTCGGCTTGATGTAGAAGCCACCATTGAGCTCTTGCCCCAGGTTGTTGCGCTCACCACCAATCAAGGCACGCGCGCCTTCTTTCTTGCCGATGTCGATGTAGCTCAGGATCTTGTCCATTTGCAGTTGCGAGACCTGCGCGCCCACCATGGTGCTGGTGTCCAGGGGGTGGCCCAGTTTCATCTGCTCGACGCGTGATTTGGCACGTTCAATGAAAGCCTCGGCAATGGACTCTTGCACCAAGATGCGTGATGGGCAGGTACAGACCTCGCCCTGGTTCAGCGCAAACATCGCCAAACCTTCGAGTGCCTTGTCAAAGAACGCATCGTCGTGGTCCATCACGTCGGCAAAGAAAATGTTCGGGCTTTTGCCGCCCAGCTCCACGGTCGATGGAATCAGGTTGTCAGCGGCTGCATGCAAAATGCGCTGGCCCACAGGGGTGGAGCCGGTGAAGGCAATCTTGGCAATGCGTTTGCTGGTGGCCAAGGCTTCGCCCGCTTCCTTGCCAAAGCCGTTGACGATGTTGACCACTCCAGGTGGGATCAAGTCGCCAATGATTTCCATCAGGACCAGAATGGATGCTGGGGTTTGCTCCGCAGGCTTCATCACCACCGAGCAGCCAGCAGCCAGTGCTGGTGCGAGTTTCCAGGCGGCCATCAGCAATGGGAAGTTCCAGGGAATGATTTGGCCCACCACACCAATCGGCTCCTGGAAATGGTAGGCAACGGTGTACTCATCAATCTCAGAAATCGCACCTTCTTCGGCGCGCAGGCAGCCTGCAAAGTAGCGGAAATGGTCAACGGCCAGTGGCAGGTCAGCGGCCATGGTCTCGCGCAGCGGCTTGCCATTGTCGATGGTTTCGGCCACTGCCAGGGTTTGCAGGTTTTGTTCGATGCGGTCGGCGATTTTCAGCAGCAAGTTAGAGCGGTCTGCGGCTGAGGTTTTGCCCCATTTGACCTGGGCGGCATGGGCAGCATCCAGTGCGCGGTTGACGTCTTCCGCATCGGATTGGGGAATTTTGGTGAACGGCTTGCCAGTGATCGGCGACAGGTTGTCAAAGTACCGTCCTGCAGAAGGTGCTACCCATTGACCACCAATGTAGTTGCCATACTGGTTTTTGAATGGGAAAGCCAAATCCAAGTTAAAGCGTTTGAGTTCAAAGGGATCTGCCATGTCGGTCTCCTGTCATAAGGTTGAATGGTCGGTCAATGCGCTGCTGTGCTGAGTTCCAAAAAGTGGGCAGTGTTGCAGGCGCTGACTCTGTGGTATTCAATTCTTGTGCCAACACATGCAAAAAGCCAAGAGGCTTGTTTTTGTTGGTCTTTTTATTACTGCATCGCAGCAATTGGGCAGCAGCTCAAGCATCGCTGTGGTGTTGTGCAACAGTGCAGTGTTCCATTTTGTGACACTGCTGGGCCTAGTGTTTATGCTCAGAGACGCTGCGAAGTGCATTCCTATAATTGGCTAAGCCGCAATGCCTAACCACTTCAGTAAAGCAAACGTTGTGTTGTGTCAGGGGCGAATTTGCTGTTCGGAACCGATTCAGGTGATCACAAGGTTTTGGTTAATGGGGGTGGGCAAGCATTGGCATAGGAGGCAGGTATGAGGCATGAAACATCCCAATTGCAGCAAGCCAGACGCCAATGGCTGGAGCAAGGCCAGTCGATGGCAGCTGCGCTCGACGGGCGTTTGGCGCAGTCGTGGCTGCGCAGCAGCCAAGCCGGTGTTGACCCGCAAGACACACGCGATGTGCCAGATCCGATGAGTGGCAGCCGTTTGAGCGATGTGCTGGACTCCAATGTCGAGCTGCTCGCGCATGCCAAACCCGTGATGGATTTTCTCTACCACCAGATTCGCGGCAGCCGCAGCATGGTGGTGCTGGCCGATGCGCACAGCATGGTGTTGCACACGCAAGGCGACAGAGGTTTTTTGAATAAGGCGCAGCGCGTTGCCTTGAGCCAGGGCGCCTGCTGGAAAGAGAACAGCCGTGGCACGAATGCGATTGGCACAGCGCTGTTTGAGCGCATGCCGGTCAGGGTGCGAGGCGGTGAGCATTTTATGGCTCAAAACGCCTTTCTGCACTGTGCAGCAGCGCCGATCTTTACTGCACAAGGCGCGATTGCCGGTGTCATTGATATTTCGGGTGAGCCCATGGCATCGCACAGCCACAGCCTGGGCATGGCCAATATGGCTGCTCGCATGATTGAGAACAGCTGGCTCAAAGCCGCATACCCACAACATGCGCGCATCCACCTGCACCCGCGAGTCGAGGGGTTGGGCAGCGCAGCTGAGGGCATCTTGATCATGCGCGATGACGGCTGCCTGATAGGCGCCAACCAGGCTGCCATGCACATGCTGCGCCTGTCATCCAGTGATTTTTCATCGACTATTTTGCAAGAGCGTTTGCAACACCGCTTGCAAGTCCATCTGCACAACCGTGCGCCTGCAGAAGTGGCGGCACTGCGCTTGCCGGGCGGGCAGCGCCTGTTTTTCTGTGTTCACAGTGGGCACACGCAGCTATTTGCCGCGTCCCTGGCCGATGGTATGGAGACCCCAGCTACCGTGGCGGGGTCGAGCACCGAGGCTGTGCCATCGCCTGCAGTGCAGGCCGATGCCAGCAAACCACAGACTGAGGCTGCATTGCAGCCAGCTGATGCGTTGGCCCAGTTGGATACTGGCGATGCGCAATGGCGCGCGGTGGTGGCCAAAGTCCGCCGCATTGTGCACAGCAATGTGCCGCTGCTGATTCAAGGCGAGTCTGGCACTGGCAAAGAAGTGCTGGCCCGCGCAGCCCATGACAGTGGCCCGCGCCGCAACAAGCCGTTTGTCGCCATCAATTGCGCAGCCATTCCCGAGTCATTGATTGAGTCGGAGCTGTTTGGCTATGCGCCTGGTGCGTATACCGGTGCTTTGCGCGCAGGCAGTCTGGGGCGTATCCGTGAGGCCGATGGTGGCACGCTGTTCCTCGATGAAATTGGCGACATGCCACTGGCCCTGCAAACGCGTTTGCTGCGGGTGCTGCAAGAGCGCACGGTCAGCCCTTTGGGGGGCGACAGCGTCAAAGTCGATTTTGCCGTGATCAGCGCAACCCATTGCAGGCTGCAGGACGCGGTGGCACAAGGGCGTTTTCGCGCCGACTTGTTCTACCGCATCAATGGATTCAATGTGCAGCTGCCTGCATTGCGCGAGCGCAGCGACTGGCCAGCCTTGTGGCAGCGTCTGCTGGCGAGCCACCAAGCCCCTGAGGGCACGCAATTGGCCCCGGATTTGGAGGCGGCGATGCAGCGCTATGACTGGCCAGGCAATATCCGGCAATTGGCCAACACCGTACAAACTGCCTGTGCCCTGCTGCAGGGCGACGAGCGGGTGATTGATTGGCCGCATGTGGCCGACGACATGCGCATGGCTTTGCAGAAATCCGAGTCGCATTGGTCGCCGGTGGAGCGCCGCTACCATGCGGCGGCGCAGGCTCAAGCTCAGGGCGGCGATGAAGACCTGCTGTTTGGTGCTGCCGCCAGTCCAGCCAGACCTATCAAGCAACAAACCCAGCAGGCTATTGCAGCGGCCATGCTGGCATTCAATGGCAATGTCTCCCAGGTGGCCAGGCAATTGGGCGTGAGTCGGCAAACCATTTACCGTTATTTGCGGCCGACGAAGTCAGCGGGCTAGTCCGTCTGCACGTTTGGCCGACGACTATCCCACGACTGGCCATTTGCTAGCCATGAAAAAAGCCACCCCTGCCCATTGTCTATGACGGGCAGGGGTGGCTTTGTCAGCTGTTAGTTGGCGTCAAACGGCCATCGGTTGTGGTGCTTACAGCATTTTCGCAGGCAGCCAAGTCACAAAGCCAGGGAAGAACCAAAGCAGGACCAGGGCAAAGACCATCAAGAAGAAGTACGGTGCGCAGACCTTGGCGATGTAGGTAATTTCCTTGCCCGTCATGCTTTGCAGCACAAACAGGTTAAAGCCCACCGGCGGTGTGATTTGGGCGGTCTCGACGGTGATCACCAGGAAGATACCAAACCACAATGGGTCAATACCAGCAGCCTTGATGATGGGCAGCACCACGGCCATGGTCAGCACAATGGTTGAGATACCATCCAAGAAGCAGCCAATCAGGATGTAGAAAATGCCCAGCACGATGATCAGCATTTCGGGCGACAGATTCAAACTACCGACGTAGGTGGCCAATTGGCGTGGCAGGCCGATATAGCCCATCGACAAAGTCATGAATGCCGCACCAGCCAAGATCAGCGCAATCATGCAGTACAGGCGTGTGGCCCCCAGCAGAGATTCGCTAAAGCTTTTCCACGTCAATGCGCCTTGCGATGCTGACAAAATCAAGGCGCCAACTACCCCCACAGCCGCCGCTTCAGTGGCAGTCGCAATGCCGGTGTAAATGCTGGCAATCACGCTGGCAATCAACAGCACCACCGGGATCAAGTGTCTGGTTTCGTAGATTTTTTGTTTGAAACTCAGGTTATCTTCGGCTTTGGGGACTTTTCCAGGGTTGAGCAAGGCCCAGCCCATGATCCAGCCAGAAAACAGAACAGCCAGCAAAATACCGGGCAACACACCGGCCATGAACAGCTTGGAGATGGATACCTCAGCGGCTACGCCATACACGATCAGGATGATCGAGGGCGGGATCAGCAGGCCCAAGGTCGAGGGCCCCCCCAGGGAGCCGATGATTTGTGCATCGGGGTAGCCACGTTTGCGCATCTCGGGAATATTCATCTTGCCCACGGTCGCGCAAGTAGCGGCTGAGGAGCCGGATACGGAGGCAAAAATCGTGCAGCCAATCACATTGGTGTGCAGCAGGCGGCCTGGCAAGGCATTGACCCAAGGGGCCAGACCCTTGAACATGTTCTCGGACAAATTCGTGCGGTACAAAATCTCGCCCATCCACACAAACAAGGGCAGGGCGGTGAGGGTCCAGCTACTGGCCGAGCCCCAAATGGTCATGGCCATGGCGTCGCCCGCGGGGCGGCCAGTCAGTACCTCCATGCCAAACCAGGCGACACCGGCCAAGGTCAGGCCAACCCATACGCCACCTGCCAATAAGGCGAACAAGACGACTAGCAAGGTGATGCTAATGGTTATTTCATTCATGGGTCAGCTCCTCAAGGCTGATTTCACCAGCATCGGTGCTGCGGCCCTTGTTGAGCAGCTCCAGCACCCATTCGTCGACAAAGGCGATAAAGAAAATCAAAGTACCAACGGCCATCACCAGTTGCGGAATCCACATGGGTGTGGCATCAATGCCGGTAGAGATATCGTTGAACTGGTAGGACTCCCACACCAGTCTGGCCGAATAAAAGGCCAAAAAACCGGACAGCAAAACGGCAATCGACAATGCCAGCAACTCCAGGCCTTTGCGTGGCCCGCCCTTGAGCATGCCCAGCACCAAAGTCACTCGGATATGCTCGCCCTTTTTCAAGGTACTGGCCAGCGCCATAAAGCCAGCGCCGGCCATGGCGTATCCGGCGTAGGCATCGGTGCCTGGGGCTGAAAAACTGAACAAGCGACTCACGATGGTGAGCAACACCATCACCAATACGCCAACCATGGAAAGACCTGCCAACCATCCGCTGGTGGTGTAGAGGCCGTTGAGAAATGTCCGCACTGCAATACTCCTTTGCGTGGAATCTGGTGGCGTCTGATGCTGCGCAGACAAAGGCAGCGTTGGCAAACACATAAACCCCATGCACCCATGGGGCTGAGAGCGCAAACACGCATCTCAGATGCACTCAGCCAACGCTGCTGGCGCTGCGACAGACGCGCGACGCAGATGCCTTATTTGCTGGCCTTGTAAGCCTCAATCAAGGCCTGACCATCGGCACCTGCAATGCCCACCCACTCAGTCACCACTGTCTCGCCCACTTTGGCCAGATCGGCTTTGAGTTGTGCGCTAGGCTCCTCAATCTTCATGCCTGCGTCTTTCATGGTTGCAATTGATTTGGCATTCACTTCTTGTGAGCGCTTCCAGCCGCGCTCTTCTGCTTCAGCAGCGGCCTTCATCACCGCCTCTTGCGTTGCAGCATCCAGGCGGCTGAAGGCACGCTTGTTGGCGACTACGGCGTTTTTAGGAATCCAGGCCTGTACGTTGTAGTAGTGGCTCAGGTTTTCGTAGAGTTTGTTGTCTGCGCCAGTCGCGCTGGAGGTGATCAAGCCTTCCACCACACCGGTGGCCAACGCCTGTGACAGTTCCGCTTCTTGGATGGTCACGGGCTGAGCACCAATCAGCTCGCCAATGCGGGCCGTTGTTGGGCTGTACACACGCCACTTCATGCCTTTGAGGTCGGCCACAGATTCAATCGGTTTTTTGGTGTAGATGCCTTGTGGCGGCCAAGCGACTGAATACAGCAGGACCAGGCCTTGCTCGTCCAGTTTTTTCTGCAGCATGGGTTTTTGCGCTTGGTAGAGCTTGTAGGCGTCTTCATAGCTGGAAGCCAGGAATGGCAAGCCATCGGCGCCAAACGAAGGCCATTCGTTTTGGAAGCTCACCAGGAAGAACTCGCCAGCCTGGGCTTGGCCGCCTTGTGTGGCACGCTTGATTTCTGGTGCCTTGAACAACGAGGCGCCTGGGTGCACGGTGATCTGCAACTCGTTGTTGGTGCCCGCTGCCACATCTTTGCTGAACTCCACCAGATTCTCTGTGTGGAAGTTGAAGGCCGGATAGGCTGAGGCCAGATCCCATTTGGTTTGCGCCTGTGCGCTGAAGCTGGCGCCCATGGCGGCAATCAATGTGGCAGTCGCCAGGAGGGTGCGTCTTTTCATGGTGTTTCCTTCGCGGTTTCAAAAGCTAATAAGAGCGAGAACGGGGCGCAGACGCCATCTGGCGTCTGCCAGTCAATCAGGTAGTAGTGGATGCGACAAACTGCATCCATGAACCAGGCTGGCTGACATAACGAATTAATTGTTTGCAAATGCAGCGGACTTCTCCAATCATGCACCATCGCTGTTGGCAGCACCATCATGACAATTTGTCATTTGGCCAATGGCGATCGCATGAACAACACGCAAGCAATTAAAATGCCATGCAAAATTATCACGATATTTTGACAATGTCGATTAGGGTAATCAACAATGCGGTAAATTTCGTAGAAGATATATTTACGTTATGTTCATTGTTTTCGACGATATTGTTCAACCAAAAATGGTGCGCCTATGATTTGGCAGCGTGCAATCATGCTGCGTTTTGGTGCGTTGGCTGGCTGGCTTGCGTGCGTAGCGCGCTGTGTGTGTGGCTGGGCTGGGGCATGGATGCCGCCACTGGCCCTGCGACTGGATGCTGGCATGCGCCGCAATGCCCAGCATGCGCGCGCATGCACGCTGGGCGCGGCGCGGGCGCGGCGCGCGTCCTGTTCAGCTGACTTGTCGTGCGTAAACGGCCAGGACCATGCGCTCGGACTGGTTCAGGTAGTCCTCCAGCGTCTTGGCCGCGATACTGGGGCTGCTGGTCTCAAACAGGCCCAGCAAGTTGATGTTCTGTTCCACGTAGGGCGCGTGCAAGTATTCGGCGTCGTCGAGCAGGCCAAAGGCCAGGCGAAGCTCTGCGGCAATGTCAGAGAACATGGCCGACAACCTTTCGCTGTCGGCCAAGGCCACGATGCCCGCATGAAAAGCCATATTGGCAGAACCCACGGCAATCCAGTCGCCCAGCTCGCGCGCGGCCTGGGCATGCTCAACGGCTTCTTTCATTTGCTTGTGCGCCGGGTGGCGCGGCCAGGCCTGGGCCAGGGCCGTGCACTCAATCAAACGGCGCACGCGGTAGATGTCAATGATGTCGCCCATGCTGGGCACGACCACCGAGACGCCTTTGTTGGGTTCGTGGTGCAGCAAGCCCTCTTTGATCAAGATACGAAACACTTCTCGCAAGGTATTGCGGGAAATATCCAGCTGCTCACTCAGTGCCGCCTCGGACAGGTGTTGTCCAGCGCGCAGCTCGCCCAGGATCAGTTTTTGGCGAATTTGTTCAGCCACCGATTCGGTCAGGCTGGCTGGGGGAATAGGGTTGTTGAAGTGGCGAGGGCTCATAGCTCCATTGGTAGAAAAATGGGTCGCGGACAAAACAGTTTTACAGCGATGTGCTCAAACCGAGTATAGAGATTGCTCAACAATATTTATTGCGTTGTCTATCTGACGCATCATCTTAGGGAATTGACATGGATTTGAACAGTGATTTAGGCGAGAGTTTTGGGGCTTGGCGCATGGGCGACGATGCCACGATGCTGGAAGTTGTCACCAGCGCCAATGTGGCCTGCGGCTTTCATGCCGGCGACCCAACCGGCATCCTGAACACTTTGCGTGCCGCAGCCAGCCGTGGTGTAGTTGTAGGCGCGCATGTGGGCTACCCCGATTTGGTCGGTTTCGGTCGGCGCAACATGGACCCGAGCAGCGCCGAGTTGGTGGCCGATGTGGTCTACCAGATAGGCGCCTTGCAAGGCCTGGCCACAGCAGCGGGTACCCAAGTGCGCTACGTGAAGCCACATGGCGCGCTCTACAACACCATCGCCTACGACAAGCGCCAGGCGAGCGATGTCATTGAAGGCATTTTGGCGATTGACCCCTCGCTGGTGTTGATGGGCCTGGCCGGTACACCTGTTTTGCAATGGGCGCAGGAGCGCGGTTTGGCCACCGTCGCTGAAGCCTTTGCTGACCGTGCCTATACGCCTGAAGGCAGCTTGGTTTCGCGCCGGGAAAAAGCGGCAGTCTTGCATGACCCTGAGATCGTTGGACAGCGCATGGTGCGTTTGGTCGAGACCGGCAAAATCCAGGCCATTGATGGCAGCCTGATTGCGTTGCAGGCCGACTCCATTTGCGTCCATGGCGACAGCCCTGGCGCAGTGGCAATGGCCCAGCAAGTGCGCCAGCAGCTCGAAGCCGCTGGTGTGAGCCTGAAGTCCTTTGTCGCAGGTAGCAGCTTATGAGCGCACGGTGTTTGCCTGCCAGCGATCGCGCCATTTTGATTGAGCTGCCTGACTTGGCCAAGACTTTGGCCTTGTTTGAGGCTTTGCAGTCCGATCGACCAGTCGGCGTAGAGGAAATGGTGCCCGCTGCGTGCACGATTTTGATCGAGTTTGCACCATACGCCACCACTGCAGCGCGCATCTGGCAGCACGTACAGCGGTTGCTGGCGCGTTGGGACGCCGAAGCTCAAGCGCAGGCCCAAGGCAGCGCCGCTGCAAAGCAGGCATTGCACAGCCGTTTGGTCGAGATTCCCGTGGTTTATGACGGCGCTGATTTAAGCAGCTTGGCCCAGTTGCTGGACATTGACACCACAGAATTGATTGCGCGGCATACCGGTGCCGAATACCAGGCTGCCTTCGCTGGTTTTGCGCCGGGTTTTGTGTACCTGGCAGGCGGCCATGCCAGCTTTGACAAAGTGCCGCGCCTGCCATCACCGCGCACCAAGGTGCCGGCCGGCTCGGTGGCAATGGGGGGGCATTTCAGTGCGGTCTACCCCAAAGACAGCCCAGGCGGTTGGCAGCTGATCGGCACCACGCCTGTGGCGATGTGGGATTTGAGCCGAGCCGAACCGGCCTTGGTGCAGCCTGGTTTTCGGGTGCGCTTTGTCGATGTGACGCGGGCCTCGCAATCGACGGTCTTTTTACCTGCGAAGTCCGGCGCCGCGCCAGCACAACCACCAGAGTCAGCAGCCAAAGCATCAACCACTGGCAGTGCCCTGACTATCAAGGCCGCTGGCCTGCAAACCGTGTTCCAGGATTTGGGCCGCCTGGGCCAAACTGGCATGGGCGTTTCGGTCTCTGGCGCGCTGGATCGCCAGTCGATGCGTACAGCCAACCGTTTGGTTGGCAACCCGACGGGCACGGCAGTGCTGGAGAACGTGATGGGGGGCATGCACTGGCAATGCCAGGGCAGTGCGGTACTGGCCATTACAGGCGCGCGCGTGGCCATTGAGGTCACGACCGCGCAAGGCCAGCGTTTTCAGCAGCCACAAGACCAGGCCTTTGCAGTGGACGATGGCGACCAGGTCCGAGTGGGCCCGAGCACGGCGGGACTGCGCTGCTATGTGGCGGTGCGCGGTGGCTTTGAGGTGCAAGCCGTCCTTGGCAGTTGTGCCACCGACACATTGGCGATGGTCGGTCCAGCTGCCGTACAGGCGGGCGATGCCGTGCAGGTTGGCCAGGCGGTGCCGGCCAACGACTTGCACGCTGTGCAATGGCCTGCGGCACACGCGGCGCGGCAATGGCCGCAAGCAGGCGAGCCCGTGTGGCTGGATTTGGTGCTGGGCCCGCGCACTGACTGGTTTGAGCCGCAGTCCTTGCAACTGCTCACTGAGCAAGTCTGGGAAGTCACTGCGCAATCGAACCGGGTTGGTATCCGTTTGCAAGGGGCACATCCATTGCTGCGCCAGGCGCAGTACCAGGGCGTCGAATTGCCCAGTGAAGGCACAGTGCTTGGCGCCGTGCAAGTTCCAGCCAATGGGCAGCCGGTGCTGTTTTTGGCCGATCACCCGCTGACCGGCGGGTATCCGGTGGTGGGGGCGGTGGCTTCGCACCACATCGATCTGGCCGGACAAGTCCCGCCTGGTGCGCAAGTGCGCTTTCGCGTTGTGCAGCCTTTTGTGGTTGAGCAATTGAATGGTTTAGAAGGAGAGTGATGATGATTCGTAAAGTATTGATTGCCAATCGCGGTGAAATCGCCGTGCGCATCGCCCGCGCTTGTGCTGACTATGGTGTGCGGTCGGTGGCCGTGTATGCGGACTCGGATGCCGATGCCTTGCATGTGCGCTTGGCCGATGAAGCCTTTGCGCTGCAAGGCACCAAGCCAGCCGAAACTTATTTGCATATTGACAAGCTATTGGACATTGCCAAACGCTGTGGCGCTGATGCGATCCACCCAGGTTACGGCTTTTTGTCCGAGCGAGCCGACTTCGCCCGCGCAGTGCTCGAAGCGGGCCTCGTCTGGATTGGCCCCAAGCCCGAGACCATTGACGCCTTGGGCGACAAGGTCGCTGCGCGCAAAATTGCCCAAGAGGTCGGCGCTCCTTTGGTCGCAGGCACCAAAGAGCCTGTCAAGGATGCCCAGGAAGTGCTGGCCTTTGCTGCCGAGCATGGCCTGCCTATTGCGATCAAGGCCGCCTATGGTGGTGGTGGCCGTGGCCTGAAAGTGGCCTGGCACATGGACGAGGTCGCTGAGCTCTACGAATCGGCAGTACGCGAAGCGATCACCGCATTTGGCCGGGGCGAATGCTTTATTGAACAATTCCTGGATAAACCACGCCATATCGAAGCCCAGGTGCTGGCCGATACACACGGCCATGTGGTGGTCGTAGGCACACGCGACTGCTCATTGCAGCGCCGCAACCAAAAGCTGGTCGAAGAAGCACCTGCACCGTTTCTCACTGACGCGCAGCGCCAACGCATTCACGCAGCCGCGCAAGCGATCTGCGCCAAAGCAGGCTATGTCAGCGCAGGCACGGTGGAGTTTTTGCTCAGCCAGGACGGTCAAATCTCGTTCCTGGAGGTCAATACCCGCTTGCAGGTTGAGCACCCGGTGACAGAGGAAACGGCCGGCATTGACCTGGTGCAAGAGCAGTTGCGTATTGCCGATGGCCTGCCGTTGTCGTTTGAGCAGGCACCTGCGCCGCGTGGGCACAGCTTTGAGTTTCGCATCAACGCCGAAGACGCAGGCCGCGGCTATCTGCCCACGCCCGGCACAATCACGCGTTTTGACGCACCCTCAGGCCCTGGAGTGCGCCTGGATACTGGCGTGACCGAGGGCAGCACCATTCCCGGCACATTTGACTCGATGATGGCCAAGCTGATCGTCACCGGCGCCACGCGTGAGCAAGCGTTGCAGCGCGCGCGGCGTGCCCTGCGTGAGTTTCAGATTGAGGGGGTGGCCAGTGTCCTGCCGTTTCACCGTGCGGTGGTGGCGGATGCCGATTTCACCGCTGAAGCAGGCTTTAAAGTCCACACCCGCTGGATTGAGACCGAATTGGCCGAGCGCATCCAGTTTGCGCCGCGCCCTGAGCCCAGCCGCGAGTCGACGCTCTACCGCACCTTCATGGAAGTCGATGGCAAGCGTGTTCAGCTGGGCCTGCCATCGCAGTTGTTGGCTGGATTGTCGAGCATGGGGGCCGCTGCTGGCGAGCAGGCACAAAATGTGGGCAATAGCAGTCAAGACGCGCAAGATTGGCCGGAGGGCAGTGTGGTTGCGCCAGTCAGCGGTTCCTTGCTGGCCTGGAAAGTGGCCGACGGCGTTGCTGTGAAAGCAGGCGAGGTGATTGCGGTGATGGAGGCCATGAAAATGGAAACCAATATCACAGCCCCCACGACTGGAGTGCTTACGCATGCCCAAGTGCAAGGGCAGATGGTGGCAGCCGGAGCACGCTTGGCATCGATTGCGTGACCAGCCTGCCTGCCTATGCAGTGAGGCTCCCAAGCAGCGACACCGCCAAATTTCGGCTCAAGGGTGTTGCTGCGTTCGTTGTGTCGTTGTGTAGGCAGATAAGCTGGTGTGCAAGGTGTGATAAGCCATTAGAACGTGTTTACAGCCTGTAAAAAAATCGTAAACACGTTCTTACGCTGAGTGCCAACCTCAAAACCCCGTGTGCTCGGTGGTGTTGGCAGCTCTGAATGCGTAGCTGCACCATGCACGCTTGTTGGGTAATGAGTAACCTGACTGATCCTTAATGAAAATCTAAATAGAAACTATTCTCAAATTTACTTTGTTTTGACATAATGCGCGCTGCAATGTCCCCTCTTACAAAAACAGGATGCGTGTATGCCCGTCAAGACAACCGATGTTCAACCACTAGCAGTCGCTTTGACCATGCTGGCACTCTCATGCAGTGCAGCAGCTCAGAGCGGTGCGTCAGCCAGTGTAGAGTCCAGTGGCCTGGCTTTGACAGAAGTCACTGTCACCGCCGATGCGCTGGATTTGGACGATAGCCGCCCCAAGTCCGTCTCGACGGCGACCAAAACCAATCTGGATACCAAAGATGTGCCGCAAACTGTCAGCACTCTGGAGGTCAGCAAATTCAAGGTTTACGGCATCAACGACTTGAGCGTCATGCTGGAGGGTGTACCAGGCGTTGACACCAATTACGACATGCGCGGTGACGGCGTGATGATTCGTGGCTTCAGCGCCGATGGCAGCGACATATACCGCGACGGCATCCGCACCAGTGGCCAAATTCGCCGCAGCACGGCCAATATCGAACGTATTGAAGTGCTCAAAGGGCCGGCCTCGGTACTGTATGGCCGCGGTGCAGGCGGCGGTGTTGTGAACATGATCAGCAAGCAGGCCAACTTTGAGTCACTCAGCAGCCTGGGCATGCGTTTGGGCTCGCATGGCAACCGTGGTGGCACCGTTGACATCAACCGTCTTGTCAGCGAGAACCTTGCAGTGCGTCTGACGGCCGATTATGAGCAGGCCGACAGCTTTCGCCGTGGCATCCAAAACCGCAACAAAATGCTCTCGCCCAGCATCGCTTACGACAATCGCCAAGGCTTGACGTGGCTGGGGCAATACACCTATGACAGCGTCTGGCGCCGCCCTGATCGCGCGCCTTCCTACAATAATTTGCCCAGCGACGTGTCCTACCGCACCGCCTATGCGCATCCGGAAGACTATGTCGAAGACACCATGCACATGTTCCGCTCGGTCTTGGGCTATGACTTTGGCAATGACTGGTCGGCCAAATGGACCTTGGGCTACCACGATGCCAACCAGGATTTTGACCATTTGTATAACGGCAGCTATTGCCAACCGGACGGCACGCGTTTGAGCAATGGCGCGGCATGCAATACACCGGGCTTGATGACGTTCACGCGTGCCTGGCAAGTGACCAATAACAAAACCTTCAGCAATGCCTTTGATGTGATTGGCAAGGCACACACCTATGGCATCGACCATGATGTGCTGATGGGGCTGGAAATCACGCAGGAAAAACGCAGCCCGGATTTGGCCACCAACCCTTATGTGGGCGGTGTTGATCCCTACAACCCAGAGTGGACCAGCAGCAAACCTGCACAGATCGCAGCCACCACATCCAACCGACACTCGGCCAAAGCCCAAGGCCTGTATGTGCAGGATTTGATCAGTTTGACTGAGCAATGGAAGATCATGGCTGGCCTGCGTTGGGAGCATTACTCGTTCAAAACCCATAACCTGATCAACAACGGGCAGCGCTCTTACAGCGGCAATGCGCTGAGTCCGCGTTTGGGCATCATGTGGCAGCCAGTGCCTGAGCACAGCATCTACGCGTCCTACAGCAAGAATTTCTCGCCCTATGGCGGGCGTGGCACGCTGGGTGTATCGGTCAATGAAGACGTGGTGTTTGATGCAGAGCCACAATACTCGCGCCAAATTGAAGTCGGTGTGAAAAGCGATTGGTTTGACAATGCATTGTCCAGCCAGTTGGCCGTCTACAACCTGGAAAAATACAATGTGCGCTACCAGCCCGATGCAGAAAATGACCCCTTCACATGGGCAATGCGGGGTGGCGAGCGCTCACGCGGTATGGAGGCGAGTCTGACTGGGCGTGTGGCAGAACACTGGTATGTTCGCAGTGGCGTTGGCCTACAAAAAGCCATTGTCAAACGCGATGTGGCAACCCCTGCAAACGAAGGCAAACAACTGAGCAATACTGCACGTAAAACAGGCAATCTGTTTGTGCGCTATGTGCCACGCAATGACCTGTATGCTGAGGTGGGCGTGACTTACCGTGGCTCGTCCTATACCAATCTGGCCAACACCAGCGAACGCCCTGGTTATGCACGCTTTGACGCCTCCATCGGCTGGCGCCCTCTGCCATGGACGGTGACCTTGGCGGTGACCAACCTCACTGACAAACGCTACTGGCGCAATAGCAGCATGCCTGGTGCACCACGCACCTTCTTGATCAGCGGCAACTATTTGTTTTAATTTTAAATTTGGTGGGTGTGTGCAAGCCAAGCCAAGCATGGTTTGTCTTGCGGGTACGCATCAAAAGGGCAGCAGCGTTTGGCGTGCTGCCCTTTCTTATGGGCATCAGACAGCTCAGAGCCTGTTGACCATCTCTACGCAGTCGCGCAAAACACCCAAAAGAGGCAGGGCGAGGCACCTGTTCGCAGCGCATACATCGTTAGGCGCAACACGCGCAACGC
>NZ_SSWX01000022.1 GCF_004803635.1 Lampropedia aestuarii | reverse complement strand
CTGCAATGCTTGCCCCACTGTGTGGTGTGGGCTCAAAGCCGTTGAGCGCCTCGGCAATCCGTGCTTCATTCTCCAGTTGCTGCGCGGATGGTGCTGCTGCAGCGGGATCTGCTTGGGTGCCCAGGCCGCCTTGCTCGGTCGTATCACCGCTGGCGTCCAGACGGGCCAGTGGGACGTGGCTGCCCAGCTGAAATTGTGCGTGCTACATGCTGGACTAACTCGGAAAAAACGCTGCCGCCGTTCAAAAAAAGGGGTTATGACCAACCGGGTCTTGACATCTAGACATGTCAACGACGCATACCTAGTGACTTGGTTGATTCAGCGTTCTTCAAAAAAGCGTATGCCTTCCGAGCTAAAAAAGGTAGTAGTAAACTCGTCGTAAAAGCATTTTAATAATTAAATTAATTTTTTCTCTGCGAATAACGCTAACAATTCCATGCCCTTTTTAGAGAGTTGTAGTTTTTTTAACTGCACCTGAATAGCTTCGGGCGTTTGCTTAAAAAATAATTCAGGATTTTTGAAATCACCCAAAATATCTTCATCATTAAATGGAACACTCGGATCTTCATAATGATCATACTCATCATCTTCGGCATCTGAATCATTATCCACTATTAAGCCAATTAATTCATCAAAATTCTCTGCTATCAACTCCAATTTTTCGTCTTGCTTTTTGTACTTATTTGCCAGCAGCGGATCAAAATACAAATCATTTTTATATCTATCCCATAGATAAAATTTTGATTTCGGCCCTAGGCAAATGAAATGCACTTCATCTACGCGACAAACAGCAGAGAAATTTTTTGGAATCCTTCCTTCGTATTCATCCTTGATCAACAAATAGTCTTTCTCAAGCTCTTTTGAGCGCCCCAAAAAATAATCAAAAATTAGACTATTACCTCCAATCAAAATACATGCCGAGGCTTTTGGAGTTGCATTATTCTTCTCTTCGAAAAATTTTAAAAACTTTTCATCACTGGTAGATCTCTTAAGATCACTGATATATGGCTCTATATCAATTTTGGTTTTTTTGGAGAGAAATTTCATCTTGTTACCCATGTATAAGTACTGAAGCACTTCCAGTATGAGGAAATGTATCGTGAATATCTTTATCCAAAAGAATCATTTTATCTTTTGACTCATGGTGCCAAACCTTTCCTTCTGGTGCCTTATCGCCAAGATGCCCCTGATTAATCTTCTCATTAGCAATTCTATTATCGTGAGCACGATTGCCATTATATTTACTTGATCGCGCTGTTTTTTCTGCATAAGGAGAAAAATCTGGGACGCCATTCTTATCGTAGGTAACCGCGTTTCCTTTATGATCATAATATGTTGTGGAGCCATCAGAGTTTTTGGTTGTTCTTGAATGGTCAATATTCTTATTTTTAGGAGAAGGCGTTCGATTTTTACGTTCGCTCCCGCATTTTGCCCACCCCCAAGGATCAATCCAAGAAAGCGGATTCGGCGCATAGGTTGCAAGGTTGATGCCGCCTTGCAGACCAATCGGATCAGGGCAGATAAACCGCCCCATATCCGCATCATAGTAGCGGAAGGTGTTGTAGTCATAGTAGCGGAAGGTGTTGTAGTGCAGGCCCGTGCTGCGATCCAGGTACTGGCCTTGGAAACGCAGGTTCTGCTCACTCTCTGGCTTGTCACCTTGCTCAATGGGCTCTTGGTTGGCTAGCGTTTTGACTTGCCACTCTTCAGCTACTGTTGCGCCCCAGGTCGTGTAGCTGGCTTGCCAAACGAGCTGCCCATCGGCATTGGTTAATTCTTCGGGCATACCGACTTGGTCGGTATGGAAGTAGTTGACCTTGCAAAGCTCTAGATTTGAGCTTGCGCTTGAAGCACCCAATCCCGTTGTGCCATTGCCTTGTGAGGCTTCTTGCGCTCCTTCTAATTAGTGTGGATCAGGCTGCTCGATGGAAGCCCAGTATTGTGCTTCTGCATCATGGGCTGCAATGCCTGTCCCACTAATTGGCAATGGTGTCTAGTCGGGCCAAGGTAGTAGCGGCCTGATTAGCACACGTAGAAGATGATCAGACTATTTCAAATGTCCTCCATTTTTTGAATCTGATCAGTGGCCTTTAACTTTCAAAGCGACAACAATTTAAGCTCTCACAGCAAAGTCACAAAATATCAAAAACTCCTCAAAAAATCATTTATAAAAATACCATGAAATATTGCGATAAAAAAAATGAACTCATTCAAATTAATCACAAATATTTAAAAACATACAAAATAAAAGACAACAATCAAACAAATCAAACACCCTCATGCGTCACAAAAAATCTCTCCTTTCCCAATCTATCATAGATAGAATACTTTTGACTTGAACAATCGGACCTCTTAAAGACCTCGGTCATATCAAGAAAATGGGGTATTTTATGCATCCATAATTTTCGCACCTCGCCATTTACATCCACAATGCACTGCCACCCCTCACCCACCTCTCGATTGATCACTCTATTCACCTTATATTTTATATTTTTTATTTTATGAATTTTATCCAATTTCTTTACATGGACCAACAAATAAAAATCACTATCAATAATTTTCTTCTCCACTTCAGACAAAAAACCCACAACGTCAACTCTTTGATTCAATTCAGCAATCGCCTTCAGAGCAATAATAGACTCTTTCAAAACATACATTTCTCTTTCTTTTTCCGACAATTTATCATAAGCTTTTTTATCAAAATCAACTATGTAATAATTACTTGCATTCAATATCTTGGAATACACCAATTCATTTTCCTCAGGCTCTCCAAAAGTAAGCTGAATCTTAGAGCTTCCATCAAGGTCAACGCCTTTCAAATAAAAGAAAATTAACTCTTTTACATGGTGCGCACTCCACCTAAAAGGTTTTTCACTTGCTTCACGTGCATTCTTGGCCGCTTCAATGGCAAAAGTACTTATCTTCATTTCATCTGTTATCCGGAATTCCATAAACATCAATATACTCTTCTCTAGATTGAACTGATGGTTTTGGACGTTGATGTATCACAGATGGCATAGCACCATCATTTCTGGCTGCGTGCGTATCAGTAATTCTCTGCTCGACTATCTTTGCATCCACCCGAGTCACGTTATTTTCAACAATAACTGCTTTGTAACGCCCAGGCGAATTCGCATTCAGAGCGGCTAACTGTCGATTAGCCCTCGGAGATGTGCCGTTCACATTCATTTTTTGCCCGCTAATACCAGGCTTCATTAGATTGCCGGTACGAGTGTCAACAATGACGTATACATGATTAGGCTTGGTACTGGCATTACTATTCCCATGAACGCCACAACTCCACCCCCAAGGATCAATCCAAGAAAGCGGATTCGGCGCATAGCTCGCCAGATTGATACCGCCTTGCAGACCAATCGGATCAGGGCAGATAAACCGCCCCATATCCGCATCATAATAGCGGAAGGTGTTGTAGTGCAGGCCCGTGCTGCGATCTAGGTACTGGCCTTGGAAGCGCAGATTCTGCTCACTCTCTGGCTTGTCACCTTGCTCAATCGGTTCTTGGTTCGCCAGCGTTTTGACTTGCCACTCTTCAGCCACCGTTGCACCCCAGGTCGTGTAGCTGGCTTGCCAGACTAGTTGCCCATCGGCATTGGTTAATTCTTCGGGCATACCGACTTGGTCGGTATGGAAGTAGTAGACCTTGCAAAGCTCTGGATTTGAGCTTGCGTTTAAAGCACCCAATCCCGTTGTGCCATTGCCTTGTGAGGCTTCTTGCGCTCCTTCTAAGTAGCGCGGATCAGGCTGATCCAGTGAGGCCCAGTATTGCGCTTCCGCATCATTGGCTGCAATGCCTGTCCCACTGTGCGGTGTGGGTTCAAAGCCTTTGAGCGCCTCGGCAATCCGTGCTTCATTCTCCAGTTGCTGCACGGATGGTGCATCTGTAGCGGGATCTGCTTGGGTGCCCAGGCCGCCTTGCTCGGTCGCATCACCGCTGGCATCCAGGCGGGCCAGTGGGACGTAGCTGCCC
The DNA here is from genome assembly GCF_004803635.1 of Lampropedia aestuarii. Classification (GTDB taxonomy): domain Bacteria; phylum Pseudomonadota; class Gammaproteobacteria; order Burkholderiales; family Burkholderiaceae_C; genus Lampropedia; species Lampropedia aestuarii. The sequence goes on along the minus strand of NZ_SSWX01000022.1, from coordinate 69,364 downwards.
AGCTCGTACACGTAGCTGGTGATTTGGCTGCCCCGGCGCTCTTCGATCAGGCGCATGCCTTCCCAAATGAATACCGTGGTGCCAAATGCATCTTGCTTGACGATGCGTCTGCCTAGTGCGTCGTAGCGGAAGTGCGTGCTTTGGGTGTTTTCGTGCTCGGTGCCGGGTCTGCGCGTGGTGTAGACGGCTTTGAGGCGGTTTTCTTCGTCCCAGACAAATCGCTGGATGCTGTGTTTGCCGCTGCGCTTTTCTACCAGCCGGTCGTGGCCGTCGTAGTAGAAGCGTTTGTCTTCGAACACCCGCACCAGGTTGTCTTGCACATAGCCGCGCTGCACTTGCGGATGGGGGCCTTGGCTGGCTTGGACCAGACTGGCATCTTGCAGGTTGCCTGCGGGGTCGTACTGGAAGCGTTCGTTGGCCGCTTGGGGCAAGCTGCCAGTGCTGCCTGCGGTGCGTACCCGTTGGCTGTGCTCGATGCGGCCAGTGGCGTCGTATTGGTGGCCTCTGGCGCCTTGCAGGCTGTGCTGCGCCAGGCGCAGCTCGCCAGTTTTGTCGTACTGCCAGGTTTTGAGCAGGCCGGTGAGTTCTTTGCGCTCAATCGGCTGGGCGGTTTGCAGGCCTTGGATGGCGTCTGGCCAGTTGTCATCTTGCGCCAGCACGCCATCATCCAAGCTTCTGGAGCGGCTCCATGCGCCGGTGCGCCGGCCCAGTGCATCGCGCTGCAGGCGGGTGCTGAGGGTGCCTTGGCTGCGCCAGACTTCCTGGTGCAGCTCGTCGCGCTCCAGATCGCAGATCAGCTGGTGCACCGCCAGGCTTTGCTGGGCGCTGGCATCGAGTTCTGGCTGCCCCTGAGCTGGTCCCGCCGCAGCTTGCAGGCTGAAGTTGATCTGGTGCAGGTGGCCCGAGCCGTAGTACAGGTAGTTCAGCGCCCGCTGTTGCGCGGCCTGCCGGTGGCCTTGTGGCAGCGCGGGCAGCGTGGTTTGGGTGCGGTTGCCCAATGGGTCGTGCTGGTGGGTCAGCGTATGCGTCTGGCCTGTCAGGTGGTCGTGCGCGGTTTCCTCAACCAGTTGCCCCAGCGCGTCGTAGACAAACTGGTTGCTGTGCAGCAGTTTGAGTCGCCAGGGCTTTATCGCTTGCTCGGGCTGCAGCCCAAGGCGGGCTTGCTCTGCCAGCTCTTGCAGGTCTTGCGCGTCCAGGTAGTGCACCGAGTGCACGCTGGCTTCCAGCAGTTGGTCGGCGGCATCGTAGCGGTAGTGGTAGTGCAGATGGCGGCTGCGCTTTTCAATCAGGCGGCCTGCCGCATCGCGGATCAGCTCCAGGTGCCGTGGCTGCGCGGCCTCGGCACCTGGTGCTGCTGTAGAAGCGCTGCCTGTCTGTACTGCGATGATGCCTGGGTCTGCAGTGTTGGTGTCTGCAGCATCTGTGCCTGCGCGTGGATGGTAGGTGACGGCAATGGGCCAGCCACTGGCGTCGTAGGCGACTTCTACGCTGGTGCCACCAATGCGCTGCTCGTGCACCAGTCGGTCTGAGGCGTCGTAGCCAAACGCATAGGTTTCGCCATTTTCGTTGGCCAGGGTTTGCAGCCTATGGGCTTGGTCGTAGTCCAGGTGGATCTGGCGGCCTTCGGCATCGGTGCGTTGCAGCAGTTGGCCACGCAGGTTGCGCCTGAACTGGGTCTGGCGTGCATAGGGGTCAGAGCGGCCCAGCAGCGCGCCGGCCTTGCTGTAGCTGAAGTGGTAGTGCGCACCGTCTGGCAGTTCCAGCGCTTGCAGCAGCCCGGTCAGCGAGTGCACATAGCGGTGTACATGGCCAGCCGCGTCGGTCGAGCTGCGCAGGTGCCCGCTGGTGTCGTACTGGTAGGTGCTTGTGCGGTCAGAACAGTCGGTGAATTGCGCCAACTGGGCTCGGGCAGTCCACGCATAGCGCTGCACGCCGCCTTTGGCATCGGTGCTGATGATCGGTAGGCCGCGCTGGTCGTAGCCGAATTCGGTGCGCTGGCCTAGGGCATCGGTATGGGCAATCAGGTTGTAGTACCGGTCGTAGGCGAAGTGTTCGCTGCGCCCGTCGGCGTATTTGATGGCGAGTGGCAAGGCTCTAAAGCCCAGCCAAGTGGTACGTGTGGTGCGCTCCAAAGCATCGGTGACGGTGCTTTCATTGCCATGCGGATCGTAGGTGTAGCGCGTGGTGTGGCCTTGCGGGTCGATCAAGGCGGTGCGCTGGCGCAGCGCGTTCCAGTGCTGGGTGATGACGTGGCCCAGTGCGTCGGTACTTTGCACCAGGTTGTAGTCGGCGTCCCACTCGAACAGGTAGTCGCGCCCGAGTTGGTCGCGTACACGGGTGTGGCCACCAGTGAGCTGGCGCTCTTGCGACTCCTGCCCTGGCTGCTGTGCTGCAGGGCGTTGGCTCAGCACATGCTCAAGCTGGTAGTCGTCGCCCTGGTTGGTCCAATGGCGAATCACGCGCGGATGGTCTGCAAACAAGCCCCATTCATAGTGGCAAGTAAAGCCATCGGCATTGCGGTGCATGGTCATCAACTGCGCGGCGTTGTAGTCAAACTCGCGGGTGGTGATGCCTTCGCGGTTGACCACGCGGGCCAGTTGGCCGCTGGCATGGTAGTCATAGCGCACCAGTTGGCCAATGCCTTCGCCTTCAGCAGCGGTGGCAAGGCGGATGCTGGCCAGCCGACGGCTTGCGGCCTGGCCCGGCTGGGTGTAGGCAAACTCCAGCAAGCGGCCGGTGCTGTCGGTGATGTTTTTGATTTCAAAGCCACTGTGGTAGCGCAGCGCGATGAAATTGCCGTGGTCGTCCTCTACGCGCATTAAGCGCAGCAGGCGCTGCTGTCCTGCGTCCGCTTCTTGCAGTATGGGATTGGCCGAATCGCTCTCTAGCGGCTCAAAAAATCGATACAGGCCATCGGGACTTTCAATCGCGTATTGCCCGTCTTCTGTGTGGTAGAGCACATAGCCTTCGGAGACGTTTTCCTGCGAGTGGCCAGGCGCGACCGCATCCCACAGCACTTCTCGGCCTTGGTCGTCGATATAGGTGTGCGCTCCGCTGCCTGCAATCTGTAAGCGCACCGTCCATTCACCCCCCCAGCCCTGGCCATGCGGGGTGGCAGAACGGGTATCCAAGCTGTTATAGGCGCGGCTCCAGCGTAATGGCAATGGGCCTGGCAGCACGAAGTCGGTGTCGACTTCACCGGTCAAAATTTTGGCGCCAGTGGCAATATGGACGGGGTTAAAAATAGCCCCCAAGGTCATGTCAATGCCTTGCTCAATACCGAATTTTGCAAGACAAGGCAGCTTTGAGCGCAGCAGTCCAGGCACACCGCGCACGCATTTGATAAGCCCTCTGACACCGCCCACAAGGCCGATCACGCCGCCCAATATGCGAGAGATCAGCGGCACCTCATCCGCCACTTCACGCACCCTGGCTTTGGGGTCGCCAACAAAGACATCTGGCGAGCCATCTTGAATGACAGCTCCGCACTCCACGGCATCGCCTTTGCGTGAGAAGACGGCCTGGTTGACAAAGACGGTTTCAGCCCCTTCGGCGATGAAAATGGGGCCTGAGTCGCGCTTGCACTCGACCGTATCCAAGGGATTGTCAGGGCTTGCACGCGCCGCGCCCGTTGCAGGGCTATTCACAAACACATTGGTCGAGGCGCTGGTGATTTGGCCTGTGACAGTAAAGGTCTCCGGTAGTATTTTGTCGACTATGGCCTCGCCTGCCATCCCGCCAAAAAAGCCGCCTACCGCGCCAACCAAACCGCCAGCCGACAACAGCGTCATGCCGCCTGCAACTACCAGTGGCGTGGCCAAGCCGCCAGTCCCCACCACCAGCGCTGCAGCGCCCACGGCAAGCGCTCCCACCACTAGTCCACCGACGATGCTGCCCGCTACTTTGGCCCAGAAACGCCCATGCGCATTGGTATGGGCAATGGGGTCTAACAATCTTGCGGCAGCGGCGCCTGGGGATGCTTGTTCTGTCATGCCAGTCGTTGGTAGATCAATACAGTTGAGAGTGTTTGAGCATGGTCTGCCAAGCGGCTAAATCACTGTCTGACCATGCGTTGAATGCGGTGCCCGTGACGATGAACACATGCCGCTCATCGCGCAGCAACACGACCATTTGCCGTTGATGAAACTCGCGGCCATTTTGTTTAAAAAAACTTTTGATGTCCCAGCCCGGCTGGGGGCTGTTGGCAAACGGTGTTTCCAGCCGCTCCAGCTCATTGAACTTTGAAACCTGCCGCGAGAGCTCTTTCAGTTGCCGGTTGATAAAGTCTTGCAGCGACTCGCCCTCTTGCAGTTTGTCGCGGGTCATGGTGTAGGAGACATGCTGGCCATCGGGCGTCATCAGCATGTTGACCGTTTTGTCTGTCAAACCGTCTGGGATATCGAAGTTGCCTTCGTTCACGATGTATTTCATAGGTCTTTCAACGGGGTCACTTGGACAGGGTGGGCTTTTGATCGGCCAGGATCTGTTTAATATTGAAGGCTGCAATGCCCGCAAAAACGGTGGCCAATATGGCCATCAGTGGGTAATAAATAAAGCCCACTTTTAAATATTCCTGGCGGGCCAAGGCCGTCTCGGTCGGTGGGCCACGCCAGATCAGGTAGAGCAGCACAAGCAGCAAACCAAGGCAGAAGATGGCCGAGAAATACAGCGTTGAGCGCGCACGGGGTTGTTGCTTAGCGTCAGTCATGAATTTTTTAGATACTTAAGAATGCACGGCTTTAGCAGTTGAGCAAGATCGGTCCACCAAACTGCGCCAACTCTTTGTCAAACTGCACAACACCCGTGCCAGTGCCTGCCACGGTGATATTGCCATCAGCGGTCATCGTGATGGTGGAGCCGCCCACCACCAAGGTGATGCTCTCGCCCGCCTCCAGCCGAATGTGTTTGCCCGCGTGCACCAGCACCGAGTCATCGACCGACTGCACATTGACGTTTTGTTTGGCCACCACACTGGCATCAGCATCCAAAGAGGCCATCGTGATGTTTTGCTGTGCGGTCAGATTCATGTGGCCGGTCAAGGCTTCTGAGGCAATATCGCCCTCGCTGACCGTATTGCGCTGGCCACCACCGCTGACATGGGTCAGCATGCCGGTCTTGGCCAACTGGGTCAGTTGCGCATTGGCCGAGAGCGTGATGTTGTCTTGCGCATGCGTCGAGACGCTTTGGCCAGAGCTGATCACAATCGCCTTGGGGCTGATCAGCGATTGGCCCTCCGGGCTGACAATCGAGACCACGGGCTTGCTGATGTCTTTGGAGAGATTCTGCAGTGAGCGCGCTTGCGGCATTGCAGGGTCGGTGTTTTTAGGCAATGTGGCCTCAGGGGCCGCGCCCGCTCCAGTGGCAAAAGCGGACAGTGCCTGAGCCACTTTCGAGATAGATGCAGCCGCCGCTGTTTTGCCTACCGACTTCATCACCCCATCGGCCATTTGTTGCACATGGCTGGCCTTGAGCTCATTGAGTGCGGTGATCGCGCTATCCATCATCTGCACCGCGTTATTGGCCTCTTGCATCAGCGACTCGGTCGCCGCCAGGCCAGAGCCCAGACCCATGAATCCATCAGGGTTCTCGTGTGCGACTTTCTGTGTGAAATCTTGCGTATACGTGGTGATCAACAAACCCTTGTCGGCACGAATCGCGCCCCACTCATTGGTGCGCAGCTCAAAACCATAGCTGCGTGAGGCCGTGGTGCTTTGGTTCATCAAGTAACCCATGTGCAAATGGGTGTTGCCATGGTCGGTAGACAGCTCGATGTGCTCGACCCCTTTCAGATCCTCAAAGCGCAGCATGTGCTTGCCGCCACCGCCTTTGCTCCAGTTGGTCTGAAATCCTGATTGCGTTTTGTGCCTTGGCAGCTCCCAAGGCGGCATTTGCTCGGCGTTGTAGACACGGCCTGTGACCAGTGGCCTATCAGGGTCGCCGTACTCGTAATCAACAATCACTTCCTGGCCAATGCGAGGAATCTGAATCGCCCCGTAGTTGCTGCCCGCCCAAGGGCTGGCTACGCGAATCCAACACGAATCTGTGCCATCCTTGGCGCCATAGCGGTCCCAGTGAAAATGCACTTTCACACGGCCGTATTCATCGGTGTAAATCTCCTCCCCTGCCGGGCCTACGACAACTGCCGTCTCAGGCCCTCGGGCACGCGGTGCTTGCACTGCGGTATGCGGCCGGTAACCCCGGTCAGCCGGTTGGGCTTCCACTTCGACAAAAAAGTGCACGCCCTGGCTGTCGCCCCGGCTTTCGTAGTCATTGTCTTCTGCCTCATAACGGGCCGAGACAATCAGCAAATCACGGTTCTGGTCATTCCTGGGGTGACGCCACAGGCCAAAGCGGTAGCCGGGCGTGGCACCGCGCACTTTGCCGCGCAGAATGATGCGGTCTTGTGCGGCTTGCCAGGCTTCCAGCCGGGCGCTGGCGTATTGGCTGCCGTCGGCTGGCTCGGTATAGTTGCCGGGGTATTGGTAGATTTCGTACTGGTCAAACAGATGCCCACGCGGGTCATTGCTTTCAGTGGCGAGGTTGGTGCTGGGCTTTTTGAAGTCGTAGTCGCTGTGGCTGAGCTTGCCGGGCTCGGGCTCGCGGGCCATTTGCCAGTCCCAATAATGGTCCTCGTCTTCACGCGCCTCGTCGGGCGGGTAAAAGGGAATGCTTTCATAGCCGCCAAACGGCTCTGGGGTGCTGAAGTGGTCGGCCAGCACCAGGGTCTCGCCGGCTTGGCTGTGCTCAAACCAGTAGTAAATGCCTTCGTGTTCCAACTGGCGTGTCAAAAAGGCCAGGTCGGTCTCGCCGTACTGGACTTTGTATTCCCAGTTTTTCAGGTTTTGTTTGATGCGCCACTCGTACTTGATGGCGTTTTTGCCGAGGATTTCGTCGGCAATGTCCTGAACGGTTTTTCTTTGCCAGATTTTGAAATCACTTTGCCGGCCAGCATGCCAGAGCTTGGGCGCCAGCTTGGCTTCATACAACCAGTGTTTGCCGCGCTTGCCCAAGGCTGCAAAACGCACCATCTGGCCGCTAAAGTAGCGCCGCACACCGTTTTGGGCTTCGAGCTCAATACCGGCAACCTCGCCAATCAAAGCCTGACAATCGATGTTGGCGTCTTTGCTTTTAAAACCGACGGTGAATTCGTACAAACTGCTCAGTGCTTCTCGGCCTTTGAGGCTATAGGCCCATAAGTCTTGCCCCAACGGCGTGTGGGCCACTAAAAAGCGATTCATTACGAGCTCCCTCTTTCTCACTGGTAATTTGCATGCACAAAGCCCCTGCACTCCACCACGGAGGCAAGGGCCGCATAAAGTCAACAAGACCAATGCAACGGCCATTTACACGGCATGCGCCGTGCCCTCAGACCCAAGCCGCACAGATCTATCAGGCTTCAGCATGGTAACAAGCATCAGGCCTGGACGTTTTGCTTGACGTCCCAACCACCGGTTGTGGCTGCGCCCAGCGAGCCATTAGCGTTTTGCTCTTTGACTTCTACCTTGATCTTGGCGTAGGAAATGCCAACAGTTTCTTTGACTCGCGCATCGTCGGTCGAGCCCGATGGGCCAGCGTGGGTGATGATAGCATCGGTCAAAGTGATGATGAAATACACCTGTGAGCCGTCGCCCACTTTGGCCGCTTCGAGTTTAACTTCGCCAATGTGCTTACCCGAGGCGCAGTACTGCATCAGATTGGGAGTGGCTTTGTCGGCATAGTGCTCGAACACCAGCGCATCAAAGGAGGCTTTACCAACGCCTGCGCCACCGCCAGTAAAGCTGGAGCTGGACTGAGAAACGCCATAGCTGAACGACAGCACGTCGATCCAGCCTGCATGCTTGGAATCCTTGGACTCGCCGCTGATGCCGTCAATTTTGATAAAAAAGTCTTGTAACGATGCCATCTTTACTCCCTATTGGTGGTTAAAAAAGAATGAAGAATTGGCACTTTAAAATATTTTCAACGCATGTCAACTGTTGCGAATAAATCAACATTGCACTCACTTTTATGCAATTACTTGCAGCAACTAAAATAATTTTCATTCACTCAAGGAAAAAACTGTACAAAATACAGGAATTTCAAGAATTTATTTGCACAGGCCAAGGCCAAACGTTGCACCCTAAAAGTGCAGATCACAGTGCTGCAAAAACCCAGTGTTCACGTTGGATTTTTGAAGTGTTTTACGGCCAAACCTGATACCGAACGCAACTTAAACAACGAGTGACTTACCATTCTTACTTTGATTTTCAATCGCTTGTGTGCGCAGACCGATCGCGTTAGACCTCACAGTTTAGGACCCGCATTTAAGCTTTGCCATCGGTAGCAAAGGCACCAGATGAACTCTGGGCGAAGGATCTATGCCGAGTATGAGCATGCAAGTATGGCTGGACTTATTGGCCTTAGTCTTTGATTGCCATATCAGAGTGTTGCTGGACTAGCATCAGAGCCAAGCGGAAAATCTATCAATACTGAATCGGCCATCGAACAAGCACTAATCAGCCACGGTGGGTGTTTAAGCAAAGTGGCGAAAACCTTTTTGCTCAGATCAGAGATCGGCTTTGTATTTACCAGTCTTAGCTAAACCACACTGGCTAAATCTGCGGGTTGCAGCAGGAGTGCGTCACTCCTGATAGCCCTGATTCTGCGTAAAGTGGCAAGGTTAAGAGAGTCATTCGGACACTAGTGCACCGCCATCAATTTGAGAGTTTGCAGCACACCAATTGTGTGATTAGCTACTTTTCCTTGCTTTTGATCTCAATTGAACAACCGCAACAACGGCCTGCGCCTCAACCGGTATACCGTCAAAACAAACAACTGCATATGCCGCCAATCAGCCCTCCATCACATGCATGCGCGCATTTCGTCTCTTCAGACGATAGTCACTCCCTCTCCAATTCCCTACAGTGGCCCCATCGGCAATGCCGCACCGGCTTGCCACTACTACCGGTAAAGACAAGGAGCAACGCATGTTCACAGGAAAAAGCATCCAACTAAAACCCCTGGGCGAAGGACTCGTAGAGCTGGTATTCGCACGCCAGGAACAAGCGATCAACAAACTCGACACACGCACGATGCAAGAGTTTGAACACGTTCTGGGCCTGCTGGAAAAAGACACGTCCGTGCGTGGTGTGCTGGTCAGCAGTGACAAGGATGTGTTCATTGTCGGGGCCGATATCACCGAGTTTGGTGCGCGTTTCCAGCACAGTGCAGCGCACATCACCGAGTGGGTGGCGGCTGACAACCGCATTGGCATGCGGTTTGAAGATTTGCCCATTCCGACCGTGGTCGCCATCAACGGCTATGCGCTCGGTGGTGGCCTGGAAATCGCGCTGCTGGCCAGCTTGCGGGTAATGGCCGACTCGGCCCAAATTGGCGTGCCGGAGGTCAATTTGGGCATTTACCCCGGCCTGGGCGGCACGGTGCGCTTGTCGCGGGTGATTGGCACGCACCATGCGATTGAATGGGTGACCGGCGGCGCACCTGTCAACGCCGCCAAAGCCTTGGAGTTGGGCGCTGTCGATGCGGTAGTGCCGCTGGCCCAATTGCGTGAACATGCGCTGGATTTGCTGAAAAAAGCCGTGCAAGGCGAGGTGGACTGGCAGGCCAGACAAGCGCAAAAGCGCCAAGCAGCCAAGCCCTGGGATGCAGACTCTGCCCCCGCCCAGGCCTTGCTCAAAGCAGCCAAAAGTCAAGCCAAGCGCCATTTGCCTGCGGCACTGGCCGCCTTGGAGATGATGGCCAAAGCCGCGCCGCTGCCACGCGAGCAAGCGCTGGCCGAAGAACACCGCGTGTTTGGTGAGCTGGCCAAAAGCCAGGCCACCGCGTCTTTGGTGCAGGCCTTTTTGAATGGCCAGACGCTGAAAAAAATCACCCAACGCCAGGCTGGTAAAGACCGTGCAATTCAACAAGCGGCCGTGCTGGGCGCTGGCATCATGGGCGGCGGCATTGCTTTTGTCAGTGCGCGCAATGGCGTGCCTGTGCGCTTGAATGACATCGCCCAAGCGGCCTTGGACCAAGGCGTGGCCGAAGCAAAAAAACTGCTGGACAAGCAAGTGCTATCAGGCCGTTTGGCAGCTGAGCAAGCCAGCCAGGTACTGGCCAACATTACCCCGCAGCTGGACCGCAGCGGTTTTGATGCGGTGGACTGCGTGATCGAAGCAATTGTCGAAAAGCTCGAAGTCAAGCAACAGGTACTGGCGCAACTGGAGCCACAACTGGCACCTAACACCATCATTGCGTCCAACACCTCCAGCCTGCGCATTGACGACATTGGCGCGCCGCTGCAGCGGCCACACAATTTGGTGGGCATGCATTTCTTCAACCCGGTGCCGATGATGCCGTTGGTCGAGATTGTGCGCGGCAGCCACACCAGCGAGGCAGCCGTGGCAGCAGCCGTGGGCTATGCGGTGAAGATGAAAAAGACACCGATTGTCGTCAAAGACTGCCCCGGTTTTTTGGTCAACCGCATTCTGACCGCTTATATGCGCGGTTTTTTACAGCTGGTCAATGACGGCGCAGATTTTCAGCAGGTCGACGCCGCAATGGAAGCCTTTGGCTGGCCAATGGGCCCGGCTTATTTGGAAGATGTGGTGGGCATGGACACCGGCAGCCACGTCAGCGATGTGATCTCGGCAGGCTACCCCGAGCGCATGCCGCATCTAGAGCATGATGCCTTGCGTCTGATGGCGGCCCACAAGCGCTACGGCCAGAAAAACGGCATAGGCTTTTACCGTTACGAAACCGACCCACGCGGCAAGCCGCAGCGCACCGAAGCGGGCGATACCAAGGCGCTGTTGGCCAGCATCCAGCCCAACGGCCAGCGTGATTTCACGCAGCAGGAAATTGTCGAGCGCATGATGCTGCCGATGCTGGTCGAGTCCGCCCACGCGCTGGAGGAAGGTATTGTCGGCACTGCTGCCGAACTGGATACCGCTTTGCGCTTAGGCCTGGGCTTTCCAGCCTATGCCGGTGGCCCGCTGCAGTACGCAGACTGGCTGGGTCTGGCGCAGGTGGTGGAACGCTGCGCCCACTACGCACACCTGGGCGCAGCCTACCAGGCGACCGAGGCCATGCGCAGCATGGCCAACAATGGCGGGCGTTACTACCCGTTTGCTTGAGCGCCCCCTGCCCTATCAATAATGCTATCGCCCGGTACACGGCTACAGCCCGCTTGCCCAATCAGCTCCAACAACTGCGGATCGGCGCAGGAGCGCAAGCGGTCAGCAACGCGGCTGAAACGGTCAGCCACCGCTGGTGGGCACGCTCTAATGCAGCAAAAATGGGCAACTGGCGCATATCAGAAAGCCGTGTAAATATATATTTTTGTGAATTAACAAGCCAGTCTTGCCCTCCCAACAATAGATCTATCGTTAAAATTCCTGGCTCATTCAAGCCTATTGATGCGTAAAAATGGCCCATTCAATGGGATTCATGCACAGCTTGGATGGCTTTACAATTGCGCAAAACTGCGATCACCCAAAGGCTTGCAATACCCAGTGGCATTGCCATGCGTGCCGCAAACACCATTGCCATTGCAGTGCGCGCACAGGCCCATGAACAGACCGCCCAATACCGCGCCCAGTGCTGTGCAACAACAGCGGCGACTGCCGCGCCAAGCGCAAGAAGTCGGACATGCCAAACCTTGAATCCCACACTGAAGCCCGCAAGCGGGTGCGCTTGTCCCGCGCACAGCACAAACACCGGATTTTGGCAGCGGCTCTGGTCGAGGCTCTGGTCAAGTTTGGCGCACGCGGCTTGGAAGGCGCCAGCACCACGACAATTGCGCAGCGCGCCGAACCGTCACAAACGGGCTTGCATGCGCATTTCAAAAGCAAAGAAGACATTTTGCTGTCGTTGCTAACCGAAATATTGCTGCCTGCCCACAACGCGTTCGAAACTGCAAACGCACTGCAGCCCAACGCATGAAGCCACCAGCCACTGAACAGCTTGCACAGCAGCAGCCAACCCGCAGGGGTTTATCGCTGGCATTGCGCAGCACAGCGGCGCTGGTTGTACTGCTGTTGACGCTCTGGGGTGCTTGCGCTCTGTGGTTTCGCCTGCCAGAGGCGCTCTGGCGTATTCCTTGCGTGACTGCATGGGTCATCTTGGGCGCAGCTTGTGTCTACCAAGTCGCACGGGGCCAGCAGCGCCACTGGCGCAGGCGTTTGGGCCAGGCGTTTGCGGTGTGCTGCGTCGCTCTGCTGGTGTGGTGGCACAGCATCACGCCTTCGCACGAGCGCCTATGGGCCGACGATGTCGCGCATTTGCTGCAGGCCGAAATCGATGGCGACAGGGTCACGCTGCACCAGGTGCGCAACTTCGAATGGCGCAGTGAAACCGATTACACCCCCCGCTGGGAGAGCCGCAGCTACGATCTGCGCCGCCTGCAATCGGCCGACCTGGTCTTGTCGTACTGGATGGGCCCGCACATCGCGCACACGCTGGTGTCTTTCGGTTTCGACGATGGGCAGCGCATCGTGTTTTCGCTGGAAATTCGCAAAGAGCGGGGTGAGGCGTTTTCTGCCGTGCGCGGCTTCTTTCGCCAGTACGAACAAATTCTGGTGGCCGCCGATGAGCGTGACATCATCCAAACCCGCAGCAATGCACGTGGCGAACAGGTCTACCTGTACAGCCTGAACCTGCCGCCAGCGCAATTGCGTGCGGTATTTCTCGGCTACTTAGAAGCTGCGCAAGCGCTCCATGATGCGCCCGATTTCTACAACACCTTGACCAGCAACTGCACAACGATCGTGTTTGAACTGGCCAGGCAAATCGCGCCCACGCTGCGCCCGGATTACCGGCTGCTGCTATCGGGCCACTTCGCGCACTACGCGTATGACCAAGGCGCCTTGGTGCCAGACTACTCATTTGCAGATTTGCAGTCACTGGGTCATATCAACGCCCGCGCCCTGCGCAGCGCCGAGCTGGGCGAAGATTTCTCGCACGCCATTCGCCAAGAAATGCCGCAAGCAGCAAACCGCGATTGAGCCCCTTTGAATATCTTAGAGCCTGTTCAAAGTCTCGACGCAGTCGTGCAAGGCACAAAAGGCACGCTGCCTTGTTAAAAATCCTCGCCGGGCAGATAGCCCGACTGCGGTGTTTGCCGCGCAGCCGCCTCTCTGACGCCGTGGTCTGGAGTGAAATGCTCTACCCGCAGTGCATGCCTGGCAGGCGCGCTGCCGGAGGCAATTGTGCATCGCGGCCATGATGTGCAGGAAGCAGCCGAGGCCACTACTGCAATACGCCGCATCCTGCACCATAACCAGGCAGCCCAAAAACCTTGAGCAAGGGCACTGCGCCGCAGTCACATCGGCTGCAGCGATGCGTAGTTTCCTGTGTTGTCAGCTGCCGTGCATGGCTGCTAGACTGCCCGAGCCCGCACATGCAGCTTGCGGCGCTACCCAAAAAAACCTGTTGACGTTCTAAGAACGTGTTTACGATCTCCACGCAACGCGCCGAGACAACGCCCACCATGGCCTCTTCGCCCCCTCCCCGTAACCAGCCACCCCGCTTGGCCCATGACCTGGTCGAGCGTGCCGATGTGCTGCACGCCTGGCAAGCCAATCGCCACAAAAGCTGCCATGTATTGCTAGGCCCGGCCGGCAGCGGCAAAACAACGTTGGCGCTGCAATGGCGCAGCCGCTTGTTCAGCCAAGGTTTTGATGTGGCCTGGATGTCGGCCCAACCCGATGACGAGCCCGAAGCGCTGATGGATGCGCTTTTTGCCGCGTTTGATGCGATCACCCCCGAGATTTGCCAGGAGCTGCATCTGCTCTACAACCGCGATGGGCAGTTTTTGCTCTCCAGCACACTGGCCATTTCTCTGATTCGCAGCATTGAACGCCATGGCCGCGACACGCTGATGGTGATTGACGACTACCAAAACATCCGCGCGCACCAGGCCCATGCAATGGTGCAAACCTTGCTGGACTACGCGCCACCCAATTTGCATCTGCTGCTGATCTCGCGCCAGGTGCCCCCACTGCAACTTGAGCGGCTGCGCGCAGCCAGCCAGTTGCATGAGCTGGATGTGCAAGACCTGCGCTTTTCGCTGCAGGACACCCAGGAATTCGCCCGCCAGCGCCTGCCTGCGCTTGCACCCGAGGCGGTTCATCGACTCCACCAACTCACCGATGGCTGGGCTGCCGGTCTACAGCTGTTTGTGCTGGGCATGCAAGCCCAGCCCAAGCGCACGCATTGGCACGAGCCGGTCAAAAACGCCCATGATTTCGTCGCCTATTTCAACCGCGAGGTGCTGCACCATCTGGCGCCAGAACGCCTGCACGGCCTGCTGCGCTTGTCACCAGTGCACCATTTCAACGAAGCGCTGGTGGTTGCGATGCTGGGCCCCAGCGCCGGCCAGGATTTGATGGGCCTGCTCGAAGCACAGCGCATGTTCATCATGCCGATGGACGAGCCACGAGCCGGCTGGTGGCGCTTTCACCCCTTGTTTCGCGAGTTGTTGCTAGAGCGGTTTGAACAAGCGCCCAAAGAGTTGCAGCGCACCACCCGCATACGCCTGGGCAACTGGTTTGGCGAGAAAGGCATGCTGCGCGATGCTGTGCAATTGCTGGTGGCTGCTGGCGAGATCGACCAGGCAACCGACTGGATTGAGCGACATGCACGCGAGCTGTTTTTGAACGGCGAGCTGCAGCGCCTGGTGCGCGCGGTGGCCGAAATCCCGCGCTCGTACCTGAAAAAACGCGATTCACTGACGCTGTGGCTGGGCTGGAGCCAGCTGTGTTACCGCCAGTTCGATGCTTGCCAGGAAAGCATTGACCGACTCGAACACCATTTACAGCACCAGCTGCAACATCCACAGCGCGGGCGCAGCGCACTGCCGCAAACCAGCCCAGAACAAGCCCATGCCTGCATGCTGCAATTTTCGCTGGCCTTGCAAACCGATGATTTCAGCCGCGCGCAGCAGCTGCTGCCGCACATGCTGCACATGCGCAGCCAAAGCGATGCCGTGCTGCAAGGCGGGCGGCGCAATTTGCTGGGCTGGTATTTCTCGCACCAGGGCACCCCGGCCCAGGCGCGCGAATACCTGCTCGGTCCCGGCCAGTACCGCGAAGACGGCAGCCCGCTGCAAGACTCATCGTTTGGCAACATGATGAGCCTGGCGCTGCTGGGCATGACACACCTGCACGAAGGCCACTACCGCCAGGCCGAAGCCACGCTGCGCGCGGCCTTGAGCAAGGCCGAGGCAGCCTTGGGCAGCCACTGCGAAGCCGCATGCAATGCTGCCGGCCTGCTGTGCGAGGTGCTCTACGAAATCAACGACCTGCAAGGCCTGCGCGAGCTGCTGGAGCGCTATGGCGACGCGATCGACAAGGTCGCGCTGCCCGATGCCCGCCTGAGCGCCACCTTGGCACGCAGCCGCCTATTGGCGCTGGATCACAACCTGGCCGAAGCCCAGGAAGTGTTGGTACGGCTCGAAAACGCGGTCAGCAGCCGCAAGATGCTGCGCATCACTGCGATCTTGTTGTACGAGCAATTCCAGCTGAGCCTGCGTGAACATGCGCTCTCTGAACAAAACCACGGCTGCCTGGTTACGCTGGTGGCGCTGGCCCAGCGCGCAGCAGACAAGCAGCACCACGCGGCCGAGAAAATCAGCCATTACGCCACCTTGGCACAGGCGCAGTGGCAAGCCCACCAACACCAGCGCCATGATCCAGCTGCGCTGCGGCAACTGCAGGCGCTGGCAGCCAGCCCGCAACTGGCTAGGCGCCTGCAGATCAGCGCCATCGCACTGCCCGCGCTGGCCTTGCAACGCGCCGGCCAGGACAGCGCTGCCGAAGACCTGGCCCTGCAGATTCTGGAGCAAGCCCAAGCCAGCGACATGGTGCGCAGCGTGCTGGACCTGGACGAAGCCAGCCTGCAACTGCTGCGCCAAGTGCACGCAAGCCGCAGCAAAAACCACCCTATTTTGGGCTTTTACGCCGCCCGGCTGCTCAAACTGGCCGATGAAGAGCAGGCCAGCCTGACACACAGCGCCGCTGCGCCGCGGCTGCCAGCCGATGCATTGAGCGAGCGGGAGCTGCAAATCCTCAGCCTGCTGGCCAATGCCTTGCCCAATAAACGCATTGCCCAGGCGCTCGGGGTCTCACCCGAGACCATCAAATGGCATTTGAAAAACATTTACACCAAGCTCAGCGTGTTCAGCCGCAACGAGGCCATTGTCGTGGCCCGCGAACTGGGCGTGGGCCTGCCCAGCGCCGAGCATAAACTGGCACTGCGCTAAGAACGTGTTTACGATCTAAGGGCGGCTAACACGCCCCAGTCCAGCCGCACCCACCTGGCTGGGTGTCACACACGTGCCTACCCCCCATCAGGAAAACCCCACCCACCCTATTTGGGGGGGCGGGTTTGGGCATTTATCGCTGACCATAGGCATGCGTCAGGGACATGGGCGAGCGCGCTGACCAAGTGCCAATGCAGCCATACAGGCGAAGGCCAGCGTACTGCACTGCTCCCAACGCAGCGTCACTTTCGGAATTCCAATTCATAACGCAAGGAGACAAACATGGGACACCACCACCACGAGCACGATGTACCGGCCATGGCCGAATTCCTCAAAGACACGCCCAACAACTGGGGCCGCTGGGGCCCAGACGATGAAGTCGGCTCGCTGAACTACCTGACGCCCGAGCAGGTGCTGCGCGGTGTCAAGCACATCCGCAAGGGCGAGGTGATTACCTTGCAGCGCCTGATTGGTGACCCCAAGGGCGACCCGGTCTGGCCGGGCCGCGAACCGGCGGTGCGCTCGATGGTGATGGACGAATCCACCTGGGATACCGACGATGCACCGCAGTTTCCCGGCGGCCTGCACTATGCCGATGACAAGATCGATGCCTTCCTGCAAGGCTCCACCCAGTACGATGCGCTTGGTCATGTATGGTATGACGGCAAAATCTGGAATGGCTACGACGCCCGCACCACCGTTGGTGGCCTGGACAAAGCCAGCGTTGAGCCGCTGGGCGAGCGCGGCATTGTCGGGCGCGGCGTGCTGCTGGACATGGCGCGCCACCGTGGCAAAACCAGCCTGGACAAGGCCGAGACCTTCACGCACGAAGACCTGGAGGCCTGCGCCAAGGCCCAGGGCATCACGATTGAGCCCAGCGATATTCTGATTGTGCGCACCAATTTCCTCGCGCGGTTCTTTGAAGATCCGAAGACCTTCTACACCGACTTTTGCGAGCCTGGGCTGTGCTTCTCCAAAGAGCTGGTGCAGTGGTTCCATGACAAACAAATCCCCAACCTGGTCACCGACACGATTGCCAACGAGGTCACCTACGACCCCGCCACTGGCGTGGCCCTGCCCTTGCACTGTGCCTTGATGCGCAACCTGGGCGTGACATTGACCGAGATTTGCGACCTGGAGCGCCTGGCCGAAAGCTGCGCCAAAGACGGGCAATACGCCTTCTTGTACGTGGCAGCGCCCTTGAAAATCCACCGTGCGTCTGGCTCGCCCGTTAACCCAGTGGTGATCAAATGAACGCCAGCAGTTTGTACGAACAAAAACCCTGGCTGGCCTTGTACCCCCCCAAGCAGCCAGCAGAAATCACCCCGCAATTCAGCCATATGCTGGCGGCCTTTGAAGCGAGCTTGCAGCGCGACCCCGAGGCCACGGCCTTGCTGTACTTTGATGGCAAGCTAAGCCAACAAGGCCTGGACCAGGCCGCACAGCGGCTGGCCGTCGCACTGCATAGCCGGGGCTTTGGTGCGGGTGACCGGCTGGGGTTGTATACGCAAAACAACCCGGCGTTTGTAATTGGCCTGCTGGCCGCCTGGAAGCTGGGTGCGATTGGCGTTTGCATCAACCCAATGAACAAGGCCCGCGAACTGCGCCATGTGCTGCAAGACTCAGGCGCCACCGCGCTGCTGTGCCTGGACCAGTTGTACCTGGATGTGGCCCGCGATGTGATCGCCAACGACACCCCGCAAGTGGCCACCGTCATCACTTGCGCGGCCCGCGATGGCCAAAGCCTGGATGATGCCCGCGTGTTTGCACTGGGCGAGCGCCTGAGTGCTCCCGATGGTGTGCTGGACTTGCAGCACCTCATCGACACACCCGTTGATACCACACTGCCAAGGCCAACACTGGGCGCTGACGATGTGGCCTTACTGACCTACACCTCGGGCACCACCGGCAACCCCAAAGGGGCCATGAATACGCATGGCAACCTCGCCTTCAATGCCCAAACCTACCGCGACTGGCTGGGCTTGACGCCGCAAGACCGCATTCTGGGTCTGGCGCCGCTGTTCCATATCACGGGCTCGGTTGCGCATTTGTCGCTGGCCATGTTAGTGGGTTGCCCGTTGATTTTGGCGCATCGCTTTCAGCCCGAGAGCATGCTCGACACATTGCGCATGCACCGCCCGACCTTCACGATTGGCGCGATCACGGCCTTCATCAGCCTGATGAACACACCGCAGGCGCGCAAGGACGACTTTGCCAGCTTCAGGGCGATTTACTCCGGTGGCGCACCGATTTCACCGGCCACCAATGCCGAGTTTGAAAAATTCTCTGGCCAGTACATCCATAACGCCTTTGGCATGACCGAAACCGCCTCGCCCACGCACCTGGTGCCGCTAGGCAAGCGCGCACCGGTGGACCCGCATTCGGGTGCCTTGTCGATTGGCGTGCCGGTGTTCAACACCACGGTCTGGATTCTCAATGACGAAGGCCAGGCCGCAACACTAGGCGAGGTAGGCGAGATTGTCGACCGTGGCCCGCAAGTGATGCGCGGCTACTGGAATATGCCCGACGCCACAACGGCTGCCATCCCCGATGGGCGGCTGCGCACCGGCGATGTGGGCTTTATGGATGGCGATGGCTGGTTTTACTTAGTCGATCGCAAGAAAGACATGATCAATGCCGGCGGCTACAAGGTCTGGCCGCGTGAAGTGGAAGACGTGCTCTACAGCCACCCGGCCGTGCGCGAGGCAGCGGTGATTGGTGTGCCCGATGATTACCGGGGCGAAACCGTCAAGGCCGTGGTGTCGCTCAAACCCGGCGCAGACGTGAGCCCTGAGGACTTGATGGCCCATTGCAAGGCCCAGATGGCAGCCTACAAATACCCGCGCATCGTCAGCATCGTTGACGAGTTGCCCAAAACCGTGACCGGAAAAATCCTGCGCCGCAGCCTGCGATAAAGCGGCGCACACCCCAGCGACTCCCCCTCGTGCAGCCACACCAAGGCCTGAATTCTTCATGAATCAGGCCCTGGTGAGGCGCTAGCTTTGCCTAAAAACTGTGCTTGCAGACCAGACACAAGCACGCACCACCAGAGGATACCTATGACGACCAGCATTGCGCCCACGGCCTCTCACAGCGAGTCTTATGCGAGCAGCCCAGCCCCCGCCTCTGCCGACACCAAACGCGCCGCCACCTCGGGCTTTGTCGGCACCCTGATTGAATACTACGACTTCAGCCTGTACGGCTATATGGCCGTGGTGATAGCCCCCTTGTTCTTCCCCAGTGGCGACCCCACGGTATCGCTGCTGGCCGCGCTGGCGGTATTTGGTACGGCCTACGTGATACGGCCGCTGGGCGGCATTGTATTTGGCCATATTGGTGACAAATACGGCCGCAAAAATGCCTTGCTGGGCACCTTGGTGTGCATGGGCGTTGGCAGTACCTTGATGGGGGTTTTGCCCACATTTGAGCAAGCAGGTTACTGGGCCACTGGTTTGCTGGTGCTGGTGCGCTTGCTGCAGGGCTTTTCAGCCGGGGGCGAAGTGGGAGGCTCTGCCACGTTCATCTCTGAATCGACCCCCAAGCATCTCAAGGCCACGTTTGGTGCATTCACACCGATGGGCTCGACCGGCGGTTTTGCCCTGGCAGCAGCCGTGGCCGGCACCGTCAGCATGCTGACCACGCCCGAGCAAATGAGCAGCTGGGGCTGGCGCATTCCCTTCTTGCTGGCCTTTCCGCTGACCTTGCTGTGCATTTGGGCCCGCACCCGCGTCAAGGAAACCTACCAGAACGAGACCAAGAAAAAAGAGCATTCGCCCATAGGCGAGCTGTTTCGCAAGCAACCCAAGGCCTTGCTGCAATCGACCGCGATCAGCGCCGCCACGAATGGCACGGCCTATATTGGCCTGACCTATATGAGTATCCACCTGATCACGCAGCTGGGCTACCCGCGCAGCAGCGTGTACTGGATTGCCACCTTGGCCATTGGCATCTCGGCTATTTTGATGCCGCTGGGCGGTTATATCGGTGACCGCATTGGCCTGCGCAAGCTGATGCTGATCGGCCTGATTGGCTACATCGTGCTGACTGTACCGATGATGGCCTTGATGGACCAGGGCCTGGCCATTGCCACTCTTGCCTACATCGTCTTGATGCTCAATACCGTGGCGACCCAGGTCAGCGCCTACACCTTACTGCCTTTGCTGTTTGAGCCGCAGTACCGCTACACGGGCGTGGCCAGTGGCTGGAATTTTGGCGTAATCATTGCCGGCGGCACTGCCCCCTATGTGGCGGTGCAGTTGGTGCAGTTGACCGGCAACAAGCTCTCGCCAGCGCTGTTTGTCATCGCGGCGGCGGCGGTGGGCTTAATGGGCATTCTCTCGATCAAGCGCGACGCAACGCGTGCCATCACCTGAAGGGGGCGGCATGGCATCCAATGCATTCTCCGCGCCTCGGTTAAAGCAATTTTTACAGCAGCATGTGCCAGGCCTCGAAGGCGCAATGCGGCTGGAGAAAATTGCTGGCGGGCAATCGAACCCCACCTATTTTGTGCACTTTGACAACCGCAGCATGGTGCTGCGCAAAAAGCCAGCCGGGCCGCTGCTGCCTTCCGCCCACGCGATCGAGCGCGAATACCGCGTAATGCAAGCGCTCGATGGAACAGGCTTGCCTGTGCCCAACATGGTGCTCTACCACGCTGAGCCCGACGTGCTGGGCACCGCCTTTTACCTGATGGACAAAGTGCCCGGCCGTGTGTTCAACGACGCCAGCTTGCCCGGCATGGCGCCGGCTGAGCGACAGGCGATTTATTTCGCCATGGCCGACACGATGGCGCAGTTGCACAACGTCGATTGGCGCGCCGCAGGACTGGCCGACTTTGGCAAGCACGATGGTTTTTTTGCCCGCCAGTTGCGCCGCTGGCGCCAGCAATGGGAGATGTCCCGCCAAGCCGGTACTGAAGGTGGCGATATTGCCCAGTTGCTGCAATGGCTGGATACGCACCAGCCGCCAGACGACATCACCACAATTGCCCATGGTGACTTCAAGCTCAACAACCTGCTGTTTCACCCCACCGAGCCCCGCGTGGTCGCGGTACTGGACTGGGAGCTGTCCACGCTGGGCAATCCGCTGGCCGATGTGGCCTTCAACACCAGCGCCTGGCGCACCACGCCCGAGGAATACGGCGGCATTTTGGGCTTGGACTGGCAGGCGCTGGGCATCCCTGATGAAGCGCACTACCTGGCGCGTTATTACGCCAAGGCCCAGCACGGCCAACGCGCCAGCACCTTCCACACCGCCTTTGCGCTGATGCGCTGGGCCGTCATTTTTGAAGGCATTGCCGCCCGCGCCCGCAGTGGCAATGCCAGCTCGGACAACGCCGCCGAGGTTGGCCCGCTCAGCCGCGCATTTGCACGCCGTGGTTTGGATGCGATTTGCGGCGCTTAGCCTCAATAAGCATGCCAGCCAATTGCTCGCACAAGGACACACCATGGATTTCCAATGCAGCGACAAACAATTGGGCCTGCCGCGCCAGTTGCGCACATTGCTGGACCACGGAGTGCTTGCACTGAACCAGCCATGGCAAGACCTGGCCCACCGGAGCGAGTGCCCAAGCGCGGTGATTGAGCTGCTGAAACACCCTACCAAGGGCCGTTTGGGCACGAACGCAGATTATTGCTTCAACCCACTGGCGCACCACCAAGCCGCCCGTTGCGCCACGCACCATGGCTTCAAACCTGCTGACTCCAACCACCGAAGCAACACATTCAAGGACACCCCATGACAAGCTATCCCCCAACTGTCGACCCCAACGGCCCTGTGCTGTGGTGGCGCGATGGCGGCATTGCGCATATCCGCTTCAACCGCCCCGAGGCACTCAACGCCATTGATGTGGCCACTGCCAAAGCCTTTCACCAGGCCTGCCAGGACATATGTGCCGATGCGCAAGTGCGCGTGGTGCGCATCACGGCTGCAGGCCGCGCCTTTATGGCCGGTGGCGACCTGGGCGCCATGCAAGGCGACCCGACAGCAGTCGCGCACGAACTCATCAGCGGCATGCATGGCGGCCTGGAGCTGCTCGCGCAACTGCCGGTGCCCGTCATTGCCAGCGTGCAAGGTGCAGTCGCTGGCGGAGGCCTGGGTGTCATGCTTGGCTGTGACCTGGTCTTTGCGGCCGACAACACCAAGCTGGCAATTGCCTACCCGTTGATAGGTGCCAGCAGCGACTGCTCGACCACCTGGGGCCTGGCCCATATGGTGGGGCTGCGCAAAGCCATGGAGATTGTGCTGATGGCAGAACCCATCAATGCCGAAGAAGCCCTGCGCCTGGGCCTGGTCAACCGCGTACTGCCAGCTGATGGGCTAGAAGCGTTTAGCCAACAAGTGGCCGAGCGCTTTGCCAACGGCCCCACTGTCGCACTGGGCCAGCTCAAACGCCTGGTGCGGCGCGCATTGCACAACGACCTGAGCAACCATTTGCAAGCAGAGGCCGAAGGCTTTGTACGCTGCGCAGCGACGGCCGACTTCAAAGAAGGCATCACGGCCTTTTTAGACAAACGCCCAGCCCAGTTTCAAGGCCAATAACAGCAGCAAAATGACACCATGCAAACACGCATCACCGATCTCTTGAAAACCCGCTACCCGATCATGCAAGGCGGCATGCAATGGGTCGGCACGGCCGAGCTGGCGGCTGCCGTCTCCAACGCAGGCGGGCTGGGCGTGCTGACAGCCCTGACCCAGCCCACGCCCGACGCACTGGCCGCTGAAATCCAGCGCTGCCGCAATATGACTGACCAGCCGTTTGGCGTGAATGTGACCATATTGCCCTCGGTCAAGCCACCGCCATATGCAGACTACATCCAAGCCGTGATTGATGGCGGCGTCAAAGTCATAGAAACAGCAGGCAACAACCCCAAGGAATTCATCGATCTGCTCAAGCGCCACGAGGTCAAGATCGTGCACAAATGCACCAGCGTGCGCCATGCACTCTCAGCCGAGCGCAGCGGCGTGGATGCGATCAGCATTGACGGTTTTGAGTGCGCTGGCCATCCCGGCGAAGACGATGTGGGTGCGCTGGTCTTGGTCCCTGCAGCGGCACGCGTCCTGCGCATTCCCATCGTTGCCTCGGGCGGCATTGCCGATGGCCGGGGCATGGCAGCTGCTTTCGCATTGGGGGCCGAAGGCATCAACATGGGCACACGTTTTTGCGCTACACAAGAAGCGCCGATCCACCCAGCCATCAAACAAGCGCTGGTCAATGCCAATGAGTGCGACACCCACCTGATTTTCCGCACCATGCGCAACACCGGCCGCGTGCTCAAAAACGCCATTTCCAATGAAGTTGTCACCACGGAGCGCCGCCCCGGCGGTTGCGCGTTTGCCGATATCCAGCCGCTGGTCGCAGGCCAGCGCGGCCGTGGTGCCCTGCAAAGCGGCGACGTGGACGCGGGCCTGGTCTGGGCCGGTCAGGTCATTGGCCTGATTGATGACGTACCGACCTGCGCTGAGTTGATTGAGCGCATTGTCAGCCAGTGCCGCGAGCGTTTGCGCGTGGCCAGTGCTTTGGCATTGTGAGCCAAGGCAATAGGATAACGACAAGGAGTGCTCACACCATGCAGCCATCCACCGCCCTCTACCACAGCGCGACCTTGGCAAGGCGGGCGGCACTGGCTGCTGGCCACGCACGCAGCGCTCCCCTGAGCGCCAAACACAGCCCACCAGCCGAGCACAGCACCCTCCTCCCACGCACGGCCTTGCAGGCGCAGTTGCAAGCCAGCGCAGGCCAGCTGGTGCTGCTGCATGCGCCGGCAGGCTTTGGTAAAACGACGCTGCTGCACCAAGCGCGTGCACAGCTGAAACAAACCGGCCTGGCCTGCGCCTGGCTGAACCTTGACCGCAGCGACAACGACGTGGCCCGTTTCACGCTGTGCCTGGAGCAAGCGGCCAACCAAATCGGCCTGGCCGCAGTGCCCAACGCCACCGTGTTTGATGCCGCACTGCCTTGGCAACAGGCCGCCGCGCCATTTGCGCTGTTTCTGGACGAATTCGAACATGTGCATGAACCCGCCGTGCTGGGGATTGTGCGCGCCATCATTGCGCAACTGCCACCGCATAGCCGCGTGTTCATTGCCACACGCAACCTGCCGCAACTGGGCCTGGCACGCCTGCGCAGCCGGGGCCAGCTGCTTGGCCTGAACGCCGATGACCTGCGCTTGACGCTCAGCGAAACCCAGGCCTTTGTGCGCATGGCTTGCCCGCAAGAGCCCAGTTTTTCCACCGTGCAGGAACTGCATGCACGCACCGAAGGCTGGGCTGCCGCCCTGCGGTTGGCGTGCATCGCGATGGCCCGCAGCAGCAATGCAGAGCAATTTGTGGCGCGTTTTTCCGGCTCAGAGCGGGCCATGGCCGAGTACTTGGCCGAAGAGGTGCTGCAAGGCCAAAGCCCGGCCATGCAGGAGTTTCTGCGCACAACCAGCATCCTGCGCCAACTCCAGCCCGCAATCTGCCAGGTATTGCTGCCGCAGCTTGACTGCCAGGCAATGCTGAGTCAGCTGCAAAACTCGGCTTTGCTGCTCAGCCCGCAAACACAAGAAGAAGACAGCTGGCGCAGCCACAGCCTGCTGGCTGATTACTTGCGCACCCAACTGCAAGCGCAGCAACCCCAAGCATTCAAGCGCCTGCATGCCACTGCCTCGGCCTGGTTTGAAGTGCATAGCCAGGCCGTTGCCGCGATGGACCACGCACTCGAAGCCCAAGACCATGCAGGCGCACTGCGCATGCTGGAGCGCCATGTAGACGACTTTCTGCAACAAGGCCGCATGCGCTTGCTGGCCCGCTGGTTGACGCGCATTCCCCAAGCCATGCTCGCGCCCCACCCCCGCCTGCACGCCGCAGCCGTTTGGGCCACCTGCTTAAGCCACGGCCCAGCACGTGCCGAAACCTTGCTACGCGCTGCCCTGCAACAGCACCCCGGCCACCCAGAACTCACAGCCCACGCCGCCGCACTGTGGCCGACGCTGCGGCTGATGCAAGACCGCAACCAGGAAGCGCTGGCATTGGGCCGCGTCAGCCTGCGTGCCTTGCCGCAGGGCACACCTTTCATCACCGGCACCTTGCTCACAACCATGGCGCATCTGAGCTACACGCTGCAAGGCAGCACAGCGGCGCGTGCGCTGCTGCAAACCGCCCGCACGCACAGCCAGCAGGGCAGCCGCTTTTTGCACATGTACACCGAAGCCACCGAAGGCTTGCTTGACCTGCAAGCGGGCCGACTACGCCAAGCCGCTGCGCGTTTCCGGCTGGCAGTTGACGCCAGCCACGCAGGCCACAGCAACCAGCTGCAAGGCAATGCCTGGGCTGGCGTGTTTTATGCCTACACCGTTTATGAAAGCCAGCAGTGGCTGCGCGCTGAACAATTGCTCAATGTCTACCTGCCGTTAGCGCGTGAAGTGGGCTTGCCCGACCACATGGTGCTCAGCTACGCGATGCGCGCCCGTATGGCGTTTGAGCAAGGCGATGTGGACCTGGCGCAAGCCGTGCTGATCGAGCTGGAATTTCTAGGCCACCGCCGCCAAATCCCCCGCGTGTGTGCCGCCGCCCACCTGGAACGCGCCCACATCTACTTGCGGCAAGGCAATGCCCATGCCGCACGCCAAGCCTTGCAGCAAGCCCAGCAAGGCCCCACCTGGGAGCGCGAGCCGCACGAACGCTGGTTCGCCCACGAAACCGAATACCCGGCATTGGCCGAAATCCGCTGGCAACTGCATTTTGGCTGCCCAGAACAGGCCCTGGCCCTGCTGGGCCCAGAAATCCAACGCGCCCACACCCAGCGCCGCGAACGCCGCACACTGCTGCTGCAATTGCTGCGCAGCCTGGCCTTGGCCAACAGCCAGCGCCCAACTGACGCCGCAGCCCTGCTGGGCCAAATACTGCCCACCATCGCCCACGAAGGCTATGTGCGCCTGGTGTTGGACGAAGGCCCGGCCATGGGCCAATGGCTCAAGCGCTGCCAACAAATGGGCACAGAACACAGGCTGCGCCTGCCGTGGGCCAGCGACCCACTGCAAACCGCAACGCTCAATCGCCTGGTACAAGCCTTTGGCTCATTGCCCGAAGACCCCACCCACAATCCAGACAGCCAGGCCGTCCCTGCACTTGAGCAACTGACCCGCAAAGAGCTGCGCATCCTCACGTTGCTGGCCGAAGGCTATTCCAATAGCGCCATGGCAGAAAAGTTATTCGTCAGCGACAGCACCGTACGCACCCATTTGCGCCACATCAACCGCAAACTGGGTACAGGCAGTCGAACACAGGCAGTGGCCATTGCGCGAAAATTGGGACTGGTTGGGTAAATGCCCCAATACCATTTTCAGGCAAAGCCAACTACTGCCCGCCAACCTCACTGAACAATCCCGCGACGCTATTCTGTGTGTAGTTGCACAGTGCAGCAGCTGGGCTGCCCCTCTGTGCCGCTGATGCTGCCTCAAGCGCTTGAGCCCTTAGTCGCGTTGCGGACAATCCGCAAAGCCAATCACAGAGAAAATGCAAAAAGTCCAACTTCGGGTTATCAGGAAGCATCACGGACTGCCGTGCATTCAACTTTGTGCATGCCGAAGGCGTGCCCCCATGCCAAAAGGAATCATGATGAACATTGCTACTCCAGCCACATTGGGAGAATGGAATGCTGCGGGTGCGGATTACCTGCCTGGCTTGCTGGGTATATGCTTTATCAAAGTCGAGCTCGATGAAGTGGTAGCCACGCTAGAGGTACGGCGTGCCTTGGGAGCCTGGAACGGCTATTTGCATGCAGGAACCGTTACTTCACTAGCGGATACCTGCTGTGGCTATGGAACCGTTCGCAACTTGCCAGCTGGCGCCAGTGGATTCACCACCATGGAGCTCAAGAACAACCTGCTAGGCACGGCTCGAGAAGGTACCGTGACCTGCACAGCACGCCCTGTTCATAGAGGGCGAACGACCCAGGTGTGGGATGCTGAGGTTCGGCGCGATAGTGATAACGCGCTGATTGCAACCTTCCGCAACACCCAATTGATTTTGTGGCCACAGGGCTGATCGGTTGGCCAAGACCGCCATATTTTCAAAGGAATTCCCCATCGGTCGATAGCAGCGCTGACTGGCTGGTTTTGGCTGATTGGAGTCGCCATCTTCGCTGCAATCGACCGAAGCAGACATGGGGGCATTAGGTAACTCGGCTCTGATGCCCGCGCCAGCAGCCGCTTGGAAAGGGGCCGTGCACGTCGTTTTGAAAAAGCCATTGGGTGTTTAAAATCCATCCCCGCTACATGAAAGAGGCTTTGCATCGAAGTATGTTCGTGAGAAAGCAGCTGCCTGCGCCTCTGAGACACCAATCAGAATAGTCGCACAGGAGTCCCAACACACGACTTCAAAGCACGCGCCCGTTAATTGAGGCAGCAGCTTTGGCTGCTGCCAAAACGAAGGGTTTCCGTCCGCAACAGGGGCCTTCTCAACAGCGATCCGCATGCCAACTGGGAATGCGCTGAAGACAGCCCAAATGAACTGGATGCGTGCTTCCAGCACATCAGCGAGCTCATCACCTGTAATCCATATATTGCCTTGACTCAATAGCGGCACCGATCCGTTTGTCTCAACATCACTGACGAACCATTCATAGTGCCTGGGGTTGACGCGCATAGCGGTAAATGTTGCTGCCATATCTGTATAGCAATCCACTTGCTGGCTGTTTTCAAGAATGATATTCATTACACATCTCAATCAGATTAACGAGCTTTTTTCTTGCATATTGAGCCAACTTCCGATAAACGCATTCGACCCAAAGCAAATATTCGGATATGCCGGCAGATGTAGCTCAGCTGCCCACACCAGCTGCATTTAGACATGCAATGATGCCAGCGATTATAGAAAAATCCATTGGCTACTTTGAGGTTATCCAATCTGCGTGGGCAGCAGAGCTACACCACCCTACATCTCAATTTCAGGCCTTTGGCACATTGCCCAAAGAGCCTATTACAAACAAAAAACAGCCAAACCATTCCAGAGCCAGAACAACTGCCCGATTACACTGCAGCCGCGCATTGACTTTTATTGATCATTTCTTAATCAAAAAATTATTCACTGTGATAGTCTGTGCAATGCATTAGACCACGACACGGCTCCATGATTTTGAAGCTAGCAATCTACAAATCCTGATACTAAGAGTTAACGCTCAAATCAGCCATCAGAAAATTTTACAGAAACGACCACTCATCATGAAAATAAAAATCCATCAAATTTTCAAGCAGACTTGCGTTTCTTTGCTGTTTTTCACATTTACCGGTGCGACCTATGCGCAATGTTCAGCCCCAAAATTTGAACCCTTACGATATGCACAAGACAGCGTTAACACGGATTCATGGATTTCTTTGTCAGTCGGCCCCAGTCTTGCCTCATTAAGCATACCATCTGGCTTCACCAGCATATCCATCACAGAAGAGGGTTCCTTGATTTTTTCAAAAGATGAAAAAACAGAGCTCCGAGGCATCATTATTTTTGAAAAAACTGGCGACTACCAAGAAGATCCAAATATTGCCGAAAATATTCAATCTTTTTACAAAAAAATGTTTACCGCACCAGATGACAGCTATTGTGACTACCTTACCACCTACAAATTAGAAAGCAAAGAATATCGTTTTCATGCTCAAATTGATGGAGGGGAATTTTTCGCCTTTGGTGAAAATAATCAACATCGATTCTACATATTAATCAATAAAAAACCGGATGTAATCATAGCTGGAAATATTCAAAACATCGATCTCAAATATTTCAAATATATTTTAAATAGCATCAAAATAAAAGGATAGCTACATGAATGAAATTGCTGACAAGGAACAATCTGAAATAAAAGAAGTTCTTAAAAATCTTTATCCAAGTACATCATTATCCAATAAGACAGCCACCCTTGAAACTTATAGCATAGTAGAGACAATAATTACCGAATCTCAAAAATGCACAAAAAGAAAAGATTGGATTATTCGTGCCGGAGTCCCATTTAACCCGATGGGATATATCAAAAAAGAAGCACGCCGTGCATTAACTCGCCTCTTACTTTCCAAAGAAAACGAAATTTATTTATGTTGCGGCAGAGTTGCCGCAAAAAAATTGTCGGACAGAGTTGGAAATGACATTCAAATAAGCCCAAAAAATAGCCAAGGAGTATCTCTGTACGAATGGCTGCCACAGTACCATTGGCGCAACCTCGGTGAGGTGCGAGATTATGCTACCCAGTGGATATGGCAATATACCCACGAACACCCAAACATGGTCTTGGGCAGCATCAACCCCTAAACAACGGCTGCCCATGGCCGCATAGTGCTACTTCTCAGGGCTATGGTTTATGAGGGGATTATCAAGCCGCCTCTCAATCGCAACATGCGTCCAATTCAAACAGGCTAGGACAATTTGCGTGCAAACCATATGCTGGAGCCATGGGGTTCGCGCTCGCTACTTACCCCCCACCAGCCATCCTCCAACAAGCTTTGTTGTGACTGCCAATCAAGACTACATACTTTCTGCGCACCACGCATATCAAATGCCCAGGGCTGAATTGGATTACAGGCTAGCAATTGACGTCGCAGTCCATCGATCTCTCCAATCCAGCTCACACATAAGCCCTCGCGCATCAAATTATGGCGACTTGAGTGGTTGTGCAATGACACCATGGCGAGACAACAGTCGCGCCCCCATGCTTTAGCCAATGCGCTGCGAATATGGAGCAGATTGCGCTGTAAATGACGTCCTTGGTAATTGGGCAGAACCATGCAACTAGCCAAATGGGCTGCTGCCCCAGGCAAGGTAACAAGGGCACCTACGCGATGGGCCAGGTTCTCTGGGTCTGAGCTGCTAGGAATACCTAGCATGGCGTAAGCCACCAAGCGGCAACCATCAAAAACTCCAATACTGGCCCCCCAGGAATCCAGCTGTGGCTGCAGGTGCAGATGTGTTGCAACAAACTGCTCCTCATCTGGCTCGACAACATATTGATCCGGGTGAGCCAGTTGTGCCAATACCTGTGCGCGCAGCTCGATCACAGCTTGGGCATCGGACAGTTCCAGCATACGAAAACGCAGTTGTTGCAGCAACGAATATTGGTCCAAATAACGCTGTAATGATCGCGCGCTGACTGGCACCAGAGCCGGTGATTGCGGGGCCATTTAAAAGTCCAACTCCACGCCAGCGATCGCTAGTTTTTCTCGCAATGCAACGCGCGCTCTAGAGAGTCGGCTGCGCACGGTACCGACCGGAACGCACAGCAGCACCGACGCTTGCTCATAGCTCAGCTCGTCCACCGCAATCATCAGCAGTACCTCGCGCATGTGTGCGGGCAAGTCCCGCATGGCTTCTGTCAGGTATTGCAGGGATTGCACTTGCTCTGCTTGATCGTCAGGGCCTAAGTTCTCTGCCGCAATCTCCAACAACTCTGACTCGTCAGTAAAATCAAACCGTCGCCGTGGTGATCGTGAGAGGTAGTTGCGCACCAAATTCATTGCGATGCCATACAGCCAAGTGGATATTTCAGACTGTCCCCGAAAAGTCTCAAAGGCTTCGCATGCTTCGACAAACGCTTGCTGGGTCAGCTCCTCAGCTTCTGTGCCCATTCCAATGTGTTTGACAATAAAACGATGGAGTTTGCTTCTATGCTCCACCACAAGATCACGTAATAAGATGTTCCTCTCATCCACTGAGGTATGCTCCTGACAACGAGCGCGCTCAACGGATGGGGCTATATTCTGAGGGTTTAAATGCTTAAGCATTTAAAAAATTATATGTATCAATCTTTTACTGTATATACCTGAAACAGGGTAATTTGAGCCACATTTGAAGTACATTTCAAGCAAATTTGCACCAAATTGGTGCATCAACATAAATTATTTGAATGAAGGGAACGCTTGATGACATGCTGTTACTCAAAGACTGTATAAAAGAGAAATGCTTGTATTTTTCATACTTCAGACATATTAAAGAGGTTTATTTGAACATACATGACTTCACCAGTGCTGCCGGTCGCTGCGCTGCTCCCGTTGGCCTAGACAACTTTCGCGAAGCGGCTAGCGTGCATGAGCAAGTCATACTCAAGCACGACGGTCAAGAGTGGACGGTGCATGGAATCGGTAGCATGCCTGGGAGCCAACGACAGGTTGCGTGGGTACAGCAGCAAGACAGCCAGACTGATACCACCTCTGCTTTCGTTGAGGCCTTGCAGCAAACTTATTCAAGCGGTATTGCCAAAGCCATTGCCAGTGCCCTGGACTTGCAACAAGCACCTGGTAAACCACTGGCCGCACGCACAATCACTGCGGCTTTGGATATGGCTTCAACCAGTAAAAATGTGCTTAAAGGCGTCAATTTTCTAACCGAATTGCATTTCTCTGCTGTGAATGCTGGCGCAGGTTTCACCAAAATCTGCCATGAGCTCGGGCTTGACCACACACAACTCGATAGCGACCGCAAGCAGCATATTGACCTCAGTATGGCGGAGCGTTTCAGCGATGCACAACAATCTGGTAATGCGCCTGTCTCTAGCCATCAAGCGGCACAATGGCTAAGAACCATTTTGGAAAGCCAGTAGGCCGTTCAGTACAGAGACAAATTGGCACTGTCTCAGGATTGCGCCAAGATCCGCAGCGTCAGCACATTACGCCCTTGCGCTCGCTGGTAATCAAGGCCCGAGAGGAAATGCAGCATCAGCCGCAAACCATGCCCACCCGCAACAGCATCCTCCAAAGAGGCGAGCAACGCATCCAATTCAGCCGGTGTCTGGCGTGTTGGATCAAAAGCAGCACCGGCATCTTCAATCCGCAGTATGACCTCCTCACCCATGCTGCTGCAGGTGAGCAAAATTGGCTCTACGGGCACGCCCTCACCAAAACCGTAGCTGACAATATTGGTGAGGGCCTCGTCCGCACTGAGTGTCAAGCCATACTGGGTGCGTTGTGACCAGCCGTGCTGTTGAGCCAAAGACTCAAGCCACTCTATGGCCCCTGCGATTTCAACCAGCACTGGCTCCAATGTATAGTGGCCCAGCTGGCGAGAGTTGGTCATTTCATGCATATTTACTTACCGATTGGAGCTAACCATTATGTTCACCCACGAAGCCATTGAAAACGGCGAAATCATCGCCCTGCAAGGCCAAATCAATAGCGGCAACGCTGCAGAAGCGGAAAACGAGCTGGCAGCAACTCTGGATCGCGGTGTCTCTCGTCTGATACTCGATTGCAGCCAATTGAGCTACATCTCCAGCGCTGGTCTGCGAGTGATACTGATACTGGCAAAACGCAGCCGGGCATCGGCTGCGAAGCTGGTGCTGTTTGGCATGCAGCCCTCTGTCCGGGAAGTTTTTGCCATCAGCGGTTTTCTGGCTATCTTGCAAGTCGTGGAGTCGCGCGAAGAAGCTCTTGAGCTGGCTCTGGCCTGAGAGCCTGTTCAAAGTCTCGACGCAGTCGCGCAAGGCACATATAAGAGGCAGTACAAGGCGCCTGCTGCGGCTCATACGGTCTCTCCGCATGGGGGCTTTGCAAGCCTGTGAGAGGCCAGCCGCCGCAACGCAATGCAAGTGATATCGTCAGCCTGTGCAGCGCTGCTCTCAAAGGCACGCACAGCACTCAGCAAGCTGTTAGTCACATTGTTGCTGCCGTCCAAGTTAGCCTGACGAGCCCATGCCAACAAACGCTCATCGCCAAACAGTTCACCGGCAGGATTTTGTGCCTCGGTGATGCCATCGGTATAAAGCAGCAATGTCTCACCATGCTGTATCTGCAGATTGCCCTGACGGAATGACAAGCCATCCATCACCGCCAACGCCGGGTTTTGGCTATGCGGCAGCACTTCAACCTCGCCACCTGTGCGCAATAACAATGGCGGGTTGTGGCCGGCATTGACAAATTCAAAATCACCGCTGTCCAAGTCAAATATGCCAAAGAACAATGTCACAAACATCATTTGTTCATTGTCAGCGCACAGTTGGTCATTGAGCTGCTTGACGATTTCTGCTGGATTGAACAGGAACTGCGCAATCGATTTGAGCAAAGTACGAGAGATGGCCATGAAAAAAGCCGCTGGAATCCCTTTGCCAGAAACATCTGCAATGACCACCGCCAAACGATTGTGATCGACTAGAAAATAGTCGTAGAAATCGCCTCCAACCTCCTTGGCTGGAATCATCAGCGTCGAGACATCAACCGCCTCGGTTTCTGGCGCCTGGCGCGGCAGAATAGACAATTGCATCGTGCGTGCAATCTCCAGCTCCTGGCGTAGGCTCAGCAAAGCCGCCTGTTGCTGCATTGCTTCACGCAATTGATTCAACAACACCACGAGCTTGTCTTGCTGCGCCAGCACCAATCCTGACATACGCGCCAGCGTAGCAGCCAACCGGGCCAAGGTATTGTCATTGGCAGCCGAGTCCTCCGATGGACTATCCAGCGCGGTCAAAATTTCCTGACGCGCATCCTTATCCAAACCATCTGCCAAAGTACGCAGTTCTCGTCGAATCAAACGCTCTTGTTGCTGGCGCACCCGAATGCGCTCATCGCGCAGCACTTGCAAGTTCAACAGCTCTCCACGCAACGCCGCGACCCCTCTTGCAATGGCTCCTGCTTCAGCAGGCAAGCGTTGGTCATCTTCATCCGGAGCGGCCCGCAAATCTCCATGGGCCAAGGCCTGCAACACATCGACAGATCGATTCAGAGGCTGCATTGCCCGCCCAAGATACACAAAGACCAGCAAACCCATAGCGGCAATCACAAGCGCCAAGCCAGTGAGTAAAAAAAGCTGCTCACGCCGCTCCTCACGGTAGATCTCGGAAATATCCCAGGCCGATAACAAGGTCCCAATCGGCCTGTTATCAGGACCTAAAAGTGGCAGTGAAGCGAGCCTCCATCGCCGCTGTTGGCGATCGAAAATCTCTTGCACGCGCGGCATGCGCGCTGTGAATGAGAGTTGCTCGCCATCGAGCAATGCGGCTTGCGTTCCAGCGACTGCCCGGCCACGCAAATTCACTAAAAAACTCTTTGCACCACTGATGTAGCTCATATCGTGCAGCAACTGCTTCAAATTACGGCCCAGCGCCAACACACCGAATTGCCCATTGATCTCAAAACGCTGTGTCACCACAAGATAGTAGTTGTCCCTGGATGGATGGCTGATGCCTATGCGCACATCGGCAGTCGCCAACGAGGCACTAAGCCAGTTGAAGTCCACCAATGGGTCTTGCTGCAACAGTCGAGAACTAGACCTGAGCAAAGCGCGACGCTGATCGAACCAATCGACACGAAAGTTTTCGTCGGCGAATAAACTGGGCGCAACCAATGTGTCCAGCCGCTCCATATCGGCATGGGCCAACGCCTCTGGCAGTGCGGGATTTGCCAGCATCTGTTTGAGATGGTCCTGCAAGTCAGCAGCCGTTTCCTGCTGCAATTTATTCCATGCGATCGCTTGTGATGCCGATACCAGTTCACGGTAGTTGCGCTCATGTTCACGGTCTCGTGACCAAAAAACATAGGCAGCCATCGAACCAATGCCTAACGCCATCACAACCACCAGCAATGCAATACGGGTCTTAAGAGACATCGCACGCCTCCTTCGGCTGGGACTTTTCAGGCCAAAGTCCAGCACCCAGTGCCAATGCTGTCTGGAGCATTAGCACCATGTTCACCTGTGGATTCGTGCCATTCAAAAACGCTGGAGCGAACGCCATTTGCAGCAGCAAGGCCAGCCCAGGACCCAGTAACACCCCCCCCAGCAACATGCCACGGGATGCTGCTTTTTGCTCCCAGCCTAACAAACTGGGCAGCCACACCAACAAAAGCAGCAAGCACAGCACAGGCAACGCCACTTGTATGAGCCTGATGCCACCACCGATGGGTATCGCCAGCGGCAGCCAGACAAGCATCCCCAGCAGCACACCATGCCAACGCTGGCGCGCCTGCGCACCAGCGCCTGTTAACCACAGCTGCGCCTGCACCTGAATTCGGTCATTTCCGCGCGCATCTTGTAAGCCCTGCTCCAATTCTTGGCGTATTCGCTCATCGGGCTCGGTGCGCAGCAAAGACAGGGTGATCCGCTCTAGCCTCTGATACTGCTCTCGCACATGCCGCAAACGCGCCGCTAACCATTGCGGACGCGCGTCATAATCGCGGCGCCCGGTAGACGCAATCGCAAAATCCAACTCCCCCGCCTGAATGCGCATGCATGCTGTGCGCACTAACGCCTCTCGACTAGCCGGATAGCAAGTCAAGGCCATGCGCAATGCTTCACGCAGCAATACCAGTGCAAATGCCAGCAAAGCCAACAAAGGCAGGCCACTGCTGCGAATAAAATCCGATAGATTCACGCTTCTCCAGTGCACCACCACCTGGCCGGCCTGGCTGTGGCGATCATGCAGTGGCATTTCAATGCCAGGCGCGCCAAGGCCAGCCCTTGCATGGCCAGCTTCATACAGCAAATCGCCACTGCGGTCGCGCAACTCGATGCGCAACAAATCTGGAAAGTTCTGTACGTTTTGCTCAAACAAGCTCTCAATGCCAACCAGCTCACGGATAGGAATGTTCAGATCCAACGCATGCTGAATCTGCGCGGTGACAGCACTGCCTACCAGGCGGGCGCGCCCTTGTGCCTCACGCATCGCCAGATCGCGCAGCGGCATGGCCGCCACGGCCAATAAGATCACCGCGCTCAAACACAAGCAAGCCAAACCCAAGATGGCCCACACACGGTTATTGCTCATCATGTGATGCCTCACTCTCGCGCGTCATTTGCCGCAACGCTCGGGCAATACGCTGGTCCACCAAATTAAGGTGTTGCTGTGCAGCATGCAATTGGGCCTGTGCCTGCTGCCTGGCGCCACGGCGCAACAGCACGGCAGTGAGCACCAGCCATACACCCACCGAGACCAGCATTGCAAGAGCAACGCTCAACAACACAGGCCAGCGAGACACAGGGGCGGGCAGCACCGATGTGATGCTGATCTGCCCCGTCACCTCACCAAACGAACCGCGAACTGGCAGCCCCATCGTGAACGCATCGTCACCACGAACTCGCCAAGCCTGCTGCTGCGAAGTCTGCGCTGCGCGCGTCCACACACCAGGCACCTGTTCACCAATCAAACCACGGTCTGTGCTAAAGAGTGAAATCGCCGTTGCATCAAACACCTCGATCGACAACAAAGACGCATCGGCTGCCAATAGATCCTCCAGCAATGCCTGTGCATTGGCGTTGTCGCCCAGCTCAAAGCCCAAAGCCAGATTGACTTCTAAACGATCGCGCAATTGCTGTAATGCGACCTCTAACTGCGCTTGGCGCAATTGCAGAGCCTGCGTTCGCTGTGCGCTCAGCAGCAGCATGCCTAGCAGCGCCAATGCGAACACCGCCACCAACCACCAGCGCCAGCCAACCTCAAGGCAAGCCCAAAAATTCACCCGTGCTGGGGCGCAGTCCGACGCCTGGCTCATTCAATCACCTCCGCCACATTCAAGAGCGAAATAGGTGGATACAGCTCTAGCAAGCGCACCACCGGCATATTGATCAAGAGCGAAAAACGCTGAAGGGTCTCCACAGGA
This sequence comes from Lampropedia aestuarii, assembly GCF_004803635.1. Taxonomy (GTDB): domain Bacteria; phylum Pseudomonadota; class Gammaproteobacteria; order Burkholderiales; family Burkholderiaceae_C; genus Lampropedia; species Lampropedia aestuarii. The sequence continues at coordinate 32,578 of NZ_SSWX01000022.1, read as the reverse complement.
GTCTGCTGCACTGACAAGCGCCCGGTGAGAATATCAACCGCTTTAAAAGCCGCAAACCGGCCCACATTGGCGCCATTTGAAAACAGACTGAACATGCAAAAAGACTCGCGCACCACGCTCTCTGTTGTGCAAAACGTCGGCAGGCGATGCGCTAGTGCTGCGCGCGTGACAAGGTCCCTGTGGGTAAATGCCAAAAACGTACTAGGTCCGATATAGAGCACATCTGCACTTTGGGCAGCCAAACCGCCAATCAAGGATGGCAGAGCTGACGCATCCGGATGCCCGCCAGCGTCCAAAGGAATAGTTGCAACCAATAGCTCGAAGCCCATTTTTAATGCAAATTCTTGTAGGCGCTCAGCAATCGAGAGCGTATTGGGCTCTGCTGGATTGACAATATAGCCAATGCGCTTGAAGGGTCGATAGGCGAGCAATGCATTGAGCTGAATATCCACAGGGGCCACATGAATCACACCGGTGAGATTGCGATCCGGCGGATTCAATTGCTCCAGCAAGCCTGCCCCCACCGGGTCTGTCACCTCGGTAAACACAATCGGCGTCTGATGGATGAATCCTGTCTTGGCGCCATGCACCTGACCTGCCAGTGCCAGTGTCGTGGTCGTGCCCCAGCTATAGATCAAATCTGGCTGCAAGGCCTGCACCTGAGTGACTAATTGCGCTGCATCCTCCATCAAGCCAGAAAACTGCACCACTTGGATTTGCGCATCCACATGCTGGCTGCGCAAGTAATCACGAAACGCCTGCTCAATATTTTGCTCGGCACGTGGCAATGCCATCACGATTTTGAATGGGGCTGACAACTGCGTCTGCTGAGCCGCTGCACACGTCAACCACAACTGCCCTATCACTAGCCACAACACCAGCAGGCTACGGCGAAAAAAAGAGTGCATTGGATTCTTTCCGAACATCTTTCCGAACATACTCAAACACGTGCAGAGTGTGCTTGAGTCACCCAGGACAACGGGCTGCCCACAAGCAACCACATCAACACCGTGCCGGCTGCCAGAATGCTACCGACAACCGCAACGGCCCCCACCATTCCCAAATACATCACAGCGATCGAGACCACGAGCGGCGCGGCAACGCTGCCAATGCGCTCAATAAAACGGAATGTGGCCAATGCCTGAGTGGGGGTTGCTCCGCTTGAATTGGCATGCGCTAAGCCGCCGTGAAAAGCCTCTGTCACCATGGCCAGTTGGGGCGCAGACATCAGCGCCTGCCCCAAACCCAATAATGCACAGCAAAGCCCTGCGCCTGCAACGCCCCCCAGCCACACCATGGCCACGCAGGCAGCCACAGAAACCACCCCACCCCATAGCACCCAAGGCAAACGACGACCACTGCGATCGGAATAACGTGCTGCCCACGGTGCCACACACATAAAAACCAAAAAATACAAAAGCAGTACACGCCCTGATACCGCAACACTTTCACCTTGAGCCTGCAATGAAAGCGGCGTTATCACCACCAGGATGGCCACCGCTGCCAAACGCGCAGGAACAGCCGTCAGCCACGTCACGGCCAACACCTTTCGATTAGTCAGCACCGCCAGCAGACCACGCATCCCGCCCATCCCAGGAGGATTACCCAGGTCCACAGGTACCAGCCGCGGCATTGTCACCATCACGAAAAAAGCCAGCAATAAGCACGCAGCTGCGACGCCAAAAGTCATTGGCATCCCCAGTCGCTCGACCAGCAAACCACCCAATGCAGGGCCGCACACGCCTGCAGCCACAATGGCGGCGGACACCTCCACCAAGCCTCGGGCACGAAAAGACGCACTGGTCACGCGCATAATCGTGGTCTGCGCCATGATCGTGAGCAGCCCATAGACCAAGCCGCTGGCGGCTCGCAAGACAATCAATGTGCTGCTGTCTCGGCTGATGCCGGTCAGCACCAACAATACGGCGCCAAGCACAGCACACCAGGCCATCGCCCAACGCGGATCGATTCGGCGGGTGATCACCGGCCCCAATGGCTGCGCCAGGGCCAGGGCAAGCATAAAGGCCATCACGGGCAAACCAGCCAGAGTCGTCGGCGAAAGCGCGGCATCCCAAGGCAATGCTTGAGCGGCAAATACCGCAAAAAAGGGACGCAACAGCTCATCGGAGAGGGCCGTGAGAAAAACTACCAGGCGCACCCTACTGACCGTATTGGAGGCGGCATCATTTGCGCGTCCCAAGCCACGCAGTGCATTGAACAATTGCTCAAGACGGATGCGCCCTGCCTGCACGGCCGACGTCAAACAACCTTGCAGACCAGCCCACTCTTGGCTAAAGATCCAGTACAGATACACACGAGAGCGCGACCAGCCTGCCCCCATCAATTCACGCACAAGCACCAGCCCCACCAAAACAGCCAATGCCAAATCCAGCATGATGCTGCGTGCATTCGCATCCAAGCGCGCGCGCGGCGTGCCCACATCCAACTCGGCTACGGCGGTGCCATCGTCCATGCGCATGACTTGTTGCTGCAGACGAAAAGTGTCGCCCTGACCACCCTGCCACCATTGCTGAGCCAGCTCCAGCTCTGGCAAAGGCGCATGAGGCTGGGTAACAAATACCCGAGGCTGCCCATGCACGCCCTGCAATGCCATAAAAGTCACTTCAGGCGCTTGTGCCAGTTCCTGTGCAAACAGAGCCTCAATGCCTGTCAAGCCATTGATAGGAATGTCCAATGCCAATGCGCGGCTTAACTGGGCACTGACCGTGTGTAGGACACTGCTGGCATTTTTGTCCATTTGTTCCAGCAACAAAGGCTTGGATAACTCACGCCCTTGGACGGCCAAAAATGCCAGCGACAACAAGGTAAGCAGCATGGCAGCACTTGCAATCACCCAGGTGTGCCAGCGCCCGCACCCTTGCGGCGCTGAATGGCTGCCACTGCGGATGAAATCAGCCGCATGGCCAAGCTGCTGCCCCATAGAGCGCAGCCATAGCCACAATAAGCCTGTCAAACACAGCAATAACGCCAGCCAGGCAATCAACGCATACGGCCATAGCGGCGCCAACTGCTCCCAAACCGAACTGCGCAAGCGTTCACGGTCATAAGCGAGCCAGAGAATCCCCGTGCGCAGTCCTGCGGCATCCACGAGCACAGACCCCATAAACACTTGGCCACTGGCAGTGCGCACCAGAGTATCCAGCGCAGCCAGCTCATAGGGCGCAAGCGCCAATAGCTGCGCAGTCCAAGCTGGATTGAGCCGCAACGGCAAGGCGGCATCACCCAAGGACACCAACACCTCGCCAGTGCTTGTCTGCACCCAGGCCGCCTGCATGTCCTGGTCTTTCAGAGTGCGCAGCAAGCCTGCCAAATTCACTTGATCATTCAAGCCCAAGCCCAATCTAAAGCCGTGCTCAATCTGCCCCTTGATCTGTGCTGCAGCTCGCCCGCCGCGCTCATTGGCCAGATTCTGGATCGCTTGCTCAATACGCAAAGACATCAGCAGTGTCGACAGCAACACCAGCACCAAAGACAAGGGCAAAGTGATGCGCAACGCAGCCAAGCACAGGCTTTTCACCCCAACCAGTGCTGGGGTACGGTCAGCGATCTCCATAGGTGGCCGGAAATTCTCGGCGTCCAGGCTTGGCGCTCACTGCCCGCGCCCAACGGCTTGCCGGCGCGACAGAAGCAGGCAGTGCCGGACGCTCGCCTGGCGGGTTCACCAATGGCGCAACGCCATTCACTGGCTGATCTCTTGGTGCTGGAACCCAATTGCCAGCAGCATCCTGCTGCATTTCCTCAACTGGATGGGGAAACTCTCGCCCTTGTGGTATGGCCATTGACGGGGCGCGCGCACCTGCTGCCAACGTTGTTCTACCTGCCTCAGCGGGTAAGGTGACCAAACGCGGTTTGATCAAAAACAAACGCTCGCGCGCTTCACGGTTGTCGACCTTGTGTGAGAAAAAGCTTCCCAACAAAGGGATGGATCCAAGCAATGGAACACGCTCATTGCTATGCGTACTATTTTGCGTGTTGTAGCCGCCAATCACCAGAGTCTGATTCTCGCCAACAACCGCCTGCGTGCTGACATTGCTGCGGCGCACCGTGGGCAAACCATCGACCTCTCTGCTTTGAATTTGGCCGTCCTCAATATCTACATCCAACTGAATGGTCTGGCCATGCTGCTCATCTTCAATATGCCGTGGTGTGACTCGCAGCGTAGTTCCCACCGTAATCGGCGTGACCGTTGCCACGCGCTCTCCGGTTGTGCGGATATAAAAAGTCTCTGACAGATCCAGCAATGCGCCAGTATTGTCTACCGTCAAAATAGAGGGCCTCGACTGGATGGTTGCCTCTCCCAAACCTTCCAGTGCCCGAATACGGGTGACCAAATAATTGCCTGCGTCCAGCACCGCCGTTGTGGTGCTGATATTGGCACCAGGCCGGGCCGCAGAAATCGTCAAGCCGCCTGAGCCCTCTGATACGTCGCCATAACCAGCCGCAGTTCCGCCTTTGCGGCCCCCCCATGCAATGCCCAACTCATCCAAACGAGTGGTATTGACATCAATAATCAAGGCCTCAATCTCGATCAAGGCAGTCGGTACATCCAGCTGTTTGATCAACGCCTCATAAATCGGCATGCGATCCGGTGTATCTTGAATGATCAAAGCGTTTAAGCGCGTATCCGCCTCAATTGAGGGTGCCTGGCGATTCACCACCACATTCCCGGCTCCAGTCCCCAGCTGCGCGGCTGGCTGCAGAGGTGCCTCATTGGCTTCTGCCGGCGCAAAGTTGCCTAATGGGTTCACCAATGGCGCCGCAGACGGCAACTGGCCTCCGGAGACTGGCATCGTTTGCGCAACGCCTGCACGCAAAGGCTCGGCCATGCGGTAGAGACCTTCCGCATTGGGCATAGACATGCTGCTGGTGTCTCCGCGGATCAAGTCCCGCAACACCTCGGCCAAACCGCGCGAAGTAATGGTCTGATCTCGGTAAGTGATCGTGCGGTCCTGCACCGAGGCATACTTGAGGCGAAACACGGTAATTTTTCGCCCACCCGCCACCAAGGGCAGCGATTGAACGGTGCGCTGCACCAGGCTCACGTACGCAGGAGGTCCAGAGATCAGAGCAATTCCTTGATCTGTCAGTTCACCCCAACCAAAACGATCATCGAGAATTTGCAGACTGCGCAGTGCATCACGCAACTGCCCAATGCTCCCCCCGGAGGCCGAGACCGAAGCAGTCCCCATATCTGCGGCACGCGAAATAAACAAAGTGCCAGCATGTGTGAACCATTGAAAGCCATACACGCCGGCCATTTCATTGAGAAAGTCAGTTGGAGAGTCTGCCCGCATGCGGCCATTGACCGTGCCCTGCACTTGAGGAGACAAGTCCAGAGTCAAGCTAAAAGTGGCCGCAAACTCTTTGAGCACATCCGCTAACGGGGTTGGCCGAGTGGCGTAATAGTTATACGGCGATGCCGTCCAGGGCGGAGGACTGGCCCAGCTTGGAGCCACTACAGCAGCCAGCCCAAGGGCCATGCTGGCTGCCAGTTGCCGCAATGGTCGTGGCGCAGCACACAGCCAGCGCGAGGCAGATAAAGGATATTCAAACATCATAGCGGTATGGCCCTAGACACATCAGTACACAGCACAGGTCACTGCAAAGAGCCAACCCAAAATGCCAACTCATTGACAAAATCCCCCACCAATGCATCAATATCTTGCAGTGACTGGGGCTCACTCAACTGGTGCAGCCAAAAAGAATCCTCATCGCCATCAATCACGCAGGCTACAGGTGAACGCGCCATCGAAACACACGCCATTTGCCCGATGCGACGCAAAGCCGCATCACGTGCAGGCCCGGCAGGAGGAACGGCATCCAAGCGCGAACGAATCATGACGCGAGCCGCATCCACCGCACGCAGTTGCACGCGGTAACGGCCGTCAATGCTCAGGTTCAGGCGGCTTGCATCTTGGGGTAGCGCAGCATGTCCCAGTTCATGGGCATACTGCGCCAACAGCAGGCGACTGGTCGTGTTTGCGGGGGAGGTAGTGAACATGGTCTTATAAGTTCTCAATCAATCAATGGAATACCGTCCGGGCCAGACTCACGCAGCAGCCGCAATATTTCAGCCACAGGCTCTACCAAAGCGGAAGGGATGAACTGCCCAACCTGAGCCTCGGCGACCAAACTTCGTGCCAATGGGATGTTCTGCATCACAGGCACTCCCGCTTCTTGCGCCGCCTGCTTCATTCGCTCGGCCAATGCGCCCTCTCCCATGGCCGTCACTATCGGCAAAGGCGTCTCTTCAGGGTTGTAGTACAAGGCCACGGCCAAATGCGTTGGATTGGTGACCAGAACTGAGGCCTTGCGCGCATTTTGCACAGCACCTTCTTGCAGCATCTCCTGGTGCAATTGCTTGCGTTTGTGCTTGATTTGGGGGTCCCCATCCATCTCCTTGTACTCACGCTTGACTTCGTCTTTGCTCATCATCAACCCCTTGCGGTGTTGGTAACGCTGCCAAGCGAAATCGGCCAATGCGATGGCTGTGTACGCCAGACCAATATTGATCACCATCGTGCCGATCAAGGCACCCATGACTTGCCCCATGCCCTGCACACCAGCTTGTGGAATACTGCTCAGAATCGGGAAGGCATCACGCAACAACATCCAAAGCAAGCTAGAAAGAAAACCGATTTTCAGGCACGACTTCAGAAATTCAACCAGGTTTTTTTTTGAAAAAATATTTTTCAAATTACTGATTACATTGAGTTTTTTTGCCGATGGCTTGAGCTTCTCAAAAGCCAGAACCAGCCCAACCTGCATCGCATCGGCCAATATACCGAGGCCCAAAATAATGCCCAAAAATGGCAGCATCAACCACGCGACCTCCTTCAACAGTTTCGTCACCAAAATATTGGCTGCATCAGAGAACTCCATGCCACCAAGGGAGGCCGGTAGCAAAATCATCTCCATCATGTCTTGCACGATGCGCGCACCACTGGCCAACAAATAACCAAAAATGGCAATGATCAAAACCGTTTGAGTGAAGTCCTTGCTGTAGGCCACATCGCCTTTTTTACGCGAGTCACGCAGCTTCTTGGAGGTTGGTTGTTCCGTCTTTTCACTCATGGGACCCCCATTGCGCATCCAGTGCCCGCGCAATACCGCCGACGCTTTCTACCAAATCAAGTCCGTAGTCAAACAGCGTAGAGGCATAGAAAATGAGAATAAGCACCGCCAATGCGCTCTTGACTGGCATGGCGATGAAAAACACCTGCAACTGCGGCACGAATCGGCTCACCAAAGCCAAGCCCAATTCAGCCAAAAACATCGCCACCACCGCCGGCGCTGCCAATAACAAGGTCATGCGCACAAGCCGGTCTAACTGAGACAAGAAAAACGGAATGCTGGACGCATTCAAAGTCGGACTCCAACTCGGCACACTCCAGAGCGCAAAGCTGTCATACAGCATGCCAAGCATCAAGCTAAAGCCGCCCGAAATCAGGAAAAAAACGATAAATGCCTGGTTGGTCAAAATGCCCATCGGCGAGGAGTCATTGCCAGTCAGAGGATTGAGCGTGGCAGAAATGCTGGCCCCACGCTGGTTATCCACCAAAAAACCAATGCCTTCAAAAATCCAAAATGGAATTGCCACCATGAAGCCCAAAACAAACCCAATAAAGGCCTCTTTAAGCAACACCAGCGCCCAAGCCATCGGGGTGTCCAGGCTCACGCCCACCAATTGCGACTGCACCAACGGTACAGCAACAATACCAAACGCACCGGCCAAGCCATATCGCAGCATGCCGGGCACGAGTTGTGAGTTGAAAATCGGAAGAGCGATGAACATGGCCAATATGCGCGGCTGGCTAAGCACCAGCGCCCGCAAAAATCCCTTGAGTTCTTCGTATGTAACCACTGAGTCCATTGCGTTCCATTTCTTCTGGCAATCAGCGTATTGATGTAAAACTGGCTTCGTATGCGGACCGTTATGCGCCCTAATGCCAACGCTACCTCAATGGCTGACGGTGGCCATCGCCTCAAAAATTTGCACCCCAAAATTGAATAACTCGCCGCCAATCCAACGCGAGGTCAACAACAGCGTTGCCGTCACGGCGATCAATTTGATGCCAAATGACAGGGTTTGCTCTTGAATTTGAGTCAAAGCCTGGAATAAGGAAAACAATGTACCCACCACTGCGCCGACCACAATCGGTGGCAGAGAGAGCCATAGCACGAGATACAAGGCTTGAGTAAATAAAGAAACAACGTCAACCGTTTGCATAGCAGCCTCTTTCTGACTTCAGCGGCACTTCACACATAAGACAACACCAAGCTTTGAATCAAACGCGTCCAGCCATCGAGCATGACAAACAAAAACAGCTTGAGTGGCAGTGAAATGGTGACAGGAGAAACCATCATCATCCCCATGGCCAGCAAGATGTTGGAGACAATTAAGTCAATCACAACAAACGGCAAATACAGCAAAAAACCCATCTTGAAAGCGGCGGTCAACTCTGACACCAAGAAGGCCGGCATCAGCATCATGAAATCGCTACCTTGAACATTCGCAGACAGCTCTGGCCCCCACAAGCGTTTGGCAGTGCGCACAAAAAAATCGCGGTGTTCGGCGCTGCTATTGCGCATCATGAACTCGCGCAAAGGCTCTGCCCCCTCGCGCACGCCGCCAACCAAAGTTGTCACGTTCTGCATCAACTCCGGCTGATTGGTCAGCCGCTCGGCCATGTTCACACCAATAGGCGCCATGATGTAGGCACTCAAAATCAAGGCCATCCCATACAAAGCCAAATTGGGAGGAATTTGCTGCACCCCCAAAGCATTGCGCAGCAGCGACATCACAATGACAATTTTCAAGAAAGACGTCGTCACTACGACGAGCGTTGGCAACAGAGCCATTGCCGCCAACAAGACGGCAAGCGTGACCGGATCCAAGCCAGTGCTCATGCCTGATCCCCAGGCTGTGCTGTGTCCAAGAACACTTGTTGCAGACTCACGCCTAATCGACCGTCTATGCTGACCAAATCGCCCTGCGCCAGCAAGACCCCATTGGCACGCACATTCACTACAGCGCCCAGAGGCCGTGCGAAGTCCAGCACCTGCCCAGGTGCCAACTGCCGCAATTGCGCCAGTGTCATACTCAATTCGCCCACATCGAAGCTCAACTGCACCGGCAAGTCTTCCAGCGAAGTTAACGGACCATCTGCAGACATGGGGGCTGCAGTAATTTCGGACGCATCGGTCATGAGAGAGCTCCAGGCTTGAACAACAAGAAGGCGCAAAGGAGCATGTACAGCGTGCTCCGCATTTGCAAGATCAGGACTGACTGCATCAGGGTGTGGATGCTGGGATACAGCCAGCTTGACCAAGACACCGTGCGATGGCGTGGCTGCCAACCACAACTGTTGGAGGGGATCCAGGCGGCAGTCTTGCAGCAGCAAGACATCACCCACAGCCAATGCCGCCACATCCCGCTGAGGCAAGTCGCTGCGGCCGATCATCACACGCAGTGGCAGCGGCATGTCCTCACGCAAGCCCTGACGCATGGGGGCACGCTTGGCAACAGCTCCTGCCACAACCAACAGGCCCATGGCATCGGCCTGCAGGTGCAGTGCAAGCACGTTACTGCTGCCAACGGACTTGATATGCAACGCCAATGCATGGCTGCCAGCGAACCCTGGCTGCGCATCACTGCGCTGCGCCTGCAACAGCTGCGGCACACCACGCCCAAGTGGGCGCAAGGCGTCGAACACTTCGGCAAACACCGCCTCCAGCAGCAGCTCGGCCAGTGCATCAGGCAGTGCTTGGGCAGGGTCATACAGCTGTGCTGCAGCCAAAAATTCGGCCAGCGCATCGTTTGGCAGAGACAGCACAAAGCGACCGCCAGACCACTCAAAATGCAAAACCCAGGCATCTGCCAATGCCTGCGGCCAAGGCTCGACCGGCACAATAGCAACCAGCCAATCGCACTCAAAAATACGCAAAGGCATGTGTTGTGCCCGCTGTGCAATCAAGGTGTAGGCTTGCGCCTCATTGGCGCTCAAACTGCGCATAGAAATTGGGGTCATCAATGGCATATCAAATCGGCGCATCCGCTCGGCTCTCAACAGGACTCGGGTCTTCTGGGTCATCGGCCAATACCCGCACCAGCACACTGCGCATCAGCCGCTGGGCCAATGACTTGGCCAGCCAGTCCACGGCCCGTGCCAAACGCTCACGCGAGGCTTCGTTGGTGCATACGAATTGCGCAACCAATGCCCCCTCGGCTTCAAAAACTTCCAGCGATACGCCTGGCAGCGTATGGGACTCCAGTTGAATGTGTACCGCTGTGCTGCCATTTCTGCCTTGACCGACCAATACACGCGATGCCAGCGCGCTGAGCGTGGCATCCAAACCAGCCAAAGCCTCAGAGGCAGCCGCAGCGCTTGGTTGATCAAGCTGGGCAACACTGGCTTGCACAACCGGAGTCTGACCAAACAAAGCGAACGGACTTGCAGGCACAGCCGCTGGTATGGCTGCTTGGTGCGGCGGGCCTTTCAAGTTCGCCTCAAACGCCTGCCGGTCTTGCTGAAGTTGTGCTGGACTGCGGGAATCTTTGTGCGTCGGCGTGCCGCTGTCTGCCTGATCTTCAAGATCGGTTTTTGGCGGCATGCCTAAATCAAGGTGGATGCTGCGCTCAACACTCATGGCTGCTCCTCGTCGGTTTGCAAACCGTCCCAATCGTCTCGCTCGCGGCGCACGCTCGCAGCCTCCTCCATCTCCAGGTCTTCCAAACGGTCACTCTCGCGTTGGCGCTGAATATCAAAAGAGGCGGAAAGATCCACGAATTTGGAGGTCTGACGTTGGGCAATCTGGTGTCCCTCACGGGCCTGACGCAAGGCGTTTTGCGCCACTGCTACTTGCTCTGCAGCTGCGCAAACGACCTGTTCTTGCTGCATTTCGCACTGGCGCATCTGCGCCAGCTCTTGGTGCACAGCATCGATCTCGCGCACGCGCACCTGCCGGCTAAACAGGTCTGCATACAACTGCTGCTCAATCTGCTGACCCTGCTCGACCATATGCTGCAAATGGCTTTGCGCCAACAAATGCGCCTCACGGGCCTGCTGCGCCTGTTGTCGGCTCTGGTACATATGGCGTTCGGCCTTGTCTTCGCGCAAACGCTTGATGCGAATCAACTCACCAAACAAACTCATGAGCGCCCCCCACCTGCCAATAACATCTGCATCTGAGCCAAGGTGTCAGCCAAAGAAGTTCGTTCATCGGTACGTTGACGCAAAAAGGCGCGGATCCGCTCAACCTTGTCGATCGCTTCATCGGTGACCGCATCGCCGCCACGCTGGTATTCACCAATGCGCACCAGCAACTCCACCTCCTCGTACTTGGCCATCAACTCACGCAAATGCCCAGCCAGGCGCTTATGCTCTGGCGTAATGACGGCATTCATCACCCGAGAAGCAGAGGCCAAGACATCAATCGCTGGGTAGTGATTGGCCGCCCCCAGCTTGCGCGAGAGGATGATGTGGCCATCCAAAATAGAGCGCGTTTCATCCGCGATGGGCTCGGTCATATCATCGCCCTCGACCAACACGGTGTAGAGCGCCGTGATCGAGCCCTTGTCGTTCATGCCAGAGCGCTCCATCAACTTTGGCAGGGTCGCGAATACCGACGGCGGATAACCGCGTCGTGTCGGCGGCTCACCTGCGGCCAACCCAATCTCACGCTGAGCACGCGCAAAACGCGTGACCGAATCCATCAGAAATAAAACCTTCTTACCTTGGTCGCGGAAATACTCAGCGATCGCGGTCGCCACATAGGCCGCCTTGGCACGCTCCATTGAAGATTTGTCGCTGGTCGCACAAACAATCACCGCCTTGCGCCGTCCCTCTGGGCCCAGCTCATGCTCCAAAAACTCCCGCACCTCCCGGCCACGCTCACCAATCAGTGCTACCACGGTGACATCGACTGCTGCGCCTTTGACCAGCATCCCCATCAAGGTCGATTTGCCCCCCCCTGCAGCAGCAAAAATCCCCATGCGCTGCCCCTCACCACAAGTCAAAACGCCATCCAATGCACGCACGCCCAATTCCAAAGGCTGATTGATAATACGGCGCTTGAGTGGGTCTGGTGCTTCGGCAAAAACGGGATAGTATTTATTCGCCTCAAGTGGGCCTCTCTCAGCCAAATCCAAAGGCCTTCCCAAGCCATCCAATACCCGCCCCAATAAACCATTGCCAACAGGAACCATATGGGCGCGCCCAGTGGGAATCACCTCGGTAGCAGACGAAATACCATACATATCGCCAATGGGGGTCAGCAAGGCTGCATCACGCGCAAAGCCAACCACCTCGGCTTTCATCTCAAAATCTTCCCCTGGGTTGCGCAACAAACAAACCTCGCCGACTTTCACGGTAGGGACAACCGCCTTGATGATGGTGCCAACCACCTGAATCACACGCCCTTTGATGCGCAGCATAGGCGTATCTTCCAGCGCCTGCGCCATCATCTCAGTGATGTAGTCGAACTGGCGAATTGGCCGTGCAGAGCGGCCTCCACTCATACCCGAGCCCCCAGAACTTTGCGAAAGGCTTGCTCCAAGGCCGCCAGCTGCCCTTCGATGCTGGCCTCCACCATGCCAATTTCACTCTCCAAAATGCAAGCCTGGTCCTGCAGCCTGGCATCGGCCACGATGTCTAGATAGCCTACGCCAGGATAATCAGCCAATAACTCGTTGGCATGCGCGCGCACCTTCTCCACCATATTAGGTTGCAAGCGCAGCGTCATCTTTTTCTGATTGCGCACCACGGCCAGCGCGTTGCGCACCACAATCAACACACGCGCTTCATCATCAAAATCCGCCATTATTTTGCGCACCGAGGACATGACCAGATCCACCACCTCCCCTTCCACGCGGGCAAAGTAATCGACCGTGCGCCCGACGTTCTCGATCATTTGTTCAGCCTGCTCCATTTTGGCTTCCATCAGACCGTCCTGATATCCCCGCTGACGCTCCGCCTCATAGGCCTGGGCTGCACCAGCCTCAATGGCCTGTGCTTGCGCAGTGGCGGCCGCAACCAATGCCTCGCTATTGGCCAAGGCGTGCATATCGGCTGCACGCAACAAGCGCACATCGGGAGCAAGCCGCGCCTGCAGTGTGCGTGGGGTCAATGCGTTGATTGTGGTGGGAAGAGTAAAAGCCATGCGGGCTCCATTTCGGCTAGTTGCGACAGGCAAAGCGTGCGCGCCTGTACCTCCGTGATTGTTTCAGGCAAAACCAACTCGCATGCCTGAGGGGCAAGACTCCAGTCCGCACGGCGGCGCAGTGGCGCAGGTGCCTGCTGCCATGAGCGCGCCAAAACAGCGCTACCCAATAAATCAGCTTTGGCTGTCCATCCTTGCTGCAGCTGCAAGACCGGGTGAAGCCAGCCCGATTCTGGCCACTGCAATGCATGTGCAATGGCCCAATCCATGGACTCGCGCCCCAAATCTTCGCGCGCCTGCACAACCTGCGCTCTGGCAATCAAAGAGCTAAGCAGCTTGCCCAAAGCCATCAAACCCACACGCCGCACCAGCAGCAGTTGCAGATCCGATGCAATCAGGGCCAAAGGCAAGGCAGGTGCATTCAATTGCGTCACAGGCATCGCATCGCTGCCTAACTGCGCCAGCAACCTGCGAGAGGCGCGCAGGTGCAGCACACGATCCAGACTGGCGCTGCGGCCTTGTTGGGCCAGTTCTTGTTCCGTCCAAACCGCTTGCGCACGTGCTGGGTGCAACATACGACTCGGCCACTGGTTGAATTCCAGCAAGCGAGCCACCAGCTGTGCGGCCAAGGGCACTGGCTCAGACAAGCCACCATCCAATACAGGAGCCTCAGCCATGCCGATGACCTTTCAGCTTGGGTTGAAGCCAGACACACCAATGCACGGAGGGTGACCTTGTCACCTTCCGTGCCCATGGCTCGAGCAAATACGAAGTCGTCACGCCTTGGCATCCCCTTGGGTTTGGCGTTGGGCTCTGGCCTTCCAATCAGGCCAAGCATAGCGCCACGCCAACCATGACAGAGCCAGCACACACAGCACCAACAAAGTGCAGACAATCCACATACCGACTGCCAATGATCCTGCGCGCATTGAGCTACCCAAAAAACTGACCGTAGGTTCTTGCTGCGCAGATACCTCAACCGGCTGACCCGAAACCAGCACAATCGAGACTCGCTCGCCCGTAAGGCCCGGAATGCTATTAGTGACTAAACGCCGAATTTGCGGCTGCAGCAACTCCAGCGACACACCGTCTTGGTGCTTGATAAAAACAGCAGCGGTTGCAGGCGTTCCGCTATCGCCCGCTGTGCCCCGCTCGGGCAATACCACATGCACTTTGGCATACAGCACGCCGTCAATTTTGGAGAGCGTGTCAGACAACTCTTGCGATAACGCGTAGATGTAGCGTGCACGCTCCTCCAAAGGCGATGAAATCAAGCCCTCTTTCTTGAAAATCTGCCCCATGCCATCAAAACGCTCACGAGGCAGGCCATTTTCACGCAAGATCTGCAATGCCTGACCGACTTGGTCGTCAGGCACGCGAACGCTCACGCCCTCCTTACCCATTTGCTTATCCGCAGGAATTCCAGCCTTAAGCAATGCAGCCAAGACCTCATTGGCGTCGTCTGCAGCCATCGAGCCAAATAAATCCACCCGAGAGCCGCAGGCTGCCAACAATAAGGAAAGCACGGCAACCAGCCACCATGAGCGCACAGCGCACAAACGGCTGCCCTTCATTGCAAGCGCACCAATTGGTCAATATTTTGCGTGCTGCGGCTCACCAGCTTGCCCACCAACTCCGACTGAATAGACATATGGTGCATCTGCATCTGCAACTGCAACATTTCGCGCGGCTCTATTGCGCGTGGACTGGCCAGTGCCTGGCGCACCGAATCCCATTGGCCATGGAAATCACTGGATACACCTTGCATGCCAGAGAGAATGCGATCACCCCATGTCGCAGGCGTGGTACTGGTGGCTGATGCAACCTCGCTTGTGGCATTGACCGCATTGGCATTGTCAGCCCCAGATGGTGCCTGCATCAAGGCAGCGAAACGAGTGGCAGCCACCTCATCGAGCTTCACTTTGGTCTGGGCTGGTGCGCTGGAGGGCGTCACCACGCCCATCATGGCGGATGAAAGAATTTCCATATTCACACTTTCTAGTTATGGCGTCTTCGCAAATGTGCCTGCCGCGCCGGGTGTTGGCGTATTCAAGTCTTCAAGCGTATGGCCACCCAATATCTGGCGTGCCAACAACATGCCTTCCGTGGCAGGATCCACAGGCTGAAATGCAACGGCTTTCAATACACGCAAACTGGCCTGCCCCTGCCCGTCAAACTGCATCGCCAGCCCCAAGAACGCCTGCACCATATCGCGCTCCTGGCCCGGCGGCCCTTCAAAACGACCCAGACAACGCACAGCCTCAGAGGGCTTGCCTGCGTTCAACCAGGCCGTGGCCTCCCCAACCCAGGCAAATGCTCGCAGGGGTCGCAAAGCCTGTAAACCAGCAAAAATGGCACTCGATTGACGGGTATCACCCCGGCCTGCAGCGATAAAGCCGATTTGTGTCAGCATTTGCACATCATTGGCTAACAAGCCGTCAATGCCCTGCACTGACTCTGGTGTTGCAATGGCTTCAACCTGCCCGGAAGCAAACAGCGTATGCATTACTTGCCCGCAGTCTCAAGTTGCTCGAGCAATGCCGTAACACGCAACTTAAGCGCATCCTGGGCACCCAGCGCCTGGTCTAATTGCTGCAGCCTGGTCACTGCAAGCTCACGCCGCCCTGCCGATAAGTAGCAATAGACGATTTGCAGCATGGGCTCTAGCGAGTCATCAAACAAGGTGAGGATAAGAGACCAGATATCGATGGCTTCATCCCAGCGCCCCAGCATTTGCAGGCAAGTTGCCAAGCCGGCCAGGTAGTGCCTGCGCGTGGCGCCATAGAGCGCTAAAAAGCTGAAGATGCGCAGAGCACTATCCCATTTCCTCTGGTTCATGTCTGCATAGCCCATCGCATAGATCACTTCCAGTTGCTCGGCCGTGAAACGCCGTGAAGCTTCTAACTGGCCAACCCCGGAGAAATACGCTTGGGCAAAATCATTGCCTGCCACACTTTGCGTGCGGCTTGTAGCGGCTTGCGTCATACCGTGCCTCTCCTGCCGATGTTACTTGTGATTTGGCTCATGCTGTCTGCAGATTCCTGAATCATCTTGCTGACAGCCTGTACGCCCTCTTCCAATTGCTCGATGATCTTGCGCAGCTCTTCGCGCTGATCTTCCATCTGTGCGTTGATCTTGGTCAGCAGCGCCTTGAGCTGCTGCTGATCCGCCTTGGCGTTCTCGCCCTGATTGGTATAAACAGCCTGTGCAATACCCGCACTGCCCTGAGCCACCGAGGTTGCCCCCTTCACAGCGCTGGATGTAGCACTGATGATCTTGTCCGTCAGCGTGCGGGTGATTTTTTCCGCATCGGCAATCTTGCCGCCTGCGATCGCAGTGGCAACGCCGATGCCAATCGAGGCCGTCAGGCCAATCCCGAACTTGATCCAGCCTGCCGTCTCTTGACTGGCTCCAGCCAGTTCAGCAATTCCCTGGGCCATAGTACCCAGCAATTCCGGCTCAACCAGAAGGGCTGCAGGCACAATGACAGCAACCAGCGGTGCCAATGTCCGGCCGATCTTGTCGGCCAATTCATCGTCTACGCCTAGCCCCTTCAGGATGCTGCTCACCATCTGCGTCATGCCATTGGAGATCGAAATCTCTGGTCCGCCGCACTCCTTGGAAATTTGATCGGCCAGTGAAGTCGTGGCTGCAATCAGGCCAACCACGGCAAGAGCTGTCAGCGCAGCAGCCGCACCGCCGGTAAACGGAGTCGCCACCACACTGGCAATCACAGCCACGCCGGCGGCCAGCACAGCAGCGATCTTGCCAACCCAACTGAAGAGCTTGCCGAAGAAGCCCGATTTCGCCGCTTTCTCACTCTTTTCAATCCAGTCCTGAATTTTCTTGGCCTGCGCTTCGTTGTTCTGCTGTGCCTTGATGCGCTGGTTTTCCAGAGTCTTAGTCGTGGTCTGCAACTGCTGATCATGACTCTTGCTGCGCAGGTTCTGCAACAGTGCAATCAGATCATCGGCAGAAAAATCCTGTGCAGGCTCTGCAATCGCAGGTGCGCCATTCTGATTGCGCAAAGGATCGCTTGTGTTTGAACCCGTATCGCCTGGCACATGCATCAAGTCGATCGTCTTTGCCTTTGCCTGCGCGTTGCTATTGCCTTGCGTGACAGCGAGATCAACCTCGCCATTCACATCTGATGGCGTACTGCCCAGTGAAGGGTTGAAATTGGTAATGGTGTTCATGACACGCCCCCCTGACCTTTAGATATTGCGAGCAATGCTGCGATTGGTCTCCAAGCTGGACTGCTCCATGGCGCCCAACTTGTCGCGGATATCTCGGATGATGTCCTGCATCTGCTGCATTACATCATTGGCCTGCTGCGCCGCCGCATCGTGCGCGGAAGCCTGGGCCTCAAGCTCTGCCTTTCTGGCGTCATGCAGGGAGGCAGTGAATTCAGTAATACTGGAAACCAAACCACCAGTGGCCCCAATGGTCTGTGCCGCTCCCTGCCAGACCTTGCCTTCTGCGGCGATGTGTGCAGCCAATGCATCACCTGACAATTTGGGCTGCTCATTTTTCTGGGTCTCCGCAGGAAAATGGGTCTTGGGTGCATTGCCGCCTGCTTTCATGCCTGACTGACTCTGCAGACTAAATGCAGCCTTATTGGCGACCTGCTGCGCAGCAGCGCCTTGTCCGGATGCAGTAGCAGGCAGTTGCAAAGAACCAAAATTTTTCGAGAATTGATCATTCCATGCCGCTTTTTTAGTAGCCTGTTCAGGAGAGATCCTAAATGCTTCCTTCTGAGTCAATGCTCCTTCAACAGGTTTCTTCAGCTGCAAAGAAGCAAAGTCTTTTTTGAGCTGGTCATTGACCGCCGCTTTATTGGCGACCTGCTCAGGATTGACTTTTAACGCTTCTTCCTTGGTCAAAGTGCCTGCCTTAGGAATTGCCGGATCTGCGGTACGACTCAACGCACGCGCTTCCTTGGCAGCCCCTACCATGCTGACCGCGCCACTTACAATTGAGAGCGACCCAGAAATCACTCCACCAATCAGCCTATCCTTTGCAGCACTGCGAATTTCATCCGCCGCCGCCATCAATGAGCTGGTCTGGGCTTCTGCCTCGGCCATGCGCGTTTCGCGGGCCGCGGTGCGCTGCTCCTGTGCCATCTTCTGGAACAAAGCCATCACGGCATAGATGTCCGCCTGCATCTGATCAGCAGTCAAGCTAGCTAGGGAATTCGAGAGCCCGACACTGCCACCACGCGTCAACTCAGGCGCGGGCATATCAACACCGGATTTTTTTTCCTTGTCTGTCCCACCAACATTGTCCTGCTCAATTTCATGCACCTGCACGCCATTTGTTTTGACATCAGACGCTGAATTCGTTTCTGAAAAATCTACATAAGAAGGACCACCTGATGATCCAATAACTGGGGGCTGAACGCTCATTGTTTCTCTCCTGGTCGGACAATCATTTCAAGCAAAGTCTCGGCACGAGCCTGCAAAGCCGGATTGGTTTGCATCGCCAACACGTCAAGTGCCAGCTTCAGTCCCTCTTCGGCATCGTCCCTGCGCCCCAAAGACAAGGCACATTCGGCAGCATGGATATAGGGCGCCGCATCATCAATCAACAGCAGTGCGGCCGTTCCGTAATGCTGCAAGGCGTCTTCATAACGGTGCAGCATCTGTGCAGCCCCCGCCAGAGCCATCAGGTAGCGCGGCTCCAAGTGGTCGTATGTCACCAGCAAGGCAAATACCTGAAAAGCCTCGGAATATCGAGCCTGCACATAGAAACCATGGCCAAACTGGTAGAGTGCTTCACACTCCTGTTGTGAGATGCCACGCAGACCGCCAATGGTGCCGCCACTGACCAGCGTTTGGCGCACCAGCGCGAGCTGCTGCAGCGCCTGGTCTTGCGAATTGGTGGTATCTTGTAGAACTTCTGTCATTGCATCAAGCTCCTGCGCAATCAGCGCATATTGCCAACGATGGAGGAGCGGCTGTCTTGCATCTTCTTGATGAAGTTGCTCATGACGTCAAATGCCTCGTTGCGCTTGTTGGTCAGGCTTTGCAGGCGCAGCATGTCCATCTGCTGGGTGTTGTTGAGTGCATCAATGCCGCTTTTCAAATCCGTGATTTCATTGTTCAACGTCGCCTTCTCGGTTTGCAGACTGTTGATCTTGGTCGTTTTCTCTGCTTCGCTCGCCTCTGCAATTTTGCTGTTGAGCTGCTCAATCCAGCCCTTGATGGTCTTACCCTCGGCATCCATCGTGCCGTTGCCATCAATGTCCTTGGGGTCCTTGCCCTGATTGGTCAGACCTTCGCTCTTCACACGCGCCAGCATATCGTGCGAACTTGTCGCAGCATCCTTGTCCCAACCCCACGAAAGACCGGTCCAGCCATTGGGATCACGGTTGAGCACCTGCTGCAATTGATCGCGCATTTGGGTCAACTCGGCAATACGCTCGTTCGAGGCAGGCACGGCGCCCGTCTCCAGCGCATCAATCTGGCTATCCAGATCGGTGATCTGGCTTTGCTTGCCACTGATGGACTCATGCATCGAGGCAATCTGCTCATTGCGTGCCGACACCAGATCCAGCTGCCCGCGCAGTTGACCTTCCAGCAATTGACTGCGCTGACTCTGAATGGCCATCATGGCTGTTTCAATGTCAAGATTCTGCAGATCGATTCCAGAAATACCACCAGCGCCCGCGAGACCACTCAAATTCACACCCATAGATCCCCCGATGACTTAACAAATCAAGAACCCGACAAACATGCTCAACGCATATTGCCAATGATGGAGGAGCGGCTGTCCTGCATCTTCTTGATGAAATTGCTCATGATGTCGAATGCCTCGTTGCGCTTGTTGGTCAGGCTTTGCAGACGCAGCATGTCCATCTGGTTGGTATTGTTGGCTGCATCAATCATGCCCTTGACCTTGTTAACTGCCGCATCAATCTGCCCTTTGGTCATATCGCGGTAGCCGCTTGCGTTGGCCATTGCACTGTCATTCAGCTGTTGCGCTCTTGCTGCACTAATTGGTGGGAAAACAACAAGAAAATTGCTCTTGGGGTCCGGATCTCCTGCCTTATATGTTTTATAGCCCTGTTTGTCAGCAGGAAAATCAAAAGCAGACCGATCCAGGCCAGCATCCGCCAATGCTTGCTCCACCAGTTGGGCATGGCTCTCGAGGCTGAAGTTTTTACCATCGAGCCCTTTCTTGCCGACCAACTTATCGGTCGCACCTGCATCGCCCTTGAAGTTGGCAGCCACACTATTCAAGGCAGACAGTACATTGTTGAGTTTGGCAATCTGCTCATTGCGGTTCTGCACCTCCTTGATCTGGTTGGTCAATTGCGACTCCAGCAATTGCGCACGTTGGGACTGCACCGCCATCAAGGCAGTTTCAATATCCATGCCAGTCAAATCAATCGCCCCCACCCCGGCAAGCGAATTCAAATTGGTTGGTGTAATACCCATATCAATACTCCTTAGCCTTCATGACTTACCGCATTCAGATCATCTGGCGACGGCGGCGCAATGCAGCACCACCGGCAGATGCCGAAGTCTCTTGCCCTGCGCGGGCCTTTACATCAAGCTCAACTTCCTCCAGATCCGCCTGCACAGCAGCCTGCGCCTCTGCGCGCGTCTGCTCTGTCTGCTGCGCTTCCAGATAAGCAAGCGCTTTTTCCTTATTGAGGCCATTCGCCTCGAAAAACCGCTCCCCCTCTTCCAAAGCACGCAGGGCGTTATCAATGGCTTCCTTCATTTGCGCAGCACGCTGCTCAGCTGAAAGCTGGGACATAGTGAACTCCTATTGAGACTGCTAATAAACACCGCACTAAACGGCTGACACGAGGTAAGTAACAGCCATACGCTGTCAGTTCCATGATTGTTTTGATTTCATGTAGTGGCCTGACACACTCGCTAAAACCACTGTCGTCATGGAACCGCCAAGCCCAATTGGTTACTCACACCAATACGCCAAAGCAAACCGCTTTGACGTCGTGTCTTTTTGCCCTGCACAAAGGAGCCTTTCAGAGGACAACATCCATGTCACGCATTGATCTGCACACCTTCATTGACTCCGGCCTAGGTCAACAAGCACCGGCCGACAGCAACCCCCAAGCACGTGGTCAACTTGGCCAATCAGGGGTTGTGCTTGAGTGGGAAAGTGACATGCTTGCAAATGCAGCTGAAGAAATCAGCATGCACATGGCAGGCAAAGCAGAAAACCGCCACCGCCACGAACGCAAAAAAGACGTGCTTGGACAACAAACTGTCATGCAGGCCCAAGCCATCAACAACTACCTGCTCAAGGCTGGTCAGGCTGCAGAAGCAGAAAAAATAAAGGCCTTATGCGCACAGCTACTGCAAGGCAGCAGCAGTCCAGGCAAGCTGGTGCGCGAGCATTTAGGCAACAGCACATCGCAGTATCTGGCATTGCAGTACGCCCTAGGTCAAGGGGAACAAGAAGGTGCATCGCAGGAAGTACTGGAGCGCCTCAGAGAGGCCATCGACGATTTGGAAATGGCCCACGGGCCGGCCATCCGCGCCGACCTCAACACCATTGAAGCAGCCGCTGACGGTGATTCACCACCAGCGGAAGTACAACGGTTTCAGCAAACCTATCAGGATGTGGTTCTTGGCGAGGCCAGCATCCACAAAACACTGGACCTGCTGCTTGAGCGCCATGGCGAACAAGGTTTGCGCCAGGGCCTTGAGCGGCTGCAGAAAGCTCTGGGATTGGACGTGACAGCAACGCGACCCAGCACCGACTGCGCTCGCTTACAAAGTCTGATGCAGGACTTATACCAACTATCAGTAGTTGAAACCATTTTGGAGTCTTGCGACACGCTGCTGCATTCGCTG
This sequence comes from Lampropedia aestuarii, assembly GCF_004803635.1. Lineage (GTDB taxonomy): Bacteria > Pseudomonadota > Gammaproteobacteria > Burkholderiales > Burkholderiaceae_C > Lampropedia > Lampropedia aestuarii. The sequence goes on along the minus strand of NZ_SSWX01000022.1, from coordinate 10,565 downwards.
AGCCAAAAACATGGCGTGCAATTAGAAAGCCCCATCGCCTTGCTACGCGAGATGGTCAGCATCAGCAATGAACAATGGGTGTCACACAGCCGTCTTGGCAATTTGGCACACAAGTTCGCAGGCGATGCAGCAGCACCGCAAATCACCTTGTTACAGGCCGTCAAAGGCATGTTGCGCGATATGCCTACGCCGATTTTTAAAGACAGTGACCAGCGCACACGCACCTTCAATGCCGTGCAAGAAGCACTGGACATCGCAATTGACCGCGAAGAGGACTACTGAAATGTCGCTTGAACAAGCCTTGACCGAGTTGGGTCAGAACATCCAGCTTGAAATCTCACCGGCGCAAGCCGCGCAAGGGCTGCAGCTACGCCTTGACTCCCAGGCACGCCTAGGCATTGCCGCGCACGAAACCCATGTTCGCGTGCATATCAGCCATCCTGTGCAGGCCTATGAAACCAGCCCGCTTCTGCTGCGCGCTTTAAAGCAGGACACCATGGCTTCAGGCGATGCCCTGATCCAACATGGTTGGTTCGAACAAGACGCGCAAGATTGGTTTGTACAGGCCATACAAATCCCATTGGAGCAGATCAATGCCACACGCTTGCTCCAAGCCATTGACTTGCTCATGAGCCGCTTCGAACTACTGCGAGCTAGTTAGAACGTGTTTACGATCTTTTTGCAGTCGCGCAAGGCACAAAAAAGAGGCAGTGCAAGGCGCCTGTTGCAGTTCATACGTCTGTATGAACAAAACGGGCAACGCCGCAATGCGCTTTTTTGAGCCTTGCCCTTCGGGTTGGAGCCCAAAAGGCGCACTGCTTTGTTAAAAATCCTCGCCGGGCAGATAGCCCGACTGCGGTTTTTGCCGCGCATCGTATCCTTTTGGGCTCCAACGCGGTCTGCGAAAAGATCGTAAACACGTTCTAAGGCCAATACCCAGCACAGCGAACAAGTCACCATGGAACCCATCTTGCCAAACGGTTACTTACCCTAGCAGATGCATCGCAAGTGTGCATTCAGGCCAGCCATTCATGTCGACGACCATAGTGCGCGTTCAGACTCCCGGCTGATGTGACAAGAGTATCCACGCAACACAACAAAACCAGCAGCTATGGCCCTCAATCTCAACACCAATGGCGCTCACACTCCTGCTCATCAGGCAGGCAGTGCCCCGATTCACCAAAACCAGGCTCCTGCCCAGATTAATGGACGAGCCTTAGCGCAGAACAACGGGCCTGCAGCTCCTAGACAACAAACTGGTGGGTTTCGTCAAACCATTCGCTCACTCTTTGGCCGCAGCCAAACAGAACAAGCCGCGCCGCAGCGCAGCAATACGCCTGCCGCCACACAGGCATTGCTGACTCAAAGCAACCTGAACGCTGCGCTAAAAGGACTGTTAGCCGGTAACACAGGCGCCTCACAGAAGCTGAGCCTGGCCTTGCAGACACTGGGACAAACTCTTGCTGATCCCACTTCTGCACTCAGTCTTGGTGACTTCGTAAGCTCCGCACTGGCCTCCTTACCCAAGAATCAACTGCCAGATCTTGTGCAGCAATTGCACTTGCTCAATGACAATGGCGAGCTACCTGGCAATCTGGCTGAAACTCTGATCAACGAAGCGACAGAAATGGCGCACGCCACACTTAAAACAAGTGCGCACGAGCAGCAACAAGCCATGCAAAAGCTGACAGATGTGTTAGCAGCCGCGGGAACAACGCCACTCCCGCAAAAAACGCGTGACAGCATTGCAGGTGCACTGCGGGACATTTGGAATCCCATTGCCAAGACACAGGCCACATTGGCCAAGTTACACGTTCCGCTCGGCGGCACAGGCGCGCAATTCGAAAGCAGTGGCGTGGCAGCACTCTTAAAAGATGGCTTATCGTCAACGCAGCTAAAAACTGTCCTATCGTGCGCGGCTCTGGACGATTTAATGCGCTTGATCAACGAAACAGGCCCTAACGATCCCTTGCACCACAGTTTCAAAACAGAGCTGAAAGCGCGAGAAACAAAGGACCTGCAAAGCTTCCAAACCATTGTGGCGCAATTAAAGGCCGATGACCTGGACCTGCCTCACTCGTTAACCGACGCCCCTGTATTGAGCAATACCGTGGTCGAAATGACCGAGGTGTGGCTGCGTTTGCAAGCCTATGAAATGGCCGACCCCACTTTCACCTTGAATGCACAAGCGAAGCAAGACCACCAAGACATGGTCAAGTACCTCAGCACCCAAACCCAAGCAGATACGCTGGCGGCAGACGATCTGAGTGACGCGCAGTTGGGGCAGTTGAACTCGGCTTTGAAAAAATTCATCCCCAAAAACCAACAAAGTACCAGCCTAGCTGGTTTCAAAGCAGTTTTTGACAAGGAATTTCAAAGTCGCCTTGACGAAAAGGCTTCACATACCAAGGGTGCGTGGATGTCGTTGATGCACCAAACTGACGTTCCTGCCAGTCAACTGATGCCAGATCTGGTGAATTTAATGCGAACACGCAAGGCGGTCGCGGAGAGCGCCGGAGCCATGCTGATGGACGGCGGCAGGCATGCTTCACAGGCGTCACTGAATCAAGCTCTCGCAGATGTTGTCGCCTCGCTGCCTCCAAATCAGCGACTCTCCATGATGCAGCACTGGACTCAGGACAGTGCCATTAATGAACTGTCCGACAGCGCACAGCAACTAGCGCTTAGCGATGAGGAAATGGCACTTTTGGAACACACGATCAATGAGTTGCCAAATTTGATGCTGCAAGCACTGCATGGGCTCGCCCCCGATGGGCAAACACGTGTGCGGCTCACAGGTGACTCACTGGATGCTTACCAAGCGAATCTGGAAGGACCATTGAGCGCCAAGGAAAGCGCCGATAGCACCGAAGTAACGCTCGCAATCAGTCACCCACAGACAGCCACAATCGAATTACCTGTCTCCAGGAGCTTCATCGTAGATGCCATGCGGGGCTTTGCACATGTCCAGGTGGATGGCAACAATGTATTTGATGTGTCCAACTGGAAAACGCTGAGCAATGCGGTCAAGGAGCAGCGTGTGCAAGCAGGTTTGCAGGCACTTTTCGTTGCCTGCGGTCAACAGCCTGCCGCTTTGCTCAAAGTCACCCAGTTTCTTCACCAAGGCGTTGCAGCGGCAGCCCGTGTGGCCATGGCAAGCGGCATACCCTTCATCAAGACTTCCAATGGTCTTGGTGTGCAAGCGTGCCAGGAAAGCGCACATCAGGCTTCATTCGAGTTGACCACCAAGGGCAATGGTCGCTTTGATGTCTCCTACAAACACGAATATGAAGTTGAGGCCATCACAACGGACACCGGAGCCAGAGTAGAACTTGACCGCCACGGCAATTCACTGAAAACCTCGGTACTTTTCGAACTGGACATAGCCAGCAACCGCCTGAGCATGCAGGGCCAGCCCATTTTCGACTTTCAATTGCAACCTGCCTTCAATCGCCCGTATCCCATTCCGGTCGCAACTGACATAGTAAGCGCCAACAGCCCATTTTTGACACTGCTCTCCAGCGCGAACCTGGGCAGCAATCAACCACTGGCCGACGACCTGCACGCCTTTGCGCAGGCCCAAAAAGGCAAGCTCATAGGCGATGCAAACCACAAAAATGCCACAGCTGACGGCCTGGTTCGTGCCTGGGATTTTTTTGCTCAGAGCCAGGGCGAGCCCGACCTGACGGCGCTGCGCCATTGTCGCGACATGCTGTTAAACCCTCAAGCCATCACCTACATCGGCATCGAGGCAGCACAGGCCCAATTTTTTTCCCAGGCCATCACCAAAGCCGAAACAGATTTGGTCAATGCGTTTGCCCCCATCGTCTCAGACTGTATGTTGAATCTCAATGGCGCATTCGGACAAGGCCATTTCACAAAACATCAATGGTCGTTTGGCAGCTTCACCGGCACCTATACCGACTTCCTGACGAAGGCCAGCCCGGCTGACTTACAAGTGTTCAGACAATGGGCCATGTCCCCGGTCGGCTGCCCTGAATCACTGGCCTTCATGGATGCCATGGCAGAACTCAAACACAACCCGGATGAAACGCTGGCACAGGCCATATTCCAGAAGTTCACCATGGCACCAGCCAGCACACCAGGTCTCTTTGCAAGCGCTACACAAGCACCCCCGGGAACATACCATCTCAACGTCAAGGGTACAGATTACGCCAAGGCCCTGGCTGCCGTAAACGCGGCCGTCACCGCCCGGCAGCAGCTTTCGAATGCGCTGCGCAACACCGTCGAGCAGATCATGGACACCACACTGCTGCCGGCATTCATTGCCCATGCAGCAGAACTTTGAACGCAGCCAAGAGGACACATCACTATGTCAGCCGATCAATTGCTTCAGGAAGCCAGCCAAAAGCTTGGCTGCACACTGGCGTTCAACTACGCAGGCGTAGCCAGCCTGCGGGTCGATGCAGAACACCAGATCGATTTGGAAAAACAAGAAGGCAGCAACAACCTGCTCATTATTGGCGTTATTGGGGCCTTGCCTGCCAAGCAAAGCGCCATGTACCTGACCGAATTGCTGGCAGCCAACCTGTTTGGTGTGCAAACCCAAGGGTTTCAACCAGCACTTGATCCAGTTCGGCAGGAGCTGCTGCTCTGGCAAAGTTTCAGCGACACCGAGAATGTCGCTGAATTCGTACAGCGCCTAGAAATACTGGCCCAATTGCTGGAGCATTGGAAACAACGCCTCGCTGCTCAGCCGGGTGCACAAATGCCAGCCGCGAGCACTGCTTTGGCGCAAGCTGCAAGTGAGTTGCGTATAGAGAGCATGCTGCGGGTTTGATGGTACTGCGCCACATGCCCAACCAAGCCAGCTAAAAGGAGTCACTCCATGTCAGATATCAAACTGGGACCTGGCCTTGCCTTCGACCGAGGCATTGACCAAATCACCTTCGCCCGCAAAGGTGACACGCAAACGCTGCCCCGACGCGAAGAGGGCATGCCTGCTGACCTGGCAATGCGGCCCGAGGTAGAAGCGCTGCTGGGCCAGCCTAGCCTGGACTCTGACCTGGAGGCGGCACTGAGCCCACACCTGCAACACCGCGAACTTCTGTCACCACAGCACTTTCGTCAGGGCTTGGAGTCCGTCCAGCAGCATCTGCGCCAGGCCGCCTCGCAGCTTGAAAAGGAACCGGCACAGACAGACGCACTGCGCGCGGTCAACCGCGCAAGCCGATTGCTCAATGAAGAGTGCAGCCTGCGCGATCTGGTGCAGATGTATCGCAGCGTGCTCTACCAAGGTTAAACCAACTGCATGGTGACCACTACCACACCGCTCAACGCAGACTCCGGCGTCAACCCCCAGAGCCTGCCTACCAATACACTGCCAGAACAACCGGAACTGGCGCTGAAGCTGGAGCTGATGGACCTGCTGGGTTACATCTACCTACAGCACGGCCTGCCCGATAAAGCTGCTGTATTGCTGACAGCACGCGACGTGCTAGCTCCTGACAACCCCAAAACCCTGCTTACCCTGGCGGTTGCGCAACTGCGTTCAGAGAAAGCACAACGGGCACTGACAACCTTAGAGCGCATGATTTTATTGGGTGCCATAGACGCTTCTTTTCACCTGGTGCACGGCCAGGTATTACAACAACTTGGACGAGAGACAGAAGCGGCCAGCGCCATGCGGGCCCACATCGCAACTCGCCAGGTGGGCAGCCGCCAATCCAACCCCTCGCACAGCAGCCATAAAAAACCATGAATAGCCAGGCTCAGACCTCTTTTGCTCCTGGCATGCTGGGGCGATTGCAGTACATCGTTCAAAAGGCCACCAGCCGCAACGACTTGGTGTTAGCGGCATTCTTGGTCGCAGTCATCTTCATGATGATTCTGCCTTTGCCCACCTGGCTGGTTGACGTGCTCATTGGCACCAACATGGTTCTTTCAGCCATTTTGTTGATGGTTGCCATGTACCTGCCATCGCCCCTGTCCTTTTCCTCGTTCCCATCGGTTCTGCTGATCACCACTCTCTTTAGGCTGGGCATCTCCATTGCCACCACGCGCCTGATTTTGTTGCAAGCCGATGCAGGTGAGATCATCCTCACTTTTGGCAACTTCGTTGTGGGCGGCAATCTTGTGGTGGGGCTTGTGGTGTTTCTGATCCTCACTATTGTTCAGTTTGTCGTGATCACCAAAGGTGCTGAGCGGGTTGCAGAGGTGGCGGCCCGCTTCTCGCTGGATGCGATGCCTGGCAAACAAATGTCGATTGACGGCGACATGCGTGCAGGCACCATCGACATGGAAGAGGCCAAGCGCCGTCGCGGCATTGTTGAAAAGGAAAGCCAGTTGTACGGCTCCATGGACGGCGCCATGAAGTTTGTCAAAGGCGATGCCATCGCTGGATTGATCATCGTGGCGGTCAACTTGCTGGGCGGCATCGTCATCGGCACCATGCAGCGCGGCATGACGGCCGCCGATGCCATGCACACCTACTCGATTCTGACTATCGGCGATGGCCTCATTGCACAAATTCCTGCACTCTTCATCGCAATTTGCGCGGGCATGATTGTCACACGGGTACAGACCAACGATGGCAGCCCCTCCAACGTAGGCAAGGACATTGGCGCGCAAATCATGGCACAACCTCGCGCGCTGATGATTGCTGCTGCCGTTGCCCTGGGCATGGGACTCATCCCAGGCATGCCCTGGATGGTGTTTGTTGGGCTTGCCGTGCTGATTGGTGGCGTTGGCTATGTGCTGCTTCGCAGCACACGCCAAGTGGTAGATGAGAAAACAGGCGCTGTCACCGAGGTTCCAGCAATGCAAGCTGCAGGCGAAAAACCGCGCAAACCTGCACAAGATGGCAGCGAGGAATTTGCCCCCACCGTGCCATTACTAATGGACGTCGCTGCCGACTTGCAACACAGCCTCAAAGCAGATGCCCTCAATGACGAGTTGTTAAAAATTCGCCGGGCACTGTACTTCGATCTAGGTGTGCCTTTTCCGGGCATTCAGCTGCGCTTTAACGAAAGCCTGGCAGCTGAGAGCTACAACATCCTTTTGTCTGAAATCCCAGTTTCACAAGGCCGCCTAAGGCCCAATTTCATTTTGTCACGCGAAACCACACAAAATTTGGACGCACTGCAAATTGACTATGAAACCGACCGTGCCTTTCTGCCGCACCTGCCAACGGTTTGGGTCTCTGCGGACAAACGGGAACTGATGGAGCGCGCAGGCCTGTCCTTCATGGACGTGAACCAGATCCTTACCTACCATTTGGCGTTCGTGCTCAAAAAATACTCGTCAGATTTTATTGGCATTCAGGAGACGCGCTTCTTGCTGGGAGCCATGGAGGCGCGCTTTCCCGATCTAGTCAAAGAAGCAACGCGTGTTTTGCCGATACAAAAAATCGCTGAAATCCTGCAGCGATTGGTCTCTGAGGACATCTCGGTTCGCAATTTACGGGCCATCCTAGAGTCCTTGATTGAATGGGGGCAAAAAGAAAAAGACTCCGTTTTGCTCACCGAGTACGTGCGCTCTACCCTGCGTCGCCACATCAGCTACAAATACTCCAGCGGACAGAATGTACTGCCCGCTTACTTGCTGGCCCCCAATGTCGAAGAAATGGTTCGCGGCGCAATCAGACAAACCTCGGCAGGCAGTTACCTGTCGCTTGATCCAGCCAAATCGAAACAGCTGGTCGACAACATCAAACGGGCTGTAGGCAATATCAGTCAAGCCGCCCATCGACCAGTGCTGCTTACCTCAATGGACATCCGCCGCTACCTGCGCAAAATGATTGAACAAGATCTGTACGATCTGCCCGTACTCAGTTACCAAGAATTGACGCAGGAAATCAACATCCAACCACTGGCACGCATTGATCTGTAAACCCATTAGTAGCATGCCTTCGATGACAACGTCCCACCATGCAGGCAATTGAGCAAGTAATGGCCCAACACACACTGGAATTGCGCATTCACAGCGGCAAGCACCGGGGTGCGCGTATGCCAGCTACTGCTGGCATGACCTTAGGCACACAAGAGCAGGCAGATGCAATCGTCTCTGATTTTTCTGCGGCAGCACCTTTATTTGAACTGCAGTTGCTGCCTGAACAAGGTTGGCGACTCAGCGAAGCTAAATCCCGCGAAGTCAATGAAACCCACCGCGCTTTGTCAGATTGGCACCCGCTCGGTCATGCCCATGAATATGGCGGAATCTGGATCAGTATCGCCCACACCCAGCAAGAATGGCCAGATGATGTGTCCATGGGCAATCACCTGGACTGGCGTGAGGCCGTCACTGCGCCAAACTCAGCGCCACCCCATCTGCCATCGCAAGGATTAAGCCCTGGGGAACATAGCGCAACCGACACCACGCCCCCTGAAGCAGACTCCCCCATGGCGCCATTGCCGCCAGAGCCCGCACCGCTTACTGCCACAGCAGCCCAAGAACAGGCAGCCAGCACCAATCACAAGCGCGCAGGCAAAAAGCGCACCTATGTGCTGATTCTGGCCATTGTGGCCGTGGTTGTGTTTGGTCTGCTCTTTAACTATGCCAAAGTCAATCAAGCACAAGCGCTGCCAGCAGCATTGACGTCACAAGACTTGATGCTGCGTGCCACTGCACAGCTGCCCGCATTGCAGCTGGCAATTGCACAGGTAGACCCCGCTCTTCGACTTCAATTGTCTCCGCAGCCCGACGGGCGCGTTCAACTATCAGGATGGGTCGCCTCGATTGAGGCGCTCGACCGACTCTCAACCGCCATGGCTAGGCAACAACCTCCACCGCTGATGCGAGTACGCTCGATCTCCGAGATGCGCACAGACCTAAAGGCCATGCTGCCTGAAGCCTTCAAACACCTCGAATTCAACGCAGCAGACTCATGCTGCCTGCGCATCAGCGGCATTATGGCCAACACGGCAAGCCAGCAAGAAGCGTTTGAGCAAACCAAAGCATTGCTGCCTCCAGACCTAGAACTGCAAAACAGCATTCGACTGGCAGAAACCATGCCACAGGACGTTGCTGCTGCGCTCAAAGCCGAAGGATTTGCCGACAGTGAAACCGAATGGGATGGGCAACAAATATTGGCCACCGTGTCGCTGAGCAATTCACAGCGCTCCAAGCTCGAAGATGCCTTGCTTGCGATCAGTAAACGCTGGCCTGGAATGCCCTTTACAGTCGTCACCAAAGCCCCTGCCAACCACCACAGCAAAGCGCCGTTTGAAATACGCAGCGTTGTTGGCGGCATGAGCCCTTACCTTGTATTGCCTGGAGGCGCAAAATTGCTCCCAGGAGCCAGCCATGCAGGCTGGCGACTACAAGCGATTGAAGACCACGCGATCGTGTTCGATCAACCTCGCCGCATCACTGTCGCACGCTGACAATCCGGTATGAAATTCATAGCATGACTACATCGACACCATTTCATAGCAGCCTGTCCATACCAGGTCACGCACAGCCAATCGACAGCGCAACCACCGAGCTCAGCGCGCTGGAGGCAGCGTTGCAGCGTACCGATGCTGCCAGTCAGCAAATGGTTGCACAATCGGCGCAGCGCTTGCTTGAACTGATTGAATTGATACGCCATCAACAATCTCATGGCGTTGCTCGAGAACAATTTGTATTGCTACAAGCTATGCTGCAAACTTGCCTTGCAGCACAACAGGTACTGGCCCAACACAGTCTGCCGGGGCAGGCCAGCCACCTCTCTCAAGGGCATCAGCTCTGAAACCCGGCAGTAACCCGAACTTCAGGAGTTAACAATGGCAGCTATCAGCCCATCCTCGACAGGACTATCCTTTGACACCATCACTGCTTCATTCACCACAGCTTTTGACAGCAGTACAGCCAATGTACAGAGCGCTATGGCCAACCTGCAAAACAATCCCAGTGATTCGTCCGCCTTGCTGAATATGCAAATGGCCATGCAAAAATGGAGCATGATGATTGAGCTGCAAGGCACACTCAGTAAAACGCTTGGCGATACCATGAAGGGCATTATCCAGAAAGCCTCTTGATATGCTTGAAACCCTCACTGCCAGCCAAACAAGCGATCGGTTTGACCAATTACTCGGGGCCTTGGGCCATGCGATGGGCATTGAGGGCCTCTCATTCGATGCGCAAGGCTGTTGCCGGCTTATATTTGACAACCAACGATTGCTCGAGTTGCGCTCTTCACATGCCCAGCAACGCTTGGTCATGAGTTGCCACCTCGCTACCAACCCCAGCGCTAGTCAATATGAACTGCTCCTGCGTGCCTGTGCCTGGGGTGCGGGCACTGCGGGAGGATGGTTTGCGTTGAACGAAAAAGGGCAACTCTGCCTACAACAACAAAACGAACTGATTGATGCAGAAGCAGTGGCCAAACTGCTTGATCAAATTGATGCATTAATCTCCAGCGCTGAAACATGGGAGGCACGCTTGAGCATTCCCCCGTCTGAATCTGCAAGCAGCCATTCCGCATTTATGTTGCGGGTGTAGCGTGACGCGGCTAGGATGCTAAGGCCTATCTCAGCCCCGTGCTGCTGATACCTATCTCAAAGCGGCACACAAATCGCAATGAGTGGTGAGGACTGAATCGACCAGGGTTTTATAGATAGTTC
>NZ_SSWX01000021.1 GCF_004803635.1 Lampropedia aestuarii | reverse complement strand
TCGGCGCTGGCGTGGTTGCCAAGATCATTGCTTAATTGACTGTGAAAAGGAATTGACACAGTGAGCAAGCAAAAAATCCGCATCCGCCTGAAGGCTTTCGATTACAAGTTGATCGACCAATCCGCAGCTGAAATCGTTGACACTGCCAAACGCACCGGCGCGATCGTAAAAGGTCCAGTGCCACTGCCAACACGCCTGAAGCGTTTTGACATTCTGCGTTCGCCACACGTCAACAAGACCAGCCGTGACCAGTTGGAAATCCGTACACACCAACGCCTGATGGACATCGTTGATCCAACAGACAAAACTGTGGACGCTTTGATGAAACTGGACCTGCCAGCTGGCGTGGACGTTGAAATCAAATTGCAGTAATTGCAGCTTGAGTTTCGGCTCAAAAGCTAAAAGCCCGTATGCGAAAGCCTACGGGCTTTTTTTATGGCAGCTGAAAAATAGCGGGCTTGCAACTGGAATCCAACGATGCCACAGACGGTTGTACGGGCTTGACCTGGCAAGCTTGGAGTCTGGATCAGTGAGGCGCAGCTGCAGCTGCTGGGATCGGCATGTGGTGCAACTGGCCTTTGAATTCTTCCAGCGATAAGAAACTGCTAACACGCCGCACGCCTGGCAGGCGGTGCAATTGGCGCTGCAGCAATTGGCCGTAGTCGTCCAGATCTCGGGCAACCACCACCAGCATAAAGTCCTGTGGGCCTGCAATGCCGTGGAACATCACGACTTCCTCCATCGCTTGCACGGCTTGAATAAAAGCGCTGGAGCTGCTGTCGTCCTGCTTTTCAATTTCGACCATCACAAAAGCCATCATGCCCCAGCCTAGGGCACGGCGGTTGAGCCCAGCGTGGTAGCCGCTCACCAGTCCCATTTTTTCCAGGCGTTTGACACGTTTCCAGCAAGGCGATTGTGATAGATGCACCTGTTGGGCCAGATCGCTGGATGTGATGCGGGCGTCCGCTTGCAAAATGCGCAGGATGCGCAGGTCAATATCATCCAGGTCGTTGTGCATAATTTATCTGTTGAAAATAAGATAAATTGTATTTTTATTCTTATTTTTTGATCTTCATCGATAACCATTAAAGAAATTGGTTTTAATCTGCCTACTATCGCTAGACTCGCTTTGTCGCATGCTTATCCTTGGCGCGTGCAAGGTGAGTCTGGCCACACCAAGCATAAGCAGCAGGAGCTTTCAGTGAGCAAATTTCAAGACATCATGCAGCGCGAATCAGGGCTGCAGCGCCATCTCGGGGCTGGCCAGATGGCCATGATCGCCATTGGCGGTGCGATTGGCACAGGCCTGTTTTTAGGCAGCAGTTTTGCCATCGGCTTTGCCGGGCCTAGCGTGATTCTCAGCTATGCAATTGGTGGCCTGGTTGCCTTGTTGCTGATGGGCTGCTTGGCCGAGATGACCGTGGCGCACCCGACTTCGGGCTCGTTTGGTGCCTACGCCGAGTTCTATATTGGCCCTTGGGCTGGCTTTTTGGTGCGCTATCTGTACTGGGCGGCCGTCGTGCTGGCCGTCGGCACCGAGGTGACGGCAGTGGGCTTGTATATGGGCTATTGGTACCCTGATGTGCCGCAATGGCTGTGGGTTGTGCTGTTCTCGGCCGCCCTGATTGCGATCAATAGTACCAGCGTCAAAGCCTTTGGCGCCGTTGAGTACAGCTTCTCCATGGTCAAGGTCGTGGCGATTGTGCTGTTCATTCTGATTGGCCTGTATGTGGTGTTTGCCTCTGGCCGCCCGGAGATTGGTTTTCATAATTACACGGCGCATGGCGGCTTCTTCCCCAAGGGGGCCTGGGGCATGTGGGTGGCGGTGGTCATTTCGATCTTCAGCTACCTGAGCATTGAGATGATTGCGGTGGCCGCTGGTGAGGCGCAGGAGCCGCAGCGGGCCATCAAGTCGGCATTTCGCTCGACACTGATCCGCCTGCTGTTGTTTTACCTGTTGTCGCTGTCTTTGATGCTGGCCATCGTGCCTTGGCAAGATGCGGGCACTGACAAGAGTCCGTTTGTGAAAGTGATGGAAGTGGTGGGCATACCAGGGGCCGCAGCCGTGCTCAATTTTGTTGTTTTGGTTGCAGCCTTGTCGGCGATGAACAGCCAGTTGTATGCCACATCGCGCATGTTGTTTAGCTTGTCGCGTGCAGGCTATGCGCCCAAACCCCTGGGGCGTCTGAATGCGCGTGGGGTACCAATGGCAGCACTGGGCGTGTCCTGTGCGGGCATTGCAGTGGCAACAGTGTTGAATGTCTGGCGTCCGCAAGAAGCCTTTGTGTTCATGATGGCGATTGCCATGTACGGCGCGCTGTTTGCATGGTTCATGATTTTTGTCACGCACCTGTTCTTTCGCCGCAGCTGGCGCGCCTCTGGCGATGCGCCGCTGGGTTTTCGCATGTGGGGCTACCCGTATCTGAGCTTGCTGGGTGCGGTGCTGATGTTGGCCATCATGGCCACGACCTTGTTCACCGACATCTTCCGCCTGACCTTGCTGACCGGTATTCCTCTGACGATTGTGCTGGCTTTGGTCTATGCGATTGGGTACCGCGGCAAAGACGCGCGGGCCGAGCACTCTTCCTAAGCGTGCGTTCTACACACAGAGGCCAGGCGCTTTTTACTCGATAACTATTGGATGGGTTTTTGAATGACGACGAACCACACAACGACAGCTGCTGCGATTGGTTTGGATGATTGCCGTCGCATGGATGCGGCCGATGTACTGGCGCCTTTGCGCCAGCGTTTTGCCTTGCCTGCCGGCGATATTTATCTCGATGGCAACTCCTTGGGCGCGCAGCCCGTTGCTGCCGCCCAGCGTGCGCAAGAAGTGGTGACGCAGGAGTGGGGCAAGGACCTGATTCGTTCCTGGAACAGCGCAGGTTGGGTCGATATGCCGCTGCGATTGGGCAATTTGATTGCCCCCTTGATTGGCGCAGGCGAGAATGAAGTCGCTGTGGTTGATGGCACTTCGCTGAACCTCTACAAAGTGCTGCATACGGCCTTGCGCATCAGCGCACAAGACCGCCCGCAGGCGCGCCGCATCATCTCCGAGCGCAGCAACTTCCCGACCGATTTGTACATTGCCCAATCGCTGTGCCAGCAGTTTGGTTACGAGCTGGTCTTGATCGAGCCCGAAGAACTGCCCACGTGCTTGCAAGACGATGTGGCCGTCTTGCTGCTGACCCATGTCAACTACCGCACCGGCGCGATGCACGACATGCAGGCACTGACCGCTGCTGCCCATGCCAAAGGCATTTTGACCATTTGGGATTTGTGCCACAGCGCAGGCGCGGTGCCAGTTGACTTGCATGGCAGCGATGCGGACTTTGCGATTGGTTGCTCCTACAAATACCTCAACGGCGGCCCAGGCGCGCCGGCCTTTGTCTGGGTGCACCCGCGCCATGTCAACCGCCATGCCCAACCCCTGTCAGGCTGGCATGGCCACGATGCGCCGTTTGCCTTTGTGCCAGGCTATGAGCCGGCACCCAATATCGCCCGCTACCAATGCGGCACGCAGCCGGTAGTGAGCATGGCCTTGCTCGAATGTGGCCTGCAAGTGTTTGCCGAAGCCCAGGCCTTGGGCGGCATGGCCGCCTTGCGCCGCAAGTCATTGGCTTTGACGGACTTGTTCATCCAGTTGATCGAGCAAGAGTGCGCAGGCCACGGCCTGGGTGTGGCAACACCGCGCGAGCATGCCCAGCGTGGCTCGCAAGTGAGTCTGACGCGCGAGTATGGCGCAGGCATAGATGGTGACAGCGGTGCATATGCGATCGTGCAGGCTCTGATTGCGCGTGGCGTGATCGGCGACTTTCGCGCCGGCGGTGGCCCAGGCAGTCGCCATTTGGATATTTTGCGGTTTGGATTTACGCCACTGTATGTGGGCTTTGAGGATGTCTGGCATGCCGTGGCCCATGTGCGCGCCGTGCTGCAGAGCCAGGAGTGGCGCAAGCCCGAATTCAACCAGCGCAAGTCGGTGACTTAAACGCCTGTTTGAAAGTTCGTAGGGGCATCGCCTTGGTGCTTCTACACCAGGTGAGCCGCACATGCGTGTATCTTGGGTGAAAACTTGTATGGCATTGTCATAGTTCAGTCTTCTCAGAGTAAAGAGCCTGCTCAAAAACAGGGCGGTTCAGTGCTCAGGGTTTACACAGGCTCGCATGTGTGCAGTGGGGATTGTGCAGAGCGGGTATGCTGTCGATACACTGAGCGCCTACGATGCCTATGTCCCTCTTTGACCACGTATTAGCCTCCGAGGATTTGGCCGACAGCCTTGTCCTGCCATTGGCCCAGCCAGCCCCACCGGGGAATTTTGATAATCTGCGCGATCGGCTCAATCCGGACCAGCTCGCGCCACATTGGAATACCTTTTTTGCCAAGGCCATTGATAGCCTGCCGGAGAATGTTGGCATTGCCGATACCGCACACATGCTGACAGCCAAGTTCGACGAGCTGCAGCAAACCATGGGCCGCAACGTTGAAGACAACGGCGTGACCTACAACCTTTACTCGGACGCGGTCAGCCAATCCAGGCCCTGGGCGGTCGATTTGTTTCCGATGATTGTCACGCAAGCGGACTGGCACAGCATCCGCGCAGGCATCACCCAACGCGCTGAGCTGCTCAACTGCATTTTGCAAGATGTTTACGGTGAGCAGCAGCTGGTGCGCGACGGCTTGTTGCCCAGTGCGTTGGTACATGGCCATGCTGGCTATTTTCGCGCCGCGCATGGCATCAAGCCCGCAGGAGGCACCTATTTGCATGTAGCGGCGTTTGATTTGGCCCAGGGCGCCGATGGCCAGTGGTGGGTGGTCAGCCAGCGCACGCAAGCCCCCTCCGGTCTGGGCTATGCGCTAGAGAATCGACTGATTGTCTCCAAGCTGTTTCAAGAGGCGTTCAATGCATTGCACATTGAGCGTTTGAGCGAAGCGTATGCGGCGTTTGTGCGCAGCTTGCGGGTGCACAGCCAGCATGGCGAAAATGCCCGCATCGTGTTGCTGACGCCAGGGCCATACAGCGAAACCTATTTTGAGCACATTTATCTGGCGCGCTATTTGGGCATATCCCTGGTCGAAGGGGGTGATTTGGTGGTGCGTGATGAACGCGTCTGGCTCAAGACCATCAAAGGCCTGGAGCCTGTGCATGTGGTGATTCGCCGCCTCGATGATGACTACCTGGACCCACTGGAGCTGCGCGCCGATTCGGCCTTGGGTATTCCAGGCATGTTGCAAGCCTGGCGCTCCGGCAATGTGGTGATGGCCAATGCGCCAGGCACTGGTTTTTTGGAGTCGGCTGCGGTGATGGGCTTTTTACCTGCCATCAGCACGCGTTTGCTGCGTGAGCCCTTGCGCCTTCCATCGATTGCCAGTTGGTGGCTGGGGGAGCGCACTGCCAGAGACGCGATGCTGCCGCAATTGGCGCAGCACGTGCTCAAGCCCACTTTCAACGACCAGGCCAGGCGCTTTGTGCCGGCAATGGGCCAGCGCCTGAAACCGGCCGAGCTGGCGCAGTGGATGGAGCGCATCAACAAGCGGCCCGCAGACTACGCGGCCCAGGCCTGGTTGCCTCTGGCGCACATGCCGACCTGGCGCAGCAGTGCGGCGGCGCAAGCCGGTGGGGGTCATTGCGCGCCGATTGGTAGCCAGGCGATGATGATTCGTGTGTACGCGCTCTCCAACGGGCCTGGGCGCTGGCGTGTTGTGCCCGGTGGTTTGACGCGCATTGCACCGCCAGGCAAAGAGGTGGTGTCGATGTACCGGGGCGGCAGCTCGGCCGACCTGTGGGTGATGAGCGACCGCGAGGTCGCAGAGCTGCCTGTCAAAATGGCCTACCACCGCACCGAACATGTGGTCACCAGTCGCGCAGCAGAAAGCCTGTTTTGGTTTGGGCGTTATACCGAGCGTTTGGACAATAGCGTGCGGTTTGCCCGTGTGATTCTGGAAGCCTTGAACAATGCCGAGCTGGACTTGAGTGGGGCTACCCTGGATTGGCTGCACCAACTCGCTTGCGACAACGGCCTGGTCAGCCCAGCCGCTCCCACGCCCAAGAACGCGCGTGTGCTGTTTGAGCGAGCCTTGGTGGGCGCACTGCCTGATCGCCGCGCAGAACACGGCGCCTGGAGTGTGGCTACCGTGCTCGATGGCCTGCAGTATTCGGCCTTTTCGGTGCGTGAACGATTGGCGTCAGAGCAATGGACCTTGGTCAACCAGGCTCAGCAAGACTTTTATGCGGCGATACAAGGCAATCAGATCAAGACCCACCAGGCGCTGCAGGCCTTAGAGCACCTGGCTTCGCAGTCGATGGCGATGACTGGCGCGCAGCTCGACCGCATGACGCGTGATGATGGCTGGCGCATGTTGTCCTTGGGGCGACAGGTTGAGCGCATGGGGACCTTGGCCTGCGTGTTGGCCTCGGCCCTGCAGCGCGGCGCGATGGATGACGATGCAGGTTTTGCCCTGCTGCTTGAATGTTTTGACAGCACCATCACCTACCGCTCGCGCTACCAGCAACACCGCGATGTGTATGCGCTGGTGCAATTGCTGGTGCTGGAGCCAGAAAATCCGCGCTCCCTGGTTTGGATGTCCGAAACCTTGACGGGCCGGCTCAATCGCCTGCCCAGCAGCCCGTGGGCGAGTGCAGAGACCGAAGACATTGTGCGCAGCCTGCCCGAGAATTGGTCTGCCGATGAGTTGTTGCACTGGGCCGAGCAGGGCAATGTGGAGGCGTTGGCGGCCACGATTGGTTCTGCCGCGCAGACGGCCCAAGCCATATCCGACCGCCTGACACAGCAGTACTTTGTGCATGCCCATGCCGATAGCCAGGCGGTGGGCAGTTGAGGAGCACAGGCATGGAACTGTCCGTAACCCATGAAACGCGCTACCGCTACCAATCGGCAGTGCTGCAAGCGCACCACGTGGCTTACTTGAAGCCGATCAGCAATAGTGAGCAGACCCTGCACACGTTCAGCCTGCATATGGAGCCTGCGCCAGAAGTCAAAGCCTGGAGCACCGACCGCTATGGCCAGCAACGCTGCTATTTTGAATTGACTGAGGCTCACGAAGAGTTAGTGGTGGTGGCCCATAGCCGCCTGACGACGCGTGCCTTGCCCAAGTCCTTGCAAGGCAAACTGCACCAGGTGCGATTGCCCGCTGGCCTGGCTTGGCAAGACGCGGCCAAGGCGATGCAATACGAGGTCGGTCAGGCGTTTGATGATGCGCGTGAGTATGCGCAGCCCTCACCATTGGCGCCGGTGCATGCGCTCTTTCGTGAGTATGCCTTGCGCTCGGACACGGTGGGCAAGACCGCGCACCAGTTGGCTGCGGATCTATGCCACCGCATTTTTGCCGAGTTCGACTACAAACCAGAAGCCACCGACGTCAGCACGCCGCCTTTGCGCGCCCTGGATTTAAAAGCCGGTGTCTGCCAGGACTTTGCCCAGGTGATGATTGCCAGCTTACGTTCGGTCGGCTTGGCGGCCAAATACGTCAGCGGCTATTTGTTGACGCAGCCACCACCGGGCCAGCCCAGACTGATTGGTGCGGATGCTTCCCATGCCTGGGTCAGTGTCTATTGTCCCCAAGCCGGTTGGTTGGAGTTTGACCCCACGAATGACTGCCTGGCTGGTGAAACCCATGTACGGCTTGCCTATGGCCGTGACTATGGCGATGTTGCGCCACTGCGCGGCGTGATCCGTGGCGGTGGTGCACATGTGCTTAGAGTCGCAGTGACGGTGATGCCCGAGGGCTAGCAGTCTACACAGGCCAACGCCCAGGCGGGCTTGAACAGGTTTTCACAATAAACGGCTTTCAAAGACCCAGCCCCCCAATAGGGCGGGTAGGGGGGATGTGTGCGTTGTGCCGTGTGCAGTTCCAGCCCCGTGGGCCAATTGCCCGTGAGCCAATTGCAGAGTGAATTGACCAGGAGCTGTGACTGGTCACTGTGGGGACCAGACGTTCAACGATTGGCATGATTGGCGGCGCAGGGGTGCAGCCTTTGTGGCAGATCTCCTGCTGCAAGGATTAGGCGGCGCGTGATACAGCGTTGACGAACTGGGCCTTTGCGTCTGTATACGCCTCTCGGTCTTGGGCGTGCTTTGCCGCCATTGTGGCTTTTAGCTGAGCATACTCGGTCGCCAGCTTTTGATTGGAGCGAAGAGCGTCTCTAAAGCGTAGGCGCTCAGCCCAGGCAGCGCTGCCATGGACGATGACATGCAGATGGTGTGTGCGGCGGCCATCAGCCCAGCGCATGAACCACTGGCGGTCAGAAAGCGACGCATTGAATTGAGCTGAGGTGGTGTAATCAGCACTGCACAGCTTGGTGGCCAAGGACCTGGCAGTTTCCATCGAATCAACACCCGCCAATATGTCGATGATTGGTTTGGCAGGCATCCCTGGAATGGATGTGCTTCCGATGTGTTGGATATCAATGAAAGTGCATGGAAGCAGTGCGAGCAATCTTTGACGTTCTGCTTCGTAGAGAACCGGCCACTGCTCATCGTACTCGTGAAGTTTCACTTCTTCATTGATCGCCGCGCTGAGCGATTCTCGACTGTTCATATGGGCCGCCTATCGTCCTCTAGAGCGCACAATGGCTTTGTTACATAAATAACGTGATGCGAGTTTGCCCCAACCCCAGACGCAGTTATCCGACGGCGACTGTATTGGGGCAATCCAATTGGGTAAATCGATCCAAGACGGTTGCTCGCACATTGTGCTCCACGGCCTGTTTACCAAAGATTGGTGCATCATCAATGCCGGTATGTTGGTTGCGCCATTGACGCCTGCGCCCTGCATTGAGCTTTTTGTTTTCCATTCGCTTTCGCCCAAGAACTCCAATTCTGTGGAGTCGATGCGCAAATGCAGTCCACCCTAACTGGGAGTGTATTACACATCCCTGTGCACATTTTTTGCCTACGGCAGCGTGTTGAAGTTGCACTGCTTCCATGGCAGAGCGCATATATTGATCAGCAACTCATGCAGTCCAATGGTTTGGCGCAGTGCCAAATTGAACAGGACTGTGAAGCTCAAGCAGTACGGAATGGCGGCATCTCAATAGTTGTTGCCCGTGGTCGCCCGATTGCCGCTCCGTGGGGCATGCCACTGCAAACGCTTCTCACACCCAACAGTCAGCGAACCACGCGCCTTGAGCGCGCGGTGGTTTGCCCGCCAATTCGTTGTGCGGCACATTTGATTGGATCGGTTCGATCCACTCATACGCCGAGTTGATCCCAGCTGCCTCAAAGACTGGAGCAAGCAAGCCGCTTGCTCATGCAGAGATGCAAGCGCTGCCTTGAAGCATTGCGGAGTCAGCGCATAAAGCCTGGATGGATTGCGCCATAGCCAACAAATCCGCATCAGCTGCTGGTTTGGCAATCAGCTGCACACCCATCGGAAGGCCTTGGGCATTGCACACCAAGGGCACATGCACGCACGGCCAGCCCAGTACCGACCAGGGGCGGTTTGGCAAGGACGAACCGGTAGTGCCCAAGCCCACAGGTGCTGGGCCGTAAGTACTGGGCGCAATGATGAGCTCCGCATCACCGACTGCGTGCAGCCAGGTGTGGCTGAGGGCGTGGCGTTGCTGTTGCGTCATCCAGTAGCTGGCCGTATCTTGCGCCATGCCTTCACGAATGACGTTCTGCAGATTGGGGCTTAGCAGGTGGCCGTGGTCGCTAGCGATTCCCAGCATGCCTCGCGCCAATTCATAGCGCACAGTCAGGCCGTGTACATGGGCCAATGCATCCAACACATGCTGCTGCGCGCTCATGTCTTGCACAGCGATGTCGGCGGCATGCAGGGTTTTTTTGACAGCGGCTAGCAAGTGCTGCATCTCAGGCAACAAGCCCGGCAATGCTGCTGCCCAAGCGACCTTCTTGGGCGTGCGTGGCAAAAGAGGCGCGCTTTGTGTGATCACGGACAGCAGCTGTGCGCTGCTGGCTATATCCGGTGTGAACCAGCCAATGGTGTCCAGGGTTTCAGCAGTGACCAGCATGCCCTGGCGATGCACCAAGCCGAAGCTGGGTTTGAAGCCCACCACGCCGCAAAAGGCGGCCGGGCGCACGATAGAGCCACCCGTTTGCGTGCCCAAGGCAAAATCCACCATGCCGGCAGCAACTGCTGCCGCAGAGCCGCTGGACGAGCCGCCTGGGGTATGGGCCAGATTCCAGGGATTGCGGGTCGGGCCTGGTGCCGAGTAAGCGAATTCTGCGGTAACGGTCTTGCCCACGGGCAAGGCTCCGGCAGCACGCAACTGTGCCACCACGGTGGCATCCCAAGTGCGGTGCTGCAGCGGCATGCCTGCACAGCCGAACTGCGTAGGCATGTCTTGCACATCAATGACGTCTTTCACCCCAAAAGTCTGCCCTGCCAAGGGCAGCGTTTGACCGGTCTGCGCCTGTGCCTGAGCATCAGGTGCAGGCTCGGGCGCCGTCCACGCAAATGCTTGTATATCAGCCTCTTTGGTCCAAGCCGGTTTTGTCAGTTGCTGCATACAGCCCATCAGTTCAAAGAAATATTGCGTTCACGTATCAGCGCGCCCCATTTATCCGTTTCGGCGCTGATGAATTGCCGGAAGTCCTCAGGAGTGCCGCCGCCGACTTCAGCGCCTTGTGACTCTACCAAGCTTTGGTAGCTTGGGTCCTGCATCGCTTTGTTGATCGACTGGTTTAAACGCTCAATGATGGTTGCGGGCGTGCCAGCTGGCGCCACTACGCCAAACCAGTTATAGGCCACCATTTGGGGATATCCCAGCTCTGCAAAGGTGGGCACCTGTGGCAGCGCTTTGAGGCGCTCTGGGGCGGCTACGGCCAAAGCATGCATGCGCGCATTAGGGTCAGCCAAATAGCCCATGAACAAGCTTGGCAGATCCATATACAGGTCCAGTGTGCCGGCCATCAAGTCATTGATTGCAGGTGCCCCCCCTTTGTAGGGCACGTGCACGGCATCCAGGTTGGTGAGTTGTTTGAGCAATTCGGTACTGAGGTGGGAGGCACTGCCTGCACCAGTGGAGCCATAGTTCCAGCTGTGCTTGTCATTGCTGACCGATGCCAGCAAGTCCTGGCCATTGAGCAGGCCAGACTTGCTGCTCGCTGCCATCACTACGGCGCCACGTTCAATCAACGCAATCGGCGCCAAGTCTTTGGCAGGATTGAATTGCATGTTATTGCCATACAAGGCGGCATTCACCGACATCGGGGCAAAGTTGCCAAGGCCGATGGTGTAGCCATCAGGGGTGGCTTTGGCAATATGTGCTGTACCAATATTGCCGCTGGCTCCGGCTTTGTTTTCTATCACTACGGACACGCCCAAATCCGCCGACATGCGCTGGGCCAATTGTCGCGCGCGCGTATCAGAGCTGCCGCCTGCCGCATACGGCACCACAAACGTAATGGTCTGTTTGGGATAGGCACTCTCGGAAGCGATTGCGGTCTTTTGCCAGGCCATGCCAGCCAGCAAGGCTGCGGCTCCTGCAATGGCCAAAGTACGCTGGTATAGCGCTCTAAATTTCGTATTCATGCAGTCTGTCTCCTAGACAATTATTTATTGAATGCATATAAAAATAAGCATGAAGTGGATCTTAAAATGCCAAATAACGCCGGTCAAATACCGAATTTGAAGCGATTAATACATTTTTAATCTTAATTATGTTGGATGAACGTTTATTGCGTGCCTTCAAAGCCGTAGCCGAAGAGCTGCATTTTGGCCGAGCTGCACAACGCTTGCACATGAGCCAGCCGCCATTGAGTTTGAGTATTCGCCAACTGGAAGAGCAGTTTGGGACTGCACTATTCATTCGCACGACGCGCAGCGTGCAACTCACATCTGCTGGGGCGCAATTGCTGCGCTCCTTGCCGGATATTGAGCAGGCACACCAGCAAGCGATTACTGCTGTGCAGCAAGCAGCCAGCGGTTTGAGCGGAGAGCTTTCCGTGGCGCTCACACCGAGCGCCACCTACACCTCGATTCCGCGTGCTTTACGCGCGTTCCGCGCACAGTATCCTCAGGTACATCTGGATTTGCGTGAGATGAATTCGCGCCACATGGCACCCTTGCTGCTATCAGGCCAGCTTGATTTGGCTCTGGCTCGTCCATTGATCACCAGCACAGCTTTGCACAGCCGCCCGATCTACCACGAGCCATTGGTGTTTTGCGTTCCACACGGCCATCCGCTGGCTTTGCGTGAAGCCGTCACGGTTGCGCAAATACGCGATTCGGACCTGATTGGCTATAGCGCCACAGAGTCAGTGTATTTTCATGATTTGCTGCTGGAATTGCTGGGGCCAGATGCAGAGCGCCCGCGCACAGGACTGCGCACGATCATCCCCACTATTTTGCTGTTGGTCGACAGCGGCTTTGGCACTGCGGTGGTGCCGCAATCTCTGAGCCGCTTGCGTTCAGAGAGTTTGAGTTATGTACCGATTGCCGATGACCAGGGTCTGCGAGCACGTTTGAGTGCCATTCACCGCGCCGGCGAAACAACGCCAGCCTTACAAGGTTTTCTGCATTTGTTAGAGCATGCACTTTAAGTCGCAATGCTTGGTCTTTCAGGTGCTTCTGAGCCGAGTACCGGGAAGCTGTGTGGCGAGACCATGGCTGGGCCTGTCGTGCCTCGACGAAAAGATCAGGTGTGCATAACGGGTCTAGGATTCTGTTTTTTCGTTCATCCAAGAGTGTTGGCGCTTGGCATTGGCTTGCATAGCGTTTGCTTGCAAGACTGATCGCCCAGCTTTCTAGGCTATTGCTTGGGCCGCGTTATTGAGCCAGTGGCCGCCTGGGCCTGTGCATGGCGGTGTGCGCAGATTGACAGGTGCATAAGTTGCGTTCGAGCCAGGTTCAGGGCGTGAACGCAATCCATGAATGCCATTGAACCGCTGAATCGTCCTGCTCAAGCCGTTGAGCCTCAGCCGGGCAGGTATGCAATGGATGCTATAGCATTTTTAAAATTGCCACGCTCTGCAAGAGGGCGCTGGATTGTGGCTTCAAACCATGCAATCGCCACCTGCATGGCAACTACCTACATGGCTACCACCTAGTGAGCCAATCGTTCAGTTTGTGTTTTTTTCAAATAGCGCAATGGTCCGCTGGCGTGCAAGTAGCACATCAGCCGGATCGGCATCCGGTCCTTCGTTGTTGAAGCCATGTCCGGAATGATCGTACACATAGACGGGCAGATCGGGGTGCGCAGTCTTGATGGCCGCCAGACTTTCCTCTACTGGAATATAGGGGTCTTGGGCACCAAAATGGAGAATGATTGGACAGCGTGGTTCAAGCTCTGCAGACGCTGCCACGCCAGAGCCGTAGTAGCTCGATGCTGCGGCGAGATCCGTCACCTGTGACGCGGCACGCCAGGTGATCGTGCCCCCATAGCAATAGCCCACGAGGAATACCGGGCCTTGATCTTTCAATGCATCAATGCATGCCTGAACGTCTGAGATCGGGTTTTGATCGCCATTTTCGCCGGCGTATTGGATTCCGATCCGCAAGCCCTCTGCGTCATGTTGGGCAACGAATCCACGTTGCTGGCGGTCAAACATTGAAGGGGCGATGACTTCAAATCCCAGCGCGGCCCATCTAGCCACATCTCTCTGGATGGCTGCGTCAATCCCGAAAACCTCCTGGATGACGACAACGCCGCCACGGCGAGCACCTTCAGGTTCCGCGTGAAGGGCTGTGAATTCAAAACCGTCAATTGGGGACTGCAGTGTGATCATATTAGCCATAAGACGTCTTTCAGTTGGCAAGGTGGATATTCAGGTTTTTGAAAAATCATAAGCCTCTTGAACCTGTGGGCAGTGAATAACTGGCGAATACGGCTGAGCAAAAAGGGAAATAAGCGACTCAATGCCCAACGGGGAGCATCTGGGTAGATTGGCGCGGGTTATTCCTTGAGGCCAGTGGCGACCCAAACGCGGTGTGGGATGGGCAAAGGATCTGCCGGATCACGTACGCGCAAGATGAGAGAGAAGGTCGCGTCGAAAGGCTCAATCTCTTCAGGATCGGGTTTGCCGCTTTTGCCCTGTCGAACCAATGCCAACGCTGGTCGCCAATCCGAGATGCAGAAGCACTCTCGTCGTTGCACGCAAAGCTCAAAAAAGTCAGAACCAGTGTGCCAGATGAATGTCTTCCGGCTCGATGGCAACCAGAGTCGTGTCCGGCCGTGTTACCAGCTTAGCACCCTGACGCAGATAAAACTCTACGGTCCGCCGCGTCGGCGTGGAAGAAATATAGAACCCTTCAGCCCCCGAACGCACAACTGTATCCTTGCACAATTGATAAAGGCGCAAAGCAAGTTTCTTGCCCCGCCAGTCATGGCTGACATGCAGAAACGCAAGCTGGCGCAGGTTCGGATAATCGCCCACCGGACGCGCATCAACCACGCTGGCTGCCACAAGACTTTCTCCAGTAAAAGCGCCGAGAAAAATTCCGCCATGATCAAAACAGTCTAGCAAAATGGGTGTATAGATTTCCGGCTCGCCATCGGGCCACTCACGCGTATCGTAGAACTGAGGCCGCAGGTGTAACTTGCCATCGGCTACCTGGTAGATTTCTTGAACTATTTCCCGCCGTTCAATTTGCCAGACCAGTTCTACTTCAGAGCGCTGCAGCGGCCGGATTACGGGTGCCATGGTCATACTGCTACCCCTTCGGGGCGACGCGCTTCGAAGCTAATAATCTGATCGTTTTTTTGTGGCGGGCGTCCGTGCTGGTAATTTCCAGACACTATCACATCGCTGAAACCGGCGGCCTGCAAAGCGAGGGCGAATTCTTCCACACCCCACCAACGCAGTTTGAAGAGGTCGAGCTCGGTCGCCATTAGGCTTCCATCTCGCCAGTGCTCATAGCGGAGGTGGGAAAGGGTTGTCTGCGCGATGTAGTCGGTATCCACACGATGATCCGTCAGTGTCAGCAAGTCGCCGTCCTCCGCCACCCAGCTGCGAACAGAACCGGACTGCCCAATAAAACTGCCGATGGGATCGAGGTCGACGATCAATCTTCCATTGGGGGTCAAATAGTCAAAAAACCGCTTCAGCACAGCGCCAGCCGAGGCGATATCCGTAACCAACTGAAATGACCCCGCCGGAACGATGATGGCTGCAAAGCGCTTGTCGTACGAGAATTGTTCGAATGTCTGTCGTGTCAAGCTGGCGGAAAGGTTCCGGTTTCGGCACTCATCGTGGCAATAGCCAAGCATTTCATCGGACGCATCGAAGCCTTCAATTGGGAAGCCGGCTTCGAGCAGCGGCACAAAAATGCGGCCATTGCCAACAGCGGGCTCGAGAATGGGGCCATCATCACAGTGTTCGAGACGCTGTCGATAATACTCCTGATCCCCGAATGAGCGGCCGATCGGCTTATCCAGGTTGTAGACCCAAGAGGCGAGTTTTCCATACCGATTTTGCATTTCATTCCTTAGCAATAGAGGTGGAGAGAGGTTGTTCACCCAGTTGCCGGCCAAGTGTTCGAGAGATGGTCGGCCGTGAGATCGAAAACACCTGCGCAAGACCACTGACCAAATAGTTGCTGGTGTCGTACATCCGGCGCAGCTCCTTTTGCTGGCGCTCGGATAGCTTCGGCTTTTTACCACGCAACTTGCCCCTGGACTTGTTGTAGGCCGCTCGCACACCACGCTGCTCTGCTCAATCCAGTCGGTGTTAGAGCCCGCCTCATGCAGCAAGGTGCTCGCGGTACGCCGCAAATCATGCGGCTCCGTATTTACTCAGCGAATGCCCTTCTTTCTAGGCCTGCCGGGAAGACGTCANTCCGTATTTACTCAGCGAATGCCCTTCTTTCTAGGCCTGCCGGGAAGACGTCATCTCCTGCCTGCCGTGGATGCTGTAGTTGTAGCGAAACGAGATGGCACCTGCAGGCGTGACGGCAACATAGAGATCATCACGGTCATTCACCTTATACAGCTTGTTCTGAGGTTTGAGATTGCGCAGCTTGGTATCGGTCAGCATCAGAGGGGGCTCCAAATCTATAGAAATACTATGATTAAAAATTCAGCAAAAAATCAATAAATAACCATTAAAAACAATTGCTTATGAATTTTCAATGCCATGCACAAACAGATTCGTTCGACATGGTATCTAGAAGGTTCATGGTATCCATCCCCCATGATGCCAAGTTTGATGCCATGAAAAATACATGCTTGGTGTTGCCTGCTGATGCCAGACAGTGCCACACAAAAAACAAAAAAGCCCGCATTACGCGGGCTTAGATGCTTTTTATGCCGTGTCGTGCCTGGCTATGCCAGACGCGGGATCATTCCCACTCTATTATAAATAAAAAATTTAAATTAACTAAAAACAACAACTTAAAATACCAAGCACCTTAAATGCCATGAATAATGCCATACACCAATCATAAAAATATCGCGAACTCCAAACAGAGCTTCTTCAGGCCTGCCTGCTCGGTTTGATGCTTAGTAACCCGAGGCATCCGGTGTAATTCAGTACTTAAACAGCAGGTTGACTTGCCCCCCTTAGTTGCTTATACACCTCCTCCACCAGCAGACTCGCCAACCCCTTGAATACCTTCTCATGCCGTAGCGCCTGATCGGCCATAGCGCTGTGGTTCTCCAAGGCGTCCACAACAGCGTTATTGAGTTTGGTTTCGTAGGCACCGTTGGCGAATGCGTCCACCGTGTCGTTGGCCTGCGCTTGCTCCTGCAATGTGGGGTCACTCACCATCTTGCCGATCAATGTGGTGGCGTAGCCCTTGAAATCGGCATCTGACAGGTTGCCCGAGAACACTTCGTTCATCTTTTTGATGATGGCGGAGAGTCTTTCTTCAGGGTCGTCCCAGGCCTGCCCCCCACCCGTGCCCATCGGCTTCATCGGTTCTGCAGTACCCGCTTGCATGTCCAGTTTGTGCTTTTGCTCGTTGACTACCTTATAGCCAGCCAGCCGCACGGACTCATCCAGCGCTTCATCCCCGCCGGCCTTGCCCTGCAAGCGCGGCAGCAGCATGCGGCAAAACGCATGCAGGCGTTCCAGGTCGGCATCGTCGTAGGAGCGCAGTTGCGACAGGAAGTCGTAAGCGCTGATGTATGACGAGACATCGCCACGGAACAGGTCTTGCACCTCCTTGGTTTGCGCCTTGAACCGCTCGTGCGCCTTCTTCAACGGCGCTTGAATCGTGGCCTGCTTGCCCTTGGGGTCGAAATAGCCCTTGGCGAAGGCCAACACCTCTTCCCACAAGTAGATGCCAGCATCGTCCAGCTTCTGGCGCAGCGTATGGACCAAGTTGGGGTCGGTAACAGCCGACATCTTCGCCGTGCGGTAGAACGGCAGGAAGGCTTTCAGGATGCCATCGGCGTCGTTGCGGAAATCCAGCACAAAGGTGGTTTCCTTGCCGGGGTACATTCGGTTCAGGCGCGACAGGGTTTGCACCGCCAACACGCCGTCCAAGCGCTTGTCCACGTACATGGCGCACAGCTTGGGCTGGTCAAAGCCCGTCTGAAACTTCGACGCGACGATCAGCACCTGATAGGTGTCGGTCTTGAATGCCTCCTTGATGCCGTCATCGTGCTCCTTGTGGTCGTTGAGGTCGCCTTCCTTGGCTTTGAGCACCTTGGATTCCTCGTCCGTTACCTCGCCCGAATACGCCACCAACGCCTTGCAGTCGGTGTACTTCATCTTCTTGATGTAGTCGTCGAATGCCTTCTTGTAGCGCACCGCCGCCACGCGGCTATCCGACACCACCATGGCCTTGGCTTGCCCGGCCAACTGGTGCATGACGTGCTCGCGGAAGTGCTCCACGATGACCGTTACCTTTTGGGCGATGCTGGTCGGGTGCAACTGCGCGTAGCGGAACAGCTTGGCCTTGGCCTTGCCCGTCTTCACTTCCTTGTCGTCGCCCGCCTGCTCCAACTTGAACGCAAAGCCATAGGTGATGTAGCCACGCAGCACGTCCAAGATGAACTTCTCTTCGATGGCTTGGCGCATGGAATACACATGGAAGGGCTCGGGCGTTCCATCCGCGCCCGTGCGCCCGAACAGTTCCATGGTCTTGGGCTTAGGCGTTGCCGTGAATGCGTAGTACGACACATTGGGTGGTCGCTGACGCGATGCCATGATGGTGTTGAGCACGTCTTCATCAGTGATATCGTCGTCGCCATCGGGCACCGCCGCCGCCGCGCCATCGGTTTTCGCGTCCGCGCCCGCAGCACCCGCCTTGCCCTTGGTCAGCACCTCGCGCAGCTTCACCGCGCCCTTGCCTGCCTGGCTAGAATGGGCTTCATCCAAGATGAGCGCAAAGCGCTTGTCGCCCAGGCCACCCACCTTGTCCAACACCCAGGGAAACTTCTGCAAGGTGGTGATGATGATGAGCTTCCCCTTGTCCAAAGCGCTCGCCAATTGCGTGCTGTTTTCATCAATTTTTTCAACCACGCCTTGCTGGTGGTCAAACTGGTAGATGGTGTCCTGCAACTGCGTGTCCAATACCCGGCGGTCGGTAATCACAATCACGCTGCTGTACACCTTCTGGCCCTTGGCGTCGTGCAGGGACGCCAGGCGGTGCGCCAGCCATCCGATGGTGTTGGACTTGCCCGACCCCGCCGAGTGCTGCACCAGATAGGTCTGCCCCACGCCTTCGGCCAGGGTGGCATGCAGCAGCTTGTTGACCGCATCCCACTGGTGGTAGCGCGGGAACAAGAGCGACGTGCTGAACACCTTCTTGCCCTTGGCGTCCTTGGACTCAGACACCTCCACCGACAGGAACTTGCCCACCACCGCCAGCCACGCATCGCGCTGGAACACCTCGTGCCACAGGTAGCCAGTGGAATAGCCCAAGGCGTCGTCGGGCGGGTTGCCCGCCCCTGCGCCGCCCATGCCATCAGGGTTGCCACGGTTGAAGGGTAAAAAGCGCGTGGCCGCGCCCGCGAGCCTGGTCGCCATCTGCACCTCGTCGGTGCTCACGGCGAAGTGCACCAACGCCCGCTTGCCAAACGACAGCAAAGGCTCGGGCTGCTTCGTTGCCACGTCCACCGGGTTGCGGTCGTACTTGTACTGCCGCACCGCGTCTTCGATGTTCTGCGTGGTGTCGGTTTTCAGCTCGATGGTTGCCAGGGGCAGGCCATTAAGGAACAGCACGAAGTCGATGCACAACTGGTTGTGCAGCGAGTAATGCAGTTGACGCACGACGCGCAGGCGGTTCTTCTTGTAGTGCTCCCAAGTTGTCGGGTTCTGCCGGTTGCTGGGCGCGAACTGCGCCATCTTGAACGTGGCGTTGATGTCCTTGAAGCCCTTGCGCAGTACGTATAGCGTGCCCCAGAGCTGCGGGGTTTCCTTCTTGATGGTCGGGCGGTCCTTGTCCAGCTCTTCCGCCAGCCGCTGGATGAACACCGCCTCAGGGTTCTTCGCGTGGTTCTTGGCGAACTTCTCCCAGGCATCGGGTTGTGTGTCCTTCACCCAGGCAATCGCATCCTCGGGGTACAGCGCCGCGCGGCGGTCATAACCCTTGTCATACGCAAAACCCTTCTGGAACGGCAAAGGCCCATCCACCAGCCAGCCTTGAGCTTTCAGAACTTCGCAAATCTCATCTTCAAACTGCTCTTCGGTGTGGATGGCTGCCATGGGAGTGTCTCTCGTATGTGTTGAATTTTTATGAGTCAAATTGGTCGCTGGCGCTTATGTGGAAAGCGCCAACAGCTATTGCTTTAAGTTTTTGCCCGCACGTCCACACGGCCCAACACCGCATCCGCAATGGTCGCGGCGCGCAGTTCTTTCAGAAGCGTGATTTCGTCGTGGGTGTGGTCAATGAGGTCATCAATCTTGACTGCTTCGGCATCAAGGTAGTCGGCAATGGCTTGCTGCTCGTCATGCGGCGGAACAAAACACGCTTCGGAAAGGTAGGCCGTTGAATCCAGATTCTGGATGCCGGTGGTCTGTTTGACACTGATGTTGCTCACCCGTGACGCATACAGATAAGCATGGAGATACACCATGAACCTGGGTACGACACCCTCACGGCTACGCATGCGGGCAACAAAATTGGAGCAAACTGCGCCTTCTGGTCCGAAATAAGAAACAACCATACCAACTGGCTGCTGCTCCCCGCCGCCCGACTTCTCCATCAGCATATCGCCAGGACGCAGTCCCCGACTCCCACGCTGGCTGCTGTCTACCTTTCGAAGAGTTTCATAGTCAACAACTTGCCTACGATTCCGGTCAAAGTCAGCCACACGAATGACTGGAATGTCGTCGTCACCTCCGTCGGGCTCATCACCCCACACGCCGTTGGAACAACCTTCCACACAATCGCGCAGCCGCTTTCCAACCCAGTGTTTCGGCACATCTCCCAGCCACGGAACCCCAGATGGCTTTGTGGCTACGCTTTTGTCCAATCCCTTGGTAACAGCTTCCGCAATCACCGATTGCCGCCACTCCCGCAACAACCCGATCAGCTCATCCTTCTCATAAATCAGGGTGTCGATGCGGGCGGTTTCGGCATCGAGGTAGTCGGCAATAGCTTGCTGTTCGTCGGGTGGAGGCAGTGGCAAACGCTGTTGTCCGATGAACCCCCAATCAGCGCGGGGCATCTTGGCACCATAGGTGGACGCATCCACTGCATCAATGAACTCCTGCATCAACATGGTCGCATTCAAGTACGCAGGCACGACTTCATCCGATGGGGCGAGCACCAAAAATTCACTGGAACACACGCCATCTGTGTCTGCTACAACGCATTTCGCCAAATACGGACGCAGCTTCCCAAAAAGTACATCCCCCTTGGAAAACACATTGACGGTGCTTTCCGCCTCTTCCTGGGTGCCGTCAACCACAGGGTTGAACTTGCCGACTTTGGGCAAGACATGCTCCATGCCGACATAACGCGCACCATTGGTGCCCACGGCTTTCTCCCCGCGTAGGCGCGCTTGAAACTTCACTTTCTCAACCTGCCAATGCGCCGGAACTTCCCCCAGCCAAGGCACGCCCGAAGGCTTGTAGCTCACATATGGCTTCATGGGCGTACCTCGCCCTTGATGCCGCGCAGCAGCTCCATAAACTTGTGCTCCTTGGCCTCGATGTCCGCCGCAATGGCCTCGCGGCTGCGCGGGGGCGTGTACACGTAGAACTCGCGGTTGAAGTTGATTTCGGTGCCCACCACGCCGGTTTTTTCGTCCTTGGCGTCCTTCACGTCGTGGTTAATCCACGCATCCGGCCAGTGCGGGCGTACCTCGCTTTCGAAGTACGCCTCAATGTCATCGTTGAACGGCACGTACTCGGCATCGCGCAATTCGGAATCGCTCAGGATGTCGCCCTTTTCGTTGGTTGTGGGCTCGGCGTTCTTGTCCTTGGTACCCAGGTACTTGCGTGCCAGTTCCACAGATTTGGTAGATAGCTTGGCAGCTTTACCAGTAAATTTGTTTGTCTCAGCAACCACGCTGGCAGAGGCATGCAGCGCTGTCCGGAACGAATCGGCATCCATATATGTGGCCTGAGCATCCATACCTTGGATGGTCTGGGTCAACAGGTCTTTTTGCTCTTGAGACAGTTTGCCAAAGGCCGTGTCGTAGCCCAGAATCTTCAAACCGTGTTCACTAGCTTGGAAGCGCGTGCGCAGGGGACGTTCAATAGTAACTTTACGGTAGAAAAAGTGCTCACGCTCGAACACCTTAGCTTTGAGCACGCGCCCGGTTTTGTCTTCGGGGTTTTCATGCCATTCCACGGATTTGAACTCGGCATACGCCTTGGCGATGCGCTCCACGCAATCGGGCGTGAACTCGCGGCGCTTCTTGCCCAGGTTCTTCTTCATCAGCGTGCTCATGGCGCTGGCGTCGATCAGCAGCACCTTGCCCTTGCGTTCGGCGCTCTTGCGATTCGTCATGAACCACAAGTAAGTGGTGATGTTGGTGTTGTAGAACATGTCCGTGGGCAGCGCCACGATGCAATCGAGGTAGTCGTGCTCTAAGATGTGGCGGCGGATTTCGCTTTCGCCACTGCCAGCGTCTCCGGTGAATAGTGGCGAACCGTTGTGAACCACGCCGATGCGACCACCACCCTTGCCTGCCACCACGGGCTGCATCTTGGACAGCAGGTGCAGAGAAAACAGCATTTGTCCATCGCGGATGGCGGGCAGGCCGGGACCGAAGCGCCCAGCCGCACCCTTGGCGTGCTCTTTCTTAACGGCGAATTCGGCAGGCTTCCATTCCACGCCATAAGGCGGGTTGGCCGCTTGGTACTCGAAAGTTTTACCAAAGTGCTTGTCAATTTCAAGCGTGTCGCCGTTCTCGATGTTGGCCGGGTCTTGTCCACGAATCAACATGTCCGCCTTGCAAATGGCGTAGGTTTCGTCTTCCAGCTCCTGACCGAATAACTTCAAGGTAGCACGGTCATTGAACTTGCGCAGATGCTCTTCGGCCACACTCAGGATGCCACCGGTGCCTGCCGTGGGGTCGTACATGGTGCGCACCACGCCGGGCACGGACAGGATATCGTCGTCACCGTTGAACAGCAGCGTAACCATGAGTTCAATCACGTCGCGCGGGGTGTACTGCTCACCGGCAGGTGACACGTCGTTGAACTTGCGTAGCAATTCTTCAAACGCCTGCCCCATATCGTGGTTGGTTACCTTCTGCGGGTCGAGGTCGGTTTCCGCGAAGCGCTGCACGACAAGATAGAGGCGGTTCTTTTCAGCCAGCTTGTCCAGGGTGGCAGTGAAGCCGAATTTGTCAAAAATATCGCGCACGTTCTGCGAGAAACCGTTAATCAGGGCTTCGAGGTTGTCGCGCACGTCGTCGGGTGTCTCCGCGATGTTGGGCAGGGTGAATTTGGACGTGTTGAAGAACGGGTAGCCGCTGACAGGAGTCAGCATCTTGTCCAGGTCGTAGCCCTTGCCGTGCACGGCGGCATAGCGCGCTCGCACCGCTTCGCGAGTGGGTTGCAACACGCAATCGAGACGGCGCAGGATGGTGAAGGGCAGGATGACCTTGCGGTATTCGTTTTCCTTGTACGCGCCGCGCAGCAGCTCGGCGTTTTTCCAGATGAGATCAGCTAACTTAGACATTCAGGAATTCTCTATTTATATTCGGTTTTGGCTTGCATGACATCAATTTGCGATGCGCAGTGATCTTCCAATAAAAGTTGGCATCCAATTAAAAGCAAAGAAGCATATTCACTTACTAATCGCATTAGATGTCTTAACGACGCTTACGTATTTGGTGAGATAACGCCAACATGCTTATACAAGGTAGTCCGCGATACTCCATAACGCCGAGCAACCTCTGCCACTCGAATTTCTGGATCACGTAAAAGCGCTTTAATCTCGCGTACATCTTTATCAGTCAACTTGGGTTTTCGACCTCCCGCTCGACCTCGTGCACGCGCTGCGGCCAAACCAGCCTGAGTCCGTTCACGGATTAAGCCGCGCTCGAAGTCAGCCAGCGCTGCAAACACATGAAAGATCAGCTTGCCCGCCGCGCTGCCGGTTTCGATCTTTTCTGTCAAACTTTCAAACCCGACGCCACGACGTTCAAGGTCGGTAACGACCTGCACCAGGTCGGGTAGGCTGCGCCCGAGACGATCTAGCCGCCAAACCACTAGGGTATCGCCTGCCCGAAGCGCCTTGCGACACTGTTCAAGCTCTGGTCGAGCCGTGTTCTTGCCACTAGCCGCTTCTTCGTAGATAACGCCACATCCAGCCAGTTGGAGCGCGTCGCGCTGCAGGTCTAGGTGCTGATCGTCAGTTGATACGCGAGCGTACCCAATGCGTTGATTCATGGACAAAACCAGGACATTGAAAAATTGATGCCTATATTAACACCCATAGGCAACTTTCACGACGGAAAGCGCAGTGTTTTCATCTGTCCAGAAAACCACCGTTTTTTGAACAGTTCGACCCTTGCTCCGCCACCTAAGGATCACTCGCAGCCTGCGTTGCCACAGCCACTTCTTGGCTTTGCTCGTTATTTCCGACCGCGTATCGCTACGTGAATCAAATCGCGCATCTGTTTTTGCAGCATCCGAAAATCATCCATCATTGACCCAACCGCAGCTGGTGCATCTCCCACCCCTCGCTTTTCTGCCAGCCATAGTTTCAGCAACCCTGCGACCCGGCCTAAATCCCCATTCACTTTAGACAGTTCGGTTGCGGCTTCTAGATCCAGCACGGATCGCACTCGCACATTAAGACCAAGGGCTCGTAAGAAGGCTGACTCTTTCATCCCTGCATTGACAGCTGACTGCGCTATCGTGGCTTTCTCATCTTGCGTGACCCACACCTCTATCCGATGGCTGCGCGGCCTTCCTTCACGCCTTCTGGTGCCTGCTAGATCACTTTCATCCATAGGTTCATCCTTTATTGAAATATGTTCGTCGCGGTAGCGACTGTCAGCCTCGCAGAGCAAGAAGCACGTTGAGCGAAGCGAATAAGGCCGGTGATGCACAGGTTCGGGCGATGCCCGTACCGGTACAACACACATCTTGCCGTTTAATCACACGCGATCATGTGCAAACAACTACCTGTCAGTGCACAAATTGCGAAAAATCGCGTTTGTTCGCGTTTGTTCGCGTTTATTCGCGAATCCTCGCGTTTCATCGCATTTAATCGCGTTAAATCGCACTTAATCGCGTACATCAAATGGAAAACACCCGTTATTCAATTGTCCTCTGCACTTTCTGACACTGCGACTCGCAAGGCTTGTCATACCGATAGAAAACTGAGGTGCCCAACAAGCCTACACAAGCACATCTCTAACAAAGCTGCTTTTCCCCCTAACTGACAGCACAGACATAGCGGCCCCCAATGTACGGAAAAATAATCAAGACACGTCGCCCACATTCTCTGACGCAAGCTTTTTGAGCGGGAAAAGAGGCACAAGCTGCAGGCTGAACCTCGCACCAAGGGCTCCATCCGTACATTGGGGGCCAACGTTTCTCAGGCATAGGAGCAATGCCTAAAAGGGGTTTAGGCAGCTGCAGACTAGATCCCAGGCGCTGACCGCTTTCCTCCTTTTTGGTGCCGCTTTTTTCTTACGCAATCCGGATCCTGTTCACCAGCACTCTAAACATTCAGGCCCCGCTTCACTTGCGGCGTTCACCCGTGGCAGCACGAGGAATAAGCCTCTGCCTTGCCTCAAGCTACGCAGAGGTCAGCGGCACCATCACGTTAAATATATATATTAGTTAAAACCGCGCGCGCGCGTTACGGTTTTGCAAGATTATGATTCATATAAGATTTCTAGAACTTTTGTTCCTGAAAGCACGATACAGGCGTTCCTGAAAGCACGATACTATCCACAGGCTAGCGTTCCTAAAGGCACGATGTGATTCACAGGGCAGCTCGACTTATCCACAGTCTCAAAACAAACCTTCTTGAGTTTCCGTCAAGCAATCACAGGAGCGTCAGCGTCTTCTCGATCTGGCAGAGTGCGCCTTCTGATGGGCCTTCAACGAAGCGTTCGGCCGACCAGCAAGCATGTCCTTCACTTCGGCTAATTTGCCTTTAGGACCGTTGGCGTAGAACGTCACCATATCCCGCTGCAGGTCAATCGCCATTAAGTAGTCCGGCAGGTTCCCCGACTCAGCCAGCGCCTTCACGTCAAACCGGAAACGACGCAATTCCCCCATGCTGCCACTTTTTTGATGCAATACCGCCAACGATATACGCCAACGTGGCTGCTCACCGCAGTGCTTGCGTGCCAGCTCATAGATACGTCGATCTAGGGGTTTACGCAGACGAAAATAAGCGCTCGATAAGGTCAGCACTCGCTTGGCCTGGACGGAACGAAACAACCATTTGGGCAAGTCCACTTCAACGGCCACCATACGACCAGCGTCTTGAGATTTCTCTATCACTCGCCAGCCTTCTATCAAGCCGAAGCCTCTGCGCTCGCGAAGGCCTGCTGTTTCAATGCTTGTCTCAACCACGGTACCTTTAAGGCGACGCAGC
This sequence comes from Lampropedia aestuarii, assembly GCF_004803635.1. Taxonomy (GTDB): domain Bacteria; phylum Pseudomonadota; class Gammaproteobacteria; order Burkholderiales; family Burkholderiaceae_C; genus Lampropedia; species Lampropedia aestuarii. The sequence goes on along the minus strand of NZ_SSWX01000021.1, from coordinate 47,644 downwards.
ATCTCTGACATGCGCTCATAAGCACGCCCACTGGTACCGCGATGGGTCGTAGCTAGAAAATCAAACGCAGTAAAGCGGACTGTCGGCCCAATTTCACGACCCCGGTTTGCCGCTTCAATCAACTGGCTAATGCAATAGATCCAAAGATCCTTGTCATGGATCGTTGCGCAGCCCGTTGCGCCCGGCAAAACAGTTAAGGTGTGCCCGTTGCGCTCGTACCTGCGTACCTGCATATCCCCTGCACGTAGCGCAAAAATGGGGTGTTCCATGCTGGCAACATCATTTTTTGGTGCTGGATCGAGGATGTCTGCGACAAAAAAATCGCTACGCTGAATGCCATCGGCATCAAGTTGAGCCTGTGCGTCATTCACCGCGCACGCGTCTTGGTTCACACTGAACACGATGACGTTTACACACCGACCTCAGAATGTGGGGCGGGGATACTCGATTGCTTGCGCAATTCAATCCACGCCTCAATTTCAGCCAAGTCCCACGCCACATTGCGACTGGTCAGAGCAATACGTCGAGGGAATTCACCACGTTGCTCCATGTTGTAAATCGTCCGCTCAGCCAGTGGGATCATGGCGTGTAGTTTTTTGCGGTTGATCAGTATTTTGCGTTCCATCATTGCAGTGCCTTAGCATCAATCAGTTGCCTGACGATACCTGCCGGTGCCAGCATAGACATGCAAAAAAGTTAGAATAAAGTTGACACGACAACCGCGCATTCGCAGTCATGAAAAAACAGGGATTCGATCCGATTTATCAGCAGATCACCAGAGTTGCTGAGACCTCATCGCAGCGTATTCAGTCCAAGCTGAGCAATCCGTACTTGTGGTGCTTCTGCGAGCTTTGCTGGCGCACGACCGAATACTCGACTAACTTGAACTCACCGCTAATCATCAAGCGCCTGCTGCGCGGCAATGCAAAAATCGTCGGCCTGACGGCTTCGGCTAGAGCTGCAGCCATCAAAAAAGCGGATGCTGTCGTGAAACGCTACGAGCAAGCCTTAGCTGGCGAGCTGGGGCGCTATACCGCATCTCGCCTATATGCCAAATACTGTGATGCAGTGGAGATGCGTGGCGACCGCTCGGTCGCTGGCTTTCGAGACTGTGTAGAACGAGTGATCTTGTATCAGGAATGGGCAAAACACGGTGAGCTAGCTTGGAGCACACGCAAACCTGGACAAGATGACAAAGCTGCCAAGCCAAGCAAGCTGTATTGCGAGGCACACAATCCAAAGCGCAGCGACGAGGCCCGTCGCGCCTATCAGCGCGATCGAAGATTTGTGACAGAGTATGAAAGTCTGATGGATGCCATCTGGTCGCAGGGCATCAATAGTGGCTCTTTGCCCACTTGGGATATTGAGGCACACGCTTACGTCCGGCGCGAGGCATACCGACTGCTCCAAGAGATCAAGTCGCCCAGAGCAGCAGCCAGTACTATTGAAGAGCTCCTAGCCAAAGGGTTGAGTCAAACAGCCATCGCCCGTGAGCTCTGCGTCTCACGTCAAGCTGTGTCGGCTGCCATCAAACGGCACAAACACAGGGCAACTATCTGACTTGAACGCGGACGACACTTGCAAGGCGCCCCATCAAAACCGAGCTTACCGTCCTTGGGAGCACTCATGTGATGGCAGCTTTCGACCCAAAGCGGACGATCGGCTTTGATGGTCTGGATGCCTGTAGTGCGCGCACGCTAAATTGAGGTGAGGCGTGGGCCGTCAAGCTTTCTCCGCTTCACGTATCCATGTACAATCTCGCAATACAGCTCCTGCAATGGATGCTGCGTCGCTACGATAGCGATCTAAGTGGACCCGGCGACGCCGGGTGGCTCGGCCGGGCGCCTATCCCTCGGACAATCCCAAGCGAATCACGGCTCGCTCCGAGACCAACTCTTATCCACACTCGGCACGATTGCCTCGCTTGCTAACTTCAGGTTAGTCAAATCCATGTCTTTTCTTTCCACGTTTCAACGCGAGTGGATGGCCACTCCGCGCGCCGATATTCTGGCGGGCATCGTCGTCGCCCTTGCCCTTATCCCTGAAGCTATCGGCTTTTCCATCATCGCAGGCATTGACCCTCGCGTGGGCCTATACGCCTCATTCTCGATCGCAGTAATCATTTCGCTTGTTGGAGGCCGACCGGGCATGATTTCCGCGGCAACGGCTGCCATAGCGGTGCTGGTCGTCCCGCTCATCAAAGAGCATGGCGCGGACTATCTCTTTGCCGCCACGATCCTGATGGGGTTGCTTCAAATAGTGGCAGGCTTTCTGCGGCTCGATCTGCTCATGCAGTACGTCTCGCGCTCGGTTGTCACTGGGTTCGTGAACGCCCTTGCGATCCTGATTTTCCTTGCCCAGCTGCCCCAGCTTACCAATGTCACGTGGGTAACCTACGCCATGGTGGCCGCTGGCTTGGCAATCATTTATCTCTTGCCCCGCCTGACAAAGGCTATTCCGTCCCCACTGGTTGCCATCGTCGTACTCACAATTATCTCGATCTACGGTGGCCTGTCCGTTAACACCGTTGGCGACATGGGAGAGCTGCCGTCGTCGTTGCCGGCGTTTCTGATTCCTAATGTGCCCTTTAACCTGGAGACGCTACGCATCATCTTTCCCTATTCGCTGACCATGGCCGCTGTGGGGTTGCTTGAATCTATGATGACGGCGCAAATTGTTGATGATCTGACCGACACGCCCAGCGATAAGCGTCGGGAATGCAAAGGCCAGGGCATCGCTAACTTTGTGACGGGCTTTCTTGGCGGGATGGGAGGCTGCGCCATGATCGGCCAATCTGTGATCAACGTGAAATCAGGCGGGTCCACGCGCCTTTCTACATTCGTCGCCGGAGCGTTCCTCCTTTTCTTAATCGTCGTGCTGGGCCCGCTCGTAGCGAAAATCCCAATGCCTGCGCTGGTTGCCGTCATGATTATGGTATCCATTGGCACGTTTAGCTGGAGCTCGATACGAAACTTACGCTCATATCCTTGGCAATCCTCTGTGGTGATGGTGGCGACCGTCGTCGTTGTGGTGTGGACACATGATTTGGCACAAGGTGTCTTGGCCGGTGTCATCCTGAGCGGCTTGTTCTTCGCGAGCAAGGTAAAGCGCCTGCTTACGGTCAATTCGCAACTCTCCGCAGACGGGCGCACACGCACGTACGCTTACTCCGGACAGGTGTTCTTTGCGTCTTCAGAACGATTCTCCGACGTCATCGACTTCAAGGAAGTCGTCGACAAGGTCGTGCTCGACGTTTCAGCGGCCCATTTCTGGGATATTTCCGCTGTGGGCGCCCTAGATAAGGTGGTGATTAAACTTCGACGAGAAGGGACGTCGGTGGAGGTGGCTGGGTTAAATGAAGCCAGCGCCACCATCATTGGACGATTTGCCACGCATGACAAACCCGGCGCAGACGCTCAGTCTTTAGGCCATTAGGAAAAGAGATATGTCAAAGATTCTTGCATGTATTGATGCTTCACCGTACGCGACATCCGTGTGTGACCTGACAGCTTGGTTAGCCTCGCGCTTAAACGCCGATGTCGAACTACTGCACGTGGTGCAACGTACAAGCGCTGTTGCGACTCGCCACGACTACAGCGGCGCTATTGGCCTGGGGGTAAAAAGTGAACTTCTGGAAGAATTAACCCGCATTGAAGAGGCTCAAGGCAGGTTTGCTGTACAAAGTGGTCGTGCGCTGCTTGATGCTGCTCAAGCTAGGGTAGGGGCGAGCGCCGCCGGGAAGATCGAACCGGTGCATTTGCATGGCGGTATTATTGAGACGATTCTGGAGCGTGAAGCCCACGCTGAGCTGGTCGTCATGGGTAAGCGCGGCGCATCCGGCCAGTTTGCCACTGCCCATATAGGGTCAAAAATTGAACGGGTTTTAAGAGCGGGTAAAAAGCCTCTCGTTGTCGCGCCGCAGGAGTTTTTGCCGCCCGACGACGTCGTGATTGCCTATGATGGGAGCCGCTCAATTTTGCGGGCGTTGGAGTATGTGGCGGGTTCGCCTATCTTCGACGGCATGCCCATTCAACTTGTGATGGCTGGCGCGCAGTCTGAGGCCCATCGTGCCGAATTGGAGCGGGCCGTGTTGGCCGTGGCTGTAAATGGCCGCAAGGCGAGCTGGTCATTGCTTCCTGGGGCGCCAGATACCGTCATCGCCAACTTCATGGCGGATCGATCCAAATCGATGCTCGTTATGGGGTCTCACGGGCATTCGCCGCTTCGGACTCTGATCGTGGGAAGCACCACGACGGCAGTCATTCGAGCGGTCCATGCGCCCATACTGCTTATTCGCTAGGCGAGACCTCCGGTAACTGAAGCAATGCATTCCGCGTCAGCCTCGGCCCGTTCGGAGTTCCCTCGGCAGCGATCCACACCAGTGGTTAGGTTCGCGGCCGTCTGCTCCTGGCCGATAGCAGCCTCATTACAATATGAGGCAGATCAATCTCATTACATTGAGCGCTTACTCGTCCATTCATCAATCATGTTGGCCCAATCTTGCAGCATACCAGTGCGCTGTTCCCGGTACTCTGCCTTGTTATAAACCGCCCGTACTCCACGCTGCTCGTGTGCTAGGCACTTCTCAATCCAGTCCGTGTTGTACCCCGCCTCATGCAGCAAGGTGCTTGCAGTACGCCGCAAATCATGAGGCCCGAATTTAGCTAGTGGTTGCCCTTCTTTTTGTGCCAGCCGATAGGTCAAGGTCAGCACCTGATTGAGCGTCGCACTACTCATGGGCAGGTCGGTGTCGTAACGAGATGGCAAGACGTACTCAGAGCCACCTGCGAAGGTTTTCAGGGCGATAAAGATGTCTAACGCCTGCCGGGATAAAAACACCAAATGAGGGTTGCGGCGCTTCATTCGCTCCTTCGGGATCGTCCATAGCGCTTCGGTGAAATTGATCTCGCTCCATTTGGCGTTAGTCAGCTCGCTCTTGCGCACCATCGTCAACAGCAGAAGCTTCGCGGCGGCTCGAATGGAGGGCGTCGTACCGATACGCTCAATGTATTGGTACATCAAGCCGATCTCGCCTGGCGTTAAAGCGCGGTCACGCGGCTCAAAGCGGGCGATGCTGGCTGGGCGGACCAATTCCGCAGGGTTATCGACCTTCTGGCCACGCTCAATCGCCCAGCGGAAAATTTGCAGTACCAGTTCACGCGCATGCACTGCGGTGGCTGGAGCGCCACGCTCAACAATCCGATCCGTCAGCGCGCGCAGATCCTCGTGGCTAATTTCCTGTAGCTTCAGTTTGCCGAACGCCGGTAGCAACTCCCGCTCATAGACGGACCGGCGCATATCGCGTGTGGAATCCGCCATTTGATAGCCGCGCAGCCATTTCTGCGCCCAGGCATCAAAGGTATCAGCATCTTTGATACGAGCCTTGTCACGAGCTTTCTCTTTGGCTGGTGACTTGCCTGCGGCGATCATCTTTTTGGCTTCGCCCAGTTGCTCACGCGCTTCAGCCAATGTGATGCCGCCCAAGCCGTAGCGCCCAAACGTGATTGTCTCCTGCCTGCCGTGGATGCTGTAGTTGTAGCGAAACGAAATGGCACCAGCTGGCGTGACGGCAGCATAGAGGCCATCACGGTCATTCACCTTGTACAGCTTGTCCTGAGGTTTGAGATTGCGCAGCTTGGTATCGGTCAGCATCAGAGGGGGCTCCAGATCTATATAAATACCATGATTAAAAACTCAGAAAAAAATCAGTAAATATCCAGTAAAAACAATTACTTATGTATTTTCAATACCATGTACAAACTGATTCGTTCGACATGGTATCTATGAGCTTCATGGTATCTAGCTCCCATGATACCAAGTTTGATGCCATGAGAAATACATGCTTGGTGTTGCCTGAAGGTGCTAGACAATGCCAAACCAAAAAACAAAAAAGCCCGCAATTACGCGGGCTTAGATGCTTTTTATGCCGTGTCGTGCCTGACTATGCCAGACGCGGGATCACTCCCACTCAATCGTTGCAGGCGGCTTTGTGCTCACATCGTAAGTCACACGGTTAATGCCGCGCACTTCGTTGATGATGCGGCCAGAGACTTTCTTCAACAGCGCATAAGGCAGCTCGGCCCAATCGGCGGTCATGAAATCGCTGGTTTGCACGGCACGCAGTGCGACCACGTAGTCGTAGGTGCGGCCATCGCCCATCACGCCCACGCTTTTCACTGGCAAGAAGACAGTAAAGGCTTGGCTTGTCAGGTCGTACCAGGTTTTGCCGGTTTCTGCGTCCTTGAAGTTGCGCAGCTCTTCGATGAAGATCGCGTCGGCTTCGCGCAGCAGGTCGGCGTATTCTTTTTTGACCTCGCCCAAAATGCGCACGCCCAGACCTGGGCCAGGGAATGGATGGCGGTAGACCATGTCATGCGGCAGGCCCAGCGCGACACCCAGCTCGCGCACTTCGTCCTTGAACAGGTCGCGCAGCGGCTCAAGCAGTTTCAAGCCCAGCTGCTCTGGCAGGCCGCCGACGTTGTGGTGGCTTTTGATGGTGACGGCTTTTTTGCTTTTTGCGCCGCCGGACTCGATCACGTCAGGGTAAATCGTGCCTTGGGCCAGGAAGGTCGCGCCTTTGTGGCCATTGCCACCGGCTTTGAGTTTGGCCGCTTCGGCTTTGAACACTTCGACAAACTCGCCACCGATGATTTTGCGTTTTTTCTCAGGGTCGTTGACACCTGCGAGCTTGCCCAGAAACTGTTCGCTGGCATCCACGGCGACGATGTTGGCATGCAGTTTGCCGGCAAACATCTCCATGACCATTTTGCCTTCGTCTTTGCGAAGCAGGCCGTGGTCGACGAACACGCAAGTCAGTTGGTCGCCGATGGCACGGTGGATCAGCGCGGCTGCTACCGATGAATCGACGCCGCCAGACAGGCCCAGAATGACTTCTTCGTCACCGACTTGCTCGCGGATTTTCGCAACCGCTTCTTCAATGTAGTCGCCCATGACCCAGTCCGGGCGTGTGCCGCAGATGTCCAGTACAAAACGCTGCAGCAGTGCCTGGCCTTGCACGGTGTGGGTGACTTCGGGGTGGAATTGCACACCATAGTAGTGGCGCGACTCGTCGGCGATACCGGCAATAGGGCAGGTCGGTGTGCTGGCCATGATTTTGAAGCCCGGTGGCAGCTGTGTGACTTTGTCGCCATGGCTCATCCAGACCTTGAGCATGCCGTGGCCTTCTGGCGTGGCGAAGTCTTCAATGCCTTTGAGCAGTTCGGTGTGGCCGTGCGCGCGCACTTCGGCATAGCCGAATTCGCGGTGGCTAGAGCCTTCGACCTTGCCGCCCAATTGCTGGGCCATGGTTTGCATGCCGTAGCAAATGCCCAAGACGGGAATGCCCAATTCAAACACGGCGTCAGGTGCGCGGTCATCGACTTCGTAGACGCTGGCATGGCTGCCTGACAGGATCACGCCTTTGAGGTTGCCGTCTGCGGCGAATTCGCGCACCCAGTCACTGCTCACATCGCAGGGGTGGACTTCGCAATACACATGGGCTTCGCGCACACGGCGTGCGATCAGTTGGGTGACTTGAGAGCCGAAATCAAGGATGAGGATTTTTTGATGGGACATGGGAGGCTTCTTGGGCTGCTTAAGCAAGCACAGCGCTGAGGGAAGCTCTGCAAAACGCCCTGTTGTGGTCTGAGCGCGGTATCAGGCGATCCGCAGTGTTATCTTTTTCGTCCATCGCGATGGCCTTCTAAAGACGCCTTGCGGCTCATTTTGATACTGCACTCATCTCTGCAACGAGGGTTCTACACAGCCTCCCTAATAAGCGCTGTGGGGTAATCAGGTGTGGCAGTCGTGCAAATGGTTTGGACTGAGCGAGGTGGGTATGCAGGCAGTCAAAATGGCCTCAGTCCCACTCAGACTCTTCTTCAAAACCATTTTTTTGTTTCCAGCGACGGTGCTTTTGCACTTGCCACATGCCAAACGCAAACACGACGATGGCCAGCATCTGGCAAACCTGCCAGGTCACTGCTGGCCAGTGGGGGGCATTGAGCTCCGTCAGTTGAAAGGCATACATCAATGCGGCAAACGACACAAGCACCAAAGCCACTGCCACAGCCAAAGAGGCAATGGCCAGTTTGCGGTGAATGGAGGTAATGGTCGTGCTGCTCATGCGTTGGATTGATGTAGTGCCTGTTCGAGTTGCTATTTAGCTGGCGCGGTAGTTCGGTGCTTCTTTGGTGATTTGCACGTCATGCACATGGCTTTCGCGGAAACCAGCCGAGGTGATTTGCACAAATTCTGATTTCTCGCGCATTTCATCAATGCTGGCGCAGCCGCAGTACCCCATGGAAGCGCGCAGGCCACCAGCCATTTGGTAGATGATCGAGACCAAAGAGCCTTTGTATGGCACGCGGCCTTCAATGCCTTCGGGCACCAGTTTGTCTGCATTGGCATTGCCAGTGCTGGACTCTTGGAAGTAACGGTCGGCACTGCCTTGTTGCATGGCGCCAATCGAGCCCATGCCGCGGTAGCTCTTGTAGCTGCGGCCTTGGAACAGAACGATCTCGCCCGGTGCTTCTTCAGTGCCTGCAAAAATACTGCCCATCATCACGCTGTTGGCGCCTGCTGCGATGGCTTTGGCCACATCGCCGCTGTAACGCAGACCGCCGTCACCAATCAATGGCACGCCAGTGCCCAGCAAGGCTTGGGCGACATTGTCAATCGCGGTGATTTGCGGCACGCCCACACCAGCAACGACGCGGGTGGTACAGATCGAGCCAGGGCCGATGCCGACTTTGACGGCATCAGCGCCAGCTTCTACCAAGGCCAAAGCCGCCGCTGCAGTGGCAATATTGCCACCTACCACGTCGACATTCGGATAGTTTTTCTTGACCCAGCGCACGCGGTCAATCACACCTTTGCTATGGCCGTGGGCGGTATCCACAATGATCGCGTCCACACCGGCTTTCACCAGGGCTTCAACGCGCTCTTCAGTGCCAGCGCCCACGCCTACAGCGGCACCTACGCGCAACTGGCCGTCGGCATCGCGCGCGGCGTTCGGGAAGGTGGTTTGTTTGGTGATGTCTTTGACGGTGATCAGGCCGCGAATCTCGAACGCGTCGTTGACTACGATCAGGCGCTCAATCTTGTGCTTGTTCAGCAGCGTTTTGGCTTCTTGCAGCGACGTGCCCTCAGGCACGGTAATCAAACGCTCTTTAGGCGTCATGATTTCGCGCACAGGCAGATCGAAACGGTTTTCAAAGCGCAGGTCACGGCTGGTGACAAGGCCGACTACTTTGCGGCCTTCAACCACTGGGAAGCCGGAAATGCCTTGCTCCTCAGCCAAGTCAATCACATGGCGCACGGTGTGGTCAGGGGAGATCACAACGGGATCGCGCACCACGCCAGATTCATGGCGTTTGACTTTGAGCACATGCGCGGCCTGCTCTTGAGCAGTCATGTTCTTGTGCACAATGCCCATGCCGCCTTCTTGCGCGATGGCAATGGCCAAGCGCGCTTCTGTCACCGTATCCATGGCCGCAGAGACCAGGGGCAGATTCAGGCGAATATTGCGAGAGAATTGGGTCGCCAAAGAAGTGTCTTTGGGAAGGATTTCTGAGTACGCAGGGACGAGCAGAACGTCGTCAAACGTGAGCGCTTTGCCAAGAAGACGCATGGGGTTTTCTCCAAAAGACGGATTGTAGCCGCTCTGTTAAGAGCTTGCATTTCAAATTGTTTTTGCCACTCTAGAATGCCAGAGTAAAGCGGCGCCATATTGTTTTTTTTGAGCAGTGGCTTTAGACCACAATAGATAGGCGGTAAAGCCAGCTGTTTAGCTGGCGTAACGCCGATTTTATGGGGCTGGCGTCAAATGGGAAAATGGGGTTTGGCCCTTGTTTGCCCGAGTGTCTCTTTTTTGTCTATTTGTAGGCTATGTGCGGCCTTTAGGCATACAAAATGCCAGGCAAGCAGGCATCACGGCGATGGCCGCTTGTGATTGGCATCTTGGTGTTGGCGCTGTGGTTCAAGGCAGGGTGGGCGCGTGTTTGGCAGAAGCGGCCGGGCAATCGCTGCATGCAAATTGTCTGTGCTCAGGGCTTGGCGGGTGGGACAATAGCCCCCAATGTATCTCCATGCGATGGGTTTCTATATGCTAAAGAATGGTTTTCGGGGTGTGGCTGCCGGTGTGGCGCTGATGCTGGTCGCTGGTGCTGCGTTAGCGCAGTGGCAGTGGGTCGATGAGAGCGGCAAAAAAGTCTACAGCGATCGGCCGCCACCGATCACGGTGCCCGAGCGCAATATCCTCAAAATGCCACGTGGTGCTTCTATGCCCCATGCGGGCGCACATGCCAACCGCTCTGCAGCAGTGGCAAGCGGTGAGGCCGATGCCGACGAGCAACCTGCAAACCAGGACGACCAGGATCTGAAAGCCAGAGCCGAAGCCATTCAAAAGCAGCAAGAAGCCCAGGCACAGAGCCAAAGCGCTGAAATTGCCCAAAAAAATGCTGAAATTGACAAGGCCAATGCCGCAACCCGCAAAAGCAATTGCGAGCGTGCACGCGGTAGATTGGCACAGTTGGAGCCCGGTAAGCGTGTGATGACGACTGATGCTGATGGTAACGTGGGCTTTATGAATGAGGCGACTCGCGCGGCTGAGCGTCAGTCAGTACAAGAAACCATTCGCGCCAATTGCAATTGATTGGGGGCAGATGGCGGGCGCTGCGAATGAGGATGGTGCGAGTGTATGTGGGGGCTTGGCTATCCAGCGAGCCCATGCCACAGTCCATGCAGCTGCTGGCAAAGCGCCGCTGTCAATAGCCTGCAGATGTGAGCCGCTTATCGTTGATTTTTTGAATGCTTGCCTTTGTCAAACCACGCTTTTTCTCCCTTGGCTGACACGCCCCCTTTGGCGCTGCGCTTGCCGCTGTACGGCAGCCGCCTGATAGAGGCCAGTGCCGGCACTGGCAAAACCTGGACGATTGCCGCGCTGTATCTGCGCTTGGTGCTGGGGCACGGCGCGGCGCCTGCTTTGGGGGCAGATTTGTTGGCCAGCGCGTCTTCGCGTGAGCCCTTGGTGCCTTCACAAATTTTGGTGATGACCTTCACCCGGGCAGCCACGCAAGAGCTCAATGCCCGTATTCGCGAGCGTTTGAGCGAGGCCGCGCGTTTTTTTCGCGGCGAGAGCGACGACTCTGAGGCCGATGCCTTGCTGCACAGCTTGCGCAGTGACTACGCCCCAGGCCCGCTGCGGGAGTTGGCCGCCTGGCGATTGGCCAACGCAGCCGACACCATGGACGAGGCAGCGATCTACACCATTGATGCCTGGTGCAACAAGGTACTGCAAAGCTATGCCAGTCTGACTGGGGCGTTGCAAGGCGATGAATTAGGCGGCGATACGCAAACCCTGTGGCAATGGGCGGCGTTGGATTTTTGGCGCAACCAGGTCTACCCGCTGCCGCTAGCGCAGCTGCAGCAGGTCTTGCAGCTGTGGCCTGATGCCCAGCGGTGGCTGGATCACAGCCATGAATGGCAAAACAGCCAGGCACCTGCATTGCCAGGCGATGCGCAGACCAGCGACGCCCACGCAGGGCCAGCCAGCGCAGCCGATGAAGCCAACGAGCACCTCGACCTGCAAGCCTGGCTGCACGTGCAATTGGCCCAGCAGCAAGCCGCACTGGCCAGCTTGACGCAGGATCTGGTGCCGCAACTGGCCGCTTTTGAACAGTGGCTGGATGGGCAAACCGATAAAGACGGCGATACCGGTAAGTATTGGAGCGGTGTCAAGCTCAAACCCCAGTCTTACCGCCAGTGGCTGGCAGCGATTGCGCGCTGGGCCCAGCAGCCTGGCGCGACAATCGACGGCGTGCAAGACAAGCAATTGTGGCGCTTGACACCCGAAGGCTTGCTCGATGCCCGCACCAGCAAAGCACCACCGCTCGATTGTGCGCAGCTGCCCGCGGCTTCGGCGCGGCTGGAACAACTGCAGCAAGCCTTGGCAGCCCTGCCTTCGATCAAGCAGGGCATTGTCAGCATGGCTGTGCGCTACACGCAGCAGCGCTGGCAGCAACTGAAGTCCCAGCATGGCGCGATGGACTTTGCCGACTTGCTGTTGCGCGTGCAGCAGGCGCTGGCCAGCGAGCAAGGCGCGACGCTGCGCCAGCGTTTGCTGTGCGAATACCCGGTGGCGATGATTGACGAATTCCAAGACACCTCGCCCGGTCAATACCATGTGTTCCATGACCTGTACCGACCGCAGGACAACGACCCGGCCCATGCCTTATTGCTGATTGGCGATCCCAAACAATCGATTTATGGCTTTCGCGGCGCCGATATATACAGCTATTTGGCGGCTAAAAACGAGACCGTGGGCCGGCATTACGCGCTGGACACCAACTTCCGCTCCACGCAAGCCGTTGTCGATGCGGTCAACTACGTGTTTGAACAAGCCGAAGCACGTGCTGGGGCTGGCGCTTTTTTCTTTCGACAAGCGCCAGCAGCTGCGCAGCCGCAAGACGCGGCCAGCGCCCTGGCGGCCAACCCGCTGCCTTTCATACCCGTCAAAGCCAATGGCCTGCGTGCTTTTTTGGCCAATGCCCAGGGCCAGCGGGTGCCGGCGCTGAGCCTGTGCACACAGCAGCAGGCCCAGTCCAGCGAAGAGGGCAATGACTGGCTGGCCCAGCATTGCGCCGCGCAAATTGTCTCCTGGCTGCAAACCGATACGCTGTATTTTCAGCGTGGCCAAGACGCGGCCCATGCAGCCGACCGCACACCGCTGCAACCCGGTGACATTGCGATTTTGGTCCACCGCCGGCGCGATGCCCAGCGCATGCAGCAGGCCTTGCGCCAGCGGGGTTTGAGTTCGGTCTACTTGTCTGACCGCGAATCGGTTTACGCCAGTGCCCAGGCGCGCGACTTGGTCGTCTGGCTGCAGGCGGTCGCACAACCCACCGATGTGGCGCTGGCCCGCGCCGCCTTGGCGACGCCGCTGATGGCGCTGACACCAGAGCGCCTGCTGCACATGGCCGACCATGAAGAGGCGCTGGATGACTGGCTGCAGCGCCTGCAGCAGTGGCAGCAAGTCTGGCTCAAGCAAGGCGTGTTGCCGATGCTGCGCCAGCTGATCCACCAATGCGGGCTGGCCAGCCAATGGTTGGCCGCCGAAGACGGCTTGGGTGAGCGCCAGCTCACCAATGTGCTGCACATCGCCGAGCTGCTGCAACACGCCAGCAAAGCCCATGAGGGCGAGCAAAGCCTGATTCGCTTTCTGGTGCAGCAAATCCATTTGAGCGAGCAGGGCGCTGGCGGCATGGAGGCTGAAGAGCAAACCGTGCGCCTTGAAAGCGATGCCCAGCTGATTCAGATCGTCACCATCCACAAAAGCAAGGGCCTCGAATACCCAGTAGTGATGCTGCCGTTTGGCTCGTACATGAAGCCGGTCAAGAGCGGCGGTGCCGACTGGGGCGCAGGCGAGGCCAGCGGGGGAGAGGCGGACGGCAGCGATGGCCGCGATGGCCGCAGTACCGCCAGCAGTGACGACGAACGCCTGCGTGAAGACCTGCGTTTGCTGTACGTTGCGCTCACGCGTGCCAAGCATGCGCTGTGGGTGGGCTTTGCGATCAACCGCCGCATGAACAGCAAAAAAGGCAGCGACTTGCACCGCTCGGCCTTGGGCTATTTGCTGTGTGGCCAAGCTGAGCAGGCTGTGGACGACGCGGCTTGGTGGCCCTTGGTGCAAGCCTGGCAGGCCAACTGCCCAGACATTCATGCCCGCTTGCTGCCGCCCGCACCGCAAACACAGGCCGAAATCGGCGCTGAGCTGCAGCAGAAATACCAACCACCGGCGATGCAAGCCGATTGGCGCGCTGCCCAGCCCTACCCCTCGGGTATTGACCAGCAGTTTGCGATTGCCAGCTTCAGTATGCTGGCGCGTGGCGCCTCAGACACCAAACCCTTGGCCGCGCGGGCCTTGCAGCAGCAAGCCATGGCCTTGGCTGGCCAGGCGGTCTTGACCGAGCAGGCGCAAGCCTTGTCCAGCGCACTGGCGCAAGACGCCCATGGCGAGGACACGCCGGTGGCCAGTGGCGCCGCGTTTTTGTGGCAGCCAGCCGCACGGCTGGCTGATGACGAGCAGACCGATTCCGTGCTGCCCACCAGCCAGGGCAGCGGCACACACGCGACCTTGTCAGCGCTGGCCGCGCCACCGGTCGCAGCAGGCTGGCATAGCCTGGCTGGCAGCTCGCGCTTGGGCGACTGGATGCACCAGGCGCTGGAATGGCTACAGCAAGAAGGCTTTCCACCATCTCCCAATGAGGCGCTGTGGCAGCGCTTGCAGCGCCGCGCCCAGCAAGCCGGTTTTGATGCGCAGTGGCCCCAATTGCAGCCCTGGCTGGCCGGCATTTTGAATACCGACTTGCCGCTGCAGGCCTTGGTCGGGCAGGGCGGCAGCGCGCACGCGCCTGTGCCTTTAGAGACCAGACGCTTGGCCGAGATGGACCAAACGCTGGCCGAGTTGGAGTTTTGGATGCCGGTCCAGCAGGCCCAGGCCCAGCAACTCGATGCCTTGTGCCGTGCCTACTGCTGGCCGGGGCTGGCGCGGCCGGTGCTGACGCGCCGCCAGTGGCATGGCATGGTGATGGGTTTTGCTGACGTGGTTGTGCACTCGCAAGGCCGCTACTGGGTGGTCGACTACAAAACCAACCGCCTGGGCGACAGCGCAGCGGCCTATACGCCAGAGGCGATGCGCGACGCCGTGCTGCACCACCGCTATGACCTGCAAGCGATGCTGTATTTGCTGGCCTTGCACCGGCTACTGCACAACCGCTTGCCCAATTACCAGCCTGAGCAGCATTTGGGCGGTGCCATGTACTGGTTTGTGCGCGGCATTGACCACGCCAGCGCAGGCTGTATCCACTTTGACACGCCGGTGGCGATGCTGCTGGCCATGGATGCTGCGTTGCGCGGTGAGGCGCCGCAGCCCTTTGCTGCCACTGAGTAGGAGTAACGCGTTTGAGCCTGATGAATCCCGCCACTGTGCATGCGCTGCCACAAGACGCCGCGCGCAGTGGTGTGCCACATACGATTGAGCGGCTATGGCAATGGGCCGATGCCGGCTGGCTCAGGCGCATGGATGCGGCGTTCGCCCAGTGGGTGGCCGCCGCCGATCCGCACTGCCATGCGAGCCTGCCGCTGGTGGTGGCCATTCTGAGCGCGCTCGAAGGCCGTGGCCACAGCTGTGTGGCCTTGCCAGGGCTGCAGGCGCAGTTGGCGGCGTTGCTCGACTGGCCAATTGACCAGCAGGCCCAGGCCGCGCTGGCTTGGCTCAAGCTGCAATTGCCGGTGCATGCAGATGGCTGGCAAGCTGTGCTGCGCAGTCCTGTGATTGAAACCGCTACAGCCGCACCACCACCAGCTGGCCATGTCGACGTGGCCGCTGCGCCGATGGTGCTGGTCAGCAGCGCTGTACACGGGCCTGCCAGACTGTATTTGCGCCGTTATTACCAGTTTGAACAAAGCACGGCGCAAGGCTTGCTGGGGCGCGTGCATGGCGCTGCACTGCAAGCCCCAGCTACCACGGCTTGCTTGCCACTGCCCGCAGCAGATGGCGCGCCGGAGGTCGACACAGCGCGCATCGCGCAGATTCTGGCGCAGTTGTTCCCCGTCGATGCGGCCAGTGCAGATCAAGCAGCCGCAGCCCCGAATTGGCAAAAAATCGCTTGCGCATTGGCCTTGCGCCAGCGCCTGGGCGTGATCACCGGTGGCCCTGGCACTGGCAAAACGTATACGGCAGCACGCCTGATGGCGGCGGCGCTGGCATTGGCGGGCCATCGGGCTGATCTGCGCATCCGGCTGGCCGCTCCGACCGGCAAAGCTGCAGCCCGCTTGAGTGAATCTTTGCAACTGGCGTTGCAAGAGTTGCCAGCGGCCATTCTGGCCGACCAGGCTTTGCACCAGGCCTTGCTGCGCATTCCAGCGGCCCGCACCCTGCATTCGCTGCTGGGCGCAAGTCCTGGCACACGGGCTTTGCGCCACAATGCAGCCAATCCTTTGGCGCTTGACTGGCTGATTGTTGATGAGGCCTCGATGGTCGATTTGGAGATGATGGCCAATCTCTTGCAGGCGCTGCCACCGCACGCCCATTTGGTCCTGCTGGGCGATAAGGACCAGCTCGATTCGGTGGAGGCTGGCGCGGTACTGGGCGATGTCTGTGAAGGCGCTCAGCAAGGCCATTACAGTGCAGCCACGATGGATTATCTAGAGCGCAGCTGCGGCGAACGCCTGCCATCTGAGTATGGCTACCAGGGCGCTGGAGCAGCGCAGGCCGCACCGGCCCTATCGCAAGCGATTGCGATGCTGCGCGTCAGTCGGCGCTTTGGTGGCATGATTGGCCAGCTGGCACTTGCCGTGCAAACCAACGACGCACAGCGCATGGGCGCATTGATGGCGCAATTGCAGCAGCAAAGCAGCGCGCAGCGTGCGGTGTTTTGGAAAGAACCCGCCACCGCCCAAGACGCGCAGGCCCTGGCCTGGGGGGCTGATGGCCCGCACGCCGCCAGCGGCTATGCCGAGCTGGCGCGGCATTTACAAGCGATGCCCGCTTGGCCTGCCGCCTACCAACGACCAAGCACTTCCGCGCCAGACATAGAGCCTGCTTGGCAAGCGCGTCACGCCCACTGGGTGCAGCAATTGCTCGATGCGTTAGCGCATTTCCGCATCTTGTGCGCCACCCGCCAAGGCCCTTGGGGCGTTGAAGGGATGAACGACTTGGTGATCCAGTCGCTGCGCGAATACGGGTTGCCGGTGAAAAGCCAGGGATGGTTTGCAGGGCGCGTGGTGATGGTCACCCGCAACGATGCCGCCTTGGGCATTTTCAATGGCGATGTGGGCATTGCACTGCCAGCTGCGCACAACCGCCAGCAACTGCGTGTGTATTTTCCGCAGGCCAGCACGGCCCAGCCAGCGCCGGGCGCAGCCGCTGCAGAGGCTGAGCAGACGATGCGTTCGATCGCCGTGAGTCGGCTGCAACATGCACAAACTGCATTCGCGATGACGGTGCACAAAAGCCAAGGCTCGGAATTCGCCCATGTGATGCTGTGTTTGCCCGCGTATGAGAGCCCCTTGCTGACGCGCGAGTTGCTCTACACCGGCCTGACGCGTGCCAAAAAGCACTTCAGTTACGTTTCGCCGCGTGTGGGTGCCTGGCAGCAGGCGATGGGGCAAAGCACTTTGCGCACCAGCGGTTTGGTGGACTTGCTGTACGGCACTGCGCGCAGCTAAAAACACCCTGTATGGTTGGGGAGGGCAGCAGGGCGGTTGAGAAAGGTTTTTGGTTACGCTCTTGTACCGCTTCAGTGCGATTCAATGCCACAATTGCGGCCATGAACTTTGTTGACATGCTCAAAGATGCCGCCACGCGCAACCAGTCGATGCTGTGCGTGGGCCTGGACCCTGAACCTGCGCGCTTTCCTACGCACTGGCAAGGCAATGCCGCGCATATTTACGACTTTTGCGCCGCGATCGTCGATGCCACGGCCGATCTGGTCTGCGCATTCAAGCCGCAAATCGCCTACTTTGCCGCGCACCGCGCCGAAGCCCAACTGGAGCAGCTGATTGCCCATATGCGCCGCGTGGCCCCGCACGTGCCGGTGATTTTGGATGCCAAACGCGGTGACATTGGCTCCACCGCCGAGCAGTACGCCAAGGAAGCGTTTGAGCGCTACGAAGCCGACGCCGTGACCTTGTCGCCCTTCATGGGCTTTGATTCGGTCGCACCTTATCTCAAATACCCAGGCAAAGGGGCGATTTTGCTCTGCCGTACCTCAAACCCCGGTGGCGATGATTTCCAGCCGCAACACTTGGCTGATCTGCCAGGCCAGCCGCGCCTGTATGAGCACCTGGCGCAATTGGCCCAAGGAGCGTGGAATACCAACGGCCAACTGGGCCTGGTGGTCGGTGCGACCTATCCACAAGAAGTGGCGGCTGTGCGCCGCCTCGCTCCCACCGTGCCTTTGTTGATTCCCGGCGTGGGCGCGCAAGGTGGTGATGCCGAGGCGACCGTCAAAGCCGGTTATACCGGCCCTGGCAGCGTCGCCATCAACTCTTCGCGAGCGGTGTTGTATGCCAGCTCTGGCGCTGATTTTGCTGCGGCCGCCCGTGCAGAAGCACTGCGCACCCGTGACTTACTCAACGCAGCGGCAGCTGCTTAAGCATGACTGGGCGTGACTGGGCGTATTGCTGCAGGCGTCTGTGTGAGGCGTGGCCCACATCGTCCCGCACACTGAGACGCTAGCTGCCACGCCTTCTCCATCTTTTTCATTTCCACTCGCATGGCTACTCCATCTACTACTGGTATGACGCAACAAGGCAAAGCGCCTTTCGAACTCAAAAGTGCCAGCTTGCCTGTGGTGGCGCTGCTGCTGAAAAGCACTGATAGCGAGGCGATTGGCAAGGCCTTGCAAGAGCGCTTTGCCGATGAGCCGGATTTTTTTGACAACGACCTGGTGATTTTTGACTTGTCGGCGATTCAAAAAGAGACCCAGTCACTGGACTTTGCTGCCTTGATACGCACGGTGCGTGCGCTCAAAACCATTCCCGTTGCGGTGCGCAATGGCAGTGAGCAGCAACTGGCCGATGCCCGCAAAGCAGGCCTGGCCGAAGCCCCGGATGCCGCACTTGGCCGCGTCGATACTGCGCCCCGCGTCGAGATCCGTGAGGTGATCCGCGAAGTGGAGGTCGTGCGTGAAGTGCCGGCTCCCGAGACTGTCTTGGTCGACAAGCCGCTGCGCTCAGGCCAGCAGGTGTATGCACGCGGTGCAGACCTGATCGTACTGGCGGTCGTGAATTTTGGTGCCGAAGTGATTGCCGATGGCCATGTGCATGTGTATGCGCCGCTGCGTGGGCGCGCGATTGCGGGTGCGCGCGGCAATACCAATGCGCGGATTTTTGCCCAGTGTATGGAAGCGCAACTGGTCTCGATTGCCGGTGTATACCGTACCGCTGAAAATGATTTGCCTGCCGATGTGGCTAGCAAGCCCGCGCATGTGCGCCTCGATGGAGAGCGTTTGGTGATCGAGCCTTTGAACAAAGGCTGAGCGGCGGGCGTACGGTGCTGCAGGCAATCGTGTTTTGGATGGGTTGGTGATGTGTGTGAAGGCGAAAAAGCGGTAATTAAGCGCAGATCACCCGTAGATCAAGGCTGCTAGGCATTGAAACAGCAGGCACTAGTCGGCAGAATGTCAGGTTTATCAAGTTTTTATGCTCTCAAATCGGTGACAAGTCACCACTTGAATGGGCGCTTTGTAGTCAAGAGTGGATTTTCTTTTTCTCACAGGATTAATTGCATGGCCAAAATTATTGTCGTGACCTCCGGTAAAGGTGGGGTCGGAAAAACTACTACAAGTGCCAGCTTTTCGTCGGGCCTGGCATTGCGTGGACACAAGACGGCAGTGATCGATTTTGACGTGGGCCTGCGCAATCTGGACTTGATCATGGGCGCTGAGCGCCGTGTGGTGTACGACTTGATCAATGTGATTCAGGGCGAAGCCAACCTGAACCAGGCACTGATCAAAGACAAACAGCTGGATAACCTGTTCATTCTGGCGGCCTCGCAAACCCGCGACAAGGAAGCACTGACGGAAGAGGGCGTTGAGAAAGTCCTGAATGATCTGGCTGGCATGGGCTTTGAGTACATCATTTGCGACTCGCCTGCCGGTATTGAGAGCGGTGCTTTGCTGGCGATGAAGTTCGCCGACGAGGCGGTGGTGGTGACCAACCCGGAAGTCTCTTCGGTGCGCGACTCGGATCGTATTTTGGGCATGCTGTCGTCCAAAACCAAACGCGCGATCGATGGCAAAGACCCAGTCAAGGAACATTTGCTGATCACACGCTACAACCCGAACCGCGTCGAAGGCGGGCAAATGCTGTCGCTGGAAGATATCCAGGACATTTTGCGCATTGAGCTGGTTGGCGTGATTCCTGAATCGGAAACCGTGCTGCAAGCCTCGAACCAGGGTTTGCCGGCGGTGCACATGAAAGGCTCAGACGTCTCTGAGGCCTATATGGACGTGGTCGACCGTTTCTTGGGTGAGACCAAGCCGCTGCGCTTTATTGATCCTCAAAAGAGCGGCTTCTTCAAACGCATCTTTGGTGGGAGGTAAGTGGTATGTCATTGATTGAGATGCTGTTTGGCAGCAAGAAAAAAACCGCCTCGGTGGCCAAAGAACGTCTGCAAATCATCCTCGCGCATGAACGCAGCGACCGCACGACCAGCAAGCCTGACTTTCTGATCGACTTGCAAAAAGACCTGGTGCAGGTGATCTCCAAGTACATTCAGATTAATCCAGCAGATATCCATGTCAGCCTGGACCGGCAAGAAAACCTGGAAGTGCTGGAAGTCAAGATTGAGATGCCTGAGAATGAGTTGCGGGCCAAGAGCTGAGCCGTTGTTTGCTGTGGATGGTTGGCTTGGATGCTTTGCTGCCCACGGCAGTTGCAGCTGAAAAAATACCAAGTTGTGTGCAGCGCCGTGCGTTTGTTCACGGCACCATCCGCGTGGGCAGGACATCTGCCCACCCTCCGCCATCAAACATGCGAGTCCTGACAAGTGGGGCTTTGCATCCCATCGTTCCGCGAGATGCTGCATTCATAGCGGCGGTAGCCCATCTGCAAGCAGGCAAAAACGTGTCTTTCAAGAGCGTGAACGCGGTCGCTCCAAGTGCCAGGTCTGGCCGTTGCGCCAGGCCATTTGAGGGCTGACAAGACGCCGCTGGTAAGGCATCGGCCCAGCCATATGGCATAAGTTGCAGTCACCACCACCACCACCACCACCACCTTGGAGTCTGTTCAAAGTCTCGACACAGTCGCGCCTTGCACGGTTTCTTTTTGGTGCCTTGCGCGACTGCAAAAAGATCGTAAACAGGCTCTTAGGTCCCTGTCGCTAACTCGCGCGTTGGCAGCGCCGCATCACTGGCCCGTCCCCACTGCGCGATTTGCATGATTTGCTGCACCATGATGCTCAGCTGGTGCTCAATATCCGGGCTTAGCGCGCCAGCCTCGTCAATCAAGGGCTGGGTTGAATTCACGGCCACACCCAGCGGCGTTGGCCAGCCGCGCAAGGCATGCACCACTGAGCGCAATGCCGCCAAGGTGCTGTTGGCGCCTTGCCAGCCTGCTGCCGTCACGATGCAGCCAACGGCGCGGCCATGCAGATACGGCCTGCTGTCACTGCGCAATTCTTCGGTGTAATCCAGGGCGTTTTTAAGAAGGCCAGAAATGCCGCCGTGGTAGCCGGGCGACGCAATGACCATGCCGTCGCAGCGGCGCACTTCGCGGATGAAGTGCTCTGCAACCGGGTGCGGTTGCTGGCGTTCTGGTGCGTACATTGGCAGCTCCAATTCCCCAGCTGGGAACATGGCCGTGGTCGAGCCTCTGGCTTGTAGCAGGCGTTCGCAATGCCGTGCCAAGCGTTCGCTGGTAGAGCTGGCGCGGGTGGTGCCGCCAATAATGACGATATGCGGCACTGCACTGCTATTGGCGCTGATGCTTGAAAAAGAATGGCGTGGTTTAGTCATAGCGGGTCTCATGGGCTGGGGAGTGGCCAAGGTCAGGCGCGCCCCATGCACGGGGGCATGGGGGGCCGCCTTGGCCATTATTTTTTTGCCTGTAACTCGGACGCGTATTTTTGCGTCATGTGGTCTACGGCTTTGAGCTGCGCCGCCGCGTGTGCTTCGCGGCTTTGCCGTGCCCGCTCTGCAGCTTCGAGGGTTTGCGCTGCATGGCCTTGGAAGTGCGGCATCACATCACGCGCCAGTATTTCCAAAGACCGGTAGGTGTCGGCCGAGTTGGCCCAGTTATGCATCATCATCAGCATGGTGCCAAAGCCGCCGGACTGGTCGACCAGGCGCTGGATGTGGGCGCGCGCCTGTTCAGCGGTGCCGATGACGCCGACTTTGGCTTCGGTGACGAAATCAATCATTTTCTCGATGGTGTCGCCACTGACAGCCATTTGCGGGAACGCTGCCACTTCCTGAAAGTATTTGAACCAGAATTCAATGCCATAGCGCACTTGCTCGCGCGCTTGCTTTTCGGTTTCTGCCAGGTGGAACATGCTCACCAGACGCCAGTCACGGCGCTCCACGGTTTTGCCAAAATGGCTGGCGCGCTCCTGCGCCACATTCCAATGGTGGGCCAGGGCATCAAATCCGTCGGCGTTCATCGTCGCACCAATCGAGAGCAGACCCAGACCATAAGTGCCAGCCAAACGTGGGCCAGTGGGGGAGGCCATCGCTGCAACAGCGATCTCCAGCGCATCGGAGTAGGGGCGCAAGTGCAGGCGGGCGTCGATCAGTTTATGGGTTTTGGTTTGCGCATTGACGGTTTCACCGTTGAGCAGGCGCACAATGATTTCCAGGTTCTCGCTCAACAGCTCGCGGGTATCGGTGGGGGTCAGGCCAATCATCGCCGAGTCGGTTGGCAAAGAGCCTGGGCCCACCCCCAGCATGACGCGGCCACGTGTCATGTGGTCCAACTGCACCATGCGCTCAGCGACCCAGAGGGGGTTGTGGTAAGAGATCGATGTGACACCAGTGCCAAAGCGCAGGTGTTTGGTGCGTTCAGCTGCTGCGGCAATGAAAATTTCTGGGCTACTGATCAACTCGGTTCCAGCGCTGTGGTGCTCACCGATCCAGGCCTCGTCGTAGCCAAGACTGTCGAGTTGCTGCATGAGTTGCAAGTCTTGCTCTAGCGCCAGCGTGGGGTTGATGCCAGGCTTGTGCATAGGGGCCACGAATGCGCCGAACTTGATGCGATGAACCATGTTGTCTCCTATTGGGGTTGAAATCAATCAGCACATTGGGTGTGCTGTGCTGCCATGTTGCGTGATGTGGGCGCGCCAAGACCCCCCCATATGCGGGTGGCTAGGGTTATCCATGCCTAGGGGAAACTCTGCAAAACTCCTTGTTGTGGTTGGAGCGTGGTCTCAGAACGTGTTTACGATCTTTTTACAGACCGCGTTGGAGCCCAAAAGGATACGATGCGCGGCAAAAAACGCAGTCGGGCTATCTGCCTGGCGAGGATTTTTAACAAAGCAGCGTGCCTTTTGGACTCCAACCCAGAGGGCAAGGCACCAAAAAGCGCATTACGGCGTTGCCCGTTTTGCACGTTTTTTTGTGTCTTGCGCGACTGCAAAAAGGCCGTAAACACGTTCTCAGATGGACTCGGTGACCAACTGCAGGCGTCGTGCTGCGACAACGGCTTCGCTGCGGCTGAATACTGACAATTTTTTGTAAATATTGCGCAAATGCCATTTCACCGTTTCAGCCGATACGCCCAAGGCGTTTGCAATGCGTTTATTGGGCAAATCATTGGCGAGTAAGCGAAGAATTTGCAGCTCTCGCTCACTCAAAGATTCGGCTTTAGCGCCGGGCTTTTGTGCCGGCTGTGCAACGGCGCTTTGGCGCTGCCTTGCATGCTGGAGCAAGCCATCCACATAAAAACCAAGCAATGGGTTGGTATCCAGGCTCCGTGCCTGAACTTGTTGCACCAGCTGCCTCAGATCTTGGCCCATATCCAAGACGGTGTTGACGCATCCGCAGGTGTGCGCTTGGAGTAGAACCTGCAGTACGATTTGCTCAGCAATGGTCTCAAGGCCTGCTCTTTGGTGTGCAATGGCCACCAAAGCGGCCGTGCGCAAACGGAGCCGGCCTGTCACCAGTGGATTGGACTCCAGTCCAAGCAGCAAGGCGGGATCGCTCTGCTCATTGAGGCTATGCACCCGCCAAAGCGCATGGGCTAGCGCCGCATATTGCGCAATGGGTTGGGCACCATGGTGGCGCGTTTGCAAGGCTTGTTGCGCCAACTGGTCCAAAGTGGCCAAATACACTGGGCTTTGGCTGGGGGAGGCCTGGCGAAGCTGCAGCTCAAGCTGCTCGTGCACCAGCACTGCAACCAGGTAGAGCATGTTTCGGCTGCGTGCCACGTCCATGAAACCATCCAGCACCGCGTGTGATTCGGCAAAGTGCCCCTCTAACGCCAGTAAGCGGCTGCGTGCGAGCGTGCTACTGAGCTGCGCATCTGGGCAAGCCACTTTCGCAATCGCGTTGCCATAGCGCTCCAGTAAGTTTCTCAAATCAGCGATATGGTTGATTTCATACAAGACTTCGCACAACCATCCTGCGGCATTGCAGGCGGCCTCGCAATGGCTGCCAGGCCCTGCCTCGGCCTGGGCGAGTACGGCACGCAGTACGTCCTCTGCATGGCGGTAATTGCCTTCATGCAAGTAGCTCATGCCCTCCAGCGCTTGGCTCATCAGGCTGCCAAAGGGCGAGTCGAGCAACAACACACCGTCACTGCGGTAGTAGCCTGCGCCTTTCAAGTAGTGTCGAGCCTGCTCGTGCAGGCCCTGGCGTGAGAAAAACCAAGCCAATAAATTGCCACGACCGCCTTGCAGCACTGCCTGATGGGGCTGCTGTAGTTCCAGCATTTGGGGCAGTAGCGCATGGGCCAAATCGAGGTCATCCGATTGCAAGGCGAGTGAAAATTTCAGCAGGCAGACATGGGCTTGCAAAGCGCCATCGGCCGAACCAGCGAAGGCGTCGTCGATCCCGGTTGCAAGTAGCCAGTCCAGTTGGGCGATGCTGGCATTACAGGCATCAAACTGTCGATAACACAGCTGGCTCCATGCCAGCCAAAGCAGCAAACCGTTTCTGTGTTGCAAGTGCGCAGCAGGGATGGCTGCGACTGCCTGAACCAGGGCCTGCAAATGGCCGTTGAAGAACAGCGCTTGTGCTGAGGCTTCTATACAAGCGATGGCTGTATCTATTTCTCCTGCAGCCGCATAGTGCTGCACCGTGTCGCGCAGCATGCCGTGCTGCTCAAACCACTGGCCCAAGCGCATGTGGGTGTTGCACTGAAGTTCATCTGGCATCTGCGCAAACCGGGCCAGTAGCAATTCGCGAAACAGTGGATGAAAGCGCCACCAAGCACAGGCGCCACTATCGCCACTTTCCACAGGCGAGATGAAGAGGCGCTGTGCCTGCAGCTGCATCAGTAGATTTTTACCGGTCTCAACACCCAGCATACTCACCGCCAGCGACGCGTTGAATTGCCTGGTTGGGGACAGTCTGACCAAGCCACGCAAACTCTCAGGACTGAGGCAGTACAAGACTTCCTGGTTGAAATAGGCGGTGATTTCTGGTTTGATGAACGTTTGGTGGCCATCGAGCGCATGGCCGTGTTTTTTTGCATGTGCAGCAAGCAGCTGTAATCCGGTAATCCAGCCATCGCTCATGTGCACCAGGCGAGGCCATGCGATGGTTTGCAAGCCTGGCCAAAGGTGCACCAACTGTTGCACCTCAGTGGCGCTAAACCGCAGTTGCTGCTCGTCCTGCTCATAGGTTTGTTGGGCTGCACGCAGGCGCTCAAATAACAGGGCAGGCGTGCTGCGCGATACGATCAGGACATGCAGGTTGGCGGGGGCGTAATCGAGCAGGGTTTGCAGCAGCAGCTTGGCTTGGTGGGCGTTGGCATTGTGAAAGTCATCAAACACCAGTACGACTTGTCTGCTGTAGCGTTGAATGCTGTGAATCAACGAGATCGCAATGGCGCTCACATCCAGGAAGCGGCCTTGGCGTAGATCGTGTCCGTGTGGCTTTTGGCTGATTACGGGGCTGATGGATTCCAATGCGTTGAACAGTTTCTCGACCAGCGCATGCATTTCATCCTCTGCATGCACGCTGATCCAGGCTGTATCAAAACCGTGAGCAAACAATTGTCTGCGCCACTGCAACGCAAGTGTGGTTTTGCCACTGCCAGCAGGGCCAAGCAGCAAATGCAGCGTTTTATCGCGCTGGGCAAGCCAGCGCTCCAGAATCTGAACACGCTCAAGCAGCCCCTGTTTGAGCCGGGGGCCGTGGTGCGGGTCTTTTGAAGAAGCCATCACAAGTCACAAGTTGGTCAGATGGAACTCCTGAAGCACATTGGATTGGAGGCATGCATGGATTGCATGAAAGCCCAGATGCCTCACGCTAGAGTTGGCCAAACTGCATGATTGATCTGATTGCATTATTTTTCAAGCGATACCTTGTGCGCGGGCACTGCCCGCGCGCAAGCGACTGTGCCGAGATGGTAAACACGTTCTTAAACAACAAGTCAGCATGCAAAGGCATGCCGCGGTGCGCACAAACGCACGCCACCGCCTGGCCAAGCACTGTGCGCCTGAGGCGGCATTCAAATAGGGCATTCAAATGATGTGCAGCCTGTTTGGCCGAGTGTCATGCGCGCGTAAAAAAGCCTGATCGCAATCAGGCTTGGGCAAAGCATGGCCGGGTCGGCTTAGCTCAGGATGACTGACGACAAGCGGCGGCGGTAGGTTGCCACTGTCGGGTCTTCGGGTGGGATTTGGCCTTCGGCCACCGGCGGTTTGGCAGGCTCAATGATGTCCAAAATCGCTACATAGGCTTTGCGGGCGCGGTCCTCATTCCAACTGCGATCGCGCATCAGAATCTCCAGCAGCTCATCCATTGCATCGGTCCAGTGGTTGTAGGCCAGCAGCAACTGGGCGCGTGCATAACGGGCCTCAAAATCGCGCTTGTTCTGGGCAATACTGGCATCGAGCGCTTTGAGTTTGGCGTTGGCGTCACCCGCCAGGCTTGCGGCGTCTAGCGCATCCATCCAGATTTTGAGCGCGTTGAGCCGCTGTGAGGTGCCCGCCAGTGCGATCACGGGCGCAAAAGCGACTTTGGCCTCGTCTTCCAAGCCCATCTCAAGCAGCAATTTGATGAAATCAAAGCGTGCTTGTTCGTCTTCAGGCTTGTCGGCTACAGCTTGCTGCAGTTTGTCCAGGCGTGTTTGCAAGTCGTTGTCGTCTGCCGCTTCAGCCTGCGCTTCTTCGGCGGCAGGTGCTTCTTCTTCAGGGCCAGCTGGTGGCAGGTGTTTGTCCAGGAATTCGCGCACTTGGCCTTCAGGCAAAGCGCCCATGAAACCGTCGACTGGCTGGCCCTGGAACATCAGCACGCAGGTCGGGATGCTGCGCACGCCAAACATACCGGCAATTTGCTGCTCTTGGTCGGAGTCGATTTTGGCCAGCTTGAAGCGGCCTTTGTAGTCTGTCTCGAGTTTTTCCAGAATCGGGCCCAGCGTGCGGCAAGGGCCGCACCAAGGGGCCCAGAAATCCACGAGTACCGGGGTGTGCATCGAGGCTTCAATGACCTCGCTCTCAAAATTCTCAATGGTGACGTCGATCATGGGGCGCGGGCTCCTAATTGGGCTGTGGACATCGCTGGCATGTGCGCACAAAGGCACATGGCACAGGACGCGTTGGGGTCAACGAATAGACAAATAGCTGGAATGTGTTGTGGCAAGGGCGTTCTGGAGGGCCTGGTGTGTCGGCTGTCGGCTTCTTGCTCTGGCATCACCAGCGGCTAAATCTATATAAGGCTGCTGGCGTGAGTTTAAAGTCTGTTGGAAGGACTTGTGGGCAAAAGGCGATTGCGTGCAGGCAGGCGCAGCATTTGCACAGTTTTTACGCAGGGCCTGCAGGGTCAAACAAGCGTTGATTTGCGCAAAGACAGTGATTGCTGTGCAAAAAAAGGGTTTTTCTTAGCACTTGGCCGTAAAATACCGCGTTTTACTCGATTGGCCGAAGTCATGTCACACATTCAGGTAGGGGTTGTGATGGGTTCCAGCAGTGACTGGGATACCATGCAGCATGCCGTTTCGATTTTGCAAGAATTCTCGATCCCGCACGAAGCGCGCGTGGTGTCTGCGCACCGCATGCCAGATGACATGTTTGCTTACGCCGAAGCGGCTGAGCAGCGCGGCTTGCAAGCCATTATTGCAGGCGCTGGCGGCGCGGCCCATTTGCCGGGCATGATTGCGGCCAAGACCATTGTGCCGGTGCTGGGCGTGCCCGTGGCCAGCCGCCATTTGCAAGGCGTTGATTCCTTACACAGCATTGTGCAAATGCCCAAAGGCGTGCCGGTCGCCACGTTTGCCATTGGCACTGCAGGTGCGGCCAATGCGGCCTTGTTTGCCGTGGCGATGCTGGCGCGCCAGAACTCGCAGCTGGCTGAGCAATTGTCAGCTTGGCGAGCCAAACAAACCCAAGTGGCGCGCGAGATGGCGCTGCCACCAGTGGTTTAAAGAACATAGCGTTAAAGCGCGACGTGACGTTGCATGTGATTGCGAGAAGAGGTGTGCTATGAGTGATGCGTTGTTAGGGCAGGCGCAGGACGGAAAAACAATACTGCCAGGCGCAAGCCTGGGCGTGATGGGAGGCGGCCAATTGGGGCGGATGTTTGTGCATGCGGCGCAAGCGATGGGCTACCACACGGTGGTGCTCGACCCAGACGCCCAAGGGCCAGCCGGCCAGGCCAGTGACGCGCAAATTGTGGCTGCGTATGACGATGCCCAGGGCTTGGCAGACCTGACCCAGCGCGTGGCTGCGATCACCACCGAGTTTGAGAACGTGCCCGCACAAGCGTTTGAGGCACTGAGCCAAAACACCCGCGTTGCGCCGCCCGCAGCGGCGATTGCGATTGCGCAAGACCGCGTCGCAGAAAAGCAGCATTTCCAGCGCCATGGTGTGCCGGTCGCGCCTTTTGCCGTGGTGGATTCGGCTGACAGCCTGCAGCAGGTCGCAGCGGACTTGTTTCCCGGTATTTTGAAGACCAGCCGTCTGGGGTATGACGGCAAAGGCCAGGTACAAGTGGCCAATCTGCAAGAGTTGCAGCAGGCCTGGGAGTCGCTCAAGCAAGTGCCATGCGTGTTGGAAAAGCGCATGGAGCTGGACTTTGAGGTCTCGGTGGTGTTGGCACGCGGTCTGGATGGCTCTGTGGTGAACCTGCCAGTGCAGCGCAATATCCACCACAACGGCATTTTGGCCACCACCTTGGTCTTGCCTGGTGCGATTGATGCCGATGTGCAAGAGCAAGCCGTGCATGTTGCCAAAAGCATTGCCGCGGCCACCCACTACGTGGGTGTGTTGTGCGTCGAATTTTTTGTGCTCAAAAATGGCCAGGTGATTGCCAATGAAATGGCGCCACGTCCGCACAACAGCGGCCACTACAGCATCGATGCCTGCGATGTGTCGCAGTTTGAGCTGCAAGTGCGCACTCTGGCTGGTCTGCCTTTGTTGCAGCCACGCCTGCACAGCCCGGCGATCATGCTGAATATTCTGGGTGATTTGTGGTTCAAAGACGGCCAGGCCACGGCTGTAGCGCCTGATTGGGCTGCCGCCTTGGCCCATCCGGGCGTGCACCTGCATTTGTATGGCAAGCACGAGGCGCGCAAGGGTCGCAAAATGGGCCATATCACCATCACTGGGCCCAATGCAGAGGCCGCCCTTGGCAATGCGCTGAAAGTGGCGGGTTTGCTTGGCTTGCCACAAGACTTCTCTCACATCCTCGCCTGATGCGCTGAGGTCTGCAGCCCGCCTATGGCGGGCTTTTACGTAGGCGCTCACCGCGCGTCTGCCAAGCGACTTGTTTACCGGTTGATTTGCCCATGATTGCTTCCCCCACACCCGACGCCATTGCAGCAGCTGTTGCTGCCTTGCAGCAAACGCAGTTGATCGGCCTGCCGACTGAGACAGTGTATGGCCTGGCCGCTGATGCCTTGCAAGCCGAGGCCGTGGCCAAGATTTTCGAGCGCAAAGGCCGCCCTGCAGACCATCCGCTGATTGTGCATGTGGCAGACGAGGCAGGCGCAGCCCATTTTGCCGCTGACATGCCGGCCTTTGCAGCGGCTTTGATGGAGGCGTTTTGGCCAGGTCCGCTGACGCTGATCGTGCCGCGCCGCCCTGGTGTGGCTGACACTGCAGCTGCCGGACAAGACACGATTGGCCTGCGCTGTCCGTCGCATCCAGTAGCTCAGCAGATTTTACGTGCTTGCCACGACGCAAATCCACCGGTATGGGGTGTGGCCGCGCCCAGTGCGAATCGTTTTGGGCGTGTCAGCCCGACGACTGCTGCGCATGTGGCGCAAGAATTTGGCGATGATTTGCTGGTGATTGACGGCGGCCCTTGTGATGTCGGCATTGAATCAACTATTGTTGACTGTAGCCGAGGCCAGCCGGTGCTATTAAGGCCCGGCCACATTGGCGCTGCGAAAATCGCCCAAGTTACCGGTATGCAGGTGCTTGACCCGCACACTGCTGTGGCATTGCTCGACCAGCAAGAGCCCAAGGCTCCAGGCACTTTGACGGCCCACTATGCCCCTAGTGCGACTGTGCGTTTAATGGCCGCTTCTGATATTGCTGCGGCTCTAGGCGTGCTGGGTGAGCAGGCCAAACACATCGCCGTTTATGCACGCTCGCCTATGGAAAATGCCTCAGGGGATGTGCTGCTGCGTAGAATGCCACAGTCCCCAGAGGCGGTCGCCCATGAGCTTTTTAGTGTGCTGCGTGAGTGTGATGCGCAGGGAGTCAAACTCATATGGATTGAAGCAGTACCAAGTGACGCTGCTTGGGACGGTGTTCGAGACCGCTTGCAGCGGGCGGCAGCCAGCGCATAAACCTCGCTTGGAGCGTGTTTGCGTCAACACTGCAAAGGCGTTCTTAACAATCGGATGCTGAGTAAATCTTTCAGCACAGGCATGAAGGCGGCTAAACTAGCGCCAAATAAACCGGAGTACACACATGGCATTTCAATGGAGTCGCTGCGCCAGCTATTTGGCAGCAGCCGTCACAGCAGTCAGCTTGGCTGCATGCGGTTCTAGTTCTGTCGAGTCACAGCTGAGCCCTTCTCGCGTCATCGCTTTTGGCGATGGACAAAGTGATATTGGCCAGTCGGGCTCGCGCTTTACGATCAATGGTCTGACCGATGTTCGTGCCAACTGGACCGAAGAAGTGGCCTCTGCCTATGGCAGAACGATCACTCCGCAAATCAGTGGCGGCACTTCTTACGCATGGGGCAATACGCGCATTGTGGCCAAGCCGGATGCAGCAGGCGATGCCTCCACACCGACATTGAGTGACCAGATTGACAGCTTCTTGTCTGCAGATGCATTCGGTGGCAATGACTTGGTCTTGGTCAGCAGTGGCACCAGCGACATCATCGTCTTGGCCCAGCAAGCCTTGAATGGTGAAATCACCCAGGCAGAGGCGATTGCACAAATGCGCCCAATCAGCGCTGAGCTGACCGGCCAGGTCAAACGCTTGCGCGACAGCGGTGCCAAGTACATTGTGGTGATCGGCGCTTACAACATGGGCAAATCGGTCTGGGCACGCTCGGTAGAGCAAGTGGCGTTCTTGGAGCAAATGTCGATTGCCTTTAACGAGGGCTTCAAGATTTCGATGGAAGAAATCACCTACCAGCCCAACGTTTTGTATGTTGACTTTGAGCAATACATCAACGTCGTTGAATACCAGCCTGAGTACTACGCGCTGGACAACTTCTCATCACCGGTTTGCAACTCCATTGCAGCCGGCCCAGGCATTGGGATTGGTAATGGCAAAGTCGACTCCGCACTGTGCACGACCAGCACTTTGGTCTCTACCAATTACGACCGCTACGGTTTCGCCGATGAAGTGTATCTGACCCCCGCATTGCATCGCCAGTTTGGTAACTGGGCTGCCAGCACTATCCGTGATCGTTGGTAAGAGTTGCTTGCCTGAATGACACAAAAAAGCCACTGACAAACAGTGGCTTTTTTGTGGCTTGCTGATGGCCTCCGAATGGGGGCTTAATGCCGATTCGAGCGTTTGGCCATGATCGACAGCGGCACGCACAGCAGTAAATAAAAGACCGCAGCAAACAAATAGACTTCGGCAAAGTAGGGCCGCCATTCGGTGGCGGCAATCACGGCTTTGGCCGCAGCCAAGGTGTCAAACACGCCAATGATGGCCACCAGCGAGGTGTCTTTGATCGCACCAACAAACACGCCCAGCGCCGCCGGTGTGGCCAAGCGTCTGGCTTGTGGCAAGACGATGGTGGTGATAATGGTGAGCTGGCTCATACCGAGTGCTTTAGCGGCCAGTGTTTGCCCGGTGGGCACGGCCTGCAGCGCGCCGCGCAGTACTTCGGCCAGCATGCAACTGGTGTGCAAAACCAATGCAATCAACGCCAGCAAGAGTTTGGAGGCGCTCCAGTCGCCTTGAAAAAACAGCGGGATCCAAAACGAGCACACCAGCAGCAAGACCACCAGCGGAATGCTGCGAATCGCATCAATGCAGGCTGCTACCGGCCAGGCAAGCCAACTGGGTGCTTGCATGCGCAACAGCGCCAAAACAATCGCCAAAGGAATCGACAGCACAATGGCCAGTAAGGCCAACGTCAAGGTCGATAAAACGCCGCCCCAGGAGACAGTGGGCAGCGCAGGCCATGGCCCAAAACCCTGCAAAATGGCCACGATCAGACTGCCAAGCACGACAACGGCCAGCGCTCGATAACGCGGGCGCAGTGGCAAATAGAACAAGGCCAGTACGACCAAGACCAGCAAACCGCAGCACACTGCGGCCTGGCTGCGCTGGGCGCTGGCAATCGTGCCAAACATCAGCAATTGGATGTTGGCACTGATGACGGTCCAGCAGGCTCCGGCTGCTGCGCGGCATGATTGGGCGCCACCAGTCCAGACGGCATCCAGCAAGCCCCATTGCATGCTACGCCAGGCCAGCCAGGCCAGCGCGGCGGCCAGCACGACCGTCAGCGCACTGCGCCAAGCACCAGTAAATAGCGCGGCATAGCTCCACTTTGGTGTTGGCAGCATGTGGCCCAAGCGCATGCCACCAGATGAGAGCAGGCTGGCGCGCGTGATGCGGCGGTTGTAGGCCGATAAGGCCGCTGCCACCAGCATGCCGATGCAGAGGTAAAACGCCATCGCCAGCGTCATGCCTTCAACCGCTTTGCCCGTTTGTGTGATCGCGGTGTTGATGATGGCCATCAGGTCTTGAAAGCCAATGGCGATCGCCAGCGTGCTGTTTTTGAGCAGCATCAGGCATTGGTTGGCGTAGGGCGGAATGCCTACGCGTGCGGCGTAGGGATAGATTACGGTCTGGGCCAGGCTGGGCCAGCGCATGCCCAGTGCCAGGCCGGCTTGAACCTGGCCGGCAGGTATAGCCAGAATCGAGCCGCGCACCACGTCCGAGATGTAGCTGGCATGAAAGATCGACAAGCCCACCAACAAGGTTGTCAGCTCGGGGCTGAGCGTCCAGCCGCCGCGCACGCCCAGGCCCACCAGTTGGGGCACACTCCATTGCAGTGGGGCTTGGTATTGGCCAAGGGCGCCCACGATCAGGGCCAAGGCCGCAGATAGCCAGAGCGGCCAATGCCAGCGCCGCTTGAACCACGGGGCCAGTACCAGTAACAACAAGCCCAATACGATGGGGCTCCAGCGCAGCCCACTGAGTGCCGGCAGGCTCAGTCCCCGGTTGGACAGGCTGATGCCCGGCAGCGGCTGCCAAGCCTCTCGAATTGGCGGTAAAGCCAGCAGCAGCGCATACCAGAGGAACAGTTGCAACAACACTGGGGTGTTGCGGATCGGCTCAATCAGCAGGCTCAAACTGCGGTCGAGCAATGGGTGGCGGGTCAGGCGCAGCACGCCCAATAAGGAGCCCAGCAGCGTGGCGAGCGGAATGGCGATGGCGGCTACAGCCAAGGTGTTCACCGCGCCAGCCAGTATCAGCTGTGCATAGCTGTCGTCAGGACTGACACGCAGCAGGCTCTCTGAGAGCTGGAAGCCGGCGCGTTGGCTTAGCCAGCCTAGATCCAAGGCATTCATGGGTCTTCGCTTTGCAATGGGAACGCCAGCGCGTTCGGATAAAAAAGGCTGCCAACAGGCTGGGAGAAACGACAAAGAGCCTCTTGGGGCTTAAACCAAGAGGCCTTGAAATAGCTGTATCAGCGCGGTTAATGGCTTATTGGAATGGTGGCGCGTACAGCAAGCCGCCTTGGTTCCATTGGTTGTTCAAGCCGCGATCGAGCTTGATGGGTGTGTTCTGGCCTACATTGCGCTCCCAGACTTCACCGTAGTTGCCCACGTTTTTAATCACGTTGTAGAGCCATTTTTCGTCCAGACCAAAGCCTTTGCCAATGCCGGCATCCAGGCCCAGCAGGCGGCGCACTTGCGGGTCTTTGGAGTCGGCAAAGCTGTCCACGTTGCCGCTGCTAATGCCCAACTCTTCGGCGGCCACCAGGCCATTGACGGTCCATTTGACAATCGCAATCCAGTTGCTGTCGTTGTCACGCACCCAAGGGCCGAGTGGCGATTTGTTGATGTTCTCGGGCAGGATGATGAAGTCGTCTGGATTGTCTGCGCGGGCTGAGCGGCTGGCCGCCAGCGTGGATTTGTCAGACAGATATACGTCGCAGCGACCGGCGTAGAAGGCTTTTTCCAGCTCGACCAGGTTTTCGATCACCACCGGCTTGTACTCCAGCTTGTGGGAGCTGAACCAGTCCACCAGATTTTGTTCATTATTGGTGCCCGGCTGCACACACACTTGCGCGCCATTGAGGTCTTTGGCGCTGGTGATGCCGAGCTTCTTAGGCACCATAAAGCCCTGACCGTCATAGAACACGATGGCGGGCGCGGTGATTTTGATGCCCGAGTCGCGCCCTGAGGTGATGGTGGTGTTGCGGCTGAGCACATCGATCTCGCCATTTTGCAGTGCCGGGAAGCGCTGCTGCGAGCTCAACGGCACATAGCGCACCTTGTCGGGCGAGCCCAGTGTGGCAGTCGCCAGCGCTTTGCAGACATCGACATCCAGACCTTTCCATTGGCCATTGTTGTCGGCCAGTGACAAGCCTGCCGAGCCCTGGCTGACGCCGCACACGAGTTCGCCGCGTTTTTTAATGGCTGCTACCGTGGCGCCAGAGTCTTGGGCGTGGGCTGCACCGGTCATAAGCGCGCTAGCGGCCAAGACCGCAGCGAAGAGGGAGGTCAAGCTCAGTTTCATACAACAACATCCAAACAGGATTAAGAGGGGGGGATTAAAACGATTCAAAATGTCAATTTTGTTTCATTCGAGCGTATTCTAGCGCTGCGCTTATAAATAATATTTATAAGTAAATGTCTCTTTAGATCCGACCAAAAATCGATAATGCGAAGTGTTGAAAAGGTAGATCCATCCATGTCTTTCATTGACAGCCCCGACGCGCCTGCTTGGCAGCAGGCTTTCCGTGCCCATTTTCCTGTTTTGCAAGAGCGGGTGTATGCGTGCCAGGCATATTGCAGCCCGATCGCGCCTAGAGTTAGCCAGGCGATTCAGCAGTTTTTCAATAACCTCAGCATGGCCAGAGCCGACAAGCCAGAGTGGCTGGCGGCTGCCGAAGGCGTACGCGTGCAGGTGGCCAAGCTGATCAAAGGCCAGGCGCGACAAATTGCTTTTACCAAAAACACCACCGAGGGCTTGAACATCGTTGCCCAAGGCTTCCCTTGGCAGCCTGGTGACAATATGGTGCTCGATGACCAGGAACACCCGGTCAATGTGGTGCCGTGGCTGAATCTGCGCCAGCGCCAGGTTGAGGTGCGCGTGGCACCCACGCAAGAGCGCCGTGTCACCGTCGACTCGATCTGGTCACAGGTCGATGAGCGCACCCGAATCATTGCGGTGTCTTACGTGCAATACAGCACCGGTGTGCGCGCCGATATCGAAACGCTGGCCAGGAAGTGCAAGGAAAAAGGCATTTTTCTGGTGGTCGATGGCATTCAGGCTGTGGGCTTGCTGCCCATTGATGTGCAAGGCTGGGGCATTGCTGCGTTGTCCTGCGGCGCTTATAAAGCCTTGCAAGGCCCCCTGGGCCTGGGCTTTCTCTATGTCGACAAGGCCTTGCTGGCCTTGTTGCAGCCGGCTTTTATGGGGCCGTCTTACGCCAATAGCGTTGACCGCAAGCAACCGGGTTGGGCCTTGCGCCACAAACCAGGCGATGCGCGGGTACTGGAGGGTGGCAATATCAACTACCCAGCGGTAGCCGGTCTGGCCCAGGCTTTGCTGATGATTGACGAGGCGCGGGTCGAGCGCATGGCACCCTGGACCTTGGCCATGGCCGCCCGGCTGGATGCGGGGTTGCGGGCTGAAGGCGTAGAGGTATTGTCCTCGCCCCATGCGGCTGAGCAAAGCACGATTGTCTGCATTCGTCACCCACAGGCGTTCGCTTTGCGCAAACACATGTATGCCAATGGCGTCGTGTGCAATTTGCTCGATACCGGCTCGATCCGTTTTTCTTTGGGCGCCTACAACACGCCGCAAGAGGTCGAGCATATTCTGGCCTTGACCGCGCAGTTCATGCGCGATGCCAGTTTGCGTGCGCAGCTGACGCTGCCTACCGGCATTCACCGCTAAACCAGGGTTTGTCCATGTCACAGACTGTGTTTGAGCCAGCCGAAGTTGCCACGCCGCAGCGTGCGGTGCGCATTGCTGTGCTGGGCTATGGCGCGATTGGGCAGCAGCTGATTGAAGCCATTGCGCATGAGGTGGCGCCGCAGGCGGCCATTTGTGTGGTGCGCAGGCAAGCCCTGCCTTTGCCACCAGTGGCGCAAACGCCTTTGGCGGTTTGCACCGATGTGCAGGCCTTGCTGGCTTGGCAGCCTGATCTGGTGGTCGAATGCGCAGGCCATGCCGCCGTGTCGCAGTATGTGGTACCGCTGCTGGCGCAAGGTGTGGATGCGATTGTTGCTTCGGTGGGCGCATTGGCCGATGCGCCCTTGCATGGCTTGTTGCTGCAGCATGCGCATGTGTCTGGCGCTTTGCTGCGCACGGTCAGCGGCGCGATTGGAGGCTTGGATGCCTTGGCCGCAGCGGCTCCTGCCGGACTCGACTGGGTGCGCTACACTGGCCGCAAACCACCATTGGCCTGGCAGGGCACGCCTGCGGCACAAGGGCGCGACTTGACGCAGCTGCGCCAGGCTGAAACGATTTATACGGGCTCAGCCCGAGCCGCGGCGCTGGCCTATCCCAAAAATGCCAATGTGGCTGCGGCCGTGGCCTTGGCGGGTATTGGCTTTGAGCGCACCGAGGTGCAGCTGGTTGCTGACCCCGAGGTGCAGACCAATGTGCATGAGCTGGAGGCGCAGGGCGCTTTTGGACGCCTGCACTTGCGCATCGCCAATGAGGCTTTGCCTAGCAATCCCAAAAGCTCGTGGCTGGCCGCATTGAGTCTGACGCAGGAGCTGCGGCGCTTGCTTGAACTCAAACGCCACCGTTCACCAGCGTTACAACAGCCGCCGCATTGTTGTGGCTGACAGCCATTGCACTGTGCAACTGGCCCCTTTTTTATTTATTGCCAATACAACCCTTTGAAAGTGAGACAGCCATGCGTATCGAAACTCTTGCAGTCCATGCTGGTTATAGCCCAGACCCAACCACCAAAGCCGTGGCCGTACCTCTGTACCAAACGGTCGCTTATGCGTTTGACAGCGCCCAACATGGCGCGGATTTGTTTGACCTGAAAGTCCAGGGCAATATTTATTCGCGCATCATGAATCCGACCAACGATGTGCTGGAAAAGCGCATCGCTGCGCTGGAAGGCGGCATTGCCGCACTGGCTGTGGCCTCTGGGATGACGGCCATCACCTATGCGATCCAAACCATTGCCGAGGCTGGTGACAACATCGTCTCGGCCGGCACGCTGTATGGCGGCACTTACAACCTGTTTGCCCACACCCTGCCGCAATCAGGCATTGAAACGCGCTTTGCCGATGCACGTGACCCCGAGAGCTTTGTGCGCCACATTGACGACCGCACCAAGGCGATCTTCATTGAATCGATTGGCAACCCGCTGGGCAATGTGACCGATATCCGTGCCTTGGCGGATATTGCCCATGCGCATGGCATCCCGCTGATCGTTGACAACACGGTGCCATCGCCTTATCTGTTGCGCCCCATTGAGCATGGTGCGGACATCGTCGTGCATTCACTGACCAAATACCTCGGCGGCCATGGCAACAGCATTGGCGGCGCGATTGTGGATAGCGGCAACTTCCCGTGGGCCGAGCACCGTGAGCGTTTTGCACGCCTGAATGAGCCTGATGTCAGCTACCACGGCGTGGTTTACACCGAAGCCTTGGGCCCTGCTGCATTTATCGGCCGCGCCCGCGTGGTGCCGCTGCGCAATACCGGTGGTGCGCTGTCGCCATTCAATGCATTCATGATTTTGCAAGGCATTGAGACCTTACCACTGCGCATGGACCGTATCTGCAGCAATGCCGAGCGCATTGCTGAAGCATTGCAGGCCCACCCGAAAGTCGAGTGGGTGCGCTACGCGGCTTTGCCAGGCCATCCTGACTATGACTTGGTGCAAAGCCAGTTGGGCGGCAAAGCCTCGGGCATTTTGTCATTCAGCCTCAAGGGCGATAACGCACGCGAAGCCGGTGCGCGTTTCTTGGATGCGCTGCAGTTGTTCACGCGTTTGGTCAATATTGGCGATGCCAAGTCTTTGGCTACGCATCCAGCGTCGACGACGCACCGCCAATTGGATGCCGCAGAGCTGGCCAGCGCCGGCGTGACCGAAGGCATGGTGCGCTTGTCGGTTGGTATTGAGCACATTGACGATTTGCTGGCCGATTTGCAGCAGGCTTTGGACAAGGTTTAATGCAAGCTTGAGCCTGCTCGCATGAGCGGGCAGACCTTCAAAGCATAAAAAAGCGCCTGTCTGTGAAGACAGGCGCTTTGCTTTGTGCTGTAGAGCCGGGTATCAGGCCACCACTGGGGTGGTGCTGATATCCACCCGCTGCCAGCCTTGCTCGGGCTGCTGCGTGTTGTAGCGCAGCACTTCTGCGCGCGGCTTGGCGCAGTCCAAATCCCAGTCTGACATGACAATGCGTTGCAAACCGTCGCCCAGATCGTGCACGGCCGGCTGGTGCGTGTGGCCGTGAATCAAGGTGTTGGTATTGAGCGCTGTCAGCCAGCTGCGTGTTGCATCGGCATTCAGATCGACGTAACTGTCGAGGCTCTGGCCTTGCTTCTGGTTCTCGCTTTCGCTGCGAATACTGGCGGCAAAGGCGCGGCGCGCAGCCAAAGGCTGCACCATGAACTGCTGCTGCCAGGCTGGGTTGCGGCTGATCGCGCGGAACTGCTGGTAAGGCAGGTCGTCGGTGCACAGCGCATCGCCGTGCGAGAGCAACCAGTGCGGCGCTGCGGTGCCAGCGGTCTGCGTGCCAATGCGCACAATGCAAGGGTCTTGCAGCAATTGCACACCGGTGAATTCAGCAAACGCAGGCCCAATGACAAAGTCACGGTTGCCATGCATGAAATACAGCTTTTTGCCTGACTGGCTGGTGCGCTGCAATGCGCTGGCGACTTCTGCCTCAAAGCTGCCTGATTCGAGCAGGGCGTCATCGCCGACCCACACTTCAAACAAATCGCCCAGAATCAGAATGTGCTGTGCCGGTGTGCTTGCCAAATAATGGCGAAAGCCAGCCCAAGTGGCTGGCTGGCTGCGCTGCAGGTGCATGTCGGCCACACAATCGACAATCGTCGTGGCCTTGGGCTCTGCAGCGGGGTCTATCGTCAACTGTCCTGCATTCATGGCGCAGCACAATCCTTGTGCATTAGGCTGCAGCTGGGATTTCGACGGCTTTGATGATGACCACGTCTTCTTTTGGCACGTCGTCATGGTAGCCACGGCGGCCGGTAGCCACGCCTTTGATCTTGTCGACCACGGCTGTGCCATCAACCACTTTGCCAAATACGGCGTAACCCCAGCCGTCCTGGCCTGGGTAGTTCAGGAAGTCGTTGTTGCCCACGTTGATGAAAAACTGCGAAGAGGCCGAGTGTGGCGCGCTGGTGCGGGCCATGGCGACCGTATATTTGTCGTTTTTCAAGCCGTTTTTGGCTTCGTTTTGAATTTCGGCATTGGTGGATTTTTGCTGCATGCCTGGCTCAAAACCACCGCCTTGGATCATGAAGTTGCCAATTACACGGTGGAAAATCGTATTGTCATAGTGGCCGCTGCGCACGTAGTTCAGAAAGTTTTCTGTAGAAATAGGCGCTTTTGCTGCGTCCAGCTCGATGGTGAGGTTGCCTAGGCTGGTTTGCAGTTCGACTTGTGGGTTGCTCATGGTCTTCCTTTGTGTGAAGTGGTCATGGACCGTGGTGGTGTACCGCGGTCCAGAGGGATAAAAATGGCTTCAGCCTGCCTGTTGGCAGACCAGTGTTACTGAATTTTGGTGGCTGAAATAATGGTGATCGCCTCAACAGGGACCTTCTCCATCATGCCTTTGTTGGCAACTTGCGTGGCTTTGATTTTGTCGACCACATCCATTCCTTCAACCACTTTGCCAAATACGGCGTAACCTGGGTTGCCTGGGGTGCCTGGTTGGTAATCCAGCGGTGTGTTGTTGTTCACATTGATGAAGAACTGGCTGGTTGCAGAGTTTGGCACAATTGTGCGGGCCATCGCGATGGTTCCGCGCTCATTTTTGAGGCCATTGTCCGACTCCAGCAAAATGGGCGCACGCACGGGTTTTTGCACCATGTCCTCGGTGAACCCTCCGCCTTGAATCATAAAGCCGTCGATGACGCGGTGGAAAATCGTGCCGTCATAGTGTTTGTCGTTCACATACTGCAAGAAGTTCTCCACTGTTTTGGGCGCTTTTTGCGGTGCCAACTCAACCACGATATCGCCTTGCGAGGTCTCCAGTTTCACCCGTGGCTGTGTTTCCGCTGCCGTTTGTGCTAATGCAGGCAGCAAGACGAGTGCGCTCAAGGCCCCAGCAAACAGGGCGCGAATGGTGTTGCGTTTAGATGGAATGGTTGGCATATATAAGTACGGAATACGGTGATGAGAAGAAATGTCAGTCAATGCACGCTAGCCTGTTGTGCAGACAAGTGAAGCGAGCATCCAATTGCAGCGGGCGCTCAATAGCACCGATGGCCTGATGCGTCCAAGCTGGGCTGAGCCAGTCGTGCCGTCAGAGCGCGTCTGCGCACTGCCGCATCATAAACGCGGATATCGCGAAACTGGTTTTTTCAGAAAAATGGGGTCTGAACTAAGGACTTAATTGACGATTGTGGCTTCGCCCGCAGGACTGGCCTGGGCAGACGAGGCAGCACGCAAGGCTTGGATTTGTGCCGCTTGCTGCGCGTTAGGGGCAATTTGCTGGGCCTGCTCCAAATGGCCAATCGTTTGGGCCAGCAGGACCTGGGCGAGATTGGCATGGGCTTTGGCGAACTGCGGATTGCTGATCAACGCTTTTTCTAGCAATTGCTGCGCTTCTGCCAAACGGCCTTGCGCGGCACGCAATTGCGCCAAATTATTCCAAGGCTCTGGCAACTCAGGAAAATTTTGGGTCAGAGCGGTCAGGCTGGCGTCTGCTGCTTCAGTCTGACCCAGCGCTTGCTCTGCGTTTGCTTTGAGAAATTGCAACTGTGGATCGCGGGGTGTTTTTTCCAGAGCTTGCTCGGCCTGCACCAGGGCCTGTTGGGCTTGGCCGCTTTGCAGCAAGGCTTGAATTTGTGTATGCGAATTGGTTTGCGCGCTTGCGTTGCCCAGAGCGGCCAAAGCAATGCACAGGGCAGTAGAGGCTGCGCCGATGTAGTGGGACAGTGGGCTGTGGCCAAAGCTGAAAAGTGAGCGCAATGTATACATATATCTCAGAGGCGAGGTTTAGCAGAGTTTCTCTAGTATAGATGCAGATGCTTGGTAGACCGCTCAAGCCGGGCAGGCGCTGCGAGCCGGGGGCTGACGATGCCGCAGGCCGCCACTGACTGGGAAGCAGAGGTAGCAGGCGCTTACAAAGCACCGATCGGACTTGGACAGACAGCGTGATCTGGCTATACTGAAATCATTACTTTTTTATATTTGAAACATGAGACTCCTACTTTTGATCACCTGCTGCGCGGCCTTGGCAGCATGTACCAGTACCCTGACCAAGCATGACGACCAGGCTAAGGCAGCCCAGTCTGGTGTGAACGTGGTGGATTACCAATGCCAAAACGGTGAGTCAGTGCGTGTGTCGTACTTTATTGACCAGGAAAAGGCATTGCTTGAGCGCAATGGCGATGCAATTGAGTTGCAGCAGCGTCCCAGCGGCTCGGGCATGATCTACAGCAACGGCCCCAATACCATCCGTGGCAAAGGCAAGGAGCTGTCACTGGAAATTGGCCGGATGCTTCCAATCGAGTGCGTGCAGAAATAACGCATTTCCATACTTGAATATTCAGTGCGTGGCGTGTTGAAGAGTTTGTTTACGATCTTTTCACGGTCGCACACGGCATAAAAGAGGCGCTTGCACGGCCTCTTTTTTGCATTGCGCGACTGAGCGCAAGTTTTGAACTGGCTCCTAGAGCAGGCTGTCGGCTGTAGCGGGCACATGCGGCCCAGTCACAATCTGCCTGGTCACGAGGCCATCCATATTTGTTGAGCAATGGCTCCCCATTCGATGCTGATTAAGTAGCTTTTAGTAAGGTGCGTTTGTTTTTCTTTCCCATTTGCATGCAGCAGTGGGAAAAGCGACAATTCATTTGCAAATAAATGTAAACTAACAGGCGTTACTAGTATCTAAGTCGTTTGGGAGATTGCCAATGAGCGATCAGGTATCCGTGCCCCCGACGTTTCGGCTGGGGTACTTTGCCCTTCCTTCCGAGGATTTGGAGCAATTGCGGCAGTGGGTTGAAACAGCGCAATCGAGATTGCCTGTGCGCGTTGAATTAGTGCGCAAGGGCCCGTTTTCCGCCATCACCACTGATGTGGACAGTTTATTGGTGCCGCAGCGTGTGGCCCAATTGAAAAAAATTGGCTGCCCTGTGCTCTTGATCGCACAGCTAGATGCCAATAGTGAAGTGCATGCGTCGGTGCGGCAGGCTATGCCGCAGGCGATTGTGTTGCCGCGGCCCTTAAGTCCTGAGGTGTTGGCTGTGTGCATCAAAGCACTGGCTCCCATTTCACGTGTCGCGCCAGAAGTTCAGTTGGCCTGTTTGGGCGCGCTGCCGCCTTTGATCCGGGCTGTGTCCCGTACCAGACTGGCTGACACGGATGCAGATGGCATGCCTGTGTTTCAGGACGCGGGGATTGGGCGCGATGAAGAGGCGGCTTTCCTGCAAAAACTGGTGGCGTCTTATGACGACCAACAAGTGCGCACCAGCTTGATGGCGGCGCTACCAGACGGGTTTGGTTTGCAAACCGATATGGGAGTGCTGCCCAGCTTAGATGATGCTGCACGCAGCAAAGCCCCTCCCGCAGCCCCCTTGCTCTCGGCAGAGGTGCTGCAGGAGCTGAGCGGTATTTTTGAACAAAATGCGGCAGAGCAAGAGCAAGAAGGGTTTAAGGCCAACTCCTTGTTTGAGTTTGAAATTCAAAGCTTGGCAAACACTGAGCAAATCGCCGGTGGTCTCGCGCTGCAAGAACAAACAGATGCCATGGTTGCAAAGCCAGAGGCCATCGCCAAAGCAGCTGCTTCGGCAGCCGCTGAAGCAGCTGCAGCCGAAGCAGCAGCAGCCGAAGCAGCAGCAGCCGAAGCAGCAGCAGCCGAAGCAGCAGCAGCCGAAGCAGCAGCAGCCGAAGCAGCAGCAGCCGAAGCAGCAGCAGCCGAAGCAGCAGCAGCCGAAGCAGCAGCAGCCGAAGCAGCAGCAGCCGAAGCAGCAGCAGCCGAAGCAGCAGCAGCCGAAGCAGCAGCAGCCGAAGCAGCAGCAGCCGAAGCAGCAGCAGCCGAAGCAGCAGCAGCCGAAGCAGCAGCAGCCGAAGCAGCAGCAGCCGAAGCAGCAGCAGCCGAAGCAGCAGCAGCCGAAGCAGCAGCAGCCGAAGCAGCAGCAGCCGAAGCAGCAGCAGCCGAAGCAGCAGCAGCCGAAGCAGCAGCAGCCGAAGCAGCAGCAGCCGAAGCAGCAGCAGCCGAAGCAGCAGCAGCCGAAGCAGCAGCAGCCGAAGCAGCAGCAGCCGAAGCAGCAGCAGCCGAAGCAGCAGCAGCCGAAGCAGCAGCAGCCGAAGCAGCAGCAGCCGAAGCAGCAGCAGCCGAAGCAGCAGCAGCCGAAGCAGCAGCAGCCGAAGCAGCAGCAGCCGAAGCAGCAGCAGCCGAAGCAGCAGCAGCCGAAGCAGCAGCAGCCGAAGCAGCAGCAGCCGAAGCAGCAGCAGCCGAAGCAGCAGCAGCCGAAGCAGCAGCAGCCGAAGCAGCAGCAGCCGAAGCAGCAGCAGCCGAAGCAGCAGCAGCCGAAGCAGCAGCAGCCGAAGCAGCAGCAGCCGAAGCAGCAGCAGCCGAAGCAGCAGCAGCCGAAGCAGCAGCAGCCGAAGCAGCCGCCGCCGAAGCAGCCGCCG
The DNA here is from genome assembly GCF_004803635.1 of Lampropedia aestuarii. Taxonomy (GTDB): domain Bacteria; phylum Pseudomonadota; class Gammaproteobacteria; order Burkholderiales; family Burkholderiaceae_C; genus Lampropedia; species Lampropedia aestuarii. Next base: position 3,518 of record NZ_SSWX01000021.1, on the reverse strand, counting down.
CCGAAGCAGCCGCCGCCGAAGCAGCCGCCGCCGAAGCAGCCGCCGCCGAAGCAGCAGCCGCCAAAGCAGCAGCAGCCGAAGCAGCAGCCGCCGAAGCAGCAGCAGCCGAAGCAGCAGCCGCCGAAGCAGCAGCAGCCAAAGCGGCAGCAGCCGATGCAGCCATGCTGCAACAAGCGGCACAGTCCGTTGCGTTTGGCGATGGTGCACAGCAAGAGGCGCAGCTCGAAGTACGCAAAGCGCGCGCGCCCGTGCTGGAGGAGGCTGTAGAGTCTGGCCCTGCGGTTGTGGCTGCTGTAGAAGTCTCGCGGCCTACGCAGGAAACCAAAGCCTCGCTGCGTTATCAGCGTCTGGTGCGTGCAGTGGCTGACTGGAACAATGCTGGCGTCAAAGTGGACTCGATGGCCCGCTACAAGCTCAAAAGCTGGCCATCGCCAGAATGGTTGCAAGAAGATGCATTGCGTATGCGCGTGGCTTCTTTGCTAGCACAAAAGTCCCTGATGCTCAACGAGGTAGCCAGTGCGACCGGAGCATCCTGGGTGCAGTGTCAGGCCTGCTTGAGCAGCTTGCTTGCAGCCGGCTTGCTGCAGCGCCAATCGAAGACTGCTGCGCTGCATTCTGCGATAAAGTCAGGCAACGATGGCCATTGAGTCAAGGAGCTACTAACGCAGCTGCATGCATTGCCTGTAGCTTCAACCAAGATGCCAGTGGCCACGGCCGATTTGGCCGTGTTGGTGTGGCTCTAGCGCGGTTGCTACCAGCGTCACCTGGTGTCGTGCGATGCGGTTGCGCACAACCAGTGCGTAATACAACGCTCGGATAGAGCGCTGGTCCAGAGCGGCGCTGGGCTCGTCAAGTAAGACGAGCGGGTGGGGCGCTAGCAAAGCCGCCATCAGAAACACTTTGCGACGTGTGCCTGTGGACAGCATAGACATTGCTTTGTGCTGGTGCGGGTTAAGACCAAAGCCTGCGAGCAAGTCTGCCTGCATCCGTGCGTGGCTAGCTACAGATAAATAGCCGGCACTTTCTGCAGTGGGCACGAGTAGCTGGTCATGCACCTGCGCGATGGTCATCGGGTCCCAGATGGGCTGCTCTGGCTCGGCAAAGAACACATCCTTCGGTGATAGCGGGCGTGGCAGGGCAGGTGGGCTGTGCCAGTCAATCGCAGGCCTGCCAACGCTTGACTGTGTTGGCTGCGCTCGTGAGCAATGGGCTGTGTTGGAATTGTGATTTGCTGCAGGCAGATCGGCCAAAAGGCGTAATAAGCGGGTTTTTCCCGCGCCTGAGGCCCCATGTACCCAATGCACGCCGGCTGGCATCTGCCAGCGTCCGATATCCAATAAGGGCGCGCCGTCATTGCCTAGCAGCTGCAAACCGGAGATCTCCAGTCTATTTGGACACTCTTCGGCAGGCGTGTGCCTGGGGCTTTCTGCAATTGTGCTGCTTTGCTTCATCGCGGCAAGTCTGGTGTGTTGGGCACTGCTGCTCCAGAATCTGTTGTGCGAGCAGCCTCAGCGACAGGCCCGTGGTTTGAGGGCGCACTGTTGACAGCAACTGGCGGATCTTGGAGGGCTGTCACCGGTTCTACAGGCTGATTCGCAGCGGTAGAGGCCACCACGCGTGCGTAGCGGCGATAAGTCCAGTAAGCGCTGGCCCAATCCATCAGCACCACCAAACGGTTACGAAAGCCAATCAAGAAATACACGTGGGCAAACAGCCAGAATTGCCAAGCCAGCAGGCCTGAGAAGCGCAAGTGCTTGCCGCCAGGCAATGGCAAATCCACTACGGCTGCGCTGCGCCCAATCGTAGCCAGGTTGCCGTAGTTTTTGTAACGAAAGACCTGCATCGCCTGGCCTTGAATCTGGCGCTGGATATTGGCCGCTGCCAGTTTTCCCATTTGCTTTGCTGCCGGTGACACACCTGGCACGGGGCTGGGTTCTGCGCCAGGATCATGGCTTTTGGCAGCGGCCAAATCACCGATCGCAAAAATGGACTGCGAGGCATCCACTGTCAGCTCCGGTGTCACGACAATGCGGCCAGTGCGGTCCGTGTCTGCGCCTGTGGCTTGGGCCAATAGTTTGGCTAGTGGCGAGGCCGCTACGCCAGCGGCCCAAATGATGCAGCTGCTGGGCATTGCATGTTCCTTGGCTGCATCGGCTGTCGGTCCCGGTGTGTTGTAGCGCAGTCCTTGGGCATCAATGTGGGTGACGCGTGCATTGAGCAGCACCATGACCCCCAGTTTTTCAAGCTGTTCTTTGGCCCGCTGGCTTAAGCGCTCAGGCATTGTTTGCAAGACCCGATTGCCGCCTTCAATCAGGTAGATACGCGCATCAGCAGGGTTGATGCGGCGAAATTCGCCTTTGAGTGTATGCCGGGCAATTTCGGCAATCGTGCCAGCCATCTCCACGCCTGTGGGGCCTGCGCCAATAATCGCAAAGTTCAGCATTGCCTGGCGTTTGCTGGCATCTTGCTCCAGCTCGGCTTTTTCAAACGCCTCGACCACTTTGCGGCGAATATCAAACGCCTCACGCAGCGTCTTCAGACCAATCGCATGGGCGGCCCAATGGTCATTGCCAAAATAGCTGTGCGTAGCGCCAGCGGCCACAATCAGCCAGTCATACGACAGGCGCTCGCCATTGCCCAGCACGACTTGTTTATTGGCCGCATCGAATTGCACAACCTCCGCCAGCAAAGTTGTCACCTGTGGGAAGTCGTGCATGATGGTGCGCACCGGCGCCGCAATGGAGGGCGCGGCCAAACCGGCCGTGGCCACCTGGTAGAGCAGGGGCTGGAACAAGTGGTGGTTGGCCTTGTCGATCAAGGTAATTTCCACATGCGGAATTTTGCACAGCACGCGGGTGGCCTCCAGGCCACCAAAGCCTGCACCAACCACAATGACGCGATGGAGAGGAGGTTTCGACATATAAGGCTTCGGACTCTTTAGAGGTTGGCAAAGACGTTCTTGACATCCAAACTGACCAACTGTGGCAGGCCATCTTAGAAAAGCATGTTTCAGCCATGGCCACTATTGTCCTTAAATGTATGCCGAAACAGGAGGGAATGCCTATTTTTGTGCGATGTCATCAACAGGAGCCCCTGTTTGAAGCAATCTTGTGGCGCTTTGTTGCGTCAATCAAGTGCAGGCCAAAGTCCCCAGCCCCAGACGCAGTTATCACCCGGCAGCCGCTTTGGGGCGGCCCAATGTGCAGGATTGACTCAAGCCTCACATCTACTGGGTAGGCTGAACTGCCACCTTGGCTGCCGCATGCTCGGCCAAGAAATGGCACCACCAAAGCCGCTAGCGCGTTGAAGGCGAAATGCTTGGCAATCGCTTGGTGGATTGCCCTCCTCTTCAAGCTTGCGATGGCGCCCAGCCTGGGCGAATAGGTCGAACTTGGAGGCGCTGCGTGGTGTGATCATGGTTGTAATCAAAGCCATCTTTGCTTTGGTTGTGTTTTGAGAGGCTTACTAAGCTTTATGTTTCTTAACAATTGTATTGACCCACTAAAAAGCTGCACAGG
>NZ_SSWX01000020.1 GCF_004803635.1 Lampropedia aestuarii | reverse complement strand
AGCGGTGAGCCAGACGAGCCTGTGGTTAGACCAACACCAGCTGAAGTAGTGCCTGTGCCATCTTTGGATGAGCGTGCATTGTTGGTGCTGTTCGTGCTGATGCTGGCAATGGCTGCCAGTGCCTTTAATACAAGGGCACTGCGCAGGGGCAAGCGCTAAGCGATCCGGGCTGCGCAGGTGTAGTGATGCACGGGCGTAGCTCGGTTCAAGCGGACGAGTGATTCGTCTCGATCACATACAAACAGGGCCTTTGGGCCCTGTTGTTTTGTGTCTATGCAACTCGCGCTGGCGTTAAGAGCCTGTTCATCATTTCCACGCAGTCGCGTTGAAGGCCCAAAGGATGCAATGCACGGCAAAAATCGCAATTGGATTGCCTGCCCGGCGAGGGTTTTTATCTAAGAAGAGCGCCTTTGAGGCTTCAACTTGAAGCGCAAGGCACAAAAACGCATTGCGGCGTTGCTCGCTGCGGGCATACAGACGTAGGAGCTGCAACAGGCGCTTTGCACTGCCTCTTTTTTGCGTATTGCGCGACTGCAAAAAGATCGTAAACAGGCTCTAAGATGCATAGCGCATGGAGGCGTTGTTTGCGACACCCGTGAGCTTGCGGACTCACCATGCCAGATGGTCCGATCACACTGAATGTGTGCGAGGTCACGGCAAGTTGCAGTTGTTGTGCAGAGTAAGTAATGATGGTGTTGCAACGGCCATTCTCTGTGTGATTTCCAATATCACTAAGGTATTAACACGCGACAATAGAATCATGAATTCACAGGTCAAATTCAGACTTCGTTTTTATACCAACGACACGATTGCCATTGGCCCTGGTAAGGTGGAGTTGCTTGAAGCCATTGGCGCTGCAGGCTCTATCTCTGGGGCTGCTAGGCAGTTGGGTATGTCGTATCGCCGTGCATGGTTGCTGCTGGAAGAGTTGAACGGCTCATTGCGCTCACCGGCTGTTAGCACCACGACGGGGGGGCCCCGTGGTGGTGGGGCCAGCCTGACCGATGTGGGACAGGCCATCATTGCGCACTACCGCTCAATTGAGGCGCTTGCTAGGCAAACTGCAGCGCAAGACATTGAGGCGCTGATGCAACTTTTGCATTAAAGCAAAATTGTCTAAAAGCCTGTTCATCATCTCAACGCGGTCTGCGAAAAGACCATAGGCAGGCTCTAAGAACTCCAATTTTTAAAGGCAGCTGCCGCTCGTGAAGCACCTTATTTCTTGGGCCTGAATGCAGCGCACACGGCGTGATGGGTTTGGATATAGCCTGCGCCGATCAGGTCCAGGCAATAGGGCACGGCAGCGAAAATGCCATGGGCGATCACCGCGCCGCTGTCTTTGTCCTTGAGTCCTCCCAGTGTTTCTGCAATCGCGCGGGGGCGGCCTGGCAAATTCAGAATCAAGGCCTTGCCACGAATCACGCCTACTTGGCGCGACAAAATGGCGGTGGGCACAAAGTGCAAGCTGATCTGGCGCATTTGCTCGCCAAAGCCTGGCATCACGCGATCAGCCACCGCCAGAGTGGCTTCGGGCGTTACATCGCGCACTGCAGGGCCGGTGCCGCCAGTGGTCAGCACCAGATCGCAAGCTGCGATGTCGACCAGCTCGGTTAAGGTTTGTTCGATCACCGCTCGCTCGTCAGGAATCAAGCGCTCTTCAAACTGCAGTGGGTTTTGCACAGCGCTGTGCAGCCAGTCTTTGAGCGCAGGAATGCCCTCGTCCTGGTAGATGCCGTTGCTGGCGCGGTCGCTGGTCGAGACCAGGCCAATGCGAATGGGGGAGAGTTGTGTTGCATCATGCATAGTCGAATGCCTTGCTTAAACGAAGTGCTAGATCGCATTGAACAACGGATAGACGGTCAACGCATCGCCGGGCTGAATGGGCGTGCCAGGTGTGACTTCGGCCAAGGCGTTGGCATGCACCGCACCCGAGAGCATGTTCGAGCCTTGCTGTACCACCGGGCGCACGAGCCATTGGCCTGCTTCATGGCGCAGATTCACGCGTACAAATTCGCGGCGAGGCTCAGGCTTGTCGCGGCTAAAGTCGGCGTATGCGGTCCACTGCAGCGGGCGGGCTTGTTGCTCACTCAAACCGGTCAGGCGCAGCAAAGCAGGCAAGGCCAACTGCTGGAAGGTCACCAGGCTGGAGACGGGGTTGCCCGGCAGCATGAACACGCGGCAGGTGTGGTCGTTGTGGTCAATGCGCCCCCAGGTAAACGGCTTGCCTGGTTTGATAAATAGGCGCCACTGGATCAGCTCGCCCACTTCGGTCAGGGCATTTTTGAGGTGGTCTTCTTCACCCACCGACACACCGCCTGAGCAGACAATCGCATCGCACTCTTGGGCCGCTTGTGCCAGTGCTGCGCGGGTGGCTTCTAACTGGTCGGGCAGATTGCCGCCATCCACTACGGCAAAACCCAATGAGCGCAGCCAAGCGATCAGCATGATGCGGTTGCTGTCGTAGATTTGGCCTGGTCCGAGCGGTTGACCGGGAGGCACCAGTTCGTTGCCACTGGAGAACACACTGACCCGCACTTGCGCGTGCACCGGTGCATGGGTGTAGCCTTGGCCTGCCAGCAGGCCAATGGTGGCTGGGGTCAGGCGTTTGCCTGCGTGCAGCAATACATCGCCCGTCTGTAGTTCTTCGGCGCGGCGGCGGATGTGCTGGCCGTCCTGAATGCTCTGGCCAGCCAGGAGTGTGATGCGCGGTGGTGCTTGATCGGCATCTGCTTGCGTGCGGGTGACATGCTCTTGCATGACCACGGCGCTGCAGCCCACTGGGATGGGCGCGCCGGTGAAGATGCGCGCGGCCTCGCCTGGCGCGAGTAGCAGTGGCGCACCATCGTCGCCAGCGGCAATGCGGTGCACTATGCGCCATTCGTGGCAGTCATTGCCGTTGATCGCATAGCCATCCATTGCGCTGTTGTCGAATTCTGGCACGTTGTGTACAACGGCCACATCCTGGGCCAGGATACGCTGGTTCAAATCCGCCAAAGCCACGGCTTCGTGCCGCAGCAGTGGTGTGTGGGTGGCCAACAAGGTATTGAGGCCGTCATGGTAGTCAAGCAGGTCGTTTGCCATCGGGTTCTGAGATGCGTATAAAAAATTCAGCGTGTGCCGGGGATGGTTTGCAGGCTCTGCAAGGTGCCCAGGTCGTTGATATTGGTGAAGGCTGTTTCTTCGTCAAACTCTAGCAATGCGGTGGCCATAGGCTCGAGCCAACTGCGCAAACTTGGGTTCGGGTGTTCTTGAATATGGGTCCATAAACGCAGCAAGGCCGCTGGGCGGCACAGCACGACGCTGGGGTGTGGCCCGCTGGGTGTAGCCGCCATCACCGCCCAGGCCGGGTTTGCCTCAGTGGCTGAGGGCGACTCTAATGCCTGCCATAAACGCGCGACCAGATCGGTGGGCAAATACGGCGTGTCGCAAGGCACGATCAGCACGGCATCCACATCGGCGGCCAATTGCACGCTGGCACTGAGTATGCCAGCTGCTGGGCCTTGGCCTTGCAGGCTGGGCAGATCCTCTACCACCGGCAAGCCCCAGCTTTGGTAGCTGTCCAGCGCACTGTTGGCACTGATCAGCAGCTGGTCAACTTGTGGCTGTAGGCGCTGGATCACATGCGCGACCAATGGTTGGCCATCAAGTAGTTGCAGGCCTTTGTTCACATAGCCCATGCGGCAGCCTTGGCCACCAGCCAGAACCAGCGCGGCGATCTTGCGTTGGCCCATGCGCTGGCCGGTCTGCTGGTCTGGGCTGAGCGTGCTGCTGGTTTGCCAACGTTGCAAAATTGTCTGGTCACTGGCCTTGGCCTCCACCCAGAGGGAGCTGCCATCGCCAAAGCATTCTTGTTTCCAAAATGGTGCTTCGGTTTTGAGGTAGTCCATGATGAAGGCATTGGCCTCGTAGGCGGCCAGCCGGTGTTTGCTGGCTGTCTCGACCAGCACAATATCTTCGCCCACGGCAATCGTGCCTACGCGGTGCACCACCCGCGCCATTTGCAAATCCCAGCGCTGGCGGGCCTGCTCCACAATGCGCTCAATCTCTCTTTCGGTCACGCCTGGAAAATGCTCCAGCACCAAATGCGTCAAGGCGCTGCTGCGCGCGTCGTTGCGCACGCTGCCAATAAAGCGCACTTGTGCGCCAGTTTGCGCGGCGGCCGAGCCGCTTGGCGCTGCCTGGGCTGTGTGCAGATCAATCGGCGTGCTTTGTATGTGTACGTTAAACACGGCTTAGCCTCCTGTGACGGGGGGCAGGATGGCCACTTGGTCGCCGTCGTTGATGGCGGCAGTGCCGTGTTGCAGTTGTTGGTTGATGGCGATTTTGAAAATACGCCCCGGCTGCAAGGCGTCGGCCCAGTCGGGGCCGCGTTGGCGAAGCAGGTCCAGCAAGTCATCGCTTGTACCAGATAGCCACTGCAGCGTTTCAGAGCCCGAGGGCTGCAACTGTTTGAGATTGCCAAAGTAGGTGATGGTGATCATGGGATGTGCTGGTGAAGTGAGGCGTTAGCCATTCAGTACTTGGAGAGGGAGTCATGGGCCAGTCGCCATGCTTGGCCACCCAAGGGGTCGGGCCTAGGCATGTTCGCCGAAAGCTTGACATGGCCTGCAGTGGCTTATTGGTCACTTTATCAAGCGACAGGTGGTGGTGCTTGTCGCACCATTGTTTGACTCCAGCGCAGAAGTCCAGGCCGCAAGTGGCGATTGGCCAGTGTGTGCGCTAGTGAATCTCTGCAAAACACCGTATTGTGGTGTGAGCACGGTCTCAGGCGATCCGCTGCGCAAGTCTTAGTCGTCCATAGCGATGGCTATGGCCTTCAAGAGACGCTGTGTGGCTATCCTGATACCGCACGCATTGTAGCAATGGGGATTTGCAGAGCTTTCCTAGAGGCACAGTACTGGTGCGCTTGCTGGACGCTGTAAATTTTAGTCGCAAACCATTGCTGTGGGGGGTGTCTCTGGTTGTGTGTGGCTGCTGCCGTTGAATTTTTTGCCAATTTAGCGCGACGGCCGCAAATTGCTTTCCAAACGCCAAGCGGGGTTGACGCATTCACGCCGGGTGGTGGAGAGGCGCTGGCCTTCGCGAAACAGAATATAGCGGTCATGGACATTCAGCCCTTCGATGCGCAGTTGGCCGCTGACCAGGAAGAACTCGCTGGCTACATCGAACAGGTCGTTGCCAAGAGTCGTGCCTTCTCCCAGCAAATTTTCGGCGGCAGTCAGATTATTGAATGGCGAGAAATTGCGCACGGCAGCCAAGCGTGCAGCTGCGGCTTGGGCATCGTTGCCAGGCAGTGCCGCCGCCAAGACACGTTCGCTGGCGGTATTGATATTGATGCGTGTCAGGCGTGGCAAGATCGTTACGTAGGGCTCTAGCAGCAGCACTTGCTGGGGGCTCAGGCCCAGCCATGTCAGCTCTTGCGTGCATGTTGGCGTCAGGGGGACGTCTGCACTGAGCGAGCTGCGGGTCGATTCCAGGTAATTGTCTGCCAGCTGAGTCGCCAGTCTGGCCTCAATGCCCAGTGACGAGAACAGATTTTGAAACTGTTTGAGGACCGTGCCGTCCACTTGGTTGCTTTTGACCAAGTTGGTCACATTCAAGCGGCTATTGAGGTCAGCAATACCACCAGAGAAAAAAGCCTCGTCCAAATCGGCATTCGCATTGGTGTTTTGCGCCACGTTGTTCTCGGCCGTTAAAAAAGTCCCCAGCTTGGCCTCTTCGAGTGGCACGGACCAGGGCTCATTGAGGTGGTCGGTCTTGCCTGCTCTGGCATCCAGGTACATGATGATCTTGCCCCAGTCCAGGGCACCTGTAATCAGCCAGCGCGCTTGTGACTGGGCGCGTTCATCGGCTTCGGCCCGCACGCTTTGGTATTGCTGCCAGGTCGCGGCGGCGGCCAGGCTGGCGACCAGGGCCACAATCAGCATGGCAAGTAGCAAGGCTGCGCCGCGCTGTTTGCGCTGTCCATCAGTGCGGTGGGACGGTGGCAAGCCGTTGGATGTGGGGGCGCAGGCGTTCATCGTGTCCTCCCGTAGCTTGGGCGCAGCCAGTCGCGGGTGATTCTGCCACTGAAGACCTGGTTAGGGGCGAGGTCGAGCTCCAGGCGAACCGCCTCAGGCAAGGCAAAAAGGGCATAGGGGGCGGTGTATTGCGCGGTGTCGGAATTGCTGCCGGTGTCACTGTCGTCGCCTCCAGTGCCGGTATTGTTGCCCTCTGTCTCGCCACTGGAGAGTGGGTTGCTCCAGCGGCCATCGCGCGCGTAGTACAGGCGCCAGTCGGTGATTGGCACCAAGACCGTTTGCTGGCCTTGGCCGCTGCTGCCCTGGCCTTGTGACCACAGCTGCGCTGAAGACCAGGCCTGGCGCCATTGCTCACGGTTGACGATGGGCGCTGATTGCCAGCGCAGCCAGTATTTCTGCCCATTCAGTACGCGCTCAGACCAGGCAACGACCGCCACCGTGGGGGCATCTGCAGGGCTTAGGCGCGGATTGGCCCGGGTGATGCGCAGTACCTTGCCATCCCAGTCCAGCGGCGTGAGCGACAAGATATTGCTCATGTGCTCCAAATCTGTTTGCCATTGCATCAGTGTGGTTTGCAGCACAGCTTGTTCGGTGGCATTGCGCTGCGTATAGGCCTGTGCACGCAGCAAGCCATCAATGCCGCGCCAGCTGACGGCAGCCATCACGGCCATCAAAGCAATCGCGACCATGACCTCGATCAGCGTAAAACCACCAAGCAAACGCTGCGCAGCGGGCGTTGTGGCGCGGGTTGACGGTGGTATCAATGCATGCATCATCTGCCTCAATAGCGGCCAACCAAGGTCGAAACAGACAGCACAAAATACTGCTCGGTGCTCACGCGCGCATCAACACGGCGCAGCGCCGGGTTGACAGTGCCACTGGTCACCAGCTCGACCTGAAAGCGCCGCCCCGCTTGCTCGCATTGGGTTTGAATTGTGCCGATTGAGGGCAGTTGCAACAGCATGCGCATCTGGATCAGCTCATTTTCTGCACACCACTGGGCCAGCATCACATCGCTGCGGCGTTCGGCGTTGTGCAACAAGGCACCGGCAGCGCGTGAACCTGCGGCCAGCGCAATCGCCACAATCGCCAGCGCGACCAACACCTCGATCAGCGTGAAACCACGCTGGTGCATGCGCAGCGGTGTGGGCTTGGCAAGATAGCCAGGCGGCCAAAGAGTGTGAAGGGACACGTGCGGTGACTCCGGCAGCTTACGGCGATTCAACTGCGAAAGGGCGCAGGCCATCAGTGCTGACACGCACGCGCACTTGAGGGCGCTCGCGCAAAGCCAATACGACGGACTGGGCCGCAATGATTGGCTCAGGACCCAGCACCACGGGGCGCTCTAGCAAGGCCATGGTTTGCTTGTTCTCCCAGTGGGTTGGGCGTTGTGCAATCCATTGCTTGGCCGGCCCTTCAAAGACAAAGCCTTGTTCGGTGGCATTCCAGCGCATTGGCATGCCACTGGCGCGTGAATACGCACGCCCCGCTTCCAGTAAGGCGGCTAAGCGAGCGCCTTCGCGCTCCAAGGCGCGCACCTGGTTGTCTGGCCATTGGATGGCAACCACCGCTGAGCCAATCGCGATGATGGCCACCACCACCATGATCTCCAGCAGGGTAAAGCCGCGCGAGGCGCGCAGAGCGCGCAAGGTGTGCGGTGGGCGAGTCAGCCTGGCGGTCAACACAGGATCAAAGCGCGTTGCGGAATCGGGATGGTTTATTGCCAGCTGCCAATATCGGCATCCAGGCCTTCACCGCCTGGGCGACCATCCGCACCATAGGACAAAATATCCACTTCGCCATACACCCCTGGGTAGATATAGACGTACGGATTGCCCCAAGGGTCATTGGGCAGTTTGCCGTTGTCCAGGTACGGACGTGACCATTTGGTGGGCACCGGCTCAGTGGTTGGACGCACCACCAGCGCCTGCAAACCTTGCTCGGCTGTGGGGTAGCGCATATTGTCGGTGCGGTAGAGTTTGAGTGCAGTCATCAAGGTATTGATGTCGGCACGTGCGGCCGTTTGGCGTGCCTCATCCGTGCGGCCCAAGATGCTGGGGGCAACCAGGGCGGCCAAGACGCCAATAATGACCACCACCACCATGATTTCAATCAAGGTGAAGCCGCGCTGCAGCATGTGCTTGGGGCGGTGGCGAGGCGCGATGCGCGGCGAGGAAAATGACGCTGAAAACATGGCTGAATCGATCAAAAAAACGTGAGCAATCGGGCGTTGTCAAAGAAGCACAAGCCTGGGTTTTGGCAGGCAATATCTGCACCTGTCGCCAGCTATTGGCGAACAGGCTCTTAGAGCGTAAACACGTTCTAAGAGCGACCGGGCGCGTCAAAGTTGCAGAGCCTAGCGAGATGTAGCAGTTTAGTATGACCATTGTGTGGCAGCCTTATTGTATGGATGCTACACAGCAATCTGAATACCTGGGCTGCGCCGTTGTTCCTTTTAACAGATTTGTCAATCATAATCGCGTAATGCAGATCTCTATGCTTCAAAATCGTTTGTTTCAAGGCGTGTCAACCAGCGCTGTGTGGGCCTTGGCGGTGGGCTCCGTCGTGTACTGGGTCCTCTCGATGCCGGGAGCAGGCGCGCATGAAGCCTCTGGCAGTGTGGCTACCAATGCCTTAGTGGCAGACAGCCAAGGCATGCGCCGTTTGCTTGGTGCCATCGACGCCCCTGTGGTCGCTGCGGAGGCTGCACCTGCGGCTGCAACCCAGCTCGCTCTGGTGGGGGTTGTGGCAGGCACGCAAAGTGGGCAGGGGGCGGCTTTGATCGCGGTCAATGGCCAGCCAGCACGTACGGTACGGGTAGGCCACCGCCTACAAGGCGAGCAGGGTTTGTATTTGCAGTCCTTGCAAGGCCGCGTTGCTTATTTAGGGCCAGATTTGGCGGGGCCAAGCACCGTGGAGCTGGTGCTGCCTGAATTCAAAACCAACCAAGTCACGCCGGTTGCGGCAGCGCGTAATGCCACCGGCAGAGTGTTGGGCTCGCAGCCTTTGCCTGCAGCGCCACTGCGCCAAGCTGAGAACAATGATTAACGGCTAAGGACCAGTTCATCCACTCTGCGCGACTGTGAAAAGATCATTAACAGGTTCTCAGACAGAGCACTTACCTTTAAACCAAAGGCGTGCGCGCAAATACCAGTGCATCCACATGCGTCGCGCCCGCAGCCAGCAGCAGATCGGTCAAGGCAAACAGCGTGGCCCCAGTCGTCATGACATCATCCACCAGCAGCACCTTGCGGCCAACCCAGAGGCTGCGATCCGCAGGCTTGAGGCTGTAGAGCTGTTGCCTGCGTTGTAGCCGCTGCTGGCGCGGCAGTCTGGCTTGGGCCTGCGGCACATGGCGACGTTCAATGCCCTGTGTAATACAGGGCATGGCGATGCCGCTGCTGCGACGCAAAGCCTTGCCCAGTTCCCAGGCCTGGTTGTAGCCCCGCTCACGCAAACGCGCCGTGGCCAAAGGAATCGGCACCATGCACTCGGCCTGTTGCAATAGTGCCTCACACAAGGGCTGACGCAAGAGCAGTTGGGCCATCGCATCGGCCCAGGCCGGTCGCTGGTGAAATTTAAAGGCTTCAACGGCCTGGTGCCATGGGTAGCCGTAATCGACGGCCGCCACACAATGGCGCAAAGGACTGGGCAAACGTGTGCAGGCTGGGCAGGCTGATTCGGGCTGGCGCAAAGCCAGCGCACAGCGCAGGCAGCGCTGTTGTGGCGGTGTATAGCGCACAAGGCATGATGCGCAAATGCCGCCGGGTTGCTGCCAGACCGGCCAGGCATGGCAAAACGGGCATTGCGCAGGCAGCCAGCGCGCGGCATAGAAAGCATGCGCATGGTGCCAGGCCGTGTGCAAAAAACGCGGCAGTGGGACACGTTCAGGGGCAAACATGGCCCTATGGTAGGCAAAGCTGCTTCAGAATGCCTATAGTAGCGCCTGCGCTTTGCTGCTCTTTTGCCGTGTTTAACAATTGCCCCTCAAGCGCCACCATGGCGTTAAGGGCTTGGCTGTAGATTGGCCATCACAGCGGCAGGGCCTTGAACATACCAAGCACACGATGAATTCTCCCGACACCAGCTCAACACCCCCTTCGTTGGATGCCAATGCCTTGCTGCGCTGGCGCCAGCGGGCCCCAGCGCACAGCCCTTGGTTGCATGAAGAAGTGGGGCGGCGCATGCAAGAGCGGCTGCAATGGATTGTCAAACCTCCGCAGAGCTGGATCGATTGGGAGCCGGTGCGTGGCGGCATGGCCGCGCACGACCTGGTGCAGCAACGCCTGCCTAAAAGCCAGTCATGGCTGCTCCATGCTCAGCCCGCGCACACGGTGCTGGCCAAGCAGCGTTGGCACACCTCGATGCTGTCGCGCTTGGGTGGTGCCAAAGCGGTGCAGTTCCAGCCGCCCAAGCATGAGGTGGACATGGTCTGGGCCAATATGAGTTTGCATTTGGCCGCCGATCCGCCAGCGCTGATTCGCCAATGGGCGCAGGCTTTGCATGCGCAAGGCTTTGTGATGTTTTCCTGCTTTGGCCCAGACACCTTGGTCGAGCTGCGCCGCCTGCACGCGAAAATGGGCTGGCCCGCGCCTGCGCAGGAATTCACCGACATGCACGACTTGGGCGATATGCTGGTGGCCCAAGGCTTTGCCGAGCCGGTGATGGATATGGAGCATATCCGCTTGCAGTTTCCCAGTGCCGAGCGGGCGCAGCAGGAACTTCGCGAGTTGGGTCGCAACCTGCATGTTGGGCGCTTTACTGGCTTGCGCGGCCGCCAATGGCATGCGCAGTGGTTGCAAGCCGTGCAGTCGTTGGCGGGTGAGCGCGGGCAGCTTGAGTTCAATTTTGAAATCATCTACGGCCATGCGTTCAAGGCCCCGCCCAAAATGAAAGTCTCGCAAGAAACGGCCATCAGTCTTAAAGACATGCGTGCGGCTTTGCATAAATCGCAGGCCTGATGACACTGTGGCCTAGAGCCTGTTCAAAGTCTCGACGCAGTCGCGCAAGGCACAAAAAAGAGGCAGCACAAGACGCCTGTTGCAGCTCATACGTCTGTATGAGCAAAACGGGCAACGCAGTCATGCGCTTTTTTGTGCCTTGCAGCTCTTTTTGGTATTGGGGGTTGGAGTCCAAAAGGCACGCTGCCTTGTTAAAAATCCTCGCCGGGCAGATAGCCCGACTGCGGTTTTTGCCGCGCATCGTATCCTTTTGGGCTCCAACGCGGTCTGCGTGGAGACTTTGAACAGGCTCTAAGACTGGCGTGGTGCGCTGGCTTTGAACACACGCAGAAGGGGAGCGGCTACAATAAGCCCCCTTTACTGCGTGTGTTGTAACGGTATTCGCGCAGATTGCGCTGGCGCCAGCGCAAGTGCCGCTAGCAGTCCTTGTGCTGGGGGCGACTCCTTTTCCTTGTGTTTATTGTGACGAATCGCATGCTCCGTAAGCTGGCTTTTTGGGTGTCTTTATCGGCCAGTTTCATGGTTCATACAGCTGCGCGCGCGCAAACCCAGACAGCCGATGCCTGCGCCGCCGCAGTGTTGGCGACCAACGGGCCCCAAACCCAGTGGGGTTGGCTGCAATGGTTGCTGATGGCCTTGTGCCTGGTGTTGTTTGTCGTTGCCTACGGACTCATTTTTTGGGCCACGGCCCGCCACCGCCGTCGCAGCGAGCAAGCTAAATGGTGGCGTGATTCACGCCTGGCCGATCTGTTGTGGACTTTGCTGCCACTGCTTTTTGTCGTGGCGATGCTGTGGCCGATGTTCAAGCCCATGTTGCTGGCTGAGCCTTCGGCGCAATCGTCCTCGCAAGCGCTGATTGTGCATATCGATGATGGCTTGCCAACCACTGCGGCTGACTGCGCGCCTAATAGCCGTTAAGAACGTGTTTACGTTCTAAGAGCTGCTAACACCACCCTGATGCGTCGTTGTACAACCTCTGTACCTGCTTGTACTGACTGCGGTTTGTAGTGCGTTGCGCTTGTGATCAAGTGGTGCGGATGGGGTAGCGCAGTCGTAAAAACAAGAACAAGGCCGCGCCAATCACCAAGGTGGCTGCCGCCACCGACAAGGCCAGCGCAAAGCCTTGTTGCTGTGAGCTGGCACGGCCCAGAATCCACACCACCATCGGTGGACCGGCAATCTGGCCAATGCCATACAGGGTTGTGATCGCGCCGATAAAAGGCGCGGCATGCTCTGGCAGCAGGCGACGCACTTCCTGCACCGCAAACAAGGTCAGTGCCGTGAATGGCAGGCCCAGCAAAATGCTGCCCAGAATAAAGCCGATGCTATTGGGCAGCCACAAGGGCAAGACCACACCAAGGGCTTGCAGCAGGTAGCTGAGAATGAGCAGGGTGCGGCGATCGCGCCAGGGCGCAATAAAGCGCGTACTGGCAGCGCCGACCGCCACAGCCAGGCCAAAAATGGGCCAGAACAAGGCAATCCAAGGCGAGCCAGGCATGACTGTACGCGCAATCACAGGCAAATACGTGGCGGTGATGATGTAGCCAAAACCGGCAAAACCATAGGCAATGGCCAGCAGCACTTGCTCGCTGCTCCAGTGGATGGTGCGGCGCTGTAAGGCACTGCTGGCAATTGGCGCGGCTTGTGGCGCACTGGCAGGCGCTTGGCGCTGTTCATGCCGGTGCACTCTGGCAGTGATATGCCACACAAAGGCGCTCAACGCAATGGCTGCTGTGCCTATCACGGCCCAGATGAGCTGTGCATGGGCTTGCCACAAGGCCATCTTGGAGACCAGCAGGCCTGAGACCGCAATGCCAATGCCGGGGCCGGCATAAATCAAACCGCCAAGCTGGTTGGCTTGGCGCACGGCCAGCTGCTCCAAACACCAGGCGGTGGTATAGACAAATACCCAGGCCGAGACAATGCCGGCGACCGTGCGGGCCAGCGCCCACAGCGACGGCAGTGGCAAGGCCATGACAAACAGCAGCAGTGTGGTGCCGATCAGGCCGCCACGCAGCAAAGGCAATGTCAACTGGCGCAGTTGCTGGGTGCTGCGCTTGTGCAGCACGAAGGGCAGGGCCATGCAACTGAGGGCACCCAGCAAATAGCCGATATAGTTGAGCGTGGCCAGCCAACTGCCAAAGCGCAAGTCAACCAGGCCATCCTGCACCATCAGCGGCAATAGCGGGGTGAAGGCAAAGCGGCCCAGTCCCAGCGCGCAGGCCAAAGAAATGGCCCCGGCGAGCGCAATCGTCAATGCCGAGGGCGATGGGGGCAGTGGTTGCGGTGCAGTGTCAGTTGTGGGGCTGGCCATAGTGTGTAGGGTGTGGTAGAGCGTGTTTACGATCTTTTTACAGACCGCGTTGGAGCCCAAAAGGATACGATGCGCGGCATAAAACGCAGTCGGGCTATCTGCCCGGCGAGGATTTTGAACAAAGCAGCGTGCCTTTTGGACTCCAACCCGAAGGGCAAGGTACAAAAAAGCGCATTGCGGCGTTGCCCGTTTTGCTCATACAGACGTATGAGCTGCAACAGGCGCCTTGCACTGCCTCTTTTTTGTGCCTTGCGCGACTGCAAAAAGATCGTAAACACGTTCTGAGGGCGCGGCAGCAAACAGGACTGCAGTCCACTGCGTTTGCGGCATGGCAGTATGTGCCGTGCTGCGTACCTGCTTGCTGAATCAGCCTGCGATTGTGCGCTTTTTCTCGCTTTCGTGTGGCGTAGTGGCTGACTGGGCGGCTTCTTCCAGCCAGGTTCTGAACGCAGCCAGTGCCGGGCGTTCGGTTTTGCGCTCGGGCACGATCAGCCAATAGGCGCGGTCGGTGCTGAGCGCGTGTGCGCAAGGCGTGACCAAGGCCCCCGAGGCCAGTTCTTGTTGAATCAAAAATGGCGGAATCAGCGCCACGCCCATGCGGTCCATTGCCGCTTGGGCCAGCATCGAGAACAGTTCTAGCCGCATGCCCGACATATCGTGGTCTACACGCAGGCCTTGGCTTTCAAACCATTGGCGCCAGTGGTAGGGCCGTGTGCTTTGCTGTAGCAAGGGCAGCTTGGCAATCGCCTGGGCGTCGAGCTGGCCATCTGCGGTCAAAGGCAAGCCTGGCAGCGCCGGGCTGCACACCGGCACAGGGTATTCGTGCATCAAAAAGTGCGCGACGGTGCCTGGCCAGCCCGCGTCGCCAAAATAGATCGCTGCGTCGTATGCGGTCTGGTCAAACAGAAATGGCCGCGTTTGCGTGTTCATATGCACGAGGATCTCTGGGTGCTGGCGCTGGAAGTCTGGCAGGCGCGGCAGCAGCCAGCGCGTGGCAAAAGTGGGCACGACGGCCAGCTCCAATTCGGTGCCTACGCCTTTTTGGGCCATCAGTTGCAAGGTGTCGCGGGCCAGTGCATCCAGGCGCGGGCTGATTTGCCGGTAATAACTCTGGCCTGCCTCAGTCAATTGCACACCGCGGCGGGTGCGGCGAAACAGCGCCACGCCCAGGTAGGCCTCCAGCGCAGCGATCTGCCTGCATATCGCACTTTGAGTTAGCGACAATTCGTCGGCCGCGCGCGTATAGCTCTCATGCCGCGCCGATGCCTCGAAAGCCAATAAACCGTGGGTGCTGGGGATTTTGCGTCTCATGCCCGGTATTATGGTTCGGAGTGCGCTTTGCGCACAATTACATGCAGAAAAAGCGGTTGAATAGTCAATTGTGGCTTTATAAAATGCATAAATCGCATTTTTAATGCCTTGGCTAAGAGATCAATGCTTGGCCTGGCTAGTAAAGAAATTGTTTGAACGCCCCACGACTGCGCTGTTTGAGCGCAAGCCGTCATGACCTTAGGAGATCGATATGTCCGCATCCAAAGCCGTTTTCAGCTGGGAAGATCCACTTAGCCTGGAGAGCCAACTCACCGAAGACGAGCGCCAAGTGCGCGATGCAGCACGTGCGTATTGCCAGGAAAAACTCAAGCCCCGCGTGCAGCTGGCATTTCGCAATGAGTCGACCGATCCAGCTATTTTTCGTGAAATGGGTGAGTTGGGCCTGCTGGGCGCGACGATTCCAGAGCAATACGGCGGCGCGGGTCTGAACTACGTGTGCTATGGTTTGGTGGCCCGTGAAGTCGAGCGCATTGACTCTGGCTACCGCTCGATGATGAGCGTGCAATCCTCGCTGGTGATGGTGCCGATCAACGAATTCGGCAATGAAGCGACCAAGCAAAAATACCTGCCCAAACTGGCCTCTGGCGAATGGATTGGCTGCTTTGGCCTGACCGAGCCGAACCACGGCTCTGACCCGGGCAGCATGATCACCCGCGCCAAAAAGGTCGATGGCGGCTACAGCCTCTCGGGCAGCAAAATGTGGATTACCAACAGCCCGATCGCCGATGTGTTTGTGGTCTGGGCCAAGGACGACGAAGGTCAGATCCGTGGCTTTGTGCTGGAAAAAGGCTGGAAAGGCCTGTCTGCTCCAGCCATCCATGGCAAAGTGGGTCTGCGCGCATCGATCACCGGCGAGATCGTCATGGACGAGGTGTTCGTGCCTGAAGAAAACGCATTCCCCGATGTACGCGGCCTCAAAGGCCCGTTCACTTGCCTCAACAGCGCACGTTTTGGTATTGCCTGGGGCGCCTTGGGTGCAGCGGAAGACTGCTTTGAAACGGCACGCCAGTACACGCTGGACCGCCAGCAGTTCGGTCGCCCATTGGCTGCCAACCAGCTGGTGCAGAAAAAACTCGCTGACATGCTGACTGAAATCAATATCGGCCTGCAAGCCTGCTTGCAAGTGGGCCGCCTCAAGGATGCTGGCCAGGCACCGGTGGAGATCACCTCCATCATCAAGCGCAATAGCTGCGGCAAGGCGCTGGACATTGCCCGCCAGGCCCGTGACATGCTGGGCGGCAACGGCATCAGCGACGAGTTTGGCGTCGCGCGCCACCTGGTCAACCTGGAAGTAGTCAACACCTACGAAGGCACGCACGATGTGCATGCGCTGATTCTGGGGCGTGCGATCACTGGTATCGCCGCATTCGCCAACTGATTGCTTCAAAGCCATCGCGTGGGGCCGTTGTGCATGGCCCCGCACAGGCGGTATCACTGGACTCATAGCTTGCGGCATCGTGCCGCGCGCAGAGTCGGTGTCGCCATTTTTTATGGGGGACGCCCTTCGGGGCGCGGACCTTCACGATCGCACGTACCAACGCATTCTGCTGGCTGCGTCCCCCGCCTTTTTAGTGATTGCATGGCCTGCTACTGCCATCGCCTGGCGTGGCTTGGCGCAACCAGGCATGGCTTTTGATTCTTCAATGGAATGTATATGGCTGGCGCTCTTTCGCATATTCGCGTACTCGATCTCTCACGCATTCTGGCCGGGCCATGGGCTGGCCAGTTATTGGCCGATATGGGGGCCGATGTCATCAAGGTCGAGCGCCCAGGCGAGGGCGATGACACCCGCCGCTGGGGACCACCCTGGATCAAGGACGAGGCCGGCGAGCCCACTGACATTGCCTCGTATTTCCTGTGCGCCAACCGCAACAAGCGCTCGATCACTGTGGACATCACCCAGCCAGAAGGCCAGGCGCTGATCCATCGTTTGGTCAAGCAGTCCGACGTGGTGCTGGAAAACTACAAAGTCGGTGGTCTGAAAAAATACGGACTGGACTATGCGTCACTGGCGGCGATCAATCCGCGCCTGGTGTATTGCTCGATCACCGGTTTTGGCCAGACTGGCCCGTATGCGCCGCGTGCCGGCTATGACTTTTTGATTCAGGGGCTGGGCGGTTTGATGAGTGTCACCGGCCGCCCAGACGGTGAGCCTGGCGCTGGACCGATGAAAGCGGGTGTGGCGCTGACCGATATTTTGACCGGCTTGTATGCCAGCAATGCGGTGCTGGCCGCCCTGTCCTGGCGCGAGCAAAGCGGCCTGGGTCAGCACATCGACATGGCACTGCTGGACGTGCAGGTTGCCTGCCTGGCCAACCAGGCCTTGGGCTATCTGGCCACTGGCGAGAATCCGCAGCGTCTTGGCAACTCCCACCCCAGCATCGTGCCGTACCAGGATTTTCCCACTGCCGACGGCTATATGATTTTGGCGATTGGCAACGACGGCCAATTCCAGCGCTTTTGTGCTGAGGCAGGGCAGGCTGAGCTGGCCCACGACGCGCGCTTTAGCACCAACGCGCTGCGGGTACAGCACCGCCAGGAGCTCGTGCCCTTGCTGCGCCAGCTCACCGTGCAACGCAGCACCGCAGAGTGGATTGCCGCTTTGGAAGCCAAGGCCGTGCCTTGTGGGCCTATCAACCAGCTCTCAGAAGTGTTTGCCGACCCGCAAGTGCAAGCCCGTGGCATGCAGCTGAGCATGCCGCACCCCACCAGTGGCCAAGTGCCACAGGTGGCCTGTCCGATCAAAATGTCAGCCACCCCGGTGGAAAACCGCCGCGCGCCGCCCACTGTGGGCCAGCACACCGATGAAGTGCTGCAGGAGTTGGGTTTGGGCGCTGAGGGCATTGCCCAGTTGCGCAGCCAGGGTGTGGTTTAGCCGTCGGATTTGCGTGCGAACTGCGAACTGCGTACTGCGTGCTGCAAGCGCAATCAGCGCCCTTGTTCAGGATTGCGCAGGCCGTAATCGGCGTCTTTCCAGGCTTTGGGCATGCCGGTATTGGCCACGGCCTGCATCAGCGAGGGCATCATCGTATCGCCGTGGGTCAAGTCGGGCCACAAATGGAACTGTGCCTTCAGGCCTGGCCATTGCAGGTCGTTCAGCTCTTGGGCCATCTCGCGTGCGCGGGTGATTTGCAGCCGCACCGTGTGGCGCTGGCCGGTCGTCGGTGCATTGGCCGGGCGCGCTTCGCTGCTGGGCTCTTCGAGCGAGCCAGCATACAAAAACACATTCGCATGCGCGGCGCTGTCAGCATGGGCCTCGGTCGGCGCTTGGGCAAACAGCGCCGCATCATGGGCGATGAACTGTGCTTGCTCTTGCAGTAAATAGGTGTCGTGCCACCAGATCGAGGGACTGGCTGCGTAGTAGTTTGTGAACAAGCGTGGCCTTGTGAACAAGGTGTGCAACACAAACAAGCCGCTGAGCGAGTGGCCAAACAGCCCCAGCTTGTTGCGGTTCAGTGGCAGGCGCTCGGCCCAGTCGGCCAGCAGGACTTTGTCTAGAAACTCCAGCAAATGGTCGGCGCCGCCTTCAGGCGCTTGCACGCCCGGTGCTGGCGGCGTGTAGTCGCGGCGGCGGTTCATCGGGTCAAACAAGGCATCGCCTGGGTGGCCAATGCCGATGATAATGCTGGGCTCGCCGCGCACATAGGCCGGGCGTGTTTGCTGCAGCCTGGACCATTGCGCCGCTAGCGGGAAGATCGCATTGCCATCGAGCACGACCAGCGCAGGGTAGCCTTCGGCCGGTGGTGGGCTTTCTGGCATTTGTAACCAGACACGCCAGATATGGCCTGAATGAGGATCTTCCCAGTCGAGCCAGCCCGACAAAGGCATGCGGGTCGGGTGCATCGGGTGTTCGGCAATGGTCGGAGGTGTTTGGTGCATGGTGGTGGAGCAAGCAGCGAGCCACCAGCTGGCGCTGGCAGCCACTAGGCTGTGCTGTAGAAAGCGGCGGCGCGCTGGTGCCAAAGTCGCAGAGCGCGGAGGAGCAAGGCGTAAGGGCATGGCGATAGGAGGGCACAGGCAAACAAGCATGGCGCTGCTTTAAGAGCCTGTTCAAAGTCTCGGCGCAGTCGCGCAAGGCACAAAAAAGAGGCAGTGCAAGGCGCCTGTTGCAGCGCATACGTCTGTATGAGCAAAACGGGCAACGCCGCAATGCGCTTTTTTGTGCCTTGCCCTTCGGGTTGGAGCCCAAAAGGCACGCTGCTTTGTTAAAAATCCTCGCCGGGCAGATAGCCCGACTGCGGTTTTTGCCGCGCATCGTATCCTTTTGGGCTCCAACGCGGTCTGCGTGGAGACTTTGAACAGGCTCTAAGCGTCTGCGTGTTTGCAGCATGTACTGCTGGGTTGGTTACAGCTGAAAGTCGTAGCCGATCGTCAGCGGTGCGTGATCGGAGAATTTTTCAGCCTTGTATATCTGCTCGCTACGTGCCAAGTGGGCAATGGCTGGCGTAGCCAGATGATAGTCCAAACGCCAGCCCACGTTGTTCGCATAGGCTTGGCCTCGATTGCTCCACCAGGTGTAGCAGGCATCGGTGGTGTCGGGCTCCAGGTGGCGATAGACATCGACCAGCGGGATGCGCTCTTGCTCGGTGTTGGATAACAAATGCGTCATCCAGTCGCGCTCTTCGGGCAAAAAGCCACTGTTCTTCTGGTTGCTGCGCCAGTTCTTCAAGTCGATGTTCTGGTGGGCGATGTTGATGTCGCCGCACAAAATGAATTCACGCTCGCGTTGCAAGGCGTTCAGGTAGGGCAAAAAGCCAGCCAAGAAACGGAATTTGGCGGCCTGGCGCTCTTCGCCTGAAGAGCCACTGGGAAAATAAGCGCTGATGATGGAGAGCTTGCGCGCCGGGCTGTCAAAGCGCAGCTCGATGTAGCGGCCTTCGTCGTCAAACTCGCCCTTGTCCCAGCCGTAAATGACCTCGCTGGGCGCATGGCGCGTGTATACCCCTACACCGGAATAGCCTTTTTTCTGTGCGAGGTGGAAATAGCCTTGCATGCCAGCCAATTGCGTCAGCTGGGCTTTTTCAAGATCGGGCAGTTGCGCTTTGACTTCCTGCACGCACATACAATCGGGTTTGTTTTTTTCAAGCCAAGGCACCAGCCCCTTGTTGACTGCTGATCGAATGCCGTTGAGGTTGAGGCTGGTGAGGTGAAACAATGCTTTTTGCATGGAGAGATTTATCTGATGACTGCTCAAGAGGCTGACCGCACACACACCGCTAGCAATAGCCCATCCGCAGAAGCGGCGCAGCAATTTGTGCAATTCGCCATCGAAAGTGGTGTGTTGCGGTTTGGTGAATTCACGACCAAAGCCGGTCGTTTAAGCCCGTATTTTTTCAACGCGGGCCTGTTCAATGATGGCCAGAAGTTGCTGACACTGGCCCAATTCTATGCAAATGCGATCGTGCGCAGCGGCATTGAGTTCGATGTGATCTTTGGCCCAGCCTACAAAGGCATTGTGCTGGCTGCGGCGGTGTCGATGGAATTGGCCCGTTTGGGTCGTCCCGCGCCCTATGCGTACAACCGCAAGGAAGCCAAAGACCATGGCGAAGGCGGCATGCTGGTGGGGGCGCCCCTGAAAGGGCGCGTACTGATTGTTGACGATGTGATCTCTGCGGGCACGGCCGTGCGTGAAGCGATGGCGATTATCCGCTCGGCAGGCGCAACACCCCATGCGCTGGCCATTGCCCTGGATCGCCAAGAGATGGCCACTGAAAACGGCCAGGATGTGCCGCACAGCGCAGTGCAGCTGGTGCAAGACCAATTGGGCTTGCAGGTTTGCGCGATTGCCAATTTGAGTGCCATTTTGGGGTATTTGTCACACTCCAGCACATCAGATGACTCCGCCGCTAGCCAGCTGGAGCAATACCATGGCAAAGTACAGGCTTACAGGGAACGTTACGGCGTGTAAGGTTGCCGCTTGTATTTGAAGCTGGGGCTGCACCATCTGCGCTGCGGCCATTCATCCAGCATGCGCTGCCAACGCCTTGCCCCCAGCGTGTCACGAATGGCGCCATAGTGCTGCATATGGCCGTTATGGGCCATGCGTCTGCTGTTTACCGACTGTGTTTCTGAACAAGGTTGTATGAAGAAAGTCATGTATGCAATGAAAATCACCTGTGTGTCAGGGGCCTTGCTGGCGCTGATGGCGGGCAGTATGGCGCAAGAGCGCGCGAAGATTTTCACCTGCGTTGATGGCAATGGCCGCACCTTGACTTCAGACCGCCCAATTCCGCAATGCAATGACCGGCCCCAGCGCATTTTGGATGGCGTGACCGGCCATCTGCAAGGTGTGCGGCAGCCCAGCTATACCCAGGCCGAGCGCGATGCCATGGAGCGTGAAAAAGCCCGCGAGCAAGCCCGAGTGCGTGCAGCCAATGAAAAGCGCCAATATGAGCGCGGTTTACTGATTCGTTATCCGAATGAGGCAGCACACCGCGCTGCGCGTGAGAGTGCCAAAGAAACCTTGCTCGGCGTGATCAGCGCAGCGCAAGTGCGCTCGGCCCAACTGGTTGAGCAAAAAAACAAGCTGGACCGTGAATTGGAGTTTTACGGCAACGACATCGCCAAGGCCCCGGCATCGCTCAAGCGCCAGTTTGAGCACAATGCACGAGAAATTCAGGAGCAGGCCACTTTTGTTGAGGGCAAGCAGGCAGAGATCGAGCGCATTGAGCGCCATTTTGATGCGGAGTTGCTTGAACTCAAAAGGCTGTGGGAGTAGTGAGGCTGCAGTTGTCTGGAGGCTGCCGCCCCAGACAAGCAACGCAGGCACAACAAAAAAGGACGCATAGCGCCCTTTTTTTGTGGTGTGTCGCTCGCTCATACCAGTTGCCTGGCTTGCAAGCAGGTGCGCTTCACTCAGCGCTGGCTTGGCTGCTTGTGTCAGCTGCCGCTTGCTGCTCTTTCAAGCGCTCTTGGTGCAGCCGTGCGCGCGCCAACATCAAGCCTGCTTCTTGCACAGTCAGGCCATACATCTCAGCAAACGCCGATACGCTGGAGCCACTGGCTTCAAACGCATGCAGCATGGCTTCATCGCGAGCCTGCTGCTCGGTGGCGATTTTGACCACCTGGGCCAGTGTGGCCTGCACTGTGGCATCGCGGGTGTGCACGCTTTCTTGGTAGGCTGCAGCGCGCAGGCCGGATTGCTCGATCGCTTTGCCTAAGCGGTGCTCCAGCCATTGCTGCGCTTGCTCCAACAGGGCAGGTTTTTGCGATTCTTCAGCGCGGTCGGCATGGCGCAATTTGCGCCGGTACAACTCGGTCAGCGCGTGAAATGCGTGCTCCACGGCCATCGGCTCAACCGCCTGGCCTTGCAAATCGTGGCGTGCACGGGCATTCGAAACTGCTTGCAAATAGCGGGTTGAACGCGTGTGAATCGCCAAACCTTGCTTGAGCTCTTCGACCTCCCATTCGGGGTGGGCGCTGGTGATGTCTTCAAAAATACCACGCTTGAGCGGCAGCGGCTGCGCGCCAAACAGCGCAGGGTGCAATTGCGCCAGACGCTCCAGTACCGGATGTGCAGGCTTGAATGGGGCAGCAGGCTTGCGGCCATTGGACGCGCCGCGAGCTTGGTTGGCATTCGGCTTGCGCGGTTTGCGGCGATCCGAAGTGGCGGGGGATTGGGACATGAAAAAGACGCAAAAATCTAGTAATAATAGCCACTGCTTGCAGCGCGCAGCACAACTGCGCACCCAAAAGTGCAGTAGCGAAACCACCCATCATGCCACTGAATTTGTTGCTTTGGCAAATGCCGCAGCGTCATGCTCTGTCAGCCAATCGTGGCTGCGCTGGGCAGGGGGTGTTGCCAGGCCGCATTTTATGGTCTTTTGCAGCAGGAGTCTGTGCCAATAAGTGCCAACAGGTGCCAACAGGTGCCTGCAGTGAGGTCTGCCTGCCAGGCTGTTGTGGCAAGCCATCACGCGCATGTTGCAGTAGAAGACAGTGCGCCAAGTTCGGTGCAGCACAGCGGCAGCTAGTGGCTGGCAGCAAGGGCTGCGAGTGCGCTGAGCGCACTCTCAATTGGCGCGTCCAGTTTGTACGAGGCCAGTGCATCCGCCCGGGTCATGCCTTGGTTGATGATGGCAATGGGCTTGCCCAGTTTGGCCGCCAGTACCGCATAGCGGTAGCTGGACTGCACCATCAGCGAGGTACCCAACACCAACAGCCCGCCAGCGGCATGCATGGCTGCGGTGGCCCGCTGGTGGCGCTCGGGTGGCACGTGCTCGCCGTAAAACACCACATCAGGCTTCACAATGCCGCTGCATTGTGGGCAGGGCGGCACCTGAAACTGGCTGAAATCCACCCCTTCCAGATCCGCATCACCATCAGGTGCCATTGGCGCTTGCGCATCCAGCCAGCCCGGGTTGCGGCCCTGCAGCATGCCTTGAAAGTCCTGGCGCGAGAGGCGCCAGCCGCACTGCATGCAACGCACCTGGTCCAAACGGCCATGCAAATCCACCACCGCCGTGCTGCCTGCTCGTGCAAACCGTCGACATTCTGCGTCACCACCACATCGAGCAGGTGCTGGGTTTGCAATTGCGCCACTGCAAAGTGGCCCGCATTGGGATGCACCTGATGAAAAAAGCGCCAGCCGACCATGCTGCGCGCCCAGTAGCGTGCACGCACCTCGGCTTGCTGCATAAAAGGCTGAAAGTAAATCGGCTGTGGCCGCTTCCATTGGCCGTTGGCATCGCGGTAATCAGGAATGCCGGAGGCCGTGCTCATGCCCGCGCCGGTCAAAGCCATCCACGCCGGGCCTTGGTCCATCAGGCCGCTGAGCTGGGTCAGAAAAGGAGCCATGAGGGAGAGTGCATCCTAGCTAGGTTGGTTGATGCTTGGGGATGGCTACAACGCGGGCTGCGAAAAGATCGTAAACAGGCTCTCAAACTCAGCATTTAATCCCGACATGCAAGGCGGCAATGCCAGCAGTCAGGTTGTGGTAGTCCACATGGCCAAAGCCGGCGCTGTGCATCATCGTTTTGAGCGTGGCCTGGTCTGGGTGCATGCGAATCGACTCGGCCAGATAACGGTAGCTGTCAGCATCACCAGCAATGGCCTGACCCAGGCGCGGCAGGATATTGAACGAATACCAGTCATACGGCTTGCGCAGTGGTGGCGCGACCTGCGAGAACTCCAGCACCAGCAACTTGCCACCGGGTTTGAGCACGCGTTGCATCTCTGCCAGGGCCTGGTCTTTGTGCGTCATATTGCGCAGGCCAAAGGCCACGCTGACCACATCAAAATAATTGTCCTGAAATGGCAGCTTCTCGGCGTCGCACACCATGGTCGGCAACACCAAGCCGTGGTTCAGCAAGCGGTTGCGGCCTGTGCGCAGCATGGCCTCGTTGATGTCGGTGTGGCACACGATGCCAGTGGGCCCCACCTTTTTGGCAAACGCCTTGGCCAAATCGCCTGTGCCACCGGCAATATCCAACGCCTTCTGGCCTGGGCGCAAGTTGGCCACCATCACGGTGTAGGCCTTCCAAGCACGGTGCAGGCCAGCCGACATCAAATCATTCATGATGTCGTACTTGGGGGCGACCGAGTCAAAGACCTGGCGTACTTTGCCGGCCTTTTCCTCTTCGTTGACGGTATCAAAGCCAAAATGGGTTTTATTCATAGCGCATCAGGCCCGCGAGGGCGTGGAAATCAAATCAGAAGCACGGGCGTGCAGCCCATGCAGAAAGCACACTGTAGCCGCTATTGTGCATGAGTGACTAAATGCTGCTACATAGATACTAATGGTAGGAGTAGGGGCCATGCGCAGGCGGATCTAGGATCTATTACGTTGCGTCCAACTCTGCCAGCTTTCTGCCATGTGTTTGTGGCAGTTGATGTGACATTTTTTCGACAGAATGTGCCGCTTGGATACAAGAAACCGATGTGGCAAAAGAAACTTCGAGCGGTGCATGGTGGTCAGCCAATAGTAAATAGCGAGCCTAAATTAAGAGGTGATCGCCTGGCTGCTCAGCATGCAATGCAAGCCATTGCATGCTGAAAAAAATGACACTGTGCCTAGCAAAAAATAGGTTGGGCGCTATAAATTAACTTGCATTACCGCCCAGATGCACATAGACTTGCGCCCAGAATGGCATGGGTTAACGCGCGCGAAGCGAAGTGTGTTGTTTTTTTGGAAAAAACGCTCAATTTCCGTTTGCGTAGCCATTTCGGCGATAAGTCTTCGTGCTACGATGCCGCAGCGTGATTGAAACTTGGTCGTTACGCATTCAAACCTCTTCATTTTTGGAGTTTCCTCATGAAAAAAAATGTTTTCGCATTGAGCGTTGCAGCAGCCCTGGCAGTTCTGGCCGGTTCTGCTTCCGCGCAATCAGTTTCTGCTGTTCCGGGAGCTAATCAAGTTGCTGCAACAGAATTTGCAATCAACGCCGGTGGTGTGGGTCACATCCAATTGGTTCCTTACTACACCGTTCAAAACAGCAACAACACATTGCTGAACGTTGTCAACACAGACACCGTAAACGGTAAAGCCGTTAAAGTGCGTTTCCGTGGCGCTCGTAACTCCGACGACGTGTTTGACTTCTACCTGTTGTTGTCCCCAGGTGACGTATGGCGTTCACGCGTGTACAAAGATGAAGCCGGTAACACACGCTTGGATCTGAACGGCGACACAACTTGCACATACCCTAACAATGAAGTTGTGCAAAGCACAGCATTCCCAGTTGGTCGCGTATTCGATAACCTGGTGTCTGAAACACGCGAAGGTTATGTCGAAATCCTGACTGCTGCTGATATTCCTCCAAACAGTGATAAAGAATCGCTGTACACAGCTATTAAGCACGTCAATGGCGTGGCTCCTTGCTACTCCAAGACAGAAGCGATCAACGACGCATTTGCTACTCCGTTGACTACTGCAGGTGAAGTGACTGCTGCAGGCTTCGGCTTCCCAACCACTGGCTTGATCGCTAACTGGGCTGTGATGGATGTTGCAACTGGTTCTACAGCCAGCGGCAATGCAACTGCTTTGCAAGCTGTTGATACTAACGGTGTTGCTGGTGTCGGTAACTTTGTTGTTGCTCCACAAAACGCTGTTGCTGTGAGCGCTGCTTGGATTACTGATGGTACAGCTGATCCATTGTTCACAGGTGCTGATCCTGCGATCGAAGCCGCTTACTACGACTTCCCAGATCTGTCGACTCCTTACTTGACTGGTGCAAATACACCGTCAGATCAAGCCAATCACGTTTCTGCCGCTTTGGCAGTTTCTGAAATCATCAACGAATTCACAACTGGTGAAGCTGGTTTCAAAACTGACTGGGTATTCTCTCTGCCAACACGTCGTTATGGCGTAGCAATTGATTACGCAGCGGAAGATTCACGTGGCAATGTAGTTGGCGACATCGTATTCAACGACGATAGCGATTACTTCGCACCTGCTAACTCTAAATTGAACCGTGCAAATGGTATCCCATCTGTTCAAATCACTTTGAATGGTACTTACTGGGATAAAGAAGAAGGCATGAGCGCTGTCGATAACGGCGCTGTGATTTCTCCTAGCACTCCAGCTGGTCTGCCATACATTTCTGGTGAAGTGAACGTGTTCACATTCAACGGTAATGCTCCTGACTCCATCTTGGGTGGTACAATCGCTTACAACAACATTGCTCCTCAAGTTAAAGGTGCAGCTGTTGAGTCTGGTTGGGCTAAATTCAAGCTGGCAGCAGCTAATGGTACTGGCGGTACCAAAGGTACAGGCCTGCCAGTGATCGGCTTTGCTACTATGACCGCTGGTAACGGCATTAACCTGACATACGCACACCGCTTCAACAAGTAATTGTGGGCAGTTGACCGATGTCAACAAGGCATTTGGCTAAGGCCAGGTGCTAATCAAAAGCAGACCTTAGGGTCTGCTTTTTTTGTATCTGTATTGACTGGGCAAGCTGTTGCAGCATGATGCACTTGTCAGCCGATACACTGGGCCGGAACTTAGTTGGCGCAGAGGACTCAGTGGAAGTTTGCGCGATAAGCGTTACTACGCATGCCGTTCAATGCGAAACATTCAAAGGATTTATAAAATGATGCACAACTGTTTAAATGCCTACGTGGCAAGCATGGCAAAACCCTTGATTTCAGGTGCTGCAGTTTGCGCGGCGCTGGCCTTGGGCACAGCTGCGCAGGCGCAGGTATTGGTCCACGGCGCAGGTGAGCAGCCGGTAGAAATCACCGTACTGGATTTACAAGCGGATGCAGCACGCTTAGACCCGACCAGCCGCACATTTGCATTGTCAGAAAAAGCACGCATTGAAGGCGCAGCCCGTGGCTTGCTAGTGCGCTCTAGCTTGGCACAGCAGGCGAAAGCCAGTGGCTTGGACCAATCGCCTGTAGCGCAAAAGCGTTTGGAGCAGGCGCAGCAAACCGTGTTGATGGAATTGTTGATGGAAGAGGCTGCGCAACAGGCGCTGCCCTCAGAGGCCGATTTGCTGAAATACGCACAAACCGTGTATAAAAATGAGCAAAGCAGTTTCACGACCCAAGGCGAGCTGGCTGCCAGCCATATTCTGATTGCTGGCGATAGCGCTGCTTCCAAAGAAAAGATTGATGCCTTGTATGCACTGATTCAATCGGGCTCTGATTTCGGCGATCTGGCATTCAAGGAATCCCAAGACCCAGCCAGTGCGGCCCAGCATGGCTCTTTGGGATATTTTCCTGAGGGCAAAATGATTCCAGAGTTTGAGGCAGAACTCAAAACCCTGAAGCAAGGCGAAATCTCAAAGCCGTTTAAAACCGCGTATGGCTGGCATATTGCGCGCCTAGATGGCGCCCATGCCAAAGGCCAGTTGTCGTTTGATGATGTCAAAGAGCGCTTGATGGACGAGGCTAAAAACCGCATCATCAAAGAGCGCCGCGATGCCTTGGTGCAAGCTGTGTTAGACCATGCGGTGGTCAATCAGGAGGCCATTGCCGCAATCGCAGAAGATAACCAAGCCAAGGCTAAGGCCGCAGCCAAGCCCTAAGGCCATTCACAGATGAAGAAAAGCCCCAAGGAGCAAGAGTCATGCTTGCTCCTTGGGGCTTTTGCATTGGACTGTAGATGCCGACAACCCATCTAAAGCGCAGCGAGGTGTGCGATCTCCTGCTGAGGCGACACTGATGGCCCTTACAAGCGCTTGACCAACACCTTGCTCTTGCGGCTCCAGTTGTACTTGTCCTTGCGCGCTTGCGGCAGCCA
The DNA here is from genome assembly GCF_004803635.1 of Lampropedia aestuarii. Classification (GTDB taxonomy): domain Bacteria; phylum Pseudomonadota; class Gammaproteobacteria; order Burkholderiales; family Burkholderiaceae_C; genus Lampropedia; species Lampropedia aestuarii. The sequence goes on along the minus strand of NZ_SSWX01000020.1, from coordinate 46,652 downwards.
TTCGGGGTCGACCACTTCAAAGCCACGTTTGATGAACCAGTGCATGGTGCGGGTGGTGAGGCAGAAGATGCTGGTCATGCCCATGCTGCGCGCTCGTTGCTCGATGCGCTTGAGCAGCTTTTCGCCGTCGCCCTGGCCTTGCGAGTGGGGCGAGACGGTGACAGCGGCCATTTCGCCGGTGCTTTTTTCCAGGTACGGATAGAGCGCCGCGCAGCCAAAGATCACGCCGTCGTGCTCGACAATCGTGTAGTTGTTGATGTCGCGCTCAATCTCGGTGCGGCTGCGTTTGACCAGGGTGCCGTCGTTTTCAAATGGTTCAATCAGCTGCAAGATGCCACCGACATCGTCCGCCGTGGCCTGGCGAACCTCTTCCAGCCGCTCGTCGACCACCATTGTGCCAATCCCATCGTGCACATAGATTTCCAGCAGCAGCGAGCCATCGACCGAGAACGGAATGATGTGGCTGCGCTCCACCCCGCCTTCGCAGGCCTTGATGCAGTATTTGAGGTAAAAGCCGGTGTCGGTCGGCTCTTCTGCCTCAGGGGCTTGCTTGAAGATGTTTTTGGCGTCCGCCAAGGTCATCTCGGTGATGATCGGGTTGTCTTCGCCAGGCGCTTGTTCAGGTTGCTTGCGAATGCCTGGCACCTCGCAGACGTACAGCAGCTTGTCGGCCTTGAGTGCAATCGCAATTGAGCTGGCGACTTCTTCCATCGACAAATTGAAGGCCTCGCCGGTGGGCGAGGAGCCAAATGGCGAGAGCAGCACAACCGAGTCATTCTCCAGCGAGTGGTGAATACCATCGGCATCGACTTTGCGCACTTTGCCGGTGTGCTGGAAGTCCACGCCGTCCAAAATGCCCATCGGTCTGGCGGTGATGAAGTTGCCCGAAATCACGCGGATTTTCGAGCCTGCCATGGGGGTGTTGGGCAGGCCCTGGCTGAAGCAGGCTTCGATTTCAAAGCGCAACTGACCCGCGGCCTCTTGCGCCGCATCCAGCGCGGCGGGATCGGTGATGCGGTTGCCTTTGTAGTACTGGGGTTGCAGGCCTTTGGCCAGCAACTGCTCATTGACCTGTGGGCGAAAGCCGTGCACCAGCACAATTTTGACACCCATGCTGTGCACCAGCGCCAGGTCTTGCACGATGTTTTCCAGCTTGCCTGCGGCAATGGCTTCACCGCAAATGCCCACCACAAAGGTTTGGTGTCGGAACTTGTGGATATAGGGCGCCACCGAGCGAAACCAGGGAACAAAGGTGAAGTTGAAAACAGCGGACATGGCAATCGAGGAAAAAGGCGGTGAACAGTGCGGCTGGGGTCTGCGCTATGCTTAGCGCTGCGTCATGCCGTGTTGCTGAGACCATGGTGATTGCAGCAGCAAGGGGTTGCAGCACTTGTCTGGCTGGCGCATTCACTACATGCGGATTGTCGGAGATTTATGGCCACAGTACCAAGAAAATCATGCGTTTTTTGATGCCGTGCACGTAGGCGCCAGGGCCGTAGTTCGCTTTTGCCTTGTGGGCGCGCCCTCGCGGGGGCCTGTGAGCCGCTCTTGTTACCTGAGGCTGGTGTCGACTATGCGTTTTTCCAGCGCCAGGTATTCCTGCGATTGCATTTCGTTCAGGCGTGAGACCGTGCGCGGGAATTCGTGTGCCAGTGGCCCTTGCTGGTAGAGCTGCTCAGGCGACACTGCAGCCGAGACGATGAGTTTGACGCAGCGGTCATACAGCACATCGACCAGCAGCGTAAAGCGCCGCGCTTCTGAGGCCAAATTGGGCGACATTTGCGGAATGTCCGAGACCATCACCGTGTGAAACTGGTTGGCAATTTCCAGGTAGTCGTTTTGTGAACGTGGCCCACCGCACAGCTCTTTGAAGTCAAACCAGATCACGCCTCCGGCACGCCGCTTAGCAGTGATGCTGCGCGATTCAATCCGCATCACTGGCTCTTCGTCGGCAATTTCGGCCAGGCTGTCAAACGCCTGCGTCATGGCAGCATCAGCTGTTGGGCCATTCGGGCAGTGGTAGAGCTCGACATGGTGCAGCGTGCGGCGGCGGTAGTCGGTGCCGTTGTCGACGTTGACCACTTCCATGCGTGCATTGAGCAAGGCAATCGCAGGCAGAATGCGGTCGCGGTGCAAGCCGTTCGGGTAGAGCTCGTCGGGTTTGAAGTTCGAGGTGGTAATAAAGCCCACGCCGTTGTCAAACAAGGCCACCAATAAGCGATGGAGAATCATCGCATCGGTGATGTCGGCGACGTGGAATTCATCAAAGCAAATGAGTTTGTAGCGCTTGGCAATCTGTGCGCCCAGTTTGTCCAGCGGGTCCTGCGTGCCTTGCATGGCATGCAGTTCGCGGTGCACTTCGCGCATGAACTCATGAAAGTGCAGGCGCACTTTGCGCTGGATCGGCACTTCCTTGAAAAAGCACTCCATTAAAAAGCTTTTGCCACGGCCTACGCCACCGTACATGTACACGCCTTTGGGGATGTCTGGGCGGTTGACCAGTTTTTTCAGGCGGTTCGAGCGCTTGTTTTTGTATTCGGCCCACTCATTGGCACAGCGCTGCAAAGCGGCCACGGCGCGCAATTGCGCGGGGTCAGCTGTGTAGCCTTTTTCTGCCAATACGGCTTGGTAGGCGGATTCCACACTCATGCCAAATCTCATTTCTGCCTTGCGGCGGTTGCATTGCGCAGAGAAAAGCGTCTGCATGGCAATGCTAGCTGGGCGTTCTGCCTCCAGCGTGCGCAGTGATGCTGGAAGCAGGTCTTATTGTTGGGCGATCAAAGGCTCTTAGATCGTAAACACGTTCTTAGAAATCCCAGGCAAAATGCCAGCGGATACGGGCAGCCTGGGCTTTTTCCAGCACGTGCAAGAAGTCGCCCAGATCACCCAGAACCCCATCGGGGTCTTCCAGTGCATCGGGGTTTTCTTCGATCAATTCGATCACCGCATTGATCCAGGCCACGCCTTCGGCCGCGTCCCACCAGTCGGCTGCTTCCTCGGCGCTGTCCTGCGCCCAGGGATCTTCGTCGTCTTCATTGGCATCGCGCCGGTCGTCGGAGAAGCCATCGAGCTCGCTTTCGCTTTGGCCAACGAACGAGTCCAGCGGCTCCAGGCCTTCTTGCTCACACAAGTCATTGAGTTCGTCGGCAGCACTGGCCAATGCCTTGCCATCGACAAAAGTGTCAAAGCCGGGCTCGGGGTGGTCCAGCACGATATACATGGCCAATGACATGGGGCGCTCCTTCTAAAACGTCAAGTAAGTGCTTTTAAGCATGTGCACATGGTGTGCGCATGGGTGAGAAAGACGGCTATTGTCCCATAGCCAAGCGGCCATGGCGGGCTGCACATTACTGCATCAACGCGCGGTGCTCCAGCATGTAGAGAATGTCTTTCAGGTTCTCGGGCGTCACATGGATGACGCCTTTGCCAGGCGCGTCAATCTCGGCAATCATGAACAGGGTCAATGCAGTCACGGCAGGCATAAAGAACAACAGGCGGTTGCGACCACTTTTGCCCCGGATGTTGTTGCCGATCAGGTAGTTCGAACACAAGCCAAAGATCACCAAGATGGTCCAGGCTGCAATCGGTATTTGGTGGCGCCAACTGGCCACCGTTTTTTGTTGGCTGACGTAGAGTTCACTGCTGACCGTGAGTGCCTTGGCGATCACAGGGTCTGGTTGGCGTTGGGCCAACTGGCTAATGAATTCCCACATTGTCGTTTGCACCTGCATGGATTCAAGGCGCAGTTGTGCGCGTTGCTGGTCGTTGCTGGCTTCAAAGAAGGCAATGCGCAAACGCAAATAGTCTTGCAGCATGGCCTCTGCCGGCGCCTGGTAGCGCTCTTGCAGCAAGCTGGTGTGCTGGAAGGCATTGCCAATGGCTGTGGCTTCGTTTTCTTCAGCCGCAACACGGCTGTTGTAGCCGTTGATTGCCACGCTCACCAAAAAGCCCACCAACAAACCAAACAAGGACAGGGTCGCACCCAGCACAATCTGCAGCTCGGCAGCGGTGGATGAGTCGTGCTGGTGTCTGCTGCCCCAGCTGAATTTACCAAGACAGGCGGCCAGGCTCAGGCCAGCAAAAATACAGACCAAAACGATCCAAGAATAGCCATCAATCGCGCCGAAAAATTCTTGCAACATGCATTTCCTTCAACTCTGACACCATGTGACTTGCCTACGCGGTTGATTGCTTGGGCCATGGCATGCCATGCCGCGTGGGTGCTGCCTATGATAGTGCGAGAAGTGCGTGTGTTGGCCCAGAGATGGAGGGCTATCGGCGCGTGGCAACAGCCAAGAGTCAAAAACCAGCGCATGATCGCTCTGCAGTCGCGCAAGGCTCAAACAACGAAGCTGTTCAAGGCGGCCAGGGAGCATGACATGCACTGCATGACCGCCGCCGAGCCATCAAGCGATGGTGTAAGCCGTTTTGACGGTGGTGTAAAACTCCTGCGCGTAGTGGCCTTGCTCGCGCGGGCCATAGCTAGAGCCTTTGCGTCCGCCAAACGGTACGTGGTAGTCGACCCCGGCTGTGGGCAGGTTCACCATCACCATGCCCGCTTGGCTGTGGCGTTTAAAGTGCGTGGCGTACTTCAGACTGGTGGTTGCAATGCCTGCTGAGAGGCCAAACACCGTGTCGTTGGCCGCTGCCAAGGCGCTTTCATAGTCTTTGACGCGCATCACACTGGCCACTGGGCCAAATACTTCTTCGCGGTTGATGCGCATGGCCTGGTGCGTGTCGGTGAGCAGCGCTGGTGCCATGAAGTAGCCTTTATCGCCACTGCCGCTGTGGCAGTTCACCCGCTGGCCGCCGCTGAGTAATTTGCCACCTTCTTCGCGGGCAATCGTCACATACGACAGGTCTTGCTCGAGCTGCGCTTGGCTGACCACTGGTCCAATGTCGGTGTCTTTGGCCAAGGCAGAGCCGATCTTCAAATGGGCCATGCGTGCCTGCATGGCCTCAATGAAGGCCGGGTAGATTTTTTGGGTGACGATCAAGCGGCTCGCTGCTGTGCAGCGCTGGCCGGTGGAGTAGAACGCGCTTTGCACCGACAACTCGACGGCCTGGGCCAGGTTGGCGTCATCAAGCACAATTTGCGGATTCTTGCCGCCCATCTCCAATTGCAATTTTTTGCCCAGCTCGATGGCACGCAGCGCAATACCACGGCCAACGGCCCCTGAGCCAGTGAAGCTGATGGCTGCGACATCCGGGTGGTTGACCAGTGCTTCACCAATCACGCGGCCTCGGCCCATCAGGAGGTTGAAAACCCCGGCAGGAATGCCGCTGCGATGGATGATCTCAGCCAGCGCCCAGGCCGAGCCTGGTGTGAGTTCTGCGGGCTTGAACACCACGCAATTGCCATAGGCCAGGGCCGGAGCAATCTTCCAGGCCGGAATGGCCATCGGGAAGTTCCAGGGTGTGATCAGACCGACCACGCCCAAGGGCTCGCGGCTGATTTCTACGCCGACGTACGGGCGCACTGAGGGCAGGGCTTCGCCTGACAGGCGCAGGCATTCGCCAGCAAAAAACTTGAAAATCTGACCGGCGCGCATGACCTCGGCGACGGCCTCGGAGCGTGTTTTGCCTTCTTCTCTGGCCAGCAGTTCACCCAATTCGTCTTTGCGACTCAGGATTTCATGGCCGATCTTGTCCAGCGCGTCGTGGCGTGCCTGGATGCAGGAGTGGGACCAACTGGCAAAAGCGTCTTTGGCGCAGGCCACGGCCGTTTGCACGTCGCTGGCGTCGCCTTGCGCGTAGTCGCCAATGACATCGGCCAAATTGCTGGGGTTGATATTGGAGCTGGTGCTGTGGCCTGCACGCCACTGGCCCCCGATGAGGTTGTGGTAGTTAGACATAAATTAATACGCAGTCAAAGTAATAAAAAAGAAATTCAATCGATCACAAGCCATGTTCGCACCATCTGAAAAGATAGCAATAGGCATTTGTTTGAATATGCATGTCACTTTTTAAACAATGTGACCAGCCGAAACAAAACGCGGCCAAGCGCAAGCAGCAAGACAGCATGGCTGCTGCGTTTTTTGTGTCTTGCGCGAATGCGTGGCGATTTTGAACAGGCTCTAAGCTGGGTGGTTGAGCATACCGGAGGCCAGACCGCTTCTTCCACCTCACCGTTTTGCTGACAATCGCGTCAATGCGGCGCATATCGACCGTGAGCTCGGCCGGTTTGAAGGGCCACCCACCTAGTATCAACGCAGCATTGGCGGGATAGGATAACGCCGGTATCAACGAGATCATGCAGCGCAATGCCAGCAAGCTCCAAAGCCTGGATATTGCGCCTGAAGCGTTGCGTGAGCGCGTAGCCGTAACCAGAGACAGGGGCTTTGCCTGTGTGCCTGTAGGCGTCGCGCCCTATATCCATGCCTTGTCGTGCCGGTATTCAGCCCGCAGGGCGCAGTCGTGGCAGGCCTGGCCGTGATTGCAGTCGCAAACCGCATGCCTGAGCGGCATTTGCCGAGTTTGGTGGCCGCGATGACCGCCCGCGCCCAGGCAATAGGCGAGGGCTGGGCCAGACAAAGTGCAGCGCGGCCTCAGGATTGAGGCGCTGGCTTGGGTGGCACTTTACAAGTGGGCCGGACGCTTGCGGTAAAACGTCATCGGCACGCCTTGGCTGCGCGATTGCGCCACAGCCTGTTTTTGCTGTTGCAGCACACCGGGTTTGATTTTGCCGACCACATGCATTTCGCAGGGTTTGCAGTCAAAGCGCAAGGTGAGCTTTTCTTTGCCGTTGATCAAATGCAGCGGCTCAGCCTTGATCGTGCCTTTGACGCCAATCACGCCTTTGGCCTGTTTGGGGCACAGGCTCATGGAGAAGCGCACGCAGTGTTTGGTGATCATCAGGCTGACTTCGCCCAGTTCCTGGTCGGCTTCATAGGCCGCATCCACGACTTGCACGCCGTGTTTGATGTAGAAGTCATGGGCCTGGTGGTTCAGCACATTGGCCAGGTAGGTCAGTGTGTCTTCGGGGAAGGGCACTGGCGGCTCAACCGGTGCGGCACGTTCTGGACGCTTGTAGCCGGCAGCGCGGTTGTGTTCTAGCTGGGCCAGTGCGTCGCGGCGCAGTTGGTTCAGTTGTGAGGCTGGCAAAAACCATGGCTGCTTGCATTGCACTTGCACATCCAGCGCATGGAAGGCGGTATTACCAAAGCGGTTGAGTTGCTTGGCAATCGTGGTCGCCGCTTGTGTAGGCTCGTTGGCGAGTTGCTGGGCGTGTTCGGCCTGTGCCGTGCCGGTGTAGCCGTCCTCATCGGTCAGCAGCAATTGCAATTGCCCTGGGCGAGGCTCTTGCAGTTGGGCCCACAGGCCGATGTGGCGCTCGCTGGACTGGCGCTCCATCATGCGGATCCAGTTCATGTCGCGGTTGCGGTTGATCTCCAGATCTTTGCGCAGGTCTTTGAGGCTGCTGAGCGCATCCTTGGGCCAGACACGCCACAGACCGGGCTGCTTGCTGGGCGCAGGCTCGGCGCGGTCAATCGCCATGCCGACCAGCTCTTTGTGCAGGTCGTAATAGCACAGGCCATCGCCGTTGGACAGCATGGCTTGTGGGTCTTGCAATTGGATTTCGACCCAGCTCTCGCCAGCATTGAAGGCTGGGGCCTGCGGTGTTTTTGGCGACTTGCCATGTTTGTGCAGGCTTTTGCTGGCGCTGTGGGCGCTGGCATCGCCTGTTTTGGCAATCGCCGTGACCCAGCCAATGGCTGTGCCGGGGTTTTTGGGGCTGTCAAATGCGCCAATGTCTTCTTTGCGGCCACCAACAAAGTAGTCGGTGAATTCGCGGTTGAAGTTTTGGTTCGGGTCTGGCGTGAAGTGCAGCGTGGTCTTGCCGCTGGAGGCGCGGCGCAGTGGTGCCTCGCCCAGTTCGCGCTCTTCAATGATTTCGTCCAGCAGCTTGCGGTAGTGGCCAGTGATGTTTTTCACATAGCCCATGTCTTTGTAGCGCCCTTCAATCTTGAAACTGCGCACACCCGCATCGACCAGTGCGCGCATATTCCCGCTTTGGTTGTTGTCCTTCATCGACAGCACATGTTTGTCGTAGGCGATGAAGCGGCCTTTGTCGTCTTGCACCTGGTAGGGCAGGCGGCAGGCCTGTGAGCAGTCGCCCCGGTTGGCACTGCGGCCGGTATGCGCATGGCTGATAAAGCATTGGCCGCTGTAGGCCACGCACAGCGCGCCATGCACAAAAAATTCAATGGTTGTGCGGTTGATGTCGATGGCATCGCGAATCGCTGCGATTTGCTGGAGCGTCAATTCCCGCGCTGGCACGATTTGAGAAAACCCCACATCTTGCATGAAGCGGGCTTTTTCGGGGGTGCGGATGTCGGTTTGCGTGCTGGCATGCAACTGGATCGGCGGCAAATCGAGTTGCAGCAAGCCCATGTCCTGCACGATCAGGGCGTCGGCACCGGCCTCATAGATTTGCCAGGCCATGCGGCGCGCGCCTTCAAGCTCATCGTCGCGCAAGATCGTGTTGAGCGTGATGAAAATTTTGGCGTTGAAGCGGTGTGCGTGGCGCACCAGCCGCTCAATATCGGCCAGGTCATTGTTTGCCGTTGCGCGTGCGCCAAAAGCGGGCCCACCAATGTAGACGGCGTCAGCGCCGTGGTTGATGGCTTCAATGCCAATATCGGCTGTGCGCGCAGGCGCAAGCAGCTCCAATTCGTGGGCTAGCATGGTGGGAACTCGTGGGGTTGGACTTGTAGTAAGCCGCTATTATCTAATAAGAGTAGTAAAAAGAATGTTCTGCTGCACAAGACCGTGGGGGCTTGTTGCAGGCGGCTTGAGCGCCGTGATGGTTTTTAGCCCCACAGGCGGATGCTTGGCAGCGAATGGCAGGAGGCGTGGCGCTTGAGCCTCATGGCTTGAACGTACTGTATGGGCTGCGATTTGGGGGGCGATTGACCGGCTGCGCGGGGTTCGCGGGTGTGAGCCGCTCGCGCCATCCGCGTGGGCAGTACAGCTGCCCACCCTCCGAAGCCATTGAATCCGATGGTGTTGGATTCATCAAAAAAAATGATTCATCGTAGAAAAAATGATTGCTTGTTTTTGTGAGTGAGATCTCTACCATTGCTTGTGTCTTGATTCACACATTAGAACGTGTTTACGATCTCTTAGAAGGTACCTGCGATGCAACTCTCTCCTTTTCATCTGGCTATTCCTGTGCACGATTTGGCCGCTGCGCGCCGTTTTTATGGCGAAGTGTTTGGTCTTGAGGAGGGCCGCTCCAGCGCGCAATGGGTGGACTTCAATTTTTATGGCCACCAGTTGGTGATCCACGAGCACCCGCTGACTGCAGCCCAAGAAAGCGCGCACACCAACCCGGTCGATGGCCACGATGTGCCGGTGCCGCATTTCGGTATTGTGTTGAGTTGGCCTGAATGGGAGGCGCTGGCTGAGCGCCTGCGCTCATTCGGTGTGCAGTTTGTGATTGAGCCTTATGTGCGTTTTAAAGGCCAAGTCGGGGAGCAGGCGACGATGTTCTTGCTCGACCCATGCGGCAATGCACTGGAGTTCAAGGCCTTTCAAGACATGGGCCAGTTGTTTGCCAAGTAAACACGTTCTGAAAGGGGTGGCGTTGGGCGGCTCTTGAGCCGCCTTTTTGTTTTGCGCCGTTTGCTCATGGCGCCACAGATTGGGCCATTTGCTCTTGCACCAGTTGCGGCCAAATGGCCAGCATGGTTTGCATGGCGCTGCTGGGCGCGTGTGAGATCCGGTGGACCAGCCCGACCTCGCGATGAAAGCCTTTGTCGCCCAGCGACCAGGCCTGAATGTCGCTGGGCCAGTGCGGTTGCGACAGGGTTTTGGGCACCAAGGCGATGCCAACCTGGTGTCTGACCAGCTCGGTGATCGCATCGAGTTCATCGAGCTCGCAGATCTCGTGCGGGTGGATTTTGTTTTTGCGCAAGAACCGGTCGACTTGCCGTCCGCCAAATGACACACGGTCGTAGCGTATAAAGGGCTGCGTGCGCAGCAGGCTTTCCCAGTCGTGGTCCGCCCATTTTTTGGCGGCAATCAGCTCAAACGGCTCGCTGGCCAGCGTGGTCCAGCGCAACTCGGAGGGCAGCGAGAACGGCGGCTTGATGATGGCAGCCAGATCCAGCTCGCCAGAGTCGACCATGTTGTAGAGATCGAGTGATACGCCCGGCACAATCCGGCTTCTGCAACCGCTGTGCTGGTTGTGCACCTGGGCGAGCACCGCCGGCAAGATGGTTCTTTGCAGCGAGGCAATCGCGCCCAGCTGGATGGTTTGTTGTGCGGGAGCAGTGGGGGGCTTGTCTGTGCCCAGTTCCTGGCACAGGCCGACAATTTCCTTGGCTTGTAGCAATACCGTATGGCCAGCGGGCGTGAGCTGCGCGGCGCGGCCGTTGCGCTCGAACAGGACCAGGTTGAGCTCCTCCTCCAGCCGTTTCATTTGCGCGCTGATGGCTGCCTGGGTCAAGCCGATTTTCTGGCCCGCTGCTGCAAACGTGCCTTCATGAGAGACGGCAATGAGGGATTTCAGTTCTTTGAGCATTGATCAATCATTTTGATGAATTCGGAAAATAATAATTGATTTTCTTTTTGCCACAATGAAATCAAAATACGAGCTGTGGCGCATAAGCAGCCAGAGCACATAAGCAGCCAAAGTAGCTAGGAAGTTTTGCAGAGTTTTCGTTGGCTGCAGTTTTCAACCATCTCTCGATAAAGACAAAGACGATGAGCAAGTACGTGATTACGCCCCCTGCACAGGCCGCAGTGGCAGTGGCCGAAACAGCCGCGCTGTTTCCAATTCGCCGGGTGTTTTGTGTTGGCCGCAACTACGCCGCCCACGCGCGTGAGATGGGCAATGACCCGAGCCGTGAGCCGCCGTTCTTTTTCGCCAAGCCGTCTGACGCGGTCGTGCCTGCCAGCGGTGTGGTGCCCTACCCAAGCCTGACCAACAACCTGCACCATGAGATTGAAATGGTCGTGGCCATTGGTGGCACTGGCCGCAACGTGCCCGTTGAGCAAGCCTTGAGTTTGGTCTGGGGTTATGGCGTAGGTGTGGATTTGACCCGCCGCGACGTGCAGGATGTGGCCAAGACAATGAGCCGCCCCTGGGATTGGGCCAAAGGCTTTGATGCCTCTGCGCCTTGCGGCCCATTGCTGCCGGTTGACAAAGTCGGCCACCCCAGCGAAGGCCGTGTGTGGCTTGAGGTCAACGGTGAGGTCAGGCAAGAGGGCGATTTGAACGAGCTGATCTGGCCTGTGGCCGATGTGATCAGCTACATTTCGCAATCGGTGCAGCTGCAACCAGGCGATTTGATCTACACCGGCACGCCATCGGGCGTGGGCGCTTTGCAGCCCGGCGATGTGGTGTCTGGTGGCGTTGAAGGTGTGGGCAGTTTTGAGTTCACTGTGGGGCCCAAACCTTAAGGGCCTGTTCACCATCTTCACGCAGCCGCGCTAGGCACAAAAAAGAGGCTGCGCTGCCCAGCCGCAGGGGCAGTGATCCCGCAGTGACCTTCTTGGGGCCTTCCAAGTCAATGAATTGATTCAAGATGGCCGCTCGCACATTGGGCTCCACAACCTGTCTTTCATAGGTTATTGCCTTGACTTTTTAGCGAGTTTTTTGGAGGCAATCCATCTTTGAACGTGTTTTCGCCCTTTTTACAGATTGCGTTGGAGCCCAAAAGGATGCAATGCGCGGCTAGAACCGCAGTCGGGCTAGCTGCCCGGCGAGGATTTTCAACAAAGCAGCGTGTCTTTTGGACTCCAACCCGAAGGGCAAGGCTCAAAAAAGCGCATTACTGCGCTGCCCGTCTTGCTCATACACACGTATGAGCGTCAACAGGCGCCTAGTGCTGCCACCTTTTTGAGTCTTGCGCGACTGCGTGGAGATTTTGAACAGGCTTTTACACTCAACGCAGCGCCGCAAAGTACTGCGTGGGCGAGGCGCCTAAGGCTTTCTTGAACATGGTGATGAAGGCCGTGACCGAGTCATAGCCCAAATCACCCGCCACTTGCTGCACTGCGGCGCCCGAGGCGAGTTGGCGCAGCGCAACCACCAAATGCCATTGCTGGCGCCAGCGGCCAAAGCTCAAGCCGGTTTCGCGCTGCACCAGCCGCGCCAAGGTGCGCTCGCTCATGGCCAGCTCGCTCGCCCATGCACCCAGCGTACGCCGGTCCGATGGATCCAGCGCCAAAGCATTGGCGATACGGCGAATCTTGGGGTGTTCTGAAATCGGCAAGTGCAACTGCTCGACTTGGGCATCGGCCAATTGTTCGAGCAGCACCAAGGCCAAGCGCTCGCTGGCGCTGCCTGGCGCGTAGTGTGGGCCTATGTGCGCCAAGTGTCGGATCAATTCGCGCACCAGGCGCGTGATGCTGAGCGTGCAGCATTTGTCTGGCAAGTCAGCCGTGCCCGGCTCTACAAACAACAGGCATAGATGGGCATTGTGGGTGACGCGGTTGCTGTGCAGAGTGCCGCCCGGAATCCAGACACCGTGTTGCGGTGGCACCATCCACAAGCCGCCCGGCACTTCGCACTGCGCCGCGCCATGCAGCGCCACAATCAGCTGGCCTTTGCGGTGCTGGTGCAGGGGTTGCTCCACGTCGTTGTGTTGCACATCAAGCTCTAAAGCAATGGCGGGCCGTTGGTCTAAATCCGGATCAAAGGCGCACAAAGATAGGCTAAGAGTGCTGCTTGTCATTTTTTAGCGATTGATTGTCATTCCTTCTATATTCTTCCAGAAAATTGCAGGCTAATGTGCAGGGGTCGCCATTTACCTTGATGCCATGCGTTCTTTCTTAGCCTCTCGCACGACCAGCAGCGCACTGCTGTTGGTTGGTATTTTTCTGATCGCCGCGAACTTGCGTGCGCCAGTCACTGCCTTGCCGCCTGTTCTGGGCGCGATCCAGCATGGTTTGGATTTGGGTGTCGTGGCAGCGGGCGCATTGACCACCTTGCCCTTGCTGGCTTTTGCCTTGCTCTCCCCCTTCAGTGCGTTGTTCGCGCGTGCATTTGGGCTGGAGCGTAGCTTGTTTGGCGCAATGGTCGCGATTGCGCTGGGCATTGTCTTGCGCTCGCTCGGGCCCGGCTGGTTGCTGTATCTGGGCACGATGCTGATTGGCATGGGCATTGCCGTGGGCAATGTGTTGCTGCCCGGCCTGGTCAAACGCGACTTCGCGCAGCAGGTGGCCTCACTCACGTCAGCCTATGTGCTGGCGATGGGGATTGCGGCGGCCTTGGGCTCGGCGGTGGTCGTGCCATTGACACGCGCCTGGGGCTGGCAGATCGCGCTGGGCACGTTCATTGTGCTGCCGCTGGCGGCTATGGCCGTTTGGACCAGCCAATTGCGCCAGCGCCATATACCTGCGGCAGACCCAGCCCCGCTGGCACAGGCTGGCTCGGTCTGGCGTTCGGCGCTGGCCTGGCAGGTCACCTTGTTTTTGGGTTTGAATTCCACCATCTACTATGTGGTCGTCGGCTGGTTGCCCACTGTTTTGATTGATGCAGGCCAAGCCCCGGACTATGCGGGATCGCTGCATGGTGTGCTGCAACTGGCAACGGCCGTGCCTGCCTTGTTCATGGGGCGTTTATTGCGTGGATTGTCTGACCAGCGTGTGCCTGCAGCGGCCACGGCCGGCTTGTCCTTGATCGGCTTGCTCGGCTTGATGGTCTGGCCGCAGTGGTCGCTGTTGTGGTCTGTTTTGTTTGGCTTGGGCACTGGCGCTGGCATGATTCTGGGCCTGAGCTTTGTGGGCCTGCGCAGCCACAATGCACAACAAGCTGCGGCGCTGTCGGGGATGTCGCAATGCATGGGGTACTTGCTGGCCGCCGCTGGACCGATGGCCATGGGTGCTTTGCACGATGGGCTGGGCGGCTGGTTGGTGCCCCTTGGCCTGTGCGCTTTGCTGGCTTTGTGTGCGGTGTGGGTGGGCTTGCTTGCTGGGCGCAATTTACAGCTGAAGGCCTGAGCGCGAGTTTGGCTCCATTCCAAGCGCCATGGCCAGCTGTTGCAGTGCAAGCGGGTTTGGTTGCGGTCTCTTGGAACAAGGGGCTGGTTATGACAACCATTTTTGTCGGTGTCAGCGGCACCATGGGCTAATGTGTCGCAATTGGGCCGTCACACAACATCGTGCGGTTCGGGCGCAGCAGTGGCGATGTGCGCGTCGCTCTCCGCGGCAGCCGTTCGATCCGCCAGCGGTATGCACCAGGTCGGCATCTTTTGATGCGCTGCGCAGCACTGCCTGCCAGATCGAATATGGCCCATTGCAGGACTTCACGCGTGCGCGCTGCGGCGTGGGCCTGACGGACAAGCTGATGGCGTAGATACGCAGCCGAGTCAAGTGACTGCGCTGGTTATTGGGCATGGTTTGAGCGGCGCTATTCAGAGACAAAATCCCCCGTGCCCAACGCCATGAATACAGCTAATGCTTCAATGAAGTTATTTCATTGTACTTGCAAGTGACCGCCGCATAGAATCCATTCAGTTTTGAAATTGGATATTTGGCGGGAGGTCGTAATGGCTGCAAGTTTTGAGTTTGGTATTAAAAGTATTCGATTTGATGGTAATTACCGTCCATCGAATAATACGCGTATTACCACCAATTTTGCGAATTTGGCGCGTGGTGCCAGTCGCGAAGATAATTTGCTCAATACCTTGCAAATGATCGATAACCGATTCAATGGTTTGGCCAATTGGGATAATCCAAAGGCGGATCGTTATTCGGTCGAGTTGGACATTGTTTCGGTCGATCTGGATGTGGAAGGCAAGGGCGAGGCATTTCCTGTTATTGAAGTGCTTAAGACAACGATTATTGACCGCCACAGCGGTCAGCGCATTGACGGCTTGGTAGGCAATAACTTTTCTTCCTATGTGCGCGATTATGATTTTAGCGTCCTGTTGCTGGATCACAATAAAAATAAAAGTGAATTCAGCATGCCCGACAATTTCGGCGATTTACATGGTAAGTTGTTCAAAAATTTTGTGAATTCAAGTGCTTATAAAAAGCACTTTCACAAAAAGCCGGTGATTTGCCTGAGCGTATCCAGCAGCAAGGTCTACCACCGCACCGGCAATGTGCATCCTATTTTGGGGGTTGAATACCAACAAAACGAACGGTCTTCAACCGACCTGTATTTTGAAAAAATGGGTCTGCAAGTGCGCTATTTCTTGCCGCCAAATAGTTCGGCGCCATTGGCATTTTATTTCTGCGGTGATTTGCTCAGTGACTACACGAATTTGGAGTTGATCGGCACCATCAGCACGATGGAGACATTCCAGAAAATCTACCGTCCAGAGATTTACAACGCCAATTCCGTTGCAGGCAATTGCTACCAGCCTAGCTTGAAGAACAAAGACCACTCCTTGACGCAAATTGTCTACGACCGCGAAGAGCGCAGCCGCTTGGCCGTCGAGCAAGGCAAGTTCACCGAGGAACACTTTATCAAGCCCTACCAACATATTTTGCAGCAGTGGTCTGCGCAAAATGCAGTTTGATTTACCAGATTAACAAGGTCATTGCTTATGAAAAAAATATTGCCAACGTCGACAGCAGGCAGTTTGCCAAAACCTGCCTGGCTGGCCGAGCCAGAGGTGCTGTGGTCGCCTTGGAAGTTGCAGGACGATGCACTGATCGAAGGCAAGCAAGACGCTTTGCGAGTCGCATTGCAAGAGCAATTGCAAGCGGGCATCGATATCGTCAGTGATGGCGAGCAAACCCGCCAGCATTTTGTCACCACCTTCATTGAGCACCTTGAAGGCGTGGACTTTGAAAAACGTGAAACCGTGCGTATTCGCAATCGCTACGATGCCAGCGTTCCCACTGTGGTGGGGGCGGTCGCACGCCAAAAGCCGGTGTTCGTTGAAGATGCGAAATTCTTGCGCCAGCAAACCACGCAGCCGATCAAATGGGCGCTGCCTGGCCCTATGACGATGATCGACACGCTGTACGACAACCACTACAAAAGCCGCGAAAAGCTCGCCTGGGAATTTGCCAAAATCCTCAACCAGGAAGCCAAAGAGCTGGAAGCTGCAGGCGTAGACATCATCCAGTTCGATGAGCCTGCTTTCAACGTCTTCTTTGACGAGGTCAACGACTGGGGCGTCGCCACCTTGGAGCGTGCCATCGAAGGGCTCCAATGCGAAACCGCCGTGCACATTTGCTACGGCTACGGCATCAAAGCCAATACCGATTGGAAAAAAACGCTGGGCTCGCAGTGGCGTCAATATGAAGAGTCCTTCCCCAAGCTGCAGCAATCGACTATCGACATCGTCTCGCTGGAATGCCAGAACTCGCATGTGCCGATGGATTTGATTGAGCTGATTCGCGGCAAAAAAGTCATGGTGGGCGCCATTGATGTGGCCACCAACACGATTGAGACCGCAGACGAAGTGGCCAATACCTTGCGCAAGGCGCTGCAGTTCGTCGATGCCGACAAACTCTATCCGTCCACCAACTGCGGCATGGCCCCGCTGCCGCGCGCGGTGGCACGCGGCAAGCTGCATGCGCTCAGTGCTGGGGCTGAGATTGTGCGGCAAGAATTGGCGCGCTAAGCATGTAGCGCTAAGGATGGCGCGTGGGGCAGGGCAGTGAATTTGCCCGAGTTCGCGTTGACAGCTTGCTGGTGGGGCAGCCAATGTGGTTGAGACAGATAGGGACACCATGTTGAAGACACCGCGCCAGGCGCGCTGTTCCGCTTGCCTGTGGCAGCCAAGGCGTGAGAAGGCTTCCAGCTGACCTGCGATGGGTCCATGTTTGAGCAAGACCGCAACTCACCAAAACTTCTCAAGCCGAGAGAGCCAGAGGCGAGCTTGGGGGCCGCGCAACTGGCCTTGTTAGATCGCGGGCAGCTTGTGGGTGATTAGAAGGCGGGTCTTGATCCGCCGTACAAGGATGCATGCCGTGCAAGGAATGCAAGAAATAGTCAATATTTCAGCTGGCACGCCATGAAGTCGAGGCCAAATTCTATAATTTCTTGCGCAAAAATTATTTGAAAATTAATTGATGTCGCGTGCATTTATTCAATGGCAAGGATTATTATGCCTGGCAATTATCCATTGATTCCCCGTATCTGTGAATCAACTGCAGAATTTTTAATGGGGGACTTGCAGACACCTACTGCATCCTACCGCTGCCGTAGGCAAAGGCCGTTGGCAGAGGGGGAGCGCAATATGGCTTTTCAGATTTTCAGCCATAGCATCACCTACAGCCAAGTTCGTATCATTCAGGAAAGTTACTTGCCTTTTAATATGCAAGGCAAGCGTGTGGCGATGGCTCCTAATGGAATGATCTACATGCCAGCCTATGGCGAACTGTATTCTAATGATTATTCATCATCTTCGATGCAAAGACAGCATATTTTTATGCATGAAATGAGCCATGTGTGGCAGCATCAGTCTGGAATGGCTGTTTTTATTCGTGGAATGGTGAGTGGGTTGGTGTCTTATAAGTATGAATTGGACTTTGGGGAACCTCTCAAAACCTCAGTCTCGAAAAATTCGCATCAACTAAATCAATGAGTTACAAGCGATGAATTCGCGTTTTTAGGGGTTATGAGAGGTTCCCTTTGGTAGTCCGGTGCAGAAGTCGCTGATGAATTATAGGATGGAGCAACAAGTCAGCATCATTGCTGATTATTGGTTTTTATTGAATTATGGTGGTGTTGGTGAATGGTTTTATATGAATAAAATTAAAAATTACGGTAATCAAAATTCCGAATCTCTTATTCCTTTGTATGAGTCTATTTTGAGAGATTTTCTACTTGCGAGAGGGAGTTGTAAAAGCAGTAGAAATTTGTGTGTAGGATAGTAATTGTGAGGTTGGGTGGATTAATTTTAATTCTCTTATTATTTGTGGCTGTTGCTGGCTGTGTGCCTAGAGGTCATCCGGATCGTTTGGATTTGCTAGAGGTCAAAGCAAATGGCGGCAAGGTCTGTTTTGGAAATAATGAGTTTAAAGAAAACTTCAATAAATACAGCAGAGTTTATATTTCTGTTTCAGAAAGATCGCTTGCCACGAATCAATTTGTCAGTGTCATGAGTGCTGAATTTAACTCCAAAGACATCCTTTTGAATGAATGCTTTGCACCATTTGGCACTGACCTGTTCGAGACGCATACGGAGTACAGTGCTTTTGTGGGCTATAGCGGTGACAACAACTCTAGGTGGTTATTTACAGGCGAATTTTGTCTACCCAATCCAAAGAATGCGCCCCTTGAAGTGTTCCAGCTGAGCTTCCGTCATGACGTCAAGCAGGTCTGCAATATTCCAAGTCTTTAAGCAGGTTTTGCGTAGTGTGGGCAGCAAAGCTGCCCACGGCAACCGCCGTTGAGACATGCCGCGTTGCCAAGTGCTGTGGACAATAGCCTCTTTAGGTATTTGGCGGTCAATCCATCCGTGCAGGTAGAAGACATGCCCACGGCCATGCGCTCGATAGCGTCAACGCAAGCGCCCAGCCAAGGCCGCAAGCCAGCCTAACTGCCTAAACCCTCACAACAGGCACATCCCCTAAACAAGTCGTGTAATGCGGTGACCTTTGCTCCTGCCGCATCTGCCAGCCGCGCTTTCCATCGAGCTGCGAAGCCAGCACCACCGTGTCATGCCCAAAGCGGTGGGTAATCGCATCCAACGCTGTCATCAAGCGCTGTGCCTTGGCTTGTTGTTGGCTGTGCGCTTGCTGAGCGGCCAAGGGACTAAAGTCCAAACTGAGCTGCTCGGTCTCTGCGCCATGCACAAGCGCTGCATCGTGCGAGTTAAGCAGCCCCAAATCCAGCGCGTCGCCCCCTGCCTGTTCATCCAATGCGCGCTGGCTTTTGCCAGCCTGCCCCCACGGCGGCACATTGCACAAATCCAATAACATCACGCCCGCTTTGCTGTAACGAATACCCGGCTGGTACAGCTTGCGCAAGGCCGCCAGCGCTGCTGCGACCAGAGCGACGGTGTTGTTGCTTGGCTCACTCAAACCTTGCACCACAGTGCGCGAATGTGGGGCGGTGTTGGTTGCGAACGGGCTGCTTTTGGCAAACACCAGCACCTGGCTGGCTTGGCTGTGTTGTTTGCGCAGCTTGTCAGCTGCGCGGGTGGCGAAGGTGGTGATCGCGCTTTCGAGGTCGGGCAGTGCGGTGGTGGGGTGGCCAAAGCTGCGGGTATAGGCGATTTGCTGGCGCGGTTCGGGGTTGGCCTCCAGTTGCCTGCAAGGCGTGCCGTGCAGTTCGCGCCAGGTGCTCTCCAGCACCACGCTCCAACGCTGGCGCACGGTGGCCGCACTCAGTTGCATGAAGTCCCAGATGCTCAGAATGCCTTCGGCCTGCAGTTGCCGTGCAATGCGCCTACCAATGCCCCAGACTTCGCTGACGGCGATTTTTTGGAACAGATAGCTTGTTTGCCTGTCGTTCAATTCGGCAAAATTGCAGACTTTGGCCAGTATCGCCGGATAGGGCTTGATTTGGCGGTCGGCCGATTTGGCGATGTGGTTGGCTAATTTTGCCAGCGTTTTGGTCGGGCCAATGCCGATGCAGTTGGGAATGCCAGTCCACTGCGCAATTTGGCGGTGCGTGTGCCAGGCCCGTTCGGTGAGGCTGTTCGTTGGCAGGCCGTGCAGGCCAATGAAACATTCGTCAATCGAGTAGATTTCTTGCTCGGGCCCCATTTGCGCGGCCACGCCCATCATGCGGTTGCTCATGTCGCCGTACAGCGTGAAGTTGGCCGAGCGGGTGGCCAGGTTGGCGGTTTTTTCCAGGTGTTTGATCTGGAAATAAGGCGCGCCCATGCGTATGCCCAGGGCCTTGGCTTCGTCGCTGCGGGCAATGGCGCAGCCGTCGTTGTTGGACAGCACGATCAGCGGGCGGTTTTGCAAATAGGGCTGGAACACGCGCTCGCAGCTGCAGTAGAAATTGTTGCCGTCAACCAGTGCAAACATGGTGCGCGTCCTTAGAACGTGTTTACGATCTTGTCGCGGGCCAATAGCGGCACTATTTCATGCTGGCCCAGCATCAGCGGCCGCACCAGAATTTTGTAGCTGTCTACGTCATAGGATTTGACTGGCGTGACCAGGGCCTGCGCGCTGTGTTGGTCGGGCGCGCTGCCCAGGTAGCACCAGTTGTCCAGCACGTGCCACTGCTGCTGCGTGTCTGCGCGCTCGACCAGCGCGACCGGCCCAGCATAGGGCCAGGCTTGCAGCCGCAGCTCTTCCAGTGCGGCGATGCAGCGCGCCAGGTGCGCCTCTGGCGTTTCTTTGCCGCAGCAGGCACCGGCGCAGCGTTTGACCATGTGCCTGAAGCAGGGCTTGCCGGGGCTGGCTTTCTCCAGGCCCAGCGTACTCAGGCACAGCATATGCGTGTCAGCCAGTGTGGCAATCGCTTCTTTGGCCGCGTGGGCGCTGCGGTACAAGCCAAATAATTGGGCAGACGGGGTCATGGCCATCGCGTTGGCGTGTGCCAGTTGCAGTTGCCCATTCACCAAGGACCAGCTGCACAGCTGGCGACTGTAGCGCAGGCGCTGGTTGTACAGCGGCTGGTAGGTTTTGATCAGCTGCGATTCCAGCAGCAAGGCGCCAATTTCGCCGGTGGTGGGGCGGGCTTCAAAGCGCTGGGTTTGCTGCAGCATTGCCGCTTCTTCGGGGTTGCGCAAATGGTCTTGCACGCGTTTGCGGATATGGATGCTTTTGCCCACGTACAGCGGCAGTTTGTCGCCCTCAGCACCCCAGAACAGGTACACGCCTGGGCCTTGCGGCAGGGCCTGGGCCAGTGCCTTGAGCGTGGGCGCGATGCGGTAGGTCAGCTGCGGCTCGGCACGCTGGCGGCGGCTGAAGGGGCGGGTGCGGGGTGGGCGGTCGGTCATGGCTGGTGTGCAGTGGCTAGATCGGGAATTGTTTGATGCACGAGGTCACGACGCCCCAGACCTCCATGGTCTGGCCTTCTTGAAACCCCAGCGCTTCAAACTCCGGGTTGCCAGCCAGCAGCTTGGTTTTGCCGGCCTTGGTGTAGAGCTGTTTGCAGGTGAATTCGCCATCCATCACGGCAATCACAATATGGCCGTGGCGTGCGGTGATGGCTTTGTCTACCACCACCAGGTCGCCATCAAAAATGCCAAAGGCTTCCATCGAGCGACCAGCCACGCGCAGCAAAAAGGTGGCGTGCGGGTGGCGCACCAGCTCGGCGCCAATGTCGATGTGCTTGTGCAAAAAATCATCCGCTGGGCTGGGAAAACCGGCCCGCACGGTGCTGCACAGCGGCAGCAGCATGGCTGCATCAGAGCGCAGCGCAGTGGGGGTGAGGAAAGGGGCGACCATGGACATATGTTGTTCGTGTGGGGGCTATGCCTGGGAAGTACGGTGGACAAACCACTGGCGAATACTGTGATGGTAGCGGTGCTGTGATGCAGGTCGGAAGCAGTTTTTAGTCAGTTTAATTGTCAATTCGCAGTGCGTTGGCTGCAAATGCTGCACGGGCTCTACGCCCGCGATGCACGCGAAGCGTTGCTTGCACCAGGCGCGTCGCACTACTAGTGCATTGGCTGCCTGATCCTTTATGACGTTTGCGCCTGAAATTTGACTTTAATATGTAATGTGAGTTATAAACAATCGGTTGCACGCACGATGCGCGCGCGACCCATGCACCTCGTATGCATAGGCATCTATTCACAAGAGAAAGGATTTTGATCGCATGAAGAAGCTCAACCACTTTGCCCGTACTTTGCTGGTGACCACACTGATCGCTGCTGGCACGTTTGTCCACGCGAGCGATTTACCCGGCAAAGGCGTCAAGGTGCTACCGCTACAAAGCTCCCTGGCAGAAGAGACATTTCAGACCCAATTGGTGGTGCGCGCACTCACTGAGCTGGGCTACGAAGTGCAACCGATTGAAGAGATTGAATACCCGCTGGCGCATTTGACCGTGGCCAACGGCGATGCCACGTTCTTGGCCAACCACTGGAACCCACACCACGCTGAGTTTTACAAAAGCGCCGGGGGCGAGGCCCGTTTGTCGCGCGAGGGTGTGTTTGTCAGTGGCGCCGCGCAGGGCTATATGATCGATAAAAAAACCGCCGATGCCTATGGCATCAAGGACCTGAGCCAGCTCAGCGATCCCAAACTGGCCAAACTGTTTGACACCAATGGCGATGGCAAGGCCGATCTGGTTGGCCCAAGCGCTGGTTGGGGCGGTGAAGCGGTGGTGAACCACCAGCTCAAGACTTTTGATTTGAACAACACCGTCAACTACGTGCAGGGCAATTACCCGGCGCTGATTGCCGATACGCTGTCGCGCTTCAAGCAAGGCCAGCCGGTGCTGTTTTATGCGTGGACGCCCTACTGGCTCAGCAATGTGTTGCGCCCAGGCCAGGAAGTGGTGTGGTTAGAGGTGCCACGCTCTGCGATGCCAGGCGTGCAAGCGGGCACCGACACCACGCAGGCCAATGGCAAGAACTACGGTTTTCCGATCAACAACCAGTACATTCTGGCCAATAAAACGTTTGTGCAGAACAACCCGGCTGCTGCCAAATTGTTTGAAATCATGTCTCTGCCGATTGACGACATCAACCGCCAGAACCGCTTGATGAACGAGGGCGAAAACCGCCAGCAAGACGTGGCGCGCCACACCGATGCGTGGATCAAGGCCCACCAGGCGACGTTTGATGGTTGGATTCAAACGGCCTTGCAAGCGGGCCAGGCGGCCAAGTCTGAGTAAAGCAGGGTGAGCAGGTGTTTACATCTGCTTGAAATGGCGCGCAATGCCAGCTGCCACCGGCTGGCTGGCCAGTAACACCAGCGACTGGCCGGCCCGTGTCATGGCCATATACAGTTTGCGCACATGGGCTTCGGTGGCGGCGGTGCGAGCCTCCTGCTCGCGGTGCGCTTGCCAGGCTGCGTGCGCGCTGGCAGACACCAGTGCCTCCATGCCAATCAAAAACACCACACCGGCTTCTAAGCCGGTGGCCGTGGCTACGCTGGCCATGCGCAGGTAGTCGCGCTGCAGGCCATGCGGTGGTTCGTTTTTCGTGTCTTCGTGGTTCAAAGACCAAACGGCCTGTTCGCCAAAGCGCTTGCGCAAGCGCTCGTACAGCGGCTGCTGCAGGCGGGGATCGCCAAACACCACCAAGATGTTGTCAACTGTGATGCCTGGCGTTTGCAGCGCCAGCTCCATCTCATTGAGCAGGCGGTCGATGCTGTCCTGCTGCGAATCGCAGTGGATCAGCACTGGCGGCTGGCCAGGCTCCATGCCGCTCAAGTCCGGCTGCAAAAAATCTTCGGCATCGGCCTTGGTGTGTTGTTGCAGCAAGCTGTTGGCGGCCGACAGAATCGCCTGCGTCGTGCGGTACGAGCGGTGCAGTTTTTTCGTGCGCCCAGCCACCTCCAGCCCTGCGCTTTTCCAGCTCAGGCGGTTTTTCATAAAGCCCTGGTTCGGGTCGGCGCATAAAAACAGGCTGCCACTGCCTTGCATGCCCAGGCGCACAGCCTGAAACCATGCGGGCGCAAAAAACTGCGCCTCGTCAATCAGCACATGATCGACCAGGGCCAGTTTGCGGTGGTCATCGGCCAGGCAAATGCCGCGTGGCAAGGCGCTCCACAGCAGGCTTTTGTTGGGGCTGGTCGCCAGTGCCTGGGTCACGGCCTGGTACAAGCCCCAGAGCGCACTGCGCTCTTTCTCGCGCAGCGCAAAGCCGCGGCCTGTGCGGTTGGCCTGCAGGTATTGGGCCTCGTTCTCCAGCAGGGTGTCGTTGATGAAATCCAGCTCGTCGAGCAATTGCGCATCGCTGTGCGCCAACTGCGGCCAGGCGCTGCGCTGGCTGGCCAGCACCTGTTTGATTTGGCTGGGGGTGGCGAAGTGCGGCTTGTAGCCGTACAAGCGCATCCATTGGCTGGTGGCCCAGCTGAAAAAGGTCAGAATGCGGAGGTTGGCGGGCAGCGCGCCATGCGTGCGGATCAGCTTGGCCTTGAGGTCGGCGACCACAGGCGTGTTGTGGATCAGCACGACGATTTTTTGTGCCGGATTGAGCTCAGCCAGCAGCATCGCGCGTGCGACGGCGATCAGGGTTTTGCCGCTGCCTGCAACGCCATTGACCAGGCGCAGTGAAAAGTGGGCGCTGGCTTCGTCACTGTCTTGCGGTGTGCGCAGATCCAGTTTGGCGGCCCATTCCTGGTTGTAGTCGAGAAAGAATTTGCCCAGGCTGGCGCGGTTGTCGCGCACAAACAGGCGGCGCGTGGTGGCACGCGCTGGCACTTCGGCCTCGGGAAAATAATGGGTTAGCAGTGCCTGTGATTGCGGCAGGTCAAGCGGCGCCAAAAGGCCTGTCAGCAGCGCTGCGCCCTCGGCCTGCAAGGCCTCTTTGGAGACAAACACCAGGCCATGTGTGGCACCAAAACGCGCGGCAAGGTGCTGCACTTCCTGGCGGTTGCAGCGCCACATCAGCACGACTTTGGGCAGGCTTGGCTTGGTTGCACCATGGGCGGGCGCCTTCGCCGCTGGTGCCGCCCGGCCTTGGTCAAACTGCTGAAAGTCTTGCAGCAAAGCCTCAAAAGCCGAAGGCTTGCTGGGCTCAAACAAACGGCGACCAAACGGAATATGCGCAAACGCCAGATCGCAGACCGCCATCGCCAGCCAGCCCCGTTGGGCATGCTGCAATAGAAAGTCCGGCAGCCAGCTGCGGCGCTGAAACGGGCTGCGCACGACAAAATGGTCGTCGAGCTGGCTCAACGCCCGTTTGATGTGGATGGCCTTGGCCCCTGCGGTTGCGAGTTTTTCGGGAATAAAGATGGCCATGCGAAAGAACATTGGGCGGTCTTGGCGCGACCGCGTGGGAGCCTAAAGGGTGTGTGGCATACAAAACGCGAATGGGCTGGCAGCCCGGCGACGGTTTTTAACACAGCGGTGTGCTGTTGGATTACAAAACGCCCAGCGCCAAGCGTAAAAGGCGCATTGCAAGCTTGCTTGTGAGGCCCAAACAGGGACTTGCGCTGCAAGAAATTTTTACAGCGGCACTCTGTGGCAGTGCGCCAGCAGGCTTTGGTATTGCTGCAGCCAACGGCGCAGCGTTGGGTGTTCGATGTCGCTGGCGTCCAGGCCTTCGGGGCCAATCACCAGCAGCTTGATTTTGGCGCGGGTGATCGAGACGTTGATGCGCTCGGGCTGGAACAGAAAGGCCGCGGCTGCGGCAATGAAATCGTGGTCGCCACTGGCCAGTGACAGGATCACCACTTCCCGCTCCTGGCCTTGCATGCGCTCGACCGTATCGGCCAGAATCTGGCGCGCGTTGTGCAGGCCCAGCCGCCATTGCAGCTGTTTGCGAATCAGGCGGCCTTGGGCGCGAAATGGCGAGACGATGCCAATCGCATGCGCGGGCAGGCCCGCGCCTAGCAAGGCCTCGCACAGCTCGGCGACCAGCTCGGCATCGGCCAGGTTGCTGGTGCGGGCTTGGCCATCACGGGTTGGAATGAACACCAGCGGCTGGTCTGCGGCCAGCGCTGCTTGCCATGGCTGCGGCACGGCGGCCCAGTCCAACTGCAGCTGGCGCTGGGCGTTGCTGCCTGTGGCTTGCAGTCGGCCGCCGTAGTAGTGGCCGCTGGGCCAGGCGGCCAGCCACTGGTTCATGCGGTAGGTTTCTTCCAGCATCACCACATGGTCGCCGCCTGCATGGGTCAGGTGGGCAAAGACCGAGTGCTGGCGCCCATCGAGCACTGAGCGCGTCAGCAGCACCGGTGGCAATTGCCGCTGGTCGCCAATGAAAATATAGCGGCGTGCTTTGCGCATGGCCATCAGCGCCAGTGGCAGCGTGATCTGGCTGGCTTCATCAAACACCACGGTGTCAAAGCTGTAGTCTTGCAAGCGCCTGGAGCAGGTCGCAAACGGGGTGGCGCCCACCACATAGCCCTGGCCTGGGCGCTCTGGGCGTTCGTGCCATTCGCCCAGTTTCTCGACCATGGCAATGCCCGCGTGCAAGGCCTTGCTTTGCGTGCTGCGGCCGACCTTGACCAGCGGCACGCCGTGGGCGGCGATGGCGTTGAGCGCGTTGTTGATGGCCGTGTGGGTGTGCGAGCTGACCAGCACGCGCTCGCCACAGGCGACGGCCAAACGCACAATCAGGCCCAGCACGCGGGTTTTGCCTGTGCCCGGCGGGCCTTGAATGCAGGCGATGTGGTGCGCGCCGTGCGCCCAGCTGACGGCCTCGGCCTGGCGCTCGTTGAACTGCTCGCGACGTGCGATCTGCAAGGCCTCGTCCATGGCTGCTTCGTCCAGTGTTGGCTC
The DNA here is from genome assembly GCF_004803635.1 of Lampropedia aestuarii. GTDB lineage: Bacteria > Pseudomonadota > Gammaproteobacteria > Burkholderiales > Burkholderiaceae_C > Lampropedia > Lampropedia aestuarii. The sequence continues at coordinate 20,431 of NZ_SSWX01000020.1, read as the reverse complement.
CAGCCGGCCCATCAGCAGCGGCAGCAGCAGTTCCTGGCCAATGCGCGAGCTGCCTATCTCTTCCAGGCTGAGCCGGTAGTAGCCAGCCATGTTCAGGGTGTCGGGCTCGGCGTAGCATGCGCCCGACTGGTAGGCCTTGAGCACCTGGTCGGCCTGCTCGCCGCGCAGCAGCCAGCGCGACTCGTCTTCGGCCTCAAAACTGAGCTGCCGCCCCAGCGGGGTCAGCGCATCGCCCTGGTGCAGCAGCAATAAATCGCCTTCGCGAAAGCGCGATTCCGAACCATCGGGCCAGGCCCATAACGTGCCGGGCTCTGGGCCGGGGTCCAGCTGGACAAAGCCCTGGCTGATGCCTTTGCGCAGCTTGTCTGCCAAGGGCCGCTGCCATAGCTCGAATAAGCGCGCATAGGCCACCTCCTGCTCGTCTTCAATGAGCTGCTGGAGTTGTTGCAAAAAATCGGTGCTCACGCGCTGGGTTTTTTTGATGGGGGTGGATGGGAGCGGCTTCCCTCAATACGGGCAGCTGCTGTTGATGATAAAGCCTGTTGGCTGCTTGCTTGGTCAATCACGGCGCTGTGCAGTGGCGCGCCATGCGTTATGCTCACAGCTGTACCGCTGCCTGCGCCAAATTGCTGCGTTGGCGTGGTCTGCGCTCTTGCATTCGAACCCACATAACAGGACTTTTGTATGCCCGGCTTGTTGCCCAACGTTGATCCCGATGGCTTGCTTGAATACTCGGTGGTCTACACCGATCGCGCTTTGAACCATATGTCGACGAAGTTCGTTGGCGTGATGCAGGACATCATCCGCACCCTCAAGCAGGTTTACCGGGCTGAAGCCGTGGCCATCGTGCCTGGCAGTGGCACCTTTGGCATGGAAGCTGTGGCGCGCCAGTTTGCCGGTAACGAGAAAGTACTGGTCGTGCGCAATGGCTTTTTCAGCTACCGTTGGTCGCAGATTTTTGAAGTGGGCCAGTTTGGCGCGAACGCCGGTGTAGTGGTGCACAAGGCCCAGCCGGTGGGCGAGGGTGCGCAAGCGCCTTGGGCACCGGCAGATAGAGAGCTGGTTGCGCACAGCATTCGCACAGAAAAGCCGAAGGTGGTGTTTGCGCCGCATTGTGAAACTGCCAGCGGCATTTTGCTGACGGACGACTATATCCGCGGCTTGGCCCAAGCCGCACACGAAGTCGGTGCGTTGTTGGTGTTGGACTGCATTGCCTCTGGTGCGATGTGGGTGGATATGCAGGAGCTGGGTGTCGATGTGCTGATCAGCGCGCCGCAAAAAGGCTGGAGCAGCACGCCGTGCTGCGCGCTGGTGATGTTGTCAGCGCGCGCGCGCGCTGCGATTGAGACCACGCAAAGCAGCAGTTATGCCTGTGATTTGAAGAAGTGGTTGCACATTGCCGAAGGCTATGAAAAAGGCCAGCACGCCTACTATGCGACCCTGCCCACCGATGGTTTGCTGCGGCTGCAGCAGACCATGCTGGAGATGCACAGTCTGGGTTTTGAGTATTTGCGCACGCAGCAAATCGCATTGGGCCGCGAAGTGCGTGCCTTGCTGCAATCGCGCGGCTTTCCCAGCGTGGCCGCAGCCGGGTTTGAGTCGCCGGGTGTGGTGGTCAGCTACACCACCGATCCAGATATTCAAAACGCCAAAAAATGGCTGGGTGTGGGCATTCAGGCGGCATCGGGCGTGCCCTTGATGTGCGATGAAGGGGCGGATTTCCGCAGCTTCCGCTTAGGCCTGTTTGGCATTGAGAAATGGCAGAACGTCGACCGCACGGTTGATTCTTTGCGCCAAGGCTTGGACCAGCTGGGGCTGCGTTAAGATCGTAAACACGTTCTAAGAGCCTGTTCAAAGTCTCCACGCAGACCGCGTTGGAGCCCAAAAGGAAACGATGCGCGGCAAAAGCCGCAGTCGGGCTATCTGCCCGGCGAGGATTTTTAACAAAGCAGCGTGCCTTTTGGACTCCAACCCGAAGGGCAAGGTACAAAAAAGCGCCTTGCGGCGTTGCCCGTTTTGCTCATACAGACGTATGAGCTGCAACAGGCGCCTTGCACTGCCTCTTTTTTGTGCCTTGCGCGACTGCGTCGCGACTTTGAACAGGCTCTAAGCGCGCAGTGGATTGAGGCAAGGACTGGTTTTAGCGGCTTCTGCGCCAGTCGTTCTCAGTGACAAAGCGCTGCCAGCGCTGGCGCTCGCGCTGGTTCATGCGCAGCGGCGGCAGCATGCGCATCTGGTCCAGCACCCACTGCGTGCGGCGCACGTCGATGCGGCCAGTATTAGTCCAGCGTTGGGCGTGGTAGTCGGGGCGGTGCAGCATCGCGGCCAGCCAGGCCGCTTGCGCTGGATTGAGCGAGTCGGGCGACTGGCCAAAATAGTGCTCTGCCGCATCTTGCGCGCCGCAAGTGCCTTCGCCCCAATATACGCGCTCCAAATACTGCCGCAAAATGCCCTCTTTGCCCAGGGTCTGCTCCAGCTCGACGGTGTAGAGCAATTCGCGCAGTTTGCGCAAGGCCGTGCGGTCGCCGTCGGTGTAGACAAACTTGGCCAATTGTTGGGTCAGAGTGCTGCCGCCGCGCAGCGGCTGCACTGGTTTGCCTTGTGGGTCGCTCGGGTTGCTGCTGCTATTGCGCGTTTGGTTGTGTTGCAGGCTGTCTTGCCAGGCGGCCAGGTCGTAGCCAGGGTGCTGGTAGAAGCGCTGGTCTTCGGTGGCAATGACTGCGCGGGCCAGAAAACCGTTAACGTCGACCGGCAAATCATTGCGGCGTGGACAGTGGTTCGGGGCCGTGGGCAGGGTCTCGGTGCCCAGTCCTTGAACGCGAAAATCGCTGATCTGCGGTGCCATCTCCAATTGCCAGCTGGGCAGGCTCAGCTGCACTTGCAGGGCCAGTGTGCCGTCAATCTGGGCCTTTTCCACTTCGGGGATTTGCGCGGCAAAGGCGGCAAACACCGAGCGAATCGGTTGCTCGTCAAACTGCAGGTCAATGTCTAGCTGCTGGCGTTGCAGCAGCGCGGTCCAGCGCGCTTGCAGTGCGCCTGCCTGGGCTTGGCCTTGCAGGTGTGGGCCTTCGCGCTGCAGCGCAATGCGCAGCTCAGGCAGGCTGATTGGGTTGGAGCCCAGTGCTGGCAGCGTGGCGCTGCAGGCCTGGCACACCAGGGTTTGGGTTTGGCTGTCCGCATCCCACTCAAAGGCCATTGGGCCATAGCGCGTATTCCACTGCGTGCCGCCCAGCAGGCGCGCCACCGTGGGCGAAGTGATCCAGTCGACGGCGGCGGCAATGCCAATGGGCACGATCAGGCTGGCGCGGCCATTACTCGGGACGGTATTGGGAACGGCTGGATGGGCGGCTGCTGTGGTGGCCGGCAGTGCGGCCTTGCCTTGTGGCTGCTGTGGCCCGTTCGCTTGCTTGGCCTGAGCCGAGATGGCCGTGCTGGGCGCGCCGCCTGAGCGTAAGTGCCAATCACTGGGCAAGTAGGCGCGGGCTTGGTGATCGAGCACTTGGGCCAGCGCGGCCGGCAGCGGGATCTGCAACTGCGTTTGCCAGTCCGTGCTGCTGGGGCGCAGGTGGTAGAGCGCCAGCCCAGCGAGCAGCGCGGCCAGCCCCAGCACCACCACCAGGCTACACGCCGTGGTCAGCAATGCAGAGAAAAAGGCGCGCAGATAGTGCATGGATCGGTAGGACAGTCGGGCTAGGGACTTTGAACAGGCTAAACACGTTCTTAGAACAAGTTCTTATTGTCGCAGAGCCTTTGACACCGGGCTCGCAGGCACCCCAATCGGGTGCTTTGTGCTGGATTATTCACTGGATTGGGCGCTGCGGAGGTCGGCCTGATGCAGATAGGTAGTGATTATTTTGCTTGATTACAAAGCGCTCACCACCGTCCACGCTTGCCATGGCCCTTGGCTTTGGCCCAGCAAGGCCGCCCAGTACCAGGCCGAGGTATCGCTGAAGTGCTGGCCATCGGCGTTTTGAATGATTTCACAGACTTTGAAACGCTGGCCATTGATTTCGGCGATGAAACAGCGCCAGACTTGGCCGTCCTTGTCGCTCAGCTGCTCCTGGCTGATGCGATAGCCCATGGCGCGAAAGCAGTCTGCCGCTGGGTGCAGCATGCGGGTCGGCTGCTGCACATGGCGCCAGATCAAGGTGTCTGTGCCATTGGTCAGGCGCTCAATGCGGCCGGGAAACTGCTGGGCAAAGCGTGCTTCGACTGCACTCAAGGCCAGCGGGCGCAAGCGCTCGCCCTGCCAGTGGCTGGGCGCTTCCAGGTAGCTTGGGCTGGCGCTGTGGGGCACGGTGGTTGTGGACTGCGCACTGTTGCCCAGTTGGCTCCAGGCGGCCAGGCTGCCAATGGCCAGCACAATCGCGATCGAACTGGCTTGGTAGGGGTTGGCGCGTTGCGGTGCTGGGGCCAAGCAGGTTGCGCCTTGCGTTTGGCTGCCTTGGGCCATATGCCACCAAATACCCAGGCACACCAGCAGCAAGGCCAGCAGGCCGATGCCTTCGTGCAGCCAGAATGCCAGCACTTGGCCATCGGCCTGCAGTGCGACCAAAACCGCATTGCGCGCAATATTGCCCACCAGCACCAGCAAGCCAACCAAGGGCAGGCGCAGTACAAAGCGGCGGTTGGTCAGCTGCAGCAGCAAGGCGCTGATGCAGGCTGTCGCATACCCCCACCAGGCCATTTGCACGCCTGAGCAGGCGGCATCGACCAGGATCCATTGGCCATCGACCTGCAGCGCCGCGCCGGTGCGGCTGACATTGAAAAATGGCACCAGCAGCCAGCGCGACACCTCGGCAACGGCAACGCGCAGTGGGTATCCGGCGTAAAACTGCAGCGAGGCAATCAGCGGCAGGGCCAGCACGGTCAGCCCCATGATGGGCAGAGCTGCCAGCGTGCTGGGCCGCACGGCCAGCCACAGACAGACCACGCTGAGTAAGGCCAAGAGCGCACTGGCCAAGGCCGGCAGTTGGTGCTGGCTGAGTACGGCCAGCACAAACAAAGCACCGGCGCAGACCAGCCAGCGCAGCCGCAGCGGCTGGCGCAAGGCGCTGGGCGCATGCCACAGCGCCAAACCCAGCAGGGCGGCCGCTGCCAGCAGGCCTAGTGGATTGTCCGAGCCATCCTGCATGCGTGCGGCCAGCCATTGCCATTGCGGCCACAAGGCCACGGCCATCATGGCCAGCAAATATGCCGCCGGGGCCAGGCGTAGCGCGATCAGCATCGCGGCCACGACCGCTTGCACAATCGCGCCTTGCAGCGAACGCTCGGGCGGTGACTCTTGCCAGGCGTTGGCGGCTTGGACAAGCTGGGCAGGGGTGGCGAGAGGGTAGGACATGCGGGTGTTTCCTGGAAATCGGTCAGTCAAAATGGGCCGCAGTGGTGAGGCCCCATCGACCCATCCGGGAGAGGGGCCGGAAAGTGCCAAGCAGTCAGCGGGTGTAGCGGCGGCGCTGTTGGCGCTTGCGGTGGCGCGCCAGCACGGCGATCAGCGAGGTCACCAGCACCAGCGAGCCCAAGGTGCCTGCTTCCGGGGTGCTGGGCACGGCCTGGCCGCCAACAGCCAGGCTGCTGACGCCTTCTGGCAGCGGATTGGGCTGGTTGACGCTGACGGCATCAGCTGGGTCATTGCTGCGCACGCGCTCGTCGACGGCCAAAAAGCTGGTGTACTGGGTCAGCAGCGAGTAATCCAGCCCGAGTTGGGTAATGGCGTCGCGCTGCGCGTTGCCGCCAATTAAGGCTTCTTCGTCGCTGAGGCTGGCAATTTGCTGGCGTGCCCACAGCAGCCGCAGCACCGTATTGCTTGGGTTGTCGTCTGCGGTTGCCCCACCCGACGCATTCGCCAAGGGGCTGGGCATGGATAGGCTTTGGCTGAATGGCAGCGTACTGCTGTAGGCGCCATTGGCGCTGTAGCCACTGAGCACCAATTGCCCTGCTGGCGTACCCGGTTGACTGGCGCGCCATTTGCCCATCACGACGACCGGGCGCTGGGCCATGACGTCGGGGATTTGGGCGGGCACGAGGTCGTAGGCTTCAATGCCTTCAAAGCGCGCTTGGAGATGGGTCAGCACTGGCTGCTCAACCATGGCGCGAAAGCGTTGTGCTTGCTCGCGCGCCTGGTCAGGGTTGGTGATTACAAAAGGCTCGCCCATGCCAGCGCGCGCCAGGCTGTCAATCAAATGGCGGTTGACCGAGCTGCCAATGCCAAAGGCAAACAGGTTGGCGCGGTGCAGGTTGTTGCGTACCAGCGCGTAGGCTTCGCTTTCGACCGATACATAGCCGTCGGTGACGACGATGATGCTGCGCGAGGTGTTGTCGGCCTTGGGCATTGCAATCGCTTTGCGCAGCGCAGGAATCAGCTCGGTACTGCCGCTGCCATACGACAGGTCGATGGTTTTGAGCGCTTGCTGGATGTTGGCTTTGGTCGCTGGCACGGACTGCGGGCTGAGCATCACGTTATTGCCCGAGAACAGCATGACGTTGAAGGTGTCGCTGGGACGCAGGCCGCCGATCAGCTCGCGCAGCATGGTTTTGGCCGTGTCCAGCGGGAAACCGTTCATTGAGCCGGAGATGTCGACGACAAAAATATAGTCACGCGGCGTGATGTCGGCCTGGGTGACGGTTTTGGGCGGCTCGACCATCGCCAGAAAATAGTTGTCGTCGCCAGCCTGCGCACCTTCATACAGCAGCACGCCTGAGGCAATGCTGCGGCCAGCCAGCTGGTAGTGCAACACAAAGTCGCGGTTGTTGGCGGGCGTGGCCTGGTGGGCCAGGCGCACCAGCGCGCGGCTGTCGTGGTCGGCATAGGCGGTGGCAATCGCATGGCTGGGCGAAGTCACCCGTGCCAGTGGCATCGGGGCGTTGAGTTGGACTTGCAGATCAAACTTCGGCGTTGCCGCGGCACTGTCAGCGGGGGCGCTAATGGCTTGGCTGAACGCCTGGTCGCTGCCACCAGAGTCGGCTTGCAACGCATCCGGGCTGTTGTAGCGCGGCCCCACCACGGTAGGAAAGACAAAGTCGTATTGCCCATCGGTAGGCACCAGCAGCTCGGTGTATTGCAGCTCGACCTGCACTTCATCGCCTGGCAGGATATTGGCCAGGTTCATCTCAAATACGTTCGGGCGGTGTTGCTCCAGCAAGGCGGCGGTTTTGCCTTCGGCCTTGGCCTGTTCGTATGCTTGCTGCGCCTGCTGTTTTTCACGGATTTGGGCGCGCACGATGCGATTGCCCAGGCGCATCTGCAGCGCATGCACGGCAGACTGGCTAGAGCCTGGGAACACGTAGCGTGCCTCCAGCGTGCGGCGGCCTTCGTTGCGGTAGGTTTGTTTGACGGTGACCTCGGCGATCATGCCGGAGATGGCCACTTGCACATCGGTGGATTTCAGCGGCAGGGCGTCGATGCTTGGATCGCCTGAGGGCAGCACAAAATACGGGCTACAGACGCGGTCTTCGGCGCAGATCGGCGGCTGTGCTGCCTCGCCTGCGATGCCACTGGCGGGTTTGCACAGCAATAACAACACCAGCAGCAAGGCTGCGAGCTGCAGGTGCTGGCGTGCCTGGCGCAAGCGCTGCGCCAGCAATAGGGTTGGCACACGGCGCGTGCTGGCGCGTGCAGGAAGGGGGGTGCTGGAAGACAGCCGAGTGTGCGAGGGCTGGGCAGTGGCCATGGGGGTGCTCCGCTTGCAGTTGAGAATGGCTGCAAGCATCGCCGCGCCGTGTGAAGCCTTGTCGATGCCAATATGCTCAGGGAAAACCTGTGTGAAGCCAATATGAAACTGGCATGAAGACTGCTTGGACTACCACAAATGGCCACTGCCGTGCTCGATTACTGGGCAATCTACTGACGGAATTTTTCAATTCGCTGATAATGGCAGGTTACATTCGCGTTGCACAATCCAAGAGCTTGGTTGGCAGAGGGGCTGCAATGGCGCCTTTGCCGCATCTCTTGCCCTTGGTGCGGCCGCATTTCGAATTAATGGAATAATTTGCCCGTATGAGTCTTCGCATCTACAACACCCTTAGCCGCGCCGTGAGCGAGTTCACCCCCCTGGAGGCGGGCCATGTGCGCATGTATGTGTGCGGGATGACGGTGTACGACTACAGCCATTTGGGCCATGCGCGCTCGATGGTGGCGTTTGATGTGGTGCAGCGCTGGCTCAAGGCCAGCGGCTTGCGCGTCACCTATGTGCGCAACATCACCGATATTGATGACAAGATCATTCGCCGCGCGACTGAGAATGGCGAAAGCATTCGCCATCTGACCGATCGCATGATTGCTGCGCTGGCCGAAGACGCCGACGCGCTGGGCATTGAGCGCCCGACCTACGAGCCACGAGCGACTGACTACGTGCCGCAAATGCTCAATATGATCAGCACCTTGGAGAGCAAGGGCCTGGCTTACCGCAGCGCAGGCGAAGGTGCCGAGGGCGATGTGAATTACGCCGTGCGCAAATTTCCCGGCTACGGCAAGCTGTCTGGCAAGTCGCTGGAAGAGCTGCGCTCGGGCGAGCGTGTGGCGGTGCTCGATGGCAAGCAAGACCCGCTTGATTTTGTCCTGTGGAAAAGCGCCAAGGACAGTGAGCCAGACGACGCCAAATGGGACAGCCCGTTTGGCAAGGGCCGCCCAGGCTGGCATATCGAGTGCTCGGCCATGGGCTGCGCGCTGCTGGGCGAGCACTTCGACATCCATGGAGGCGGCGCAGATTTGACCTTTCCGCACCATGAAAACGAGATCGCCCAGAGCGAGGGCGCCAATGGCGTGCCGTTTGCCAGCGTCTGGATGCACAACGGCTTTATCAACGTAGACAATGAAAAAATGTCCAAAAGCCTGGGCAATTTCTTCACGATCCGCGATGTGCTCAAAGAGTTTGATGCCGAAACCGTGCGTTTCTTCATTGTGCGCAGCCACTACCGCAGTCCGGTCAACTACAGCGATGTGCACCTGAAGGATGCGCATGCCTCGCTCAAGCGTCTGTACACCGCACTGTCCCTGGTTCAGCCAGCGGCACCGTTTGAGATTGACTGGCAGCAGCCCCATGCCGCCCGTTTTGCCGCGGCGATGAACGAAGATTTTGGCACACCGGAAGCAGTGGCCGTATTGTTTGATCTGGCCAGCGAGGTCAACCGCAGCCATGACGCGCAGCTGGCGGCCTTGCTCAAAGCCTTGGGTGGGGTGCTGGGCATTTTGCAGCGCGATCCTGAGCAGTTTCTGCAGGCCGGCAATGCCGTTGATGCAGGCGTGATTGAGGCCCAGATTGCCGAGCGCGCTGCGGCCAAAGCGGCCAAAGACTTTGCCAAGGCCGATGCCATTCGCAAAAGCCTGCTGGAGCAGGGCATTGTGCTCAAAGACTCGCCGCAGGGTACGAGTTGGGAGATGGCACTCTAATGGCGACCACCGACACAAGCGCCAAAGCCAAGTCCGCAGCGCCCAAAGCCAAGGCGGCCAGCAAAGCGCCTAGCAAGACCTCTGCAGCGCCAGTGGCCGCCAAGCAGCCGGCAGCCACAAAGGCCAGCGTGAAGCGCGCCGCGTCGCCAGCAGCAGCTAAAAAGCCCGCTGCGCCAAAGCCGGCCGCTCAAAAAACGGCGCTGCAAGCCGTATCGGCTAAACCTGTGGCAGCTAAGCGGACAGCTGCCGTGCCTGTGCAGCCAGCCGCTAGCGCCAAAGCCAGCAAGACGAAAGTGGCCGCCAGTCAGAAGCCTGCGGCAAAAACAGCGGTGAAAAAGCCCGCTACAAGCCCAGTGGCAACGCGCAAAGCCCCTGCTACCAAGGCTCCAGCCATTCAAGCGGTGGCCAGCAAGTTGGCTGCCAATGCACAGACTGCGGCCAAGTCGAAGGCGGCTAAAATGGTTGCCGCGCCTGTTGCGCCTCAGACAAAAACTGCTGCTGCAACGCAGTCCAAGGCCCAGGCCATTGCCAAGAAACCTGCAGTGGTGAAAGCGGCGGTAGTCAGCAAAGCCAAGCCCAGTCCAGTGACTGCGCCTCAAGTGGCAGCGGCTAAGCCGAGTGCAAGCAAGTTGCGCGTCGCCACGCCAGCCGCCGTGAAAAAAGCGCCCGCCAAAAGCGTGGCCAAAGCGCCGGTTGCCAAGCCTGCGCCCGTCAAAGTAGCCCCAGCCCAAACTGCAGCCAGCCCAGTTGCGCAGCCGGTGGCGGTTAAAAAAGCGGCAGCCAAAACGCCAGCAGGTGCAAAAAATGCCGTCAAGAAAACGCCACTTGCCAAGCAAGTGGCTGCAGAAGTTGCCGCGCTGCCAGACGCGATTCGCCCTGACTATTGGGACGAGGCCTGTCGCTATCTGATCAAAAAAGACCGCATCTTGCGCAAAATCATCCCCAAATACACGGGAATGGGTTTGCAGTCGCAAGGCGATGCGTTCTCGACCCTGGCACGCAGCATTGTCAGCCAGCAAATCTCCACCAGTGCGGCGGCGGCTGTCTGGACACGCTTTGAACACAGCGTGCAGGGCCAGTTAACAGCAGCCAAAGTGTTGGCGCTGGAGTCTGCGCAACTGCGCGCTTGCGGCTTATCGGCCCGCAAAGCCGAATACCTGCATGATTTGGCGCTGCATGTGCATGAGGGACGCTTGGACGTCACCGCCTGGCAGCAGGCCGAAGACGAAGAAATCATTGCCGCATTGACGGCAGTGCGCGGCATTGGCCGCTGGACCGCCGAGATGTTCTTGATGTTCCATTTGATGCGCCCGAATGTCTTGCCGCTCGATGACCTTGGCCTGATTCAGGGCATTAGCCGCAACTATTTCTCCGGCGAGCCGGTCTCGCGCAGCGATGCGCGAGAGGTCGCAGAAGCCTGGAAGCCCTGGCGCAGCGTGGCCACCTGGTATATGTGGCGCTCGCTGTCTGAGCCCCAGTCTTATTGAATCAACTCCGCTGCCTGTGAGGCTGGCTCGCGCAGCAGTTCTGTGGCCGAGTTGGGCTTGGCGGGCCGGAAAACTGCGCTGCGGTCGCAGCCAAAAAGCGCCAATTCTCACGCAGCTCGGTTGCTGGCCTAAAATGCGCCATCGCCTGCGTGTCATTTCAAAGGTTGGGACTTGATGAAAGCCTGACCCCGTACCTATCAATCATGGCTAAAAAAAATTATCTCGATTTTGAAAAACCCATCGCCGATTTGGATCTGCGCATTGAAGAGCTGCGCACTGTCAATGAAGGCAATGACTCGGTCAACATCTCCCGTGAGATTGAGCAACTGAGTAAAAAAAGCCAGCAACTCACCAACGACATCTACAAGGATTTGACGCCTTGGCAGGCCACCAAGGTCGCTCGCCACCCGGATCGCCCCTATACGATGGATTATGTGCGCGAAATCTTTACCGATTTCACTGAAATGCATGGCGATCGCCATTTCGCCGATGACGCCTCGATCGTTGGCGGTTTGGCCCGCTTGGACGGCATGCCTTGCGTGGTGCTGGGCCATCAAAAAGGCCGCGATACCAAAGAGCGCGCCAAACGCAACTTCGGCATGAGCAAGCCAGAAGGCTATCGCAAAGCTTTGCGTTTGATGAAGCTGGCGGAGAAGTTCCGTATCCCCGTATTCACCTTTGTTGATACGCCAGGCGCTTATCCAGGCATTGAGGCCGAGGAGCGCAACCAGTCCGAAGCCATTGGCCGCAATATCTTTGAGATGGCCCAGCTCAAAACCCCGATCATCAGCACCATCATTGGGGAAGGCGGCTCGGGCGGGGCCTTGGCCATCAGCGTGGCCGATGCGGTGATGATGCTGCAGTACTCGGTGTACTCGGTGATCAGCCCAGAAGGCTGCGCGTCGATTCTGTGGAAAACCGCAGACAAAGCCGAAGAGGCGGCCCAAGCCTTGGGCATTACTGCGCCTAAGCTCAAATCGCTGGCGCTGATTGACCGCATTGTCAACGAGCCTGCTGGCGGCGCCCACCGCGACCCCATACTGGCCGCCAATTACCTGCGCACGGCCTTGCGTGAAGAGCTGCACCGTTTGCAAGCCATGGACATTCCTCAATTGCTGCACAAGCGGCAAGAGAAAATCATGGCGTATGGCGTGTTCAAAGACGCTAGATAAGCATTGTTCACACCTCCCCGATTGACGCCTCCAGGTCTTGCCAATTAGTCTGCTCAGACTGCAAGACCGGAGGGAGGTGTCATGGTGTCAAGCATATGTCCGAGAGATATTGATACCCTTATCAATATCGTGGCGAGGGAGTTTCCATCTGCTGGGATTCGCATCACGGGTCGTGCTCGAACGACATCGCGTCAGGCAGAGTTGATGGTGGATCGAATTCGAGCCGATAGGCAAGAATTTTTAAGCACCTATGCCCCGCGGCGGCACATCACAGAGATGGATCAATGGACATTGCAAAATCCTAACGTCTCTCGGGATGAGGCGGTTGCGCGATTTGATCAAATCATCCGACATGCGGTCGCGCGCGGAGACGTGGTGTCAAACCATTGATCGAACACAGCAAGAGACATTGCTTGGCCCAATGGTTCAGCGCATGATCTTGATGAAATACAGACACGCATCGAAGTGCTAGGCGCCACAGTGTTGAGAGAGCCCCGTGCCGCAGCTGGTAAACACTGGCATATTGATTGGTGATGGCTATGAAATTGTTGTTACTGGCATGGATGGCATTGGGTTTGGTGGCGTGTAGTACCAATGGCCAGATTCAATCTTCAAATGAAGGCGGTGTGCAGCCTCATATACGGGCAACTTCAAGCGATCAAGTGGCTTCAAGTGCCTCCTTGATTTCTACTCTTCTCAATCAGCGCCACAACTGGCTTGAGGCGAAATTCATTGACGTTAATTCATTCCCTGAAACCATCACAGCCGCAAACCGCGAGATGTTTGATGAGTCAGGAATCGTGTTTAGCAGCGTAATCCCAGTGACGGATACGTCTTTGTATCTATTACGAGTTGGCGTGTTTGAAGATAGGCAATCCCAGGCAGGCCGGTTTCTTGCCATATTTGATGAGGCAGGACGTGTGCTGCAAGTGTTTGAAGACCGCACGGACGGCGCCGCATTCAGTGCTTTGCGCAGGGAGCCTGGGCGCGTGCTGTGGGTCAAGTGCTTTGAATGCGGGCAATATGACATCGTGAGCCGAGTCCCCAGCGGCTTTGTCCTTGATTAGGGCGACTCTACAGAGTCGCCTGAGACTGTGCTCTGGCCAAGAAAGGGCGCTTTGTAGAAATTTCCCTCACGCTGTTTACAATCCAGTGCAGCAGGCATGCAAAGCAGTGGCTTGCCACTTCAGCCCCTTCGCCTATTGCTGGCGCTCACTTCTTGGCGTGTGCAACGTGTCTGCTACTCCTAATCTCCCTTTGAACGGCTTGGAAGCACATCTGCCGCTTGCCATCGCGTTTAGCGGTGGCGCCGACTCAACGGCCTTGTTGCTGGCTGTATGGCAGCGCTGGCCCCAGCAAGTCGCAGCCATTCATGTACACCACGGTTTGCAAGCCGCAGCGGCAGACTTTGCGGACTTTTGCACCCAGTTCTGTACAGAGCGCGAGATTCCCTTGCATGTGGCCTATGTGGACGCGCGCCACCAGCCGGGCGAAAGCCCGGAGAATGCAGCGCGCCAGGCGCGTTACCGGGCGCTGACTGCAGGGGTTGTCGCCTTGAATGCAGAGCGCGCAGCCCCGATTGAGGCGATTGCATTGGCCCAGCATGCCGATGACCAGGTCGAGACACTGCTGCTGGCACTCAGCCGAGGCGCAGGCTTGCCCGGCTTGTCGGCGATGCCCAGGCAGTCGCAGCGCGGTGGTTTGCAATGGCTTAGGCCTTTGCTCGACGTGCCTGCTGCAGACCTCAAAGCCTGGCTGCGTGTCCAAGGGCAAGGCTGGATCGAAGACCCCAGCAATACCGATACACAATTCACCCGCAACCGCATTCGCCAGCAGATCGTGCCGGCACTGGCGCAGGCTTTTCCCAGTTTCAGGCAGACTTTTGCGCGCAGCAGTGCCCATGCGGCGCAGGCCCAGCAATTGCTGCAAGAGGTCGCGCACGACGACTGGCTGGCACTAGGCCAGCAAGCCTCAATCCGTGGTTTGCAGCAATTGAGCTGTGCACGCCAGGCCAATGTGCTGCGTTACTGGTTGGCACAGTACCAGACACAGGCGGCGGCGGCGCAGCTCAAAGAGCTGCAGCGCCAGCTGGCCGCTTGCACGACCCGGGGCCACGCCATCGCGATAAAAGTTGGCCGCGGCATGGTCATCCGTGTCAAGGACTTGCTAGTTTGGGTAGAATAGACCGGTTTTGCTTTTGCGAATCAATTCTGTTGGGACTTTGTGGTAGTACTGCAAGTTAGTTTTAATGGCGTTGACAGTTTTTGAGCGCAATGCCTAGGCGCGCGCTGCGAAACTCCCTGTGGTGGTCTGAGCACGGTTTCAGGCGATCTGTTTGGTTGTCTTTGGGTTCATGGCGATGGTTATGGCCTTCACAAGATGCCTTGCGGCGCATTCTGATACCGGAGGCTGTCCAGCAGGCGAGGGTTTGTAGGACGTCCTTGGCATTGCACAACCTCCTGAAAAGAAGATGGCACTGATTGTTCATAAATACGGTGGTACCTCGATGGGCACCACTGAACGCATCCGTAACGTGGCCAAACGCGTCATTAAATGGGTTAACGCCGGTCACCAAGTGGTGGTGGTGCCCAGTGCCATGAGCGGTGAGACCAACCGCTTGTTGGGCCTGGCCGCGGAGCTCGAGCCCAAGGAACGCGGCAGCAACACGCGCCGTGAACTGGACGCTTTGGCTGCAACAGGCGAGCAGGCCTCATCGGCGTTGCTGGCGATTGCTTTGCAGTCAGAAGGCCAGGACGCGGTGAGTTTTACCGGCTGGCAAGTGCCGGTGCGTACCGATAGCTCGTACATGAAAGCGCGCATTGAATCCATCGAAGGCCAGCGCATTCGCAAAGAACTCGATGCCGGCCGCGTGGTGATTGTCACGGGCTTTCAAGGTATTGACAGCCAGGGCAATATCACGACCTTGGGGCGTGGTGGCTCTGACACTTCGGCAGTGGCCATTGCTGCTGCCATCAAGGCCGATGAGTGCCTGATCTATACCGATGTGGATGGTGTCTACACCACCGATCCACGCGTGGTGCCCAATGCCCAGCGCCTGAAAACCATTTCTTTTGAAGAAATGCTGGAATTGGCCAGCCTTGGCTCAAAGATTTTGCAAATCCGCTCGGTCGAGTTTGCTGGTAAATACCGCGTGCCTTTGCGTGTGTTGTCGAGCTTCACACCCTGGGATATTGACTTGGCAGAGGAAGCCCAGTCCGGCACATTGATCACTTTCGAGGAAGACGCAAAAATGGAAAAAGCAGTTGTTTCAGGCATCGCCTTCACGCGTGATGAAGCCAAGGTTTCGGTGTTGGGTGTGCCTGACAAGCCTGGCATTGCGCACAGCATCCTGGGCGCGGTCGCCGATGCCAAGATCGACGTGGATGTGATCATCCAGAACCTGAGTAAAGAAGGCAAGACCGACTTCAGTTTCACGGTCACGCGTGCCGACTACGATCGCACCCTGAAGCTGCTCAATGAAAAAGTCCTGCCACAACTGGGCGAAGGCACCAGCACTGTGGGCAACCCCCACATCAGCAAGGTCAGTATCGTCGGTATTGGTATGAAGAGTCATGCCGGTGTCGCCAGCACGATGTTCCGTGCCTTGAGCCAGGAAGGCATCAATATCCAGATGATCTCGACCTCTGAAATCAAGACCTCGGTCGTGATCGACGAGAAGTACGTTGAGCTGGCGGTACGTGCCTTGCATACGGCTTTTGGCCTGGATGGCGACAGCGCCATCGAAGTACCGAAGCGCAATGATGAAAAATAATCAAAAAAATCGTGATTTGCCAGAAATGACCTAATTTTCGTGCATAATCATGGTCTTCAAGCGGAGACGTGACCGAGAGGCCGAAGGTGCTCCCCTGCTAAGGGAGTATGGGGTGATGAGCTCCATCAAGGGTTCGAATCCCTTCGTCTCCGCCACTTGAAGTGATAGATTAGGAAAACCAGCCCAAAAGGCTGGTTTTTTTATGCATGATTGGCTTAAAACACACCTAATCGCTAAGTTAAAGGCCAAATAGGGCCAAATACGACCGATTAAGCCTTAAATGCGATGGCCTATAGGATGGCCTATAGTAGTTTCAATGCCAAAACGGGCAAAGGAATCAGGGGCTCTCGAAGTCTCTCGTCTCAAAGAAAACGGCTCATATCTTGTTGGCGGCGTGCCTGGGTGCTGCGCTACACCTCACCGTCGACAAAGATGCGCTGCAGGATGGGCACAGGTGCCTTTCCCTTGGTTACTCTAGCCAAAGCCAGAGAAGGCTAGAACCGCAGCGGATTTACTCAACGATGGAATCGACCCACTGGAAAGCCTGCGCGCCACACGGGTGGAAAACATCAAGGCCGCTCGGCAGCAGATCAAATTCAAGGATGCTGCAATCGAGTGCATCAAGTCGAAGAAGTCAGAGTGGTCAAACCCAAAGCATGCACTTCAGTGGGAGAGTACGCTGGCCACTTACGCGAACTCCGTGCTTGGCGTAAGTGCAGGGCATTAGTCCGTACAGGTAAAGAAACAGCGCTTAAAGGCAAGGGTGTAGTCAAAGGGGATTTGCTGCTGGCTGCCATCTTGCGATGGCACCTTGGCCACTACTGCAGCGCCAACAAACGTGAGTGGCGCGTGCAATAACACCTTGTCTATTGCCTAGGCCATTGCAGCAGGCAACGCCTCTGGTGCTATCGGTTTGCCACATAGCCGCTCATTCAATTCAGAAGAGGTCAAACGCCAATTGGGCATTGCAGTGACCCAGTGGGATGGCTTGATGCACCGCATCAAAATGCCTTGCTGATCGCAAAGTCAAAATCCATGAGGCGAAGCGCTTCTTCCTCAAAGTGTTGTGTTCCTCCGAGATCCTCCGAGAGCGCGCAGGCAGGGTAGGCGGTTTCAATGGTTCTCGCGCTTCTTCTGGCTTGACCAATGAACTGGCTTTGAAGAAAGCCCAGTCCTTGTATGAGGGCGCAGGCCGTGATGCAGACCTGCAAGCAGCCAAAGGCACGGCTTGGGATTTGCTGTCGTTCATTGCGGAGTTTGTGGACCATGAGCGCCGTGCACGCTCTCAAGACAACCGCTTGAACAGTGCCAGGTTCGGTCAAGGGGCTGCAATCAAACAGAAGGCCCTGGAACAGGGCTTACAGATGGTGGCGTGAACCTGACTAGTGTCTACGTCCCAAAATCCCCGTCATAAGGCCCTTCTCGAGATACATGGGATTTTTTTGATGTGGGGGCTGAGTATGACAGACCATGCGGGATCAAACGCCATTAATCTATGCATGCCATTTTTAACTCCACGGAGGTTTTGGTGTCTCAAGTCACTCCAAATGCGGAACCCATTCAACGTCCCTTGCACCCAGCTGTGTGTCCAGTACTACGCTTGGTTAAAACCAATGGCCTCTCACGCAATGAATGGCTGGATGTGCGCATCAAAGGCCTTGGTTCATCCAGTACCGCTTATGCGGTGGGCCGCAATCGCTATTGCTCCCGACTGGAGTTGTCGCTGGTCACAACAGGCAAGCAACACCTACTGTCACCAAACGGCTCCAATGACGAATCGAGTCCCATGTATTGGGCATATTGCTGAAGCCCATTGTGGCTGCGCAGCACTCCAAACGCACAGCCATCAAGGCTGGGTCAATGCGGTGCTGCAGCATCCTGAACGGATGCCCGTCTCTGGAAAGACGGCGTGCCTGAATACACCCAGTTACCAGCCATGCACCAACTGGCCGTCACAGGCAAGTAAGCCGCTGACGCAGCCGAACTCATCCGCGGTCAAGAGCTGCAGGCGCATCGCATTGAAAGGGACGAGACCATGATTGCCCAACTCATTGCACTGGAGCAGCAGCTCTGGCGCTTGGTTACTTCCAACCAAGAGCCCGCTGCCGATGGCTCGGATTCAGCGGATTTGGCCCTGCGGTGTTTGTACCCCAAAGATGCAAGCCCCATCGTGGCTTGGAAAGCAGATCCCTCTATGGGCGTCACATTTGGTGATTTGCTGGATGTACGCAGCCAATTGACCCAATACCAGGAGCAAGAAAGCCAACTGAAGCAAACCATTCAGCAGGCGATGGGCAGTGCCAGTGTGGCCTTGTTTGAGACGGGCGTCGTGAGCTGGAAACCAGCCAGGGAGTGGAGCCGCATAGACACCAAGAAACTGGCCCAAGACCAGCCTGAACTCATTGCGCAATACACGCAACCCAAAGCAGGCTTCAAACGGTTTTTATTGCAAACCAAAGAATGAGGTGTACCAACCAACGTTCAGCTTCAGGCAGCAGATTTCACTCGATTTCGTACCCAATTTCCATCATTCCGTCAGGCACGTCAAGACTTCGGTTTTGAGGTGCCTTTTTTTGTTTGCACCGCAGTGTGCAGAAAGGATTTTTATGATCAAAGGCCTCGCTATCACGTCCCCAGTCGTGGGGCGCATATCCATTGGCAAAGCAATCGAACGCTATGGCAAGCGCCTGCTGCAGAAAGACGTTGGTTTTACCATCACCACCCAGGTGCAGCACCAAGCAAGCTGGATTCTTCACCGACTCGATGAGCCATTGCGCAGCGGTACTGCCACCTATGTAAACGCCTGCCAGCAAAACCAGGCAAACACGGCGACAAGCCAACTACGCAGTATTCCGGTCAAGGTGCTGCTCAATGAGCCAGATTCGAATCTGCGAGCTGACTACTGTTTGTTCGAGTGCAAAACTGGCAGGGCGGAGTGCGTGGGCAATGCGGAAGCCAGCAGAAGGCAAACAGCCCAAGGAGTGGAAACACTGCTGCGCACTTCACCGGACCAAAGCCAGCACAAGCTAGGCAGCAACGGCAAGCCGTATGCCGGGCTCAATGTGGTAATTGATGCTGTAACGACCACGCCAAAAACTTCAAAAGAAACCCAACCACCAATAGGTGCGCTGGGCAGCTATGTGTTTCGAACCGCGACTTACAACAGTACCTGGACATGGGCTGCACGACTGCGCTATTGGGCCGCTGTCTCAGGAAACCACTTGGCGACATGGCCGCTGGAGGTGAAGCCCAGAGCCAAGTCGAGCACGCAGTCTCATAGCGCACCGATCTTTTACGCTGACTTGGTGGTGCGCTCAGGCATGAGCCTCGCTGAGGCCATCACACACGCCAAACAAGATACGCAGGCAAAGCAAGAGGCAGGGATGGATCAACAGGCATTGGATGACGCTGCCCGTCTAGGCCAGGCCAATGGCGTGTTTAAAAACGCCTCTGTCCAAGGGCTGGGGGTGATGGAGGAGTTTTACCTAGTAGGCAATGCCGAAGGGGTAACGACTGCCTTGCCAGCCAGTTCCAAGCGATCAACGCGAACGCCTTCATTGGCCCATGAGCTGGAAATCAAAGCCAAGGCGGTTGATGGCAGCCACCAAGGATTTGCTGATTCCGTTCAATCCAATCAACCAGCAATTCAGGGGGCTGTATGACGAGTATGAACGCAAGCGGTGACTCACAAAGCCTATCGATCAAACCCCAGCTGCAGCACTGCTTCATGGCAGGACTGCGGTTTGATACGGAGCTGGAATATTTGGAAGAGCAAGGGCGTTGGGAACCGCTGTGCTCTGAGCAAGATGGGACATCCATAGCAACAGCAGTCCAAAAAAAGATTTCGCTGTTGGTGCGTATCAATGACTTGTTGCGCGATGCCCCACAAGCCGTGCCTGAAACAACGGTGGAATGGCAGTCATGGTTAGACGAGGCAGGCGCGCAGTACCAAGCAAAAACGCTTGAAAGTTCTATGCATGCAATGGCACAGCCTCTGCTCAAAGGCTTGTCTTCAGATGGCGTGATGCTGGTGCAATTGGCATTGCCAAAAGAGGGCAAGCGGTGGATGCTGGTCACTGGAGTGGAGTGTGAGCATAGTGCGACTAGACCGCCCAAACTGCGTAGTTTGCTGGTGTTTGATCCGCAAGTGCCAGGTGTGTGGGCATGTGGACATAACGCTCGCGTGGCGTTGCCTAACAATCACAAAAGTGATGCACTCGGCTTGCAACATACGCTATGTATTTACCGGACGTTGGATGGCGGCTACTTGGCCTGTACAGCGCAGCGTATCGTTGCGATTCAGACCATGGCCTGAATAGTTGGCCAGCATTTTTAGATGTTGTGGAGTCAGCATAGAGGGCAGGAATTACCTTGCCTTCTTTTTACTCAAATGGTAATCCCCTATTTTTAGCAGTAAGCATTAGTAGAGATGTTTGACTGTTTATTGGCTATATTTTTGTATTGGGGTCATGCCCCCCAGAGCCATGTTCGGTCTTTCGTTGTTGTAGCTCCATAGTCAGGCAGAGGCGCCTAGCTGAACTTCTTGCAGACTGCTAAACAACAGGTGCTGGGCCAGCCAAACATAGCGTACGGTACGGTTATAGCGCTCAAC
>NZ_SSWX01000002.1 GCF_004803635.1 Lampropedia aestuarii | reverse complement strand
TTCTTCATATCCCTGATTTCAGGTATTTTGAGCCGCGAAAAGTCTCAAAGCGCCTCTGGCGAAGTGCGGGGCGAATGTGAATCGTCATCTTCAAATCGACCCCTTGTATGCAGTCAAGGCCTTGTCCATCTTCAATTTGTCGTACTGAAAAATGGCCCAAACGATTGCCCGACAGCACCAGATGTAGTGGAAATTCCAGCTCTTGCCATCGGGCGCTCCTTCGCTCAGGTCAAACGAGAAAATTACGCCCCGGCTATCCGTGTGCTCAAAATTGCGCAGGACATCGACGCCGCCGAATTCGTCCGGGCTTGTGTCGAGGTCGACCTCAAGGGCTTCGCGTGCCTCTTGCTGGTCGTCATAACCCCAGTCCTCGGTGCCTTGCTGGAATTCCTCCATGACTTGGGCACGGAATGTGTCCCAGTCAAACGACTCAGCGCGGTCGCGGCCATCCACAACCTTC
This sequence comes from Lampropedia aestuarii, assembly GCF_004803635.1. Taxonomy (GTDB): domain Bacteria; phylum Pseudomonadota; class Gammaproteobacteria; order Burkholderiales; family Burkholderiaceae_C; genus Lampropedia; species Lampropedia aestuarii. Next base: position 309,816 of record NZ_SSWX01000002.1, on the reverse strand, counting down.
TCCTGCCAGTATTGAGGATTGATGCTCTTGCCGCTTGAGCGGAAGAACTCAAACATGTCATCCAAGCGCTGAAACGTGAAGGTCTTACAATCACCGGTGATTACCAGGCTGCCTGGCCAGGTCACGATGTCGAACCAGACAAAGCCACCGCCCAGCTTGCGAAAGCGCAGATGACGATAGATCCCATCGTCTCGCAGCACCTCCATGACGCCATTGGCCATGTCCTTGTCGAATTTCTCTTGGGTTGGGTCGTAATCGCTCATGGCGCTTTATCCTTCACTAAATAAGCTGGTGTCACGCCTCTGGCCAAAACCGTTGTGCACCAAGATTGATGTGCTTTGCTATCGGGGTAGGTGCTGGTGCATTGCTGGCCGAAGGTTTGTTTTGTTGCGACTATTGCGGCGAAGAACATCAAGAAAGCGAACATCGCCAGGCCGGCCAGGCGCAAGAATTCATTGAGCATGCGGGCTCCAGAAAATTAAAAGCCCGCTTGGTGCGGGCTCGGGTATGTATTTCATGATGGTCGATCACATGATGATTTCTGACATTCGCGGGCCTTTGCGATGCGCACTAGCGAGCACGTCGCGCACGACATGCAGGGCTTTTTCCATTTGCCGTGGTGAGCTGTTTTGCACGATTTCTTCGTTTGCATCGAGTGCATTAAGCACTGCTTGCAGGCCCGGACCATCAAAGCCAAAGCGTCCATGCGAATAAAATCTGGCTTTGCAGCGCATCATCGCGTCCTGCGCAACTTCGATGCTATCGGCCAAGATTTCATCAATCTCAAGTGCGCGTACCTTTGCCAAATTGATCGCCACTGCCACCCGGTTGAAGTCATCATCGTTTCCGCTCCCGTCCCGCAATCGGGCAAAGCATGTGCGGATCTTGATGTGATCAAGAGTCAGCTCGCCTTCTGCGTAGGTGCGGCAGTCATTCATCATGTGGAGCGGCGCTATGCTGAACAGCTTTCGGCTCCGTTGGGGTTTGGGTGGGTTCTTGGCCAGCTTCGCGGCCAGCCGTCTCTGTTCGCGGTTCATGATTCAGTGTCTCCTTGGCTATCCGCGCTGCTGGCGCTTGGTGGGCTGGTATAGAGAGGTTGGGTGAATTTGCCTACGGGCGTTTTGCGCAATGGAAGGTATGAACCGAATTTCGAGTCCTTGTCTTGGAATGCGGCCAGTTGCTCAGGGCTGGCGTAAAGCACTGGTGATACAGGTTGCGCGGCATTTGCCTTCTTTGGCTTGTCATCCAGACCAAGCCACTTGAGGAAATGCCAAATCAAGCAAGTGAGCATCACCGCCACCACAAACCCGCAACCGAAGAAAAAACCATGCGCAAACCAGTTGAGCAGGGCGAACAAGTTGATTTCAACCATGACCGTCTCCCAGCGGCAAAAAGCCATCTTCCGGGAGGTCGACAAGGTATGCCCGATAGCCAGCTGGAATCACAATGCCGGTTTCAGGGGCTGTTGTAGCCTCACTCCAGTAAATAGCAACCTCGTCTGATTCATCGGTGAAGTCAATCACCGCTGCCAGCTGGTTTTTTGTGAGTTGAACTTTTTGGATGGGCGCTGGTGCCGGTGCTGGTTTGCGCTCTTGCAGCAGTTCTTGGTAGCGGCCAGTCATGCCAGCGAGAGCAGCCTGCAGGTCAACATGGCTGGATTGGAGGTCAGTAAACGCAGTCCACAGTGCACGCAGGGCTTGTTGATCTGACTGGTACGTAATACGCCACGCTTCAAAAGTGACGGGTTTGTTGCTTTCACTCATTGGGCAACCTCATAGGCAACCAGGCGCCCAGCCTCAGCTTCTGCAACAAGTGCTGCAACGACTTGGCGCGCTTTTGCTTCATCGTCCGCTGTCCAGATTGCAGCGATAAGGGCGACTGCCCCGATAGCGACCAGTGCAGCTTTCAAGATTGGTGACATGTCTTTTCTCCAATAAAAAAGCCGCTTCAGAAGCGGCGAGCGAGTAAGTTTTCGATTTCGATGATGTGCGCTTTGGCATGGCGCTCGATTTCAGCAAGGATGTTCACTTGCGGTGGTGGGGGTGCTGGAACATGGGGCCGCGTATAGAGGTATCGAGCCTCATAGCCATCAGCGGCATATCGCGGGTTGGCAAGAACCATGCGAACGTGCTCATGCGTGCAGAAGCCCCATAGTTCGCTGCCAAAGCGGCTTTGGCCAGCAACAGGGTTTTCACCTTCCTTTAGCAGAAGGTGTAGGCGCAGCAGCTCGGCAGCCACGGGCGCGGGCACGGCATACGCGGTGCCATCAATCAGAACGGACTCAATCGGCTGTGCATTGCCGTGCGGTGTTTGGTTTTCTGACATGCTTTCCTCCCTTCAATGCCCACAGGGCAGGCCTTCACCCTCAGTGGGCTCAGAAGGGACAGGAGCACCACAGCTTGCGCAGCGCTTGACGGGATCGTTTGACGGGGTGGGTGCTGGCGCTGGTGCATTCATGGCTTAGCCTCTTTACTGGGGTAAGGGAAGGCCTCAATGCGGCCATCGGGGTAGTGGAGTTGGTCGCCCACGCGGCTGGGGAGGGTGAATGCGCGCAGGCGCTCGGGGTCTATGCCTGGGTTCAAGCGAAGCTCCACGCCTTGGTAGCAATTCGATGGCGGCTCGTATTTTTGGTCTTTGTGCATGGATGCCTCAGAAATAGAAAAGCCCGCAACATGGCGGGCCGGGTGGTTTGGGGTATCAACACAGGACGCGGCTAGCAGCGCGCGCCCTCTGGTCATAGCCCATGAGAAAACCCGGCGCGGGGCCGGGCTTGTGGATGGAGCTGGGTGAATTAGCGGGCTGCTGGCGCTGTACCGTTCAGCACAGGCAGCGCAGTCGCTTCCGCAATGTGTGCACGCATCTGCTTGACTGCATCCTCAATCACCTTGTGCGCGCGGATCAGCTCGATCCACATCACCAGCTTGCCGCCTTCCTGAATGCGGTAGCGGAAATGCACGTCCTGGCGGTACTTCTCGCCGTTCTCAAACACCGGCACGCCGATGGAGAATTGAGCAGGGATTTCCAGAGTGCCGCCCGCAACGGATGCTGTACCTCGCACTTCTTCGTTGTAGGTGAATTGGGTGGAGCCATCGCCCAGGCGCACGGCGCTCTTGAATTCCACGTTCTTCTTGGCTTCCAGCGCACGGCAGATTTCCAACAGTGTTGCACCGTCCGGGCTGCCAAGCTCGCGGTTTGGCAGATCAGCCGCGATATGCACAACATCGACCATATTGGCCTCTAGGAACTGCGCCATTTCCACCTGGTTCATGTGCTTTTTGTCCACCTTCGTCCACTCACCCCACTCGGGCGAGATTGGGGCGTTGTAGGTGGCACGGTGGTCGCCATAGCCCGCTTCACCCGCATTTGAATTGAACACGGCCGTGAAGGAGGGCGGGCTGATTGTGCTGAACAAGTGCGTTTGTGCGCCTTTCTGCTCCACAACCACGGCAATGAAGGATGCAGCATCGTTGAGCACAGTTGTGCCGCTCTTGCGCGTGGGTTTGTCGAGGTATTTACTCAAATTGGCCACGGTGAAGCCTGCGGGCAAAACCATGAGTGGCGTTCCGCCGACTTCGCGGATTGATTGATTGCAAGCAGCCAAGACATCCTTAGCGACTGTCTCGGTATTGGTTTCGTTCAGATCCATGGGATCTCCTATGAAATGGACGGTTGGAAATTAGTTGACGGCGCGCAGGGGTGCCTTAGCGTCATCGGCTGGCGCTTTGCGCAGTGCCGCCATGGTTTGGGCCTGCGCCTCCTGGTCTGGTGTGCGCAGGCCTTCCAGCGTTTGCTGCTTTGGGTTCTCGCGCTGCAGGTTGTTGTCTGGGGTGGCGAACATGAGGGTTTTGCCGCGTGTAGGCTGGGGCAGTTTGGCTTTCACGTCCATATCAAGCTCGACTTGGCCTGATGTGCCCCCCTGGGGCTTCATCTTGATCTTCAAGTTCAGCTCGCTGAGCTTGCCGGTTTCAGTGCTGGCGTGCACCATGTCATTCAGCGCATCAGTCAGCTCTGCCTCTAGGTCGGGCAGTGCACTGAGGAATTCGCTAAACGATTTGCGATCCACCTTCTTGGTGGGGTTTATGAGTTTTTGAGCCATGTGGCCTCCAAAAAGAAAGCCCGCGTAATGCGGGCAGGTGGGTAAATCAGGCTTCCTCAGTGGAGCGGCCAGATTGCGTAAGGATGTGTGCAGCGAGCCGGGCGGCCAGCTTGTGAAAGTGATCTGCCGCGATGTGTGTTGCAGCCCGCTCTTTGCGGGACTCGATTCGAAGGGTTTCAATCAGTCCTGCAGTGACGAAAGGGCCACCAAGCCTTGCATTTATCTGCTTGATGTTCATTGTTTTGCCAGTACTGATAAATCGCTGAAATTCATCATCACTCAGGGAATTGATGCCTTTCTTGGTACTGGCGCTTTGTGTGTTTTCTTCGTCCATGAAGCCCCTGAAATGAAAAAGGCCCGCGAGCTGTTTTGCTGAGGGCCAGAATAAAAAGCCATTGATTTGCTGGCGTTCTTGTAGTCAAGAAATAGATAGGTTGAGGCAGCGAATCTGCGACAATCACAATGCGCTGTAGACGCAGCGCACTGCGGCCTGTCAAGCCGCTTAAGGTGCGGTGTTGGTATGCAATCTGCATGGCGGTGCCATGCAGGCTGCCTGCTCGGCGACAAGGGTATTGCACGCCAACATTAAGCCGATGCCAGAAGCCCATCCTAGGTAAGCATCTGGCCGCGCTAGCAAAAGCGCGTAATAAGTTCAGCGGGATTAACCGTCCCGTGGCCACGGGACTTTTCAGGGATCACTCCATGAAAGTCCAAGTGAAGGTGAGCATAAAAATTGATGTTGCTGCGTGCTTGCGCATTTTTGCATTCATCATTTCTATGCTGTGACCGTGTGGGGCGGACTGGGCAACCAGTCCGCTTTCCCGCTAAATTCATCACCAGCTGCATCATCGCCGCCTCAACCTATCTACTCCTCTCAAGAATGCCCGCAGCTCTTATCCGCCGGGCATTGCTGCCAGTGCGAGCATTCTTGATGGCCCTCTTGCGAAGACCAGGCCGGGATTCCAACCAGCATGACCGTTGTGCTGGGTCGTCTTCACCCATCGGTTTTTCTTTTCTTGGCGCCGCGCCTCAACTACCTATTCTTGATGACCCCGGTGTGTGGGGTTCGCCAGGCCTTTCCCAGATCGCTGCACCGTGACCCCATCCGGGCGGCTTGCAAGTAGTAGAGCGAGTGCAGTCATTTATTGGCCGCTTGCTGCATGCGGCGTTCTAAAGAGAGTGAGGCATGCGGCTCGATCGCTTGGTGCCCATCGCTTTTGTTGCGATGGAATAATTAAACACCATGTTTTTCAGTGTGTCAACGTAATGTTTAAACATTGTGTTTGGTTCTTTAGTGGAAATTCTCACAATGCACTTAATTCGAGCGAAAAAAAACCCGCGTAGTGCGGGCTTGGCGCTCGAGATAAATGCTAGCTAGTCGTCAATCCATTGGCCAATCACAGTGCCAAGAACGCGAAACTTATCTCTGATTGGTGAGTGCATTGGATTGAGAGGCATCAACCACTTTTTGCCATCTTCGTCTTTGAAGACTTTGAATGTGACTTCATGCGTTGGACTGTCCTCTAAGCAGGCCACTATGCGATCACCATTTGTTGGGCTGCGGCGCTCCGGGTCAATGAAAATGATGCTGCCCTCTGGATAGCTGCGTCCTCCGCCAAAAGCAGTCATCGAGTCGCCGCGAACCCTTAGTGCAAAGGTTGATTCGCTGTGCGGTACGGGACATACAAGCCACTTTTCGGCGTCGCCTACAGTATATGTATCAATGGCTTCGCAGAATGTGCCTGCTTGCACCCAGGAAATAAGAGGCACGTCGCCGCCTCTTAGGCTTGGCCCTGGCTCAACGTTAGCAAGGCTAGGAAGCATGGGTCCGCTACCCGTTTGCAGCCAACCCAAACTCACCCCTTTGAGAGCAATCGCAACCATTCCCTCGTTTGAAGGGCCGCGTGATTCCCAATTTTTGACGGTCTGCGAGTTTGGCAGCCCCAAAAAATGTGCAGCGTCAGTTGGTCCCACTTCGGATTTCCCGGTCAGGTATGCAATTGCCTGATAGAGGCGCGTCATGGTAGGGGTCATATGCATATTTTTCAACAAAACGTTTAAACGTGCTGTTGCATCGGTCTAAAACATAGTGTTTAATGTCGGTTATGACTGATGCTGAACTTATTCAACACTATGGCGGTGCCTCAAAGCTGGCCGAACTGCTTGGCTATGACTTGCGTGCTGGAGGCGCTCAGCGCGTGCACAACTGGATTGAGCGAGGCATTCCTCCACGAGTGAAGCTCGATCATCCAAAGTTATTTTTGGGTGTGTCTGTTAAAAAAGCTCGCAATCCCCGCCTTGAGCCCAAGGAAACAGCATGCAGGCCGGCCTCCCAGCAAAAGGGGGCGGCATGCAATCAAGGTTGAACGCTTTTTTCCACAGGGCAAAGGTTCTCTGGCGTCCAGCTTCCACGTGGAAGCGCAAGCGTGTGAAGTGCAGATGCAGGGCAAACGAGTTTTCTGCCGGGTTTCTTTTGCGTACCCATTTGAAGGCTCAACGTCGAGTACTGATCGGCCTCGAAACATGTTGCACACAGGTAGGGCGGGTGCCGCACTCTATGTTCATCTGGCTTTGCGGCGTAGACAACGCAATGGCCGCCCGCAACAAGAACTCTTTCATAGTCGGTGTACTCCTGGCGCGTACGTTCAACACGTTTCAGGCGATCGGCAAGTTCCGACTTTTCTTTCTTGTGCCGCGCAAGCTCTTCGTTGAGCACTGCTTGATCGCGCTGCAATGCAAGAAGTGTGCCCTGCACATCAATCAGGAGTCCAAGGAGTTCGGAGGTCGCTGTTCTGATCTTGACGGCATCTCTCTCCGCGACAAGCCCTTCGGTAATTGTTTTCGCGCCAGTGATGGCTGTGAGAGCAAGACTGATTTCACTGAGCATGGGAGCCCTTTCGATAGAAATTTGCGTGTTGAGGAACCTGCATTTTCTGTTGAAACGGGCGCCCGCCCTACCAAGGAGGCTGCAAGCAATGCATAAAACCGCCGCTGACGACAAATGGCCTTCCAAGGAAGAGTTGGCCGAATTTAACCGCCAGATAGACGCTGTCCTTGAGCAACTTGAAGGCCTCTCTTTGGCGAGAGCCGAGTCAGTGCTCGATAGTGCGCGCAACTTGCTCGCCAAGGAGCGTGGCCGTGTCCTAAGCGAGCAGCGATTCAGCTTTTCTCGGCTAAATCGCCCTGGAAGTGGGGATAGGCCTTGATCAATCCTCGAATTTTTTCTTGCATTACCGCCATATGTCCGCCCAGTTGGTCGGCGTATGCGTACCGATCCTTTGGGTCTGTCTCGGCAATGTTCAGTTTGCTGCGTATTTCCTGCAGCTCTATGAAGTTGGCTATGCACAGCATCTTGATTTCGCGTAGCTCTTCTAGCAATTGTTTTTCCATGTCTACCCCTCCTGGGGATGGTTGTGTAGGAGCTTCCATTCTGCCCCAGGAGGTGGTGGGCACCCGTAATCGAGAGGCTGCTGTCAATGGCTGAGCAAGACACTCCCGATGCAATCCACATTGACGACTGCGCCGCCCACTTCGGGAGGCACTGCAACTGCGGCAAGTTGCTTGCAGCGCTTGCTGATCTCAATCCCGCGTCAGTTCCAGATAGCACGCCGAATCGACGCGGCGTGCTGGTACTTGCCACCTTTGTGCTGGGCACTGCAGTCATTTGGGTCTGTGCATGACCAAAAGTCCAAAGAACCCCCGTTACCAAATCCAGGCGCGTGCTTACGCGCAAGGCCTTTGTGCCCTTGGAGTCTATGAATTTGAAATTTTTATGAAGGTGTCTTGCCATGTCTGAAGTTTCTCAAGACTTGCGTGAAAGCGCACGCAAGATCGAAACCACTTTGCGCAACGCTCTTGCAGACATGGGCCAAGCCCGTGTAGCTGACAAGATGAACACGTCCGAGTCCACGATTTCGCGTTTGAAGAACGAAAACATTGAAAACATTGCCCTTTTTATTGCCGCGCTGAACCTGAATATTTTGGGTAAAGACCACTTCGTCATCAGCAAAACTGACTTGCAGGTCTTGCGCCATGCCGCTGCCCGTGGAATTCCACATATGGGAGGCTCGGTATGACAGGGCAAGCAGTTTCAGTGGCGGTGGCCACTATGAGCAGCCGCGAAATAGCCGAACTGGTTGAAGCGCGGCACAACGATGTTGTGGCCACTATCGAGCGTTTGTTTGAAAAGGGTCTTTTACGATCAAGTCGTAAAACTCGCCGCGAGGATACGGGAGGACGCCCGATTGAGGTTTACGACCTGATTGAGCGCGACACCCACCTGGTGGTGTCTGGCTATAGCGACGAACACCGCGCGCGGGTGATTGATCGCTGGCAAGAACTGGAGGCCCAGCAAGCACCAAGCCTGCCCAAGACGATGGCCCAGGCGCTGCGCCTGGCAGCAGACCAAGCTGAGCAGATTGAGCAACAGGCCGAGCAATTAGCGCTGGCCGCGCCCAAGGTCGAATATGTCGACCGCTACGTTGCCGCAAACGGCGCCAAGGGCTTCCGGCAGGTTGCCAAGCTGCTGAATGCAAACGAGCACGAATTCCGTGCCTGGTTGCAGGACGAAAAAATCATGTACCGCTTAGGTGGAGAGTGGGCTGCGTACCAAAACCACATCGACGCTGGCCGCTTTGTTGTCAAGGCTGGCGTGGCCAGCCAGAACGACCATGCTTTCAACGCCACCAGATTCACGCCCAAAGGGGTTAACTGGGTTGCTGGTGAATGGGGCAAGTATCAAGCCGCAAAAGCGCAGGCAAGTGGGGTGCAATCGTGAGTTTATCCCTTTCACTTGCAAACGTTGGCCGAGCGCTGGCGTACTACCCAAAGCTGTCCAAGTTCTTTGGCAGCATCAATTCGTCCATCTTTTTCACTCAGTTGCATTACTGGCAAAGCCGCAATGACGACGAGCGTGGTGTGTTCAAAAGCTCAGAGGAATGGACAGAGGAAACAGGCCTTTCATACCGCGAGCAAGCGACCGCGCGCAAACATTTGGCCAAGCTGGGTTTTTTGAAAGAAACCCACAAACGCCTGCAGCACCGCATCTATTTCAAGCTGGATCTGGAAGCTGTCGATGCCGCGTTCGAGGCATGGACGAAAGCGCAATTCCCGAACGACGAAAGCGCAATTGGGGAAATGCGCCAAACGCAGTTCGCGGGCAACGCCAAACGCAGTTCGCCGTGCGACAAAAACGCAGTTCGCGGAGCGACAAAAGCGCAATTGGATAACAAAGATAGATTACTGAATGAGATTACTGCAAAGACTACTGCAGAGATTTATTCACCCCCACGTCGTGAACGACGAGAGGGTGACCCCGTTGATGGGGTTGTCACAACTGCTGAGCCAGTAAATCCTTCGGCGCCGTCAGCAGCGCCCGAATCGCAGGCCGCCATGGTTATCACTGCGCCGAACGGCACGGTCTACGAAATCCCCGGTGAGCTGCGCTACCCCGGCGATGGTGCCAAAACTCACAAGGCTTGGATTGCATACGCGCTGGCCTACCAGCGCCGCTACCACAGCTGGCCAATCTGGAACGCAACCGTAGCGGGCCAAATGGCCCGGTTGGTTGACCGGCTTGGCGTGGACCGTGCGCCGCGTGTCGCGGTTCACTACGTGCGCCGCGTGAACGAGGAGTTCATCGTGAAGCAAATGCACCCGGTGAAGCTGCTGCTGGCCGACGCCGAGAAGTGGGCCACGCAATGCGAGACGGGGCAGTCGATGACCAGCACTCGCGCCCAGCAGATCGACCAAACCCAATCGAACTTTGACGCCGCCGGAGAAGCGGTGGCCATCATGCGTGCGAACCGTGCGCAGCAACAAGGAGGGACCACGGCATGACCAACCCGCAAAACACTGAGGCCATGGATGTGTGGCTGGTGCAGCAACTGATCGGCACTGCTGAGCTGCTGGGCCAGCAACTGAGCCCAACAGCTGCAGCGATGCTGGCCACCGACCTGAGCAGCTACCCGCAACAGGTCGTCGCTCACGCATTGAGCCGTGTGCGCGCCGAGCACGCAGGGCGATTGACTGCCAAGGCCATTCTCGACCGCATTGATGACGCAGTTGGCCGCCCCACAGCGCACGAGGCCTGGGCTATCGCGCTGACTTCGCTCGACGAGCGCAACACGGTGGTCTGGACAAACGAAATGGCCGACGCCTGGCTGGTGGCGAGCCCACTGGCCAAGGCCAATGACAATTTTGGTGCCCGCAATGCGTTTGTGTCGGCCTATGAGCGCATCGTGCGCGCTGCGAAAGAAGCCAAAGCCCTGCCGGTGGTCACTGTCTCGATTGGCTGGGATGCCCAGTGCCGCAACCCGGCTATCGAGAGAGCGCTTTCGCTGGGCTACATCACACCCGAGCGCGCCGCACAAGAGATTGATCCTGCATTGCCCGCACCCACGTTCAACCCCGTCGCCTTGCTGACTGGCCGGATTGAGCCCGAAAGCACGATGCCACCAGACACACGCGAGCGATTCGCTGCTATGCGCAAAGAGTTGAATGAGAGTGCCCGCAGGCATGAAGCCAAAAAGGAAGCTGAGCGTAAACGCGCGGCAGACGAGCTGAACCAGAAAAAGGCTGAAGCGCAGCGGCGGGCAGACGAGTGCATGGCCGCAGAACAGTCCACAGGAGGTGAGTCATGGGCCTGATTCTCGGGATTGATCCAGGCGCTGCCACCGGTGTTGCTGCGTACGACAGCGGCAAGCTGGTGGAGCTCCTGACCATTGAGCCGTTCCAGCTTGAACGTTTCTTGCGCGAACGCGCTGTTGCTTCGCCGAGCGTGTTGTTCGAGGACAGCCGTTTGGAAACAAGGCTCTGGAATGCCAGGCAGAAGGGCGCATATGGCGCGGCCCTAGCCACTGCGCGCAGTGTTGGGCAGGTCGATGCGTGGTGCTCCTTGATCGCTTCGCTTTGCGCTGACATGGGCATTCCCGCCCATGGCGTTAGCCCAACAGTCAAAGGTGCCAAGGTCGCCGCGCCGGCATTTGGCCGCATCACCGGCTGGACAAAGCGGTGCAACCAGCACGAGCGCGACGCAGCAATGGTGGCGTGGAAGTTTCGCAATTCAGTTGCTTTGAAGGGGCGCACATGCTGAATCGCACCAAGCCCATGAATCCCGGCACCAAGGGGCTGAAACGGTCCGGCTTCGCGCGCAAGTCATTCAGCTTTGGCGACTCTATGAGAGTGGCCGACCGCGAAACGCGACTTGCGGAAAATGCAATGCGCGCCACACAGTCCGCGGAATTCACTGCCCGTTTCAACGAGAAGAACGGGATCAGGGTGCTGGCCAAAGCCGCAAGGCCTGGGCTCGCTTTTGAGGTGCTTGCCTCAATATCGAAGGAGAAGCCGCTACGAAGTGAGCCATACCGCCGCTTAGTGGCTGCGCTCCCATGCGCCTTCTGCGGAGTTCATGGCTATAGCCAGCATGCCCACGAGAATGACGGTAAGGGTATGGGCCTGAAAGTCGATGACCGCCGTGCCATGCCGCTGTGCTGCACGCGCCCAGGCATTGAGGGATGCCACGCCGCATTTGACCAATACCGACTTGTCCCAGGTGGACGGTCTGCACATATCGAGCTTGGCCACGAAATGGCCAGGCAAACAAGAGATCAAATTAGGGAGGTTGGGCACTGGCCAGCGAAGGTGCCGCAATGGCAGGAAGGAGAGGGCAATGCAGACTGAGATTCAGGAAAAGTCACTCTTGGGTGAAGGCAGGCCGAACAAGCCAGCGCCAGCAACATCCATTCAGCGCGTGCTTGATGCCTGCATTGCGCTTTCAAACGCAGAGCAGAATATCACGGCAGACAATGTGGTCGACCTGACTGGGCTTAAAAGGGACAAGGTGCAGTACATGCTCAAGGATCTCAAGACCCGAGGTGACCTACATTCATCCACCCGTGGTGTTTACACCCTGGTGGAAAGTCACCCCGAAGCGCGCGCAATCAGCCTGACAATTGCATGCAACGGGATGACAAAGGTTGAAATCGGTGACGAGATTCTGGAGGTGACACCAGCAGAGGCTAGACAAATTGCAATGCTGTTCGCTGGCAGGGCAACCGAGGCCGCCGTTATTGAATCAAGCCGGGCGCATATGCTGCTGGCCACCGAGTTATCAGCGCAGGTTGAGAAGCTGAAAAAAGACGTGGCTGCATTGAGGCAGGTGCAGGATAAAAGGCAAATGGCTTTGGGTTTATGAGGATGCAGGTACGCTGGGCACGGACCTGCTTCAGATTGCTTTGCATTACACAGAGCTCTGGATGCAAAAGATTTACCCTTATCCATTAAAAGCGACTGACAAAAGTTGACCCAAAGTAGGCATCCAAACTGCTAACGGTGGAGTTTATTGGGCGACGCTGTTGGCGTCGCCCAATAAACGGCTTGTTATGCTTTTTTATGCAGGACTGCAACGAACGCGTACTCAGGAAATACAGCTCTATATTCTGTTTCAGTGATCTCAAGGTTTGCAATTAACTCTGGCTCGCCGTTGTAGCCTTGCTTTTCTAGATCTGGACGTATTTTAATAAGTTCGCTTTCAAGCGAATTTTGCAAGTGCTTCAGGAATTTGTGCTGCTTATCAATTCTTATGACTGATTTGACGTTATGGCCAGAAGATACCATTCCGCCCCCGATTGGGGCGTAGACGGTTCCATCTGTAACTTCCACGAATGAATTGGCATGCTTGCTTCTTAATATCTTTCTTTCTTTGTCCGTTGCATAATATGCAAGCTTTGCATGATTAATAATGTAGTGTTTAATTATGGAGGGCCAATTTCTGTGAATTATTTCAACTATATCGCTATTTGTCCATTCGCCATGTTGGTAGATGTTTATTACATAAAAACAGTTATCGGTAACAAAGGCAAATAGTAGCGGGCCGGTTCTTTTAATGAACTCTCCATCTAATTCTGCTCCTAGGTGAAAGTGATAAATTCCCCAGTCATTAAGCATTAGGTCTGTACTATCAATACGATCAACTAGCTTGCTTAGATGCGGTGTAATATCACATCCATTTTTGATTTTTGCTTGTATCTTTGACCACCCGCTTGCAACTTCGGGGGGGCATTGAAAAACATCTGATATTTCTATGTTTCTTTTTCGCTGATCAATGCGGCGGGATTCAGCATTAAAGTAGGCGAGTGGCAAATCTTTATCATTAATTTGGCTAACATCAAAGCCCCAGTGATTAGTAAGTATTTCCTTTAAATATTCATGCCAGTCTTTAATAAAGTTGGCTTTTAATTTCATTTTCATTACCTCTGGTTGGGGGATGTAACTGGATCTAGGGAAGCTCTGCAAAACTCCCTGTTTTGGTCTGAGCGCGGTCTCAGGCGATCCACTGTGTTGTCTTTTTCGCCAATAGCTACAGCTGTTGCCTTTAAAAGACGCCTTGCGGCTCATCCTGATACCGCATTAATCCCAGCAACGAGGGTTTTGCAGAGCTTCCCTAGATGACGTGAAAAATGCTAGTCGTTCTTATAGAAGTAAATCTACCCGCAATAATGAGATTGAGCTTGTTTTGAGTCCTCAAAGACCAATAATGGAAGGACTGCTCATGGCCGATTTCAGCCACTCAGAATGCAACTATAAGATACTTTTGAATCAAAAAAACAATCCACGTAGATAATTGCCAGCGAGTCAACTTGTATGAGTGAAGATGAGCGTTGCGCACTTCATCGCTTTGGGCGATCCCCGCATAGGGTTTTGATTACCCTGGCACCCCAAAGACACTGGTGGAATGGGGAAAAATCAATCAGACACATCACCACAAAAGCCTGTTGCGGACTGGGAGCGCATCGAGCTAGACTACCGCGCCGGCATCAAAAGCCTACGCGAGATTGCTGAAGGCTCTGGCGTCAGCCACGTCACTATCAGCAAACGTGCAAAGCGGGATGGGTGGACTCGAGACCTTGCTTCAAAGATCCAGGCCAAGGCAGATGAGCTGGTTAACAAGGCATTGGTTAACAACTCGGTTAACAGCGCTAGCCCTGTTAACGAAAGAAAGACCGTCGAGGATGTTGGCCAGCTAATCGCCACGGTCAAGCTATCCCACCAAGCCGATATTCGCCGCACACGCAAGATCGTCAACGCCCTTTTTGATGAGCTAGAACAACAGACCGACCCAGAGACAGTTGCACTCATGCAAGACCTGGGCGATCTCATGCGCACGCCAGATGAACGTGGCATGGATCGCATGAACGACCTGTACCAAAAGATCATCAGCCTGCCTGAGCGGTCCAAGACAGCAAAGGTGCTGGGCGAGACTTTACGCATTGCAATCGACCTAGAGCGGCAGGCATTCAACATGGATGCCAAAGAGCAGGCGCAGCCAGGCCAACCTGGCTTTGTGCCCCTCTCTGTGGCAGTGGCCTTTGTTGATCCGCCAAAGCGGCCAGCCGAGGATGACGACGAATGAGCACTGCAGCTGGGCAAGCGCCATTCCCTTTATTGCAGCTGCCCGCCAAGCTGGCTGGTATCTGGGAGCCGCGCCGCTACAAGGTAATGCATGGTGGACGCGGCGGTGGTAAATCGTGGTCAGTGGCCGGCGTGCTGTTACTCATGGCGGCGCAGCGGCCGCTTCGCATTCTTTGCGCGCGGGAGATTCAGAAGTCGATTAAGCAGTCTGTGCACCAGTTGCTGCAGGATCAAATCTCACGGCTTGGTTTGAGCGGATTCTATGAGGTCCTGGAGACAGAGATACGCGGCGCGAACGGCTCGCTCTTTCTGTTTTCAGGCCTGCAGTCGCACACGGTCGATTCGATCAAGTCGTTTGAGGGCTGCGACATCGTTTGGGTGGAAGAGGCGCACGGCGTGAGCAAGCGCAGTTGGAACGTGCTAATTCCAACGATCCGCAAGCCTGGCTCAGAAATCTGGCTCACGCTCAACCCAGACATGGAGACCGACGAAACCTACGTGCGTTTCGTAGCGGCACCGGGCGATGACACTTGGTGCGTAGAAATCAATTGGCGCGATAACCCGTGGTTCCCAGAGGTGTTGAACCAAGAGCGCTTGAAGGCCAAGCGCAGCATGCTGGCCGACGACTATGCGCATATCTGGGAAGGCAAGGCCCGCACGGTTGCCGAAGGCGCGATCTACAGGCATGAGATTGCCGCCTTGGCGCTCGATGGCCGCGTGATGCCTGTGCCATACGATCCAACGCTGCCCGTGCACACCGTATGGGACTTGGGTTGGAACGATGCCATGACGATTGGCTTTGTGCAGCGCGGACCCCAGGATGTGCGCCTGATCGACTACATCGAGGACAGCCACCGCACGCTGGATTGGTATGTGGCCCAGATTGAGAAAAGGCCGTTTCGCTGGGGCACTGACTTCTTGCCGCATGACGGCCGCACTCGCAATTTCCAGACGGGCAAGAGCACCGAAGAGCAATTGCAGGCGATGGGCAGAAATCCGGTAGTACTTGCCCAAACCAGTGTGGAAGAGGGCATCAAGGCAGCGCGCATGGTGTTCCCCCGCTGCTATTTCGATCAGCGCAAGACGGTGCGTCTGTTGGAGTGCCTGAAGCGGTACCGGCGCGCAATTCACACAAAGACGGATGAGCCCATGGCGCCGCTGCATGACGAATTCAGCCACGGTGCAGACATGTTTCGCTACCTTGGCCAGGCCGTGCCATTGATGGTGAACGCAACCTACGAATACAAAGAGGCCCCTGAGCCAGATTGGCAGGACTGATATGGACACTACAGACAATATCAACAGCTTGGTGGATGAAGTGCGCGACGGCGCGGATGAGCCGCTTACGCTGCAGGAGTTTCAGAGCATTGTTCGTGAGGCCATCAATCAGCCGCCATGGCGCGCGCAGGCCGACCGTGAGGCAGACTATGCCGACGGCAATCAGCTCGATTCGGATCTGCTGCGCAGGCAGAAGGCCTTGGGCATTCCGCCAGCCAAGGAGAACAAAATCACGCCAGCCATCCGCGCGGTCTGTGGCTATGAGGCCAAGACACGCACGGATTGGCGCGTAACACCCGATGGCGACCCTGGTGGG
Organism: Lampropedia aestuarii; assembly: GCF_004803635.1. Lineage (GTDB taxonomy): Bacteria > Pseudomonadota > Gammaproteobacteria > Burkholderiales > Burkholderiaceae_C > Lampropedia > Lampropedia aestuarii. The sequence continues at coordinate 293,716 of NZ_SSWX01000002.1, read as the reverse complement.
CAAGATGTGGCTGATGCGCTCAATTACCGGCTCAACCAGGCGGAGCGCCATGCCAAGGCGGATCGCGCGTTGTCGGAGGCCTTCAAGTCCATGATCGTGACTGGCGTGGGCTGGGTTGAAGTGGCAAGCGCGCAGAACAGTATCCAGTTCCCATACAAATGCCGCCACGTTCACCGCAATGAGGTGTTCTGGGACATGCATGCGCAAGAGCCAGACCTCAGCGATGCGCGCTGGCTGTACCGCCGCCGCTGGGTGGAGCGGCAAAGGGCTGCGCAGTTGTTTCCAGAGCATGCGCCTATCATCCTGCGATCGCTTGAGAAGTGGATTGCAGGCCATGCCGGCGAGATGCTGGAAGGCGATCTGTCGACTGGCTTGTTGAATGCGGCGAACGCGGAGCGCGCATGGACTGCGACAGAGGACAGTTGGTACAACGACGAAAATGAAACCATCGCCATCACTGAGGTCTGGTACCGGCGCTGGGTGCGCACCACGATTCTGCGCATGCCCGATGGCCGCGCGGTTGAATACGACCAGGCCAACGAGCTGCACCAGGTGGCCGTGACCACTGGCCGGGGTAGGCTGGTTGAGGAATTGATGGGCCGCGTGCGCCAGGCATTCTGGATGGGCCCGCACCAGTTGGTGGACCGGCCAAGCCCATACCCGCACTGCCACTTCCCTTATGTGCCGGTTTGGGGCTATCGGGAGGACATGACCGGCGTGCCCTACGGCCTGGTGCGTGACATGATCTTTCCCCAGGATAACCTCAACAGCAGCATCAGCAAACTGCGCTGGGGAATGTCGGCTACCCGTACAGAACGCACCAAGGGAGCGGTGGCCATGTCGGATGAGCAATTCCGCAGGCAGGTTTCAAGGGTTGACGCTGACATCGTGCTGGACGAGGTGCATATGGCCAAGCAGGGCGCGCGGTTTGAGGTCAAGCGCGACTTCCAGCTCAACGACCAGCAATTTCAGCTGATGCAGGACTCGCGCCAATCAATCGAGGGCGTTTCAGGCATAACGCCAGCATTCCAGGGGCAGAAGGGAACGGCGCGCAGTGGGTTGCAGGAGCAAACGCAACTGGAGCAGTCCGAGATCTCAATTGCCGACTTGATGGATAGCTTCAAGGATGCCCGCACCCAGGTTGGCGAGCTGCTCATGGCGCTCATCATTGCTGACATGGGCAAGGAAGAAACCACCATCGTCATCGAGGGCGATGTGTTGAATCCGCCGCGCACAGTGGTGATCAATGCCCCCGAGGTCGACCCGCACACTGGCGTTGCCTATCGCAGCAACGACATCAAGCGCACTCGGCTCAAAGTCGCACTAGAGGATGTGCCATCTTCAAGCGGATTCCGTGCGCAGCAGCTCAATGCGCTGTCTGAGTCGATCAAGTCGCTGCCAGCGCAAATGCAGCAGGTCATGATGCCGTTCATGGTGGATTTGATGGATCTGCCGCGCAAAAAGCAGGTGGTCGAGGCGATCCAGCAGGCCAATGGCCAGGCGGATCCAGAGCAGGTGCGCGAGCAGGTCAAACAGGAGCTGATGTACGAGCTCAAAGAGCGGGAGCTGTCGGTCAAGGAGCGGATGGCGGACGCGCAGATCGAGAAGTTGGTGCGCGAAGCGGTTCAGGTCGGTGTCACAAGCGCATTCGCAGCGATGCAAACTGGAGAGAAGATCGCCTTAAACCCATTGGTGGCGCCAATCGGCGATGTAGTAATGAAGCAGGCAGGTTGGCAACCACCCAATCCAGCCGGACAAGACCCGAACTATCCAGTACCACCACAGTCCGTGAGCGTGGAGCAGCCAGGTGGGGTGCCAGGCGACACTAGTCCAACAACGCCGCAACTTCCATTACAGGCTGATAGCGCTGCTGCAGGGGCAAATCAAGGCATTGAAACGCTGCGCGCTGACTAAACAATGCGAGTCCAAAGAAGCGTGAAATCCGCTTGGGCTTTAGCCATCTTTGATTATTGAGGAGTCGCAATGAGCGAAATGGAAGACACGGCTTCAAAAAAATGCTCTAAGTGTCAACAAGAAAAACCGAGGTCAGCATTTTATAAATGCATTGCCTGTTTAGATGGCTTGCGAGGTGAATGCAAGCCATGCGTTGCTGCAAAGCAGAAGCTGTACAACAAGGAAAATGCGGAACAAATCTCGACCCAGAAAAAAGAGCGTTATTGGGAGGATCCAGAAAAGCGCCGGGCGATTGCTAGGAAATATGCTGCAGAAAATGTAGAAGCTGCGCGAGCAAGAGCTAAAGCACGGTATTGGGCTAATCGAGATCGTTTGCTTGCGGATGCGAAGGCTTATGTGGAGGTCAACCGCGAGCGCGTGAATCAGCAAAGGGCTCAGTACAGGCTTGTCAATCGAAATGAACTTCGTCAGCGATCTCGGTTGTTTTACCGGGTGAACAAGGAGCGATTGCAGCCAGGTCGCAAAGCTGCAAAAGCTATGCGTCGAGGTGCTGAAGGAGTCGTGACAAAGGCTATTGTTGAGGGGCTCTTGAAAAGGCAGCGGTCAAGGTGTGTGGCCTGTCTATGTGATGTGCGGCGATCTGGCTATCACCTGGATCACATCACGCCTCTTTCAAAAGGCGGCACCAACGCGGCATCCAATCTTCAAATCCTTTGCCCGCCATGCAACCTAAGCAAGAGCGCAAAGCATCCTGTCGATTTCATGCAAGAGCGCGGTTGGTTGATTTAGCCAGCACCGCCCATCAATGCTACTCGTCCAAAGAATAATTTTTATCTATTTGCCCAATGCAATTTCTTCAGTTGATCGGTTAATGTGCCAATGTTGAAAACCTTCGGGGAAGTTTTCGAAGTTGTTTGGAACATAGAAGTATCCTGCAGCAACAAGCTCACCATCTGAGGCGTGATCAAATTCTTTCCATACGCATTGATCTCTTAGGTCACCCGTTTGAAGAAAAATGGGGTCTGAAGTATCGCTGTGGGGGTTTATGGACAGGCTGTCATACTTGGTGCTATTGCCACATCCTTGAACATCAATGCCGTAAGCATCCTGTCTTATCTTGGGACAAGCATTTTCAGGGTAGTTGATACAAATGCCTAAGTCGAGATAAACATACCTGCCAACGTTTTTTCTTAAAAATGTTTCCAATTCAAGAACGTCCGACTCTTTAGCTATAAGTGTTTGCAGCTGTTCTGGGGCTTTTTTCTCAAGGTTAAGCATTGACGGGAAAAATACTGCTATTAGCCCAACTGTAGACGCCAACAATCCAAAAGTACCTGCAGCAACTGAGGCTATGGTTTTAAGTTTCATTTAGTGTTTCTTAATGTTGCATTGGTATCGAATGATATAGCAATGCCTGATCGCTTTGCCACATCCCCGCTTAGGGTTTGAATGGTCTGAACAAAATTAAGACACTCTGATTCAAGCAAAGCGCGGCAGCGTGACGTGAACCGCTACCTCTGTGAGGTTGCATATCCCATAGCAGGAGAGTGAACAGCAGGCGCTGCAGCCCTTGCTGTTTGCTCAATTGCACACCGGCTGGCTGGATGGCCATATGGAGTGAATACATGAGTTTGTCACCGCAAGAAGCAGCGGCATTGTTGGCGCAAGCAGAGCTTGGCGATTTGTCTGAGGGTCAGGATTTGGATGAATCCGAGCAAGGCAATGAAGCCAATAACGGCGGCGAAAACGAAGCGGCTGAGGCGGCCGCTAGTGCACCCGAAAAGCAGGACACGGCGAAAAACGGCTTGCCGGATGGCGAGCAAGTAGCGCCAATTGCCAGTAGATCTGGTGCATACACGATCCCCTATGAAAAGCTGACCGAAGCGCGTGATGCAGCAAAAACTGCGCAAGAGCGGATCGATCAGTTGGAGCGTGAATTGCAGGAGTTGCGCAGCAAGCCAGCGGATGCGGCAAGCGCCAGCCAAAACCTGCAGACCGCGCAAGAGGCTATTGAGCAAGGCGTTGATGTTTCTATCTTTGGTGATTTCTCGGAAGAGGGGCTTGCCAAAGGTGTGCAGACATTGATGGCCAAAGAGCGCGCATTGTTGCTGGCCGAAATCCAAGCAAATCAGAAGCAAACAGAACTCGCAGAGCAGTCGCGCACAGCGGAGCAGGCGCACTTCGACGCGATTTTTAGCAAGCATCCTGATGCGTCGGAGGTGTACCAATCTGAGCAATTCAGTGCATGGATTGCCACATTGCCGCCTTTTGCCGCGCAAGGTGTCCAGCATGCATTGCAGTCGGGTACAGCAACCCAAGTGAACGAAGTTCTGGATGCATTCAAAGGCCAGGCCAGTGCAAGCGCTGCACAGCCAGCCAAAGTCGCCAAAGCACCGGAGGTGCAGCGGTATACCCCAGCTTCTTTGTCCGAAGTGGCTGGAGCGCCACCGAAGGATGAAACCCAGCAGGTCTTGGAGAGCGCGGGCAACCCGTCTGCGCTGCTCGACCGAATGCATGGGATGACGCCAGAGCAAATTGATAGTTTGCTCGACAAGATTTAACACCATGTGCAGTCGCAAATGGCTGCCATCCCTATAGCAGGAGGACATCATGTCCGGTAAAACTCAAACATCGCGCGCTAATGCTATGTTCGTGCAGGCAGCAGGCCTGTTCGCACAAAGCATGCAGCGCAATTCGACACTGGCGCGTCTGTCTGGCCCCATGCCAAAGGGCGAGGCTGGTGCGGCAGAGAATATCCGCAAACAAACCACCGCTGACTTGCCAATTGTGCGCAGCGTGGATTTGACCCGTGGTGCTGGTGATGAAGTGAGATTCCACTTTGTTCAGCCAGTGGGCGCATACCCGATCATGGGCAGCAAGATGGCAGAAGGCAAGGGCGTTGGCATCAAGCATGACAACAGCCGTGTGCGTGTGGATCAAGCCCGCTTTCCGGTGGACTTGGGCGACACCATGGATGAGCTGCGCTCGCCTGTGCAGGTTCGCAAGATTGGCCGTCCAATTGCGCAAAGCCTGATGGACAGCTACCAGGATCAAGCCCTCTTGACCCACTTGGCTGGCGCGCGCGGTTTCCACGACAACATCGAGTGGCGCGTGCCGACCGAGAAGCATGCCGACTTTGCTGAAATCGTTGTCAACCCTGTGTTGGCGCCAACCAAGAACCGCCATTACATTGCTGGCGGCTCCAATGGCATTGGTGGCTTTGGCGTGAATGCCGGTGAAGTGACGTTGCAGTCTACCGACGAGCTGGACATGGATACGGTTGATTCGGTGCGCGCCATGATCGAAACCATTCCATTGCCGCCGCCTGCAGTGAAGGTGCCAGGTGATGTGGTGGCCAACGATTCGCCGCTGCGCGTGATGCTGGTCTCCCCAGACCAGTACAGCTCGTTCAGCCGCTCGAAGGATTTCCGCGCCATACAGGCCAATGCGCTGGCCCGCGCCTCCAAAGCCAAGCAGCACCCGCTGTTCCTGGGCGAGTGTGGCCTGTGGAATGGCATCTTGCTGATGAAGATGCCAAAGCCGATTCGCTTCTATGCGGGCAATGAGATTCGCTTTTGCGCGGACTACGCAAGTGCAAACGAGTCCATCGCCCGAGTGCCTGAGGCATTCGGCACGACCCACGCGATTGATCGTGCAGTGCTGTTGGGCGGTCAAGCCTTGGCTCACGCATTTGGCCGTTCCAAGCACGGCGGCATGCCGTACTTCTGGAAAGAGAAGACCTTTGACCACGACGACAAGGAAGAGCTGTTGATCGGCGCTATCCACGGCGTGCAGAAATTGCGCTGGTTGGTTGAGCAGGGCGGTGGCGTCAAGCACTTCACTGACCATGGCGTGATTGCCATCGATACGGCTGTGCGTATTTCTGCGCAAGCGTGATGCACGGGGCTTCGGCCCCTGTCTCTCATTTCAATTTATTCGGAGGCCAAGAGATGGCAAAAGTAACGAAGAAGCAGGCGCACCGCAATGCGCTGGGCTCAACCCCTTGGGGTAATTTGTCCGCGCTGCGTTTTGTCTTGGAGACAAATGCAGCAGGCGCGGCATTGGATGCAAGCAGCGATGCGCCCCTGGCAATTGGTGATGTGGTGGTGCTGGGGCAGATCCCAGCAGGCTTTCGTGTTGTCGACAGTGCAGTCATTGTCAGCGAGGGCATGACGGCCACGATTACCGGCGATCTGGGCTTTGCCTACAACGATGGCGTGGATTCCGCCACCGTTCCGCAAGATGCCGTGTATTTTGGCGCGGGCTTGAATCTCGCAACTGCAGCGCATTTGCGCAAAGCGACCAGCAAGGGCTCGGTGCTGCTGCCCAAAGATGCTGACTTGACCCTCAAGGTCAATGTGGCCGCAAATGCCAAGGCATCCAAGATCGAGGTGATTGTTTACGCAATCGCTGAAGGTGTGGCCACAGCCCAGTAAACCAGACCGGCGCTGGAGCAGCCATTGCCCCAGCGCCGGTATTCATGGAGCCAAGATGCAGGTTTTGAAACTCAAATATTCGGGCCGCAAGGTCTATACGGATCGCACGCACATGGCACAAACCTGGTTGCCTGGCGACGTGAAGGCCGTAACAGGCGATGCTGGTAAAGAGCTGCTGCGCTTTGTGGAATTCAAAATTCACAAAGATGCGGTAGCCCAGACGCCCGTGGACGAGCCAGTGCTGGCGCAAACCGGAGCAGCAGATGCGGCAAAGGTGTTGCTGGCCCAAGATCAACAGGCCCAAGAGGCAGAGGCAGAGCACCAGGCGCTGGAGTCTACGTTGACCCTTTTGGACAGCATGGACAAGGCCGGCCTAGAAGCCTATGCCGCCAAGTACGAGGTGAACCTAGACAAGCGCAAGAGCTTGGCTGATTTGCGTGAGCAAGTTGGCACTCTGGTTGAGCAGTTCGGGGCTCGCTAATGAACCTCAAAGAGTTGATCCGCAGGTTTCGCACGTTGGCCAGTGATAAGGCTGAGCCATTTTTCTGGAGCGATGGCGAGCTAACGGATTGGTTTAACGATGCACAAGAGCAGGCCTGCATGCGCGGGCGCTTGCTTCGAGATGACGCCACCAGTGCGGTGGTGCAAATTGCGCTTGAGCCTGCGCAGCACACATACCCATTGCATGAGTCTGTGTACGAGATCATTTCGATCACGCTGCGCGGTCGCAGCGGCACGCGCGCAATCACGATCAAGTCGCGCGAGTGGCTGGACGAATACAGCCAAGATTGGCGCGACGAGCAAGAGCGGCCAGCTGTCTGGGCAATCCAAGACGAGACATCGCTGCGCATTGTTGGGCGGATCGAAGAGGGGGACGTGTTGCACCTCGATGTGTACCGCCTGCCGCTGGAGCTTCTTTCCCTTAGCACGGATGAGCCAGAGATCCACAAGGCCAGCCATGTGCACTTGCTCGATTGGGTGCTGCACCAAGCCTACAGCGTTCCCGACACGGAAGCCTTTGACCCACAGCGCTCGGCATTGGCTGAGCAGAAATTCACAAGCTACTTTGGCGAATTGCCAGACAGCGACATGCGGCGCATGACCCGAGAGGATGTGCCGCACCACAACAGAGCAATCCTTCCATAGGACAGAGTATGTACGGACTCAAGCCAAGACCAAAAGCAACCCCTGCAGAACAACCACGGCTTGGCCTCAAGTCTTTTCGCAATGGCGGCCCAATTCGCGGGCCAGGCACGGGCACTTCTGACAGCATCCAAACGACGATGCCAGAGGGCAGCTATGTGATGCCCGCAGACTCTTCCCTGGCGCTGGGCCATGAAAACCTCATGCAGATGGGGAATAGCCAAAGCGGTGTGCCTGTTGCCGTGAGCAACGGCGAGCATGAACTGCCGCCCGAGCAGGTGCATGCTATTGGCGTCCAGGCGCTGGACCAAATTAAAGCAGCCACTCACCAGCCAGTCGGCGGTTTGCCTGGACAACAGCCGCAAGAGCCGCAGCGTTATTTTGCCAATGGCGGGCAAGTTGGTGGCTTTGGCCTCTTGCGGCGCGCTACTGGTGGCGTTGTGTCTGAGGATGAGCGCCAAAGACAAAATACAGGTGTTGCCGGCGCACCAGGTGTGCAGCGCACGGGTAGCAGCTATTCAGATGCGCCACGGGCACCAGCTGCACAGCAGAGCACGCAGCCAGCAGCACCCCAACAAGCGCCCGCCAATAATGCTCCTCGCGGCTTTGGTATCCAACGCTCCGGTAACAGCTTCTCGGATGCGCCAAAGCCAGCAGCTGCAGAGCCCCGGCTTGGAATGCCATCATGGGAAGGGCGTCAAAGCTTTCCTGCCACGCACCAGCGCGCTGCAGCACCGGCGCCGCAAACACCGACGACAAGCCTTGCAGACCAAATTCCCAATGAAACACGATTGAAGGCACCAGTAACGCAGCCTGCTGGAGCGTCTGCGCTGGGCGCACAAGCTCAGGCAGACCGGCAGGCGGTTGGCGGAGTCGTGAATAAGGTGAAGGGGTGGGGCGCTGATGCGGGCGCAGCAGTTGCGGATGCAGCCACAATGATTCCACGCGGCCTTGCTGGCGCTTATGACTCTGCTGTGATTCGACCAATGCGCGCAGCAGGATTCAATGCAGCATATCTCAGCCCAGCGCTTACGCCCGCTGGTGCCGACGTGTCGAGCCCGACACCATTCTCAGATCTACGAAGCCAGGCAAAGCAGTCTGCAGAGCAAACCCAGGCCGTTAGTACTGCTGCACCACAAGCGCCTGCGGCAAATAGCAATGCACGTGGCCTTGGCCCTTTACGCGAACCACAGCTCGGGCTGCAGAATATAGATCAACAGGCAAATCGAGCTATTGGCTTTCCCTCAATTGAAGGATTGGGAAGTCCGGCCGCAACAGCTCGAGCTGCTCAGCAGGGCACAGAAGTGGCGCTAGGTGCGTACCGGCACGGTCGCGGCCAGTACAGCGACGATCCAAATGGCATGAACTTGCCGCGCGGACTTGGCAGTCCATCAACGACAGCCCAAGCGGCGGCTGAGGCGGGCGCATATCGTGGAAATGGCCGAGGCTTGCCGGGATATACGGCACCAGCTGGCGCGGCGGCCGCAGAACAGCCATCAGGATTTGGTTTCGGCGGCACCATGGTCGTGGATGCAGGACCTTTCTCTGCGGAGCAGCGCGCATCGCGCGAGCGGCGCATGGACATGAACCATGCACGCTGGGCGGCGCAAGACCTGCAGCGCTTTGGCCGTGGCGTGTCTGGTCGCTCTGCTGCAGGCGTGATGACAGCTGGCCTGGGAAATGTAGGAGAAGAGCGCAGGCAGAATGCGCGAATCGCAGCAGAGCAGGCCACAGGGGAAACAGAGCGCGAAGCACGCAGGCAACTGGCTGTAGCGCAAGAAGCAGGCCAGAATCAGCGTGCAGCTCTGGCGCAAGCCGGCGCCAATCAGCGCGATGCAGACGCGAATGCAGTGCAGCGCGAGCGCCTGGGGTTGGAGCGTGATGGCCAGGCCTATGAGCAGCAACGCAACCAGCCAGCACTTGAGCGTGAGCAAGCTATTGCAGGGTTGCAGCAAGAATTGCTGGCAGAGGGTACGGCAGAGAAGCGGCGCGGGCAGATTGCAGAGCGTTTGCGCACTTTGACGGGGCAGCAGGATGGCAGCGATTGGCGTGTGCAAGTGACACCTCAGACCAAGAACGCTGATGGTTCAACCACTGAGGGAAGTGTGATCCGTTACAACCAGAGGTCAGGGCAGGTTGAGAGAGTTGAGGGTGCTGAGCAGATTGCTGACGCCCCAGCAAACCCAAAGGATAGGGTGGTTGGAAGGACTTACCGTGGTGGAAACGGAACCGTTGCAACTTGGAATGGAAAGCAGTGGAGCGTCATGCCATAGTGCTTTTAAAACGCAACTTTTGATTTTTCGCCATTACTGCGACGAGTATGGGGTGCTTCAGTTCGTGAACATTGCCCAAGCGACTATTTTTTGATGAAGCCTTGGACAGAGCAATTTAAAGTTGCTGAAACTTACCTGAAAGTCGCCAAGGAACTTCCATTGCAACGCCTTCGACGTTGTTGGCCAGTTCAACAATCTTAGGCCACCAAAGAATAAATTGGGCTGTTTTTTCCCAATAAGGGTAGGAGGACCAAGACTTTTGAAGCACGAACACAGAGATGCCGCTGGCTTTCAGCGCTAAGCGCTCGCCGCCTTGTTTTTTGCGGAATTTGTCCTGGGAAATGATTGCCCAGTTTTTTTCATGGCCAAGCTGTTCAATCCAAACTAGGTCGTCAGTGCTGGCTGGGAACATTGCCCTTAGATGAGTAACAGTCTGAACATGGCCGTCACTAAACTGGTTTCGACTGCATCCAGAGACGCATTCAGCCCAGTTTGGTGGCAGGTTGTTATCCAGAAAGAACTTCAATGCCTTGTCCGCTTCAAATTTTCTTCAAAAAGGACGGCTGACTCAACAGCTTTGATGGGCACTTCATAGGTGCGCGCTGTTTGCTGAATCGCGGCAGGAGACTGGCCTTCAGCTAAGTAAGAGTCGAACAGAATCTTGGTTGGCGTGCCAGTGCTCTCAACAATTGGACTGCCAAATTGTCTCGAAGGATTGAGCACGATTGGAGAGCGTTTGCCTTCTGGGTACCACTTAGATGCAATGTCGCCAGCATATTCAATACCATCGTAGAGAGAGTTGTTGATGATTGCCTTGAAGGCAAATTGCTTCGTCTTCAGGTCCAGCAGGGCGTCTTCCTTGATCGCCCGCTCAACTTCTTCAGCAAAAATGGTTTTGCCATCCGTTTTGAAGCGGCCAGACGTAAAAGGGAACTCAAGTGAGTACAGCTCTCGAGCATGTTCCATGCAGCGGCGAACGACAACCAATGGGATGCCATGAGCAACAAAGGCATCAACAAAACGAGCTTCGAGTAGATCGTGGAACCCAATGACTGGAGAGGAAAACTCTTCACTACTTAACTGCGGCTCCCATAAAGGAGCGGAAAACGCACGCACCGATTCATCGCCATATTTTTTCGAGTAGCCATACCCGAAGAACCAGCGATTCAGCTTCTGAGCAGGCACGCCAATGAGGCGAGATGCTTCAGGAAGTGTATAGATGCCTGTGCCGTTGTACATACAGTTAAGTTTAGCACTTTGGGCTATGAATTGCGTGACCTCTTGGGCACATATCAAGGCGATTCACGCAATGAATTGGTTTGACGTTTAAAGGTCAATCAAACTGACCATTAATCGATTGTTTCACTGGTGACATGCGAGCATGATGCACGCATGCAAGCCCCAACAATCCCCCTCAAAGTATTGCCCGGTGACCCACTGCCGTTGCCGATGTTCTCAAGCGTGCCAGCGGGGTTCCCAAGCCCTGCAGACGACTTTTTGCACAAGCACATCGACATCGGTGCTGAGCTGGTGAAGCATCCGCAAGCGACGTATCTGCTGCGCATTGCGGGCACATCAATGCGTGATGCAGGTATCTTTGACGGTGACATTGTTGTCATCGACAAGGCAGTCGAGCCCAAGCACGGGCATATCGTGATTGCTGTGGTCGACGGCGAATTCACATGCAAGCAGCTGTTCCGAAAGGGTAGCCTGACAAAGCTGCTGCCCGCGAATCCTGACTATCCAGAGATCATCTTTTCTGATGGTCAGACCCTAGAAGTCTGGGGAGTCGTTACGTCGACCATTAAACAGTTCCAGGTGTAGCCATGTTTGCGCTTGTCGACGGCAATAACTTTTACTGCAGCTGCGAGCGAGTTTTTCAGCCGCGCTTGCAGGGACGGCCGATGGTCGTGCTGTCGAACAACGACGGGTGCGCTATCGCCCGTAGCGATGAATCCAAGCAACTCGGCATCAAAATGGGAGCGCCATTCTTTCAGATTAAAGACCTTGAGCGCACGGCGGGCCTGGTGGCGCTTTCGGCCAACTTCACGCTGTACGGAGACATGAGCGCCCGCATGATGTCTCTCGCAGCAGAGATGGGGCCCGAGCAAGAAATCTATTCGATTGATGAATCATTCATCGGCCTGGCCGGTGTGCGCAAGACTGAGATTACGCAGCGCGCCTGGGACACAAGGACCAAAATTCTGCAGTGGACCGGAATACCCACATGTGTCGGAATCGGTTCGACAAAGACTCTAGCCAAGCTGGCCAATTACATCGCAAAGACCACGGATCGTAAGCCGGGCAGCTACCCTGTGCGGTTAGGGAAAGTGTGTAATCTGGTCGACCTCAACGACCGTCAGCGCCGCTTGCTCTATGAAAACACTGCGATAGGTGAAGTCTGGGGCATTGGCCGGCGCATCAGCAAGCAGCTTGAAAGCTCGGGCGTTGAGACGATCTGGCAATTCATGCAGTTGGACGCCGGTACCGTGCGCAGTCGGTGGAGCGTCGTGCTCGAGCGCACGTGGCGCGAGCTTCATGGGCAGTCATGCATCAGTATCGAAGAAGCAGCTGCAAAAAAGGAGATCGCACACACGCGGAGCTTCGGCCATCCAGTGACTGAAATCACTGAGCTTGCAAGCGCAATCACTGAGTTTGCAACTCGCGCGGCGGCCAAGGCTCGCAAGCAAAACAGCAACGTCGGGCAAGTCCTCGTGTTTGCGCGCACAAGTCCATTTAGAGTTAAAGACACGCAGTATTCGCGTTCAATCGTCGTGCCTCTTTCGAGGCCTTGCGCAGACACACTGCAGATCACAAGCGCCGCGCTCGCTGGCCTGAAGCGCCTCTACAAACCAGGCATCAATTACTGCAAGGCGGGAGTGATGCTGCTGGACCTGCAAGATGCGGCCATTCACCAGAGCGAGCTGGGTCTGTTTGACATTGAGGACGCAGAGAAATCGAAGCGACTCATGAAAGCGATCGACGCCGTGACCGATCGATTTGGCCACGGTTCGATTCAGCTTGGCGCGGCATTGTTGGGCAAAAAGAAATGGGAGAAGCGGCAAGAGCGCAGGACGCCGCATTACACGACGTCGCTTGCTGAGGTTGCTATAGCAAGGGCGTAATTGTCGCATCCCTGACGATACTATTAGCATTTCCCGCTGGCCGTTATTTCGAGCAAGAGAGGTTCTGCAAGAGCTTCGCGAAGCGCTCAAAGCGGCCAAGAAGCCTGTATCGCAAGGAGCCCAGCAATGAAAATTTCTCTGCACAAGATGGCACGCACGACCCCAGCAGTGCGTGCCGAGATTGCCGCCAGTACAGAAACCGATGCAGCCTTAGCTAGGCGTTTTGGCATCACCGTAGTGACTGTGCGCAAGTGGAGAGGGCGCGATTCATTTGAGGATCGCAGCCATACTGCCCACCGACTTCAAACGGTGATGAACCATGGGCAAGAAATGATTGCAGTGCATCTGCGTAAAACCTTGCTGCTGCCACTCGATGACCTATTGGCGGTGATGCGCGAATTCGTCTGCCCAGACGTCTCTCGCTCAGGACTCGATCGCTGTTTGCGCCGCCATGGGGTTGGTAATCTGCGTGAACTGCTTCCCAAGGCACCAAAACCAGCAGCAAAGAAATTTAAGGCCTATGAGCCTGGCTTTGTCCATATCGACGTCAAATACCTGCCTCAGATGCAAGACGAGAGCAGCAGAAGCTACCTCTTTGTGGCTATTGACAGGGCCACAAGGTGGGTGTTCGTGCAGATCAAGAAGAGCAAGACCGCAGCCAATGCCAAGGCATTTCTGCAGGCACTGAACAAAGCCTGCCCGCTGCACATTCAGAAGATCCTGACTGACAACGGCAAAGAATTCACAGACAGATTGTTTTCCAGCAAGAAAGGCCAAAACGGCAGAGAGCCTACTGGCGAGCACGAGTTTGATCAGCTTTGCCAGCAGCTTGGCATTGAGCATCGCCTCACGCTGTGCGTTCACCACAAACGAACGGCATGGTCGAGCGTTTTAATGGCAGGATCAGTGAAGTGCTCAAGAGCCATCACTTTCATGACAGCGAAGATTTGGCCTCAACGCTGCAGCGTTATGTATACCTCTACAACCAGCAATTCCCGCAGTCAGCACTCGGGGCAATCACCCCCATGCAGGCGATGAAGGATTGGTACAAAAAGAAGCCTGAATTATTTAAAAACAAACCTCATGATCGTCGGGGACTTGACACGTAATTTTAAAATTTAAGAGCAACCAAAATTTATTAATCCGAGGTGAAGAATAATATGTTGGTAGTTAATTTGATGGCTGATTTTAAAATTATGATTTTTTGATTTTATTTTTTGGCAAAAAGGAATTTATAAAAAAATTCTCGTGGACAATTGATTTTCATTTCTAGAGATCCTGTGAGGAGATCATTAGTACATTTTGTAATTATATTTTCGATATCATTTTTGAATTTTTTTGTATTGATGGTTGTGATGTATTGGTTTATGTCGTCATGATAAATTCCATCCCATTCTTGTTTTGGATGGGTTATGGTGTTCGTCGTTTCTTCAGATATACGAAATATAACATTAGTTTTTTTATTGGTGCTAACGCTTAGTAGGCTTCCGTCATGATATAAGCCGTTTCGAAGTGCGTAGAGTTTTTCTATTTCATTTTCTGTATATGTTCCGAATAAATCAAGAGCAATTTTTATGCCCCCTCTATAATTTGTTGACTTTGATTTGCTGCCATATGCTCCTCCAATCTGATCTAAGACAGCGAAGCATGCGAGCAGTGGGGTGTAAATTCTGGTTCTGTTATTATTGAAGGAGGCTTGTGCAGTATTCATTAAATCATGAAGGCTAGTATAAAGAGTGCAGTTTGATAGTCGCTGGAAGCCAAGAATTCGATCTAAGTGAATGAATGCCAGATCAGAAACCTCAAGATCATGCAATGCTTTTTCTTCGAAATATCTGCTTGAGTCACACATGGCTTTGGACTTAAGATCTGTAATTGGCATAACTATTGTGCTTTCTATTCTAAGGTATATGAAAATTTGGCTCAGAAGATGGTCGATTAGGGGGACTTTTCAGGGTAGTTTGGTTCAGATTCCTTCTGTTGTAAATGCACTTCTAAGGCAGTGATCTACATCGGCTAAGGAGCATCTTGTGCCTCAGATCTTCTGAGTTGCCTGAACAGCCGTATCTATGTTTAGCGACCGAACACGATCCAGCCCGGCCATCGATTCTGGTCTCACACATCAGGTTCTGGTGAAAATGGGCAGCCATGCTGATATATGCGGCCCACACCGCATATATCATGCGGCGATCATCCGCTTTTGCATCAAATATCCGCAGTGGAATCCATCGATTTCGGCAGCCGCGTCCTAGATCGATGGGATGCTTTTTAGATTCTCTACTTCAGCTCCCTGAGCTTTTTCGAGTAAGAGGACAGGATCTCAGGCACGGACAAATTGTGAAGATCAATCAATTTCTGCGTATGTTCGTCTGAAAGATCGTTGAAGTTGAGCCCTTCGAAAGCCTTAAAGAAAGCTCGGCACGATTTCACGAGTTTTTTGAGATCATGCTCACGCATGCCCTCGACCGAATGAGTGAAGGCTGCAGCACTTTGTATCTTGCCCGCAGGGTGGATGATGATCCTCTTTGCTTCGAACCCTGGATAATGCTTGTCAAACCAGGCGCTGGCTCGGTTCATCTGCTCGGTTTCGCGCTGAGTGACCTCAGCACGGGTGACGTCGACTTCACTTTTGCATTCGATGAGGAGGTAATGCTTGTCATTGAGTGCCCAAAGATTGTCTGGGCCCTCCTTCCATTCCGCATCGGGGCGCTCTCCGGCAAATCCGAGCGCGAAGCTCAATTCGTTAAACGCATGTTCGAACTTGTCGGCATTTACGCCGAACGCGAGCCGTCCCAAAATATCCGTAACCGCGACATCTAAAGCTCCATAATTATCAAAGTTTTGGATCCATTTCTGGACTCTATTGACACGCCCTTGGCTGCGCATCGTCAGTTGGGTGACCGTCACGCCGGTCGCTGGTTTAAGAAGTAGCATATTGCTTTTATGGGCAGCTTTTTGTTGACTTTGTGAATCAGGACGCGCTGAGCTGTAGAAGTAGCGGGCTCGCTCTTGCAAATACCAACCTTTGTCATCAGCATCTAGGCTGCCGCTGTCGAGAAGGCGCTGCAGGACTGCAGTAGCTGCACCATAGTCGCCAGCTATGTAGTACTTCTCGGCCTCCAGTTCGGTCGCATAAATATTTAGAATGGCCTTATTGGCGCCAGCTGGCGCGACTCCTGCCATCTGTTCAGCATAATATGTCTTCCAATCGTCGTCGCGGGTAAGGCACTGCTTGATTAGACCGTTGAATGCGCTGGCTGGGTCCTCACCATCAGCAATTTCCTGCTTCGCCATTTTTCCAAGTTCGAGCCCTATCTCGATTTGTTTAGCGAACTGGGGCGAGAGATAAAAACGGGATGACGCATCGCGAAGGGTGCGCACAAGCTCCGTTCCGACGACGATGATTACGGAGTAGTCTTTCTCTCCACGAACGCTACGCCCCATACCCTGTTCGATCGTGCGCATCGTCTTAGTGAGCGTCGCCTTGGAGTTAGGTCGCACCCGTTCAGCATAAAGATCGATCAGGCTTTCTGAGAAAGGTTTAGAATCGAACATCAGGATACGGCATGTCGAATCGGGTAGATCAATGCCGTCATAACGATTCACAAGCACCACGGTCTGCTCGTAATTTCCTTTGCGGAGTCCGTCTATGACGACGTCGACATTGTTCTTGTCGGTAATTCTCGCGCCATGAGATTCCCAATCTTTTGAGCGTGAATGGCTAGGAATCAAACCGACACGTCCAAATTTTCGATTTTCCCCAGGCGTCGCCAGCCATTTAACGCGGCTCTCGCGATCGAGATCTTCATGAATAATCGATGGTAGAAGAATCATCTTCTCGCCAGACCAAGTTTCCTCAGTATAGGTCAGAGGGTTCGAAATGGTCTCCGGTGAAAGTTGAAGCCCCTTCACCAGAAAGGCATCGTCGGTCACCGTCGCCGACATGAAGATTCGGTGTGCCGCTTTGGCGTATGAACCAAATGCATTGAGTGGAGCCACATAGGGCTCTATCTCGATCGCCGCGCCTGAGACGATACACTGGCAATGCTTGAGCATGTCCTTCAGTAGCGGCCATGCGAATTTGATCGATTTGCGGTCAGAATTTTGGGCTAGGATGGAGGCAATCTCGCTCTCGTATGTGAGCCAGCTCCAATATGGTACCGGAAGGAAGGCGTCCCTTTTTGCCTGCTCAATCTCGGCAAACGTACCTGCACCTTGTTGTTCGAGCTCGGTATTGAACAGCGCCAGAAGCCCCGCGTAGGCGGGCTCCTCCCTAGGGATACGAATGCGGCATTGTTCACGGATTCGGTCGGCACAGGCATGTGCGTCGTCCATGAGGACGGTGTCAAGCTGAATAGACTGATGATTCAAGCCGAATTTGGTCATGCCGTTGAAAAGCTTACTCGCGGACGTGACCAAGATGCGATCGCCATTGATAAATTCTTCAGGCAGATCGGCATCGCTTGTACAAGTCCGGATGCCAAACTGTTTAGCCTGTTCGCAGGTCTGGTTTATCAGAAAATTATCCGGGCAGAGATAGACAACAGGGGATTTTCCAGCATTAAGACGTGACTGGAGCATCAGCAGACCGACCAGTGTCTTACCTTGTCCGGTGTGAAGTTTTACGATCACATCGCGTGTCTTGGACTGATTCTGGTGCCAAGCCCTTAGGACCGCTTCTTGTGCTGGACGTAAGGGGCCTTTATCATGCTCACGATCGAGCGTGCCATAAAGGGTTACGGGATCGATCGGCTTGGCCACGACCGTGCCAGCGAGGTGTTTTTTGAAATTAACCATGTGCCTATACTTGTAAGTTTCATGTAATAATTATGATTCACCCCTAGTCTCCGGTGGCGCAGCTCGTAACTTTAGGTGGATCAATATGTGACCCACCTAAAGCCTTTAGATTCCATGCAGCTACGAACAAGTTCTTGCTCTTTTGCCTCAGCTACCTTGCTAAGGCCCACGTCATACTTGCACTGAGCCAAAGCACTCTTTGTATCATCTGGCGTGACACTGGCTTTTCGCCAAGTAGGCTGTGGTGATGAACAAGCACTGACTAAAAGTGCGATGGCTAAGGGAGCAAGAATTTTCGCGTGCATTGGAGTTTTAAATGTTAATAATAAACACAATGCAACTATAAGATACATCTTGGCGTGTTTTGGCGAAAAAACTCACATTTGTGTTTTCCGAGAGAGTTAGATGTTCGAGCACAACTGGTGGCGAGCATGGCTACCCGCATAGGGTTTTGATCTTTCATCCCCGCACGCGATGCTGCGGGGATGGAACAAGACAAATCAAAACCAAAGTATCTTACCGATGCGGACATGGGAATCACGGCAGATGGCTCAACAAGCCAGTCGCCAGATAGCCCGGATAAGAAGCAGCGCTTCCTGAGTGAAGAAGATATGGGCTTTGAGCCCGAAGGTCGAAGCGTCACGGGCATGGCTCGTGACATTGCTGGCACGGTGCTTAACGCTGCTATCTCAGTTCCCGAGGCTGTTGTCGGTCTAGCCGACATTCCCACAGGCGGCCGCGTAGGCAAGTTTCTTGAAGAAAAAGTTGGTTTTAAGCCCGCCGAAGCCAAGCATCTTGTCAACGAGAACATCAAGTCTGATCAATCTCGCGAAGCGCATCGCAAGTTTGAGGAAGCCGAGGGGTTCGTCGACAAGGCCAAAACGGCGATACAGAATCCAAGCCTGATTCTTGAGGGCGTTGGCGAGTCGCTAGGTGCCATGGGTGCTGGTGGCGTGGCGGCACGAGGCCTGATGGCCGCGACACGGCTTGGCCAAGCTGGCGCAAAAGGTGCTGCGTTTGCTAGCGCGGCAGGCGAGGGTGCAGTGATGGCAGGCGCCCAAGCAGCGGCGATCAGGCAAGAGACTGAAGACGGCTTAATCACACCGGTGCAATCGCTCCTGTCAGTAGGCACAGGCGTTCTGGGTGGTGCATTTGGTGCCTTTGGCAACAGGCTTTCGCAAAAGCTCGGTGTGGGTGATGCTGACATCATGATCGCCCAAGGCGCGAAAGCGCTGCGCGATCCAGTTGCCGACCCAGCGACTGCCCAAGCAACACAAACTGCATTGCGCGCTATTCCAGCGGCAATGGTCAAAGGCGCAATTGCCGAAGGCGTGTTTGAAGAGCTGCCGCAATCGGTCACTGAGCAGATCCTGCAAAACATTGCCCTTGGCGATAACTGGACGGATGACCTTGATTCGGCGGTCGTAATGGGCGTCTTGACGGGCGGCGCTATGGGGGCTGGCGCTGCAGGCTTTAAAGGCGTGACCTCTAGAAGTGGAGCCCAGGAGCAACCAGTGCAGCCTGGTGCCGTAGAGGTGGAATCAGAAGCACCGGCGCCGACAGGCAAAGACGCGCTGCGTGCCGCATTCATCCAGCAGCTGCAAGAGCAGGCGCGCTCAGAGCAGGGCCGTGCCCCGGTTCTGGATGAAGAGCGGCTGATGCAGGCCGGCGTGAATCCGCCCACCAGGTTGGATGCTGACCGAATTGATCAGGCACTGGATTTCAGCCAGCCAGAGTTGGTCACGCCAAAGCCTTCTGAGCAAATGGGCATTGACCCAAACGCGGGGCCATTGTCTGCCGGCGCGGCGCATGCAGTTGATTCAGGCGTGAGCGATCAATTGCAGCAGCAACAAGACACAGCTGCTGCACATGCCCAGGCCAAGCCCGAGTCTACCGAATCTGAAGTCCTGCAGACGGCGGCGCAGGATGCGATCGACATGAAGGCGGCGCGCCAAAAAGTAGAGAAGGCCAGTACCACGGTAGATCCAGAGACCGGGGAAATTCTTGGCGTTCAATTGGCTGCAGAGTTTGCAGATTGGTCGGATGAACAACTAAGAAATGCCTTTAAAAGCGCTCAAGGCAAGTCGGTGCGTCAAGAGCTTGCGGTCGAGTTGCAGAGTCGTCGTGCGCGTCGCGAGCAAGAAGCTCTGCAGGCCGAACTGGATGAAGACCTGGCCGCCGGTGAAATGCCCGATGTTGCCGATGGTGCATTTGCCAGCGTGCAAGAGGATGCAGGGCCGGTTCCTGCGCGTATTGAGGTGCAAGGTGGAGGTGAATCTTCGCCCCTCGCGCCAGGATCAAAAGCTAAGGGCGCTAACTTGGCGACATTGGCCCAGCTCAATCGCAAAAAGCTGGCCGAGATGACCACGGGCGAGCTGCACCAGCTGGCCAGCCTGCTGCCAGGTGAACATGGCCGCCAGGAAAAGATTCAGAAAGCGATTCAAGCCCGCGCGACAGCCGCGCAACCAGCAACCACAGAAGGAGCAACTGCCAATGGCGCCACCGCGACTCAAAACAATGTCAGTCAAGATGGCACGACGCCAACGACGCAAGCTCAGCCGCAAGCCGTTGACCCAAAACAGCGAATTACCGATGCAGGTGCACAGTGGGCCCGCATGCCTGCCGCAGAACGATCCGCGCTGGCGGCGCGCTTGGATGGCGTAGCACCGGTCATCGCAAAAAATCTGCCAAAGTCTCAGTGGGAGAAGCTAAATAGCAAACTGCAGGGCAAGATTGCCGACGCCATAAAAGCTCAGGCAGCGCCAGTGGTAGGTGATGAAAAGGCTTTCGCGCCAGAGACGGGAACATTGGGCATCCCGCGCGCTGACATGCCCCAAGTTCCCACTGCCAACCATGGCGGCCTGGTCAAGCACTTGAATGCTCAGGGCATTGGCCATGAAACCAAGACCGTGGATGCGGCAGAGCTTAAACCTACCCAGGCCGAGTATTCGCCATCCAAGGTGGCGGCTGCCAAAACGGCAGGGGGCGATCGCGCCGTCATTGTGACTAGCGATGGTCACATTATTGATGGCCACCACCAGGCAGTAGGTGCTGCAGAGGATGGCAAGCAGGTCAAAGCCATCGTGTTGGATGCCCCGGTCGAGCAAGCATTGGCGGCAGTAAAGGCTTCGCCAAGCGCAAACCAGGTGCCAAAGACTGCGGTCAAAAAGGTAGCAAAGTCGCCTGCCGCACCTCGGGCGATGAACGACGAGGGCCGCGCCGTCGATGGTGACCCCATCATGCCGGGCGACACCTTCACCACCAGCTCAGGGCGCTCCACCAGTCCCCACCCGAAACAGAAGGGCGAGCGCTACGCCTCTCAATGGCTGATCGACAACGCGGTGGCAGAAGCTGAGAGCCGGGGCGACACATTCAATGCGCCGATCTTTAAGGCCACCACGCTGCTGAAGTCTGGCGTGCTCACGGACAGCGACCGCGAAAGCATGTTGATGTATCTGTTCGGCGAACAGCCGGCCGTGGTTCCCAGCATCTTGAAGCCGATGGCACCTTTCGCAAATTCTGCTTCAAATTTGACCGGCAACAGCGCCGATGCTGCGCCGGAAGCTACAGGGAAAGAAGCGAATACGGGTGCTAGTGCCACAAACGACCGCGACCACTTCACCCTGATGCGCGCGAACGACGGCGGGGACGTTGCCCCCGTGACGTTCGCTCGGGGCGAAACCGTCAAGATTGCCGGGACACAGAAGCCATACGGAACAGGCGTCATCACAGGGATCTCGCATGCAGAGCGCAAGTTCCGGGTGGACGGCCAGCAGCATGGCGTCGACTTCGGGTATGCCTATCCCGCCGACTACGACGAGTTCGCCAAGCCGCGTGCCGAGGTGGATAAAGGGCTCGACCGGCTAGCGCAGCGCCTGGCCGAAGAGAACGCCATAGAGGCGCAGAAGTTCATTGAAGCGGCCAAGTCCGTCATCAAGCTGCACAACCTGGGCGACTACGCAAAGGCCCGTATGGCTGAGCTGACAGCGCGCGCGGCCGAGATCAGCCAATCCGTGGTGGACAAGATGCGCGCCGCGCGTGAGCGCAAGGCAGCAGAGGACGCCGCAGCCCGCGAGACGGAGAAGGCCAAGGCGAAGCCCGAAGAGCCGGTGCGCATGACCATGGAGGAGTGGAAAGCCGCATCCAAGGACTTCAAGAGCATCGTGGACGGTCAACGCATGGTTATGCGTGAGGGTGGCATGCGTAAGGTGGTGATCGAAAAACCTAATAGCGTGTCAGCAAAGAAGCTCAGAGGTGTGGTTGCCAAAGCTGCAGAGGCAAAAATCGCCGAGATTTCGGCTGATTACCTTAATGGAGCCGTTCAAGGCGACACGATCACGGCATCAAAGGATTTTGACTATGTGAGGGGCGGAGTGCCTTTGCTGGTTGAAAGCATCTCCCCAAGAGGTGATGTGCATGTGTTTGACCCAGTCGATGGTGGGCGCACGTCCTTCAAGGCGGATATGGCGGCAGGCCGCCGCGTGACGTTCACGGTGGAGAAGGCCATCGCAGCGCCTGAGCCTATTGCTTTTCTTGCTCGTCACAACGCCATTGAGGCCGGCATCAGCGCAGGCACTCTGAACCTGGATGAGTACAAGAGCGCATTTGCCGACCTGGAGACCAACCGCGACGCAGTGGTTGCCGAGTTGGAAAAATTGACCAAGGACGAGCTTCTGCGCGCTGGCGGGACGGTCTTTGCCTATCGCAACAAGGGAGAAAAGAAAGCCGACATCGTGGCAGCGGCCTACGCTGAAATGATGAAGACTTACGCCTTGGGGCGCAGCTATGGCCCGAGCAGCCATGTCTTGAGTTCAAGCGGCATGAGCGCGCACCGCGCAAAACAAGCCGAGGCCTTGCGCGAGCTGGTAGCCAACACAACGGCTGAAGATTTGAGCAAGCGCGCGGCGGAAATCAAATCGATCCGTGACGAATTCAAGGCCGAACGAGAAGCAAAGGCAGCAGCGCTTGCCAGCCCAAAGACCTTGCAGGACTTCCGAGGATTTTTGAAGCATTGGATCGATCAGGGTGATTCGGGAACGGCCGCATTCTTGCGACTGACACCAGAGCAACGCCAGCAGTTTGACGCGTTGGAGGCAGCGCAGACCAAAGAGGCGCGCGAGGCAGCTAAACGCAAGGCGCTGACTTCTGTGCAGAGCGCAGGCAACACTACGGCTGGTGAAGTCGTCGCCACCAAGCACACCAAGAAAGGGCACGACCTATTTGTGGTGGCGCTGGCTGATCGCGTGGAGCGTGATGCCTATGACACCCTCAATGCCAGCGCCAAGCAGCTTGGTGGCAGCTACAGCAGTTATCGCGGCAATGGCGCGATTCCAGGCTTCCAGTTCCGCACCCGAGAGGCGGCCGAGGCCTTCCAGAAACTGATGGCCGGTGATACCACACAGGCGCAGGAGTTGGCGAGTCAGCGCCGCGATGCTTTTGATGATGACAAGAGCCAGAGCGCGGCCGAGCGCCTGCGCACCATGGCCGAGGCGCTGGATGAGCGCGCCGCAGATGCGCTGGGCGCTGATCGCAAGGTGAACACTGAACGCCGTGCACGATTTGCTGCTTCTGCTGAGGCAGCTGCACGCATGCAGCAAGCTTTGGCGGGCACGATGCGCAACATCGCCAAAGCTATTGACGATGGCAAGGCCCAGTTCCTGGACGGGGTGCGTCAGCGGACACAGGTCGAATACCTGATGGGCCAGCTGCGCAATGCAAAGAGCAGTCAGCTGCAGGCTAAGTACCCTGAGTACGGCGAACGCATGAAGCGCAGCGGCGAGCCGATCGATGGCGAAACGGTGGATTTCGCAGAATTTCCCCGCTTTGAAATGTTCCGCAGTGATCTGGCGAACCTGGCGCGTCAGTTGCAGGAAGTTGACGGCGGCAAGAAGATGGGCGCGCTGCTGGCCAAGGCTGCTGATGATGTGACCGATGCCTATACCAGCTGGGCCAAAGAGAACCTGCTACGCGTGAGCCACTTCGGCAACAAGGCGGATGGCGGCTTTGCAGAATTCGCCAATAAAGAAACGGCCGAGCGCGCCATCAAGCGCAGCGGACTGGTGGGCAAAGCCATTGTGCTGCCTATCAAGCGCGGCCAAAACCGCGTCATTCTTTCACCAGGCGAGGCCATGCAGCAGGGGCTGTGGCAAGGCGACGGTGACAAGCGCATGCGTCTGGGCTTGGAGTTTGTCGAGGGCTTGGTCAAGCTGGGCAAGCGCAAGGGCAGCAAAGAGCTGGCCATCCCATGGCAGTTGGAGAGCGCCTACGACAACCGCAAACGCTTGGAGCGAATGGGCATTAAGACGCCTGCAGAGTTCCGCAGTGCCTTGCGCGAGCTGGCATCGTTGCAGCAGGAAATGGGCTCGCCAGACCGGATCAAGGAGTTGGAGCGCTCCATGGTGGGCCGCGCCAATGACGGTTTGGACTTCTTCCCGACCAGCCCAGCGGTGGTGCAGAGCATGCTAGACGCTGCAGAAATCACCGAAGGCATGGCTGTGCTGGAGCCTTCAGCTGGCATGGGCCACATCGCTGATGCCATCGTTGCAGATTCTGGCGTGTGGCCTGACGTGGTGGAGCTTTCGGGCAGCCGTCGCGAGCTTCTGGAGGCCAAGGGGTTTCATTTGGCCGAGGTTGATGACTTCCTAACCCTGGAGCCGCGGCGCTTCTTCACATATGGAGACACCTTTCGTGCTCCCGATGGCGTCGAGGGAACGATGCGCGGTGTAGGAAGCATGGGGAGCCAGCGCGTGCGTTTGGAGGATGCAGACGGCAAGCGTCTTGGTCTATACGACCGTGGCGAACTGACCGGTATCGCTCAAAACGGCTCATGGTCCGGGTATGACCGCATTGTGATGAACCCGCCATTCTCCGAAGGCCGCGACATCCAGCACGTCATGCACGCCTACAGCTTGCTGCGCCCAGGTGGCCGGATTGTGTCAATCATGGGCGAGGGCGCTTTCTTTCAGTCCAACAAACGCGCAGAGGCCTTCCGCTCTTGGCTGGTTGAGCGTGGCGCCACGAATGAGAAGCTACCAGATGGCTCTTTCATGGATCCGAGCCTACCTGTGAACACTGGCGTGGCCGCGCGCATGGTGGTGATCGACAAGCCGGTGGCCGCTGTCGGCGTGCCTGATGGCGACATTGATGCCTTCGGAGCCCTTCCGCGCAAACTGACACAAAAAGGCACGCCATTTGACCGCGCCATCATGGCGATGGTCCAAGAGGGCAAGCCTGCGAGCGATGTGCTGGGCATGATCGCCAATGGTTCGCGCGATCCATTCTACAGACAGCTGGCAAAACTGATGGGCAAAGCCAAGGCTAACCCAGTGTTGGTGTTTGAAAATGAGGTAAAGGGCGGGCTTGCCTACTACAGCGCAAAGCGAGACGCCTTAGTGATGGGGCCAGAGGCCCAGAGCCGTGCCGAGCAGATATTCATGCATGAGTTCGTGCACGCGGTGACGATTCGCGCATTGCACCAAAACAGCCTGCCATCCCTGCAGATGTCCAAGCTGTACCAACACGTTAAAAAGCGCCATGGGTCGGCTGGGTACTACGGGATGAAGAACGTGCGCGAGTTTGCAGCGGAGGCCTTCACCAACCCGGACTTTCAGCGATTTCTCAAGAATATCGACGCGCCGGCTGGCAATATAGCCAAGTCAGCATGGGATGCCTTTTTGCGGGTGCTAAAAAATATTCTTGGCCTGCCCAATAACGCTACTGATGCACTTTCCAGGGCGCTGGACATCGGGGTCAATGTGATGCGTGAAGACATGCGAGTGCGCGCGGTGCTTGCACAGCGCAATACGCCTGCGGATGCACACATGGCAGAGTCTCGTACCTTAGAGCCAGTAAAGCTGGCGCTGGAAGGGTGGGATGGTAGCCAAAAGCAATTGAGAGAGCTTGCTGGCGCTTGGTACAACACTAATTTGCAAGGCAAGGCCTTTGCAAATGATGACATGGGTGTGCAGATTCAGTTTTCTTCAGAGGGACGCAATACTGCTTTTGCGACTTCTGGCAATTTGCGAGACGGTTGGCGCACGGAAATTGTGAAGGCGCTGCCGGATTTGATTAAAAACGCGGTGAAAGTGCAAGAGTCAGCACCTGATGAGCGTAAGGCGCACAAAACGCGAATGATGCACACGCTCGTGGCACCTTTAGAGGTGGGTGGCAAAGTGTATGCGGCCAAGATTACTGTGCGTGAGGCTTTGCTTGATCCGAATGGGATTCCGCACAAGTTTTACGATGTTACTGCGTTGCAAATAGAAAACGGCCCCGAAATGTTTGGAGTCGCTCCCGATGTTTCCACCGGGCCGGTGCATCCTACTGGATCGGGGCCGTCAGGGGTCAGTGTAGCTGCCTTGGCCAAAGCAAGCAAGATCGAGCCTCAAGAGGATGTTGATTTTTTTAGTACAGAGGCGATTGAGGGCATTAAAAAAAGCGCTCTGGACCAACTAAGCCACACCTTTACACATCCTGGTAAGGTGTCACTTTGGGATAAAACCGTAGGCACCATGCGCAACCTGGCGTTGCGCGCGCCTGAGTTCAAGCCGGTGTTTGAATCAGCGCAGCGTTTTATTGATGACGTGTCCATGCTGGCCAATGATGCGGCCGACGCGGCGCCGCGCCTCATGCCGCGTGTGGAAAGCCTGGGCGACCTGAAGAAAAAGCCGATCACCGCAGCTGACAACAAAGCCGTGGCCAAACCGCTGTTCGAGGGCACGCTGATGTGGGCGCGCGACATGGATGGCAAGCCAATGCTGGTAGATGAGCTGTCTAAAAAGTACAGCGACACGCCAACTGCCGAGAAAGCCGCAATGCTCATGCGCTCGGGCAAGGTGTCCGATCAGGTGCTCAAAATGTGGAGCGGCATGCCAGTCGGTCAATTTGATGCCGTTGTAAATGGGAAGTTTGAGCGAGACCTCCTCAAGCCTGGTGTGGTGTGGACTGATTCAGAGCTTAAAGACAGGTTTGGCCTGACCGAGCAGCAAGTGAGTCTGTACCGCGAGGCCCGTGGCGCCATTGACCGTAGTATCGACATGACCGCCCGCACCGACATGCTGCGCATGCTGGGTGATGAATTTGCTGATTTGCGAGAGCTGGTGCTGGAGCAACCCATGCTCAAAGATGCCTTTGACCTGGTGGTCGAGACGCTGCAGACAGAAGCCAAAGAGCGCCCAGACATGGCAGATCGCTTGCTGGCAATCAATAACTCGGTGGTGAACCGCTACGAAACGGCCAAAGGCCTGATGGATTACGGCTACGCGCCGCTGTCGCGCTTTGGTCAATACACCGTAGATGTGGTTGACCAGGCTGGCGAGCGCCAATACTTCGGTATGTTTGAGAGCAAGCGCGAGGCCAACCTGATGCGAATCAAAATGGCCACGGTATTCCCTGGTGCGACAGTCACTCAAGGCACCATGAGCCAGCAGGCATTCAAGCTGTTCCAAGGCATTACCCCTGAGAGCCTGGAGCAATTCGGCTCGATGCTGGGGCTCAAGAGCGACGGCAACGAGGCTAAAGACAAGGCATTCCAGGCGTACCTGCAGTTGGCCAAGAACAACCACAGCGCCCTCAAGCGCCTGATTCATCGCAAGGGCATTGACGGTTACAGCGAGGACGTCGGCCGCGTGCTGGCCAGTTTCGTGTATTCCAATGCCCGCTTGGGTTCGGGCGGGCTGAATGCCGGCACCATGGAAACGGCAGTCGAGGCCATCCCCAAGGAAAAGGGCGAGCTGCGCGACGCGGCTATGAGCTTGCGCAGTTACATCCAAGATCCACAGGATGAAGGCCAGGCAATTCGTGGCTTCTTGTTTGCGCAGTACCTGGGCGGTTCGGTGGCTTCAGCTGCGGTCAACATGATGCAGCCATTCCAGATCACCATGCCTTGGCTGTCGCAATACGGCGGCATGGCCAATGCGGCAAAGCAAATGACGCGGGCACTCAAGGACATGGGCACAAAGGGCTACCAATACGAGCCCGACCTGGCCAAGGCCTTGCATGAGGCGGTGGAAGACGGCACGGTGAGCCCGCAAGAGATCCACCAACTGATGGCCCAGGCGCGTGGTACCGGATCGCTGCGCGCGGGAGACGGCACCAAGTCAGGCGATGCACGCGCAGCTATGGCAAACAACTGGGAGCGCGTCAAAGTGGCGTGGGGCCAACCTTTCGCCCTGGCCGAGCAGTTCAACCGCCGCAGCACCTTCATTGCCGCGTACCGCATTGCCAAAGAGCAGGGCATGGCCAATCCCGGCCAGTTTGCCCGTGATGCGGTGCTGGAAACCCAGTTTCTTTACTCGAAGGCCAACAAACCGCGCTGGGCGCGCGGGGCTATCGGCGGGACTTTGTTTACGTTTAAAACGTACAGCGTCTCCTATCTGGAGCTGATGAACCGCATGTGGAACCCGCCGCGCCAGGCTGGTGAGGGTGATGACGCCTACGCGCCACGCCGTGCAGCAGCGCGCCGCGCCGTGGGCTGGTCGATTGCCATGCTGATGTTGACCGCTGGCGCTGGCGGCCTGCCATTTGTGGAGGATGCTGAAGACCTGATTGATGGCGCTGGCCAGCTGATGGGCTACAACATCAGTGCAAAGCAGTGGCGAAAGGAGTTCCTGCAGAGCACGATTGGCGCCGAGCTGGGCGAGTTCTTTGAGCAAGGTATGTCGGGCCTACCAGGTGCGCCAATCGATGTGTCTGGCCGTTTGGGTCTGGGCAACCTGATTCCCGGTACCGGCCTTTTCTTGAGCAAGCAAAGCCGCGAGCGTGACTTGTTGGAAGTCGTGGGGCCAGCCGGCGACTTGATATCGCGCGGCTTCACTGGCGCACGCAAGTTGCTGACTGGCGACGTTGCTGGCGCAGCACTGGAAGTGTCGCCCAACGCAGTGCGCAACGCGGCCAAGGGCGTGGATATGGCTGTCAGTGGCATGTATAAGGACACCAAAGGATACAAGGTGCTCGACACCACGTTGACCGAGGCGCTATCGAAGGCGGCGGGCTTTCAACCTAAAAGCGTTTCGGAAGTCCAGGAAACCAACAGCTTCATGCTGCGCAGTCGCAGTTTTTACACGACCACCAGCAGCGAAATCAAGGCACAGTGGGCCGCGGCGCTTTTTGAGAAAGATGAGTCGGCATTGGCCAATGTCAGATCCAGGCTTGAGGCCTGGAACCGCAACAACCCTGACCAGCGCATCATCATCAAGATGCCGGACATTTGGAAGCGCGTGCGCAACATGGAAAAGGATCGAACACAGCGCATTCAGGACACATCACCAAAAGCTATCCGCCAGCAAATGCGAGCGATGGCCGCCGAGGCGAATCAGTGAACCTGCATGGGGTTTGTTCCAGAGTTGCAAAGGTGTTTCAATCAGGCTATGAAAAATCGCAAGTACATCAATGTCAAGGCCGGCGAGTCGTTTCATATTGGGGCGGCCCGCGTGACACTGGAGCGCAAATCCGGCTCTATTGCGCGACTCTGTGTAGAGGCTGACGACTCTGTGCGAATCATAGAGCCAGGAAAACCAGGGGGCGCTACTGCCGCGTCTCTTGGTTGCGGTGACTTGCAAAAGTTCGGCACTCCAACCATGGGCAAAGCATCATGAATAAAACGGAAATGCAAGAACAGCTGCGCATCCAGACTTCATCCTTGCCAGCAGACGAAAAAGTGGCCAAGTACATCGTACTACAGGCCAAGATGCGGCGAATTGGGCCGCAGGACATGCGAAAAACGCTGTTCTTCTGGCACCAATGCGGCGATTTCTACCTGGCCGACCCGGAGGATATGCGCTGGCAGACCAGCACTGATCCGGTTCTTTTGGTGCTCAAGGATGGCAACCTGGTGGACACCACGATGCCACGCTTGCGCGAGAAGCTGCCCGCGCTGGTTCAGGACATTCGGTTGTACCGCAAAAAACTGGCTACCGATGATGCCTTACTGCAGCGCTTGCAGGATGGAATTGATGGCCGACACCAGCGAATCAAGCAGGGCGAAGCACATGGTGACCAGCATGTGATTGCTGAAAATCCAGCATTGGTTTAATTCTTTTTTTGGTGCGCAGGAGTGCGCCATTCAATCCCTAAGGAGGGGTTCTAATGGCAAATACTTTGCTCTCCAAGGCGCGGCAGCGCTTCCTCGAAGGCAACTTCAACTGGCTATCCGATGTCATCAAAGTGGTTTTGGTAGATACCGGCTCCTACGTTATTAACGTAGACACACACGAATACATTTCAGATGTTCCGCCAGCGGCGCGTGTCACCACGCCAGTCACTTTGACATCCAAAACAACGACCAATGGTGCTGCCGATGCGGCAGATTGCACATTTGTTGGTGTGTCTGGACCGAGCATAGAGGCCATCGTGATCTACAAAGACTCTGGCACTGAATCGACCAGCCCGCTAATTGCCTACATCGATACAGCAACTGGCTTGCCCATCACACCCAACGGGGGCGACATTATTTGTGTGTGGGATAACGGGGTCAACCGCATTTTCAGGGTTTAAAGGCCTATGCAATCCACTATAGAGCTGTCGCAAGTTTTGACAGAAGAACTGCGCGGCAAGGTCATAGAGTCCATCATCGTTGGCGAATTTGGTGCGTTTTCTATCAGGGCGAAGGATGGGACGGTTGCGACCCTGAATGCGTCAATGAGGCACGACATCAAGGTGTCGCATGGTGGGTTGTCAAAAGCACTCGTTAATGTCGATGCACATGATTGCGCAGACTGCATTCCTGTGGCTAATAGTGATTTGACCCCGGAGAGCTTCCGGCCAAAGCTGCCACCCATGCTCGCAGACCTGTTATTGCAGCCAGAGTTGCCTTTAAGCGACTCGATGGCTGAAAGTGAGCAGGCGCAGGAGGTCAGAGACAAGCCGCCGGCGCAAATGGTCTCAATCCCAAGCGGCATTGATGCAACAGCAGTGTTCGGGATGACGCGTCGAGCGGGCGGTATCGATTGGGAAAAGGTTGTGACACTGCCGACTTTTCAGATGTATGTTGCTGAATCCAAATTTCCAAATCCTAATGACTTGGATAGCCAGAAATTGGCTATTTCTTTTGTCCAATCAGCGATTTCTTCTGGAAAAGATGAGCAGCAGTTTTATGAGGAATACGCTTTGTGGTTCGATCAAAAAGCATGCTGGCATCATGAGAGTCCAATGGGGGTAGAAAAAAATGGCTAAAGCAACAGGAAAGCTATTTAGAAGTTTTCCGACACAATCCGTCACCCATGCCGCAATGAAAGGTATGCATGATTATTTGTTAGCGATAGGCCTGAGTTCGTTTGCGCATGCTAATAGATATGATGTTGATGGAGATGTATCTCAAGCGCCTCCAAGCAGTAGTAATCCACCTTGGGCATCTAAGTGGATGTTCTATAGCTTTACCGATTCATTGCAGTCGGAGAGTCCAATATTTGTTGGATTTAGAATCGAGAAGACATTTCAAATTTCAGCTCCGGCAACAACCTTTTATACGATTGGATGGGCTGTGTGCGACAGAATTTCAGATGCTGGAGAGCCATCTGGTAGAGCCTTATCAACAATTGCATCGACCTCATCAACTGGCTTGTCGCATTCTACTATCTACGAAGATCATGCTGGAGATTATTTGAGGTATACCGGCGATTCTTTGACGGTATCCATTGGTGCAAGCTTTATCAGGCAGACATCTGCAGCAGGACAGGTTTTTTATAAAAGCTGCAGTTTTTTTCATGTAGAACGTCAGAGGAAAAATGATGGCGCACTGAGTGATGGATTTGCAATTGTTGCTGATTTAAACGCACCTGGTGTTGCAGGAACTGATGTCACTGTTTTTGCTACGAATTCGTCTGATTATTCAACTTCGCCAACGTGGGCTTATAGGTCTGGCGGCACAGCAAAGAAAACGTCAGGACTTGTGCCCATTGTTGCGCCAATTTATTATCCAGTATCAGGCACCGGTGAAGGTGCTGTTTTTAGAAGAATTTTCACGGTGCAATTAGGACATTCGGATATTTATTCTGATGTTGTTCTTGATTTTTCTGGCGTTGATAAACTATATCTTTCATATTGGAACGCTAGAGCCTATCCGGCTAGTCCTGATTTTGGTTACTTGCTGGAGAATGAGTGATGGCGGTTTCTTATGAAAGTGTATTTATAGATGACGATCTTTTGCTCGCAATCTCTAATAAAACACCTGAGTTATTAGGTGTGGGTTATGTTGGAGTTATTTCAAATGGTCGCGGTAGCCTTTCGGGGGCGCATCCTGATGGAATTGTGACCGATGACTGGATTCCGGTTTCTGCGGAAATTATTATTAGAATTCGTTCGAAGTTGGCTTCACTGGATGGATTATTTGTTGCAAAAACCAAATCCGGGGTTGATGGAACATGGCTCATTCCAAATTTAAATCCATTGCTAAAGTATGATGTTATCGCCAGGCTTGATGGGCGAAATGATGTGATTGGCTCTGATTTGACGCCGAAAGTGTGAATTGGTAACGATCTACGACCCACCTGAAGGCGATAAAGTCGCTTTGAATTTTATAGCTGGCGATTATTTGCCACCAGCTGGGGATAGGGTCGCTTTAAATTTTGGTGATAGTGAATCGCCAATTGGAGAAGACCGTTACATTTTTCCTTTGTCTTGGGATGGCCTGAGCACTGGCGACGCTGAAGTCGTTTCAATGCGTCGCACACTACAAGCAGCAGGTTGGAGTAGTCATGTACTTGGCAAGAGTCAGATCTACAACAATGCGCGACTACTGCGGCCAAGTGGCATTTTGTCTGGCAATAGGTTTGGCTCAGCGACTGTTTCAAAGAGCCAGGATATTTGGCCGACTGGCATTCAGTCTGGGGTATTTGGCCAAACTTCGCTATCGAATTGGACGAGAGATATAGAGCATGTAGGTTCTAGCTTTCTTGCATTTGGACAGACGAGAGCCTTTAACCGAGACCAATACCTGCGCGCAGGCAACATCAACCCGAGAAACCTGTATGGCAGTGCCAGACTAAGCCATCGTGAGTTTTACCCTCGCCCTTCAGGTATTCAGTCTATGGCTTTGGGCCAGGCATGGCTCTCGCATGAGGTGCGCGGTTTCGCAGCAGTCGGCGGCGTTCAGTCGGCCAGCTATGGCAGCGCTTGGGTGAGCCACACACTTCGTGATTTTCGTGCGCGGGGCATCGATAACATGATTGCCATGGGCAACCCCCGTGTGCAAGACAAAGCGCGAGAAGTAAAACCGGATGCATGGGATTCGCAAACGTTTGGCTCGACCATTCGGCCTGTCGATCAAAGCCTATTCTTGATAGGTTGGCGCACCGGCGCGATGGGGGGCGCTTCCTATCTTCAAAACTTACGCCTGCAGATAGAGCCTATCGGCTTCCATGCAACTG
The DNA here is from genome assembly GCF_004803635.1 of Lampropedia aestuarii. Classification (GTDB taxonomy): domain Bacteria; phylum Pseudomonadota; class Gammaproteobacteria; order Burkholderiales; family Burkholderiaceae_C; genus Lampropedia; species Lampropedia aestuarii. The sequence goes on along the minus strand of NZ_SSWX01000002.1, from coordinate 260,666 downwards.
AAGGTGAGCAGTACCGTTTTGGTTGGGTTGAAGCCCAAATGATGCTGCGTTACGTCAGTCAGACTCCAAGCGCTGAGACCGAAGGCGGTATTTTTGGCCACTGGACTGCTATTGAGAACATCAACCGTGCGATGGAGGTGTATGGGTTCACTGGTCTGCGGTTTGGCTACACCAACATCTACAACAATGCTCGCACAATCGACATACGGGGCATCGACAGTCTAAATTTTGGTGCGAACTTAGCTGACTTAGCTGAGCGTGTGATAGCGCCTAGTGGATGGGACTCTTATTTTTCAAGTCGGTATAACGCTGTTCACAACGACATGCGCCCCATTGGGCCCGATGGCATTGCGCCGGAGTTGGCGTTTGGAACGGCTGACGTAAAAAATACGCGACGGTACTACGAGCGCCTTGGAAATTTTGATTCGATAGTTTTTGGCCGGGCGTGGCTTTCCGAAGCGTTACGCTCAATTGCAATAGAGCCACGCTGGAGCATTGAGCCGCCTCAAGTTGATGGGCCAGTTGTGCAACTATGGACCCGGTATCTTGGCGTGCAAGGTATAGACGCTTTTCGCGCCAGCAACCATGACGTGGGTATCCGTTGGAATGAAATTCTGGCAAGGTGGAGCAAGTCATCCGACTGGTTTGGCTTTGCCACACTCAAAAATCTCACGCCCGAGTTGCAATTTGAAGGGACCGAATTACAAGCGTTTGGGAGGCCTTTTGTCAGGTTGCAGTGGCAGGACTATGATGTGCAGGGGGATTCACACCAAGTTTTCGGCAGGGCGCAGGTCGAGTATCGAACCAAGATTCGAGAGTTTCGTGGATTTGACCCGTCACGTATTCCAGCAAGCCACCTTGTCTATAACGCCTACATTCCACCACCGGAGCCACCAGACCCCAACCGTTCTATTTTTCCCAGGGGCTTCAATAGCGGGGGCGTTGGAATACCTAAATTCCCGTGGGATATGCAAAGCACCCGGCTGGTGTATGTGACTGGGTGGAAGTCGTCGAATGAACCCGCTGTGCATGAGTTTCAAACCGGGAACATTGAGAATATCAGCATCGACGTCGATGGTGAAACCGCTTTTGGTACAGCTACGCTGGGCAATAAGAACAGGGCCGTATTGGTAGCTGGGTTTCCTAATGCGATGGTATTTGATCCGCCACGTCCTGCATTCAGCCCACACGCAATTTATGCGACTGTAGAGGCTCCGCCGCAAGCTGTTCGCAACCACCCCTTTCGTTTGCTGCACTACGTTAACAGCGATGGGGGTGAAAGGGCACCAGGTGTCGTATTCGGTCGTGCATGGCTTCGCCTCAACCCGGTCCCAGATCAATCAATATACCCACGCTGGGGTCCTTTGCCGAGCGCCCAATTTGGCGATTTGGCAATAGAGAATTGGCACAGATATTTGTATCCAGAAGGACTGAATTCGCTAGAGGTGCGTTTTCATGTCATGTTGGGCGGTGATTTGGTGACTGAGCATTACGACAGCTCAGACACAATGAAGCTGGGCAATCCAATCGTGCGTTTTGCCAGCTTGGGTCCAGTGGACCCTACGCACTATGTGATGCCCTCGGGTGTTTATCGTGATCCATTTTTGGGTTCGAAGCATGAGGTGCAACATTTTCACAGGCAGATGCAGCTTTCTGGATGGGCATCTAGCAGTCTAGGCAGCTCGCGTGGTGGGCCTGTATTCATGCGGCAAAGCCTATATGCTGGCCCGCCTAGAAATCCTGAATTTCAAGGTTTTGAGATTTCTAAATATGGGACTGCTTGGCTTTCACATTGGATTCGTGAAATTAAGCCTCATGGAGTGGATGCTCTTGAAATGGACTACGCGATGTCTGAATTTGATAAGCGCATGCGTGTGACTGGAACACCAGAAGCCGGTCAATCAGCCCAAGACATTCGCTTTCTTGGCTACGACGCAATGAGAGCCGGTGTGCCGGATGTTAAAAACTTGGTGCATTTCATCACCCCAGATGGCAATGCCGATATGTCAAGGAGCCCATTAGCATGGCCGACACAAGACTGATGCCGCTGGCAGGAATCAATAATCGCGCAGAGGATGCTGCCCTAGTACGCGGCGGGGATTCGCCTGCAGTGTGGGTGCGAGAAGCCCTGAACGTGGACATTACCGAAACTGGCCGCCTGAACATGCGCGGCCAGGTGCGCGCGGTCACGCAGACGCCCTATAAGCACCTGTGGTTCAGCGCGTTGCATGGTGATCTGTTTGGCGTGCTTGGCACGCGCTGGGTCAAAATTCACCCCGATGACTGGAGTTATGAGGAACTGGCCGACCTTGGCGGCAGTTGGGCCAGCCATTGTGTGATTGACCAGCGCGTGGCTGTTGCTGGCGCTGATGGCATTTTTGTGTACGACGGAACAAAGGCAGAGCCGTTGCAGATGCACACACCCGGCATGCCTGCAGTGTCTGATCTTGATGGCAGCCTGCCGCCAGGTGATTATGGGGTGGCCGTTTCCTGGCTGCGCGGCAGTCTGGAGTCGTCGGTGTCTGAGGTGGCTTTTGGTCCAGCACAGTCCGGTGGACTGCGGGTTTCGTTCCCGTTTTCGCTCGATGATTCGGTGACTGGCGTTCGACTTTACATGACAAAGCCTGGCAGCCGTGAGCTGCAGCGTGTGGGCGATTACCTGGTATCAGCCCAGGCGGCCGATGTTGTGGCCCCGCCGGCGCTGGGTGGCTCGCCTGAGTTCCAGCACTTGGATGCCATGCCATCTGGCAGATTCATGCACCATTGGCGTGGCCGACTGCTGACATGCACGGCGCGCACCCTACATTTCTCAAAACCAATGGCAGTGCACCTGCACGACTGCAGGCACGACTTTGTGCAATTGCCCCAGCGCATTACCTTTGTGGCACCGGTGGAGGGCGGGATATGGGTTGGCCAAGTGGATCACATTGTTTTCCTCTCCGGCACGCAGCCCGATGACCTGGTGGTGCGCAGATTGGCCGGCCAGCCTCCTATCCAGGGCAGCGCCACGCTAGTGCCTGCAGAGCAGCTTGGCGAATTGGCCGGTGGCAATGCAGCTGCCTTGTGGCTTTCTGCTAATGGCTACGTGGTTGGAACCTCAGAGGGTGAAATTGTGGAGTTGCACAGAACGGTGCTTACCGGCATTGCGGCGACAGCTGGCGCGACGGTGCTGGTGGGCGAGCGCCTTCTGACCGTTCTCCAACCTGCATAGGGTTTCGTTAAAAGCTACGCCGCTGGCAGACTCATAGCATCTACACAGGAGTTTGCTCATGCTCAACGTTTCTAAGCGCCTGGCTGGCGCAATGCTCGAATCCTTGGCCGCCGATCACTATGAGGTGACACCGGAGGGCATTGTATTTCCACGCGAGTCGGTGCGTGTCTCTGGCCATTTCGTCCTGGATGCTGCGGACGGCACGCGCCATGTGTCGCGCAACCTGCGCATGAAAGAAGGTTTGTTGCATGACTTGAATGTGGCCTATGGCACTACACCAAAGCCAGCGGGTTACTTCATTGCTCTGTTTTCTGGCAATACGGCCCCCGCATTCAACTGGGCCGCTTCCAGTTTCTCCACTGTGGCATCTGAGATTGTGAGCCAAACCGAGGGCTACACACTGACAACTCGAATTCCTTGGACACCGAAGGCAAATGCAGCCGACGATACGCACATCGATAATTTCGGCAATGAAGTCGAGGTGACATTCGCCACTGAATCGGTGGTGAATGTGACAGGTGCTGCGCTGCTGACAGCTTCGGCCAAAGGCGCTACCACGGGCGTGCTGCTTTCTGCCAGCCTGTATCCAGCACCGCAGTCGTTCCAGAACGGCGGCACCTTCCGTGTCGGCTATCGCACAGAACTGACCCAGTGATATGCATGCGCCCAGACCGTATGGGCGCTTCGCAGAGGATGCCGAGCTATCGACAGAAGATGCCGCAGCAGTATCGTTTCTCGCCAAGCGCCTGAGTAACTTCAAGCAGGTATCCGAACTGGATAGCTTGCGCTGGCGCCGTGTGCTCCCAAGTGGCCGAGAGGCCATTTTGCGCGATATGGGGGGCGTCTTTAAAGTGGTGGTGCTGAGCCAGAATGAGCCGCCACCGCCAGCTGCAACCAAATTTGCCACCGATCCCACGCGTGCGCCCATGCTGTTTAGCGGGGTGCCGACTGTCACGCGGGTGAATCTGGCAGAGAACGGCAAGGTCCGAATTTCATTGACTCAGACATGCCGCAAGCGGCTTGTGCAGTACGGGCAGGGGATGGCGCCGGCCAGTGTGGAGCTTGAGCGCTTCAATGTGCCTGTGGCGTTTCAGGATCTTCGACCTTTGGGTGCGGTCAACCCTGACATGCTTTTCACGCAATACGACAAGCTCTACCCATCGTGGTACTCAGGAGCCATGCAAAAGCTGGTGCAGTGCGTGCTTGGCTATGGCCAGCAGGGCATTCCATCGGGCGTGACGGGTGATGCTGTGTACGAGGGGGCTTACCTGGCTATCCCCAAAGAGTACCAAAAGGAAATTGCCCAGGAGCTGGAGGGAATAACTCCAATCGCTTGCAGCGGCGAACCCATTGCCGATGGCCAAGTGCGCTATGACTTTCATTACTCACGCACACATGCAGTCACGATTGCTGGCGATGGTAAGCCGTGGCTTGTGCAAGTGGTAGGGCAATGGGTAGATGCCATGCCGCTGCCGGTTGTGCCCACCACAGCCACAGCTGGGTTTAAGGCGTTTGTGCGCTCGGTGGGGGATGATGAATTGCTCGAATTGCTAGATACATTTGGCGGCATGCCAACAGGCGAGCTGTTCCCAGAAGACGGATCAAGAGAGGCTTGGCGCAAGGCCGGTGCCATCGTTCGCGTGGGTGGTACCGGTGGCTTTTACCAGCACTCTGCACTGTTCGATACTTGCGGCTGGGCTTTTGCTGACCATGGGCGAGAGGGCTATAACACCTGCATCGAACGAAGAATCAACGATCCAGTGGAAGAAACCGGAATGCTGATCGCCCACGGATTCAAGATGAAAGTCAATATCGGCGCGAGCAGCTTTGATGGCAAAAGGCCTGCATGGTGGGTGCAGTTGGACCAGGAGACTGAAGGCACCTTGATGCGATATTTTCGCCGCCTGTTTGATGGGTTGGCGCAGGTTGCGCCGCAGGAGCGAGCCGCAATCGAGTTCAAAATGTGGCGCTCTGGAAGGAATACGGTGGCCAGCAGGCTCCCATTCTGGGACTCACAGGATTTCGATTTCGAGATCAATTATTGGCGCAATATGGAGCTGGCGCCTTTGGCTGTGGCCAGCGGCGGTGCAACACGGGTGGCTTCTGGCCCCTACGTCCCGCATATAGATTTCAAAGTGCCCAGCACAGCACTAGGCGGCAATATCGATTTGCGCACTGAGATGTGGCACGACCCCAATAAGCTGAGCGGCTACCCACAGCGCTGGGACACAGTTTTGTATGGCTACTACAGCGGTAATACTCTGAAAGTCGTCAAACAGCACCGCGAGGATGGCGTTTCGCATTTCTCGGATAGCCCTGCATTTCCATCGTGCATGCAGGTGGGCACATTCGAACGCACACAAGAGTCAGGCACGGCGCGCGTGGCAGGCGGAATCTACACCACGGACTATGACTACCGTGAGGAATTGCGCAGCGATACCGTGACAACAACCAAGATCGTAGGCAAGGATTTGGGTTACAGCGAGCCTTACTTCATATTCGATTATGAAGGGCTGCAGTATGGTGCGCCAGGTTTTTTGTACCGAGCCCGGTACTACCAACGGGAGCGCACTACAACAACGGTTTATGGTGGCCAATCCTTGGCTGTGGGCGCCTGCGTTCCTTTCTACAACCGCAACGCACTGATTTTTGTGCACGCGAAGTGGAACAACGGGCGTTCAGAGATTGAATACCAGCTATCCCTAGGCTGGCAGGTCGATCCAACAAGATACCCCATTCATTGGGTAGATCAGTCTGGGGGATGGGGCGCGAGTCGAATCAAAGTCACCGTAACAGGTGGTCCGAATAAATCGGTGGTGGCATGTAATTTTGCGGATGATGGCGATTGGGCTGGACTGCGAAAAGGGGATGTAATCACAAGCTACATCAGGAGCATTAATTGGCCGATCCCGCAAATTCATCCCGTGTGGGGTGGTGGGCCATGGGGGACGATTGGATCGGGATGGACGGGCGGGGGATCTTGGCCAAAAATTAAACCTACCCCGCAAACCCTTGAGGTCAAGCCTGCCGGTACGCCATACCAGGGCGATGTGGAGTGGGAGCAGCGCGGCGCGAAAACGATTCTTACTGGGGTGGATGTGCAGTGGAATTACCTAATGATGTCGCCGCCAAGAGGCGGCCAATTCGCCACATTCCAAGAAGACTCAACAAGAAACGCAATGGGCCAAGCCATGCTTGAAATGACGACCGCAGGCGCGGCAAGAAAAGGCTTTAGCCGATTGCAGGACGCGCGGCCTTTGCCACTGTTTATAGGGGTTGTGAATGAGTGATGCGCACGAATATGTCACCGAAATAACGGTATCCAACGATGTTTGGCGCACGGGTATAAGCCAACGGCAAACAGAGACGACGCGCTCTGCTGCGACCTTTACTGGCACTCCTGGCATTAGGGTGGTTGAACGCGCCATTTCATCAGGGCAATTTGCCGGTGTTGTGGCCACGCCGATGATTGAGCGGGCCGTATCGCGTGGCATTTTTGCTGGCATGCGTGACCTGTCGCTGGGCATTACGGAGCGTACCAAGTCGTCAGGGGCGTTTACTGGCACGCGTGGTTTGGCGATTGTGGAGTCTGCGAAAGCATCGGGCCAATTTAAGGGCACGCCAGTAGCGCGTATCACCGAATCAGCAAAAGCATCCAGCCAGATGCGCCTGGGCATTGGCGCGGCCACAACGGAGCGAACCCGGTCAAAAGGCACATTTGCCAGTGCTGTCACAGCGTACATCACCGAGTCAGCAAGAGCCAATGAGCATTGGCGCGGTTTGTCTGGAGTGTTGATACGCATCACGGAAAAGACGATAGCCAAAGACCACATTCAAGGTAACGCGGCAATCACCATCCGTCTGACTGAATCCGCAAAAGCACGGGATGTGATTTGGGGTGTGAGCGGCGCCACTTTGCGACTGACTGAAACAGCTTATGCGCGTGACATGTGGCGGTCTATAGGGGAAGCTCCACAAGGCTATGCATGGACCGCGCACACGACTGGCTGGGCGATGTCGCGCTACGACCGCTATCCGTTTGACTCGATTGTGGTCTGCGATGGCCAGGCTTTTGCATCCGGCGATGGTGGGGTATGGGCCTTGGCCGGTGGCGGTGAAGTCATCGATGCGCGATTGACGACCGGAAAAATGGATGTTGGGCGGGGCATGCTGGTGCACCCCACCCAAGCATTTATGGAGTACGAGTTGAGCGGTACCGCGAACATGACCGTAACCCAAACGCAGAGCGGTGCCCAAGCTCAGTCGTGGACGTACCCGCTAGCGGGCGAGCCCGCTGCACATCTGACCAATGGCCGCTTCATCTTTGGGCGCGGTCTGCGCGGGCGGCATTTCACGTTTGATCTGCGCCTGAATGGCGAGCGTGCGCATATCAATGATCTGTACGTGACCGCCGATGCAACCAAAAGGAGAATTTGATGGCATCCCAATATCCCGAACTGGCCGCCATGGGCATGGCTATGAACGTGGTTGAAGATCAGCGCGCGCTGATGAACTCCAACCTGGTTGATTGGTCCTCTGCGCTGCGTGAAGCCCTCAATGACTTGGGCGGAATTCGAGTGGGCGCTGTTCCAGCACCGGTCAAGCCTGTGTTTCCAACCCCCCCTGACATGGGTGTGGACCTGCGACCGCAACCCACTTTCACACCGCGCGCTATTGATCTGCCCAATGTGCCCCAAAGCCCCACTATCGACGGTCTTCTGTCCGACCTTGACTCCATTGCCATGGATGCAATTCCAGCGGCACCGGTTCAGCCAACGCTGACGATTCCGAACTCACCAGCCATGAACTTGCCGGTACCGCCCACAAGGCCAGTAATCGACACCGACGTGACACTGCCTGGCGCACCGGTCTATGACTTGCCGCAAATAGGCGCCCTCAAGGACATCCCAGATTTTGATTTTCCTTTGCTGGAGGACTTCAACGGCGTGGCGCCAAGTGTTGATTTTGCTGTGCCCAATGTGTTCATCAACTGGGCAGAGCCAGTCTATGAAAGCGAGCTGCTGGACGACCTACAGGCATGGGTCAAACGGCATATGCAAGGCGGTACCGGTTTGCCTGCCCACGTAGAGGATGCGCTTTTCAACCGCGCCCGCGACCGCGTGACCGCTGAGACGCGCCGCGCCGTAGACGAAGCGGTGTCTACATGGGCCTCACGCGGGTTTTCAATGCCGCCGGGCATGTTGGCCAAGCAAGTGAACGTGGTCAAAGAGCAGGGCCGTGGCCAGGCGGGCGAGCACAACCGCGACGTGCTGATTGAGGCCACCAAATGGGAGATCGACAACATCCGTTTTGCAGTCGAGCGCGGCATTGCATTGGAAACGCTGGTGCAGAACGTCTTTGAGAACACAACCAAACGGCTTTTTGAGGTGGCGAAGTTTGGTGCTGAGGCACAAATAATGGTGTTTAACGCCCAGGTCGGCTTATTCAATGCCAGGGTGCAGGCCTTCTCTGCGATGCGTGATGCATTCCGCATGCGACTAGATCGGGCGCTGGCCACACTAGAGGTTTGGAAAACGCGCGCCCAGGCCGCGCAGGCCCACAACAGCAATGAGGTGGAGATGTTCAAAGCCAAGTACATCGCCGTGCAGCAGGCCGTTGAGACATTCAAGGCCATGATGGATGGCGCCAAAGTCAAGGCCGATGTGATCCAGGCCCAATTTCAAGGCTACCGAGCTGACGTGCAGGCCTATGCCGAGCGCGTGGGTGCTGAAAAGGTGAAGTTCGATGCCTACGACTCACAAGTGAAGGGCGAGACGGCTAAAGCGGGGATGTTTGAAGCCCAATCGCGCGCCTGGGCCACTACGGTGCAGGCCATATCGAATAAGGCCGACATCAAGATCAAAGGCAAGCAGCTGCAGATGGAGGGCGCTCGTGTCCTACTGGCCGAATACCAAGCCGATGCGGAAATGTGGCGCACCAAAGTGGATGCCATGCTGCGCCAGGCCGCGTATGAGGTGCAGGCATTTGGTGCAGAAACGGAAGGGTGGCGCGCTGGCGCTGCAGTCAACGTGTCGCAGGCTGAAATGAACCAGCGACTGTATGACCTGCAGGCCCGCACAAATATTGCATTCACTGAGGCGCAAATCAGCGAGTACAACGTCAAGGCACAGCATGCAGTGCAAACAGCGCAGTTGGCCATGGAGGCGGCAAGGGCAGTGGGCCAGTTCACGGCTCAGCTGGCTGCTGGCGCATTGTCTGCAGTGAATATCTCTGCTGGCGTCTCGGGTTCTGGATCGCAGTCTGGCTCTTGGGGCCGCACCGACTCATACAGCTATGAGCGCTGACCCTGCATAGGGTTTAGATAAAAAGCCAATGGCCGCGACACTGCGGCTATGAAAAAAGTTCTAGCCGCATTCCTTGCGCTCATTGGCATCCACCAGCACCTGACTGCTGAGCAGAAGCAAGACCTTGCTAATGCCGCTTGGCAGGCAAGTCCTGCCGCTGCTGCCACTGGCGTGACCAAGGCCTGGGGGCTGCCGCTGAGCGAATGGCTGGTGCTGGCCTCAATTGCTTTTATTGCCTTGCAGGCCTTTTATCTGATTTGGAAGTGGCGCCGAGACTACGTGCGCACCCAGGAGCGCCGTGCTGATCGTGAGCGTCTGGCCGCAATGGCGCGCGCCCCTGCAGCCGTTTCGGATACCGACCTTTGCGGCCTGGAGACACGAGAATGAGCGAAAAAAACAAAAACTGGGGCAGTCTCAGCGTTTTAATCGCGGCCGTAATTGCTGGTGTGGTGGCAATTGAGGGTGGCTACTCCAACGATCCAAATGACTCAGGCGGCGAGACAAATCACGGTATTACCGTGGCGGTCGCCCGAGACCACGGTTTCACCGGAGCCATGGCGGATTTGAGTGTGGAAAAAGCACAGGAAATCTATGCCGAGTCCTACATCAAGAAACCGAAGTTTGATCTGGTGCTGGCGCTTTCACCTGCCGTGGGCACGAAGCTGACGGACATCGGTGTCAATGCCGGTCCAGCTAGGGCTGCGCGCTGGTTTCAGCAATCTCTCAATGACTTGAGCCGAGGCGGCCGCGATTACGCGCCCGTGGTGGTCGATGGCGCAATTGGCTCGCGCACCATGCTGGCCTACCAGGCCTTAGAGAAACGACGGGGACGGGTAAAGGCCTGCGAGCTGACTCTCAAGCTGCTCGATGGCTACCAGGCCGCCCACTACTCAGCACTAGCCAAAGGCGTTGCCAATTCCAGCTTCATGGTCGGCTGGGTCGATCACCGTCTGGGTAATGTGCCGTTGTCGCGCTGCAATGAATCCGTCGCTGGAGTGTAGGCGTGAGCTTATCCACCGTAACCCACATTGCCGCCGCCACTCTTGCCGGTGTGCTGGTTTGGCTCTTCCAATCTGCGCGGCTGGGGGCGGATCTGGCGGACGAGCGCCTGCAATCAAGCAAGTACCGCCACCAAGCCACCATCGAGCGAGCTGCGGCCAATGCTCGTGTGGCCAAAGCCAGCGCTGACGTGGCCGCCAATTACCAAGAGGTCCTGAACGATGCAATCGCCAAACAAGCCGCCTTGCAGGCTGACGCTACTCGCGCTCGCCGTGAGTCTTACAGCCTGCGCAAGCAACTCACCGATGCCGAGCAGCGACTTGCCGACGCTTCCGCCGCCACCCTCATTGAGTACGCCAGCACCACAAACCAGCTACTCGGAGAGTGCAGCAGCGAATACACAGCGCTGGCAGAAAAAGCTGATGGACACGCAGCTGATGCAGCAACCTGCCGCGCAGCCTGGCCAGTGATTCCCCAAACCAAGGAGAAATTTCAATGAACTTCGGTGACGCCATCAAGGAACTGAAACTAGGCAAGCGCCTGCAACGCACTGGCTGGAACGGCAAAGGCCTGTTCATCTATCTGGTGCCAGCCGCCAGCTACCCGGTGCAGACCGGCGCGGCCAAGGAACATTTTGGCGAGGGCGCGATGGTGCCCTATGCGGCCTACCTTGCCCTCAAGAACGTAGACGAGACAGTTAGCACCTGGGCGCCGAGCATCAATGACACCTTGGCCGATGACTGGCAAGTGGTCGGTTGCACAGTACCAGCCCACCAGCAGCGTGTGCTCGATGAGAAACGTGAACTCGATGAGCGCCGCGAGAAGCTGGCCGCCTTCTACTCAACGCCGATCTTCAATAGCCTGCCTGAATCCGAGCAATCTCGCTTGTTGAGTCAGGGTGTAGCCATGCGTACTTACTCGGAAATTCTTGGCGATCGCATTGCCAATTTCTAACCAAATCAAGGAGTAAAAAATGGCAATCACCGACTACAAAGTAGTGAAGGCCCCATTAGGGGATGCAGAAACCCTGATTGGACGATTGATCGCAGACGGCTGGCAGCCATTGGGGGCGCCGGTCATGCTGGAGCCAGACAACGGCACAATTTACCAGGCGGTGACCAAGGGCGTGGCCGAAGGTGGGGGCGGATCTGGCCCCGTAACAATCGTCGTTAACGACATCACCGATGCCACTGAAACAGGCAAGGCCTTGATGCTGTCCGCGAATGCTGTAGCTGCCCGCACAGCCATTGGTGCAGGCACATCGAGCCTCGCATTAGGCACATCTGGTACCACTGCCAAAGCTGGTAATTACCAACCTGCAGCCGCAAACATCAGCGACGCTGGCGCTTTTGGCCGCCAATTGCTGCAAGCTGCAGACCAGGCTGCCGCCAAAGCGCTGCTGGGAATCGAGTAACCCGTTTGCCCGCCATGGCCAGGGATTCCGCAGTGAGCCGCTGCACCACCAATTAGGAGTTCGATATGCGTACCAACCGCCTTTTCTCTATCGCAGTTGTTGCTTGCCTCGCTGGCGCTGGCGCTGTATCTGCTGGATTTGATGTGGTCGACCGTGCCCGCATTGTCGTTTCTTCGGCAATCACTGGCTGGCTGATCGATGGCTTGAAGTTATTTGCCACGCCTAAGCTGGTGCTGCATAAGTTGCCCACTCCACGTCCCGGACTTACATCACGCCAGCGGCACGACCTGGGCCAGCGCCGCGCGAAGCGTTTGGTGACACAGCCGCAATGGAGTTTGATTCCATCGACGTGACAGATCTGTTCATATGACTTCAAAAAAGCCCGCGAATTGCGGGTTTTTCTTTTTCGAAAGTGCGCAGTATTTGGTCACGATTGGCCGAATTTCAGAACTTAAAGCCCTCTGAAGATATGTCCTTTGAGCCGCGACTCGCGTGATTGATTTGACGGTAGCAATCGATCTGGTGGCTCATGCTACTAAGCGAAGGCGCGGTGTTTCTCGTTTTGGCGGCTCTGGAGTCGTTGTTCCATGCTCACAGGCATACAAAAACTCCGCCCACTTAGCCATAGCAATACGTCGCTCGGGAATCTCCGTTCTTACATCGTAGATGCCTTCCATCCCCTTCAGGGTGTGGTTCAAGGCGATTTCAGATATTTCACGACTAACCCCTATATTGCGCAAATGCCCCTTCGCTGTGGATCTTGTGTCGTGAGGCGTGAAGCGGCGAATATCAATGTCCCCCCTCTTGAACGCCCTATTAAATGCGGCCCATAGAGTAGAGCGACAGATGTTTACGTCGCCAAACTTCTTAATGCGATCAGCCCGTCGCGACGGGAGCAGCCAAACCGAGTCTCCGGAAAGTGCAATAAGCTCCTGGAACCATTCGATGACCAAGGGGGCCAGAGGCACCATAAATCCAGAGCGCGTCTTGACGTTTTCTGCAGGAACCCACCAATTTCCATTTTCTAGGTCTATGTGCTCTTTCTTGGCACTTACTAGCTCGTAGCCACGCACACATGTTGCAAGCAAAATTCTAAATGCCAGCGCGTTCTCTTTGCCCAGGTCATCGATGCCGCGCAACAACGTAGAGATCTCATCAGTTGTGAGCATCATTCTGGTGCGAGGCTTTGGGCGTGCTCCCATGATTGATGTGATCTTGATTCCTGTGCAGGGGTTCGCGGCAATGAGGGTGATGCCGCATGCGTGATCAAGCAGCATGGACATACTAGTTAATAGGCGCTTGGTTATGTTCCAAGTGCGCTTGGCATTCCTCAGCATATTCACAATGTCTATGCTTGTGACTGTGTCTACACGCCACGACCCAAATGCAGGAAGAATAACGTTTGCATAGTCGTGCTCGCGGCTTTCGATAGTCGAGGCAGAGTAGTTCCTACTATTTAGAACTTTAGCCCGGAAGTCATCAACCAGATCGCGCATCGTCCATGCTTGGGCCGCTCGCGCTTTATCTTGCTGCTTGATTGCAGCGGGATCTATGCCTCGGTCAATCTGGGCACGCTTTTCGCGGGAAAGTTCGCGTGCTGCTGCGAGTGAGATATCAGGATAGTTGCCAAGTGTAAGTTCTCGGCGCCGGCCTCCCGGCACACTGAAGCGAAGCACCCAGGCTGCAGTGCCCTTAATAGATAAAGTGAAGGTCAACCCATCGCCATCCGAGCGTGCAATAGGATCGCCTTTTGCGATCCAACGCCGTATCTGAAGGTCTGAAAGAACGTGGCTGAGTTTTGCCATAACACCTCTGTAAGCCGCGATAAAGGTAGCTAGGAGGCTTAGCTACCACCTTAGCTACCAATAGTGTGTGAGTCTTTATGAAGCATTGCGAGACAGCATGAAACGCAAATTTCAATCACATCATACACTTAGCCAAATTCTTGAGACATACTGAGTCACTATGATTCTTGAATCTATCTTCCAGCTGGCAAGGGAGATGGGCATGGTAGCTAGGATGATAAGAGGAGAAAGAAATCAATGGACGGAGCGCACTGTGCGAGGCTGGGCAAACAGTCGGTGCGCGCCACAGGCAGAAGTGGGGCAAGTATATCGAGCTGGGCATACCCATGTGATACCTTGCTGGCGGATCTTGTAGATGCCTTTTGATATAAGCAGGCATCACGATATAGCTTTTACATCTGTTGTTGCGAAGCCAATTCGGATGTCTTTTTGATGAAAATTACAAAATGATTTTTTTGTTACTTTAAGATTCTTTTGTTTGGTCGTGTTTTTGAATTGCTCTTAAAAATCAAGCAATTGGAATTTCAATTTTTGGCAGTGCATGCAAATACTGTGTTTTTCAAATGCCAAATATCATATATAGAACGCAATAAATAGTATTGACCGCTATTTGCTATTCGTTGAAACTTCTCCAAGGCCTTTTATTGTGCACTGCAACATGCAGCTAGGCCAAGGCGGATGTGAACTACACAATTTGCATCCATTCAGTCATTGCGAGCCGCTCAGCGAGCGGTCTGTTCAGCCTCCAGGGCATATTTGAACCAGCATGACGATTAGTTTGAGAGCCTGGCTCTCCCTCAAAAAATGATGACCTTGATGAAATCATCGATCGCAGCGCTGCGCGCTGTCTGCATGAACGGCTTTGCGCTAGTGGGTGCATTGGCTGTATTTTGCGCGTTGGTGGTGTTTTCTTACCCTGATCTGCGCATGCAAGGTGAGCAATGGTTGTACGGCCAGTTGTATGAGCGCAAAGTAGCGCAAGTGCAGCTGGACGTCGAGCATGAAGCCACCGAACGTGTGACTGCGGTCAATTTGTTGGACTTGTCTGAAGAGCAGGCCGCGGCCGCGTTCTGGCTGAGCAAGAAGTACCGCGTGGCACCTGAGCCAATGGGGGCCTTGGTCGCCCAGGCTTACGAGTTGGGCGAGAAACGTGGCTTAGATCCACAGCTGATCCTGTCGGTGGTGGCTATTGAATCGCGCTTTAACCCATTTGCACAAAGTGCGGTGGGGGCGCAAGGTTTGATGCAAGTCATGACCAATGTGCACGAAGACAAATACGCCAACTTTGGCGGCACGTTGGCGGCGTTCGATCCATTGAGCAATATGCAAGTCGGGTCGCTGATTTTGAAGGACTGCATTGACCGCTTCGGTGGTATTCAGCCTGGCCTGGTCTGCTATGTTGGCGCTGCTAAGCTGCCCAATGATGGCGGCTACTCCAGCAAAGTGTTGGCAGAGCAAGCCAGACTCAAAAGTGCGACCAGCACTCCAATGAATGCCATGCCTCCAGCCTTTAAACAGGCATTCGACAAGCGCAAGGAATCTCAGCAGCGTGAGCTGCTTGCTGCTGCTGAGAAGGCCGCTGCCGATGAGGCCGCGCAGACTTCCAATGCAGATGCGCAGTACCAGGCGCTGGATGCTGCACTGGAGAATGTGGCTGCGATGGTGGACTCCAAGCAAGCCACTCATGTGGTGGCACAAGCCGGCGGCGACAAGCCTGCAACCGCCACTCCTTGACTTGGAGCCAGCCGGCTCACAATCTGGGCGCGACAGCACGGAGATTTTGAACAGGCTTTAGGCGTCAATGGCGTGGTTCACCCTCGGCCTATGCGTATCTTTGTGCTGCCAGCGCCGCTCTCGCAGTGGCGATGGCAGGCAAAAGTGCATTTGTGGCCAATCTGGAGCCATGCGCAAACGTTGGCCAAGGGTTTTTCAGAGCTTCCCCGGGGATGTTCCATTACACTAATGCCCTGCGCAGCCATCCCTTGCCTGTGCAGAGAGCTTGAGGGTCGAGTTTGGTTGTCCATTTGCCTTTGTCCATGACTGGTATTGGCGTGTTGGGCCAAGCCGCCAGACAAACCCATCAATTTCCGTTTCGTTAAGGATAGCTACCACCATGTACCAACGCGATTTGCTGGTTGACCAAGTCGATCCAGAGCTGTTTAAAGCCATTCAGTCAGAAAATGTCCGTCAGGAACAGCATATTGAGCTGATTGCCAGCGAAAACTATGCTTCACCTGCTGTGATGTGGGCGCAAGGCACCCAACTGACCAACAAATACGCCGAAGGCTATCCTGGTCGCCGGTATTATGGTGGTTGCGAGTTTGTCGATATCGCTGAAGAACTGGCCCTGAGCCGTGTGAAAAAACTGTTTGGAGCAGAAGCTGCCAACGTGCAGCCACACTGCGGTGCCTCGGCCAACCAAGCCGTTTTCTTGGCGTTTTTGCAGCCAGGCGATACCGTGATGGGGCTGAGCCTTGCAGAAGGCGGTCACTTGACGCACGGTATGCCGCTGAACATGAGTGGCAAATGGTTCAACGTGATCTCGTATGGCTTGAACGAACAAGAAGAGATCGACTACGACGCGATGGAGCGTCTGGCCCATGAGCACAAGCCCAAGCTGATCATTGCTGGAGCTTCCGCTTACAGCCTGCACATCGACTTTGAGCGCTTTGCCAAAGTTGCCAAAGCTGTTGGTGCGCTCTTCATGGTCGACATGGCCCACTACGCAGGTCTGATTGCTGCGGGTTTGTATCCAAACCCTGTGCCGCACGCCGATGTGGTGACTTCGACGACGCACAAGAGCCTGCGCGGCCCACGCGGCGGCATCATTCTGTGCAAAAAAGAACACGAGAAAGCCATTAACAGCGCCGTGTTCCCTGGCTTGCAAGGCGGTCCATTGATGCATGTGATCGCAGCCAAAGCCGTGGCCTTCCTGGAAGCGTCGCAGCCAGCCTTCAAGGTGTACCAACAGCAAGTGCTCACCAACGCCAACATCATGACCAATGTGTTGGCCGAGCGTGATCTGCGCATCGTCAGCGGTCGCACACAAAGCCATTTGGCCTTGGTCGATCTGCGCGCCAAAAACATCACCGGCAAAGAAGCCGAGCGCGTGCTGGGCGAAGCCCACATGACAGTGAACAAAAACGCGATCCCGAACGACCCTGAAAAACCAATGGTCACCAGCGGTATCCGTGTTGGTACGCCAGCGATGACCACACGCGGTTTTAAAGACGAAGAAGCCTTCTTGACTGCCAACCTGATTGCCGATGTATTGGACAACCCAAGCGATCCTAAGCACATCGCTGAAGTGCGCGAGCGCGTGCATGAGTTGACCAGCCGCTTTCCTGTATATGGTTAAGCAGGCCGCTTGACTTCGGGTCACAAGCCGCTGTCATTAATCCACACCGCGCCGCCAGGGCTTGCTCTGCAGGCGCGGTTGTCATATTTGCATAGCCAACTCACCTACGCCAAAGTATTGCCAACATGAAATGCCCTTTTTGTGGTCACGAGGACTCCCAGGTCGTGGAAACACGGCTCTCGGAAGACAACACCAGCATCAGGCGCCGCAGGCAATGCGTAGCGTGTGAGAAGCGTTTTACGACCTATGAGCGTGCCGAGGTCAGCATGCCCACTGTGGTTAAAAGCGATGGCCGCCGAGTCGAATACCAAAAGCACAAGCTGCGTGAATCGATTAATTTGTCGCTGCGTAAGTTGCCGGTCAAGACGCAGGACGTTGACGATGCGGTTGCCCGCATTGAGGTGTACTTGCTCAGCTTGGGCGGGCGTGAGGTCGACTCGCGTGTGATTGGCGAGGCTGTGCTCAAGGAGTTGCGTGCGTTGGACAAAGTCGCCTTTATCCGTTATGGCAGTGTCTACCGCAACGTGGGGGATCTGGATGCGTTCAAGCATTTGATCGACCAGGCTGGCAACCAGCCCGAGAGCTGAAATGCACGGCTGGTAGCGCTTGCGTGGTATCACCACAAAAAAGGACGCGTTGTGCGTCCTTTGTGCTTTTTGCGGTGCCCGCCATGGCGTGTGGCGGGGCTTTGAGCTTATGGCTTGGTGTTCCAGGCGTCGGTGCGCTCAAACACCGCAATGCTCTCAACATGGGCGGTGTGCGGGAACATGTTGACCACACCGGCGGCGGTGCAGCGGTAGCCCGCATGGTGCACCAGCAAACCTGCATCGCGAGCCAGGGTGGCAGGCGCGCAGCTGACGTAAACAATGCGCTGCGGAGGCATCCAATGGGGATCGTCATGGAACGGCTCGAGCGCGCTCTCGGCATGCTGGTTCTGGGCTGTTTCGTCTGAGGCGGCTTCTGCATCGGCAACTGCCAGGTCGCTCTGACCGGGATAGCCCATGCGTTGCTGGAGGATGTGTGCCAAGGCTTTGGACAAGGCATGTGCGCCTTCGCGGGGCGGGTCAATCAACCATTTCTCGGCCACACCATCGGCTTGTAGCAACTCGGGTGTCATATTGAACAGGTTGCGGGCAACAAAAGTCGTCGGCGCCAGTGGCGGCAGTGCCAGCGCCTGTGCCTGGCGCTCGTGCTGGTTGGCTTGCCAGTTGTCGCTGGCGCGGCCGACCAAAGTGTCGCTGCCTTCAATGCCCAGTACTTCACGGCTTTGTGTCGCCAATGGCAAGCTGAAGTTGCCCAGGCCACAGAACCAGTCGATCACGCGCTCGTTGCGCTGCACTTGCAGCAATTGCAGTGCGCGCCCCACCAGCACGCGGTTGATGTGCGGATTGACCTGGGTGAAGTCGGTTGGCTTGAATGGCATGCGAATGCCAAACTCAGGCAGCGTGTAGGCCAGCTCGGCCTTATTGCCGCCGTCTTCAAGGCGGTGCACGGTATCAGGTCCTTTCGGTTGCAGCCACCACTGCACGAATGGATGCGCTTGCGCGAAAGCGCGCAAAAGGGCCAGATCGCCCGTGCTCAAGGGCTCCAGATGGCGCAAGACCAGGGCGGTTACCTCATCACCGCAGGCCACTTCGATTTGCGGGCAGGTTTCCTTGGCCTCCATGCTGGCAATCAGCGCGCGTAGCGGCAGCAGCAAGTCGTCAATATGCGGCGGCAGAATGCGGCAGACTTTCATGTCGGCGATGTAGCGGCTTTTGCGCTCATGAAAGCCCACCAGCACGGTTTCTTTTTTGCGCACATAGCGCACCGATAAGCGCGCGCGCCAGCGGTAGCCCCAGTCCGGGCCCTGGATGGGGCGCATCACGCGTTCGGTTTTGACTTTGCCCAAATGCCAGAGGTTGTCTTCCAGCACGCGCTGTTTGACGGCCAACTGGCCAGCGACGCTTAAATGCTGCATCTTGCAGCCGCCGCAGGCTTCCTGGTGCAGGCCAAAATGCGGGCAGTGCGGTGTCACACGTTGCGAGGACTCGCGCAAGATGTTGTTCAAACTGGCTTTTTCCCAGTTGTTTTTGCGTCGTGAAATGGTTGCCGTGACTACTTCGGTGGCCAGGGCACCTTCCACAAAGACCACCTTGCCACCTTCGCGGTGGGCGACGCCTTGGGCTTCCATGTCGAGCGAGTCAATGAACAAGGCATTCTCAGGATACTGAGGGCTTGCGTGGGGCGCAGTGTTTTCTGATGACATGGTGCAAACGCCGTGGGGCGAGGGGCATAGGCTTGGTTGGACTATGCGTTGTAGTGGGGTGATGCCTGTAATAGCTGCGCAAAAGCCAGCCATTGAAAGCATGCGAGAGTCGCCGTGCCCAAATACTGGGCACCAAAGGGGCGCTATTTTAGTGGAACAAGCCGCTATTGGGGCAATGGCCGAGTGATTCTTGTGTTTCAAATGGGCTGCACAGGTTTTGAGCCACCGCTGGGCTGCATTGAAAAAGCCACCTTGGCAGCTGTGTGGCACAACTGCTAAGGTGGCTTTGGACGCTCGGCTTACCTTGTGTTTAATGAATGCGCATACCTGGTTGTGCTCCCGGGAAAGGCTCGAGCACATAAATGCCTGGATGGGCTTTTTCATCGGCGTGGCTGGCGGCCAGCACCATGCCTTCGCTGAGGCCAAATTTCATCTTGCGCGGAGCCAAATTGGCCACCAGCACTGTCAGCTTGCCGACCAATTGCTCGGGCTGGTACATGCTGGAGATGCCGCTGAAGACGTTGCGCGTTTTGGCTGCGCCATGCTCGTCCTTCTCGCCGGCATCCAGCGTCAGTTGCAGCAATTTGGTCGAGCCTTCAACCGTGTTGCAGGCCAGAATCTTGGCAATGCGCAAATCAACTTTGGCAAAGTCCTCAATGCCAATCGTTGCTGCCACCGGCTCGCCCCCTGGTGCATTTGGGTCAATTGGCGCTACATCGGCTTTGGCTGGTTTGCTGCCTTTTTTCGCTGCAGGTGCCGCTGCCGCATTGGCAGCCGTTGCAGGCGGGGCAAACAAGGCTTCGAGTTGCTTGTCCTCCACGCGTTGAATCAAATGCTTGAAGCCAGCGATCTGGTGGCCTGCTCCCAGCGGCGTTTGTGCGTCCTGGAAAGTGAAGGGCGTTTGCACTTGCAGAAAGCCTTCGACTTGTGCGGCCAGTTGCGGCAAAACCGGTTTGAGGTAGATGGTCAGAATGCGGAAGGCTTCGATACAGGTGGTGCAAACATCTTGCAGACGCGCGTCTTGAGCAGGGTCCTTGGCCAGCTCCCAGGGTTTGTTGGCATCGACAAACTCGTTGACACGGTCGGCCAATTGCATGATCTCGCGCACGGCGCGTGCGGTGTCGCGTTTTTCGTAGGCGTCGGTGATTTCGTTATGGCTGGCACGCATGGTTTCCAGCAAGGCATGGCCATCGCCTGAGGGCAGGCCCAGGCGGCTGTCAAAGCGCTTGGTGATAAAGCCGACGGCGCGACTGGCGATGTTGACGTATTTACCCACCAGGTCGGAGTTGACGCGGGCCATGAAGTCTTCGGCATTGAAGTCGATGTCCTCATTGCGGCCATTGAGTTTGGCTGCCAGGTAGTAGCGCAGCCACTCTGGGTTCATGTTCAGATTGAGGTACTTCAGCGGATCCAGACCGGTGCCGCGGCTTTTACTCATTTTCTCGCCATTGTTGACGGTGAGGAAACCGTGCACGCAAATTTTTGTTGGCGTTTTGCGGCCGCTGAATTTCAGCATCGCGGGCCAGAACAAGGTGTGGAAGGTGACGATGTCTTTGCCAATGAAGTGGTATTGCTCCAGTTCCGGCTGGGCCATGTAGGCGTCGTAGTCTTCGCCACGGCGGCTCAGCAGGTTTTTCAGCGAAGCCAGGTAGCCCACTGGCGCGTCCAGCCACACATAGAAGTATTTGCCCGGTGCATCGGGGATTTCAATGCCGAAGTAGGGCGCGTCGCGGCTGATGTCCCAATCGCCCAGGCCTTCGCTGGTGCTGCCGTCCGGATTGGTGCGCACGGTGAACCACTCTTTGACCTTATTGGCCACCTCGGGCTGCACATGCTGGCCGTTTTGTGTCCACTCCTGCAGAAATTCCACGCAGCGGGGGTCCGACAATTGGAAGAAGAAGTGTTCAGACTCCTTCAGCACGGGCTTGGCGCCTGACAAGGCCGAGTACGGATTGATCAGCTCAGTTGGTGCATAGACCGAACTGCAAACTTCGCAGTTGTCGCCGTACTGGTCTTTGGCGTGGCATTTCGGGCATTCGCCCTTGATGTAGCGGTCCGGCAGGAACATGCCTTTTTCAGGGTCGAAAAACTGCTCGATCGTGCGGGTTGCAATCAAGCCGCTGGCTTTGAGGTCCTTGTAAATACTTTGCGCCAGTGCGGTGTTTTCGTCGCTGTGGGTCGAGTACCAGTTGTCGAAGCTGATGGAGAAGCCATCGAGGTATTGCTGGCGGCCCGCGGCGATGTCGGCGACAAACTGCTCAGGCGTTTTGCCGGCTTTTTCGGCTGCGATCATGATTGGCGCACCATGCGCGTCATCGGCACCGACAAAGTCCACACGGTGGCCCCGCATGCGCTGGAAACGGACCCAGGTGTCGGCTTGGATGTACTCCATGATGTGGCCGATATGGAAGGTGCCATTGGCATACGGGAGCGCGGTGGTGACAAAGATCGTGCGTTGGGTCATGTCGAAAACTACAACAGGTCGTGGGCTAAAAAACAAAGGGTTTGATGGCCGCTTGTGAAAGTCTGCGCCTGCGACCGCGAGGGACGCGTGGCGTGGGGTGCTGACAAGATGGCAAGCCGTGGCAGGCCGTGCTGTTGGCACTACTGCATTCTATGCCAGTGAGCACCTTTGCTTGGCCTGCTGCGCCTCAATCTCCGAAACCATAAGGTGTTCGGCTGCTTTCGTTCTCATCGACCATCAGGGCTTTGCCAATAAAGGGAAAGGCGCGTTGGCTGCAGGCTGGGCGTTCGCAGACTTTGCAGCCCATGCCAATCGGGATCGAGGTCATCGTGTCTTGCAGGTTCAGTCCACGGGAGTAGACCAGCCGGTGCGCATGGCGCATCTCGCAACCCAGACCGATCGAGAAGGTTTGTACTGGCGCGCCCCAGCCCTGCGGCGAGTGGGACACAGTACGGGCCATCCACAGGTAGGACTGGCCATCGGGCATGCTGGCGCGCTGCACCAGCAAATGGCCAGGTTGGCTGAACGCCTCATACACATTCCACAGCGGGCAGGTGCCGCCCGATTTGCGAAAGTGGAAGTGCGTGGCTGATTGGCGCTTGGAGATATTGCCGGCGCGGTCCACACGCACAAAAAAGAAGGGCACGCCCGGGTTGCTGGGGCGCTGCATGGTGCTGAGGCGGTGGCACACGGTCTCAAAGCCGACACCAAAACGTAAACTCAGCAGGTCCAGGTCGTAATGCAACTCTTCTGCGGCTTGCAAAAATGTCTGATACGGCAGGAGCACCGCGCCAGCAAAGTAATTGGCCAGACCGATGCGGGCCAGCTGCAATGAGGCCGGGTCATTGCGCAGGCTGGAATGCACGACCAAGCGGCTGATCGTCGCTTGCTGCTCGACCAGACCGAGCTGCGTGGCCAACTGGAAAACCTGCTGAGACGTGATCAAATCGCCCCCCAGACGCAGCGTGCGGGTGTTGGGATCGTAGCGGCGCTTGGCCTGTCGGGCGATGCCCTGGCTGAAGAGGACACGGATGCCGTGCTGGTCCAGCAAGCGCTTGGACAGCCACTCAACCAGCGCAGTACCGCTGACATTGGCCTCTGCGGCCAAGGATTCGGCGGTGCGGTCCAGGCTGTCGAAGTAGTTTTGGTTCTCAAAGAAAAATTCGCGCACCATTTCATAGGGCATGGCGCTGGCCATCTCGGGCGCGTTGCCAAAATCACTCAGTCCATTGTCCAGTCGCTCGGAGATCATCTCCAGCTGGTCTTCCAGCCGAGCATTGCGCTGGTGCAGTGCCAGCATCGCGCGGACAATGCTGGGCATTTGCGTGGCCACCTCATGCAGCTCGGTGGCGTCAACAGGCTCGGGGGTGGTGGCCAGTGCATCGCGCAGTGTGGCAATCAGACGCAGTTCCTCGTCTTCCGAGAACTGCTGGATGTCGATGCCAAACGCGCGGTTGATTTTCAGCAACACGGCGACGGTCAGCGGGCGCTGGTTTTGCTCCAGCTGGTTCAGGTAACTCGGCGACAGGCCAATGGCCTGGGCCATCGCGACCTGGGTCAAACCTTGTTCGGCACGCAGTTTGCGCAGCCGCACCCCCATGAAAGTTTTTTTCATCGTTTCTGCTTTTATATTGGTGTTACTACTGATGCCCCGAGGGCAAATTTGCATGATTTGCAAATTTGCAAAATAGCCTTCGCAAATTATCGCTTTATTAGGGGTTTAGTTATAAGCCATTTTTGCGTAAATTGCGAAGCATGGTTGCGCGTTCGCAAAAACCTGACAAGACCCTGGCACAGCCGGGCACGTATTTCTGGCTGCAATGGCCTGCCTGCTTGACCGGCTGGCCACACACATTGGAGACCCCATGACAACGACGACTACCGCCCCCACCGGCACTGAAACCCCTGCGTTCAAACCCAAAAAATCGGTTGCTCTTTCAGGTGTGACAGCAGGCAATACCGCGCTGTGCACCGTGGGCAAGACCGGCAACGACTTGCACTACCGTGGCTACGACATTTTGGACATTGCCGAGCAATGCGAATTTGAAGAAATCGCCTACCTGCTGGTGCACGGCGCACTGCCAACGCCTTCAGAGCTGAAAGCGTACAAAAACAAGCTGTTCCATCTGCGTGGCTTGCCCCAGCAAGTGCGCGTGGTGCTGGAAGCCATTCCCGCCTCAGCCCATCCAATGGATGTGATGCGCACCTATGTGTCGATGCTGGGCACTGTTCAGCCTGAAAAAGACGACCACAACCTGCCAGGCGCACGCGATATCGCTGACAAGCTGATGGCTTCGCTGGGCTCGGCATTGATGTACTGGTACCACTTTGCCAACAACGGCCGCCGCATTGAAGTGGAAACCGACGACGACTCCATTGGTGGCCACTACCTGCATTTGTTGCACGGCAAAAAACCGCCCCAGTCTTGGGTGCGTGCAATGCACATCAGCCTGATCTTGTACGCAGAGCACGAGTTCAATGCGTCCACCTTCACCAGCCGCGTCATCACTGGCACAGGCTCGGATATTTACTCGGCAATTGCCGGTGGCATTGGCGCTTTGCGCGGCCCGAAACACGGTGGTGCCAACGAAGTGGCGTTTGAAGTGCAAACCCGCTATGCAAATCCAGATGAAGCTGAGGCCGACATCCGCCGCCGCGTCGAGAGCAAGGAAGTGGTGATTGGCTTTGGCCACCCGGTCTACACCATCAGCGATCCGCGCAACGTCGTGATCAAAAAAGTGGCCAAGCAGCTCTCCGATGAGGCCGGTACCACCAAGTTGTACGATATTGCCGAGCGCCTGGAGTCGGTGATGTGGGAAGCCAAAAAAATGTTCCCGAACCTCGATTGGTTTAGCGCCGTCAGCTACCACATGATGGGTGTACCAACGGCCCAATTCACACCGCTGTTTGTGATTGCCCGCACTGCTGGCTGGAGCGCCCATGTGATCGAGCAGCGCATTGATGGCAAGATCATCAGGCCAAGCGCCAACTATACGGGCCCAGAAAATCTGGATTTTGTGTCCTTGGCAGATCGCAAGTAAAGACCCAGCAAGAGTGATCAGACCCGCATGACACCAGCCAGCCTGCATTGCCCTCTAGTGCGCAATACCGGCTGGCTGCATGGCTTTGCAAAGCGGTATATAACAACTCAAGCACCACACTGGGTGCATAACGGACCACGTCCCCCACATCGATGAATACCCTTTTTCGTAAACCCCTCCCTGGTACCGCTCTGGACTATTACGATGCCCGCGAAGCGGTCAATGCGATTGCGCCGGGCGCGTGGGCCAAGTTGCCCTATACCGCCCGTGTGCATGCGGAAAACATTGTGCGCAAGGCCGAGCCTGCGCGCATCAACGAGTACCTCACGCAGCTGATTGAGCGCAAGCGCGAGGTCGACTTCCCATGGTTTCCGGCACGCGTGGTCTGCCACGATATTCTGGGCCAGACCGCTTTGGTTGATTTGGCAGGCCTGCGCGATGCGATCGCAGACGGCGGCGGCGACCCCGCAGCAGTGAACCCGGTCGTGCCGGTGCAATTGATTGTCGACCACTCGCTGGCAGTCGAATGTGGTGGCTTTGACCCTGATGCGTTTGCGAAAAACCGCGCCATTGAAGACCGCCGCAACGAAGACCGCTTTCACTTCATCAACTGGACCAAGACCGCGTTTGACAACATCGACGTGATCCCTGCGGGCAACGGCATCATGCACCAGATCAATCTGGAGAAGATGTCGCCGGTCATCCACAACGACAATGGCCTGGCTTACCCCGATACCTGCGTGGGCACTGACAGCCACACGCCCCACGTCGATGCGCTGGGCGTGATCTCGGTGGGCGTTGGTGGCTTGGAAGCTGAGAACGTCATGCTGGGCCGCGCGTCATGGATGCGCACGCCCGAAATGGTCGGCGTAGAACTCACTGGCCAACGCCAGCCGGGCATCACCGCCACCGACGTGGTGCTGGCGCTGACAGAATTTTTGCGCCAGGCCAAAGTGGTGGGGGCGTACCTGGAGTTTTATGGCGAAGGGGTAGCTGGCCTGACAATTGGTGACCGTGCCACGATCTCGAACATGGCACCAGAATACGGCGCCACGGCTGCGATGTTTGCCATGGACGAACAAACGCTGGACTACCTGCGCCTGACTGGCCGCACCCCCGAGCAAGTGCAGCTGGTGGAAACCTACGCCAAAGAAACGGGCCTGTGGGCTGATAGCCTGCAAGAGGCCGAGTACGAGCGTGTGCTGCAGTTTGACTTGTCTTCCGTGGTGCGCAATATGGCGGGACCTTCCAACCCACACCGCCGCTTGCCCGTCTCTGCCCTGAAGGAGCGCGGCATTGCCGGCGATGAGTTGCTGTCTGTTGCCAAAGAGCAGGAAGCCAGTGGTTTGCTGCCCGATGGCGCGGTCATCATTGCCGCGATTACCTCGTGCACCAACACCAGCAACCCGCGCAATGTGATTGCCGCCGGTTTGATCGCACGCAAAGCGCGTGCCTTGGGTTTGGCGCGCAAACCTTGGGTGAAGTCCTCGCTGGCTCCTGGCTCCAAAGTGGTCGAGCTGTATTTGCAGGAAGCCGGTTTGCTCGAAGACCTGGAAGCCCTGGGTTTTGGCATCGTGGCGTTTGCCTGCACGACCTGCAACGGCATGAGCGGCGCGCTCGAGCCGGCGATTGAGCAGGAAATCATCGAGCGCGATTTGTACGCCACGGCAGTGCTGTCGGGCAACCGCAACTTTGATGGCCGTATCCACCCGTATGCGAAGCAAGCCTTTTTGGCCAGCCCGCCGCTGGTCGTCGCCTATGCGATTGCGGGCACGATCCGCTTTGACATTGAGCAAGACGTGCTGGGCGTGGTCGATGGCAAAGAGATTCGCTTGAAAGACATCTGGCCTTCTGACGAAGAGATTGATGCCTTGGTCAAAGTGGCGGTCAAACCTGAGCAGTTCAACCGTGTCTACATCCCGATGTTCGAGAAAAAAGACGCCGAACGTGCCAAGTCGCCCTTGTACGACTGGCGCCCACAGTCGACCTATATCCGCCGCCCACCCTATTGGGAAGGCGCATTGGCTGGTGAGCGCACCTTGACCGGTCTGCGCCCGCTGGCGATCTTGCCCGACAACATCACCACCGACCATTTGTCGCCATCGAATGCGATTTTGATGGACTCGGCCGCTGGTGAATACCTGCACAAAATGGGCTTGCCTGAAGAGGACTTCAACTCCTACGCGACCCACCGTGGTGACCATCTGACCGCACAGCGTGCGACCTTTGCCAACCCGCAACTGGTCAACGAAATGGCCGTGGTGGATGGCAAGGTCAAAAAAGGCTCGCTGGCCCGAGTCGAGCCAGACGGCAAGGTAATGCGCATGTGGGAGGCCATCGAAACTTATATGGACCGTGGCCAGCCGCTGATCATCATTGCCGGGGCTGATTATGGCCAGGGCTCCAGCCGTGACTGGGCCGCCAAAGGCGTGCGTTTGGCTGGGGTCGAGGCGATTGTGGCCGAAGGTTTCGAGCGCATCCACCGCACCAACCTGATTGGCATGGGCGTGTTGCCGCTGCAATTCAAAGCTGGCACGACACGTTTGACGCTGGGCCTGGATGGCACAGAAACCTACGATGTGGTGGGCGAGCGCCAACCACGTGCTGAGTTGCAACTGCACATCCACCGCCGCAACGGTGAATCCCTGCAAGTGCCAGTCACCTGCCGCCTGGACTCGGACGAAGAGGTCAGTGTGTACGAGGCCGGTGGTGTGTTGCAGCGTTTTGCACAAGACTTCCTGGAGTCCAACAAAGCTCCAGTTTAAGCGGCCAACCACCGTTGCCCCCATCGCCTATTTACCCAACCGTACGAGCGTAGAAACACACTATGTCAGCAGCAGCACAAATCAGCATCCCGGCCACCTATATGCGCGGCGGCACCAGCAAAGGCGTCTTTTTTCGACTGGAAGATTTGCCGCCGGTGGCGCAGCAGCCTGGCCAGGCGCGCGATAGTTTGTTTCTGCGCGTGATGGGCAGCCCAGACCCCTATGGCAAGCAAACCGATGGCATGGGCGGCGCGACCTCCAGCACCAGCAAGTGCGTGATCCTGTCGCCCAGCAGCCAAGCTGGCCATGATGTGGACTACCTGTACGGTCAGGTCAGCATTGATTCGGCCTTTGTCGACTGGTCGGGCAACTGTGGCAACCTGTCGACTGCCGCTGGGGCATTTGCGATCCATGCGGGCTATGTCGCCAAAGACCGTATTCCGGACAATGGCGTGTGCGTGGTGCGCATTTGGCAGGCCAATATCAACAAGACCATCATTGCGCATGTGCCCATTCACAACGGCCAGGTGCAGGAAAGTGGTGATTTTGAACTCGATGGCGTGACCTTCCCTGCGGCCGAAATTGTGCTGGAGTTTGTCGATCCGGCTGATGAAGGCGAGGGCGATGCACCAGGCTCTTTGTTCCCTACCGGGCAGGTGGTGGACCAGTTGGATGTGCCGGGTGTTGGCAGTTTCCAGGTCACGATGATCAACTCCGGCATTCCCACCATTTTCGTGAATGCCGCCGACATTGGCTACACCGGCAGCGAGCTGCAAGAAGCCATCAACAGCGATGCAGCGGCGCTGGCCAAGTTGGAGACCATTCGCGCTTACGGTGCAGTCAAAATGGGCTTGATCAAGGAGATTGCTGAGGCCGCCAAACGCCAGCACACCCCCAAGATCGCTTGGGTGGCGCCAGCTGCGGACTACACGGCATCCAGCGGCAAGCAAGTGCCTGCCAGCGCGATTGATTTGCGCGTGCGTGCCATGTCCATGGGCAAGCTGCACCACGCGATGATGGGCACGGCCTCGGTCGCGATTGCCACGGCCGCAGCGATTCCAGGTACTTTGGTGAACCTGGCTGCTGGCGGCGGCAACCGCGACGCCGTGCGTTTTGGCCATCCATCGGGCACTTTGCGCGTGGGTGCAGAGGCCCAGTCCATTGACGGCCAGTGGCAAGTCACCAAAGCCGTGATGAGCCGCAGCGCCCGCCGCTTGATGCGCGGTGAGGTGTTTGTACCTGGCGATAGTTTTTAATTGGCGCATCGACAACCATCCCTACACAGGCCTATGACCGCTTTCAACCACGTACCCAAACGCAACTTGGCTTCGCGCCGAACCGTACTGTCTTTGGCCGCATTGCTGTGCGCCAGTGCCATCGGTGCATTGCCCATGGCAGCGCAGGCGCAGGATTGGCCTAGCAAACCTATCAAACTGGTGGTGCCTTATGCGGCAGGGGGATTTGCCGATACGCGGGCCCGTTTGATTTCGGAAATCATGGCCAAGGAGCTTGGGCAGTCGGTCGTAGTAGAAAACAAAGGCGGCGCAGGCGGCGTATTGGGCACCGATGCGATTGCCAAAGCCAAGGATGGACACACTTTCGGTTTTGGCTCGCCAGCACCATTGGTGACCAACCCGATCCTGATGGCCAAAATGCCCTACGATGCGCAGCGTGACCTGGAGCCGGTGGTGCTGATCGAAGAGGCGCCACTGATTTTGAGCGTTGCACTGAACCAGCCATTCCATAGCGTTGCGGAGTTGATTGAGGCTGGCCAAAAGCAGCCCGACAGCCTGAGCTATGGTTCCTCTGGAATTGGTGGCGCGCACCATATGTCCGCTGCGTTACTGGCCAACCAAACCAACACGCAGTTTGTGCACGTTCCCTACAAGGGCGGCGCGCCAGCCGCAGCAGATCTGATGGGCGGGCATTTGGCCTTTATGTTTGAGATGGGCTACGCGGCCATGCCTGCGATCAAAGGCGGCAAAGTGCGGCCATTGGCTGTATCAGGTTTGGAGCGTTTGAAGATTCTGCCCGATGTGCCTACGTTGGATGAGGCGGGCATCAAAGGCTTTGAGTCCTATAACTGGTTGGGCTTGGTTGCCCCGGCCAATACGCCGCAACCTGTGATTGAGCGCCTGAATGCAGCCGTCAACAAAGCCTTGGCCGACCCTTCGGTACGACAAGCCTTTGAGGACACGGGCGGGGTGATTGTTGGCGGCAGCCCTGATCAATACCGGCAATTTCTTGATGCAGAGCGCCTGAAGTGGGGCACTTTGATCAAGGACGCCAATATCGCACTGGAATAAAAACCCGCACGGGCTGAGCCTGCGCTTAGCCATTGGCCCACGCGTGTGGGTCAATGTGACCGAAACCTTATCAATTTGAAAATCAGGGAGCATTACCCATGTCCACCAAAAAACAGCTCAAAGCGCTAGTCAACGCCAAACGCGGCGTGATCGTGCCTGGCGCGTTCAATGCCTTGTCTGCCCGACTCATTGCCGACCTCGGTTACGAAGCCATTTACATCACTGGTGCAGGCGTGACCAATATGTGGTTTGGTATGCCCGACCAAGGTTTTATGGGGCTGGCAGAAATTGCCGACCACACAGCCCGTATTCGCGATGCCGTCGACGTGCCGTTGCTGGTCGATGCCGATACTGGTTTTGGCAATGCCTTGAATGTCTACCACACGGTACGCACTTTGGAGCGCGCAGGCGCCGACTGTATCCAGCTCGAAGACCAGGTGGCCCCTAAGCGCTGTGGCCATTTCAGCGGCAAAGAAGTCATCTCCACCGAAGAGGCAGTGAGCAAAGTCAAAGCGGCAGTGGATGCCAGACGCGACTCTGACTTGCTGATCATGGCACGCACCGATGCGGCTGCCACGCATGGCTTTGAAGCTGCAATCGAGCGTGCCCAGTTGTTTGCCGAAGCCGGTGCTGACATTTTGTTTGTCGAAGCCGTGACCAAAGAAGACGAAGTGCGCGCCTTGCCACAGCGCTTGGCCACGCCCCAGCTGATGAACATGGTGATTGGTGGCAAAACCCCGATCTTCAATGCCACTGAATTGGGCGAGCTGGGCTACGGCGTAGTGCTGTATGCCAACGCGGCACTGCAAGGCGCAGTCGCTGGCATGCAAAAAACCTTGACCACTTTGCGCGACGAAAAACAGGTGCTGGAATCCAGCGGTTTGGTGGCCACCTTCTCTGAACGCCAGCGTTTGGTGAACAAGCCGTACTGGGACGATCTGGAGAAACAATACACCTGATGCGATAGCGCCCAAGCGCAGCTTTGGCTACTGATTCCCTCAAAAATCAGGCAACAAAAAAGGCAAGCAGCACACAGCGCAGTGTGCTGCTTGCCTTTTTGCTGCCCGGCGCCAACGCGGTCAGCGCGGAGATCGTAAACACGTTCTTATAACGTCAACTGATAGCTTTCATGGCCGGCGATAAAACCCAGTCAGTCGTAAAAAGATGGGCAGCATGGTGGTGTGTGCGGACGCACCTGGTAGTGTGTTGTGCCCGATTTGGTGGGTGTTGTAGCCATTATTCTCCATGCCTTGTCAAGCGCTGTCATGCCTTTGACACAAAAGTTCATAAAAATTGCGGCTTTTGGTTTTATTGGTGTGATGGACGTGTACGCAAACAATTTTGGAAATATCGGGCGCTACTGGAAACTGAGCTGCCTGGCTGGTGCAACTGCTGTGCTGTTGACCGCCTGTGGTGGCAGTGATCGGGACAATTCCACTGAACCCAAGCCGCAAGAGCCGGATCCGATTTCTTCCATCGCGTTCATGGCCGATGTGCATTTTCATGATGTGTATGGCGACCTGAAAAACAGCAGCTTCAAGGGCGTGCCCACTGCGGATGGCAAATTTGCGACGATCCGCACCATGTACGCGCAGCTGACGTCAACGCGCTTGTTCAATGAAAACTACTTCGCCTTCCGCGCGGCTTTGGATGATGCCTTGGCCAAAGGCGTGAAGTTCGTTGCGTTTCCAGGCGATTTTTCTGATGATGGCCAACCCATGAACGTGGGGGGCTTTCAATCCGTGCTGGCTGAGTACGAGAAAAAAGGCATGCGCTTTTTCATCGCTCCGGGCAACCATGATCCTGTGAGTCCTTACGACAACGAAGAAGCAGGTAAATCCGATTTCATGGGCCTGGGCGGCACAACCCAAAAGGTGTTCGCCAACAAATACAGCGGCTGCCTCAATGCCGAAGCCGATGTGGTGTGTACCAATGAGATGATGGAGCTGGGTTACGCCTCGCTGCTCAAGGATTTGGGCGACTACGGCCTGATGCCGAGTGTGAACGATATCCACTGGGAAACACCGTTTAGCCACTACAAAGATGGCAAGTACGACTTGGAGACCGCCAAAGCCCAGGCAGGCTTGGACCAGCGAAGCTACGAGATCTGCAAAGAGGGCGAAGGCGGCCGCTTCAAGCAAGCCGGTTATACCCAGTGCGCGACGATTGCCGATGTCAGCTACCTGGTTGAGCCATCACCTGGTCTGTGGGTGCTGTCTGTCGATGCCAACGTGTTTGTTCCTACCGACAAGTTCGATCCATCCAACCCAAGCCAGTCTGGCAGCTTTAGCGGCGCGGGCAACGCCGGCTGGAACAAGATGGTCACCCACAAGCGCACCGTGATGGCCTGGATTGCCGATGTCAGTGCACGTGCCAAGGCACAGAATAAAAAGCTGGTGGCCTTCTCACACTATCCGACCATGGACTTCTACGCCAACCAGACGGACGCGATCAAAGGCGTGTTCAAGTCCGGTGCGTTCCAGACTGCCCGCGTGCCTGAGCAAGCCACTGCAGCAGCCGTTGCGGCTACCGGCTTGCCACTGCACATTGGTGGCCACATGCACTTCAATGGCACCAACGACTATGCGGATAGCCAAGGCAACTACCTGGTGAACGTGCAATCGCCTTCGCTGGCCGTGTATGGCGCGGCTTACAAAATCGTCAACTTCGACGGTCCGCGCAAAGTCGATATTCAAACTGTGGCACTGAACAATGTGCCGCGCTTTGATGAGCTGTTCCCGCTCTACCAGATGGAATACGGCTACGTGCAAAACAGCACCAACAGCGACGACATCAAGCGCCGTTGGGACAAGGGCATTTTGAGCAGCCTGAACTATGGCGACTTCACCAGCCGCTATTTTGGCGAGCTGTCGCGCATGCGTTTCATGGACGAGTACTGGCCTTGCGAAATGAAAGACGCTGCGATGCAGTTGAACTTGGCGCAGATGCTGACGATGAGCCAATTGTCCACCTATGTGACCTACGCCCAATTGGCTGAGTTGGGCGACAGCGCACCTTTGAAACCTACTGCAAGCTGCTTGTTCAACAGCGGCACCGCTGGCACCGTTAGCGCTGCACAATTTGCTGCTGATTGGGCACAGGCAGAGGCCAAAGCCAAAACCCTGGCTGCGCAACAAGGCGTGAGCTTTGATGCCATGGCACAAGTGTCGGCCTACACCTTTTATGGCGACTTCCACCGCACGGTGTATGCCGGCGGTCTGTCACTCAACGACATGGGCAAAGAGCGTGTCGAGCAATACCGACTGCTGATGGATGCGTTCCCTGCACAAACTACTGCGCCGCTGATGGTGAATGGCAAGCTGTCAGATGCCAATTGGGTTTCTGTGCCATTCCAGCACCAGTTCAAGCAGGTGTTTTCGATTCTGCGCGGCGTGGGTTCTGGCAAACCAAGCGACCATTTCGTCGTGGATTTTGATGCCCAGTCTCTGACGCAAACCGGCTCTGCCAGCCTTAGCTTCAATTGATGCGATAGCAAAGGCGGCTGCTTATTCAGTGAGCAGCCGCCTTTTTTTACGCGTGTGGCGGCTTAGAGCCTNGCTTATTCAGTGAGCAGCCGCCTTTTTTTACGCGTGTGGCGGCTTAGAGCCTGTTCAAAGCCTCCACGCAGACCGCGTTGGAGTCCAAAAGGAGATGATGCGCGGCAAAAGCCGCAGTCGGGCTAACTGCCCGGCGAGGATTTTTAACAAGGCAGCGTGCCTTATGGGCGCCAACCCGAAGGGCAAGGCACAAAAAAGCACATTACGGCGTTGCCCGTTTTGCTCATACAGACGTATGAGCTGCAACAGGCGTCTTGTACTGCTTCTTTTTTGTGCCTTGCGCGACTGCGTCGAGACTTGGAACAGGCTCTAAGAACCATGCTTTCAAGGTCTTTGCAGTTTGATGATTTAAGCTATGCAGATTGACGAATAGACGTGCAATCGAGGAGCTAAAAATTTGGCAAGCAATAATTGATCGGCTTGAGCATGGTGCATCCTTCACAGCACGCGCATTGGCGCAACATCGCGCTAGGTCATCAAGGACTCATGGCCCCTGCTGTGTTTGGCACGGGCCTTGAAGGCACGTTGCGCGCCATTGCGCATTTGGCCTATGTGCAGATTGACACGCTGTCGGTGATCGAGCGCGCGCACCACCATGTTTTGTGGAGCAGAGTGCCCGATTACGCCACCGAGCACTTGAATCAACTGGTGGGCAGCGGCCAGATTTTTGAGTACTGGTTTCATGCTGCAGCTTACCTGCCGATGCGTGACTACCGCTTTGCATTGCCGCGCATGCTGTCGTTTCGACGTGGTGAAAGCCCGTATTTCAAAAGCGTTGACCCCCAGCTGATGCGTGAAATTCTCGCGCAAGTGCGCGGCGAAGGCGAGCTGCGCAGCCGTGACCTGAAAGACAAGCGCGCAGGCAAAAGCGCATGGTGGGATTACGGGCCAGGGCGCCGGGCGCTGGATAAACTGTTTATGCAAGGCGACTTGATGGTGTGCGAGCGCAAAGGCATGGAAAAAAGCTATGCCTTGCCCGAGCGCCTGCTGCCTGCAGGCCTGCATACCCAAGAGCCGTCGGCTGAAGAAATGGCCGCTTATTTGCTGGATAAAAACCTGCAAGCGCACGGCATTGTGACTCTCAGGCAAGTCATGCATTTACGCACCGGTCAGGCTTTGCGCAAGGCCATGCGCGAGTTATTACACACGCGAATCGAGCAGGGCGCACTGATGGCGCTCGATAACCCAGAGTGGCCCGACACCTATGTGGCAACCAGCAGTTTGCAGCGCGACTGGCATGCCGGGCACAGCGACCAGGTGCAGTTGCTCTCGCCGTTTGACAATGCCGTGATTCACCGTGAGCGCTTGCAGCAGCTGTTTGGTTTTCATTACCGGCTAGAGAGCTACACGCCGGCAGCCAAACGGGTGCATGGCTATTTTTGCCTGCCGATACTGTGGCAAGGGGCGTTTGTTGGCCGCATCGATTGCAAAGCGCATCGTGCAAAGCGTCAGCTGGAAGTGCTCAGCCTGCATTTTGAAAGCGGCTTCATACCTGCGGATGATT
Source organism: Lampropedia aestuarii (assembly GCF_004803635.1). Classification (GTDB taxonomy): domain Bacteria; phylum Pseudomonadota; class Gammaproteobacteria; order Burkholderiales; family Burkholderiaceae_C; genus Lampropedia; species Lampropedia aestuarii. The sequence goes on along the minus strand of NZ_SSWX01000002.1, from coordinate 225,689 downwards.
TTTCTGCACGATTGGATGCGGCCCTCCATCAACTGGCCCAGTTTTGCGCTTGTGACACAGTCTTGCCTGCAAAGCGATAGCTCCCAACCGCTTTACGAGGCCGCAGTCCTAAAGCTGATACGGCAACGTTTAGCCACCTCACTGGGCGGAAAGCCCAGGTACTTCATGAACGTGTTGGTCATGTGCGCTGCATCGGCAAAGCCGGATTCGCTGGCGATGTGGCTAAGGCCTGTGCCGCTCTCGAGATTTTTCAGCGCCAGTCGGTAGCGCTGCCACAGCGCATAGGAGCGCAATGGCATGCCGACTTCGGCCACAAACACATGTGAGAGTCGGCTGGTGGACAGCCCGAGCTGGCTGGCCAGGTCGGCCGCACCAGTGCGCTCGGGCAGCTTCGCGTCAACTGCTTGCAGCAGCGTTGTGGCGCGTGGGCGAGTTGGGACGCGTTGGGCTGTGGCCAGGCCCGATTGCGCCAGGATGTCGATCAGCAAGGCGTTGGTGACTGGGGTTTGGGCGGTGTCGTTGTAGCAACGTCCGAGCTGCTCAAATGCCTCGCTGCGCGGCTGCAGCTTCAACGCCTGCATGCTTTGCCCTTGGGTGGCCTGCTGCAAGGTCTGAAACAGCGCATGGCCTGGCTCAACGCTGATACTGAGCAAGGCACAATCGCGAGCCGTCACGGCCCGCAACTGCCCAGGCATGACCAAGGCCGCAGTAGTTTGCAGCACTTGTTGGGAGTTGATGTGCAGTGAAAAAGGCCGGCCATTGAGCGAGAACAGCAAGTTCATTGTCGGGCGGCAAATCGGTCCTGACACCAAATGCGGTGTGGCAATCGTGACGGTACGCGCGCCCAAACGCGCATACGAATGTGTGCATTCGGCCGTAGTGCGAGGTGCAGTCTGGTCGCTGGTGGGGATCATGCCTTATCCTAATGCGTCTGCGGTAGTGGGGTGCTAGACACAAACCCTCAACCTAGTGGCTCAACGTCCATGCAAACGCATAGCCATCGAGCTCCTCGCGCAGCTTGGTGTGTTGGGCGGGTGACAGGCCGTTGGCGCGCACGTGCACATCCAGACCGCGCTTGCCGCCTTCGCTGGCTGTGACGGTCAGCGTGTCATCCTCAAGCAAGTTGCGCAGCATCGGCTCTAGCAAACGCACTGCCGCTTCAGCTCGCAGTGCGGGCTTGAACGGTTTGCCCACGGCGGTGACCGGCAAGGCATCGAGCACATGTATTGATTTTGGCCAGGCAGGACGCTCGGCAATATGGGCTTGGGCGTGGGCCTGCAGTGCGTCGAGGTCGGTATGCGGATCATTGAGCACAATGAATACGACTGGCAGCTCACCCGCATAGCGGTCTGGCTGGCCAACGGCGGCAGCGGCGGCCACGCTGGGATGGTTGGTAAACGCCGCTTCGATCATCAGCGGATCAATGTTGTGGGCGCTGCGGATGATCAGGTCTTTGCTGCGCCCGGCAATAAACAGTTTGCCAGCCGAGTCCAGGTAGGCCAGGTCGCCGGTGTTCAGGCCATGCTCCTGGAAAACGCCGGCATTTTGGCTGGCATCGAGGTAGCCGGGCGAGACGTTGTGGCCTTGCACGAACAGTACGCCAATTTCACCCGCTGCGCAGTCATCGCCCAGCGAGCCGTCGGCCAGGCGACGACGCACGCGGATCTGGCTCTCGGGTATCGCATAGCCGACCGAGCCAGGCGTGGCCTGACCGCCGACCGGGTCAGCGGCGGTGACACCGCCCGTCTCGGTCATGCCCAGCAGCTCATGCAAGGCCTTGCCGGTGACTTCGGTAAAGCGCCGTGACACATTGGCTGGGCACAGGGCTGCGCCAGTCAGGCCATAGCGCAGGCTGCTGAGATCGCCATCTACGGGCGTTGCCAGCAGCGAGGCCATCGCCGTAGGAACTGCACCCAGCACGCTGACTTGGTAGCGTTCGACAATGCGCCAAATGTTGCGCACCATCGCTGGGTTGCGAAAACCCAGGCCAGAAAGCATCACCACATTCGCACCTGCCAGGAAGAATGCCAGGCTGGTCGCAATCGAGCCACCCACATGAAACAGCGGCATGCCATTGGTGACGCAGTCGTCCTCGCTGATTGCGAGCATGTGCATTGCACCGCGTGCGGCGGTCAGCTGGTTGCGGTGGCTGTGGCCGACCAGCTTGGGTACGCCGGTCGTGCCGCCGGTGTGAAAGTAGGCGCAGATTTGCTCGCCTTGGGCTGGCGTAAAGTGCAGTGCGTCCGCTGGTTGCTCAGCCAAGGCTTGTACAAAGTCGATGGCGGCCCCGCTCGGTCCCTGTGGCCCTACGCAGACCAGTTGCAGGCCCTCGATGCGCTGTTGTACGGCCAGACTTTTGTGCCAGACCTCAGGCGCCGCTGCGCCAACGGTGACGAGTATTTTTGCGCCTGAAGCACGCACCAGCTCTTCAATCTGCTCGGTGGTGAGAAAGGGGTTTAAGGGCACGGCGTAGCCACTGGTTTCTGCGCCCCACAGTACAAAATGGGTCTCGACCAAGGAGGGCAGCAAATAGGCTACGCCCACGCCAACACCGCCCAGTTGTGCAAACAGGTTGGCTGCCTGAGTGACCCCGGCCAGCAAGTCGGTGTAGCTGATGCAACGGGCTTGTTCATCCGCGTCGCCGGTTTGTAGATAAGTCAGGGCGGTGCGTTGGGGTTTGGTCGCTGCCGAATGCTGCAGGGCAGCGTAAATGCTGGTGGCGAAATTGGGGGGTGTGGCCATAGTCTGTGGTGTAGTGGTCAAAGGCAAAGTGCGAGTGGGGCGGCAAGGTGTGCTCACGAGTGTGGCCGGGTCATCTCGCAACTGGTGTCGCGCATGACACGATCGGCATCCAAGCGCAGGTCGGTGCGCCAGCCCAGACCAGTGCCTTCCTGCTCATATTTGACGTTCTGGCCGTTGACCTGGGTCCAGGTCGCTACATACAAGGGCTGCTGGGCCTGGTGGTCGCTGGCGCGCATCGTCACCTCGCCGTTGAGGCTGGTCACGGTGATGCCTTCAAGCGCAGCTGCAATTTGGACTGGGTCGGTCGATTGGGTGTTGGTGGCGGCTTTGGACAGCATCGCAATGCCTGCATAGGTCGCTGCGCCAATAAAGTCGTCGTTGTATTTGGCGCGGTAGGCATTGGCAATGTCTTCTCCGACAAAGCCAGCATTGTTCGGATGCCAACTGCCAACAAATTTGACGCGGTCAGCACCTGCCTGGCCAATCGCTCTTGGGCCGCCAGTGGTCGAGCCATAGATGGTGTAGAAGTCGGCCTGCAAGCCGAGATCATGGGCTGCGCGAGCAAGCAAGGCCAAGTCCGCGCCGTAATTGCCAGTGACCACCGCTTGCGCACCGGATTGGATCATCTTGGCCACATAAGGCGAGAAATCCTTGACCTGGCCGCTGGGGTGCAGGCTTTCCCCGACGATTTCAATGTCTGGGCGCTTGCGCTGCAGTGCCTCTTTGGCACCACGCGCGACTTGGTGGCCAAAGGAGAAATCCTGGTTGATCAAATAGATTTTTTTGATTTCTGGGTTGGCAGCCAGTACCTCGGTCAAGGCCTCGATCTTCATGTCCGAGTTGGCATCCAGGCGGAAATGCCAGTAATTGCATTTGCTATTGGTGAGGTCAGGGTCGTTAGAGGCGTAATTGAGAAACAGCAATTCCTGGCCCGGATTGCGTTCATTGTGTTTTTTGATCGCCTCAGTCAAGGCCACAGCGGCACTGGAGCCTACGCCTTGTGTGACGTAGCGGTAGCCCTGGTCTACCGCTGTTTTGAGCAAGGCCAGCGATTCCTGCGGGCTGCCTTTATTGTCAAAACCAGTGACCTCGAATCGGTGCTCACCAGCCCATTGTTGCGAGTTGGCCATGTCGGCAATGAACTGCCAGTGGTTGAGCATGCTTTGGCCTACTGGGGCAAATGGCCCACTCAAAGGGTCGATGTAGGCAATTTTGATGGTCTCGGCCATGCTGTGGCTTGTAGGCAGCAGCGTGCTCGCTGCGGCAGCAAGGGCCAGTAGGGTGCGTGCGCCGGGGTGGGCCATGGGCGTATCTCCTGTTGTTGTGATGGTGGTGCGTGCCTCGCTGTGCCCAGTTGCGCGCGCCAGTGAGTAGCGTCTTTGCAAGCCTGGTGTTTCAGCATTTGGAGCAGCCATCATTTCAAATAAACAGAGTGCGTTCATGTATGTTTCAGCTGCGCACAGTGTTATCCCTAGGCCTCCACAGCCCTGAATGTGTATGTGTCGATGCCTTCGATCCGGCATTCAACAGCTTTTCATCATCTGCTTTTCATCATCTCAACGCGGTCTGCATGGAGATGGTGAACAGGTGCTAAGGTGACCGCACGGAAGATGTCTGCAGCATTGTGAGATTGACTGCTCGAAGATGCTTTACACCGCGTCCGGTGGTGCGAGTTGGCACAGCCGCGCATTCAGCTGGAAGCTATAACGCCGTGCAACGAGTGATCTATCCAAAAGTCCCGTGCGGTGGAGACTTTGATGGCGATCCGAGGAATAGGATGCTGGTCTTGAAATACCAGTGTTGAGAGGGCCAAGCTGCATTGGCCTGTTCAATCGACATGGCCTGGGCTTGCGGGCTGCCGTTGAGACCAGGCGGCCCATGCAGGGCTTTGTGTGCATTCAACGCGATCGAGCAGAACCAATGGCCTGCTAAGCATGGCCTGAATGTGCCCAGAAAGGCGTCGCCACTGAGGGTGAAGTAGAAGCCGCTGCTTGAGCGGCAAGCGGTAGGGGCTTTAAGGCTTGGTGTACTGCACAAACACTTCATTGGGTTTGATCATGCCCAATTCCTGGCGTGCAATTTCTTCCATTTTTTCGCGGCCATCGCGCAGGTCGGCGATGTCGTTGGCCAGGCGCTCATTGTCCTGACGCATCAATTGGTTGGAGCTTTTTTGCTTCACAATTTCCTCACGCATCAGCTCGACAGTGGGGTAACTGCCGTGACCGGTCCAGATTTGCCACTGGAACCAAGCCAGCAATCCGAGCAAACCCAAGGTGGCTAGATAGCGAAGTCGCAACATGGTGAGGTGTGTGCCAAGCAGCAGCCCCTGCTGGGGCTGTCTGCTTTGGCCAAGTTAATGGTGAAAATTAACGCAGATTGTAGAACGCATCCTTGCCTGGGTAGACGGCCACGTCACCCAAGTCCTCTTCAATGCGCAGCAATTGGTTGTACTTGGCCATGCGGTCCGAGCGCGACAGCGAGCCGGTTTTGATTTGGCCTGCATTGGTGCCCACTGCGATATCGGCAATCGTGCTGTCTTCGGTCTCGCCCGAGCGGTGGCTGATGACGGCGGTGTAGCGCGCGCGCTTGGCCATTTCGATGGCTTCGAAAGTTTCAGACAAAGTACCGATTTGGTTGATCTTGATCAAAATTGAGTTGCCAATGCCTTTGTCGATGCCTTCGCGGAAGATTTTCGGGTTGGTGACAAACAAGTCGTCACCTACCAGCTGCACTTTTTTGCCCAGGCGTTCGGTCAGCAGTTTCCAGCCATCCCAGTCGTTTTCAGACATGCCGTCTTCCACGCTGATGATCGGGTACTTGTCACACCATGTGGCCAGTTTGTCGGTCCATTCGCCAGCCGTCAGTTTCAGGCCACCTTCACCTTCGAGGGTGTAGATGCCGTCTTTGAAGAACTCGCTGGACGCGCAATCCAGACCCAGCGCGATTTGCTCGCCTGGTTTGTAGCCAGCCGCTTCAATGGCTTGCAAAATCAGCTCAATCGCGGCTTCGTGGTTGGCCACGCTAGGGGCAAAACCGCCTTCGTCACCGACGGCGGTGCTCATGCCTTTGTCATGGATGATTTTTTTCAACGCATGGAATACTTCGGCACCCCAGCGCATCGCTTCGCGGAAGGTCGGTGCGCCGCTTGGGATGATCATCAGCTCTTGCAGATCGAGGCTGTTGTTGGCGTGTGCACCGCCGTTGATGACGTTCATCATCGGCACTGGCAGGGTCACACCGCCCATGCCACCAAAGTAGCGGTACAGCGGCAAGCCGGATTCTTCAGCGGCAGCACGGGCTACGGCCATGGATACGGCCAGCAGCGCGTTAGCGCCCAGGCGGGATTTGTTGTCTGTGCCGTCCAGATCGATCATCGTGCGGTCAAGGAATGCTTGCTCTGCAGCATCCAGGCCCAGCACGGCTTCCGAGATTTCAGTGTTGATGTGGTTGACGGCTTTCAGTACGCCTTTGCCCAGGTAGCGGGCTTTGTCGCCGTCGCGCAGCTCAATGGCTTCGCGTGCGCCGGTCGAGGCGCCAGACGGTACTGCGGCGCGGCCCATCACGCCCGATTCGAGCAGCACGTCGCATTCCACGGTGGGATTGCCACGGCTGTCCAGGACTTCACGGCCTACGATATCTACGATTGCACTCATGGTGTCTCTCTCAAAATGGTTGAATACAAAAAACTTACACGCCCTCGACCAACACCATGCGCATGGTGGCAGCGCCTTCACGTGCGTTGCGGGCCAGGGTGTATTCGGGGGAGTTGTAGAAGGTTTTGGCTTCTTCTACGCTATTGAATTTAAGCACCACGGTACGGCCTGGATTCCAATCGCCTTCAAGTACCTGGACTTGGCCACCGCGGATGCAGACCTCAGCGCCATGCGCCTGCATGGCTTGGGTGCTGAAAATTTTGTACTGCTCGTACTGCTGTGGATCGGTGACGTCGACGGAGGCAATGATGTAGGCGCTGGGCATGGTGGTTGGAGCCTTTAGTGGGAGCTTAAGAAGATGGTGTAAAGCCGGTGACCTGTTCGACCAGGCTGCCGTTGCTTTCTTTACGAATGGTCTGACCGCGATACACCCATTCGGTGATGTCTGGTTGACCAGCTGAGGTTGTTTTAAACCTGCACGCTTCTACATTTAGCGTACCAATGGACTGGTTTTCCTTGCCGAGAAAGGTGATGGTTCGGGCGTAGGAGAAGGGTTCTGAGGTTTCAACCGCCTCCTGGTTGCTGGTGGCGGGGGTGGTCCTCTTTTCCGTGCCTGACAGGTTTTGAGTGAGCGATTGATTGACTCTCAGTGTTCGGCGCTGGTCTGTGATGGCCGGATTGTAGATGGTCGTGATCGTTACTTCTGCGGGCGATGTATTGTTGTTGCGCGTGGTTTTGGAAACCGTGCCTACAGTGGTAACAATGCCCGTGCTGGGAATAGGGCGCTGTATATAGGTGTCAAGGTCTGTTTGCCAGGAATTCACTGCGTTGGCAAGAATGGAGCCACGGATGTCTTCGATCTGCAGCAAGTTGGTTTGCCCCTCAAAGCTGGCTGCATTGCCAAGGACTCGAATCATGGCCGCCGATGGCCTCAATTCTTCTGGTGTGATGGCGTAGTTCGTGTAGCCCAGCTCAATGGCTCTGCCGGCTGTGTAGTTCAGCGCATTGTCAAAGCAGGACGCGGCTGTGTCAGCGGGGGTGCCTGGGTTGTCAGGATTTGGTTTGAACGGGTCTTCGCTAGAGCCGCCCAAGCAACCTGCAAGAAGAATGCTTGATGTAAGCGCAAGAGCCAAAGGTGTGACGCGCGAGAACTGTTGTGTATGGACTTTCATGGCAGTATTCCTGGCTGTAAATTAATTAACAGTGATAACAATCTGAATTAAAAGATGCTTGAAGATTTCCCGCTTCGAATCAATCGTGGCCAAGCACGAAGCACAATGTGCTTTTGATCTGCCTGCGCGATGGTTTTCAGAAAAGCCGCTCGTTGTGTCTTTGGATGCGGAGCCATTGCGCTAGTTGGGGCATGACAGCGTTGGATTGAGCGATGCAGTGATGCATCGCTGCTCTTGCGCTTTTGCCCATTACTTTTGCCCATTAATTGAACAAGTTCTCCAAGAATGGGCGCTGCTTGGTGATTCTATCGAGGTCCACCATGATCTCCAACAGGGCTTTCATGTGTTTGAGCGGCACGGCGTTGGGCCCGTCTGACAAAGCCTTGGCCGGATCAGGGTGGGTTTCCATGAATACGCCTGCGACGCCGGTGGCAATCGCGGCACGCGCCAGCACCGGTACAAATTCGCTCTGACCGCCGCTGCTTGTGCCTTGGCCGCCTGGCAATTGCACCGAATGCGTCGCATCAAACACCACAGGCGCTTGGGTTTCGCGCATGATGGCCAGGCTGCGCATGTCGCTGACCAGGTTGTTGTAGCCAAAGCTGGCGCCGCGCTCGCAGGCCATGAAGCTGTCTTCAGGCAGGCCCACTTCTTTGGCTGCCGCACGGGCTTTGTCGATGACATTTTTCATGTCATGCGGGGCCAGAAACTGGCCTTTTTTGATGTTCACTGGCTTGCCGCTTTGGGCGACGGCACGAATGAAATCGGTCTGGCGGCACAGGAATGCCGGTGTTTGCAAGACGTCGACGACTTTGGCTACTTCGGCAATCTCTGCCTCGGTGTGCACATCGGTCAAGATCGGCACGTTCAATTCACGCTTGACTTTGGCCAGAATCTCAAGGCCTTGCTGCATGCCTGGGCCACGAAAGCTGGTGCCGGACGAGCGGTTGGCCTTGTCATAGCTGCTTTTGAAAATGAACGGAATACCCAAGGATTTGGTGATCTCCTGGAGTTGCCCGGCCACATCCATTTGCAATTGCTCGGACTCGACCACGCATGGGCCCGCAATCAAGAAGAACGGCTGGTTCAGACCAATCTCAAAGTCGCACAGTTTCATGCTGATTCCTTGCTGGTGTTGCTGGCCTTTGGCTGGTGTTTTTCAACGGCCGCTTTGATGAAGGCATTGAACAAAGGGTGACCGGCCCATGGCGTGGATTTGAATTCCGGGTGGAATTGCACGCCAATAAACCACGGGTGCACGGCTTTGGGCAGCTCGACAATTTCTGTCAGTTGCTCACGCTGGGTCAGCGCCGAGATCACCAAGCCAGCCTGGCGCAGCTTGTCCAAGTACTTGGTATTGGCTTCGTAGCGGTGGCGGTGGCGCTCAGTCACGGTGTTGCCGTAAATCTGGTGGGCCAGGGTGCCAGGCTCAACGTCCGAGGTTTGTGCGCCCAAACGCATCGTACCGCCCAGGTCGGAGTTGGCATCGCGCTTTTGGATGCTGCCATCGGCGTCTTCCCACTCGTCAATCAGGGCAATGACCGGCTCAGGGGTTTTAGGGTCGAACTCGGTGCTATTGGCTTTGGTCAGGCCCGCTTTGTGGCGTGCGTATTCAATTGTCGCCACTTGCATGCCTAAGCAAATGCCCAAATACGGCGTCAGGTGTTCGCGGGCATATTGTGCGGCGCAAATTTTGCCTTCCACACCGCGTGAGCCAAAACCACCTGGCACCAGGATGCCGTCGTAGCTGGCCAACTCGGCCACACTTGACGAATCCAGGGTTTCCGAGTCCACGTAGGTGATGTCTACTTTGACGTCGTTGACCAAGCCTGCGTGGCGCAATGCCTCGTTGACCGACTTGTAGCTGTCCGACAAATCCACGTATTTGCCGACCATGGCGATTTTGACGGCGCCTTTTGGGTGTGCGGTTTTGTAAACCAGATCGTCCCAGCGTTTGAGATTGGCCGGTGGCGTGTTCAGGCGCAGCTTGTCGCAGATCAGGCCATCCAAGCCTTGCTCGTGCAGCAGGCGCGGGACTTTATAGATCGTGTCTACATCGGGCATGGAAATCACGCCCCATTCAGCCACATTGGTGAACAAGGAGATTTTTTCGCGCTCGTCTTGCGGAATATCGCGGTCAGCGCGGCAAAGCAGGGCGTCTGGCTGGATGCCGATTTCGCGCAGCTTTTGCACGGTGTGCTGGGTCGGTTTGGTCTTGAGCTCGCCAGCCGCGCCAATCCATGGCACGTAAGTCAGGTGCACAAACGCAGTGTTGTTTGGGCCAGCTCGCAGGCTGAACTGGCGCACGGCTTCCAGGAATGGCAGCGATTCAATATCGCCCACCGTGCCGCCGACCTCGGCAATCGCGACATCAACCGCGTCAGCTGTACCAATGCCAGCGCCGCGTTTGATGTACTCTTGGATTTCATTGGTGACGTGGGGGATGACCTGTACGGTTTTGCCCAGATAGTCACCGCGGCGCTCTTTCTCCAGTACGGTCTGGTACACACGGCCCGTGGTGAAGTTGTTGGCCTGCTTCATGCGCGTTTCAATGAAGCGCTCATAGTGGCCCAAATCCAAGTCGGTTTCAGCACCGTCGTCGGTGACAAACACCTCGCCGTGCTGAAACGGGCTCATGGTGCCCGGGTCCACGTTGATGTAGGGGTCTAACTTAATCAACGTGACTTTGAGGCCGCGAGATTCTAGGAGTGCCGCCAATGATGCGGCGGCGATGCCTTTTCCTAGTGAGGAAACTACACCGCCAGTGACGAAGACAAATTTGGTCATGTCTCGAGAAGATGTGGGAAATTACGATTATAAAACCGTTTGCAGTCTTGTTCAGGCTTTACCGTTTTTTGACCTTGCTAAAGCCTTGGTCGTTTGCCACTAGCGCGTTCTGGCCGCTGGGGTGGCTTGCTCTTGGCGCTCGAAATCAAAGGGCGCTTGCACTTTGCAAACTTGCCAGACGTTCATCTCTACCGTGGCATCGCCGCGCATGCGGGTGGGGCTGAGCACAAACAGCTCGTACCTGGCGTTCAGAGGCAATGGGAAGCCTTGCACTGTGATGCCATTGGCAACCGCAATGAAATGGTTGGGGCTGCGCTGCTGCCAAGAGATGGCCGAGTCCTTGACCAGTTGGGCTGGGTGAAACGGCGTATCAAATTGCACTTGTTCGCTGCGCTGTTGTGGCAGCAACTGGGCCAGCGACTGGGCCACACCGGGCATGCAGCTGGCGCTGGACTGCATTGCACCCATTGTCCAGTTCCACAGGCCGTCCTTGGGTTGGATGGGGTTTGCTGCTGGCGCGCTTGGCGTTTGGGCGTGCAGGTTCACGCAGGCAAGCAGTACTGCAGCGCAGGCCAGGCGGCGTGTTGAAGAGGTGTTGGTGAGTGAACGTTGTGAATTAGTCATAAGTGAATGGCTGTAATGGTGCCAGCGGCAGCTTGAAGTAATTGGGAGAGGTGGTGGGGTGGCAGTTAGAACGTAAACACGTTCTTAGACATCCCCCGTTTGTTGTATAGAGCTTGTTTGTATCTGATTGATGTGCGGCAGCAAAGATCCTTTGCCAATCGTTTCGTTGATGACATTTGTATGCGTGCTATGGGCGGTGATTGGCGTTTTTTTGTGTTTTAGCGATGATTGGCAGGCATTGGCTGCGATTTATCTGCAAGCTGGGGCTTGAAATTGCCATCTGGAATTTTGTATGATGCCGCCGTACAGAGTGGTTTCATTCGCAATCCACTCTTTTATTTTTTGAGGAATTCCCCCCAATGATGGTTTTGTACTCGGGCACGACCTGCCCGTTCTCGCACCGCTGCCGCTTTGTGTTGTTTGAAAAGGGCATGGATTTTGAAATCCGTGATGTCGATCTGTTCAACAAGCCAGATGACATCAATGTGATGAATCCGTATGGTCAGGTGCCTATTTTGGTGGAGCGTGATTTGATTCTGTATGAATCAAACATCATCAACGAGTACATCGACGAGCGTTTTCCTCATCCTCAACTGATGCCTGGTGATCCGGTTGACCGCGCCCGCGTGCGTTTGTTCTTGCTGAACTTCGAGAAAGAGCTGTTTGTGCATGTCGCAACACTGGAGTCTGGCGAAGCCAAGGCCCAGGATAAGGCCCGTGCGCACATCCGCGATCGCCTGACGCAGTTGGCCCCGAACTTTATCAAAAACAAATACATGCTGGGAGAGAATTTCTCGATGCTGGATGTGGCGATTGCACCGCTGCTGTGGCGTCTGGAGCACTACGGCATTGAACTCAGCCGCAACGCTGCGCCTTTGCTCAAGTATGCAGAGCGCCTGTTTTCCCGGCCTGCGTATATTGAAGCGCTGACGCCTTCCGAAAAAGTCATGCGCCGCTAAGCAAATAAACACAATGGCCAGTTTTCTGGCCATTTTTAGTGTTAGGGTATGCTTTTTGTTTATGAGGCCTGCGGCCGCACGGTTTGTAGCGTGCGGGCAGAGGCAGGCTCTTTTTGTCGTTACCTTCCACATCATGACTTCTGAAGCATTGCCATCGACCCAACCGTATTTGCTGCGCGCTCTGCATGAGTGGTGCACGGATAACGGCTTCACGCCCTATCTGGCAGTCAAGGTAGATGGCTCGGTGCAAGTGCCGCCTGAGTTTGTTCGCAACGGCGAGATTGTGCTCAATGTCAGCTATGGCGCCACCGCCAAGCTGGAGATGGGCAATGAATACATCGAGTTCCAGGCCCGCTTTGGTGGTGTGCCACGCCACATCGTTGTGCCTATTCACCGGGTTATGGCCATTTATGCCAGTGAAAACGGCCAGGGCATGGCTTTCACTGTGGTCGATGCGGTACTTGATATGCCTGCACCGGGCCGTGGCGCTGCTGCGCTGGAGTTGGCGGGGCAGACCCAGGATACGGATGAGGCAGAGTCTGTTGAATTGCTGGATGCCAGTGCTGCGCCAGTTGCGCCCTCAAAGCCCAAATTGCAATCTTTGGAACCTACTGCACGTAAAAGTAAACCAAAGGCCAAAAGCGATGAGCCTGAGCCACCTGGCGGTGGAAAGGGCGCTAAGCGTCCCTCATTGCGGTTGGTCAAGTAGGGCTTTTATGCGCGCTATGCTGCATTGGGAGGTTTCGTGTCCGTGTTTTTTATGCAAGGTGACTGCCGTCAGGGACATGCACCGCTGCTGCGCCTTGGTATAGTGGCGCAGCGCTGGGTCGTTGCGTGTGTGGTCGCAGCGGGCTTGGTTGGGCCTGTCGCTTATGGGCAGCCAGCCATGCCTGAAGATGACTTTATTCCTTTGATGGATACGCCCATCATGCAGCAGCCTATTGAGCAAGGTGCGGCTTCGCTGTTGCCCATGCAGTCGCCCAAGCCGGCTGTGCGCGATGCAGACTGGGGTGGAGCGTTGCTCAACTCCAGTGCGCAAACGCGCAATTTATGCGAGGCGGCTGTAGCGCAATTGGCATCAGGACAAGCCAAACAGGCTTTTGATGAGCTGGCACCATATTGGCCGCTGTCCAAGGAGGAGCTCACGCGACTGGTGTCTCAAACGCAGGCCCAATTAGTCCAGTTGACGGCCAGCTATGGCCCGATTGTGGGTTACGAGTGGGTGCGCTCGCGCGATGCAGGAAAAAGCCTGGTTCAGCATTGGTATTTGGTCAAAATGCAATACCACGCCTTGCGCATAGGCTGCACTTTTTACAAGCCAGTGCAAACATGGCAGGTGCATACCGTGTTGTGGGATGACCAGATCGATGCCTTGTTTGGGCCCTGAGAAATGATGGTAAAGGCGGTGTTCGCGTGGATCAATTGAAAATTCTGTTGTGTAACGACGATGGCTATTTGGCGCCAGGCATCGTGGCTTTGGCGGAAGCCTTGGCCGTCTTGCCGCATACCCAAGTCGAGGTGGTGGCTCCTGAGCACAACAACAGCGCTAAATCCAATGCGCTGACTTTAAATGCGCCGCTGTATGTGCACAACAGCGCCCACAACGGCTTTCGTTATGTCAATGGCACACCGGCCGATTGCGTGCATGTGGCTTTGACCGGTTTGCTCGATTACCGCCCTGACTTGGTGGTCTCCGGCATCAATAACGGTGCCAATATGGGCGATGACACGATTTACTCTGGCACCGTGGGGGCGGCGATGGAAGGCTATTTGTTTGGCATTCCGTCGTTGGCTTTTTCGCTGGTCGACAAAGACTGGGACCAACTGTCTGCCGCTGCGCAGGCGGCTGCAGGGGTGGTGGCACAACTTCGCCAGCAAGACTGGATTGGCGCTGCTCCGTGGCTGCTCAATGTCAATATCCCCAACTTGCCTTTGACCTTGCTCAAGCCATTGCAGTGGTGCCGCTTGGGGCGCAGGCATGCAGCTGAGCGGGTTATTTGCCAGAAAAATCCGCGTGGTGAGACCATGTATTGGATCGGCGCATCGGGCGCAGCCTCAGATGCCAGTCCAGGAACCGATTTCCATGCGACAGCCAATGGCCATGTGGCGATCACACCCTTGCATGTCGATTTGACTGACCACCAGGGGCTGGTTGACTGGCGTGCGCGCATGCAGCTGGATTCTTTTATGGCCGGTGATTTGCTGGAGCAGATTGCGCTGACGCCTTCTGGTGCGGCACAGCAACGAGGCCAGGCATGACGCAAAAGAAGCCGCGTTTTCCCGCGCAGGTCTTGCCGCCGCCTTCGGCGCTTTCGCCTCGGCCTGTGCCGCGACCTGCAGATCGCCCGTTTGAGCGCTCCGGTGAGCGTCCGGTTGGTGGTGCTGCTGCGGTGTTTTCGCAGGCATTGGCGCCATTGCCAACCCATATGGTGCGTGGGCAAAGTGCATTTGCCACCAGCAATCTTGGAGAATTTGCCAGTGCGTCTAGCCAGCAGGCGGCGCGCGAACGCATGGCCAGGCGTTTGATGGCGATTGAGGGCATGCATCCGGCAGTGATCGAGGCCATGCGCATCGTGCCGCGCCATGCATTCATTGATTCGGCGTTGATCGGGCAGGCATACGAAGAAAATAGCCTGCCAATTGGTTATGGGCAAACCATCTCCAAGCCGACGATTGTCGCGCGCATGCTGTCATTGATCATGTACGCGTATGCAGACCATGCTGGCCGAATTCCAGGGCGTATCTTGGAGGTCGGCACCGGCTGCGGTTATCAGGCAGCCGTGATGAGCCATTTGGCCACAGAAGTGTATTCGATCGAGCGCGTGCGTGGTTTACATGAACGCGCGCGTGATAATCTGCGGCCGTTGCGTGTGAGTAATTTGCACCTGTTGTTCGGTGATGGCATGGCCGGTTTTGCCTCTGGCGGGCCATATTCGGCCATTGTTTCAGCCGCTGGCGGCGATGCAATCCCCCAGGCTTGGGTAGACCAATTGGGTATGGGGGGGCGAATTGTTGCCCCTACGTCAACCGATGGAGGTCGACAGGTGTTGATAGTGGTTGACAAAATACCTTCGGGCTTGCGGCAGCAAGCATTAGAGACAGTTCATTTTGTTCCGTTAAAATCAGGCGTTGCTTAAGAAGGATTCAAATAATGCTTTTTCAAACTCGTTGGGTAGGCCTGGGAGCTATTGTGGCCGCATGTGCCTTGGTCGCTGGGTGCTCAAGTGTGAGCCTCAATGATGCGCCTGTTGAAGACCGTGCTGGTTCAGGGCAGGTTGGCTCAGTGGCTCCAGTTGCGCCAACACCAGCTGGGTCATATACCGTCAAGCCGGGCGATACGCTGATTCGCATTGGCCTGGAGACCGGCCACAGCTGGAAAGAAATTGCGGCATGGAACCAATTGGCCAATGCCGATGTGATCGAAGTAGGTCAGGTGCTGCGTGTGACGCCGCCTGGCAGAGCGGTCGCAAGCAATACCGCATCGGCCTCTGGCAATGGTGTGCAAGTGCGCCCGATCCCTTCTTCGGGCAGCAGTGCGCCGGGCAGTGCTTCAAGCACAACCGTTGCGACCGCAACTGCAGGCACGGCCGCGACAGCCACTGTATCCGGCATCCAGTTTGCCTGGCCAGCCTCGGGCCAATTGTTGGCCGGTTTTAACGAAGCTACCAACAAGGGCTATGACATTGCTGGCAATGCCGGTGATCCGGTCTTGGCCGCAGCCGATGGCAATGTGGTGTATGCAGGCGCAGGCTTGCGCGGCTATGGCAACCTGATCATTCTTAAGCACAACGATGAGTTTTTGACTGCATATGCACACAACCGTGCGTTGCTGGTCAAAGAGGACCAGCGTGTCACACGTGGTCAAAAAATTGCTGAAATGGGCAGCACCGATGCCGATCGCGTGAAGTTGCATTTTGAAATTCGCCGCCAAGGCAAGCCGGTCAATCCGGCCATGTATCTGCCCAAGCGCTGATAAAAATCCCAGTCCATGGCGGTATTGCGGTGCCGTTGTGCATTCAAAGGATCGGTGTGTTGTGCACCCGATCCTTTTGTTCTTTGAATAGTTGATGTGTGCATGAATAAGTATGGTCCTGAAGCAGAGCCAGTAGAGCCGGCGATCGAGTCGGCGCTGGAAGATGTCTCAGCCGGCGAGGTCGAGTCGGCCACCGAAGAGCGCAGCTTGGAGATGGGCGCCGCATTGCATGGTCAGCGTGTTGACAAAGCCTTGTTGACTTTGGCGCCTGAGTTTTCTCGCAACCATTTGCAGCAACTGATCAAGGACGGTTGGGTCAGCCTGGACGGCGTGGTGGTAGCCAAGCCCGCCAATAAAGTGTCAGCTGGCCAGCTGCTGACCGTGCAGCTGCAGCCTACAGCGCAAAGCCAGGCATTCTTGCCTGAAACCATGGCGCTGGATATCGTCTACGAAGACGAGTATCTGCTGGTGGTAAACAAGCCTGCTGGCTTGGTGGTGCATCCTGCTGCGGGTAACTGGAGCGGCACACTGCTCAATGGTTTGCTCGGTTACAAAGAGGTGTTTGCGACGCTGCCGCGCGCAGGGATCGTGCACCGACTGGACAAAGACACCAGTGGCTTGATGGTGGTGGCCAAGTCCAAACCGATGGTGGCTGCCTTGGTTGATATGATCGCCAGGCGCGATGTGTCGCGCCAGTATTTGGCGCTGGCCAAGCGCGCGCCCAATGCGCGCATGCCCTGGCAAGGCGAGGGCGATGCGCTGGAGGTTGATGCGGCGGTTGGGCGTGACACCTCAAACCGCTTGCGCATGGCGGTGGTGGATTTGAATACCCAATCGGGCAGGACTGCACAAACCCAGATGACGCTGTGGGGGGTGACCCGCCAAGAAGGTGACTACGCCTTGCTGCATTGCCGTTTGCGCACCGGCCGCACACACCAGATTCGCGTCCATGCCAAGCACCTGGGCTGGCCCTTGGTGGGCGATGCCATTTATGGGGGCGCAGCCCATCCGGCGATAGCTCGCCAGGCCTTGCACGCTTGGCGATTGGGCTTTGTGCATCCGGTCACACAAGAGGCGATGCAGTGGCAGGCGCCACTGCCGCAGGATTTGCAGCAAGCCCTTGATGGCTTGGATTTGCAGCCTTGGCAATGAGAGGGGATTGAATGCTTGATGACACCCAGGCCGCCACTGTTGGCGCACCGGGCACTGTAGATCCGATCTCCGTGCTGGAGGCGGCGCTGCTGTGCGCCAAAGCGGCGATGCCCATGGATGCCATGCTGGCGCTGTTTGACGAGGCCGTCGACGAGCTGCAAATCAAGGCCTGGTTGGAGCAGCTGCAAATCGATTGGGCGCGGCGAGGTTTGGAGCTGGTATGCGTGAGCTCTGGCTGGCGTTTCCAAAGCCGCGCTGCTGTGCTGCCGTATTTGGGGCGCATGGAGCCCGAGCGTGCGCCGCGTTACTCGCGCGCGGCGATGGAAATCCTGGCTGTGATTGCTTACCGCCAACCGGTCACACGTGGCGACATCGAAGACATTCGCGGTGTGGCTGTGAACAGCCAGATCATCAAGCAATTGGAGGAGCGCGGCTGGATTGAGGTCATCGGCCACCGCGAAAGCGTGGGCCGGCCCGCGTTGTTTGCGACGACTGCGCAGTTTTTGGATGATTTGGGCTTGCAGTCATTGCGTGATTTGCCTGAAATTGATGCCATCAGTGATGCGACTTTGCAGCAGCTGGGCCTGACTTCGGCGTCTGCGGCGACGGCTGCAACGCCTGAGCCGGCGCAGGCTCCAGTTGCCGCGGAGTCGGTCACAGACGAGCAGGTCATGCACGCGCAGGCTGCAGAGGCGCAAGTGGTTGTGGGTGCCGTTGGCACTGAGTTGGAGTGCGCCGAACAGGCAGGAGCTGATGGCTCGGATGGGCCGTTGGAGCCGGGTGAGCTGCAGCCAGAAGCTGCGCCATCGGAGCTGGCTGCCGAGCTGACACCAAGCCTTGTCACAGAGGAAGAACCCCATGTGCATGCGGTTGTGCAAGCGCAAGAGGTGGCTTTTGAGACGCAGCTGAGCGACAATGCGCATATTGCCAGTGCTGCAGACGGCGATAGCGGTGCCGATGAGGCCGGTATTGTTGCGCATGCCACTGCGCAGCATGCGGAGTCTGAACCGCCGCAGCTTACACGGCCGCCCGCACTGGGCGACGCTTGAGCACAGGCTGCTATTTTTTATGTCAGGTTGCACCGATCCTGGTGGATGCGGTGAGCCGTTGTAGATACTTTGTATCGAAGCCTTCCATCATGAAGAAGGTTGAATGGGTCTAATGGAAAAAAAACAACTCCCACCAGAGTCGGCTGATCGCACTGCGAAGGCCCGTCCTGCCAAAGCCTCGACGCGTCGCTCTGCCAATGCCGCTGGCGACGCTGAGTCGCGCCAACGCCGCGGCCCTGCTGCAAGGCGTGATGCGCAAGTGCGCAATAAGCCGGCCAAAGACGTTGCGAAACAGGCCGCTAAACGAGACGGTATCGCACCGCCATCGGCAGCAACAAAAGCGCGGTCTGCACGGCCGCAGCGTGAGCCGGCGCCTGTAGAGCAGGATCTTGAGGCCTTGCAGGAGTCTGCATTGGATGCAATCGAAGACCACGAAGGCTTGGCTTTTGAGGATGTGGTTGCAGGTATTTTGGATGACGATGAAACCAGTGCTGAAGAAGCGCTGGAGTCAGAGGCCAAAACAGTCCATAAACGCGTATTGCAGCCCGATGCCGAGCAGCCCAAGCTGCACAAGGTCTTGGCGCAGGCCGGTGTTGGCTCGCGTCTGGAGATGGAGGCGCTCATCCAGCAAGGCCGGGTCTTGGTCAATGACCATCCAGCCCACGTAGGCCAGCGCGTGCAATTTGGCGATCAAATCAAGATCAATGGCAAGCCGGTGCGCATTCGCATTGCGCCGCCTGCGCCGCGGGTGCTGGCCTACCACAAGGTGGCAGGCGAGATGGTCACGCGCGATGATCCGCTGAACAGGCCAACGATTTTTCGACGCCTGCCAAGCTTGCCACAAGGCAAGTGGCAGACCGTGGGCCGCTTGGACTTGAATACCGAGGGCTTGCTGCTGGTTACCAACTCAGGTGATTTGGCCAACCGGTTGATGCACCCACGCTTTGGACTGGAGCGTGAATATGCGGTGCGTATTTTGGGCGCCTTGTCCGATGAGGAGCGCGAGCGCCTGCTCACCGGCATCACACTCGAAGACGGTGAAGCCGCATTTGGCAGCATTGAAAATGGTGGGGGCGAAGGTGTCAACCAGTGGTATCGGGTGACGATTTCTGAAGGCCGTAACCGTGAAGTACGCCGGATGATGGAGGCCGTTGGCCATGCGGTCAGCCGTTTGATCCGGATTCGTTACGGCAGTGTGATGCTGATGCGCGGCTTGCGCCGTGGTATGTGGTTTGAGCTGTCTGAGCGGGATGTGGCGCGTTTGACTGGTGAGGTTGACATGCCAAGGCAGGCACCGGTTGAGCGCGTGACCTCCAGCGGCAGACGCACGAGCAAGCATGCGGGGCCAAGGCCTTCGTCAGCTGGTTCTACGCCGGTGGCTAAGCCCCAGCAGGCATTGTGGCGCACAGCCGGTGCTGCGGCCAAGCCACAAGGCTATATTGGCGAGAATGGCATCCGCCCACCGCAGCGCGGTGGTAAGAAACCAGGTCGCGGCCGCAGCCGTTAACAACGCGGCGCCAGCAGCCTGTCGTGGTAACTGGCGTCTGATTGATACAGATGCGGTTCGCATGGCCGGCGCTGGTTTGCCAAGCGACCTTGCGCATTTGGGGCTTTTACCTATCTGCATTGCAGAAAAAAGTTAGAATGGCTGGCTTTTTTGTTTAACGAAGAAAACACGATTTATTATGGCAATCGAACGCACACTCTCCATCATCAAGCCCGACGCAGTTGCAAAAAACGTGATCGGTCAAATCTACGCACGTTTTGAAAACGCTGGTTTGAAAATCGCTGCTGCACGTCTGGTGCAACTGTCGCGCCAAGAGGCCGAGCAGTTCTACGGCGTGCACAAAGAGCGTCCTTTCTTCAAAGACCTGGTTGAATTCATGATCTCCGGCCCGGTGATGATCCAGGTGCTGGAAGGCGAAGGCGCAATTTTGAAAAACCGCGAACTGATGGGCGCTACTGATCCGAAGAAAGCCGACGCAGGCACAATCCGTGCTGACTTTGCTGACAGCATCGACGCCAACGCAGTGCACGGCTCTGACGCCGCTGAAACAGCTGCCGTCGAAATTGCGTTCTTCTTCCCAGGCCTGAACGTTTACTCACGTTAATGGCCAGCGCCCATTCGGGTGCGAATCACACAAAGCCTTGTTCGGGCTGGCAGTAACAGCCCGATGAGAATAGTTTGTGTATCCAGAGGCGATCTTGCGGGCGTTAAAATGCCTGCGATCGCCTTTGCTTTTTTGTCTATTGATTCAAGCTCCGTCATCGTGTGAGCTTATTTTGTGTACTGCGCAGCCTTCGGCTGTCGTTGTACCACCCTTGCCACATGGAACAACTCAACCACCCCACGACTGAAACCGCTGTGCAGAAAGTGAATTTGCTAGGCCTTGATTTAGAGGCTTTGGTCGATTTCTGCGCCCAATTGGGGGAGAAGCGTTTTCGCGCCACGCAGCTGTACCGATGGATCCACCAACGTGGTGTGGCCGACTTTGATGCGATGTCCGACCTCGCCAAGTCGCTGCGCACCAAACTCAAGGAATGCGCCGAAGTGGTGGCGCTGCCGGTGCTGACTGAGCAGGTCTCGCGCGATGGCACAATCAAGTGGCTGTTTGATGTGGGCGGTGGCGATGCGGTTGAGGCTGTTTATATTCCCGAGCGTGACCGCGCCACGCTGTGTATTTCCTCGCAGGCCGGTTGTGCGATTGGCTGCCGCTTTTGCTCTACGGGTCACCAAGGCTTTAGCCGCAACCTCAAGACCTGGGAGATTGTCGCCCAGCTGTGGTATGCCGAGCACGAGCTGCGCCGGCGCTTTGAATCGCCAGAGCGCAAGGTTTCCAACGTCGTGATGATGGGCATGGGCGAGCCGCTGCAAAATTTCAACCAGCTGGTGCCAGCCCTCAAGACCATGCTCGATGACAATGCCTTTGGCTTGTCACGCAGACGCGTGACCGTCTCGACTTCAGGCATTGTGCCGATGATGGACCGCTTGTCGCAAAGCGCACCGGTGGCTTTGGCCGTGTCTTTGCATGCGCCCACCGATCCACTGCGTGACCATTTGGTGCCGCTGAATAAGAAATACCCGATTGAAGAATTATTGGCTGCGTGCCATCGGTATCTGGAATATGCACCGCGTGACTTCATCACTTTTGAGTATTGCATGCTGGCCGGTATGAATGACTCGGTTGAGAATGCCCGCACGCTGGTCGAGATCTTGTCGGGCAATGGCCAGGGAACTGGCTGGTTCAAATTGAACCTGATCCCATTCAATCCATTTCCTGAGTCGGGCTTGCTGTGCTCTTCGCCGCAAGCGGTGCAGGCGTTTGCCAAGGTACTGCTTGATGCTGGCGTGGTCACGACGGTGCGTAAAACACGCGGCGATGACATTGATGCGGCCTGTGGTCAGTTGGCCGGTGAGGTCAAGGACCGCACGCAGGCCGTGGTGAGGATGCAAAAGAAGCGCAATGGAGAGAGCGTCGAAGCCCTGAGAGTTGGTTAACACAAGGAGAGCTGTTGTATGCGCCGTGTTTTTTCGAGAGTCAGCCACTACGCCGGCGCCAGACAAGGTCTGGCTGTTACGGGTGTAGCGCTGTTGTTGATGGCTTTGAGTGGGTGTGTCACCTCGACAACCACGACTTCCACCGCGTTTGGAGGTGGGGCGACAACCAATCCGTCAACTGATCGCGAACAAGCCGCGCAAACCCGCTTGGAGCTGGCCGCTGAATACATGCGCATTGGCAATATTCCCGTGGCGCTCGAAGAAGTCAATACGGCCTTGAATCTCAACCCAGGTATGATCGAGGCGTTTGTGGTGCGCGGCATGATTTATTCGCAGCAAGGCGATTACGCCAGTGCTGAGGCTGATTACGCCAAAGTCATGCGCCAGCGCGGCAGCGACCCGGATGTGCTGCACAATTACGGCTGGATTTTGTGCCAGCAAGGCCGCCACAGCGAAGGCGTTGCTTATTTTGACAAGGTTTTGGCCACACCGGGCTATACCTCCTCGGCACGCACCTGGATGACCAAGGGCCTGTGCTTGCAAGCGGCAGGCGATGTGCGTGAGGCCAAAGCGGCATTGACCAAGGCAGTTGAGTACGATCCTCAAAACCCGATAGCATCTTATAACTTGGCCAACATGCTCTACAAAGGCGGACAGGTGGCTGATGCGCAGCTTTATGTACGCAGGCTGAATAATTCCCCATACCACAATGCGGAAACTTTGTGGCTGGGCATCAAAATTGAAAATGCCATGGGCAACCAGCTCGGCGTGCGTGAGCTCGGTGAAGTATTGGTCAGAAGATTTCCCCAATCGCGAGAATTGGTTCTATACGAACGCAAGGCGTTTTATGAGTGATAAAGAGATTCACAACAACAATCAAGACCTTGAGGATGCAGAGCAAATGGTTGCAGGCTTGTCCAAACCCTCGATTGAGGCGATTGATACGCCAGGCGCTTTGCTGCGGCACTATCGGCAAGAGCGCCAAGTCTCAGTGCAAGAGTTGGCAGCTGTACTCAAGGTCAGTCCCGAGAAGCTGGATGCCCTTGAGAATGACCGTTATGAAGCACTGCCAGACATCGTCTTTACGCGTGCGTTGGCAATGAGCATCTGCCGTTTGTTGGCAGTGGACTCCGCAGCCGTGATGGCTAAATTTCCCAGTATCAACTCACCCAAATTGGGGCGCGACTCCGATGGCTTGAACTGCACTTTCAAAGATGGAGAGCAGCCTGCTTTAGGTTCATCGAGCATGCGTGAGAGCTCTTTTGCACCCAAAGCGATGTTATTGGTTGCAGGTTTGCTGGTGGCTGCTGCGGCCGTGTATTTCTGGCCGCAAATTCACCAGATCATCAGTCCGCAAGACAGCAGCAGTGTGCAGGCGCAAGCAGGTGCGAATGCTGTAGGCTCAGGCCAGACAGGCTCCTTGGGCGGGCAGAGCTTGCAAGTGCCCGGTCTGATGGCTTTGCAAAGCTCAAGCCAAGGCAATAGCACTGAGTTGGCCAATAACGAGCCCTATTCAGCCCAGTTGCCATCAGGTCCAACAGAGGAGGACGGCGAGGCAGCAGCCAATGGCGCCTCTGATGAGGTCGGCAGTGACGTGACGGCTGCATCTGCGGATGCGGCATCGCCTACTCCGCAGGCCGAAGTGGTTGATACGATTCACATTGTGGCTCAGGAGCCAGTGTGGGTACAAATCCGCGATGGTGCCAATGCCATTGTGCATCAAAGCACTTTGCCCAAAGGACGCGAGTTGTCGATCGCCAACAACCCACCATTGCGGGTTGAGATAGGCCGAGCAGATGCGGTGCAAGTGATGGTCAAAGGCCAGGCATTTGATTTGACGCCCCATGCGCGCAAAAACGTTGCGCGTTTTGAGGTGTTGCCGTGACTGAGCGTGTTGTGATCAGCCAGGCAGACGCTGCGCAGCCGATTGCCCTATCGGTGCCGAAGGCGCATACCTCGCTGCAAGCCAAGGTCAGTTGGGGCCAGCGTGTTGTCACGATTGGTGGTGGTGCGCCGGTGCGCATCCAGTCGATGACCAATACCGATACAGAGTCGGTGATTGAGACGGCCATTCAAATCAAGGAGCTGGCACTGGCCGGCTCGGAGATGGTGCGTCTGACGGTGAACACCAACAAAGCGGCTGAAGCCGTGCCGCATATTCGCGACCAACTCGACCGTATGGGCGTTGATGTGCCTTTGGTGGGGGACTTTCACTTCAATGGCCACAAGCTGCTCACCGAGGTACCCGCTTGTGCAGAGGCGCTGTCCAAATACCGCATCAACCCTGGCAACGTAGGCAAAGGCGCGCGCCATGATGTGCAATTTGGCCAAATGATTGATGCAGCCATGCGCTGGAACAAGACCGTGCGCATTGGTGTGAACTGGGGCAGTCTGGACCAAGATCTGTTGGCCAAGCTGATGGATGAGAATCTGCAGCGTGCAGTCCCCTGGGATGCCCGGCAGGTCATGTATGAAGCCTTGATTTCCTCGGCGATTGGCTCGGCGCAAAAAGCCGTGCAAATGGGCATGGCTGCATCGCAGGTCATTCTCTCGTGTAAAGTCAGTGCGGTGCAGGACTTGGTGGCGGTTTACCGCGAGTTGGCCAGGCGCTGCAACTACCCCTTGCACCTTGGCTTGACCGAGGCGGGCATGGGGGCCAAAGGCACGGTCGCTTCCGCTGCTGCGCTGTCGATTTTGTTGCAAGAAGGCATTGGTGACACGATTCGCGTGTCACTCACGCCGCAGCCCGGCGAAGCGCGCACGCAAGAGGTGCTGGTTGCTTCTGAAATTTTGCAGGCGTTGGGTTTGCGCGTGTTTGTGCCCAGCGTGGTGGCTTGTCCAGGCTGCGGTCGCACCACCAGCACCACGTTCCAAGAATTGGCCAAAGACATTGACGATTTCTTGCGCGGCCAAATGCCGCTGTGGCGCAGCCGCTATCCTGGCGTTGAGAACATGAAAGTTGCCGTGATGGGCTGCATTGTCAACGGCCCAGGAGAGAGCAAGCATGCTGATATTGGTATCAGCCTGCCGGGCAATGGCGAGTCGCCATCGGCGCCCGTTTTTATCGATGGCGAACGCACGATGTTGCTCAAAGGCGATGACATTGCCCAGCAATTCCATCGCATAGTGACCGATTACGTCGAGCGCCGCTATGGCGACTCTGTATCCAAAGAGGCATAAGGCGCGCCCGCTCAGGTAGCGGGGCATTGTGCTAGGGTTGTGTTATTTCAAAAAGAATTCTCCGTGAGCGATATCCAAACTTCTGCCCCAGCGGCTGCGACAGTGTCCAAAAACAAATCTGCATTCAAGCCTGTGCATGCGATTCGCGGCATGAATGACATTCTTCCACCGGAGTCTGCATTGTGGGAGTGGCTCGAGGAGAAGGTCCGCACGGTGATGCAGCAATGGTCTTACCGCAATGTGCGCACACCGGTACTGGAACATACGGGCTTGTTTGTACGCGGTCTTGGCGAGGTGACGGACATTGTTGAGAAAGAGATGTACTCTTTTCAGGATCGCGCTGACAAACAGGGCGATGCCGATCACCTGAGTCTGCGTCCAGAAGGCACGGCTGGTGTGGTGCGTGCGGTCTCCGAGCACTCGTATTTGTACGATGGTGGCAAGCGCCTGTACTACATTGCCCCGATGTTTCGCCGTGAGCGTCCGCAGCGCGGCCGCTATCGCCAATTTCACCAGGTGGGCGCAGAGGCGCTGGGTTTTGCGGGGCCAGAGGTAGATGCAGAGATGATTTTGTTGGCCCATGAGTTGTGGCAGCAAATCGGTCTGAAGGACGTCAGTCTGCAAATCAATAGCCTGGGCCAGCCGAGCGAGCGCCAGCGCCATCGTGAGGCTTTGGTGGCTTATTTTGAAGCGCACCAAGACCAGCTCGACGAAGATGCCAAGCGCCGTCTGCACAGCAACCCTTTACGCATACTGGATACGAAAAATCCGGCTATGCAGGAGTTGGCTGCGCAAGCGCCCAAGTTGATGGATTACCTGGGAGAAGAATCGCTCAAGCATTTTGAGCAAGTGCAAGCGATCTTGCGTGCCCAAGGCGTGACGTGGCAGATCAACCCACGCTTGGTGCGCGGACTCGATTATTACAACCTGACTGTGTTCGAGTTTGTCTCTGAAGCCCTTGGCTCGCAAGGCACGATTTGTGGTGGTGGTCGCTATGACTATTTGATCGAGCAAATCGGCGGCAAGGCCGCGCCAGCTGTGGGTTGGGCCTTTGGGGTAGAACGCGTGCTGGAATTGATCAAAGAGCAAGACTTGGTGCCTGCTGCACCTGTGCCCGATGTTTACGCTATCGTGCCAGAGGCGACAGCCTTGCCCCAGGCAATGGCCTTGCTGACGGCTTTGCGTCGCCAAGGCATCAAGGCCCAGCTGCATACCAGCGCTGATTCAGCGCAGGGCATGGGCAGCTTCAAGTCCCAGTTCAAACGCGCCGATGCCAGTGGCGCGACATGGGCGCTGGTGTTTGGTGGCGATGAATTGGACCGAGGTGAGGTCGCCGTGAAAGCGCTGCGCCACACGCAAGCGCAAACCAGCTTTGCATTGGCAAATGTCGATGCTTTGCTGGCGCATCTCCAAGCACCTGAGGCACAATAAGCTGTTTAAAAAAAAGCGGCAAATGTCGCAGAAGCACGTGCGCTCTTGCTATAGTGCGAAATGCGCTACTTCCCCAGACAGTGCAGGATCGATCAAAATAGGTTCTTTGGCTGAGGCCAGAACAACACACTTATCAATGGTTTTATGGCTACACATTTTGATTTGCAAGAACAAGAACAATTGGCAACGCTCAAGCATTTCTGGAGTCGTTGGGGAACACTGATCTCTGTAGCTGTTTTTGTCGTTGTGGCTGCGGTCGCTGGCTACAAAGGGTATGCCTACTGGCAAACCAGCCAGGCCATCAAAGCTGCCGAATTGTTTGACCAGGTGCGTGTGGCCACCGAGCAAAATCAAGCCGATGCACTGAATCAGCGTCTGGGTGTGCTGCAAGACTCGTTTGGCAAAACCACCCAGGCCAGCCAGGCTTCTTTGGTGGCAGGACACTACTGGGTCCAACAAAAAAATTGGCCAGCAGCGCAGACCGCGTTTGAATGGGTGTCAAAAAATGCCAAAGATGAAGGCTTTAAGGCGCTGGGTGCTTTGCACCTGTCTTCGGTGCAAATGCAGCAAGAGAATTGGGACGGTGCGCTGGCTACCTTGAACGGCTTTGCATTTCCTTACGAATTCCGTGCGCTGCGCGATGACCGCAAAGGCGACGTATTGCAAAAGCAGGGTAAAACGCAGGATGCGATTGCCGCTTACAACGCGGCATTCGAATTGCTCGAGCCCACTGCGAGCTACCGCGCAGTGGTGCAAAGCAAACTCAATGCTTTAGGCCAGACACCGGCCGCTTTGCGTGCCACTGGCGCTTGAATAGTGGTGGATGTCTTTTCCCCCAGGAATACAGATGATTCAATCTCAGTTACGCCAGTCATCAAGCTGCGCTCCTAAGCGTGCGCTTCGTTGGGCCTTGCTCTCGGTGGTCGCGGCGCAGTTGGTGGCATGTTCGATGTTCTCCAGCAGCAAAAAGCCAGAGCCAAAACCGCTGGAGGCCAATGTGGCGCTGTTTGCCGCTTCGCAGGTTTGGACCGCCAATGTCGGCTCATTGGGCAATATCCAGCTGACGCCGGTCGTGAATGGTGATGCTGTAACACTGGCAACAGCAGCTGGCAACGTGGTCAGCTTGCAGGCCAGTACCGGCACTGAATTGTGGCGCCTGAAGCTGGACGCCAATATACTTGCTGGTGTTGGTGGCGATGGCACGACATTTGCCGTCATCAGCAATCAAAATGAAGTGATTGCGATCCGCGAGGGCAAAGAGCTGTGGCGCTATGCTTTACCTGCACGTTCATTCACGCCGCCTTTTGTCGCTGGTGAGCGTGTGTTTGTCATCACGGCCGACCGTGCGCTGCTGGCTTTGGATGCGGACAATGGCGCGCTGATTTGGGACCGTCCAGGCTCTGACGGTGAAAGCTTGTCCTTGCGCGAGTCGCTGCTGCTGACTTCGGTTGGCAATACCCTGGTTGCAGGCTTCTCTGGCCGAGTTGTTGGCATCAATCCCGATACCGGCTCCTTGCGTTGGGAGTCGTCGGTTGCGATTGCACGCGGGATCAACGACATCGAGCGTCTGGTCGACATCGTGGGCCATTACAGCCGCGTTGGCAATAACATCTGTGTGCAGGCATTCCAGTCTGCGATCGGTTGCGTCAACGCCTCACTGGGTGAGACCACCTGGACTCAGCGGGTCAATGGTGCAGTCGGTGTCGGCGGTGACGAGAATTTTGTCTACAGCGTGGACGTGACCGGGCGTATGCAGGCTTGGGACCGCATCAGTGGTATCCAGCAGTGGCTCAGCGACCGCTTGCAATACCGAGACCTCACTGCGCCTTTGCAAATTGGCCGTGCTGTGGCCGTGGGTGATGCCGGTGGCTTGTTGCACTTGATCGAGCGCTCCGATGGTACGCCTTTGAACCGCTTTCAAACCAATAGCTCAGGCATCCGCGTAGCGCCGATCTATGCGGGCAATACGCTGATAGCTGTGGCTAATAACGGCGCTGTATTCGGTTATCGTCCGGATTAAATGGCTGTGTGAATTGTTGTGTCTGAGAACTTTCTCAGGCTAGTTGAGCGTGATGATGGCTACTGCCTTTGGTCAGTGGCCATCACGCCTTTTGATGTGCTGAAAATGTGAGGGCTAGACATGCTCCCAGTGATTGCTTTGGTGGGCCGGCCCAATGTCGGCAAGTCCACTTTATTTAACCGTTTAACGCGCACGCGTGACGCGATTGTGGCGGATTTCGCCGGTTTGACGCGCGACCGCCATTACGGCACAGCGTTGTTGGACAAACGCCAGTACATCGTGATTGACACCGGTGGCCTGGAAGACAGCTCGGAAGGTCCTATTTTCGAGAAAATGGCCAGCCAAACCTGGCAGGCGATTGCCGAGGCCGACCTGGTGATCTTCCTGGTCGACGGCCGCGCCGGTTTGACTGGGCAAGACCAGGAAATTGGCCGCGAGCTGCGCAAGATTAACAAACCCACCTTGCTGGTGGCGAACAAGGCCGAAGGCATGAAAGACAGTGCCCAGTTGGCCGAGTTCTACGAACTGGGCCTGGGCGATGTGTACGCGGTCTCAGCCGCGCATGGCCAGGGCGTGCGAGACATGCTGCAGATGGCCGTGGACAAGCTCCCGCCAGAATTTGATCCTGTGGATGGAGATGAGGCTGAGGTCGATCCCGAAGACACGACGATACGCATCGCCGTCGCTGGTCGCCCTAACGCCGGTAAATCCACGCTGATCAATGCCTGGTTGGGAGAAGAGCGTCTGGTCGCATTTGATATGCCAGGCACGACACGCGATGCGATTCGTGTGCCATTTCAGCGTGGCGAACAGCGCTATGAGCTGATTGACACGGCAGGTCTGCGGCGCAAAGGCCAGGTGTTTGAGGCCATTGAAAAGTTCTCGGTCGTCAAAACCCTGCAAGCGATTGAAGGCGCGCAAGTGGTGGTGTTGGTGATCGATGCCACGCAAGGCGTGACCGACCAGGATGCACATATCGCGGGCTTTATTTTGGAAGCTGGGCGTGCTGTTGTGATCGCTGTCAACAAGTGGGACTCACTGGATCGCTACCAGCGTGAGCAACTGGAGCGCTCGATTGAGCTGCGCCTGAGCTTTATGAAGTTTGCCGCGCTCAAGCATATCTCGGCACTCAAACGCCAGGGCCTGGGCCCGTTGTGGACTGCGATAGATGCCGCGTACGCTGCGGCCACGCGCAAAATGCCAACAGCAAAACTGACACGCTTGCTGCAAGAGGCTGTGCAGTACCAGGCGCCACGCAAAGCGGGCATGTACCGCCCCAAGCCGCGTTATGCCCACCAAGGCGGCATGAATCCACCAATTATTGTGATTCACGGGAACTCTTTGGACCATTTGAGTCAATCCTACCAACGCTTTCTTGAAACCTGGTTCCGCAAGGCGTTCAAGCTCGAAGGCACACCTTTGCGCATTGAGTTGAGAACCTCCGACAACCCATACGTAGACAAGAAATGAAACCTGCGCACGGCCATCTGTACCAGGTTTGCCGCAGAGCGCTTCGCTTGAGCTTGGTGATGCGCCATTGTGTGTTTTTTCCACCTTGCACAGACTGTGGTTTCTCCTGATATGGCCATGCTGTGTTAAGGTGTGCTTTCTTTTAACAACAATAGCCAACACGGAGTTATATCGTGAGCAACAAAGGCCAACTTTTGCAGGATCCTTTTTTAAACGCCCTGCGTCGTGAACATGTTCCCGTCTCGATTTATCTGGTCAACGGCATCAAGCTGCAAGGCCAAATCGAGTCGTTTGACCAGTATGTGGTGTTGCTGCGCAATACAGTGACACAAATGGTCTACAAGCATGCAATTTCCACTATTGTCCCAGCAAGGCCTGTGAGCTTTGCAAGTCCGGCTGCTGAGCAAACTGGCGAGTGATTTTCGCCTCAGAGCCTGCTCTTCATACATGGTTTGAGCTGGCTCTGTGGCCCGTCGGTCAGCTTTGATGCGCAGGCAGCAGGCATGCTGCCCTTGAAATAGCCAGCTTGAAACGCATTGATCGTGTTCGCAAGCTGGCTACTTCTGTTGCAGAAGCAGTGCAGTTGTTTGGGATATATACAATCCATACATCCATTTGAGTAAAAACGAATTTGCAGTCACCCCTATTGAAGTGCCGCCAGCGTTGCTGGTGGGGGTAGACTTTGGTGAGAAGCACTTTGACCGTGAACTTGAAGAGCTCGGCTTATTGGTGCAAACAGCTGGTCTGGAGGTCTGTGACAGAATCGTTGTCAAACGCAAGTTTCCAGACTCGGCTTTTTTTATTGGCACTGGCAAGGTCGAAGAGATCAAAGCCCTGGCACTGGGGCATGGTGCAGGTGAGATCATTTTTGACCAGGCACTCAGCCCTGCCCAGCAGCGCAATCTGGAGCGCGAAATTGGCTTGCCGGTTTATGACCGCACGTTCCTGATTTTAGAGATTTTTGCCCAGCGCGCACGCAGCCATGAAGGCAAGTTGCAGGTGGAGCTGGCTCGACTGCAATACCTCAGCACCCGCTTGGTGCGCCGCTGGTCGCACTTGGAGCGCCAACGCGGCGGTATTGGTGGGCGTGGTGGCCCAGGCGAGACGCAGATTGAGCTCGATCGCCGCATGATCAATGAATCCGTCAAGCGTGTGCGCGAGCGTTTGAGCAAACTGAAAAAACAACGCAGCACCCAACGCCGGCAACGCCAGCGTAACGAGGTATTCAATATCTCATTGGTGGGATACACCAACGCGGGCAAATCTTCGCTGTTCAATGCGATGGTCAAAGCGCGGGCGTATGCCGCAGACCAGTTGTTTGCCACGCTGGACACAACGACACGGCAGCTGTATTTGCAACAGGCTCAGGCGCATGTGTCTTTATCTGATACGGTGGGGTTTATCCGTGATTTGCCGCATGGCTTGGTGGAAGCTTTCCAGGCGACTTTGCAAGAAGCGGTGGATGCCGATCTGCTGTTGCATGTGGTGGATGCCTCCAACCCCCATTTTCCAGAGCAAATCCAGGAAGTGACCAGGGTGTTGGCAGAAATTGGTGCCAGTGATGTGCCGATGCTCTTGGTATTCAACAAACTCGACCGCATTGCGGCTGAGCAGCTACCGCTGAGTTTGCAGGACACGATGGAGATAGACGGGCGTCAGATTCCGCGCGTCTTCATCAGTGCCCACAGTGGCCAGGGTATTGATACTTTGCGAGACGTGCTGGCGCAATGGTGGCTTGCACGCCGCAGTTCGGATGACGCGTATGCAGACGGACAAGATGCAGCTGATTGTGAGCAGGAGCAAGGCTTGGATGGGCAGGTATAACCTGACAAAAAACCCTTGAAATCCCCTAATCTACTTGGATTTAGGCACAATCACTTCTTTCGCGCCTGATTGGCGTTGGTATGGCGGCCAGCGATGGCTGCCATATCCCCCATTTCTAGAACCAATGAGACTGAGTGAATGACTGCAACATCACGCGGCCAAGGCTTGTCGCGCTTTCTGGACAGATTGCGCGCGCTGTTTAATTTGAATGATCCCGGTTGGGGTAGAAGCTCGGGCAATGGCTCGGACAACTCCAATGGCAATAGTGATAATGCGGGCTCTAACAAGCCTTCAGATGCGCCATTACCTCCTCCATCCCCTCAGCCTGAGCAGCGGCCTAACAATGGCCAACCATCGCCTCAGCGTCCCCAATCCCCCCAAGACTCGCAGCAACCGCCTGATTTAGGTGAGTTACTCGGCGACCTCAACCGCAAACTGGGCAATTTGTTTGGCGGCGGTGGTAATAACAACCGCAACTCGGGAGGTGGCAACCGCAAAGGCGGCGGCTTCCCAACGGGGATCAAACCACCGGCCATTTCTGGTGGTTTGGTTGGCGTGATCGCCGTAGTCGTGCTTGGTTTGTGGCTTGCATCAGGCTTTTTTGTCGTGCAAGAGGGCCATCGCGCCGTTATCACGACATTTGGCAAATACCAGCGCACTGTCTCAGCCGGTCTGAATTACCGTTTGCCGGCCCCGATTGGCGCCGCAGAAATGGTTGATATGCGTATCAAGACCATGGACATTGGCAGTGGCCGAACCCTGCCTGAGACCGGTTTGAATGAATACGCGATGCTGACGCAAGATGAAAACATCATCGAGATTTTGTTCACGGTCCAGTACCGCATCAACAATGCCGAAGACTGGCTGTTCAATACCTCCAACCAGCTTGGCGCAATTGCAGCTTCTGCAGAATCGGCTGTGCGTGAAGTCGTCGGCAAAATGTCGATGGATGAAGCTTTGGCAGGTCGCCGGGAAGACATCGCACCGACCTTGCGTACGTTGATGCAGGCTATTTTGGACCGTTACGAGGTGGGTGTTGAGATTGTTGCTATCAACATGCAACCAAGCGGTGTGCGTCCGCCTGAAATGGTGCGCGCTGCGTTTGAAGACGTGTTGCGTGCTGACCAAGAGCGCGAGCGTGTCAAAAACGAAGCGGAGACCTATGCCAACCAAGTGATCCCACGCGCTGTGGGTGAAGCTTCACGCATGACCGAAGAGGCCGAAGGCTACCGTGAGCGTATCACTGCCCAGGCGGAAGGTGATGCTGCACGTTTTGTCGCGATTCTCAATGCCTATAACCAGGCCCCTGGCGTGACGCGTGAGCGCATGTACCTTGAGACCATGGAAGAGGTTTATCGCAACAGCAACAAGGTGCTTGTGGATCCCAATAACTCCAGCAGCCTGATGTATTTGCCTTTGGACAAATTGATGGAGCAGGGCGCTGCCAAATCCTCGGCCGGCCCTGTGCAGCCCAGCCCAGTAGCGCCAGCGCCTGCTAGCACGGCACCTACAAACCAAGCCCCATCCATGGGCTCTTCATCCAGCTCGACGCAGTCAGGTCTCCGCAGACCGACCCGTGAAGTGCGTTAATGGTTTGAGAGCAAAGAGGAATTTGTCATGAATCGAATTGGCTTTTGGCTTGTGTCTCTGCTGGTAGTGCTGGCAGTAGCAAGCTCCCTGTTGTTTGTGGTGAACGAGCGCCAGTACGGCGTGGTTTACCAACTGAGTGAAATCCGCCGTGTGGTCAAGGAACCCGGCTTGCATGTCAAATGGCTGCCTGCGCCGTTCCAGACCGTGGATTATTTGGACAAGCGTTTGCTCACGCTGGAGAGCAACTCCACCGAGCCTTCTTTGACCGCTGAGAAGCAGTGGGTGGTGATTGACTGGTATGTGCGCTGGCGCATTGCCGACCCTGAAGCCTATATCCGCAACGTTGGTCGCTCTGAAGCCGATGGTGCAGCCCAGTTGAGCCGTGTGGTGCGCAGCGCCTTCCAGGAAGAGGTTAACCGCAGAACGGTGCGCCAATTGCTCTCCGAGCAGCGCCAGGAGCTGATGGATGCAGTGCTCAAGCAAGTTTCGCAAAGCGTAGGTGGCTCCACCCGCATTCAAGAGTCACCTGAAGGCGAAGTGGTCAGCCAAGTCGTTGGCTCATCTTGGGGTATTGAAATTGCTGACGTGCGTATCACGCGTGTCGACTATTCCAAAGACATCACCGAGTCGGTTTTCAACCGCATGAAAGCCGAGCGCGCCCGTGAAGCAGAGCGTCTGCGTGCTGAAGGTTTGGCTGAAGGCGAGCAAATTCGCGCCAATGCCGAACGCCAAGCGACGATGACCCGTGCTGAAGCGTATAAAAAAGCACAGGAAACCCGTGCGATTGGTGACAGCGCAGCGACCAAGACTTTTGCTGAAGCTTATGGCAAGAACCCTGAGTTTGCGCAGTTCTACCGTAGCCTGCAAGCCTATCGCAACAGCTTTGGTCAGCCGGGCGATGTGATGGTTCTGAATCCTTCGGATTCGGACTTCTTCAAAGCCATGCGCTCGGACAAATTGAGCAGTCCTGCTGCAAACTGATCTTCAAGGGGCGCTCTCAAGTGAATAAGACGCTGAGTTAAATAGGCTCCTATAGCCATTGTTTAAAAAACCAAGTGCGAGCCATGCTTCACTTGGTTTTTTTTGTCTTGGTATCGCGCCGACTGCGCGCGCGTTCAAGCAACCAGCGAAATGACCATTATGAAAGAGGCACGCACTCTTTGGCGGTGGGTAGCAATAGATAGTCGGGACCCTAAGAGCGTGGTTACGATTTTTTTTATAGACTGCGTTGGAGCCGAAAAGGATATGGCACAAAAAAGCGCATTGCGGCGTTGCCCGTTTTGTCCATACATGACGAATGAGTGCTAACAAGCGCCATGCACTGCCTCTTTTTTGTGCCTTGCGCGGCTGTGTCGGGATTATGAACAGGCCCTCAGAAACCTGTAGGTCTGCCTGGCGATATGGCGCATACCGTCTTGCAAAGCAAGCGATGTTATTGCACAGCCGCATCCACATCTTTTGGCCTACAGAACAGTGTGCTAAAGCTCGCTGCTGTTCAAGATGGGGAGCACATCTTGTCGAACAATCTTCGTGTTGGGAGTGTCTACAAGCCAACTTGGCTTTGCTGCGTCAGTGACTCCGGCAGCGTCTTGGTAGGCTGCACACCCAGCTCACGCAATTGCTCGGCTTCGCGAATCACATTGCCTTTTTGCACTGCCAGGCGGTGCATCGCCTGTGTGTAGGATTGCTGGGCGGCATTGAGCTGGCTGCCCAATTTTTCCATCTCGGCGACAAAAGCGACCAAACGGTCGTAGAGCTGTGCACCTTTGCGGGCGATTTCCTGGGCGTTGCGCGCTTGCGCTTCCTGGCGCCATAAATGGGCGACGGTGCGCAGCACAAACAGCAAGGTCGAGGGCGAGGCCAGCAGCACATTGCGCTCCCATGCTTCCTGGTTGAGGCGTTCATCCTCGCCAATAGCCAGCATCAAGGCTGGCTCAATCGGCACAAACAGGATCACAAAATCCAGTGCTTGTAGGCCGTGGATATGTTGGTAGCGCCGCTCTGACAGTTGTTTGATGTGCGTGCGCACCGAGTCGATATGCTGGCGCAGCGCCTGTCGCACTTGTTGACTCAAGGCTGTTTCAGCTGCGCGGGCGGGCTGCGAATCGCCAGGCTGCTGCTCGGCTTGCCCGACTTGGGCCTGCAAGCTGCTCCATTTCTCGTAGGCGATCAGCGAAACTTTGGCATCGACCACCAGATGCCGCTGGCCGGGCAGGTTGATCACCACGTCCGGTTGTGCGCGGCGGCCATCATCCCAGGTGTGGCTGACTTGCAATTCGTAATCCTGGCCCAGGCGCAGGCCGGCTTGCTCCAGAATGCGCTCGAGCAGGGCTTCGCCCCAATTGCCCTGGGTTTTGCTTGAGCCTTTGAGGGCTTTGACCAGATTGTGCGCTTCGTCGGATAGGCGGCGGTTCAGACCCATCAAGTCCTGCACTTGTTGCGACAGCGCAGCGCGCTGCTTGCCTTCGGCGTCATAGAACAGCTCGATGCGGCCTTGAAAGTCGTGCAACCGGTGGCGCAAGGGCTCCAGCAGCTGGCCAAGGCCTTGTTGGTTTTGCTCCAAAAAGCGCTGGCTTTTTTCTTCCAAGATCGCCTGGGCCATTTGCTGGAATTGGTGGGTCAGGCTTTCACGTGCACGCTCTAAAAACTCCAGGCGTTCGGCCGCCTGGATGCCTTGCTCTTCATGCACTGCGCCTAATGCTGCATGGTCGCTTTGCAGTCTGCCCAGCGCTTCCTGCGCTTCTTCGGTGAGCCTGCGCTGCTGCGCCAGCTGCGCTTGCAGCTCGGCGGTTTGCTGGGCGCGCTCTTGCCATTGCGTGCGTTCATCGCGCGCTGTGTCCAAGGCTTCGCGCCAACTCAGCGCCTGCTGCTGTAGACTGCGGTATTCTTGGCGCTGGTGCTCGAGTTGTGTTTGCCACAGCGTTTGCTCACGCTCCAATTGGGCTTGCCAATCCTGCTGGCGCATCGCCTGCAGTGCTTGGCTGTGCCAGTTGGCACGCCAGTGGCCTAGCCACCAGCCAATCACTACGCCCAGCCCAATGCAGGCACAGGCCAAGGCCCAGAAGGGGATGCTTGAAAAATCAGGCATGAGGATGGCTTTCCCGCACGGTCAAATCGTTCCGAAGCTGGCCTTGTGCCACGGGCGCTTTAGCGCTGCTGGGTCACTGGTGTGAGTGGCTTGCCTTCTTTGAAAAAGGCAATCAGGTTGTCAGCGGCCAAATGGGCCATTTGCAAACGGGTTTGCAAGGTGGCGCTGGCAATGTGCGGTGTTAGCACCACGTTGCTGCATTCCAGCAATTCTTTGGCCACCGTGGGTTCGCCTTCAAACACATCCAGACCGGCGGCGGCAATGGTTTTGGCTTGCAACGCTTTGGCCAAGGCGACGTCGTCGACAATGCCGCCACGGGCGATATTGACCAGCGTGGCAGTCGGTTTCATCAGCGCAATTTGTGCTGCGCCAATCAGGTGGTGGGCTGCAGGTGTGTAGGGCAAGACCAGCACGACGTGGTCGGCCTTTTCCAGCACTTCTTCCTTGGTTGGTGCGTAATGGGCTTTGAGTTCCGCTTCGGTTGCGGCATCGAGTTGTGAGCGGTTGTGGTAGATCAGGTTCATGCCAAAACCATGCACGCCACGGCGGGCAATGCCCTGGCCAATGCGGCCCATGCCAATAATGCCCAAAGTGCTGCCGTGGATTTCGCTGCCCAGCAGCAGGTCATAACTCCACTTGCCCCACAGACCGGCGCGCAAGTAGTGCTCGGCCTCGGTCACGCGGCGAGCGGTGGCCATCAACAGAGCAAAGCCAAAGTCGGCGGTGGTCTCGGTCAGTACATCGGGGGTATTGGTGCCAACCACGCCAGCAGCTTCTAAGGCCGCCACATCCAGGTTATTGAAGCCAACGGCCATATTGGCGACAATTTTGAGTTCAGGCGCTTGCGCCAACACCTCGGCATTGACGGTTTGTGCTCCGGTTAGGAATGCACCAGATTTGCCAGGCAGGCGCGAGGTGAATGCTTGGCCTTTCCAGACATCATCGCCTTCATTGGCCTCGACTTCAAAATGCGCGCGCAGTTTGGCAATGACTTCAGGAAAAGTCGGGCTGGCAACCAGGATGTGTGGGCGTTCGGACATGCATTCTCCATTTCAAAACGATAAAAGCAGCGGGGCGAGTGCCGCGCAAAGCGCAGGCAGATCATCCGTTGATGGCGGTGGGTAGGCAATACCACTGCACAACTCACAGCTTGGCTGCGTTGGCAGTGGCTTAGAGGCAAGGCCGCTGCGGTGAAGGACAACAGCCTTTGATGCCTGAATGGGCCGCAGCAAGCGCAAGCAAGCGCAACCATGCGCAGTTGCAGCGCCCAGCACTAGGGCCTTATCTTACAGATACCAGATCCAGGTCACGAGCAAATACAAGGGAACCAGGATGGCGAAGGACCAGACTATGTAGCCAAAGAAACTCGGCATGGCCACGCCGCGGTCTTCGGCAATGGCTTTGACCATCAGATTGGGTGCATTGCCTATGTAGCTGAGCGCGCCCATAAACACCGATCCCGCAGAAATGGCGGTCAGGGTCGCGGCCATCGAGGTCATCAGCACAGCCGCATCGCCGCCTGCGGTATTGAAGAACACCAGATAGGTCGGCGCATTGTCGAGGAAGCCACTGAGTATGCCAGTAGCCCAGAAGTACATGGCTGGAATCGGCTGGCCGTCGCTATCGGTCACGGCTTGCACAATGCTGGCAAATGCACCGCTAGTGCCTGCTTGCAGCATGGCAATGACGGGGATGATGGTGATGAAAATACCAGCAAACAGTTTGGCCACTTCCTGCATTGGGCCCCAGCTGAACTGGTTGGCCTGGTAAATGTTTTTGGCCGTGAATTGCAGCGACAAGACCGTGATCACGATAAAGCCGATGTCGCGCACTGCGCTTTGCAAGCCGACGACCGTGCCCATCAACTCGAACTGGGTAGTGGGCTTCCAGATGCCACTCATCAACACCAGCGCGACAATTGCAGCCAACCAGACAAAGTTCATGCCGCCTTCAATGCGCAGCATGCTGCTGTCGGTGGGTGAGGCATTAAAGCGCGAACGTGGCTCGTTGCGGTAAAACCAGCTGTCCAGAGCATAGAACAACGCCAGCAAAACCACGACCAAAAACAGGGTTTCAGGCCAGATATGCTGTGCAGTCCAGAAGAAGCCCACACCTTTGAGAAAGCCCAGAAACAGCGGCGGATCGCCCAGCGGTGTCAGCGAGCCGCCAATATTCGAGACCAGAAAGATAAAGAAAATTACCACATGGGCGCGGTGCTTGCGGTCGTCATTGGCGCGCAGCAAAGGTCGAATCAGCAGCATTGATGCACCGGTCGTCCCCATGAAACTGGCCAACACCGTGCCAACGGCCAGAATGCTGGTGTTCAGCAGTGGCGTGCCGCGTAAATTGCCTTTGAGGTAGATGCCGCCTGAGACCGTGTAGAGCGCAGTCAGCAGCAATACAAACGGGATGTATTCGGCCAACAGGGCATGCACGACGGTGCTGGCTGCCAGCTCGGCCCCATAGATGGCGGTGAAAGGCAATAAAAATGCCAAGGCCCAAGCGGCCGTGATCTTGCCGTAGTGGTGGTGCCAGACATGCCCTGCCAGCAATGGGAACAAGGCAATTGACAGCAGTACGCCGGCAAATGGAATGCCCCACCACAATTCCAGTGATGCGCCATCCAGTGCGGCAGCCTGCGATGCAGAGGCCGAGAGGCCCAGTGTGAGTAAAAGAAACAACTTGGCGGCTGATGCGGGGATCAGCATGGGGCGCTTGGCGCGAGCTTCAGACATGCGGCGGCATTAGGGTAGTGAGCAGGGAACAGCTCGACACGGCGTTGGCGTGGGGCGAGCGAGAGAATGTGAGGGGTATTGTAGATGAGCAGGTTTGCTGCCTGCCCCGTGTTGTGAACACGTTTTAAGAACGGTCTCTTGGTGCGCGTTTTACAGGCACAGACTTTGCAGGTGGTGGCGCAAGTCTTCAGGCAAGGCCACAGGCTTTCTGCTGAGCTTGTCCACGTAGACGTGGATGAAGTGCCCGCGCGCGGCGCAAAGCTGCTCGCCAGCGGCAAAAATGCCCACTTCGTAGCGCACGCTGGAGCGGCCCAACTGCGCGACGCGAATGCCCACGTCAATGGCCTGAGGAAAAGCCAGCGGTGCAAAGTAGTTGCACTGCGTCTCGATCACCAGCCCAATCACCGAGCCGGTATGGATGTCCAGCACACCGTGGCCAATCAAATGCTGATTCACACCGGTGTCAAACCAACTGTAGTAGACGACGTTGTTGACATGTCCGTAGATGTCGTTGTCGCTCCAGCGCGTGGTAATGCGTTCAAAAGCCGCATAGGCTTGGCGTGATTCGGGTTGTGGGCGAGCAACTGGGGCGTTGTTATTGGGGGAAGCTGAGGCGGGCTGGTTCATGTCTTGATTGTGCCCTGATCGGCCGCGGCTGGCACTGCCGGTTTGCGCAAAATACTGGAAATCCCTGCCATCAAAGCGCAAACAGCCGCGACGGCAAATGCCCATTGCGGTCCATGGGTTGCAGCAGGTGGCGGGTAGAAAGCAAAAAGGCCTGCAGCCAATGCCGCGCCCAATGATTGGCCGGTCAGGCGCGCAGTGCCCAGCATGCCACCAGCGGCGCCACTGCGGTGTTTAGGGCCGACGGTCAGAATGATGTGGTTGTTAGGCGCTTGAAACAAGCCAAAACCAATCCCGCACAACAACAAGGCCAGAATGCGCCAGTGCATCTCAGCGTAGAGTGGCATCGCAGCCATTGCGCCAAGGCCCACGGCCAGTGTCACCATGCCAAACAGCCCCAAGCTGGCGCCTGGAACGCGGCCAATCAGTCGGCCTGCAAACGGCGCAGTCATCGCAATCGCAATGGGCCAAACGCTGACCAAAATCCCGGTCTCAAAAGGGCTTTGCTGCAAAATGCTCAAGCTCAAAAATGGCAGGGCAATAAAGGCCAGCATTTGGCTGCTGAACGCGCAAATCGACGCGCCCATTGACAGGCTGAAAGCCGGAATGCGCAACAAATCCAGCGGCAGCAAGGGCGTTGCCAACTTGCGCTGTCTGCGCACATACCAGATCCAGAGCACCAGGCTGGCGGCCAAAGCGGCGGCACTGATTTGACCCGAGTCAGTCAGTTGCCCATTGGCAAAGCCATGGGTGATCAGGCCGTCGAACGCCCAGAAAATCAAACCAAAGGCGGCAATATTGAGCACCCAGTCCAGCGAAGAAAAACGCTGGTGCTGCGTCGGCATGCTGACTGGCAAGTGGTGCCGGCCCAGCACAATGGTCACAATGGCCAGCGGCACATTGATTGCAAACAGCCACGGCCAATCGGCAACAGACAGAATCAAAGCGGCCAAAGAGGGACCCGCCACCGAGGCAATGGCCACCGTGACGGCATTCAAGGCGATACCCCGACCCAGCAGATGGCTGGGATAGGTTTGGCGCACCAGCGCTGCATTCACGCCCATTACCGCTGCACCTGCAAGGCCTTGCGCTACCCGGCACAAGACCAGATGCCAGAAGGCTTGGCTGACAAAGCACAGGGCAGATGCCACTGCAAACAGGGCCATGCCACCTAAATACACCTGGCGGTAGCCAAAGCGCTCACCCAAAGATGCCATTGGCAGCAACAGGCCCAAAACCGCCAGCTGGTAGCTGGTGATGATCCACACCGAGGTGGAGGCAGCCACGCCAAAAGCGCTGGCAATGCTGGGCAGAGCCAAGGTGACGATGGTGCCATCGAGCACCACCAATGTGATGCCGAGCAAAATCACAAAAATGGCTTTGCGCCGCTGTGGTAGCGGCAAACCATCGGCTGGCACGTTGCTGGTAGTAGAGGGCGAAGAAGTTGGTGTGGGGTCAGAGCGAAGCACGAGCAATGTAGTGGGCCATGGGCCGCGCAGAGCCAACGCACAAGGCTTGCAGCTCAGCAGCGTGAACAGGCAAGCAATGGCCATGGCGTGTGAAAGTCAATGGATTATGTACCTAACCCGTGCCTTCGTGTGCTGCGATGGCGCATGGGCAATTGGTTCAAGATCTGTGCAAGCGGGCGTAAAAAAGGCTGCCCTAAGGCAGCCTTGGCACAATCCATCGCGATGCAAGGGATCAATGCAGGAAATGGCGCACGCCGGAGAACACCATCACCACGCCACGCTCGTTGGCCGCATCAATGACTTCTTGGTCGCGCATCGAGCCGCCGGGCTGGATCACGCAGCTGGCGCCATGGTCGATCACCACATCCAAGCCGTCGCGGAAGGGGAAGAATGCGTCACTGGCGACAGCGGTGCCTTGCAAGCTCAGTTTGGCGTGCTCCGCTTTGATGCTGGCAATGCGGGCTGAATCCAGGCGGCTCATCTGGCCTGCGCCTACGCCCATGGTCATGCCGTCTTTGCAGAACACTATCGCATTGCTCTTGACGAATTTGGCGACTTTCCACGCAAACAGCAGGTCTTCGATTTGTTCAGGCGTTGGCTGCTTGGTGGTGACCACTTTCAGGTCGGCTGCGGCCAGCACGTGGTTGTCCGAGCTTTGAACCAGAATGCCTGAGCCAATGCGCTTGACTTCCTGTGCATTGCGGCCATTGTCCCAAGGCGTTGCGCCGCCTTGGGGCAGGGCGATTTTCAACACGCGCACATTGGCCTTGGCTTTGAAAATCGCCAAGGCCTCTGGGCTGAAGTCCGGTGCCATCAGCACTTCGACGAATTGTTTGGACACGGCCTCAGCGGCTGCTGCATCGACTGGGCGGTTGAAGGCGATGATGCCGCCAAACGCGCTGGTCGGATCAGTTTGGAAGGCTTTCGAGTAGGCCTCGAATGGATTGGCACCCACTGCCACACCGCAAGGGTTGGCGTGCTTGATGATCACACAGGCAGGCGCGCTAAAGCTTTTGACGCATTCCCAAGCGGCATCGGCATCAGCGATGTTGTTGTAGGACAGTTCTTTGCCTTGCAGCTGCTCGGCCGTCACCAAAGAGCCTGGCGCTGGGTACAGGTCGCGGTAGAACGCGGCGTTTTGGTGCGGGTTCTCGCCGTAGCGCAAGTCTTGCAGCTTGATGAAGCTGCTGTTGAGTTGGCCTGGGAACTCGCCACGTGCAGGTGTGTAGGTTTCGCTGCCGGCTTGCGCGTCATCCAATTGCACTGAAGACAGAAAGTTGCTGATCGCAGCGTCGTACTGGGCAATGCGGTTGAAGGCTGCCACGGACAGTTGG
The DNA here is from genome assembly GCF_004803635.1 of Lampropedia aestuarii. Lineage (GTDB taxonomy): Bacteria > Pseudomonadota > Gammaproteobacteria > Burkholderiales > Burkholderiaceae_C > Lampropedia > Lampropedia aestuarii. The sequence goes on along the minus strand of NZ_SSWX01000002.1, from coordinate 183,314 downwards.
AAGCGCAAGGCGTCGCTCAGTTGGCCGGCTTTCAATTGCTCCAGCACTTGTGGGTATTGGCTGGCGTCAGTCAACACGGCCACGTCTTTCCAGTTTTTGGCGGCACTGCGCACCATCGCTGGGCCGCCGATGTCGATGTTTTCAATCGCATCAGCCAAGGTCACGCCAGGTTTGGCCACAGTGGCTTCAAATGGGTACAGATTCACCACCAGCAGGTCAATGGTGTCAATGCCATGCTCTTTCAGTGCCGCCATATGGGCAGGCACGTCACGGCGTGCCAGCAGGCCGCCGTGGATTTTCGGGTGCAGTGTTTTGACACGGCCATCGAGCATTTCTGGAAATTCAGTGACTTCCGCGACCTCGGTCACAGCAAGCCCTTTTTCCGCCAGCAGCTTGGCAGTTCCGCCGGTAGACAGCAGGCGAACGCCCAGTTGGCTGAGGGATTGGGCAAATTCGACAATGCCGGTTTTATCGGATACGGAAATCAGCGCGGTAAGTGACATGGTGACAAGTGGAGGCAGAAAACAAAGCCGCTATTGTAAGGCGCTCACCCTGATTCATGTGCATTGATGCGCATTGCGTGTGATTGGCTCGGCCGATGGGGCGCGACGGCGCGTTTTTTTGTGCTTGCGCAAGACGGATGACTGCGCCAATCAAGCTCTTTTGTTCGTGTGGATGAATGTTTGATTAATTGTCATGTTTATAATAATACTGAGAATTATTTTGATTTGCAGATGCGAGGCTATGGCTGGCGCATTGTAACTGGTCGACTATGTGCAGCATGGAGCTACTTCACCCCCGTGTCGAATCGATTTACCGAGACCACCATGCCTGGCTGCAGGCATGGTTGCTGCGGCGTTTGTACAACCGCAACGATGCCGAGGACCTGGCACATGACACCTTTGAGCGCTTGTTTACCCGCCAGGATGTGACAGCGGTGCGTGAGCCGCGCGCTATGCTCACCACAATTGCCAAAGGCATCGTGGTGAATTTTTTGCGACGTGGGGCCTTGGAGGCAACTTATTACGAGTTGCTGATGCAATTGCCGCAGGACTATGCGCTCAGCCCGGAAGAGCAGGCGCTGGTGCTCGAGGATTTGGTAGAGGTAGACCGCCGCTTGAGTGGTTTGCCAAGCCTGGTCAGACAGGCTTTCTTGCTGGCGCAACTCGATGGCATGCGCCAGGCAGAGATTGCTGCTGAACTCAATCTCTCACGCGCCACCGTGCAGCGCTATATCGCCCAAGGTTTGCACGCCTGTTGTTTTGAATGGACAGAAGCATGAGCGGCGTAGTCCATGGTGGCGCGATGGCCGCAGCCAACACAACGGAGTCCTTGTTTGCGCCACCAGCGTACGCTTTCGCGCGCGAAGTATCGCAGCAGGCAACCCATTGGATGGTCGTACTCGACGATGAGCCGCCCGCCAGTGCTGCGTGGCATGACTTTAGGCAGTGGCACGACGCGCACCCCGAACACGCGGCTGCATGGGCGCATTTGCAACGTTTTCAAGCCCGTTTGCGCAGCGGTGATTCGCGTGGCATGGCATCGGCGCAAGCAGCTTTGCTATGCCAGGCGCTCAAAGCCCAGGCCCACAAGGACGGAGCACTGCAGTCTGAGGCTGGCGTGCGCAAACGCCGCCAGGCCTTGAAGTTGTTCGGTGCACTGGTTTTTACAGGTACGGCCTCATGGCAAGTGCTGCAACGCAGTGGCCAGTGGCAGCTGTGGGTGGCCGATTACAGCACGGCAACGGGTGAGCAGCGGCACATCGAACTGGCCGATGGCTCGGTGGTGGTGTTGAATACCGCCACCGCTTTGAATGTGCGCTTCAGTGCCACGCAGCGGCTGCTTGTGCTGGAGCAGGGCGAAATCCACATCACTACCGCCCACGAGCGCCAGGCTGGCTGGGCCAAGCCAGACGAGCGGCCCTTATGGGTGCAGACGCAGCAAGGCCGCATGCAGGCTTTGGGCACGCGTTTTACGGTTCGGCAAGACGATGGCCGCACGCACTTGGGTGTTCTGAGCGGGGCAGTGCAAGCCCTAGACCGCACAGGCATAAATACCCAAATAGTGCAAGCCGGTTACCAGCTGCGCTTGACGCAGACTGCGCTGGAGGCCTTGACCCCTTACAGCGAATCCGACGCCGCATGGACGCAGGGCAGCATCATCGCCCGTGATATGCCACTGCCTCAATTCATTGCGCAACTGGCCCGTTACCGGCGTGGCCGTTTGGTCTGTGATGACAGCGCAGCCCATCTGCGGGTATCAGGCATTTTTCCTGTGGCTGATACGAACAAGTTGCTGCAGGCCCTGGCGATGAATTTGCCAATCGCCGTGCACAAACGCACTGAATGGTGGGTCACGGTGACTGCTCGAAGCTCAGCCAGTTAGGGGCGCTCTGCAAAATCCCTGCGGAGGGGGAGATGGTGAACACGTTCTTGGCCTTGGATGAAAAATATTTTCAAAAAAGTGCATTTGGCTGAGGCTTTTTGGGATCTCGATTGGCATGAGAAGTAGAAGCCAGTGATTAGGCGTCTGCATATGCACCCCATCGTCCGTGTCATGAGGTGCTGAGCAGCCCTGTGCATGTTCTTATGGAGGAGCGTGTCTGGATGGTGCCGCAGCCAACTGCGCGTGCCTCCTGCATTGGCATTGACTTGGTCATTTCTCTGGTATTTGTATGCAATCGACACCTCTTTGCACTGCGGCCACAAGCACCACTGCAGCGCGCGCCACTACCCCCAATTCTTGCTTTGCAGCAGCTCAGAAGAGCGCCGCTGCAGTGCCGGTGTTTCATCGCCACAGCATCGCCAAGGCTTTGACGCAGGCACTGCTGATGGCTGGTGTGGGCATGGCGGTTGTGCACCATGATGCGGTCATGGCCCAAGCCCAGGAAGTGGCGCAAACGCAGCAATACGCGATTGCAGCAGGTTCCTTGCAGCAAGTCCTTGAGCGTTTGGGTAGCCATGCTGGCTTGATCATTCAGTACGATGCGGCTTCGCTGCAAGGCCTCAGCAGCCCCGGCGTGCAAGGTCTGCTGTCGCCTGCCGCCGCGTTGAAACAAGCGCTGCAAGGCAGCGGTCTTGAAGCCGTGGGCCAAGGTGAGGGTGTATTTAGCGTGCGTGAGCCACTCGAGGCGGCGGTGCAAGGCGCTGCAGCAACAGTCGGTGCCAAAGGCGATGCACTGCAGGAAGTAGTGGTCAGCGCAGAGATCTCGCCCACCGATGCCTCCAGCGAATATACCGGCATGTACGCACCTGTTGGGCAAACCGACACAGCCACCCGTATGGGCTTGCGCTTGCAGGAAACACCGCAGTCGGTCAGCGTGATCACGCACCAGCAAATCGATGAGCTGGGCCTGCAAACCGTGGATGATGTGCTGCTGCACACCACCGGCGTGACCGCAAGCACGGCCGCGCCAGGCGGCGGCTACCAATTCACCTCGCGCGGCTTTGACATCACGAATATGCAAGTCGATGGTTTGCAGGGCAGCTACCGCGCCACCGGCCGGGGCCCATTCAATGCCAGTATTTTGGATTCCTCGCTGTACGATCGCGTTGAGGTTGTGCGTGGTGCGACCGGTTTGGTCACCGGGGCAGGTGATCCGTCGGCGGTAGTCAATATGATGCGCAAGCGCCCTGGCAAAACCTTTGCGGCCAGCGCTTCGGTGGCTGTGGGTACCTGGAGCCACCGCCGTGTGACGGGAGACTTTGGCGGTCCCTTGACTGAAGATGGCCGTGTGCGGGGCCGCATCATTGCGGCGCACCGCCAGACCGACTCGTTCGTCAATTTCAGAAGCGAAGATGACTCGCTGCTGTCTGGTACTTTCGAGGTCGATCTGGCGCCGCGTACATTGCTGACCTTTGGCCACGACTACCAGGCCACGAACATGGATGGCGAATCCAACACCGGTATTCCGCTGTATGACAGCACTGGCGCGCGCATTGATTTGCCGCGCTCGATCACGGTTGCGCCGACCTGGACCTACTGGAATAAGCGCTACAACAACAGCTTTGTCTATCTGGACCATGCGTTTGACAATGGCTGGAAAACCAAACTGGCGTACAGCCACAACAAGAACAGTGGCGATGCGCTGCTCTCGGGCAATGGCTCAACCATTCCCAGGCTGGTGACTGTGATCAACCCAGACGGATCGGGCTGGAGCGTGCGCCCGAACATGGCCGCCAACGGCTACCGCTACCAGGACAATGCCGAGGTCAATGCGAATGGCCCATTCAGCCTGTTTGGTCGCACCCACCAGCTGTCGGTTGGCATCAGTGGCACGCGCAGCGCCGATACCGCACACACACTGGACTTTGATTCACCACAAGACTACAACGTGCCCAATATCTACAACTGGGACGGCTCAATGCCCGCGCCCAAGGTGGTGTGGACCGGTGCCAAAACCCGCACGGTGACGCAGCAGTTTGGTTACTTTGGCAGTGCACGTTTTCATGTGGCTGATCCGCTGCACGTGATCGTCGGCGGGCGCTTGTCGAACTACAAAACCTACCGCGAGAACTACAACACCAGCGGTGTGCTGGCATCGACCAATGGCCGCTTGGACTATTCGAGCCAGCTCATCCCATTTGTGGGTGTGACTTATGCGATTAACCCGGATTACACCGCTTACGCCAGTTACAGCGAAATCTTCAAGCCGCAAAACTACCGCGACAAAAACAACAACTTCCTTGACCCCATTACTGGTAAAAACATCGAGCTTGGTCTGAAAGCCGAGCTACTGGACAAGCGCCTGAACTTCAACGTGGCGGTGTTTGAGGCCAAACAAGACAATTTGGCCGTGCTCGATGACAGCGTGCCACTCAATTCCTTGCCCGATGGTGGCCAGGCCTACAAGTCCACAGGCAAAGGCAATCGCTCGCGCGGCGTTGAGTTGGAAACCACAGGGTTCCTGTCGCGCAACTGGCAGGTGTTTGCCGCTTACAGCAATACCAGAACCACGAATGGCGCAGGCGAGGCGATCAACACGCACATCCCGCGCCAAATGTTCAAGCTCGGCACCAGTTACCAATTCAGCGGCGCACTCAGCGGCCTGAGTGCAGCCAGCACCGTGCACTGGCATGACAAACGCGAGATGTGGACTGTGGGCGCTGGTAGCGCAGGCCTGTCCTTGCCAGGCGTAGGTGCGTTGGACACCCCGCCGCACGGCAGCTACACCACGGTTGGCGTGCATTTGGGTTACCGCTTCAACAGCTACTGGCAGGCCACGCTCAATATCAACAACCTGTTTGACAAGCAGTACTACGACAACTACGTGCCATTCCGCGCCAAATACGGCCCACCGCGCAATGCCCAATTGGCGCTGCGCTACCAGTGGTGATGACAGGGGAGGCTTGGCCGCCACTGCATGCGGGCCGCGCATGGCTGAGCCGCTACGGCCCATTGTTGTCGCGCGTAGTCGCGGCGGTGTTGGGCGGCTATGGGCTGGCGGTGCTGACGACGCTTGCCGCCTTGGCTTTGCCCACCTCACGCCCTGAAGCGGCTTTGGCCGGTTTGCTTGCGAGCTTTTTGGTTTACGCCGCAGCCATTATTTGGGTGTTTGCTGTGCGCAGTGCCATGCGGGCATGGCTAGGCCTGTGCGTGGCTGCTGCTGTGCTGCTGCCGTTCGCATGGGTGGCGCGCTAGTGCAGATGCGCTGCGCATTGTTTCAGGCCTGGACTGCCAGTGTGCTGTACCAGGTTTGGATTGCTTGTTGGCGGCAGTGGCAGCGCGCTGTGATGGCGCTGTGCATGGTCCTTGTTGTTCATTCTCTTTGTATGGTTTGCAATGTCTGCGCCCCATAGTGCTTCTTCGCCGGTGACTGCTGCAATGGCTGAGAGTCCGCCTGTGCCTCAGGAACCTCAAGTTCCTCAAATCCTTCAAGCTCCGCTAGTGGCTAAAAGCGCTGGGGCCAAACATGCCAAGGCCCCTGGTTTGCGGCAAACCATGTCTGACTTGCATATTTGGACTGGCTTGCTGGCCGGCTGGATTTTGTATGCGGTGTTTTTGACCGGCACACTGGCTTTTTTTCGCGACGAGACTTCGCTGTACATGCGGCCAGAGTTGCCAGCCGTGCACGCACCACAGGCGCAGGATACGGCTGCAGTGGTGCAGCGCTATGTCGACAAAACGTTGGGCTTGGCGCCAGATGTGTCGCAGCTGAGCATCACACCGCCCAGCGCACGCAACCCCTTGGTTGCCGTCAGCTATCGCAGCGAAAGCCTGGCGGCGCAAGCAGCAGCCTCGCCATCTGCCGAGCCACGCCGGCGATTGCCTGGCATGCGCGGCGTGGTCAATGCCAGTTACGACCCGTCAACCGGTGAGCCAGTGCAGGCCCGCGCAACGCGGGGCGGAGATTTTTTCTATATCTTCCACTTCAATCTGCACTACATGCCCGCGATGTGGGCGCGCTGGATTGTGGGCGTGTGCGCGATGTTCATGCTGGTGGCCATCATCAGCGGCGTGATCACGCACAAGAAGATCTTCGCCGACTTTTTCACCTTCCGCTGGGGCAAAGGACAGCGCAGCTGGCTTGATGCACACAACGCTTTGTCGGTGCTGGGTTTGCCGTTTCACTTCATGATCACCTGGAGTGGCCTGGTGACTTTGATGTTGCTGTATTTGCCGTGGTCGGTCGATGTGGCCTTTCCGACGGCGCCAGAGCGCCAGCAATTCCAGGCGCACATGCGCGGTGGCCAGGCTGTGAATAGCCGCCCAAGTGGCGAGGTTGCACCTCTGGCGTCGGTGGCTGAGATGGTCTTGCAGGCCCAGCAGATGTGGCAGTCGCCCCATATCGGCTCGGTGAGCGTGCAGCATCCGGGTGACGCCAAGGCCCAGGTAGTGATCACGCAGGGCGAGCAAGGCAAGCTCAGCACCACCCAGCGCGCCTTGGTGTTTGATGGAACGAATGGCAAGTTGCTGGCGCGTCAAGACGGTGGCGGCATTGCGGCAGAAACGCGTGGCGTGCTTTATGGCCTGCATCTGGGGCGCTTCGCGGATAGTGTCACGCGTTGGCTGTACTTCATCGTCAGTTTGGCAGGCACGGCCATGGTGGGCACGGGCTTGGTGCTGTGGACCGTCAAGCGCCGAGCACGGCTGCCCGACCCCGCGCAGCCGCACTTTGGTTTTCGTCTGGTCGAGCGGCTCAACATCGCCACGATTGCGGGCTTGTCGGTCGCCATTGCGGCATATTTCTGGCTCAACCGCCTTTTGCCTTTGGATCTTGCCAATCGCGCCGCTGCTGAAATCAATGGCTTTTTCATCGTCTGGTTAGGTGCGCTGGCTTGGGCCTTGCTGCGACCGGCCAAACGCGCCTGGGTCGAGTTGCTGCTGGTTGCTGCCGTGCTATTGGCGGCTTTGCCTGTGGTCAACACGTTTTTCACCGAACGGGGCCTGCTGCGCAGCGTGTGGCTGGGCGATTGGGTATTTGCTGGCTTTGATTTGAGCCTGTGGGTTTTTGCTGCAGCCCATGCTTGGCTGGCTTATCGCACGCTCAAGCACCAGCCCAGGCTCAAACCAAAAGCCAAGGCAAGGGCACAACCGCACACCAAGGCCGATGCTAATGCAGTCGCCCAGCAACAAGAGGTCTCTGTATGAACACTCTGGCATCTTGGGCCCATGCGCTGATGGGGCTGAGCGCATGGGCCGGTTTTTTCTGCCTGGCATTGGCGATGGAGCGCCACCAAAACGATCTGTGGGCACGCAGCTTCTCGCAGGGTGCCAACTGGCTGCTGCGCGCCATCGGCTGGGGGCTGTTGGTGCTGGGTTTGGTGGTGGCCGTGCAGGCTAAAGGCTGGGGGTTTGGCCTGGCCTTATTCAGTGGCCATACCAGTGCGGCGGCCGGCCTGGTCGTCGTTGCTTTGCTGTTGATCAACCGCTACCACGAGCGTGCGCGCCAGAAGGCCTGAGGGTTCCAAGACGCGCCTTTTTCAATCCATTGTTTTTCAATCCATTGTTTCTTCAGAGGTTTATGATGCAAAAGACTTTCCTGCGTTTCAGCCTGGGCCTGGTGGCAGCCGCCACTTTGGCCGCTTGTCAACACACTCCACCAACTGCTATGGATACCGCTTCGACTTCTCAACACGCGGCGGTGGGCGAGCAAGTCACTCGCCAGGCGTTGGCGCCTGCTTTGTATGAAATCGCCTACTCGGCCAAGCACAACGCGGTGTTTGTGGCTTCGGCCGGTGGCCGAGAGGCCGATGCACCCAAGCCCCGCATTTACAGGCTCGACCCAAACACTTTGGCCGTGCAGGCTGAAATCATGCTCGAGCGCCCAGGCTTGGGACTGACTCTGGATGATGAGAGCAACCGCTTGTATGTGGGCAATGCGTTCCATGCCTCGGTCACGGTGATTGACACCGCCAGCAATGGCATCGTGGGCGTAGCCCAACTGGCCGAGCAGATTGAAGCACCTGACCACACAGGCAAAATCGTGCAGCGCTATCCATTCAATTTGCGTGAGCTGGTGTTGGACAAAGCCAATCACCGCCTATACGCCCCCGGCCTGTGGTTCAGCGATGGCGTCTTGTATGTGATGGATACCGACACGCTGCAATTAGAAAAAGTCATTCCCGGTTTTGGTTTTGGTGCCGCAGGCATTGCGCTGGATGCCAAAGCAGGCAAGGTGTATGTGAGCAATATGCAAGGCCAGTTGCTGACCGTGGATACAAGCAGCCTGGAGCTGCTACACACCCATGAGATTGCCGCCGACCAATTGCTCAATCTGGCAGTGGACCGCAGCACCGGCCAGGTGTTGGCAACTGACCATGGCTCAGACAATCCCAATACCGTGCGTGAAAAAATCGCCAAGTTGGACTACCACATTCGCGGTGATGGCAATCGAGTCGCGGTGATTGATCCAGCGACGGGCCAGGTGCAAAGCAGTATTGCGACCGGCCAACGCCCTGTGGCCTTGCTGATTGATGAGCCGCGCCAGCGCTTGTATGTGACGAACCGTGATTCGGCTTCGGTTACTGTATACGACAGCCGCACACACGCGTTGCTCAAGACTTTTGCATTGCCATCGCACCCCAATAGCTTGGCCTTGGATGCGCAGTCAGGTGCGGTGTTTGTCACGATTAAAAACAGTGACAAGGACCCGCAGGGCAGCGCCGAAAGTGTGGCCCGCATCCAGTGGTAGGCCATGTTGGAGCACAGCAGCGGTAGCGCCTTTGGATGTCGAGCAGCGGGCTTATCGCCTGCTTGCACCGGGTGGGACTCAAACCCACCTTTGCCAGGCTGACGGTGCTGCAGTTGCCTTTGAATGCGCAGGCACCGGTGCGTTTTGCCGATAGGCGGCGCCATGTCCGCGAGACAAACCAGGGCTTGTCGACGCATCCAGCGCAGAGCTGATGAGCAGCCTCTCAAACGCCTGCATTTGGCAGGCCTTGAAGCAGCAGCCAGTCCATCGCGGTGCGAGGCTGAAATTGGTGGGCCGCTAGATGCGGCTGGTACTCAATAGTTTGGCCAGCGATTGCTCGATCGGCAGTGGCTCTTCATGCAGCGCACAGACCAAGGCTTCGGCGCACAGCAAAGACAGGGTCAGGCCGCGCGAACCCAGTCCTGTGGCCAATAGCAGATTGGGCTGCTGCGTGCTGATCGCACCATACAACGGCGTGCGGTCAGCCACCGTGCAGCGCACGCCACTCCAGGTACGCAGCGATGGCGCTGCGGCGTCAAACAACTGCTCGGCCAAGTGCGCGCCTATTGCAGGCATCAAAATCCCCAGGCGTTGGCGGTTGGTTGCCAGTGCCGTGGCAATGTCAGCCGAATTGGGGGCGGCCAAAGCGTGCTCGCGCTCAAAAGTCCCTGCGCTGATCCAAAAGTGCGCACCAGCGGTTTGGTTCGGCGTGTCCTGGGGCACACGAATCAGGCTGCCTTTGCCATTGATTGGCCAGGCAGGCCAGGTGGCTTTGGTGTCTGTGGCATCGCCCCAGGCCACTTGGCCGCGCACAGCGTTGAGCGGCCAAGTGGTACTGCTCAGGGGCGCTAGCAAGTCTTTGCTCTGGTGGGCGGCGGCGATGATGACACAGTCCGCCTGTATGGCTTCTGCCGCTGGCTTGGCGGCCTGTGCTTGCGTGGCAGCCAGCCGAACACTCCAGGTCGACCAAGGCGCTGTTGGCGATGCTTCAGAAGGCGTCTGCGACTGTGCAATAGGCGGGGTAATAAGAGGGGTAGCCGGCGTAATGGCCAAGACTGTGGTGTGCGTGTGCACTTCAATCAAAGGATGGTCCAGCAAAGCTGCCACCAATTGGGCCGGCTTGATCCAGCCTGCATACGCGTGCCAAATGGCTGGGTGGGATCCGGGGCTTGGGGAGTCGCCCTGTGCATCAATGCCTGCTTGCAGGCGCTGCTCGGCGCTGGCATTGATCGACGCCTGGCTGGCGATGCCATCTGTTGCAGGATTTAGCGGTAAGCCCTTGTGCTTGTCCACACGGTGCTCAATCACACCGCTGGCTTGCCAGTCCAGCGCCTCTCGCAGCAGGCGCTTGGCGGTTTTACGCGTGGCGCGCAGGCCTGCGCGCGTCAGGCGTGACAGCGGCGCATCGTCGGGCGTGATGTGCGGCGCAAACAGGCCTGCAGGCAAGGCCGATGCACCTTGCGCGATGCCGCCTGCGCGCTCTACCACGGTGACATGCCAGCCCCGCTCAGCCATTGCGCGTGCGGTGCTGGCGCCCGCAATCCCCGCACCGATGACAACGCAGCGCCGTGTGCTGGCAGTGCGCAAGGCCACAGGCAAGGGGGGCGTCAGAGCCGTGTCCAGGCTGCGCTTTTTGAGCGGCCATGCCGGTGCGTAGAGCGCTTGCACGTTGTGTTTTTTCGGTGCAATGCCAGCAACGCGCTCGACCTGAAACCCTACTTGCGACAATGCATCGCGCACGTGCCGTGCGGCGCACCAGGTCGCCAACCGGGTCTGGCCGGCTTTGCAGCAACGCGCCACCGCTTTGAGGGTGTCCAAGCTCCAGATGTCGGGGTTTTTGGCTGGGCTGAAACCATCGAGGTACACGCTGTCGGCTTGCCACGACTGGCTGCGCAGCCATTGCTGGGCATCGCCAATTGCCAGCGTCAAATGCACACGGTTGTTGTCCAGGCTGATGCGGTGGATGCCGCTGTGCATATCCCAGTATTGCTGCACCAATGCTTGCGCGAGTTCCAGCAGCTGTGGGTAGCGCTGCTGGGCGGCCGCTAGGATTTCTGCGGCGCTGACGGGCCAGGCCTCGGTCGAGACAAAATGCAGTTGCTGCGGGCGCTCTGGGTCATCGCGCCAGGCTTGCCATGTGACCAAAAAATTCAGGCCCAGACCAAAGCCTGTCTCCAGCACACACCAGCTATTGTGCTTCGCCCAGGCAGAGGGCAAATGGCAGCCATGCAAAAAACTGCCGACAGACTGGAGGAGGCCGCCGTCGCGGCGGCTGTGGTAGCGGTCATTAAACCGCGTCGAAAAAGGCGAACCATCTTCGAGCCAGTCAATGGCTTGGGGTGACGATTCGGGTTCGCTGGCGTGGTTCATGGGGTCAAGCACAAGGTAAAAGCCCAGTCACAAGGACTGGGCACAAGCCATCTATCAGTAGAAGTAGGCGCTGCTCGCTTGAGCAGCCCTGTGGGCTGGCGCAGCACGCCAGTGCCAGAGGCTCTAATGGGCAGAGAGACCGTCCAGCTTATTGTTGCGGGACGTAGCCTTGGGCCGCATCGGCGCCAGCACCAAAAAAGTGCTGCTCCATTTGACGTGCCAGGTATTGGCGCGCGCGGGCATCGGCCAGGTTCAGGCGGTTTTCATTGACCAGCATGGTCTGGTGCTTCATCCAGTCTGCCCAGGCTGCTTTGCTGACGCTTTCGTAAATGCGCTTGCCCAGCTCGCCTGGATACGGTGGGAAATCCAAACCTTCTGCTTCGGTACCTAATTTGATGCATTGAACCATGTGGGCCATATATATCTCTTCGTAATTTAGTAGTGAGAAATAAGTAGTTCTGGTGTTAAGACGAAATCCGCACAATCGTGGTCATTCGAAAACACTACTTATTTCTCAAAGGCAACAAGATGACAATTCGCCGCTACTTTATCAAGAAAAGCTTGACCGCAGCAGCTCTGGGGGTGTCTGCACTGCTGCTGGGCAGTTTGGCGACAGTGCAGGCGCAAGAGACGGTCAAACTTTTGAACGTGTCCTACGACCCCACGCGCGAATTGTATGCACAGTTCAATCAGGCATTTGCCAAGCACTGGAAAGAGACCAAAGGCCAGGACGTGAGCATCCAGCAGTCACACGGTGGCTCAGGCAAGCAGGCGCGCTCGGTGATTGACGGTTTGGAGGCAGATGTTGTGACCTTGGCCTTGGCCGGTGACGTGGATGCCTTGCATACCAATGGCAATTACCTGCCTGAGAACTGGCAAGCCCGTTTGCCGCACAATTCAGCGCCGTACACGTCCACCATTGTGTTCTTGGTGCGCGCTGGCAACCCCAAGGGCATCAAAGATTGGGATGATTTGATCAAGCCAGGTGTTGAGGTGATTACACCCAATCCCAAAACCAGCGGCGGTGCGCGCTGGAACTACCTGGCTGCATGGGAATATGGCAGTCGCCACTACGGTGGTGATGACAAAGCCAAAGAGTATGTGCAAAAACTGTTTGAACACGTGCCCGTGCTGGATGCCGGTGCACGGGGTGCCACGGCATCGTTCACGCAGCGCGGTTTGGGCGATGTGCTGCTGGCCTGGGAGAACGAAGCATTTCTGGCTTTGAAAGAAGTGGGCAGCAGCCAGTTTGAAATTGTTGTGCCTTCTCTGAGTATTTTGGCTGAGCCCTCGGTCAGCGTGGTCGACAAAGTGGTGGACCGCAAAGGCACGCGCGAAGTGGCCAATGCCTACCTGGAGTATTTGTACAGCGAAGAGGGCCAGGACATTGCCGGGCGCAATTTCTACCGTCCAACCAACGCCGCCATCAAAGCCAAATACGCGGAGCAATTCCCCCAACTGGAGTTGTTCACGATCGACGAGAAGTTCGGCGGGTGGAGCAAGGCTGCGGCAGACCACTTTGCCGACGGTGCTTCGTTTGACCAGATCTACACCAAACGCTGATTGCACACGCCCAACCTGGGCTGCTTTTTACCACGCACCACATCGCAGGAGTTAGTCATGGGAATCATCTTGGTCAATGCCAGTCCAGTGCCACGCTCGCGCAGTGCTGCCTTGTTGGCAGCAGCTCGGCAAAAGCTCAACGTGCTTGGACATTCGCCTCGCCAGCTGTGCATTGCGGACTTGCCATCGGCCAGCCTGCTGAGCCAGTCGGTGCAAGAAGGCGCGATTCGCTTGGCCGTGCAAGCTGTCGCACAAGCGCAAGCGGTGGTGATTGCTGCGCCGGTTTACCAAGCGGCATTCAGCGGTTTGCTCAAGGTGTTTCTGGACGTGCTGCCTGCTGATGCCTTGCAAGGCAAAACCGTGGCGCTACTGGCCACTGGCGTGCAAAAAGGCCAGACGGTCACGCTGGCGCAAACCATTGCGCCGGTCCTGCAGTCCTTGGGCGCCGAGCGCATTGTGCCCGGCGTGTATGCGCAGGACCACCAAGTGACGCTGCTGCCAGAAGGCGCCAGCTATGTGGTGCACCAGGACGTTTTGCAGCGTTTGGATGAGGTTTTGCAAGCCGTGCTCAGCAGCAAGGCGGCCACACAGGCCTGGTGGTTGCACGCGCAGGATTCAGCGGCCTTTGAAGCCGCGCAGTACCGCGCCATGGGCAGTTCGCTGGCCAGTGCCTATGCACGTATTCCGGCTTACGGTGTTTGAAACCAGGGCCATTGTCGAGTCGCCATCGAGTGATTGATGGGCGTTAGCAAACCAGTCAGGAGAGTCACCATGCCATTGAAAGTCAAGAGAAGGTCCCAAAAATCCCATATCCAAGCCAATGCCCCGGTGACATCCAGGCAGCAGGGCAAAGGCTTGACTTTGGCTGTGACCTGCGCTGCTGATGTGAGTGACCCCCAGGCCCGCCATGCATCGATATGGCTGCGTATCAAAGAAACCACGGCCTTTCACTGGGGCATGGGGGGTGTCAACCAGGCTGTACCGCAGCCTGTGTTGGCCGACTTCAAGCCCATTTGCCACCGTGCGACGGTGTGGTTTGCCAACTGATGGCGCCCAGCACGGCGGCTGTCTTACAAGCCAGCGCACAGGCACAGCAGCATGCATGAGGAGCCAGGCTTGCCAGTGTCACGGTCATGTGTAGACGCCCGCTAGCTTCCCAAAAACACGGCTCCATTGACTGAAATCGGCCTTGCCGCTTATCAGTGCAGGGGGTGCTGCGCCTTATTTTTTTTTTTGAATGTGCATGAGGTTGCGCTTGAGCTTGAGCTTGCTTGGTATGGCAGCTATGAGCTGCAGCCTTTCCACCCCATTTTTTTGATCGGCATAGGCCATGAAGAAAATCCATTCCGAATCGACACAGCCCAGCGCGCAAACGCTGCCATCGCGCTTGAGTCGCAGACAGGCGTTGCAAGGCTTGGGCCAGCTTGCGCTGGCCACGTTGCCGGCGTGGTCCTTGCCCGCGTTTGCGCAGGCCAGCCAGCCAGCACGCACACGCGTGCTGCGCATTGGCCACCAAAAAGGACTTTTGAGTCTGCTCAAGGCGCGCGGTACTTTGGAGGAAAAGCTGGCGCCACTGGGCGTGCGCGTGACCTGGACCGAATTCAATGCCGGCCCGGTGCAATTGGAAGCCTTGAATGTCGGCGCGATTGATTTTGGCGATGTCGGCGAAGCACCACCGATTTTTGCCCAAGCTGCAGGGGCCCCTTTGGCTTATGTGGCCTCTACCCCGCCACGGCCGCAGCTGGAGGCCGTGATCGTGCCCAAGGATTCGCCGATTCAAAGCGTTGGCGACCTCAAGGGCAAGCGTGTGGCTTTCAACAAGGGCTCGAACGTCCAGTATTTCCTGGTCAAGTTGCTGGAAAAGCATGGCTTGCAGTATTCGGATGTGCAACCGGTGTTCTTGCCGCCTGCCGATGCCCGTGCCGCTTTTGAACGTGGCGCAGTCGATGCCTGGTTGATTTGGGATCCGTTCCTGGCCGCTGCAGAAACCAGTCTGGAGGCGCGTCAAATCGCCAATGCCAAGGACGTGGTGAACAACCGTGGTTACTACTTCTCATCGCTGGATTACGCCAAGAACAATGCCGATGTGATCGCTGCAGTGATTGATGAGCTCAATGCCGTTGATGTGTGGGTGCGTGATAACCGCGAGGCAGCGGCACAAGAGCTGGCCGCCATATTGGGCCTGCCGCTGCCAGTGGTGCAGCGCTACCTCAGTCGTGGCGAGTTTGGCGTGCTGCCGATCACGCCTGAGGTATTGGCCGAGCAGCAGCACATTGCTGACACGTTCCTTGAGCTGAAACTCATCCCCAAAGCTTTGAACTTGAAAGAGGCCGCTGTGTAAGAGCTTGCTCAAATTCTCCGCTGAGCCGCTGCTCAGCAAGAGTCTGGGCCGCCAGGGCAGGCCGTAATGCCCTGCCTGTGATTTTGCAACTGAGCGTGTGCTGCCTATTCCCATGCACACCATGACGAGAACACACCATGTCGATTTTTTGGTTTATTCCTACGCACGGCGACAGCCGCTATCTTGGCACTGCCAAAGGCTCCAGAAATCTGGATTTGAAATACCTGCAGCAAATCGCCACTGCCGCCGACAGCCTGGGCTACGAAGGCGTGTTGATTCCGACTGGCCGCTCTTGCGAAGACCCGTGGGTCGTGGCGTCAGCGTTGCTGCCCGTGACGCAGCGCCTGAAGTTCTTGGTGGCAGTCAGACCCGGCCTGCACCAGCCCGCCTTGGCTGCGCGCATGGCAGCGACCTTTGACCGTTTGTCTGGGGGGCGTTTGCTGGTCAATCTGGTCACTGGTGGCAGCGAAGAAGAACTGGCAGGTGACGGCTTGTTTCTCAACCACGCCCAGCGCTACCAGGAATCGGAAGAATTCATTCGTATTTGGCGCGAGATTTTGACGCGCAGCCACACCGGTGAGCCCTACGACTATGACGGCCAGTATCTGAGCGTCAAGGGCGCGAGGCTGCTGTACCCGCCGCTGCAAAAACCGTATCCACCGGTGTTCTTCGGTGGCTCCTCTGAAGCGGCGCACCACTTGGCCGCTGAGCAAGTAGACACCTATTTGACCTGGGGTGAGCCGCCTGCAGCGGTGGCAGAAAAACTCGCGGATGTACGTGAAAAAGCCCAGCGGCGTGGTCGCACATTGCGTTATGGCATTCGCTTGCATGTGATTGTGCGAGAGACCGAAGAAGCCGCTTGGCAGGCAGCCGATGAGTTGATCAGCCATGTGTCTGAGCAAACAGCAGCCGTCGCGCATGCTGCGTTTGCGCGCATGGACTCGGTTGGCCAGCAACGCATGGCCGCACTGCACAAAGGCCGTCAAGGCAAAACCAGAAAAGACCTGGAAATCAGCCCCAATCTGTGGGCCGGTGTGGGCCTGGTGCGCGGCGGCGCTGGCACGGCCTTGGTCGGCAGTGCTGAACAAGTGGCTGAGCGCATCAAGGAATATGCCGCTTTGGGCATTGAAGACTTTGTGTTGTCTGGCTACCCACACCTGGAAGAGTCGTACCGCTTTGCCGAATTGGTCTTTCCATTGCTGCCGCCCTCCTTGCACAAGGGCTTGCAAGGCCAGCACGACTTCAGCATTGGTGAAGTGGTGGCCAATTTGTACACCCCGAAGGTGGCACAAAGCTAAGAACGTAAACGCGTTCTTAGGCGATGAGCGGCCTGCACGCCGCTCGACATGGGCTGCTGACAGTGTGTCCGCACGCTTGCATTTGATATCAAGGAGAGGCTTATGCCATCACCGGTTCAAGAGCTATCGACCTCTGCAATGCCTTCATTGCAGCAGGCTCCGTCTGAGCGATCTGCTTGGCGTGGGTTCAGTCAAGCGTGTAAGAGGGTGCGCAGCCAGACAAGCAGTAAGGCGGGCGATCAACTGCAAGCACAACACAAGCGCCTGCTTGCAGGCAGTGTAGGGGTGCTGCTGCCCTGGTTGGTGCCGCTGTTATTGGTCGCAGTGTGGCAGCTGTCGTCGTCGCTGGGCTGGTTGTCTGCCCGGGTCTTGCCATCGCCAGTACATGTGGTGCTGGCATTCTGGAATTTGGCGGTGTCCGGAGAGCTTTACAAGCATGTGCTTGTGAGTACGCAGCGCGCCTTCTTGGGGCTTGCCATTGGTGGCGGGCTGGGCTTGCTGTTTGGCCTTGTGAACGGCTCGGCCAAGTGGTGCGATGCCTTGTTCGATTCCAGCATCCAGATGGTGCGCAATATCCCGGCGCTGGCGATGATTCCGCTGGTGATTCTGTGGTTCGGCATTGACGAGGCCGCCAAGCTGTTTCTGATTGCTGTGGCGGTGTTTTTCCCGATCTACATCAACACCTACCACGGCATTAAAAGTGTTGACCCGCAGTTGGTGGAGATGGGGCGCGCCTATGGCTTATCGCGCTGGCAGCTGTATTGGCAAGTTGTTGTGCCGGGTGCTTTGGCCTCGATTCTGGTTGGTTTGCGTTTCGCGCTGGGTTTGATGTGGGTGATTTTGATTGTGGCCGAGACCATTTCATCGCAGTCCGGCATTGGTTATCTGACGATGAATGCCAGAGAGTTCTTGCAAACCGATGTGGTGCTGGTGGGCATCTTGCTGTATGCGATTTTGGGCAAGATGGCAGATTCGCTTGCTCGTTTATTAGAGAAGCGCTTGCTGCGCTGGAATCCGAACTACCGTTAAGCAGGAGCAGGCGATGCCTTTATTCAAACGATTTGCCACAGAGTTGGCCGCCGCTGCACGGGCATCGGCCTATGAGTCAGCCGCACATACCGGTAGTTTGTACACCACTCAGGCTACTGCTGCGCAGTCTGCCAGCCAAGAGCCGGCCAAGGCCCAGCCTGTGCCGGGTGTGCGCTTGCAGTTGCAGGCGGTGAGCAAGCGCTTTGGCGAGCGCGAGGTGTTGCACCCGATTGATTTGGAGGTGCAGCCCGGTGAATTCGTTGCGATTGTCGGGCGCAGCGGCTGCGGCAAAAGCACGTTGCTGCGTTTGGTCGCGGGCCTGGAGGCAGCCAGTACTGGCCAGTTGTCGCTCGATGGCCAGCCCTTGAAGGGCCTCAATGAGAACACCCGCATCATGTTCCAGGATGCGCGTTTATTGCCCTGGAAGTCGGTGCTGCACAACGTCGCTCTGGGGCTGCCCAAGTCGCAGCAACAACATGCACTGCAGGTTCTGGCGCAAGTGGGCTTGCTCGACCGGGCGCAAGATTGGCCAGCGAATTTGTCTGGTGGGCAACGCCAGCGTGTTGCACTGGCTCGCGCTTTGGTGCATGAGCCCCGGCTGCTGTTGCTCGACGAGCCCTTGGGGGCTTTGGATGCCCTCACGCGCATTGAAATGCATGCGCTGATTGAGCGCTTGTGGAGCCAGCTGGGCTTTACCGCACTCTTGGTCACGCACGACGTGCAAGAGGCGATTGCCTTGGCTGACCGTGTCCTGCTGATTGAAGACGGTGCGATCGCATTGGATGAGCGCATCACGCTGGCACACCCACGTGTGCGCGGCAGTGCTGAGTTTGCCGCGATAGAGCAACGCTTGCTCGGCCGTGTGCTGGCCAAGCCGGCGCAGGCGGAGCCACCGCAAGCACCACCCAGTCCCACGCCAGCGCGCTGGCAGTGGGCCATTTAATCCATACAACACGCTTTAAGGAGTCAGCATGTCCATTCAAGCTATCAATGTCCGCAACCAGTTCAAAGGCCAGATCAAGGAAATTATTCGTGGCGATGTGGTCTCCGAAGTGGATGTCCAAACGCCGTGGGGCGTTGTGACGTCGGTGATTACTACGCGCTCGGTCGATGAGTTGGGCTTGCAGGTGGGCTCTGAGGTCGTGGCCTTGGTCAAGTCGACCGAAGTGTCGATTGCCAAACTGTGATTGTTGTGCAGTCGCGCGCACTGGATTGATTGATACTCGTAAAAAAAGCGACATGCGCATCAGTGCATGTCGCTTTTTCATTGTGCTTGGCTGGTGTCAGCGTGGCAGTT
This sequence comes from Lampropedia aestuarii, assembly GCF_004803635.1. Lineage (GTDB taxonomy): Bacteria > Pseudomonadota > Gammaproteobacteria > Burkholderiales > Burkholderiaceae_C > Lampropedia > Lampropedia aestuarii. The sequence goes on along the minus strand of NZ_SSWX01000002.1, from coordinate 164,283 downwards.
CGCTCGCACCCATCAGGAACTCATCGACTGCGCGCGCTGCCTGGCGGCCTTCGCGGATTGCCCAGACAACCAGGGACTGGCCACGGCGGATATCGCCTGCGGCAAACAGTTTTGGCACGCTGGTTGCATAGCCGCCGACCAGCTCGGTGCTGGCGCGTACATTGCCGCGTGCATCGGTGTCAGCACCAAAGGCTTTGAGCACGGTTTGCACCGGGCTGACAAAGCCCATGGCCAAAAACACCATATCGGCTTTGATGGTTTGTTCGCTGCCAGGCACTTCGGTCATCTTGCCGTCTTGCCACTCCAGGCGCACGGTTTTGACGGCTGTCAATTTACCTTTCTCACCGACGAATTCCTTGGTCGCAATCGCGAATTCACGGATTGCACCTTCTTCATGGCTGGAGCTGGTGCGCAGTTTGATTGGCCAGTAAGGCCAGACCAAAGGCTTGTTCTCTTGCTCGGGCGGCATGGGCATCAGCTCGAATTGCGTGACGCTGGCCGCGCCATGGCGGTTGCTGGTGCCTACGCAGTCGCTGCCGGTGTCGCCGCCGCCAATGACCACCACGTGCTTGCCGTCAGCGCGCAATTGGTTTTTCAGCTTGTCGCCCGCATTGGCCTTGTTTTGCTGCGGCAGGAATTCCATCGCGAAATGCACGCCATCGAGCTCACGGCCTGGCACGGGCAGGTCACGGCTTTGTTCGGCACCACCGGTCAGCAAGACGGCGTCGAACTCGGCCATCAGCGTTTCCGGGGCAATCGTTTCTTTGGCCCAGTTGGTCACTTTGCTGTCTTTACCCAGACCATCTTTGCCAGCAATCAGCACGCTGGTGCGAATCTTCACACCTTCGGCCACGAGTTGCTCCACGCGTTGGTCGATGTGGCTTTTGTCGAGTTTGAAGTCAGGAATGCCGTAGCGCAGCAAACCGCCGACACGGTCGTTTTTCTCAAACAGCGTCACATCATGGCCGGCGCGGGCAAGCTGCTGGGCAGCAGCCAGACCCGCAGGTCCTGCGCCCACCACTGCGACCGTTTTGCCGGTTTTGGTCTTTGGCAATTGCGGCTTGACCCAACCTTCTTGAAAGGCGCGGTCGATGATCGCGTGTTCAATGCTCTTGATGCCAACTGCATCATCGTTGATGTTCAGCACGCAAGCGGCTTCGCAGGGGGCCGGGCAAATGCGGCCGGTGAACTCTGGGAAGTTGTTGGTGCTGTGCAGCACGGCAATCGCAGCGCGCCAGTCCTGGCGGTAGACCAGATCATTGAAGTCTGGAATGATGTTGTTGACTGGGCAGCCGTTGTTGCAAAACGGTGTGCCGCAGTCCATGCAACGCGCGCCCTGGATCTTGGCCTGCGAGTCGTCCAGCGCAATGACGAACTCCTTGTAGTCCTTCAAGCGCTTTTGCACTGGCAAATAGCCTTCTTCAATCCGGTCGTATTCTAGAAAACCTGTGGTCTTTCCCATTTTAGGAATCCTTGTTCATCGTGGCAGAGGCGCTGGACTGGAGCACCGTGCGGTCCGTCCAGCGCCGCTCATGGTTTTATTTGGCGGCGGCTTCAGTCTTGCTGGACTTGCGTTTTGGTGCGACCTGCTCAGCTGCTTGCACACCGTTGTTGACGGCCACTGCCGTGCCTTCTTCGCGCAGCTGGCGGCGCTCGTACAGCTCGGCCAGGGCGCGCTTGTATTCGCTTGGGAATACTTTGACGAACTTGGTGCGGGCGCTTTGCCAGTTGTCCAGCAACTCACGGGCGCGGCGGCTGCCGGTCCACTGATTATGGGCTTCGAGCAGGGCGCGCAATTGCTTGTCGTCGGTCTGGTCTTTGTGCCAGATGTTCGGATTGATTTGCGACACATGCTCATCGTGCGGCAGCACGCGTTCGAGTGCGACCGAGGCGGTGTTGCAGCGGCTGGCAAATTCGCCATCTTCGTCGTAGACGTAAGCCACGCCGCCGCTCATGCCGGCAGCAAAGTTGCGGCCGGTTTTACCCAGTACGACCACGGTACCACCGGTCATGTATTCGCAGCCGTGGTCGCCCACGCCTTCAACCACTGCCGTGGCACCCGATAGACGCACGGCAAAACGCTCACCACCAACGCCGGAGAAAAAGGCTTCACCGCTGGTGGCACCGAACAAGACGGTGTTGCCAATGATGGTGTTGCGTGCAGCGTCACCACGGAAGTGCAGGTTGGGGCGCACAACGATGCGGCCACCTGACAGGCCTTTGCCGGTGTAGTCGTTGGCCTCGCCAATCAGGTACAAGGTGATGCCTTTGGCCAGGAACGCACCAAAGGATTGCCCGCCCACGCCTTCGAGCTGGATATGAATCGTGTCGTCTGGCAGACCTTCCGGGTGAACGCGGGTCACTGCACCAGACAGCATCGCACCGACTGTGCGGTTGACGTTGTGCGCCACTTCAATGAAGCGCACGCGTTCGCCTTTCTCGATCGCTGGTTGGCTGCGCTCAATCAGCTTGTTGTCCAGCGCCTTGTCCAGGTCATGGTCCTGGCTCTCGACATGGTAGCGCGCGACATCGGCTGGCACATTCGGCTGGGCAAACAAACGGCTGAAGTCCAGGCCCTGGGCTTTCCAGTGGTCCACGCCTTTGCGGGTGTCGAGCAAATCGGAGCGGCCAATCAGCTCGTCGAATCGGCGAATACCCAGCTGGGCCATGATGTGGCGCACTTCTTCAGCCACAAAGAAGAAATAGTTCACTACATGCTCAGGCTTGCCGGAGAACTTGCGGCGCAGCACCGGGTCTTGTGTGGCCACACCCACCGGGCAGGTGTTGAGGTGGCACTTGCGCATCATGATGCAGCCTTCAACGACCAGCGGCGCAGTGGCAAAGCCAAATTCGTCGGCGCCCAGCAAAGCGCCAATCACCACGTCACGACCGGTTTTCATCTGGCCATCGGCCTGCACGCGGATACGGCCACGCAGGCGGTTGAGCACCAGGGTTTGCTGGGTCTCAGCCAGACCGATTTCCCATGGCCCGCCGGCATGTTTGATCGACGACCAAGGCGAGGCACCGGTGCCGCCGTCATGACCTGCAATCACCAAGTGGTCGCTCTTGCACTTGGTCACGCCAGCTGCCACAGTACCAACGCCGACTTCTGCGACCAGCTTGGTCGAAATCGAGGCGTGTGGGGCGACGTTTTTCAAGTCGTGGATCAGCTGGGCCAAATCCTCAATCGAGTAAATGTCGTGGTGCGGCGGTGGCGAGATCAAGCCTACACCTGGCACCGAGTGGCGCAGCTTGCCAATGTAGTCAGACACTTTGCCGCCTGGCAACTGGCCGCCTTCACCGGGCTTGGCGCCTTGTGCCATCTTGATCTGGATCTGGTCGGCACTGCTGAGGTATTCCGCCGTGACACCAAAGCGGCCAGAAGCGACTTGTTTGATTCGGCTGCGCAACGAGTCACCGTCTTGCAGGGGCAAGTCGATTTCAACGTTCTCCGCGCCAATCACGCTCTTGAGCGATTCACCGGCTTTGATTGGAATGCCTTTGAGCTCATTGCGGTAGCGGTGCTCATCTTCACCCCCTTCGCCGGTATTGCTCTTGCCGCCAATGCGGTTCATGGCCACGGCCAGCGTCGCATGGGCTTCGGTCGAGATCGACCCCATCGACATCGCACCAGTGGCAAAACGTTTGACGATTTCGCTGGCAGCTTCCACTTCGTCGACGGGAATGGCTTTGGCTTGGTCGATTTTGAATTCGAACAGACCACGCAAGGTCAGCAGGCGGCGGCTTTGGTCATTGACCAGCTGCGCGTATTCCTTGTAGGTGTTGAAGCTGTTGGCACGCGTGCTGTGCTGCAGCTTGGCAATCATGTCGGGTGTCCACATGTGCTCTTCACCACGGGCACGCCATGCGTATTCACCGCCAGCGTCCAGCATGTGCTCCAGCACAGGGTCGTCGCTGAAGGCTGCTTGGTGTTGGCGGAAGGTTTCTTCAGCGATTTGGAAAATGCCGATGCCTTCGACCCGGCTTGGGGTGCCGGTGAAGTATTTCTCTACGGTTTCGCCGTTGATGCCGATGGCTTCAAACAACTGCGCGCCGCAGTAGCTCATGTAGGTGGACACGCCCATCTTCGACATGATCTTGGACAGGCCCTTGCCAATCGCCTTGATGTAGTTGTAGATGGCTTTGTCAGCCGACAAGTCGCCTGGTAGGTCCTGGTGCATGGCCTGCAGGGTTTCCATTGCCAGGTACGGGTGTACGGCTTCCGCGCCATAACCGGCCAAAACGGCAAAGTGGTGCACTTCACGCGCGGTGGCAGTCTCAACGACCAAACCGGTGGTGGTGCGCAAACCTTCACGGATCAGGTGCTGGTGAATGGCCGACAGCGCCAACAGGGCAGGGATGGCCACTTGTTCTGCCGAGGCAGAGCGGTCGCTCAGGATCAGGATGTTGGCGCCGTCTTTCAGTGCATCCACTGCGCGCGCGCACAACGAGGCCAGTTTGGCTTCGACGCCATCGGTGCCCCAGGCCAGCGGGTAGGTGATCTCCAACACGGCGCTTTTGAATTTGCCGTGGGTCAGCGCTTCGATATTGCGCAGCTTGGCAATGCCCTCGAAATCCAGAATTGGCTGCACCACTTCCAGGCGCATGGGCGGGTTGACCTGGTTGATGTCCAGCAGGTTGGGTTTGGGGCCAATGAAGGACACCAAGGACATCACAATCGCTTCGCGAATCGGGTCGATGGGCGGGTTGGTCACTTGCGCGAACAACTGGCGGAAGTAGTTGTACAGCGGCTTGCTGCGGCCAGACAAGACGGCCAGCGGGCTGTCATTGCCCATCGAACCAATGCCTTCTTCGCCGTTGGCGGCCATGGGTGCGAGCAGGAATTTGATGTCTTCCTGCGTGAAGCCAAATTGTTGCTGGCGTTTGAGCAGGGAGACGGTAGGTTCTGCAGTGCTGGCCGTTTGCGCCGGCGCTTCCACGCTGTCAAGCTTGATGCGCAGGTTGTCGTTCCACTGTTTGTAAGGCTTGGTATTGACGATATTGGCTTTGAGCTCGTCGTCATCGATCATGCGGCCTTGTTCCAGGTCGATCAGCAGCATTTTGCCTGGCTGCAGGCGCCATTTACGCACGATTTTGCTGTCCGGAATGGGCAGTACGCCCGCTTCCGAACCCAGGATTACCAGGTCGTCGTCGGTGACCCAGTAGCGGGCCGGGCGCAGGCCGTTGCGGTCAAGCGTAGCGCCGATTTGGCGGCCATCGGTGAACACGACAGACGCTGGGCCATCCCAGGGCTCAAGCATCGCAGCGTGGTATTCATAGAAGGCGCGGCGGCGCTCGTCCATGGTTTCGTGCTGCTCCCAAGGCTCGGGGATCATCATCATCATCGCTTGGCTGATCGAATAGCCAGCCATGGTGAGCAGTTCCAAGCAGTTGTCGAACGTGGCGGTGTCGGACTGGTCGGCAAAGCTGATCGGGTAGAGTTTTTTCAGGTCATCGCCCAGCACGGGCGAGGCCATCACGCCTTCGCGGGCGCGCATCCAGTTGTAGTTGCCTTTGACGGTGTTGATCTCACCGTTGTGGGCCACATAGCGGTAGGGGTGGGCCAGTGGCCATTCTGGGAAGGTATTGGTCGAGAAGCGCTGGTGCACCAGACCAATCGCTGAGACGCAGCGCGCATCTTGCAAGTCCAGGTAGTACTGGCCCACTTGGTCAGCCAGCAGCAGGCCTTTGTAGACCACGGTGCGGGTGCTCATGCTGGGCACATAGTATTCTTTGCTGTGCTTGAGTTTGAGCGCCTGGATATTGGCACTGGCGGTTTTGCGGATGACGTAGAGCTTGCGCTCCAGTGCGTCTTGCACGATCACATCGCCACCACGGCCGATGAACACCTGGCGCAGGATGGGCTCTTTCTCGCGCACAGCAGGCGACATGGGCATGTCGCGGTTTACTGGCACATCGCGCCAGCCCAGCAGCACCTGGCCTTCGGCCTTGATGGCGCGTTCCATCTCTTGCTCGCAAGCGCGGCGTGACGCGTGCTCTTTAGGCAGGAAAATCATGCCCACGCCGTATTCGCCAGCAGGCGGCAGTTCAACGCCTAGCAAGGCCATTTCTTCGCGGTAGAGCTGGTCGGGAATCTGAATCAAGATGCCCGCACCATCGCCCATCAATGGATCAGCACCCACGGCACCCCGGTGGTCGATATTGATCAGAATTTGCAGCGCTTGCGTGACGATGTCATGGCGTTTGATGCCCTTGATATGGGCAACAAAGCCAACGCCGCAGGCGTCGTGTTCATTCGAGGGGGAATACAGACCCTGCTCCTGCAGCTGCTGCAATTCTGACGCCTTGGTCATGGCGCACTCCTTACTTGTGGGTGTTCATCGTGGGGTGATCGCGTGCATTAGATTGAATGGCTCAAACCTATTGCACCAGGTCGGATGCGGAGAATACGCTGACTTTTTTGGTCTGGCAAGAAAATTAAATGGGGTCGGATATATTAAATATGTTGTTTTATAAATAGATAATTAATTGGGGACATATATAAATCGATTGTTGAAGGTAAGTGATTGGCATTGCGTTGCTTGTTCAGGAGGGTGTGACCCATCAGCTGGCTGACTTGACGCGCAATTAATGCCCGCAAAGGGGGTGTGGCCAAGGGGGAGGGCTCTGCAGAGGCCTGGTTGTTGGAATGAGTGCGGTATTGGGATGGGCCGCAAGGCATCTCTTTGTCCGTAGCGATTGCTATGGATGAAGAAAAACAACGCACACGGATCGACTGATGCAGAGCTCAGACGAGATCAAGGGGGCGAGCGTGTTTAGAGCCTGTTCATCATTTCCACGCAGCCGCGGAGATGATGAATAGGCTCTTAGAGGGACGTAGCTGTGGGCCATCGGCGGCCGTGTTCTTTGGGCCTCAAGAGCGCGCTGTACCTGAAAGCGCCAGTGCACTTGACTCCGATGCGCGCATGAGGCCGCTTGCTGGCAACGGCCTGAGTTGCATGCCAGAAACTGGCATTGCTTATTTTGACTGGTGCCCCAGTCGGCGCGAGACTTCCAGGCTGAATGATTTGATGGCCTTGGCTTCTTTGCCATCCCAGTCGGTGTCAAAAGAGCGGGTTCTGCCCATCAACGTGATGCCAAGAACAATATTGCCGGAGTAGTCAAACACCGGCGCCGCAAATGAAGACACACCCGGCGTTGGGTTGTTGATGGTGCGAGAGAGCCCATGTTTGCGTATTTCATTGACCAGGCTTTGCAGCTCTTCTCTGTCAATGGCTGTGGCAATGTCTGGGCCCAGGCGCCGCTCGTCTTCGAGCAAGGACTCTTCAATGAGCTTGGCGGGCAAGTAGGCAGCAAATAGGCGTCCGGTCGCCGTGCCAGCGAGCGACATGACGGTGCCGGTGCGGATATTCGTATGCAAGGGGTAAATCGCATCGAATTGAAAGACGATCGTCGGACCTTGGTTGCCCCAGACAGCCAGAGCCACGCTGTGGCCGGTCTCTCTTGCCAGTGCCTCTGCATACGAGGTGGCTTCGCGCACCGGGTTGAGCATGCGCAGCGTCACCAACCCCAATTGCATGGCTGTAGGCCCAAGCCAGTAGTGGCCGTTGGAGGCCTCTTGCGTCACCAGACCTAGCTTGCCAAAGCTGACCAGGTAAGGGTGGGCTTTGCCTGGGGCCATGTCTGCGGCCTTGGCCAATTCGCGCAGTGGCATCGGGTGGCCTTGCTCGGCCAGTGCCAGTAACAGTTGACCTCCCGCTTCAATCGATTGGATGCCGCGGCGTCCTTTTTCAGTGGCTGGATCGTCCGTTTCAATTTCAAGTTTTTGCATGGTTCCTCCTAATTTTTCGATTTTATCATCTTCGTTTGATTAGGGTAAATAATTAGTCTTGAACAAATAGATTAGTGTCATACTAATGCCACTTCTTGGTGAAGTGGTCACTGAAATGAGGAGCAACGGGCAATGAGTAAGTCGGGTAGTGAATACGATGTGTTGGTGGTGGGCACTGGCGCATCAGGAATGTCTGCAGCCATTACTGCAGCCTATGAAGGGCTGAAGGTTTTGGTGGTGGACAAGGCCTCGCTCTATGGAGGTACGACAGCAAGGTCGGGTGGATGGCTGTGGATTCCCAACACCAAATTGGCCAAAGAGCAGGGCATTCATGAGCCAGCAGGTGCTGCGCGTGCGTATTTGCAGCATGAAACCACCACGCATTTCAATGCGGAAAGAGTGGATGCATTTTTGGAAAATGGCCCTAAGGCGATTGATTTCTTTACAGAAAAAACCTGTGTGCAATTTGATATGCCGCCGGTGTTTCCGGACTACCACGCCGAAGCGCCTGGCGGTCAGCAAGGTGGACGCTCAATGGTGACGCGCCCCTTTGATGCGCGTGAACTGGGCCCGCGCATTGCGCAATTGGCACCACCCGTGCCGGAGCTGACGGTATTTGGAATGATGCTTGGCTCGGGCAAGGAACTGTGGCATTTTCTGCGCGCGTTCAAGTCGCTTGAATCATTCTGGTACGTGGCCAAACGCTTTGGCGGACATTTTGCAGATGTGTTGCGCCATGGGCGAGGCATGACCTTGACCAATGGCAATGCCTTGGCAGGGCGTCTTGCCAAGGCGGGCATGGATCTCAAGGTCGAGGTCTGGCTTGATGCGCCGGTCACCAAGCTGGTGCTTGAAAACAATGTCGTGACGGGGGCGGTTGTGGTGCGCGAGGGCAAGCCCGTCGAGGTGCGTGTGCGCAAAGGGGTGGTGCTTGCCTGTGGTGGCTTCCCGTATGACATTGAGCGTCGCAAGCAGTTGTTTCCCCATGCGCCTACAGGCAAAGAGCATTTCACGCCATCGCCACCGCTCAATACGGGTGATGGGCTGCGTCTTGGTGAGTCGGTTGGTGGCTGGGTCGATGCGTCGATTCCGAACGCGGCGGCCTGGTGCCCGACCTCGGTCACACAGCGCAAAGATGGTTCCCAAGGCGTAATGCCACACTTTATTGACCGAGCCAAACCAGGCGTGATCGCGATCACACCCAAGGGCCAGCGCTTCACCAATGAGGCGCTGTCCTACCACGACTTTATTCAAGACCTGGTCAAAGCCTGTGCTGGCCTGCCTGAGGTGTCTTGCTGGCTGATTTGCGACCACAAACATTTGCGTGAGTATGGGTTGGGCGCTGTCGCACCATTTCCTTTGCCGATTGGCAAACATTTGCGCAGCGGCTATCTCAAGCGTGGCAAGAGCGTGCAAGAGCTGGCGCAAAGTATTGGCGTGCCTGCCAAGGCATTGCAAGAGGCCGTGCAGTTGTTCAATCGCGATGCCGCCACCGGTAAGGACACGCAATTCAACAAGGGCAGTACTGCCTACAACCGGTTTCAAGGGGATTCTTTGGTTGCGCCAAATCCTTGCATGGCCGCGATTGAGCAGGGCCCGTTCTATGCGCTCAAGGTCGTGGTGGGTGAGATTGGCACATTTGCTGGTCTGGAGACCAATGCGCAATGCCAGGTGCTGAGCCAGCATGGAGACGCTATTGCCGGGCTTTACGCGGTTGGCAACGATGCGGCCAGTGTGATGGGCGGCAATTACCCTGGTGCAGGGATTACGCTGGGGCCCGCGTTGACCTTTGGCTATGTGGCTGGCAAAGCCTTGGCCAAGCAGCCCAATTTGCCCACTGCAGGCTAACCACAGTAGATCCAGGCTGGCCTGCCAAGCCAGGCGGTCACATACAACACAAGGGAATAGCAATGGAAGTAACGCAGCAGATGGCGCCGCAAGTGCTCGGTGGCCGGATTGCATTGGTCACAGGGGCCGGGCAAGGCAATGGCAAAGCGATTGCGAAAGGCTTGGCAATGGCCGGAGCGACGGTGGTCATCACCGATATCAATGAGGCCAATGCCCACTTGGTCGCCCAGGAGATTCGTGCAGCAGGCGGCGCCAGCCATGCCTACAAGCTGGATGTGAGCGCAGGCCAGGCCTGCGATGCATTGGCAATGGTCGTTGCGCGCGAAGTGGGCGACATCGACATCCTGGTGAATAACGCAGGCATCATTGTGCGCGAAGGTTTGGATAGTCCGAATGTGGCTGCCAATCTGCAGCGCACACTGGATGTCAATGTGATGGGGACGTTTTTGCCATCCCATGCCTGGCTGGGCGCACTGAGAAAAACACGCGGCGTCATCATCAATGTCGGCTCGATTGCGTCAACGACTGGCATCCCAAACGTGGTGGGGTATTCGCCCTCCAAAGGAGCGGTGAAGCTGCTGACGCAAGCCATGGCCGTGGAGCTGGCCAAAGACGGTATTCGGGTCAATGCCATTGCCCCAGGGGTGATTGAGACACCGATGACTTCTTACACGCGAGAAGCCCCTGAACGGCTGGACAAATTCATGCTGCGCACGCCGATGGCGCGCGTTGGCCAACCCGAGGAATTGGTTGGCCCGGTGGTATTTTTGGCCTCAGCGATGGCCAGCTATGTGACCGGTGTGACGCTTCCTATCGATGGTGGATTTTTAGCCGCTTAGGCCACTCATTGTCCAAGCACGCAACCCAAAATTCTTCGCAAGTTGAATAAATCACAATGGAGACAAACATGAGCAACACCTCGCTCTTCAAACGCAGCATTCTGACAGCCTGTTTTTTCGCAGCAGCTGCCTTGCATGCACAGGATATCAAGCTGGGCTACAACGGTGACTTGTCGGCTTCGCCATCTGCACAAAGTGGCCAAGCTGCGGTCTTGGGCATGGAGGCGGCTATTGCTGATCTCAATGCAAGCGGTGGTTTGCTGGGCAGACAAATCGTGTTGGTGAGCAGGGACGACACATCTGCGCCGCCCAAGTCGATCCAAAACATGAGTGAGCTGGTTGACAGTGAAAAAGTCGCTGCGGTGTTTGGCCCTACCAACTCTGGCAATGCGATGGCGTGGAAGCACATTGCCAACCAAAAAAAGGTGCCTGTCATTGGCAACGTCGCCTCTGGCACTGAGATCACCAAGCCGATGGCTGCTGGCGCTGACAACTACATGTTCCGTGTCTCGATGGTAGACCGCGAGCAGGTGGCGGCTTTAATGGCCTATGTCAAAAAGAACGAAGCCCAATCCAAAGTCGTCGGCTTGATGGCTGAGACCACTGGTTACGGCCAAGGGGGCTTAAAGGACATGGAAGCGCTTGCCAAGCTGCAAGGTATTCAGATTGCGGCCACTGAAAAGTTTGCTGTGGGCGATACAGACATGACGTCGCAACTGAGCAAAATGAAGTCCGCTGGTGTGGATACCGTGGTGGTGTGGGCACAGGGAACACCGATTGCGCAGTTGGTGCGCAGCATGGAGAAGATTGATTACTTTCCGTTGGTGCTGACCTCGTGGGCGGCTGACAACATCACGTTCTACGATGCAGCAGGTAAAACCTTGGCAGAAAAGCCAATTTTCATGCGCACCGTGAGCGAGAACCGCACGCCAGCGCAACAGGCACTGTTTGAGCGCATCGGCAGCCAATTGAAAGCGCCTGGCTCATTTTCTTTTGCCTTGCATGGCTATGACTCTATCCAGCTGTATGCCGCTGCTGTGAAGCAAGCGGGCAGCATTGAAGGCAATGCGGTGCGATTGGCGCTTGAAGATTTGCAAGCGCCCGTGCAAGGCATGTTAAAGACCTACGAGAAGCCGTTTAGCAAAACCAATCACGAAGCCTTGACAGCCCAAGACCTGGTCTGGATTCGCTGGCAGGATGGTTCGTTGCAACCGTATACGGATGCCATCGTGAACGCGCTGGTTCCGGCCGACTTCAAGCAATAAGGTTCGGCACACACCTGGGGCGGCTCTTGCCTGCCCCACTAATTCTTGGAGATAACAATGATTGAGCCGCTGTTACAGGCGATGCTCAGTGGCTTGGCTGTGGGCGGAGCATACGCACTAGTCGCACTGGGTTTTAGCATTACTTTTACAACCACCAAGACACTGAACTTCTCCCATGGCGAGTTCGTGTCTGCCGGGGCTTTCATCGGCATGAGCGCGCTCTTTCTGATGCTGGGCCTGCCTGTTACTTCTTCTAGCTTTGGCACTTTGCTGCCAGGCGCTGGCGCGCAGCTGATCGCTTTGCTGGTCACGCTGGGGGTGATGGGCTTGCTTGGCTGGTTGCTGTACTGGCTGGGTGTGCGCCCTTTTGCTGGGCGCCCTGGCATGGCGTGGGTGATGAGCACCCTGGGCTTTGGGGTCATCTTGCAAAGCATTGGCCTGGCCATTTGGGGGCCAAAGCCGGTTGTTGTGCCCGGCCCTGTTGGCGATGAGGTGATTCGATTCTTCGGCATCGGTGTGCGCCCGCAAGAGTTGCTGACTTTGGCTGTCGCAGTGCTCATCATGCTGGTGTTTGACTGGGTAATGAACCGCACCATGGTGGGCAAAACCATGCGTGCGGTCGCTGCAAATGGCCAGGTTGCCAGTCTGATGGGAATTAACACGAATGCTGTGATGGTGGGCGCATTCGTGGTCAGCTCGGCCTTGGCAGGTCTTTCCGGGTTTTTGCTCGCCCCTATCGCGCAGGCCTCTTTGTTCATGGGCCTGGCCGTGGGCCTGAAGGGATTCTCGGGCGCAATGATTGGCGGGCTTAGCAATCCACGCGGCTGTGTCATTGGTGGCTTTGCGCTTGGCGTGCTGGAGTCGATGGTCAATTTGTGGCAAGCACAGTGGCGCGAGGTGGCGGTGTTTGCGCTGGTGATTCTGGTGCTCGCTTTCCGCCCTACAGGCCTGTTTGGTAAGCCCATGGTGGAGAAGGTATGAGTCGCGTAATCAATACTCTGGATGTCGCTCTGGTAGCGGCCGCTGTGATCGCAGCCACGTCATTGCTCAGCAATGACTACTACCTGCGCATCATTTTCATGATGTGTGTTTACTACCTGTGTGCCGTCGGCATGAATGTCCTGGTGGGTTACGCGGGACAAAAGTCGCTTGGCCAGGCCGGTTTGTTTGCCGCAGGCGCTTATGCGGTGGCGTTGCTGACCACCAAAACCGAGATCAGTCCTTGGTGGGCCCTCGTGCTGGCGGCGGTGATTGCTGGGCTTTGTGGTGTATTGATTGCCTTGCCTTCCTTGCGGGTCAAAGGGCCTTACCTCGCGATGGTTACGCTGGCTTTTGGCATTGTGGTTGAGAAGCTTGTGGGCGAGTGGACCGAGGTGTTTGGCGGTGCGCAAGGCATTTATGGCATTCGGCCCATCAGCTGGAATGAGCAGCCACTAACAACCCAGCAATGGGTCTGGTTTGCTGTCGTGCTGTGCGCCGTTGCGCACGTGTTGATCCGCAATTTGTTGCATGGCCGATTTGGCCGGGCGCTGTTGTCGCTGCAGGCCGATGAGATTGCGTCGTCGTCGGTTGGGGTGCGTGTCTACCGCGCCAAAGTGATCGCTTTTGTGGTGGCGGCTGTCACCTGTGGCATTGCTGGTGCGCTGGTTGCACAGCAGAACCAATACATCAACTCTGACTTCATCACCTTCCATTTGTCGATTTTCATTTTGCTGCTGGTTTTGTTTGGTGGTGCAGGTTCGATGTATGGCCCGCTGGTTGGCGCCATTGTGTTGACTGCGATTGATGCTGCGCTGGCACGCTGGCCATCCGCACAGCATTTTTTATACGGTTTTTTGTTGCTGTTTGCCCTGTATGCAATGCCCGGTGGTGTCACTGGCGCGCTGCAAACATGCTTTAAGCGCAAGCCTAAAAAACAGCGCCTCAGCACGGGCGAGACGCCAAAAACAACGCGTATAGGACCTGTTGCGAGTGGCGATTTGCTGGTCGTTGAAGGGGTAACAAAGGCTTATGGCGGCGTCAAGCCGGCTCAGAACGTGTCGTTTTGCTTGCAGCGCGGCCATATCCACGCCTTGATTGGCCCCAACGGCGCAGGCAAAAGCACGATGATCAATATGCTGACCGGCGTGGTGGCACCGACCTCAGGCTCGATCAAGTTCCTGGGGCAAGAGATTGCAGACAAGCCTGCACACGAGATTTGCCGCATGGGCATGGGACGCACGTTCCAGAATTTGCGCCTGTTTGCGGATTTGTCCGTGCTCGATAACGTCATGCTTGGGCATCACACCAGAATGCGCAATGGCTTTGTGAGCTCTTTGCTTGGACTGCCTGGTGCGTTAAAGCAAGAGGCCATCACCCAGGCCCGAGCACTGGAGTTGCTTGAATTGGTTGGATTGTCCCATTTATGCGAGCATCCGGCAGGTAGTCTTTCCTACGGCCTGCAGCGCCGCGTAGAGCTAGCGCGTGCGCTTGCCACCGAGCCTCAGCTGTTATTACTCGATGAGCCTGCAGCAGGCCTCAATCCCCAGGAAACCGCGGAGCTGGGGCAGCTGCTGCTGCGTATAGGCCAGTGTGGCGTGAGCATTTTGATGGTCGAGCACCACATGGATCTGGTGATGTCTGTGTCTGACCACGTCATTGTGCTCGACTACGGCACCAAGATCGCCGAAGGCAAGCCTGTCGAGGTACAAGCCAATCCACGCGTCATCGAGGCCTATCTGGGTGTAGATGACGAGCCAGACGCGTCTGAGATACATGCCACAGCCTAAGGACCCAGCGATGCTCAAACTCAACTCTGTCAAAGTGTCCTACGGCGCTATCGAGGCGGTCAAAGGCGTCAGCCTCGAAGTGCGCGAAGGCGAGGTCGTGACCATCATTGGTGCCAACGGTGCGGGCAAAAGCACTTTACTCAAAAGCATCGCCGGCCTGGAGCCTATCCAGGCAGGTCAGGTCTTGATTGGCGGCCAGGATTGCACGTTGGTTCCCTCGCACAAGCGGGTGGGCCTGGGGGTGGCGATGTCGCCTGAAGGCCGGGGCGTTTTTGCCGACCAAACCGTGCGTGAAAACCTGCTGCTGGGCGCCTACACGCGCAGAGGCAATGCAGGCGCAATCGAGGCAGCGATCGAGCGTGAATTCACGCGCTTTCCGCGCCTTCGAGAGCGGCAGAACCAGTTGTCTGGCACCTTGTCAGGGGGCGAGCAGCAAATGCTGGCGATTGCACGCGCGCTGATGAGTGAGCCGAAATTGCTCTTATTGGATGAACCCTCTCTGGGCCTGGCACCACTGGTCATCAAAGACATCTTTGCTGCGATTCGGCAACTGCGCCAGTCTGGTCTGACGATTTTGCTGGTTGAGCAAATGGCCAGGCAGGCGTTGGGCGTTGCTGACCGTGCCTATGTACTGGAGACCGGTTGCATCACGTTGGAAGGCTCTGGCAAAGCGCTTCTCAATGACCCCAAGGTCAAGGCGGCCTACCTGGGTTCGCATTAATTTTTTATTCCAACCGACTAACCAAGGAGGTCGCAATGACCGAAGTCAAAAAATTCGCCAGTCAGGCAGACTTAGAAGAAAAAAACGTCACGTTCAGCCAAATTTCCGAGCATGCTTGGGCATACACCGCTGAAGGGGACCCGAATACCGGCATTATTATTGGTGATGATGCGGTCTTGGTTGCAGATACACAGGCAACGCCTGCCATGGCTGCAGATGTGATTCGCCGTATCCGCGAGGTCACGGACAAGCCGATCCAATACGTGGTGCTGACGCACTACCATGCGGTGCGCGTGTTGGGCGCCAGTGCCTACCAGCCGCAGCAAGTCATTGCCAGCCAGGACACCTACGATTTGATTGTTGAGCGAGGCGAGCAGGACAAGGCCAGTGAGATTGGCCGTTTCCCACGTCTGTTCAGCAATGTGGAAACTGTACCGCCTGGCATGACCTGGCCAACGCAGACCTTCACAGGAAAAATGACGCTGTGGCTGGGCAAGCTCGAGGTGCAGTTGCTGCAAATTGGGCGCGGCCATACCAAGGGCGATACGATCGTCTGGTTGCCGGGCGAAGGCACGCTGCTCTCGGGTGATCTGGTCGAGTTTGGTGCCACACCTTACGCTGGCGATGCCTACTTCAAAGATTGGCCGCATACCTTGGACCGACTTGCGGCCATGCAAGCCAAAGCATTGGTGCCAGGTCGCGGGCCTGCACTGACAACGCCTGCAGATATCGCCAAAGGCATTTCTGAGACACGCGAATTCATTGCCGATATCTATAGCAATGTGCAAAAAGGTGTGGCTGCTGGCAAAGACCTGCGCGGTGTTTACCAGGATACTTTTGCTGCGATGCAACCCAAATACGGACATTGGGTGATCTTTGAGCATTGCATGCCATTTGATGTCACCCGCTGCTATGACGAAGTGACCCAATATCCTGACCCACGCATATGGACCGCTGAGCGCGACATAGAGATGTGGAAGAGCCTTGAGGGCTAATGGCCGCATAAGGCAGCCCATCGGGCTGCCCGCTTCGAACACGTTCTGAGGCGGCGGCCTTGCGGGCTGGCGTGCCAGTTTCATCTTTTGGCCAGGCGCCCGTACAGATCTTGAATGCGCTTTTTGCCGCGCATTGCATCCTTTGGGGCCTCAACGCGGCTGCGTCGAGATGGTGAGCAGTAAAAAATCTTTATTTGTAGTGGTCGCAGGCTGTGCTTTTACGAGCATGGCCTCCATGCGTGTCTGCGATGCCATGTTGCCTCAGCTCGCACAGGAATTTCATCTCTCTACGGGCGAGGCGTCAAGCGTCATCTGGGGCTTTGCGCTGGCATATGGCGTCTCGCAACTGGTGTACGGCCCTATGGGGGATCACTATGGCAAGCTGCGCATGATTGCGTTTGCCACGCTTGCCTGTGCATTGAGCAATGCCTGGTCGGCAGTCTCCAGCAATTTTGATTGGCTGCTTGTAGCGCGCTGCGTTGCCGGGGCCACTGCTGCAGGAATTATTCCATTGGCGATGGCCTGGATTGGCGACACGGTCGCCTACGAGGCGCGGCAGGTGGTGCTGGCCAAACTCTTGGGCGCGACGGTTTTCGGCATGATGAGCGGTCAGTGGCTGGGGGCAGTGGCAGCCGATGCGCTGGGCTGGCGCTGGGCGCTGGCCTTGCTGGCCATGGTGTTTGGCGTTGCTGCAGTGGCGCTATTCAAAGCGGGTGGGCACCGGTGCACTCCGGCTGCCCGCCCATCGCAGGGGGGCAGGCACGTGTATTGCGCGGTGCTGCAGCGCCCATGGGCCAGAGTCGTGTTGCTGGTGACCGCCATGGAAGGAGCGTTTGCATTCAGCGCGCTCGCATTCATTCCCAGCTATTTGCAGCTGCGATTCGGTTTGACGGCTTCTGCTGCAGGCTTATTGGTGGTTTTTTATGGCATCGGCGGTTTGATTTTCAGCCGTGTCGCCGGCGGACTTGTGCGGCGTTGCCAAGCGGCTGGACTCGCAAAAATCGGTGGTCTTTGCGCTGGCCTGGCCTTCATGGCTATGGCTGTGACGCCGTCTTGGTATGCCATTCCTGTGGCTTGCTTGTGCGCAGGATTTGGCTTTTATGCCTTGCACAACACGCTGCAAGTCAACGCAACCCAAATGGCACCAGCACATCGAGCAACAGCTGTTGCGATGTTTGCCTGCTGCCTTTTTCTGGGGCAATCGCTTGGTATAGCGGCCGCTTCTTGGCTGATCGAGCAATCCACACCCTCGTTGGTATTTGGTGTTGCTGGGCTTGGACTGCTGATGCTTGGTTTTTTATTCTCGGGGGCGATGCGGCAACGAGGCCCAAATGCAGCCTGACACCAGGCAGGCCAAATGGCCACAGCGACGCAGGCCAATGCACGCCCCATTCACGATTTAACTTTTGATACTTTTTGCCACACATGAGCTCTTCTCTCCCTTTACTGTTTCAGCCACTGCAGCTGCGTGATGTAACGCTCAGGAACCGCATCGCCATCTCACCCATGTGCCAGCATGCTGCCGACAGGGGGCACGCAACGCCCTGGCATATGGTGCACCTGGGCAAGTTTGCGTTGGGAGGTGCGGGCCTGATTTTGACGGAGAGCACAGCCGTTGAGCCACGAGGGCGCATTGGCGTGGCTGATCTGGGCTTGTGGCGTGACTCTCAGATCGCGCCACTCAAAGCCATTGTCGATTTTGTGCATGCCCATGGTGCTGCAATCGGCGTGCAGTTGGCCCATGCAGGGCGCAAATCAGGCAGCCAGCCCTTGTGGGAGGGCGGGGCCGCACTGGCTGAAGCGGCTATGGCCGAAGATGCTGAGCCATGGAGCCGGCTTGGCCCAAGTGCGATTGCTGCGGGGCCCGCCTGGTCTAGTCCGGTGGCGATGGATGCGGCTGAAATTGAGAAAGTCATCGGGTATTTTGTGGCTGCCGCGCAGCGCGCAGACCAGGCCGGATTCGATGTCGTAGAACTGCACTTTGGCCATGGCTATTTGGTGGCCAGCTTCTTATCGCCCGCATCGAACGCCCGCAGTGATGAGTGGGGGGGCGACCGTGCAAGCCGCATGAAGCTTGCCCTGGCGATTGCGTCACGGGTTCGAGCGGTCTGGCCCGCGCACAAGCCACTGTTTTGCAGACTCTCCGTGGTCGACGGGAGTGTTGGCGGCTGGGATGTTGACGACTCGGTCGTGCTGTCACAAGAGTTGGCACGACTGGGGGTCGATGTGATTGATTGCTCGTCTGGTGGCTTGACCGAAGAGACCCGTGCATTGCCTGTGCCCCGTGGACTGGGGTTTCAAGTGCCTTATGCAGAGCGCATTCGCCATGAGGCCAAGGTGCGCACCCAGGCGGTCGGCATGATTGTCAGCGCCAGCCAGGCCGAAGCGGTGCTGCAAGAGGGGAAGGCGGACTTGGTGGCGATAGGCCGAGAGGCGCTGCTCGATCCTTATTGGGCCCACCATGCGGCGGCCGCGCTTGGCGTTGATCCGGCCTACCAGCGCTGGCCTGTCAACCATGGGGTATGGCTGGCCAAACGAGCACCCGGGCTTAGAAAAGCCCAAGCCCAAGCCCAAGCCCAAGCGACTGAGGCTTTGGCGGCTTCCAACGATTGAAAGGACACAGAGCATGACAGTACGCATGGGGTTGATTTACAAAAAACCGGATTGGTCATTGTCTGCATTTGATGCCTATTGGCGTGACCAGCATGGCGCATTGGCCAAGCGAGCCCCCGATTTGCGTGCGTACTGGCAAAACGCCGTGGTGGACAAACTGCAGCGTGGCATTGCATTTGCGCGCGGGGCATGGGATGTGGATGGCTTTTCTCAGTTGTCTTTCGACGATGGCAAACAGTCGGACCAGGCTTTTCTTCACAGCGATTTTGCTGCGCGGCTGATCCGCGATGAGCAGCACTTTCTTGGTGATCTGCACATTGTTACGGCTGAGCAGACCGAAGTGATCCCCGTCCCTGCAGCGGATGTGCGCGCCAAACTGCTCAAGCGCATGTCGATCATTACCCGCCTGCCCTCGATGGGGGAGGCGGACTTTCGCCGTGAATGGGCTGTCCATGGTGAATTGGTTCGCCAAATGGCAGGCGTGAGTGCGTATCGACAAAACTATGTGGTGAGCCGAGAGCGCGTGAAAGGGCATCTCTGTGGCCATGATGCGCTGCCGATTGATGGGATTGTCGAGATGTGGTTCAAAGACACCACTGCGCTTGAAGCCGCGTTCAACTCGGAGGCAGGGCTTCGCACGATGGCGCATGCGCAATCGTTTTTATCTGAAATCACGGCGTTTGTTGTGCACGAGCGCCAAATTCTTTAACACCAGACGGCATATGCCATGGCCAAACGCATGACGCTTCTTGCCAAAAAAGAGGACATGCGCACCAGTGGTTTTCGCGCCCATTGGGCGGGCCCCATGCGCATCTCGCGCTGCGTATGGAAGGCATTGCCGAGTAGAGACAAGGGCCGCACAGAAACAAGGCCGCACAGGCATCGCGCAAAGGCCTTTTTGGCTGTTGGCCCCATCGGATTGCGGGTGGCGATTGAGCGAGCTGTACAAAAAAAACTGCCCCGTATGGGGCAGAGTGTGGCAGAGGCATGGCAGCGGGAAATAGCCCGCCAAATCCTTGTTTACAGCACGTCGCTGGCAAAGTCCGCCAGGCGTGAGCGCTCACCACGTGCCAGCGTGATATGGCCGCTATGGGCCCAGCCTTTGAAGCGGTCAACCGCATAGGTCAGGCCCGATGAGCCTTCGGTCAGGTAGGGCGTATCGATCTGCGCCAGGTTGCCCATGCAAATGATTTTGGTGCCTGGCCCAGCACGCGTAATCAGTGTTTTCATTTGCTTGGGCGTCAGGTTTTGCGCCTCGTCAATGATCACGTACTTGTTCAGGAAGGTACGCCCACGCATGAAGTTCATGCTCTTGATCTTGATACGGCTTTTGATCAGGTCGTTGCTGGCCGCACGTCCCCATTCACCGCCAGAGCCAGTGCCCTTGCTGAGAAACTCCAGGTTGTCGTCAAGCGCGCCCATCCATGGACCCATTTTTTCTTCTTCGGTGCCAGGCAGAAAACCGATGTCTTCGCCGACGCTGACGGTGGCACGCGTCATGATGATCTCGCTGTAGCGGCGCTCGTCCAGCACCTGCGTCAGGCCCGCGGCCAAGGCCATCAAGGTCTTACCGGTGCCGGCTGTGCCGGTGAGGGTGACGAAATCAATGTTCGGGTTCATCAGCAAGCTGAGCGCAAAGTTCTGCTCGCGGTTGCGGGCATTGACGCCCCAGACATTGTTTTTGGGGCTGGTGTAGTCGCGCAGTGTGCGCAGCACGGCCGTGTCGCCTTGCAGCTCCTCAACAATCGTGTAGAGGCCGGCCTCACCAGGGGACTCGTAATAAACGAATTGGTTGATCAGCATCGACTGGACCGTTGGGCCATGCACACGGTAGTAGGTATCGCCCTGGGACTGCCAGCTCTCTAATTTCTTGCCTTGCTTGAGCCAGAAGTTGTCAGGCAGTGCCAAAGCGCCGTTGTAGAGCAACTCATCGTCATCCAACGCCTTGTCGTTCTGGTAGTCCTCGGCAGCCATGCCCAATGCACGTGCCTTCACGCGCATATTGATGTCTTTGGAGACCAGGATGACCTCGCGTGGTGCGAACTGCTTTTGCAGCGCATGCACAACACCCAGGATTTGGTTGTCGGCCTTGCCTTGAGGCAGGGCTTTGGGCAGGCTCTCGTCGAGCAGTGTGGTCTGGAACAGCAGTTTGCCGCTGGCCTGTTTTTGGCCGGTGCTATCCAGGCGCAAACCTGCACTGAGGTCCCCGTTGTTCAACGAAACCAGTGCATCAAGGCTGCGGCTGACCTGGCGGCCATTGCGGGCCACTTCGGTCGTGCCTTTCTTGTGCGCGTCCAGCTCTTCCAGCACGATCAGCGGCAGATAAATGTCGTGCTCTTCAAAGCGGAACAAGGCTGTGGGGTCGTGCAGCAACACGTTGGTGTCCAGTACAAACAAGCGCGTTGAACCTGCGGCTGGCTTTTTGCGTGCTGGTTTTTCAGTGCGGGCTGGCCGCGTTTGTGGCGCAGCTTGTTTGGTCGCCGGTGCTTGGCTGCTTGGCGTGGGGGCGCTGGACTTGGCTGCCGGTTGGGTATTTGGCGCAGGCAGGACTGCTGCTGGCGCTGGTGCACGTTGGGCAGGACCGGTCTGCGCAGGATTTTGAACTGCGGCAGCGGCGCTCGCAGGCGCTGCCGCTGCGAGCGGTGCAGGATTTTTGTGCAAGGCGCTGACTGCCATTAATTTCTTGGCATTGGGCTTGGCACTGCGACCAGTGCTTTCGCTTGCTTGAACCTTGTCACCGCGGGTTTTGGGGGCTGGAGGCAATGGCATGAGAGATCAAATCCAATCGCAAGTCATGAAAGAACAAAGCCGCCAGCCATCAAGGATGGAGCTGGCGGCTGAAAGAATGGGTGGGCAAGAAGGCGCACCGGCTCTGGATGCAGCCTTGCACTGCTGTGCAGTGCAAGAGGGCGGAGCAATCGGTGTGGGCCTGAGTGGTGCATTGCAGACATTATGCACACGATTGCTGGCAGTTTCTGCCTGTCTGTTTAGTTTGCGCCACTCCAGCGCAGTGTGGAGAGGTCGTTTACAAAGACCGGCATGTCACGCCATAGGCCGCGCACGTTTTTATTGGCAACCGTGACCCATTGCGGCTGGTAGAGGAAGGCGTTGACCGAGTCCTCGGCAATCTGGCGCTGCGCACTGCCAAGCAAGCGTGCGCGCTCAGCTGGCTGTGTGGCGGTTTTGATTTGCTCAAACAGTTTTTGAAATGGTTCGGAGTCGTAGCCCCAGTAGTACTGGGGATTCGCATAGTTGCCCAGATCGAAAGGCTCGACATGCGAGATCAGCGTCATATCAAACTGGTGTTTGCCCATGACGTTGTTGAGCCACTGGGCCCATTCGACGTTGTCGAGTTCAGCGTCGATGCCGACTTTGGCCAACATCGAGGCAATCACGATGCCGCCTTGGCGCGCATAGGGCGTGGGTGGCAGCGCAATGCGCAGCTTCAGCGGGGTTTTGACCCCTGCCTCTTGCAGCAGCCGGATGGCTTTTTCTGGGTCATAGGCATTGATGCCCGTGGTGTCGACAAAGCCAAATGCACCTGGAACGTAGTGGCTTCCGATGGCCGCGCCATAGCCGTCGCCTGCGCCGTCGATGACGACGCGCCGGTCAATTGCGGCTGCGATGGCTTGGCGCACCCGCAGATCATTGAGCGGTTTGCGGCGGTTGTTGATGGCCAAAATGGTTTTTGCACGTGAGCCGCTGACAATGACCTGGTAGTCCTTGTTCGATTCGAACTGGCGCACGCTGCGCGGCGAAACACGGGGGAATACATCGACATCACCGGCGAGCAAGCTGGCGACTTGGGCCGCTGGATCGGAGATGAAGCGGAAGGTGGCGTTTTGTATGCGCAACTGATTGGCACGCGGGTGTTCATCCCAGCGTTTGAGCTGCAGTGAGGTGCCACGGCTCCAGCGCGCCAGTTGGTAGGGGCCTGTACCTGTTGGAGCACTGGCATTTTTGGCGGCACTTTTGGGCTCGACAATGGCGGCTGTGGCTTGGCCCAGCATGAAGAGCAGCTCTGGCTCGACATCGGTGTTGGTGATGCGCACGGTGTGGTCGTCGATCACATCGGTGTTGAGCTTGGCGAAGGTGGCCTTGTCTTTGTTGGTGCTATTGGCTGCTTTGGCGCGGTCAAAGCTGAATTTGACCGCCTCTGCATTAAAGGGCTCGCCATTGTGGAAACGGGCCTCTTTACGCAGCTTGAAGGTATAGGTTTTCAAGTCGGGAGAGACTTCCCAACTCTCAGCCAGTAACGGCGAGACACTGCCATCCGCATTGATTTTGGTGAGGGTCTCGTAGATGTTGTAGAGCGTGATCTCTCCAACGGATGATGCCGCATTGGCGGAGGGGTCCAGACTCGGCGGCTCGAGCGACATCCCAATGGTGATGGCAGATGATGGGCTGCCTGCGCTTTGCGCAGCAGCAAGGATGTGCACGCCGCTGCCAGTGAGGGCAAGCAACGCAGCGCTGGAAGTCAAAACGGTACGCCTATTCAACATCTGCTGGGGATCTCCTTATAGTGTGGCTATTATTTCACGATGCTTGTGAGTCCTTGGCGTATGCGGGTATTGGGTATAAAAAAAGCACCCAGGTTTTTGTAAGCGCCTGTTCATCATCTCGACGCAGACCGCGTTGGAGATGGTGAACAGGCGCTGAACCTGGGTGCTGGCGCGCCTTAGAACGTGTTTACGCTCTTAGAGCGCGCCGGTGCAGGATGGACCGCCGACGCTTTAAGCCGATGGCTGTTCGTTCAATTCCGCGTAGTATTGGGCCACGCGCTCGACCTCGTTTTTCGAGCCCATGATGACGCTGACGCGCTCATGCAATTGGGTGGGCTGCACATCCAGAATGCGCTGTTTGCCATTGCTGGCAGCGCCGCCGGCTTGCTCGATCAACCAGCCCATCGGGTTGGCTTCGTACATCAGGCGCAGCTTGCCTGGTTTGTTGGGCTCGCGTTTGTCCCATGGGTACATGAAGATACCGCCACGGCTCAGAATGCGGTGGATGTCGGCCACCATCGAGGCAATCCAGCGCATATTGAAGTTCTTGC
The DNA here is from genome assembly GCF_004803635.1 of Lampropedia aestuarii. Classification (GTDB taxonomy): domain Bacteria; phylum Pseudomonadota; class Gammaproteobacteria; order Burkholderiales; family Burkholderiaceae_C; genus Lampropedia; species Lampropedia aestuarii. The sequence continues at coordinate 140,389 of NZ_SSWX01000002.1, read as the reverse complement.
CGCGTGGGCCGTCCTCGCCTGCCAGGCACTCGTCGATGTAGCGCTTGATTGCTGGGTCCCAGTGGCGCATGTTCGACATATTGATCGAGAATTCCTTGGTGTCCTCAGGAATCCTGACGTTTTCCTGCGTCAGCACAAATGAGCCTTGTTCGCGGTCCAGCGTGAACATCGACACGCCGTCACCCACGGTCAATACCAGCGTGGTTTGTGGGCCAAAAATGCAATAACCAGCGGCGACTTGTTTGGCACCGGCTTGCAAGAAATCGCCCTCGGTCACGCCGGGGTGGTCTTGAGGTTTTTCCAGCACGCTGAAGATCGTGCCGATGCTGACGTTGACGTCGATGTTGGAGGAGCCGTCCAGCGGATCAAACATCAACAGGTATTCGCCTTGCGGGTAGCGGTTGGGCACGATGTAGATGCCTTCCATTTCCTCGCTGGCCATCGCTGCCAAATGGCCGCCCCATTCGTTGGCCTCGATCAGCACTTCGTTGGCGATGATGTCGAGTTTTTTCTGCACCTCGCCTTGCACGTTCTCGCTGCCCGCGCTGCCCATGGCATCGCCCAGCGCGCCTTTGTTCACTTCAAAACTGATGCGTTTGCAGGCACGTGCCACGACCTCCAGCAGCAAGCGCAGCTGGCCGGGAATGAGGCCGTCAACGCGTTGTTGTTCAACCAGGTAGCGGGTGAGGGAGATTCGTTTGGACATGCGATAAATACCAGTTGGAAATTGCAAGAAAGATAGGATTGGGCGCAATTATCGCCCGATCTCAGGTCTTTGGATGCATTACTCCCTGGGTTCATTGCGCAATTGCTTGTCGTGCGCAGGTGGCTGTGCTTTAGAACGTGTTTACGATCTTTTTGCAGTCGCGCAAGGCACAAAAAAGTGGCAGTGCAAGGCGCCTGTTGCCGCTCATACGTCTGTATGAGCAAAACGGGCAACGCCGCAATGCGCTTTTTTGTGCCTTGCCCTTCGGGTTGGAGTCCAAAAGGCACGCTGCTTTGTTAAAAATCCTCGCCGGGCAGATAGCCCGACTGCGGTTTTTGCCGCGCACCGTATCCTTTTGGGCTCCAACGCGGTCTGTAAAAAGATCGTAAACACGTTCTTAGGGACGCATTGGCGCCCTTATCGGCCCACCTGCTCAGACAAACAGGCTCAATCCAGGCGTATCTCGGCTGCGCGGATGATTTCGCCCCAGCGCTGGGTTTCCTTGTCCAGGTGCTCGGCCATCTGCGCAGGGCTGGAGACGATGGGTTCTGCGCCAATGCTGGCAAAACGGGTTTTCACCTGGTCGTTGTCCATGGCCTGGCTGATCGCGTCATGGATGCGTGTGATGGTGGCCTGCGGGGTTGCGGCAGGTACAAACACGGCAAACCAGGGGGAGACTTCATAGCCACTCACGCCTGCTTCGGCCAAGGTTGGCACCTGGGGCAAGGCGCTCGAATGCTGTGTGGTGGTCAGGCCCAGCGCGCGTAAATTGCCCGCTTCAATGTAGGGCTTGGCAGAGGTGATGCTGTCAAACATCATGTCGACCTGACCACCCAGCAGGTCGGCCACTGCTGGGCTGCTGCCTCGGTAGGGCACATGCAGCAGGTCTGTGCCTGTCAGGTGGGTGAAGTTCGCACCAGCCAAGTGGATCGATGTGCCATTGCCTGCGGATGCGTAGCTGAGTGAGCCGGGGTCGGCTTTCGCTTTGGCAATGAGTTGGTTGACAGAGGACAGGTCTTCGTTGTCAGCGCGCACAACCAGCACATTGGGCACGACAGCTAACAAGGTGACGGGTGCAAAGTCCTTCGTTGGATCGTAGGCGAGTTGGCTGTAGAGGTGCGGGTTGGTGGCCATGCCGATAGAGGTGATCATCAGCGTATGGCCATCAGGTGCTTGCTTGGCGACATGCTGCGCGCCAATATTGCCGCCCGCGCCAGGGCGGTTATCAACGACGACCGTTTGGCCAAGGTCTCGCCCGAGCTGGTCGCCCAGGGTGCGGGCCATGACATCCATTGCCCCGCCTGGCGGAAAGGGCACAACCCATGTAATGGTTTTGCTTGGCCAAGTGCTTGTGGAGGCTTCTTGAGCGGCTGCTGGCATCACGCTGCACAGTGCAAGACTGCAGGCTGCGAGCCACTGGGGCCATTGGGTGGAATGGGACATGTTAGGTCTCCTCATAGTGGTGGGTTGGAAAAGGCAAGGCCATCGCCCGGGAGCCTTGGCTACAGGCTTGCGGGCGATGGCCGTGCCTTGATTGAATACTCAGGCCGCTGGTGCAGCCAGTGGTTCGTGCGAGAGCGCATCCCTGTTGTGTGCTGGGGGCTGCGGTGCTCTCAATTGCTGTGCCAGATCGGTGAGCGCATCGCGCTGTGCGTCGAGGCGGGCGAGCCACTGCGCGCTGCGCTCTTGCATCTGCGTGGCGGTCTGGCCAAGCGGGCTAAGCCAGTCACTAAGCCAATCCGGGTGGTGCAACTGCGATTGCAGCAGTTGGCCGAGCTGGCCGTAGAGTGCCTCTGCCCAATTGGGGGCGGATGCCGCTTGTCGTTGCACGATTGCAAGCGATTCTTGCGGCAGGAGCGGTGGCGCGCTGATGGCGCAGCGCCAAGGCTGGCTATGGGTTTGCCACAAACCAAGCAGTTGGCTTTGCAATGCCTGCTGCAATTGGCTGCAAACTTGCTGCGTGTGCTCTGCGCGCGCTGCTGGCATGTGCTGCTGGACTGCGTGCGCGTCACTCCCAAGGGCCTGGGGCGCTGGGGCTGCGTCGGTCTGGGCAATCCATTGGGCCACTTGGGGCATCAACTGGCGCCACAGTGTGCGAGCGATCGTCTCTGGCAGATGCGCAATGCGCTCCGTTTCTGCGTCCAGCGCATCCATCCATTGCAACAGCGGCAGGCGCACTTGCTCTTGCAAGGGTGCCAGCACCTGCTCTTGCATATGGTGCAGCAGCACTTCGGCCGACTTGCGCTGTTTGTAGGCTTGTGCAGGCTCTGCCAAAGCGTGCAGGGCGGCAAACCATGCACCAAAGCCCGCCTCTTGCAGTGCGTGTACAGAATCGCCGGCACTAGTTTGCGCCATATGCACCGAGATCGATACAGGGGGGCGCAGCAAATCGCAGGACACACCCAGCTGTTGCAGCTTGGCGTGCGTGCGTTGCGCCACATCCTGCTCCTGCATGGCGCGTCTATCGGGTGTTTTATTGCACAGCACCGTGCAAATGCGGCCATCGATTTCGTCTTCATCGACAACGTCGCTGCGGGTGATGACGGGCAGCAGAGGTTTGTGGCGTTGCAGCTCGCGCACCAGCGCGTCCAACTCTTGCACCTGGCCTGGTGCGGTGGAGCTGGTGAGCCATAGTACGGCATCGGCACTGTCGGTAAAGCGCTGTGTCAGCTCGGCATTTTCTGGCGTGACTGAGTGCAGTCCAGGGGTGTCGAGCAATACCAGTTGCTCGCCAAGGACCACGCCCTGCATGCGGGCGGTGGTTTCGGTCGCGCCTTCAGCCAGTGGCTGCTCGCTATGGATGAGGCGGCCTTGCTCAAAGTAAAAATAACGGCAGGACCAGCCTTGAGCGGCCCAGCGTCGGGCTAAAAAATTGCACAAAGAGCTTTTGCCGGCGTTGAATTTGCCAAATACCAAGAGCATCAAAGGCGCATCAAAACTCGCCGCCAATTGCCGTGTCGCTTGTGCCTCAGCCCAGGCGCTGTGCCATGTTGCGGGGCTTTGCTGGGCCGTCTGCAGGAGTTTTTCCAACTGGGCCGCCAGAGTGCTGCCGGCTTGCAATGCACCGCTGTCAGGGGCTTGGGAGACCAGGGTCGTGTGCAACTGTGTTTGCCAGTCCCACAGCTGGTCCTGGATTGGTTTGCTTAGGTGTGGCGCAGCGGCTGGCGCGTTGGCCTGCTGGCTCAAGCAGTCCATCAGCGCCTGTTCGCTTGGCAGGCGGGGCTGGAGCAGCGCGGTGTCTGTGGGGTTCATGCTGCAGCCTGCTCGACTGCTGGTGGGCGCAGTTGTTCTAGCATCGCAGCGGCCTGCTGGCTTTGGGCCAGAGCGGCCTCTCGCGCTGCGAGCTGGGTTTGCAGCGCCGTTTGCTCTTCGCACAGCGAGAAGTAGCGGCCAAATTCGCGCTGCAGACGCGCCTGTCCTGCCGGGCTGAACAGGGCGCGCAAGTCGTCACGGAATTTCACCGAAATGCCCAACACTGCCACGATGACGCTGTTGAGGCTCTCGACCTCAATGCGTTGCGCAGGGGGCAAGCTGGTGACACCGTGTCGGATCAGCACGCCGTCAATGTCAATGCAGGCGCGTGAGTACGCCACTTGCAGGCGTGCGCGTTCTTGTTTGCCTGCAGTGACTTTGAACATATTGGCAAATGAATCGGGCTCCAGCGCGCGGTCTGCGCCTGCGCTGCTGAGCACCGGCTGCAGATCGTGTTCGACTTTGCGCAGCACTGCGGCCATGTCGTGCTCAAAGGCTTGGCGCTGTTGCTGCTGGCGTTGTTGCACGTCAGCCCAATCTGCTTGCGCTTGTTGGGTGTGGTGTTCGGCAGCGGTTTGCAGCGCAGCAAACAGCGTGCGCCATTCGTGTTGGCGTGCCGCAGCCACGGCAGCCTTGGCCTGGCTCAAGGCCGTTTGCAGGCTGGGGATGCCGCTTTTCTCAATCAATAATTGCTTGCCTTCTTGCGTGCCACGCTGGTAGCGCGTGGCGGAGACACCCAGCCATGCCCAGGGTGGGCTGGGTGGGGGGCAGTTGTTATCCAGTGTTTGCAATTGCGCTGCCAAGGCGCTCATCACCCGCTGCGCAACGGCTTCATCGGGTATTTGGTCGATTTGGGTCAGCACCAGCACGGTTTGCCGTTGGCTGTACTGGGCATCGTGGTAGAGCTGCTCTAGCAAAGCCCGTTCAGCGTGGTCTAACTCGCCTTCTTTGGCTGCATGCACCAGCAGGCGAATATCAGAGTATTGCCAAATGGCCTCTTCTGCCAAGGCATCATCGCCTGCGGCCACATCGGCATCCAGGCCAGGAGCATCGAGCCAAGCCACGCCTTCGTGCATGTGCTGCTGCAACTGCACGGTCTCGCGCCGATCCGCCACCGCAAAGACATCACTGCCCAGCAAGGCGTTGAGCAGGCTGCTTTTGCCGTGGTTGTATTTGCCAACGACGGTGACCACAGGTGCTGCGCTTTGCCTGGCAGCATGGACTACATAAGACAGGCGCATCAGCTCACGTGTTCGCTGCGGCAACACGGCACTGACTGCGGTACAGATGGCGTTGGCGGAGTGGGTGGGCATGGGTGCGCTCCTGTCTTGGCTGCTCAATCAGATCGCAGAGGGGTGCTTGGCCAGTGGCGTGACCTTGATTTCCATGAATGGGAACAAGGGCAGCTGGCTCAGCAGTGTGTGCAATTCATCGTTGCTTTCAACATCAAAAATGCTGTAGTTGGCGTATTCGCCCACGACACGCCAGATATGCGGCCATTTGCCCGAGCGCTGCAAATCTTGTGAGTAGTTTTTCTCGCGCAGCTTGATCTCGTTAGCCTGCTCTTCAGGCAGATCTCGAGGGATGTTGACAATCATATGAACCAAGAAAAGCATAGAAAACCTTTGTAAAAATGAAGGGTAGGAGAAGCTGTCATTATTGCTCCTGCTGAGTGCAGCGTGCCGCTAAAGCAGCTTGGCACGCTGGTAATGCGTTTTAACGTGCGTCTGTGCGTGGTGTCGCTGGCTGAACTGAGCCGCTTTAAGCGGACAGACGGGCGCGTTCCACGATTTGGTTGTCTACGCCGTCAACCAGCGAGGTCAGGTTGAAGTCAAACACGATTTCGGCAAATGGGGCATCAACGCCATGTGCTTGCATGCTGGCCGAATCGTTGCGCTCAACCAATGGTGGCACCAAACCTTCGCGTGTGGCATAAGCAAAGTCGTCATACACCAGTGGGTCACCATCGATGTTGATTTGTGTTGTCAATTTGCGGTGACCGTCCGCCGAGATGAAGAAGTGGATGTGTGCAGGTCGGTTGCCATGGCGGCCCAATTGGTTGAGCAGTGCCTGGGTTGGGCCATCGGGCGGGCAGCCATATCCTTTGGGAATAATGCTTTGGAATTTGTAGCGGCCTTGTGCATCGGCAATGATGGTGCGGCGCATATTGAAGGCTTGCTGCTCACCAGTCGGGTCAAAGTGCGAGTAGAACCCTTTGGTGTTGCAGTGCCAGACTTCGACTTGAGCGCCCGGCACAGGCTTGCCATCGGCGCCGAAAACGGTGCCGTGCATGATCAGTAAGTGGCCGTCGGTGTCACTGCCATCGTCCAGGCGGGCAAAGCCGTGCTCTACAGGCGCGCCAGAGACATACAGGGGGCCTTCAATGGTGCGGGGCGTTTTGTTGTCCACGCCCAGCTCTGCGTCCTCAGCGTCCATGCGCATGTCCAGGAAGCGGTCAAAGCCCAAGCCTGGCGAGAGCAAACCTGCTTCGCTGCGTGCGCCCAATTGGTTGAGGTAGGCGATGCCGGCCCAGTATTCATCGGCGGTGATATCCAAATCTTCCACCGCCTTGAACAAGTCGGAGATGATGCGGTGCACGATGGCTTTGGTGCGTGGATTGCCGCCGTCATTGGTCAGGCCTGCCGCAGTGCGCAGAAAATCTTGCACTTCTTGGGTTTCAAAAATCTTGACACTCATGGAGGTCTCCTTCTAGTCGTGGGGAAGTCGTGCTGCACACCCGCAGCCGGGAAGTAAAAAAATCAAACGGCGTTCGCTGTAGCACCCATGGACACGCTTGCGCTGCGGCTGCGGTCACGTCTGAAGTGCTCAATACGCTCTTCATCAAGCGCAATGCCCAGGCCCGGGCCTTGGGGAATACGCAGTTGGAAGTCTTGGTATTGCAGTGGTTGCTGCAAAATCTCCTCAGTCAGCAACAGCGGTCCAAACAATTCTGTGCCCCATTGCAACTGGCGGAATGTGGCAAACGCATGGGCTGAGGCAATGGTGCCAATGGCTCCTTCGAGCATGGTGCCGCCATACAGTTCGATGCCGGCGGCATCGCCGATCGCGGCAACATGCTGCGCAGCCTGCAAGCCGCCTGATTGTTCGATCTTGATGGCAAAGACATCTGCCGCTTGCGCGCGGGCCAAATCCATCGCAGAGCCAGGTCCGACCAAAGATTCATCGGCCATGATGGCAATGGGGTAGCGGCCCCGTAAACGTGCCAGTGCCTCGGCCGAGGCCACTGGCTGCTCGGCCAATTCACAACCTGCATCGGCCAATGCGGCCAGTCCGTGGCGGGCCTGCAATTCAGACCAGGCCATGTTCACATCGACACGCACTTGGCCACGCTCGCCTAGGGCTTTTTTAATGGCGGCAACGTGGGCCACGTCTTGGGCGACGCTGCGGCGGCCAATTTTGAGTTTGAAGATCTGGTGGCGCCGTTGCGCCAGCATCTGCTCGGCCTCTTCGATATCGCGTCCAGTATCGCCAGACGCCAAGGTCCAGGCTACTGGTAGGCTGTCGCGGTAGCTGCCGCCCAGCAACTGCGAGATTGGCAGGCCAAGGCGATGGCCCAAGGCATCAAACAAAGCGGTTTCGACCGCGCACTTGGCAAAGCGGTTGTCGCGAATGGCTTTGTGCAGACGGGCCATCACCGCTGGCACCGCATTGGCATTTTGACCAATCAGCAAGGGCGCAAAATAGGTATCAATGGCCAGTTTCATGCCTTCTGGCGATTCGCCGCCGTAGGCCAGACCGCCAATGGTGGTGCCTTCGCCGATGCCTACGCTGCCATCAGAGCAGCGCAGGCGCACCAGCATCAGGCTCTGGCCTTGCATAATCGCCATGGACAATTGGTGTGGGCGAATGGTCGGCAAGTCGACGATAAAGGTCTCAACCTGTTCAATCAGAACAGGTGCTGTGGTGGAATAGTGATCGTGTGGCATAGCGCCATTGAAACGCAGCGCAGGGCTTTTTAACCAACACTGTTTTGATCTGGTTCTATACTTAATAGGTATTGATAGGGGATAGTTTTCGTCATATCAAGTACTTATCAATTTCGGCGGGAGTGGCCTGTGGTTTTCCCTAGTATGGTTCTCCCTTGATTGCATGGCAGTGCCTTGGGCCTGCTGTGGCTGTGCATGGAGCAGCAATGGAATTGCGACAATTGCGATATTTTGTAGCGGTGGCCGAGGCGCGGAACTTCACCCGTGCCTCAGAACAACTGCATATTGCCCAGCCGCCTTTGAGTCGGCAAATTCAGATGCTGGAGACGGAGTTGGGCGTGGCCTTGTTGCTGCGCAATAGCCGCTCGGTGCGCCTGACCGAAGCGGGGCGGGTTTTCTACGAGCAGGCGTTGCGAGCGCTTGCGCATATTGAGCAGATGAAGACTGTGGCCCAGCAGGTCGGTGCCAACCAGCAGCGCCGCCTGTGCATCGGCTTTGTGCCTTCTGCGCTGTATGGGGGCTTGCCTTTGCTGATTCGCAAGTTGCGCCAGCGCTTTCCGGATATTGATTTGCACATGCTTGAGCTGAGCACCTCTTTGCAGCAGGTCAGTGCACTGCAATCCGGGCGCATTGATATTGGCGTGGGGCGCATTCGCAGTGCCGATCAGTCTGTCGAGCGCATTGTGCTGGGAGAGGAGAAGTTGGTGCTGGCCGCTCCAGCAAGCCACGCGCTGGGCAGCGCCGATTCTCCCGTGAGCTTGCAGGCGTTGGCAGGCCAGCGCCTGATCGTGTATCCACAAGAGCCGCGCCCCAGTTTTGCCGACCACGTGGTGAGTTTGCTGCGCGACCATTCCGTGCGGGTCAAGGAGACCATTGAAGTGCGCGAGCTGCAGACCGCTTTGGGCTTGGTGGCTGCTGAAGGCGGCGTGAGTTTGATTCCGTCATCGGCGCGCATTCGCACCGATGTAGTCTACCGCGAGGTCAAGGAAGAACGTGCGACCTCGCCGATTATCCTGATCCATCGCCTCGCAGATACCTCCTGGTACATCGAGCCGGTGTTGCAACTGAGTAGGGAGGTCTTTGCCGAGGCGGCGCTGGATGGAGACAGGCCTTGATGAACAGGCTCTAAGTGTTTTTATCCTCCAAGCGTCCTAAGCGGTAGGTGAATTTGGGGCGGGACATTTTCAGCAGCCGTGCTGCGGCTGCCTGGTTGCCTTGGCTGCGCGCCATGGCTTCTTGCAGCAGTTGATGCTCCAGTTCATCCATGCTCAGGCCATGCTGCTGCAGCAATTGCAGCACTTGCGCTGAGGGACTGGGCGCGGGGGTTTGCGGGCTTTGCTCGCCGTTGGCAGAGCGCGGGCGCGTTGCCGCCGATTGCAGTTGTCCGCTGGCGCTGATGCGGTCGACCAGCGGAGCGGCCATCGCTGGGAACAAGCTGGACATCGGGATATTCAACTGCCCGATAGGCGCCAGAATCACCGCACGCTCGACCGCATTGCCCAATTCACGCACATTGCCAGGCCATGGGTGGTTGTGCAGGGCCTGCATCGCAGCGTCTTCAAAACCCACGATGCGCTTATTGTGCAGACGTCCGTAGTGCTCGAGAAAGTACTTGGCCAACAGGGCTATGTCGTCGAGACGCTCGCGCAGTGGGGGAATTTCAATCGGGTAGACATTGAGGCGGTAGAGCAAGTCCTGGCGAAAACGCCCAGCCTGTGCGGCCTCTGTCAAATCCACATTGGTGGCAGCGACGATGCGTACATCGATTTTGCGCGCTTGGGTGCCGCCTAAGCGCTCAATTTCACCTTGCTGTAAGACGCGCAGCAATTTGGCTTGGGCGGGCAAGGGCAACTCGCCCAGCTCATCGAGGAACAGCGTGCCACCATCGGCTCTTTCAAAGCGGCCCATGCGGGTGGCCAAGGCGCCGGTATAAGCGCCTTTTTCGACGCCGAACAATTCGCTCTCGATCAGATCAGCAGGCAGGGCGGCGCAATTAATCGCCACAAAAGGGCGCTCGCTGCGTTTGCTCAGTGCATGCAGCGCGCGCGCAAACTGCTCTTTGCCGACACCGGTCTCGCCGGTCAGCAAGACGCTGACCTGGGTAGGGGCGGCTTGGCGCAGCAACTCAAAGGCCTGGACAAAGGCCGGCGAGCGGCCTGTCAAAGGCGTTTTGGCCAGCTCCATGTATTGCTCGTGGGCGCTGCGGGCTTGAAACGCTGCGGCACCGCCAACCCACAGCAGCCCTGCGGTAGGCTTTTTTTTCACCGCCATGTCTGCGTCGCCAGACTCCCATTCGTGCAGGAAGCGCCCCTCAATCTGGCAGTGCGATTTGCCGCAGGCTTCGCACTGCGTTTCCTTGAAGAGCACAGGTTGTTGGAAAAACGCACTGGAATAGCCGCAAGCGTATCCCAGCAGGCTCCAGCAGGCCGACTCGTGTTGCAAGCCATGGTCGGCGCGGTGCGCTTCTGCCTCCCAGCTGTGGTGCCAGTTGAAGATCGCGTGAAAATGGCTTTGCAGCGGGTCGGCGTGCGGCTTGTAGTCAAACGCGACCGGTTTGACCTGCACTGCGCCTTCAAGCATGTGCAACTGAGGCCCCACTGCATAGGCTTCATAGGTGCCCATTTGGCTGCGCACTTGCCGCGCCAGCAAGCCATCGCGGGTGCCGGCACTATGGCCGGCGCGCATCAACAGCTTGCGCGCCTGTGCCAGGCCCAGGGTGTGGATGATTTCATTGCGCAAGGCTTGCAAAGCGTTGACGTGCATCAGCAGCATGCGTTGTCCGGCAAGCCAAATGCGGCCATCCGAATTGGAAAAACGCAGCAGCTCGCGCAAATCCATATCAGAAGGCAGATCGTTGAGGTGGTCGGTCATCGTGTAGGAACTTGTTCGCTTTCATGCGCCGGATACGCATTCTCCGGCTGGGCCGCCATTGTCCCCTTCAGAGGCGCTTGGCACTCCACTGGCTTTCCCTGATGCCAGGCGCTGGCTGGGGCTCTGGCTCGGTGCAATCCCTGATGCGCAATTGCTGCACCCTGCAGCAAGCCGGTGCAGCAATTGGTGCAGTCGCAGCCAGGTGCCAGGGCTGTGTGTGCGCAAGACCCGCAGTGGCTGGCTGCAAGCCGCACTCATTCGCTATGAATTGGGCAGATTGGCGGTGTTTTTTTAATGGTTAACCCGTGACTTTTCCCCAAAAGCCAAAGTTGGCACAGGCATTGCAAAACACCCTGTATCAGCGCCACACATTGGCATATTGACCGATCAACCAAGGAGACTGCATGACCGATGCCGCCATGACTGATACCAGCATTGCCTTGCCCAGCGTGGATTTGAGCCGCCGTTATGTGCGTGTGCGGGGACACCAAGACAACGGATTCATTGATTTTGACTTTTCGGTGGGCTGGCCCGAGCTGGTGGTGGAGCTGCTGCTCCAGCCCGAGGACTTTGATGCGTTTTGCCGTGACAACAGCGTGCAAATCCTGCCACCGATGCCGCGTGAGGACGACTAGGCCAAGCCTGGTGAGCCAACCAGTGCCATGCCACTGAACCCATCGCCGTGATTCATTTTTTTGCACAAGGAGACAAGCCCATGAACATTGACTTGCAAGCCAAGGACATCAAGCCGCTGCGGCAGACATTTGACCGTGTCAAAGCCTATACCGGTGACAAGCCGGCCTCGCGTTACCAAGAGGCGATTCTGGCCACGCAGCCCAAGGAAAACTTCCATTACCGCCCAACCTGGGAGCCCGAGCGTGAATTGTTTGATGTGCGCCGCACAGCGATTGTGATGGCGGACTGGAACACATTGCGTGACCCACGCCAGTACTACTACGCCACCTGGACCATCACACGGGCCAAGCAGCAAGAGACCATGGATGCGAACTACCAGTTTGTTGAGTCGCGCAAACTGATGGAGCGCATCGATGAGCGCCTGCGCAACGATGTCGCGGCCGTTTTGATGCCGCTGCGCCACCTGGCCTGGGGCGGCAATATGAACAACTGCAGCATGGCCAGCCGCGGCTATGGCACGGCATTCACCGCTCCGGCGCTGATGCATGCGATGGACCATTTGGGCGCGGCGCAATACCTGACCCGCCTGGGTTTGCTGATGGGCGATGCCGCCTGCTTGGATGCTGGCAAAGCCGATTGGCTGGAGAGAGCCGCATGGCAGCCACTGCGCAAATGGCAGGAGGACTCTTTTATTGAGCAGGATCCGATGGCCCTGTTTGTGCTGCAAAACCTGGTCATTGATGGTCTGCTTTATCCGCTCATGTACGACCAGTATGTGGAGGAATTCGTCACTGCGCTAGGCGGTAGTGCAGTGTCGTTGTTGACGGTGTTCATGCCTGACTGGCACCAGGAGTCTGCACGTTGGGTCGATGGCGTCTTGAAAGTGGTAGGTGCCGAGTCGCCCGCCAACCAGGCGCAGTTGCAGGAGTGGGTCTTGCGATACGTCTCCCCCACGCTGGAAGCCTTAGCCCCGGTGGCCAAGCTGGCCATGGGCCAACAGGGCAGTGTGGCCTTGGCTGCAGCGCAAGCCAGCTTGCAAGTGCGCCTGGGCAAACTGGGCTTGAGCGCCTAAGTCCTGGTTGTGCACTGCCATCCGCGTATTGACCACCTATTGATTGAGAACTACCCCATGAGCGATCACGTATCCAATGTTTTTATTGCCTTCCAAGCCAATGAGGAATCACGCCCCGTGGTGGAAGCCATTTTGCAAGACAACCCCCAGGCCCAGGCAGTGTACTCGCCAGGCCTGGTCAAGATCGATGCGCCCGGCCAGCTGGTCGTGCGCCGCAGCACCATCGAAGAACAAACAGGCCAGCGCTATGACCTGCAGCAGCTGCAAGTCAATCTTGTGACGCTGTCGGGCAACATCGACGAAGACGACGATGCCTTCACCCTCAGCTGGGGCCGCTGAAGCGCGTCTTGAATGGCAGCGCACTCACCATTGATTTGATTTCAGGAGCAACACCATGGACACCAGAGTCAACAAGAAAAAACTCGGGCTCAAAGAACGCTATGCGGCCATGACCCGAGGCCTTGGTTGGGAGACAAGCTACCAGCCAATGGACAAAGTATTTCCCTACGACAAGTACGAAGGCATCAAAATCCACGATTGGGATAAATGGGAAGACCCATTTCGCCTGACGATGGACGCGTACTGGAAATACCAGGGCGAGAAAGAGAAAAAACTGTATGCGGTGATTGAGGCATTTGCGCAAAATAACGGCCAGCTTGGCGTCTCCGATGCACGTTATATCAATGCGCTGAAACTCTTTATCCAGGGCGTGACGCCGCTGGAGTACTACGCTTATCGCGGCTTCTCGCATCTGGGGCGCCACTTCACTGGCGAGGGGGCTCGGGTGGCCACGCAAATGCAGGCCATTGATGAGCTGCGCCACTTTCAAACTGAAACCCATGCGCTGAGCCACTACAACAAATACTTCAACGGCATGCACAACTCCAACGAGTGGTTTGACCGTGTCTGGTATTTGTCCGTGCCCAAGTCCTTTTTCGAGGACTCGTTGACCGCAGGCCCATTCGAGTTTCTAACCGCGATCAGCTTTGCGTTTGAATACGTGCTCACCAACTTGCTGTTCGTGCCCTTCATGTCAGGCGCTGCGCACAACGGCGATTTGTCGACGGTGACATTCGGTTTCTCGGCGCAGTCGGACGAGTCCCGCCACATGACGCTGGGCATCGAATGCATCAAGTTCATGCTGGAGCAAGACCCAGACAACGTGCCGATTGTGCAGGGCTGGATCGACAAATGGTTTTGGCGTGGCTACCGTGTGCTGACGCTGGTGGCGATGATGCAGGACTATATGCTGCCCAAGCGCGTGATGAGCTGGAAAGAGGCCTGGGAGATGTACGGCGAGGCCAATGGGGGGGCGCTGTTCAAGGATCTGGCACGTTATGGCATCCGCGAGCCCAAAGGCTGGCAGCAGGCGATCAAGGAAAAAGACCACATCAGCCACCAGGCGTGGAATATTTTCTACAACTACAGCGGCGCAGCAGCAATGCACACCTGGGTGCCCACGGACGAAGAACTCGATTGGCTTTCTGCCAAGTACCCGGACACGTTCGATCGTCTGTATCGCCCACGCTTGCTGCAATACCGCCAGTGGCAGCAAGAGGGCAAGCGCTATTACAACAACACGCTGCCCATGCTGTGCACGGTCTGTCAGGTGCCGATGGCCTTCACTGAGATGGACGATCCCGAGCAAACGGCGATTGCGTTCCGTGAAAGTCAGCACGAAGGCGACAAATACCATTTCTGCAGCGATGGCTGCAAACACGTGTTCGACTCTGCACCCGAGAAATACCGCCAGTCCTGGTTGCCTGTACATCAGATCTACCAAGGCAATTGCTTCAAGGAAGGGGTAGACCCGACTGCAGAGGGCTTCGATCCGCTTGCCGCCGTGCTCGATTGGTACGGCATCAAGCAGGGCGAGGACAACATGGAGTTTGAAGGCTCGCTCGATCAAAAGAACTTTGCGCAATGGTCTGGCAAGACCCAGACACCAGGAGAGACACAATGACACTGCCCACACTCGGACCCTACGAATTTCCGGCCAAAGACGTGCAGGCCAACTTTCCGGCCCCCCTGCTGTATATCTGCTGGGATGCGCACACGATGTTTTGCTCGCCGGTGTGCATCCCGCTGCCGCCTGAGACCCCGTTTACCGTGCTCAGAGACCAGATCCTGCCGCGTGTATATGGCCAGCACCCTGATTTTGAGAAGATCGACTGGAGCCAGGTGCAGTGGTTCAAGTCGAGCCAGTCGTGGCAGCCGGAACCGACAGCGACATTGGCGGGCAATGGGCTGGGGCACAAGGACCTGATCCGGTTTCGCACACCGGGTCTCAACGGTATCAACGGCAGCGGCAGCTGAAATTGCGTCAATCGCGGCCTGGCAGTTAAGAGCCGCACCCCATGCACACATGGATAGCCAGTTGGCATGCACAGCACCAAGAAAGGGTGTGGTGCATGCTCACTGACTGGCTGACCAAAGGTGTGGGGGAGCTTGCCGCCAAGCCATTCTTTTTGGAGACCAGCCATGAGCTACCAGCTCACTATTGACCCTCTGGGCGCAACCATTGACATTGACGATGGCCAGACCATCCTCGATGCCGCCTTGCGCCAAGGTATTTATATTCCCCATGCCTGTGGCCACGGCCTGTGTGGCACTTGCAAAATTCAAATCTGTGATGGCGACATTGACCATGGCAATGCCAATCCTTTCGCCTTGATGGACTTCGAGCGCGAAGAAGGCAAGACACTGGCTTGTTGCGCCACCCTCAACAGCGATGCAGTGGTCGAGGCGGATATTGACGAAGACCCCGATGCGCGCATCATTGCCGTGCAGGATTTTCAAGCCACAGTGCAGCGCATTGAACAACTGACACCGACGATCAAAGCCATCCATTTGCGCCTGGACAAGCCGATCGCGTTCCAGGCAGGCCAGTACGTGCAAATACACATCCCCGGCGTTGAAGGCGCACGTGCGTTCTCGATTGCCAATCCGCCTGATGCCAATGGGCAGAGCGTGGACGTCGAGCTCAATGTGCGCCAGATTCCCGGTGGGGCTGGCACCCAATGGCTGCATGAGCAGCTCGCTGAGGGGGACAGCGTGTCGATCAGTGGTCCGTATGGACGCTTTTTTGTCCGTGAGTCCGCACAGATGCCTATGCTGTTCATGGCTGGTGGATCAGGCCTGTCGAGCCCGCGTGCGATGATTTTGGAGCTGCTGGCCAAAGGCTGCAAGCAAGACATTAGCCTGGTGTATGGGCAGCGCAGCCGTGCTGAGCTGTACTACGATGCGCAATTCCGTGCACTGGCTGAGCAGTACCCTAATTTCCACTACATTGCGGCCTTGTCAGATGAGCCTGCAGGCACGGATTGGGACGGCTTTCGTGGCTATGTGCACGATGCAGCCCAGGCGCATTGGAGTGGCAATTTCTCAGGCCAGAAAGCCTATCTATGCGGCCCCCCCCCCGATGATTGAGGCCTGCATTGGCACGCTGATGCAGGGGCGCTTGTACGAGCGTGACATCTACACCGAGCGGTTCCTGTCCGCCGCCGATGCGGGCAATACCCGCAGCGCCTTGTTCAAACGCATTTAAGCCTTGGTGCCAGCGTGTGCGCCGATCTGCCCCGGCGCGCCAGTGCGACCCATGTTCAGGCCTGGTGCTGGCGATTGCCAGGCGCAACCGGTCTGGCATCCAATACCTGTTGGTACAAAGCCTGGGCCGCTACAGACAAGCTGGTGGCGCGTCTGCGCACCAAGTAAATCTCGCGCTTAAGGCCTGCGATGTGCAGCGGTAGAATCCTCAGGTCGGGGTGCTCAAAATGGAACAAGGTCATTGCTGGCACAGCAGAAATGCCCAAGTTCGCTTCTACCAGGCCTTTGACGGTGGCCAGCTGTTCAACCTCTACAAAAGTGCGCAGTGTTTGAGGAAACAAGGCCGCTTCCAAATACTGGCGCACACTGCTGTGGCGTGCCAAATGAATGAAACGATAAGGCAGCAGATCGGCCATTGCAATCTGCGTTTGGCCTGCCAGCGCATGGTCTTTGCGGCAGACCAGATAGAAATCATCACTGCAAAAATACTCTGCTTGCAATTCTGGCGTGTCCACGCGCATGGCGGCCAAAGCAAAGTCGGCATGGCCTTGCGCAACCGCTTCGATACAGGGCTCTGAGAGCACATCCATGATCTCCAGCTCAATGCCCGGGTGCTGCGTGACAAAGCTGCGCAGCACGCCTGGCAACCAGCCCGCTGCCAACGAGGGCAGCAGCGCCACACTGACATGGCCTTGTGCCAGTTGCGCGGTATCGCGCATGGCTTTTTCACAGGCTTGCAACTCGGCCTGAATACGCAGCGCCGACTGCATGAAACGCTCGCCTTCGCGGGTCAGCACCACATGGCGTGTGCTGCGGTCAAACAGGCGTAGACCCACGCTGTCTTCCAGCGCTTTGATTAACGCACTAAAGGCCGGCTGCGACAAATGGCAGCGGCTGGCTGCACGGGTGAAGTTGTGCAGCTCTGCCAAAGCCAAAAAAGCCGCAATGTCGCGTGAAGAGAGATTCATTTGAAAAACAGATTATTTAATTCTAATAATCGATTTTACCGATTATGCGAATTAATTTACATTGGGCCGCAGGAGATACAAGAGATGAACCAGGCCCCACACAAACCCCCACTGCTAGTGGGCTGCGCTGCCGGCTTTTCGGGCGACCGCATCGATGCGGCAGGACCGGTGGTGCAAGAGCTGATTGCCCGCGCCCAACCGGCCGTATTGGTATTTGAGACCTTGGCCGAGCGCACTTTGGCGTTGGCCCAATTGGCCAGGCGCAGTGACCCGAATGCGGGCTTCGAGCCCTTGATGTTGGATTTTTTGCGCCCGATTTTGGCCGACTGTCTGCAGCACGGCATTCGGATTGTCAGCAACTTTGGCGCAGCCAACCCCGATGGTGCAGCCCGTGCCATCACAGAGTTGGCCCAGCAGCTAGGGGTGCCGCTGCCGCGCATTGCGGTAGTGCATGGCGATGATGTCAGTGCGTCGGCACATCGCCAGTTGTTGCAAAACGCTTTGGGTACGCAGATGCCGAGCCAGCCACTGGTCAGTGCGAATGCCTATATTGGCGCGCGCCCGATTGCTGAGGCTTTGCAGGCGGGCGCTGACATTGTGGTCTGTGGGCGCGTGTCAGATCCCTCCCTGGTGGTCGGGCCGGCGATGGCGCACTACGGCTGGTCATGGGACGATTGGGACCGTTTGGCGCGCGCGACGATGGCCGGCCATTTGCTGGAGTGCGGCACGCAAGTCAGCGGCGGGTATTTCGCCGATCCGGGCTACAAAGACGTGCCCGATATGGCGCACCTTGGCTACCCGATTGCCGAGATTGATGCCGATGGCCATTGCACGCTCTTTAAGCCGCAAGGCAGCGGCGGCTGTATTACTTCTGCGACGGTGAAAGAGCAACTGCTCTACGAAATCCACGACCCGCAGCAGTACTTCACTCCTGATGTGGTGGCAGATATCAGCCAGGCCCAGGTTGTGCAAGTTGGACCCAATCAGGTGCGTTTGGAAGGCGTGCGCGGCCATGCCCGGCCAGATAGCCTGAAAGTCAATATTTGCTACGCCACTGGCTGGTTTGCCGAAGGCGAGATTTCGTATGCCGGACCACGTGCTGCCGAGCGGGCCAAACTGGCCGCGCAGACCATTGCCCAGCGCCTGGCGGGTATTGCCCCGTTGCGCACCGACTTGATTGGTGTGACCAGCGTGTGGGGCAACGATGCGAGCGACTGGCTGGCTGCCACGGACTTCAGCCATGCGAGCGAAGATGTGCGCCTGCGCATGGCTTGGCAGCACGAAGACCACGCCTGCGCCGCGCGCCTGCCGCGCGAAATCAATGCCTTGTATTGCTGCGGCCCTGCCGGCGGCGGCGGTGTACGCACCCATATGCGCCAGCGGCTGGGCTTGGTGTCGTGCCTGGTGCCGCAGCAAGACATTGCGACCGGTTTTCATTGGGCCAGTGCGAGCGCACAAGCGGCCCTTGCTTGAAGGAGTGCTTCGATGACATTGCATGCCACACACACCGCCGCAGTGAGCGCAGCACCTGTCGATGACAGCAGCTGCCTGATTCCTCTGTACCGCTTGGCCCATGGCCGCACCGGCGACAAAGGCAACCGCTCGAACATCAGTGTGATTGCCTGGCAGCCGCAATTTTGGCCCTTGATTTGTGAGCAGGTCACAGAAGAGGCCATTGCCGCTGAGTTTGCCGACCGCCAACCCAGCCAGGTTACGCGTTATTTGCTGCCGCAATTGCAGGCGATGAATCTGGTGCTCGATGAGGTGCTCGATGGTGGGGTGAATGGGGCGCTGAACCTCGACAGCCATGGCAAGACCTTGTGCTACCGCGTGCTGCAAATGCCCATTCGCGTACCACGTGCGCAATTGGCCCAATGGTCAAGCCTGCTCGCAGGCCCAGCGCTACAGCCCGGCTTGTAAGTCCGTGCCTGGCGCTGGGCGGTTTCTTTTTACAAGCACTTAAAAACCATTTCAACAGGAGACGACAATGACAAATTTGACACGACGCAGCGTACTGGCAGCCAGCATTTTCCTGGCACTGGGCAGCACCGCTTTTGCGCAGGGCAACTACCCCAATAAGCCGATCACCTTGGTCGTGCCGTTTGCTGCAGGCAGTGCAACCGACCAGCTGGCACGCGCACTGGGCATGTCAATCACCGAGCAAACCAAGCAGCCGGTGGTGGTCGAGAACCGCGCCGGAGCCAGTGGCATGATTGCCGCGCAAGCTGCTGCCCGTGCTACACCCGATGGCTATACGGTGCTGATCACCACCAACACCACGCATGCGGCCAACGAGCACTTGTACAAAAGCCTGTCCTACAAACCAGTTGAAGACTTTGCGCCGATTTCGGGTTTGGGCAAGGGCGGGCAAGTCTTGGTTGTGCCAGAGAATGCCCCTTATAAAACCGTTGAAGAGCTGTTGGCCTTTGCCAAAGCCAATCCTGAAAAGCTCAGCTTTGGCAGCGGCAGCTCGTCGAGCCGTATTGCGGGAGAGCTGCTCAAGCAATTGGCTGGTGTAGACATCCTGCACGTGCCTTATAAGAGCAATCCACTGGCAATCACCGATTTGCTGGGTGGGCAGATTGACTTGATGATCACCGATGTCTCTACTGGCGTGCCGCAAATCAAGTCCGGCAAACTGCGCGCTTTGGGCTACTCCAGCAAGAGTCGCAGCGCCTTGCTGCCAGATGTACCAACCATTGCCGAAGCGGGCGTGCCAGGTTACGACATGGGATACTGGTTTGCCGCTTATGCGCCAGCGGGCACGCCCGAGCCGGTCGTGACCCAGCTCAATGGTTTGCTGGCCAACGCGGTGCAAAGCAGCGCCACGCAGGCATTCTTTGACCAGTCCGGCTCTGAAGCCTGGACTTCCACACCGCAAGAGCTGGCGGCTTTCCAAAAAGAAGAAACCCAAAAATGGGGCGAGATCATTCAAGCTGCCGGTATTACGCCTGAGTGATGGGGGGAGGGCGTGTAGCAGAGCAGCGGCATGCCCATCCCAATGCCTGGGCTGAACGCCTCGGTCAGTTAATAACAAGACGCGCTTTCATTGCAAGAGCCTAATCGCTGTAGCGCATAGGTAGGCGCTAGCCTGCCTGCGATGGACTCCAGCTTGAGGCACAAGCTGATTCAAAAACAAGATTCAAACAAGACAGGAGACAACAGCATGCAAACCTTTAAATTCACAGCCATCGCGCTGGGCGCTGCCACCCTGGTGGCCTGCGGTGGCAGCAGCAATGACGATGTGCCGGTTGCCAACAGCCCACAGCTGACATTGCAGATCACGGCCACGCAAAATTTTCCCGGTAGTTATGGAGAAGTAGGCGCTTATGAACGCCTGAGCGGCACGCTGTCTGGTGAACTCGATCCCAAAGACGCCAAGAATGCGGTGATTCAGGACTTGGCTTTGGCGCCGGTCAACGCACGCGGCATGGTTGAGTACAGCACCGATTTTGTGATGCTCAAGCCCAAGGACATGCGCAAGGCCAGTGGCGTGCTGCGCTACGACGCGCCCAATCGTGGCAATATCCTGACCATGCTCAACCCTACCAGCAATCCTGGCGATGCCGTGTATTTGGAGCGTGGCTATGTCGTGCTGTACGCGGCTTGGCAAGGCGATGTGCCCAAATCTACGCCAGAGCGCTTGACAGCTCAGGTGCCAGTAGCAAAAAATGCCGATGGCTCCAGCATCACCGGGCCTTACCGCGCGGAGTTGGTGCCGCAGTCAGCGACCAGCACCATGAGCTTGCCTGGCGGTGTATTCAACGGCAGCATGCTGCCGTACGAACCAGCCAGCCTGGACAATACTTTGCCTGGTTACACACTGACCAAACGCATCAATGAGAGCGATGTGCGCCAGCCAATCGCAGCTGCCGAATGGAAGTTTGCCAACTGCACGCAAGCCGTGCCGTTTCCGGGCACGCCAGACCCCAGCAAAGTCTGCTTGCAGTCGGGATTTGACCCTTTGTACTTGTATGAGTTGGTCTATGTCGCTAAGGACCCTAAGGTAATGGGCGTGGGCTTGGCGGGATTGCGTGACACCGTGCATTTCTTTCGCAACGCCCAGGCCGATGCTGCTGGCATGGCCAATCCATTGGCAGGTCGTATCCAGCACACGATTGCACAGGGCACCTCGCAATCGGGCAATGCGATGAAGACGTTCTTACACCTGGGTTTTAACCAGGCAGTCGATGGCTCACGAGTATTTGATGGCATGTTCGCCCACGTGGCCGCGCGCCAAACCCATGTCAATACCCGTTTTGCTGTGCCAGGCGGTGGTGGAGGTCTGCGCACCGACCACACGGCGTTCGGCCAGACTGCGCCACGAGGCCTCGACAAGGACTACTACGACGAGATCAGCGGCCGCAGCGGCGGCGTGATGCGCCGCTGCAGCGAAAGCAACACCTGCCCGAAATTCTTCCTCGGCCTGTCTGGCACTGAATTCTGGCAATTGCAAGGCTCGCCTGTGCTCACCAATGCCAGTGGCACGCAAGACTTGGTGCAACCTGACAACGCCCGCATTTACTACTACGCCAGCACCCAGCACGGCGGCGCAGGTGGTGAGGCCAGCATCAGCTTTGCGCCCAGCCGCAGTGTTTACCCTTCAGGCACGGTCGTGCATTTCAACGACACGTTCCGAGCCTTGTTCATCGCTTTGGAAGAGTGGGTGGTCGAGGGCACAGCACCACCGGCCAGCCAAGTTCCACAACTGGCCGATGGCAGCCTGGTGCGACCAGATCAAGTGCGCTTTCCTGTGATGCAGGGAGTGCAATGGCCGGTCAATGGCGTTGCGACCGCGATTCCGCGTTTCAATTACTTGGCGCGCTACAACGATTTTGAATTGCTGGATTTTGGTCCGCAGTATCTGCCGCAAGATGAAGCTGGAATTGCCACGCTGCAGCCACCAGTACAAACGGGCCAGCACTATGCGATTTTGGTGCCCCAAGTGAGTCCGCGCACGGGCCTGACACTGGCCGGTATCCAGTCGGTTGAAGCACAGGCGCCGCTGGGCACCAGCATCGAGTTCAACTATGTCAGCGATGAACGCTTGGTGGACTTGGCCAACTTGGCTGGCAGCTATATCCCGTTCCACCACAGCCTGGCAGAACGCATGGCCGCAGGCGATGAGCGGCCTTCGCTTGAAGAACTGTACGGCACGCAAGAAGCTTATGTGCAAGCTGTCAGCCGTGCTGCGCAAAGCCTGATTGCGCAGCGCTTCTTATTGCCTGCGGATGCAGAGCGGATCATCGACAAGGCGCGACAAACAGCGCTGTTTGATGAATGAGCAAGGCCTGCCGGTGGGGTCGTGCAGCGGTCACTGGCCGGCAGAGTGCTTTGCAGTGTGTGATCTGGCAAGTACAACAAACTAGGAGACGACATGCAATTCTTTAAACCTACGGCCATCACGCTGGCCACTGGCTTGCTGGTGGCTTGCGGCGGCGATTCTTCAGATGGCCCGCCAGCGGTGCGCAACTTGGCCGAGCACAATTGCAATGTGGCCGCATTGCAGGCGGGGCTGCCTGCTTCAGACAAACTTTTGTCGGCCACGCTGGTTAAAGCTGGTTCACTGCCGCTTGGGCCCAATACCACTTTGCAAGATCTGCCGGAATTTTGCCAAGTCATGGGCCAGACCTCGGCCAGCGCCAATTCTCTGATCAACTTTGAGATCTGGACGCCGCTGGGGCAGGCATGGAATGGCAAGCTGGTCGTCACCGGCAATGGGGGGTATAGCCCAGCCTTGAGTTACAACGACATGGCCTATGCAATGCGCCAGGGCTATGCGGTGGTTGGCGGGGATACGGGCCACCAGTCCAGCAACCCTAATGCGATGGACTGGGGCGTGGGCAATCCTGAAAAAATTCTCGATTGGGGCAAGCGCTCGATCCATGCGATCACCCAGCCCTCCAAGCAACTCATTGAGCGCCTGACCAGCACTGCCGCGAGTCGCTCATACTACTACGGCTGCTCCACCGGTGGCCACCAGGCATTTGCACAAATGCAGCATTACCCTGCCGATTTTGATGGTGTGATTGCAGGCGCACCGGGCCATAACCGCACACGTTTGAACGTTGATTTTTTGCACCGTTTTCTAGCCAATCGTGAGCCAGGCAGCAATGGCGCGGTGATTCTGACACCTGCCAAAGCCCGTTTTATCACACAACAAGTGGTTGCAGCTTGCGATGGCCTTGATGGGGTTGTCGATGGGGTGATGGAAAATCCGCGCATGTGCACGCCTGCGCATTTCGATATTCGTAGCTTGCAGTGTGAAGCCGAAGACAACGAGGCCTGTCTGACCACCGCGCAAATCGAGGTGGTTGAAGCAATCTACCAAGGCCCAGTGAACCCGGTGACCGGTGAGCAACTCTATCCCGGCCATTTGCCCGGTAGCGAAGCCGGCTGGCCCAGTTACTGGGGCAGTGACAGCCCAGTGCGAGCCGACTATTGGCGTTTGTGGGCGTTTGATGACCCACAATGGGACTGGTGGACGTTTGACTACAACCGCGATGTGGCACGTGCCGAAAAGGTGCTGGGACCCTTGGTTGACCACACCAGTGCTGATTTGCGTAGTTTTGCGACACGCGGTGCCAAAGCCATTGTCTACCATGGCTGGCAGGATGCGGTGGTGAACCCGGTCGACAGCATCCACTACTACGAGCAAGTGCAGGCCTTGCATGGCGCGCAAACGGGTGACTTTATGCGTTTGTTTATGGTGCCTGGTATGGGCCACTGCAGCGGCGGCACCGGTGCTGTGGTGTTTGGCAATGGCGGACAGCAAGCTGCCAACGCCCATGCGGGCAATGACTTATTGCATGCGCTGGATGCCTGGGTAGAACAGGGCAAGGCTCCTGAGCAGATTGTCGCCAGCGCTGCCAGTAACGCTGCGCCGCGTAGCAAACCGCTGTGTGCCTATCCGGCCAAGGCGGTGTATGACGGCCGTGGCAATAGCAGCGACGCGGCAAGCTATTCTTGCCAGTAAGCTGCCATTGTTAGGCCTTGCAGTAAAAGCGCCCTGGAGAGTTGCTCTTTCAAAGCTGTTTACGATCTTTGCGCTGACCGCATTGCATCCTTTGGGATTTCAATGCGGTTGCGCGGAGATGATGAATAGGCTCTTAGGCCAATGACTTCTCAATGATCTCGCGCACGTCTTTGCTCAGCTTGCCATGCGCGGCTACGCGTTGCAGAGCGGTTTGCGCTTGCGCCTGGAAAGGCGCATCGAGCTTGCGCCACGCGTCCATTGCACGGGCCAGGCGCGCAGCGGTTTGTGCGTTGATGGCATCCAAGGCGATTACCTGATCGGCCCAGAATTGGTAGCCAGCGCCGTCGGCACGGTGGAAGCCCGCCGGGTTGGCATTGGTAAAGCCAAAAATCAGGCTGCGTGCGCGGTTGGGGTTTTTCAGTGTGAAGTCCGGGTGCTGCATCAGCTGCTGCACTTTGGTCAGAGCATCTCCTTGCAGACCGGGTGCGCTGGCTTGCAGCTGGAACCATTTGTCCAGCACCAGGGCATTGTCTTTGAAGAGTTGGTAGAACAGCGCCAGCGCGTTGCCAGCGAGTGGGTGCCGTGCGGACACCAGGGCTGCCAGTGCATTGAAACGGTCGGTCATATTGCTGGCGTCTTTGAAGCGCTGCAAGGCTTTGCCTGGCCAGACGCTGTCGCCACTGTGCATCGCATCAAGTGTCAACATGGCCAGGGCTTTGCCTGCCAGAGCACGGCGACCTGTAGAGATCGCGTCTGGCGTGTAGGCGCCTGTGTCGTTGTGCAATTCCCAAACGCGCTGCCAATCAGCTTTTAGCGCAGAGGCCAGTTGAGACAGCAAGGTTTGGCGCACAGCGTGAATGCGTTGTGGGTTGACCACGTCAAGCTGCTCGGCGATATAGCCTTCGGTCGGCAGCGTCAGCACCAGGTCTTTGAATGCCGCATCCAGCAGTGGATCGTTGAGGACTTTACGCAATGCGGCCAGATAGCGCTCGGGCAGCATTGGCGCGTCATTGCCGTCGCGCAATGCATTCAGCATGATTTGCTGGGCCCAGCGTTGGCTCGCTTCCCAGCGGTTGAATGGGTCGCTGTCGTGCTCGAGCAGCACCTCCAACTCTTCTTCGTCGAGTTGCTGGTGCAGCACAACTGGGGCGCTGAAGCCACGCAACAGCGACGGCACTGGCGCTTGGGCCAGATTGACAAAGGTAAAGGTTTGCTGCGCTTCGGACAGCACCAAGGTTCTCTCAAACTGGGCTTCAGTGGCCTCACCTTGCAGTTGTAGCGGCAGGGCCTGGCCGCTGCGTGTCAGCAAACCGAGCTTGACTGGAATCACTGCTGCCTGTTTGTCGGGCTGGCCGGGGGTCGGGCGCAGGGATTGTGTCAGGCGCAGGGTGTATGTTTGCGCCATCTCATCGTAAAGGCCAGTCGCTTGTACGTGTGGGGTGCCGGCCTGGCTGTACCAGAGTTTGAACTGGGGCAGCAGCTTGTGCAGTGCGCTGTCAGGGTTGGCGTCAGCAATCGCCTGGGCGAAATCATCGCAGGTCACGGCCTGGCCATCAAAGCGCTCAAAGTACAGTGTGATGCCTTTGCGGAAACCTGCCTCACCCACCAGCGTGTGCATCATGCGCACGACTTCAGCGCCTTTTTCGTAAATCGTCAGCGTGTAGAAATTATTGATTTCCTGGTAGCTGTCTGGGCGCACTGGGTGGGCCATTGGACCGGCATCTTCAGCAAACTGGTTGGTGCGCAAAAGGCGCACGTCTTCAATGCGTTTGACTGCGCGGGCGCTGTCGCTGCCGGCCATGTCCATGGAGAACTCCTGGTCGCGGAATACGGTCAGACCTTCTTTCAAGGACAGCTGGAACCAGTCGCGGCAGGTGATGCGGTTGCCAGTCCAGTTGTGGAAGTACTCGTGGCCAACAACGCTTTCGACGTTGGCAAAGTCCACGTCGGTGGCCGTTGTTTGGCTTGCCAGCACATACTTGGTGTTGAAAATGTTCAGGCCTTTGTTTTCCATTGCGCCCATATTGAAGTCGCTGGTGGCCACAATCATGAAACGGTCCAGATCCAGGTGCAGGCCAAAGCGCGCTTCGTCCCAGGCAATCGACGCAATCAGGGATTGCATCGCATGCTCGGTTTTTTCCAGGTCACCTGGGCGCACATAGACTTGCAGCAAATGCTCTTTGCCATTGCGCGCAATGATGCGCTGCTCGCGCGCGACGAGCTTGCCTGCGACCAAGGCAAACAGGTAGCTTGGCTTTTTGAACGGGTCATGCCATTTTGCATAGTGGCGGCCGTCTTCCAATGCGCCTTCTTCGACCAGATTGCCGTTGGAGAGTAGCACCGGGTAGAGCGCTTGATCGGCCCGCAAGGTGACGCTGTAGATGCTCATCACATCAGGGCGGTCCAAGAAATAGGTGATGCGGCGAAAGCCCTCTGCCTCGCACTGTGTAAAAAAAGCACCTTGGCTGGTGTACAGGCCGGACAGCGAGGTGTTTTTTTCCGGCTGGCACGTGGTGAATATCTCTAGATCAAAGCCAGACTCATCAACGGGCAGGTTGGAGAGTACCAGCTGGCCATTGTCCATTTTGAACGTTGCGCCTTGGCCATTGACCAGTACGCGGGCCAGATTCAAATCCTCACCATCGAGACGCAGTGGTAGATCGGTGCCCACTGCGGTGTTGCGGCGCACGCGCATTTTGTTGAGTACGCGGGTTTTGGCTGGGTCGAGGTCAAACGTCAGCTCGACAGTGTCAATCCAGAAAGCTGGCGCAAGGTAATCCTCTCGATGGATAGTGTGGGGCTGCGGTGAGTCAGGCACGAGGATAGATGTATCGGTCATGTGTATTTTTTGCGAGATCGGTTCGGAGTACTGAACAGTATTCAGCACTTGAAAAAAAGAATGCCGCCCTTGGCAGCTTGAGCCACATTATCCTTAATGCGCACCGCAATGACAAAAGCTGCTGTTAAATGCCATTATGAAAGCGTTTCAATTGAGCGGTAGTGCATGTTGTTGTGGGCTCGGCAGCGCACCTCAGATCCACTTGGGGTGCTTTATTTTTTCGGTTTTCGGGGCGAGGTCAGGCCAAGGCGCGCACGATCGCGCGCAATGCGGGCATTCTTTTTGGCATTTTCTTTTTCGATGGTTTTGCGCTTGGTATAGCCCGACCAGTCGGCCCACGACCACCATGCAGCCGTCAGGCCAAAAGGCACAGCAATCCACCACCACGGCCACTGGGCCACCGGGCCGATAGCAAAATACTTCAGGGCAAGCAAAATCAGTGACAGGCCTAGGAGATACATGGCAATGCGTTGTTGAGGGTCAATCGAAAGGTCCTGGCCTACTGCAGCGCAATGGCCAGTCCAGGCCACGGCCAATTGGAGCTAGCCCAGGAACCGGGCTGCTGCATTGTGGCGCATGCGGTTGTCAAATATTTTAGTGGATATCCATTACGCCAAACTGCCAGGAGCTGCGCTGTTGGGCGGTGCTTTGGTCTTTTGGGAGGCTTGCGTCAGGCAATGCTGGCAATGGGCAGGTTGGTAGTTTCAGTGCCTTTTGTTTCTTTTTTATGAATAATTAGTTTGAATCGTGATGGTTTATGTTTTTATTTTGAGGCAATAAACTTGCGGCCTTGCCACTGATGTGGTGCTCACGAAGGTCTATCATGCAACGCATTGTCTCCACATTTGACTTATCACTTAGCCCGACGGCAGGCTATGGCGCAGCTGCTCTGCGCATCGGTTTGGGTGTTTTGTTTTTGGTTCATGGCTTGACCAAGTTATTGGTGTTTACACCTGCAGGCACTGCTGCCTATTTTCAGTCGCTGGGCTTGCCTGCGGTGCTTGCCTACATCACGATTGCGCTTGAGTTGGCAATTGCAGTGGCGATGTTGGTAGGTATTTATGCCCGTTGGTTTGGCCTGATAGGCGTGCCTCTGTTGTTGGGCACGATTGTGACGGTCCACGGTGCCAATGGCTTTGGCTTTTCCAACCAGGGCGGCGGCTGGGAATACCCTGCGGTTTGGGCCTTTTTATTGATCGTTCAGTTTTTATTGGGCGATGGCCGCTTCACATTGCGCTCGCGCTGATGTGCAGGTATTGAGGGCAGGGCGTTTCACCACTGGCCCTTTAAAGCAGCGGCACCGTCTTTGATGCGTCGATGTACAACCCAGTTGGTCCCTGTTGTAGTGCTTGCGTTTCACGCCTGGTCGCAACCGCCCACCTTCAGCTTGCGCGGCGGTGTTAGCCGCTATTAATCAGCTTCGATGGCCAGCGCTTGCTGCCAGCCCTGCTTTTAGTTCAAACGTATGTGTGCTGAGCGCACATGCCTACCAAGGAGTTTTGTGATGAGCAGATCCCGTATGCCTTCTTTGTTTATTTCACATGGCTCACCCATGACGGCGCTGCAGCCAGGTTTGGTGGGAGAGCAATTGGCGCAATTGGCTCAGGCCATCGAGCAACCCAAAGCCATTGTGATTGCCTCGGCCCATTGGCTGGGTAGGCAGCCAATGGTGGGTGGCGCCGCTAAGCCTGAAACCATCCATGATTTTGGTGGATTTCCGCAAGCGCTGTTTGATATCCAATACCCAGCGCCAGGCGATCCTGCACTGGCGCGCCGTGTGGTGGAGCTATTGCAGCAAGCGCAGTTGCCAGCGCAATTCGTGCCTGACTACGGTTTGGACCATGGTGCTTGGGTGCCGTTGCGACTGCTGTATCCAGAAGCCCATATTCCGGTTGTGCCACTGTCCATTCAGCCCCGTTTAGGACCTGCTCACCAATTGGCCATGGGGCACGCATTGGAGTCCTTGCGTGATGAGGGTGTGTTGCTGATTGGCTCTGGCAGCATTACCCACAACCTGCATGATTGGCGTGCGGGTTATGGCGATGGCCACGAGGCGCCGTATGTGCGGCCATTCATTGAGTGGATTGGGCAAAAGCTCTCAGACAATGATGTCAGCGCTTTGCTGGACTACCGCAAGCTGGCCCCATTTGCCGCCCAGGCCCATCCTAGTGATGAGCACTTACTGCCATTATTTTTCGCCATGGGGGCAGCAGGGCAGAGCGATGACTTGCAGGCCCAGCGCTTGGATGCCGGTGTCGATATGGGCTTTTTGGCGATGGATATTTACCGCTTCGATGGCGAGTAGGGAGCGGGCATGGCGTTTCGTGTTGCTTCATCAGCGCTACGTAGCAATACGTTCCACTTCTTCCATTATCACGATGGGTTTGGACTTTAAAAGGTGCCTGGCGGCCCATTCAGGTGCGGTGCACAGATCCAGCAGCTGCTGGGCCTAGGCTAATGCACAATGTGGCCTTGACCGCGCTAGCGGCGATCATAGAGCCTGTTTGAAACAGCACAAATACCTGATTTCAGGGATATGCAGCACCTGCAGGCTGGGTCTAAGATGGCAAGATATGACTACTGCGCCTTCACCTTCGTCTGTTGAGCATACAACCTTGCCGATTCCTGTGTTGGTGGTAGAGGACGAGCCATTGCTGCAGCAGCGTTTGCACGCTGTGCTGCTGCAATTGGGTTACCAGGCCGATGCCATCATGCATGCGGCCAGCCTGGGGCAGGCGCGGGACTTGCTGGCGATGCAACCGGTGGCCTTGGCCTTGATTGATTTGCAACTGCCCGATGGCAATGGCAGAGAGCTGATTGCTGAGTTGCGCGCCGATGATCCCAGTTTGGGCATTTTGGTGGTCTCGGCCTGGAGCTCTGAGGAGGCGATTGTGGGTGCGCTCAAGGCTGGTGCGACCGGCTATGTGCTCAAAGAGCGTGATGATTTTGAGGTTATGCTGTCAATCCGCAGTGTGCTGCGAGGCGGAGCCCCCATTGATCCGTTCATTGCACGGCGTATTTTGCAGCTCTTGCCCAAGCCTGAGATAAGCCAGACAACGCCGTCCAATCAGTCTTATGAGCGGCTCAGTGAGCGGGAGGCGGAAATCCTGCATCTCGTGGGCGATGGATTATCCAACCGTGAAATTGCCGAGGCATTGTTCATTTCCCGCTTTACGGTAGAGACCCATGTCAAACGCATTTATCGCAAGTTGGCTGTGTCCACTCGCATCAATGCGGTAAGCGTTGCCCGTGCCAGGGGGATGATCGAGTGACCCAGTTTGCAGGTCTTGCAAGGGCCTTGTTGTGCTGGTTTTTGCTGGGGGCCACTTCAGCTTGGGCGATGTGCGGCCCTGAAATCATCTCGGTTCAGGCCGCAGCCGAGCAAGCCAGCAGCAATGGGCGTGCGGCACGGCCAGTCAAGGGCTGGCGTGATGTGTCATTGCCCAACCGTTGGGAGAGCGATCTTGCAAAACCCCAAGACACAGTTTGGTACCGCATTGACTGGCAGCTGCGCTGCAGTGCCGATGCCTACTCAGCGCAGGCAGAGGCTGAGCCGCTGGCCTTGGGAATTGATGGCATGAGCCTGGCTGGCGAGGTGTATAGCAATGACACCTTGGTGTGGCGCGACCATTCTATGGTTGAGCCCTTCTCGCTCAGCTGGAATATGCCCAGGTGGTGGGTGCTGCCTGAGAGCTCCATTCGCGATGGTGTCAATTCGGTATGGGTCAAGGTAACTGGCGTTCCCGCATTGCAAATCGGCTTGGGCCCATTGCGACTGGGTCCGGTGGATACAGTGCAGACAGCGTATGCGCAGCGCTGGTGGAGCCAGCGTACTGTCTATATGCTGACCTTAGGCATGAATGTCGCCATTGGTGGCTTTTTTTTCATTGTCTGGCTGATGCGCAGGAGCGAGCGCAGCTTTGGCTGGTATGCGTTGACTTCGCTGAGTTGGGCTGCTTATCTGGCGACCATTTTGGCCACCAGTTCACAGCCCTGGCTCGAGGCCTTGAGCCTGTCGCGATTGAATATTGCCGTGTTTGCTGTTTATGTAGGCGCTTTTTGCATGTTCATGTGGCGTTTTGGCGCCCAGCAATTTCCACGCATTGAGCGCCTCTTATTGTGGAGCATGCTAGGCGCGGTGGCCGCTGCGCTGTTTGCTCCTCGCGCCAACGCTCCTGTGGTCTTTGCGTTGATTTGGTATGGTTTTGGTGCAGCGTTCTTTCTCAATTGCTTGCAGTTTGAGTGGCATGTATGGCGGCCACATTCCACAGGCCGCAGCCGCCACAATATCGGTTTTGCCCTGTGTTTGTTGTTGATACTTGTCGTGGCGGTGCACGATATGTGGCTGGTTGTGCATGAACAGTCGCCGGGCCAGACTTGGAATCCTATCGTTGCCCCATTGGCGACCTTGCTGATGGCACTGCTGCTTGGCGGACGGCTGGCGCAGGGCATGCGCATGATCGAGCAATTCAACTTCGCGCTGGAAGAGCGAGTCGAGATGGTTCGCCAAGAGCTGGAGCAGGCTTTGTCCAAAGCCCACACACATGCACTTGAGAATGCCAAGCTGCAAGAGCGGGTGCAAATCTCTCATGACTTGCACGATGGCTTGGGGGGAACCTTGGTGCGTGGTTTGGCCATGGTTGAGCAAGCCCCTGCGATGGTGCCCAAAGAGCGCGTGTTGTCGATGCTGAAAATCATGCGCGATGATTTGCGCCAGGTCATTGACCACGGCGCCAGCTCGAACAGCTTGGCGCCTGAGTCGCCGCTGCAGTGGATTGCTCCCGTGCGCCACCGCTTTACACGCATTTTGGATGAGCTGGATGTGGCCTCGCACTGGCGCATTGCGCCTGAATGGCCTGGGCATCAGCGGCCAACGGCTTTGCAGTGTTTGGGCTTGACGCGCTTGGTTGAGGAGGCATTGGCCAATATCATCAAGCACAGCCGCGCGCGCCACGTGCGTGTTTCTGTTCTTGTGCAAGAGGATGGGCATGCAGTTGCAACCATGTCGGTCTGTGTGGAGGACGATGGCATTGGCTTTGATGTTGCTGCCGTTAAGGAGGCCGGCCTCACGGTTGGCTTTCGGAGCATGACGGCGCGGGCCAAGCGCATTGGTGCCGTGTTTGATGTAGAGTCAGGGCCCAGTGGCACGTCGGTCTGTGCGATCGTGCCGATGGCAAATGTGCAGGCCACCGCCGCGGCTGCGACGCAGCAAGTCAGCATGGATGCCAGTCAAGACGCCACCACGCCTGCACCTTGCCGACCGCAGCGCAGCGTGGCTTTCACTGAAACCGGGCTGGAGCCTGATGTGGGAGAGCGTGTGTCAACGCTTTGAACAGGCTCTTAGGATGCCGCGCAAGCTTGATGGCGCTCAATGTTCGCGCCCAGGCTGCGTAGCTTGGCCTCGATATTGTCGTAGCCCCTGTCCAGGTGGTGCAACTCACTCACACAGGTTTGGCCTTGCGCCACGAGCCCGGCAATGACCAGGCAGGCTGACGCACGCAAATCGGTTGAGCTGACCTCGGCGCCGCTGAGCAGCGCGCCGCCTTCCACAACGGCAACTTTGCCATCGGTTTGAATGCGTGCGCCCAAGCGAATGAGTTCGCTGACATGCATGAAGCGGTTTTCAAAAATCGTCTCGGCGATGGTCGATGGCCCTTGCACCACGCAGTTCAGCGCCATGAACTGTGCTTGCATGTCGGTGGGAAAGCCTGGGTATTCGGTCGTGCGCAGGCTTTGAGCGAGCAGTTTTCCAGAGGCCGCACCCGGGCTGCTGACCCGGATACCGGTGTCCAAGCACTCAATCGATACGCCCATATCGCGCAGCTTTTCCAATACCGCGCCCAAATGCTTGCCGCGTGCGCCTTTGAGCAGCACATCGCCGCCAGTTGCGGCCACTGCGCATAAAAACGTACCCGCTTCAATGCGGTCGGCTACCACGCTGTGGTCGCAGCCGTGCAGGCGCTCTACGCCTTGGATACGAATAATGCCCGTGCCGTGTCCTTCAATGCGCGCGCCCATTGCAATCAGCATTTCGGCCAGATCAATGATTTCAGGCTCTTGCGCGGCATTGGCCAAAATGGTTTCGCCTTCGGCCAAAACGGCGGCCATCAACAGGTTTTCAGTGCCGGTGACGGTCACCATGTCGGTTGTGATGCGCGCGCCTTGCAGGCGTTCGGCATCGTGCGGCAGGGTAGCAATGATATTGCCGTGTTCGATCACGGTCTCGGCGCCCATCGCCTGCAAACCGCGGATGTGTTGGTCGACCGGGCGTGAACCAATCGCACAGCCGCCAGGCAAAGCCACTTTGGCGTAACCAATGCGCGCCATCAAGGGCCCCAGCGCGAGGATTGAGGCACGCATGCTGCGCACCAAATCGTAGGGCGCTTCTGGCTGGCCTAATGACTGCGCATGCAGATGCACGGTGCCATCGGCGTCATGGCGGGTTTGCACGCCCATATGCGAGAGCAATTGCAACATCGTGCGCACATCTTGCAGGCGCGGCACATTGCGTAAAACAATTGGCTCATCGGTCAGCAGGGCAGCACACAGCAGCGGCAGGGCTGCATTTTTGGCGCCAGAAATGGTGACTTCACCTTGCAGCGTTTGACCACCACGAATAATCAGTTGTTCGGGAGTGCGGGACATGGTTGATAAAAGCGGTGAATGGGGGCTCAAAAGGAAAGGGCGTCGCTGGTGGCGTGAAGGTGACGGTGGGCTGCCAGCACTGCAAGTGCGTGCTGTGCGCCATGCCACCTGTGGGCACTGCTGATGGCTGGCCAGCCTTATTGGGCCTGCCACTCGGCTGGTGTATGGGTTTTCATGGACAGCGCATGCACTTCGTCGGTTTGCATGCGATTGCCCAAAGTGGCATAGACCTTGCGCTGGCGCTGCACCAGGTTCAGACCGTCGAATTCAGCCGAAACAATGGTGGCAAACCAATGGCGGCCATCGCCTTGCAGTTCGATGTGCTCGCAAGCGAGGCCTTGCTGAATCAAGGATTGGAGTTCTTCTGCGGTCATAACAGTCGTGGGGAAAAAGTAAAGCGCCAAGGCGCTGGTCAATACAAGCCAGGGAAGGTTTTGCAATGAAGGCCTTGCCAAGCTTGCTAGGGCTTGATTATCAATGGCTGCGTGAAGTCAGCGTGAAGTGGCAGGCTGCAGAGCATTGCAGGTGTAAACAAGCAATGCAGCAGCCCATGGTTTTGGCCCGTTGGTGGGCGGCTGACTCAAGAGCGGATTTTATAGCCCGATTTTAATAGGCCCATGGCCAGCCAGCTAGCCAAAACCCAGGCCACTGCGGTAATGCCCAGACTGAGCCAAGGCGAGAAGTCGCTATGGCCGAGGAAGCCGTAACGAAAACCGTCGATCATGTAGAAAAATGGGTTCAGGTGGCTGACGGCTTGCCAGACTGCAGGCAGCGAGTGGATGGAGTAAAACACGCCCGAGAGGAAAGTCATCGGCATGATCAGAAAATTCTGAAAAGCGGCCAGCTGGTCGAACTTGTCGGCCCATAGACCAGCGATCACTCCCAGTGTCCCCATCAGGCCAGCGCCGATGATGGCAAACAGCAATGCCCACAGTGGGTTGACCATCTTCAATGAGGTAAATAGCACGGTGACCAGC
Organism: Lampropedia aestuarii; assembly: GCF_004803635.1. Classification (GTDB taxonomy): domain Bacteria; phylum Pseudomonadota; class Gammaproteobacteria; order Burkholderiales; family Burkholderiaceae_C; genus Lampropedia; species Lampropedia aestuarii. Next base: position 105,954 of record NZ_SSWX01000002.1, on the reverse strand, counting down.
ATCACACCCAAACCGACGACCAGGCCGCGGATGATCGAGGAGCCGACAAAGGCGATGTACCAGGCGCGGTGCGAGAGAGGGGTGAGCAAAATGAACACCAGATTGCCGGTGATTTTGCTTTGGATCAGGCTTGAGGAGCTGTTTGCAAAGGCATTTTGCAAAATGCTCATCATGACCAGGCCTGGCACCAGAAAGGCGGTGTAGCTGAGGTCGTCATAAACCGTTACGCGGCCGTCAAGCACATGGCCGAAAATCATCAAATACAGCAAGGCTGTCAGCACGGGGGCGGCAATCGTTTGGAAAGCCACGCGCCAAAAGCGCTTGACCTCTTTGGCCAATAGCATTTGCCATCCAATGGATGGGGAGGGATCAATAGGTTGCATGGTGTCTCACAGTGGCAGTCGGCCCACGCAAAGGCATTGGGCTGGTCTGGCTTGCGGTAGTTATGGGGGCGAGAGAGGCGAGTGTGGTGTATGGCTGAATGGGCTCAGTCTAAGCATCGTTTGCGCCTGCTTCGCCCATGATGGTGACAAATACATCTTCCAGATCGGCGCGGCGAATTTCCATGTCCTGCACATGCACGCCCGCTTGGCGTAGCTGGCCCAGTAACACTTCGACATCGCCGGCTTCTTTGGCCGGGATTTGCACGACACGCCCGGTCACGCGGGCCAGCGCCATCAGCTCTTCTGGCAGCATATGGTCAGTCTTGAATTGCAGCACGCTGTGACTGGCGGCACTGAGCAGGCTGGTTGTGTCTTCAAGCGCCACAATGCGGCCCCGTTTGAGCATGGCGATGCGGTGGCACAAGGCCTCAGCCTCTTCGAGGTAGTGGGTGGTCAGCAGGACTGTGTGGCCTTCGCGGTTGAGGCGGTCAATAAAGTGCCATAAGGTTTGGCGCAGCTCGACATCGACTCCGGCGGTGGGCTCATCCAGCACAATGATCGGCGGCTTGTGCACCAAGGCTTGTGCGACCAGCACACGGCGTTTCATGCCGCCTGAGAGCTGGCGCATATTGCTATTGGCTTTGTCGCTCAGGCCCAGGTGGTGCAGTAATTCATCAATCCAGGCATTGTTGTTGCGGATGCCAAAATAGCCCGATTGGAACTGCAGCGCTTCGCGCACCGTAAAGAATGGGTCAAAGGCCAGCTCTTGCGGCACGATGCCTAAGCGTTGCCTGGCCTGTGCATAGTCTTGGTGCACATCAAAGCCCTGCACCAGCACGCGGCCACTGCTGGCTTTGGCCAGACCTGCCAGAATTGCAATCAAAGAGGTTTTGCCAGCCCCGTTGGGGCCGAGCAAACCGAGAAATTCGCCTTGGCGAATGTCCAGGTTGACATCAAAAAGCGCCTGGAACTGGCCATTAGCGGTGGGATAGAACTTGCTAACGGACTGGAAAGAAACAGCAGGTTGGGACATGTAGCATCAGACAGGTTGCTGGCTAAAGAGCGCTTTGGCAGGGCAAGCAGGAGTTATGCCAGCATGCCGCAGCCCTTCTTTGGCGAGCCGAGCCAAGCAGGTATCGCGCAAAAATGGCATAAGCGGGCTATTTTAGGTCTTGCAGGCAGAACGTGCTTGGATGGGCTCCTATGTTAGGTCAGATGTTGCGGTATTGACTGGACTGTCGGTCTGTGCAAATGCAGATGGCACCGCTCTTGATTTGCGCTGGCAGGGCGGCCCCAAATCCGCCAATCGCGCTTGGCACAGCAGGTTGCCTCGATACAATCGACATCAAACGACATTTTTCTTAGCTACATGGGACATTTATGAAAATTGCCATCTTGCCGGGTGACGGTATCGGGACTGAAATCATTGCTGAAGCTGTCAAAGTGCTGAAGTCACTGGACTTGAAGTTTGAGATGGAGACAGCCGATGTCGGTGGCGCAGCGTATGCGGCCAGTGGCCATCCTCTGCCTGAAGCGACATTGAACTTGGCCAAAGCCTCTGATGCCGTGCTGTTTGGCGCTGTGGGCGATTACAAATACGACAATCTGGAGCGTGCACTGCGTCCAGAGCAAGCGATTTTGGGACTGCGTAAAGCGCTGGGCTTGTTTGCCAACTTCCGTCCGGCCATTTGTTATGAGCAGTTGACCCATGCCTCCAGCTTGAAACCCGAACTGGTTGCTGGTTTGGATATTTTGATTATTCGTGAGTTGACCGGCGATATATACTTTGGCCAGCCTCGCGGACGCCGCACTGCAGCTGATGGGCATTTCCCTGGCAGCGATGAAGCGTTTGACACGATGCGCTACTCCCGCCCAGAGATTGAGCGCATTGCCCACGTCGCATTCCAGGCAGCGCAAAAGCGCAGCAAGCGCGTGTTGAGCGTGGACAAGGCCAACGTGCTGGAGACCTTCCAGTTTTGGCGCGATGTGGTGACCGATGTGCACAAAGAGTATCCTGATGTGGCGCTTGAGCATATGTATGTCGACAATGCGGCAATGCAATTGGTCAAGGCGCCGAAAAACATCGATGTGCTGGTTACCGGCAATATGTTTGGCGATATTCTCAGCGACGAGGCGGCGATGCTGACTGGCTCGATCGGCATGCTGCCTTCGGCCAGCCTGAACTCCAAAAAGCAAGGCTTGTATGAGCCAAGCCATGGCAGCGCGCCTGATATTGCAGGTAAAGGCATTGCCAATCCGCTGGCGACAATTTTGTCGGCAGCAATGATGCTGCGTTACTCGCTGGAGCAGCCTGAGGCTGCTGCACGCATTGAAAACGCGGTCAAGAAAGTGCTGGCCAGTGGCTTGCGCACCAGCGATATTTACAGCGAAGGCGCACACAGTGCGGGGACACGCAAAGTAGGCACTGCCGAAATGGGCGATGCGGTAGTTGCTGCGCTGTAAGCCAAAGCGCGTCTTGATCCAGTCCCCTGAGCCGCAGTCAGCACGGACTCAGGCGGTGCGTTGTGTTAGGCCTTTTTTTTGAGCCTGCCTCTTCGGGTTGAAGCCCAAAAGAATCACTGCGTTATTAATAAAAATCCTCGTCGGGCAGATAGCCCGACTGCGGTTTATGCCACGCATTGCACCTTTTGGGGCTTCAGCACGCCTGCGTGGAGGATCGGCTGGCTTGAACAGGCTCTCAGCCGCGCAGGCCTTTCATCCCCGTCTAGAAGCCTCCCTTTTCTTCGCACGCATCTATAAGGATGAGGTCTTTGCACGGCTTGGAACTTAGGTGATTTTCCTCTGCAAACTGGATGGCGAAGCGCGGTATGATGATGAACTGTGTAAGCAAATGTGATGATTTTGTTTTGATATGTTTCGGCCCTGTATCGCTGATGTGGCCGCTAACAATACACAGGAGGCTCCGTGGATTTAGGTTCAGCAACGTCGTTGTCGATGCAATGCACTTGTGGAGCGTTCAAGGCGCGTCTTGAGCGTCCACGCAATGCGTTGCGGGTGGTCTGTTACTGCCGTGATTGTCAGAGCTACTCCCATTATTTGACGACCTATGCACCGCTAAAGCTGGACCAGCATGGTGGCACTGAGGTCATTGCGCTGGCGCCTGAGCACCTGAAGCTGGAGCAGGGCGCCGAGCAATTGCGCTGTATATCACTGTCTGCGCAAGGAACTTACCGCTGGTATACGCATTGTTGCGGCAGCGCCATAGCGGTGACTCCACGGCAAGCGAGGCTGGCCCATGTCAGCATTGCTGCGTCTGCATTGCGCGATGCGGGGGTGGATGTCGAGGCGGCATTTGGCCCGCTGCAAGTGGTCGCCAATCGCGCCAGTGCGCATGGCAATGCATTGCCCAGGCCGACCAAGCAGAGCTTGTTCATCTTGCTCTATGGCATGGGATTGTTGTTGCAACGCTCGACTGGTCGTTGGCGCGAGAATGCGTTGTTACAGCCGGGCACTTGGCAGCCCATCGTGCCGGTGCATGTGATCGAGAGGACACAAAGGCAACGTTTGCTGGCGCTGGCCGAGCATCGGCCACATACAAGGTCACGCATCGTTCTGAGGTGGTAGAGCAGGCCATGCCACAGGCTCTGGGTCATAGCAGACGTGAAGTTTGGATGGCATGTGGATGGCATGGCGATGCCGCCAGGTCGATAGCGCGACAGGGTGGCAACCATGGGCCAGGCGCATCAAAGCGCTGTTCCCTGTGCCGTTCAAACACTGCATACGAGCGTCTTTAATGTGTTATACCACTGCCTTTTTCTCGCATCTGCGCTCATTCACAGCATGTTTTTGTGGATTAAGCCCGGGTGCGACAATCTCCGCTCCTTTCTTACGGGAAGGGTAACTACCAGCGCCACCCCAGCCTGTATGTTGTGCAAGATACCAACGAGAAGCCATTGACGCACTCCTTGCCTTTGGCATGCAGCTTGCATTGGATGTGGACTGAATGGTCTGGACGCGGCGCCAACGTCGCTGGCGCTGGCGTATTGGGTTGCTTGATCTTTGAGGATGTGCATAGCTTATGAGTGATTCTTCTGAAGCTTCTGCTTCTTATGCCGATTTGTCGGCCAGTGAGGTGATTGCTCGACTGCTGGGGCAGATGGACAAATCATCTTTTTCGGTGCGTGAGCTGATGGCGATGATGGGCGACAAAGGCCTGTTGATGGTGTGTGCCTTGATGACATTGCCTTTTTTGTTTCCTGTGTCGATTCCGGGTGTCTCGACCGTGTTTGGTCTGGCTATTTTGTTGATTGCTTTGTCCATCAGCACTGGGCGGCTGCCATGGATGCCCGCTTTTGTTGCTGACCGCCAATTGGATGCTGACAAGCTCAAGCCGGTCTTGCAGCGTGGCGTCTCGGTGCTCAAAAAACTCGACCGGGTATTGCGTCCGCAGCGTCTGCGTCTGCTCACCGCTGGGGTGATGAATAATGTCAACGGTTTGGCGATCATGTTCGCCGCCGCCTTGCTGATGCTGCCACTGGGCTTGGTGCCGTTTTCCAATACGATGCCGGGCGTGGCCGTCTTGTTGCTGGCGCTGGGTGTGAGCCAGCGCGATGGCCTGCTGGTATTGGGCGGTTATCTGATGATTGTCGGCACCTTGGTGTATTTTTCTATTCTGGCATGGGGCGCATGGAGCGCTAGCAGCCACTTATTGGGCTAATTGTGCCTAATAAGGGTTTATTTCTGCTTTATGTGTGCTTTTAATCGCAAAATAGACACATACACTGTTTGATTAACGGGGCGATGCCCAGCTTTGGAAGGTAGAAATGAACCGCGCCTTGGAAATGGAAGTATTTGCTGCTGTGATCGATGCAGGCAGCTTTGTCGGTGCTGGCGATATGCTGAATATGTCCAAGGCGGCGGTCTCCAGGCATGTGGATGCATTGGAGCGGCGTTTGGGCGTGCGCTTGATGCAGCGCACGACGCGACGTTTGTCCTTGACTGAAGAAGGTGCGGTGTTCTACCACCACTGCAAAGAAGTGCTTGCGGTGATCAACGCTGCCGAGGCTGAAGCAGCCTCACGCGTGAGTGAGCCTACAGGCGTCATTCGTATCAATGCCCCGGTGTCGTTTGGCGTGCGCTATCTGGACCCAGTTTGGGCGGTATTGCTAGAGCGCTACCCGACCTTGGATTTAGAGCTCTCGCTCAATGACCGGGTGGTCGATTTGATCGAAGAGGGCATCGATATGTGTGTGCGCATTGGTGAGCTGACCGACTCGTCCTTGGTAAGCAGGCGCTTTGCCAGCACCAAGGTGATTGCTGCTGCCTCGCCAGAGTATTTGGCAAAGCATGGCGTGCCCCAGACGCCAGATGATTTGCACCAGCACCAAATCATCTCTTACCGCAACTGGACTGGGCCAGGCCGCAATGAATGGTCATTCAGGTCCAAATATGGTGGCAGTCTGCAAACTGTCAAACTCAAATCACGCGTTTTTTGTAATAGCGGTGACCCCTGCAGGGAGTTGGCCTTGCGCCACGCCGGTATTATCTTCCAGCCCGACTTTTTGATTGGCAATGATTTGCGCGATGGCGCACTGGTGCCGATCCTGCCCGACTACGATTACGAGCATGCCCATTTGGGCATTTATGCGGTCTATCCAAGCCGCAAACAGCTGCCACAAAAAGTGCGCGTCTTGGTCAATCTACTGGTTGAGCTCTTTGAGCAAGTGCCTTGGGCAACGGTGGACGATGTTGTTGCGGCCCAATCTACCAAATCGGTTAAAGCGGTTAAAGCGGCGAAATCGGCTAAATCTGCTTAAAAGCTGCTGTGTCCAGACTGCCCACGCATTCCAGGCTTTGGAGCGGCGTAGCTGGCAGGCCCACTGGTAACTGCAGCAGCATGTTGGGTGTTGCGCTGGGCATCACCAACACGTTTTAGAATATCCCCTCTCAGTTGCCACGCCCAGGCGACTTCACGAAAAAGAGAAACAGCCATGATCACATTAGCCCTATCCAAAGGGCGAATCTTTGATGAAACCCTGCCTTTGCTGGCCGCTGCTGGCATTGAGGTGCTCGAAGATCCGGAAAAATCCCGCAAACTCATTTTGCCCACCAACCGGGCCGATGTGCGCGTTGTCTTGGTACGTGCCAGCGATGTGCCCACCTACGTCCAATTTGGCGGCGCCGATATGGGTGTGGCAGGCAACGACGTCTTGATTGAGCATGGCGGCCATGGTCTGTACCAGCCTTTGGATTTGCAGATCGCCAAATGCCATGTCAGTGTTGCTGTACAAGACGGTTTTGACTATGCGTATGCGGTGCGTCAGGGCGCGCGTTTGCGCGTGGCGACCAAGTACACCGCGATTGCGCGTGATTTTTTTGCGCAAAAAGGCGTGCACGTTGATTTGGTCAAGCTCTATGGCAGCATGGAGCTGGCACCCTTGATAGGCATGGCCGATGCGATTGTTGACCTGGTCTCTACCGGCAATACATTGCGCGCCAACCACTTGGTTGAAGTCGAGCGCATCATGGAGATCAGCTCCCAGTTGGTGGTCAATCAAGCCGCTTTGCGCTTGAAGCAGGCCCAGCTGCGCCCCTTGATTGATGTATTTGCCAAAGCCTCGGTCAAGCCCGAATAAGCACTTATTGCGGCAAGTCTTGGCCTTTTTTGCCGCTGTCAGCTCTCTATGAATGCCATTGCCACTATGAATTTCCAAGCTCGCCCACTCAGACTCTCAACGACACAAACCGACTTTGAGGCTGAGTTTCATAAGCGTTTGCACTGGTCGGCTGAGACCGATGATGAGATTGAGCAGCGTGTGGCTGATATTCTCAAGGACGTGCAGCAAGAAGGGGATGCAGCGGTGTTGCGCTACACCGAGCGTTTTGACGCCTTGCCTGCGCCCTCGGTTGCGGCGCTGGAGTTGACGCAGGCTGAATTGGAAGCGGCTTTTGACGCTTTGGAGCCTGTGCAGCGCCATGCTTTGGAAGTGGCGGCAGCGCGAATTCGCAGTTACCACCAAGCCCAAAAGCAGGCCTCGGGTCAGAGCTGGTCGTACCGCGATGAAGACGGCAGCTTGCTGGGCCAAAAAGTCACGCCGCTGGACCGTGTCGGCATTTATGTGCCAGGTGGCAAAGCCGCTTACCCGTCGAGTGTGCTGATGAATGCCATACCCGCCAATGTCGCTGGGGTAGAGGACATCATCATGGTCGTGCCAACGCCGCGCGGTGAGAAAAACCAATTGGTGCTGGCAGCTGCCTATGTGGCAGGCGTCAGCCGCGCTTTCACGATTGGTGGTGCGCAAGCCGTAGGTGCCTTGGCCTACGGCACGGCGACCATTCCCAAAGTGGACAAGATCACAGGCCCAGGCAATGCGTATGTGGCCAGTGCCAAAAAGCGGGTGTTTGGTCTGGTTGGCATTGATATGATTGCAGGCCCGAGTGAGATTCTGGTGCTGGCCGATGGCACAACCCCACCGGATTGGGTGGCGATGGACTTGTTTTCACAGGCCGAGCACGATGAGTTGGCGCAAAGCATTTTGCTGTGCCCGGATGCCGCCTACATCGAGGCGGTTCAAGAGGCCATTGACCGCTTGCTGCCGACAATGCCGCGCGCAGAAATCATTGCCAAAAGCCTCAATGGCCGTGGCGCGTTGATTCAGACCCGCTCGATGCAAGAAGCCTGCGAGATCAGCAACCGCATCGCCCCAGAACATTTGGAAGTATCCAGTGACGAGCCTCACCGCTGGGAGCCAGTGTTGCGCCACGCAGGTGCGATTTTTCTAGGTGCATACACAAGCGAAAGCTTGGGCGATTATTGCGCGGGCCCCAACCACGTATTGCCAACCAGTGGAACTGCACGATTTTCTTCGCCCTTGTCGGTGATGGATTTCCAAAAGCGCAGCTCAATCATTGAGGTCAGTGCAGCTGGGGCGCAAAAGCTCGGGCCGATTGCCAATGTGCTGGCACAAGGCGAAGGCTTGCAAGCACACGGACAAGCGGCAGTGATGCGTTTGCGTTAAATGCTATAGTGGCAATACAAAAAAAGAAAGGCACCAAGTTGGTGCCTTTTGTTTTTTATATTTATTAATCCTTTATCCTTGTTTTTCTGATCGGATTCGCCCTTGTCTCATTTGTATGGATTGGTGTTTGTGGCGAGTTTGTCTCCTCGGCCTCTCATTCAACATCAGGCATTGCTGCCCTTGCTGTGAGTGATGAAACTATAGATGAACGCATCTTTTTGGTTAATTGGTGCTAACCCTCTAAAGTTAAAAAATGTTTCTTCATGGCGTATTTCTCCCCTGAAAATGCTTGCGCGAGTCTGATTGCCCCCAAAATTTGAATTGGTTTTTATGCAAAGGGCAGGACTTGCTTATGATTGGCCTCTGATACTGGCCTGGAGCAGGGCACAATAGCAGGGTTTACAAGGGCCGCGTTGGCAATGATTGCGTCGACCTCTACCACCAAACCATTTCATGAGTGAGTGCTTCTTGAGTTCAACACCACAGCTAGAGATTCAACCGTCGGGCTCCGGGCAACTCGTTCGATTGTCAGGCAATTGGGGTGCAGCTGCGCTGACACAAAGAGGAGTTTGGCGGGAACTCAAAGGCCCGATGCGCCAAGCCGCTCAGCTCAGCGCAGCAAGCTGGGATCTGACGGCCGCGCAAGGCTTTGACCATGTTGCCGCGCAATTGCTATGGACGACATGGGGACAAAAAAAACCCCATGCGCTCACGACCAATGACACACAAGCTGCCATTATTGAGAGGGTTGCGCAACTCACGGTCGCACCTAAGACGGACGGGCGAGCGCACAATGGGGTATTAGAGAGCTTGACCAAGCTCGGCGAGATGCTCTTTGCGGGCATTGGCCATGCGATGGACATGCTGCAGCTGGTCGGCCAGTTGCTGCTCGATACCTTCAAGTTGCTGCGCAGACCACTGCGCGGGCCCTGGCATGATTTCTCAGGCCATTTGTATCGCATGGGCGCGCAAGCCCTGCCCATTACGGCCTTGGTCGGTTTTTTGATCGGGGTGGTGATTGCTTACCTGTTGGCTTTGCAATTGCGCCAGTTTGGCGCTGAGACATTCATTGTCAATATTCTTGGCATTTCGTTGACACGTGAGCTGGGGCCTTTGTTGGCAGCGATTTTGGTGGCCGGGCGTTCTGGCTCTGCGATCACCGCCCAAATCGGGGTGATGCGCGTCAATGAAGAGCTCGATGCGATGCGTGTGATGGGCATACCGCAAGGCTTTCGTTTGGTGCTGCCGCGTACCTTAGCCTTGGCGCTGGCGATGCCCTTGATCAGTTTGTGGACCACCATCGCCGCGCTGATTGGCGGCATCTGGGCATCGGATGTGGCGCTGGATATTTCGCCAGCCTACTTCATTCAGACTTTCCCCGCTGCTGTGGATGTGGCCAACCTGTGGCTGGCCATGGCCAAATCGGTGGTGTTTGGCGTGGCCATTGCCCTGATTGGCTGCCATTGGGGCTTGGCGGTAAAGCCCAATACCGAGAGTTTGGGCAGCGGTACGACTTCATCGGTGGTGACCTCGATCACGGCGGTGATCATCATCGATGCGATCTTTGCAATCATTTTTAGAAGCGTGGGGTTTTAAGGCATGGAGCAAACTTCCTTGGCCTCGGACGCAGACCGCGTCGCAGCCGCAGAACCCACAGGTCAAGTGCTGGTGGATATCGACCATATCTCAACCACTTTTGGCCAAGGTGATTCGGAGTTCTCCGTGCATGAGGACCTCAGCTTGCAGGTGCGCCGTGGGGAAATCATGACCATTGTCGGCGGCTCTGGCACCGGTAAGACCGTGTTATTGCGCCATATTCTGGGCCTGACCAAGCCCAGCAAAGGGGTGGTGCGCATTGATGGCGTGCCCGCCAATGAGCTGCCTACAGAGGGCGCATCGGCGCGAATGGGCATGCTGTTTCAGCACGGTGCCTTGTTCTCTGCTTTCAATGTGCTGGATAACGTGGCCTTTGCGTTGCACGAGCAAGACAGCTTGCCCGATGATGTGGTGCGTGATGCCGCAATCGTGAAGCTGCAAATGGTGGGGCTCAAACCTGAGCACGCCTACCGCATGCCCTCTGATTTGTCAGGCGGCATGATCAAGCGCGTGGCGCTGGCGCGTGCCTTGATCATGGATCCGCCACTGCTGCTGCTCGATGAGCCGACGGCAGGGCTGGACCCTCGGGGTTCGGACGAATTCTGCGAATTGCTGCTTGAGGTGCACCAGGAGTTGGGCTTGACCGTGGTGATGGTCACGCATGACCTGGACACTTTGTATGCGCTGAGTACGCGCGTAGCCGTTTTGGCTGAAAAGAAGGTGATTGTGGTGGGACCTCCTAAAGAAGTCATTCAATTCAAGCATCCGTTTATCGAACAGTTTTTTCTTGGTGAGCGTGGGTTGCGTGCTTTGGAGCCCGCTCCTGTGGCAAAAGACCTTGCGTCAATGGGTTAAGAGGAGCATTGCATGGAAAATAAATCACACGCTATTGCAGCAGGCGCTTTTGTCTTGTGTCTGGTGATTGCGCTGGCGGTCTTGGCGGTCTGGTTGACACGCGATCAAGGTACCTATGAAACCTATGAGCTGTCGACCCCGCAAGCAGTTACAGGCTTGCAACCCCAGGCAACGGTGCGCTACAAAGGCGTGGGAGTGGGACGGGTAAGTTTCATAGGTTTTGACCATGAAACGCCTGGCAATATTTTGATTCGTTTGCTGGTCAACAGCGATACGCCTTTGATGGATACCACTTATGCGACCCTGGGCTACCAAGGCGTGACTGGTTTGGCCTATATTGATTTGGATGATGCGCCCAGGCCTCTGAAGAACTTGGGCCGCACAAGCAAGGGCTATAAGCGGCTGGCGATGCGGCCTTCCAATTTAAGCCAGTTGGCGGCGATGGGGCCAGAGCTGTTTGGCGAAGTACGAGATACCTTAAACCGTGTCAAACATTTACTCAGCGAGGATAACCAGCAGGTGCTGATGAATACCGTGTCACAAATTGGCCAAGTGGCCCATGAAACCTCGCAGTTGGCACTGAAACTCAACCAAAGCTGGGGCGATGAAATTTCGCCAGCCATTGTGCAGCTCAGTGGCGATGTTCAGCGCAATATGGATGCGCTGCAGAAAACCGCGCAAAGTGTCAATGAGATGAGTTTGGCAATTGCTGCGGTCGCTAAACAAGTGGGTAGCAAAGGCGGCGCACTGGACCAAATCAATGTCACGGCCCAGTCGTTTGAGGGGGTTGCCAATGAATTTGGCACGAGCACCTTGCCGCGTCTTCAAACCACGCTTGACTCGGTACGCTCGGCGATGGGGGGCGTTCAGCGCCTCACCAATGGCTTAAGCGAGAGCCCGCAAGCCTTTATTTTGGGCCCCAATGTGGGCCAGCCAGGACCGGGCGAGCCAGGTTTTGTGGCGCCCCAGCCAAGTCATTGAAATGGCGCGTAGCGCAGATTGAATGCAGGAGTCGAACATGCCATTTTCTTCGAACCGGAGCGGTGCGCTCCAATCCAATCATTTGCACAGCCAGCCAGCGCCCAATGTGCGGCCAGCGCGTCGCACCTATGTCGGTGCACGGCTGCTGCAGTGGGGGGCAGGCCTGGCTTTGAGTGTTACTTTGGTGGGCTGCAGTGTGTTGCCCAAGCCGCAGGCAGCGCCGTCTTTGTTTGACTTTGGTGTTGGTTCAGCGCCGGCCACAGCGACAGGCAATGCCGACAACAGTCGCCAGGTGTTGGAACAGCGCCCGATTTTTGTTGCGCCGGTGACTGCACGCGGCCTGCCATCCAATACCCAAGTGATGCTGTATCGCTTGAACTATGCACAAGACATGCAGTTGCGTGGCTACCAGCAATCGCGCTGGAGTCAGCCCGTTGAGCAATTGGTCGGGCAACAGCTGCGCAAGCAATTGGCGCAGCAGCGCCCGGTGTTCAGCGATGGATTGAATGTCAATTTTGGCCGTCTTACCACCTCGGCGGCACCAGTTGTTCTGCATGTGAATTTGCAGCGCTTTGAGCAGGTGTTTAGTGCGCCAGCGGCCAGCGATGCAGTTTTCCAGGCAGAGGTGACCCTGGTTGAACCTGGGCTGCAGGGTGATCGATTATTAGGCCAGCGGCTGTTTGACTACAGTGTCACAGCCGAGCCTGCGGATGCGATTGGTGCAGCGAAGGCATTCGCCCAAGCGTCTGCACAGTTTACGGCGGACGTCAATGCCTGGGTGACGCAACTGATTGAACACAATGCCAGTGGCCATGCCAGCCCTGGTGCCAATCCTTAAGTCCAACCGGGCGTGAGCGATCCCAACAATGCGCTTATGCGAAGCGCATTGTGCTTGGAGGCCAGGTAGCTTGGTCAGCCAGGTGCTGTAGAGATGCGGACAGCAAAATTCTGCGGTCGATTTGCTGTATTGGGGGGGGGCGCACAACGCCATGCTGGTTTCGAGCTTTTTGTGCAGAATAGGCGGGGCTGCGCTCACACTTGGCTGTCCATAAGCGCCTAGGCCATAGGCAAACTGCGGTAATCCCCCCATAAACCCTAGCTCTGAGAAGTAGAACTATGCGGCCATGGCCAGCCGCTGTTTAGGGGTGATGCCGCCCAAGGCCATGTTTGGGCGTTCGTGATTATATTGCCATATCCACTGGGTAGCATAATCTCGCACCTCATCGAGGTTGCGCCAATGGTACTGTGACAGCCATTCGTAGCGTAAGCTTCCCCGTCAAGTAGACATTTGATTACTGGAGTTTGCGGCAGTGGTTAAACGTTGCATGAAGCGGCATGGCGGGATGCCACCAAGCGAATCATGCGGTCTTTCATGGTTGTATTGATGCATCCATTCTTGCGTGATGTCTTTGACCTGCTGCAGTAACTCAAACAGATAGGCGTCTAGGACTTCTGTACGGTAAGTGCGGTTAAATCGCTCAATGTAGGCGTTTTGGTTGGGTTTGCCTGGCTCAATGTAATTGAGCTTGATTTTCTGTTCATCAGCCCATTGCATAAATGTGCGGCTGGTCATTTCTGGGCCGTTATCGCAGCGAATCGACTGGGGCTTACCATAGAAGTCCACCAGTCTTTGCAGGGCCTCCTTGAGCCTGTTTCCTGGCAACGATTGGGCCACTTCAATTACCAACACTTCTCGGTTGGCCTCATCAATCACGTTGAGAGTTCGGAACTTGCGCCCGTCATAAAGCACGTCATGAACAAAGTCCAAGGCCCAGCCTTCATTGACGAACAAGCCTGCCTCCAAGGGACTGCGAACTCGTGTGAGAATTCGCTTTTTGGTGCGTTTTGGCAAGTTCAAACCCAACTGGCAATAGACCCTCCACAACCTCTTGTGGTTGATGCCGTGACCATCTAAACGCAGCCTGTCGTGGCACTTCCAAAAGCCCCAACGAGGCCTGTCTTGAACCACGGCCTGCAAAGCGTCGATCACAGCAGCATCTTTGCTACTTTGATCCGCCCCTGTACGGTAGTAGGCCGCCCGTGAAAGACCTGCTGCACGGCAGGCCCTAGTGACTGACAAGCGGTGTTGTACCAGCTCATTTGCCACTTCACGTCTCACAGACGGCCTCAGAACTTTTTTGCCAAAACGTCCTTGATGGCTGAATTCTCCAAGACCAGATCCGCATACATGCGTTTAAGCCGTGCATTCTCGGCCTCCAGCTCTTTCATCCGGGTCAAGTCAGAAACACTCGCGCCTGCGTACTTACTTTTCCATGCGTAGTAAGTTGCTGCGCTGATGCCGTGCTTGCGGCACAACTCGGCAACCGCCAGACCGCTCTCTCCTTCTTTCAAGATCCCAACTATTTGGCTCTCGCTGTACTTGCTCTTTCTCATCGACTATTTCCTTCTCAGGTTAGCCGCATTTTCCAGTTATTCACTGTCTACGGGTTGGGGAAGCTTACGATGAGCTTAAGGTGTTATGGATTCATAGAGGCGGTCTGATGGCTGGTTAATTCTCGCTGTTGTCCTTCCTTCCTACGCAGCAACGTGCGCCTACTGCAGTAAAGGCCCGAGCTAGATGCCTCATCCCGCATGCCAATTGATGCTGCTTTGGCAAGGCTCATAAAAAATGCCCGATAGATATCGGGCATTTTTTATGTAATAGTCTTACTACTCAAAACTTGACATCATTGCTTGCTCAAGGATGTCTTGGGACCCTGCTAATAACCAGTAATTAGAGCTTACTTCATGTACAGCCACCATTGGCCATCTTGTTCAATCCAACGCTCGTCGATCAAGGCTGATGTCTTCATATTTTTGAACGTAGGGATATTGTTTTGCGATTCAACATACATTTGCACATTGCAGGATTCGTTATCTGTGCAAACGACGGAGCGCACTTCGGCCTTGATCCATGGCGCTTGGGTTTCGCGTGGATCGATAGAGAAGCGGTTTTTAAAACCATTGGCTGAAACCACAGTTTTGACGCTAGGGGCTAGGTAAGCATATGCACCATCGAAATTCAATTTCATCAATTCTTGCCAGCGTTCGGTAGCACGAGCAGAAACGATTTCTTCAGGTTTTTTATTTTCCGCTTTGGGGCTTGGTGTGCAACCCGCTAAAAAGCTTGCGGTTATAGCTATGGCTATAGTGATGCTTCGAGTAGAAAAAATTGTCATACGTAACCTCAAAAAACTAAACGACTGAATCGATCGTGTTGATTGTAAATGTGCCAAGCATTCCTTATGCTGCTAGGCACATTTGCTTTAACGAACGGGTTGCACCAAATCCACCAAGTCCTCTTCGCCAGGTAATACTGGACCGCCACGTTTGATTTCTTCTAGGCGTACACGCATGAGGTCTTGCATTCGGTCACGCAGTTCATTGCCTGCATTGCGTAGTTCATCGTTCGAGCGAACCACAGTGGGCGTAATGATTACAAGTAATTCTGTTCGTTCACTCTTGTTCGTTGTGGAGCCGAATGCATGGCGGGCAACTGGGACATCGATTAAGCCTGGTATGCCGCTATTGTTATTGGAAGTATTTTCTTTGATTAATCCCCCTAAAACAATTGGTTCTCCCGATTTAACGGCGACTTTACTTGAAACTTGCCGCTGAATGAAGGAGGGGTTTTTAGTGTCTCCATATGATGTGGAGCCTACGCCTGAGAGATTTTGATCAACTGTCAATGTAACCAAATCACCCGCGTTAACTGATGGCGTAATTTGCAGGGATAGACCAGTGTCTCGGTATTGGTAACTGGTGACAGTGCTTCCAAGACTGCTGTTGAAGTTGGTTGATCCTACAGACACAGGAATTTGATCGCCGACATTGATTGAAGCGGTATGGTTGTCAATTACTAATAAAGACGGACTTGAGAGCATTTTTGCCAAGTCGCGCGTTGCTAACATATTGAGCAATGCCGCTACTCGGTCATTTTTTGTCAAGGCATAAGTAAACCCATTGGATCCGGCTCCAAGCGCACTGATGGCTGCACTTGCTGTTGCACCCATAAGTCCTGAAGATCCTCCTGTTCCACGATAGCCATCAACTCCACCGTTAAATGCCCAGCGAAGACCAAATTGAAGCTCATTGGAGAGAGTGACTTCTACAATACTAGCTTCAATCATGACCTGTACTGGCTGTTTGTCCAAACGCTTGAGAGTCGCCTCAATCCGCTCAAACTCAGGACGTGTGCCCCATACCAAGATGGCGTTGTTCAGAGGATCGGCAATCACGCGCGAGCTGCCCAAATCCATCGCTACCGGCGCGGTATTGATCGCCGACTGCTGATTATTGTTTATGCCTGAGTTGGCGAACATACTGCCGCCGCCAAAACCTGCACTGGAGCCAAAGCGGTTGCTTTGGCTGCTGAAGTTGCTATTAAAACCGGTAGATTGGGAATTATTGGCATCAAAGCCGGGGGCAACACCAGAGTTGGCAGTACCACCTGCACCGCTGCCACCATAAATACCGCCCAACACTTGAGCCAAATGTGACGCCGAACCGTTTTGCACAGGATAGACAAACAACTGCGGTTCTGTGCTGTCATTGGGTTGGTCTAAGCGCTCAATCCAGGTCTTGACCTGCTCCAAATACTGCGAACGCGGGGTGATAACCATGATGCTATTGAGTCGCTCCAGCGGCACAAGTCGCAGCGAGCCCAGTACGGGCAGCACTTGTGGCGTGGCTCCACCGCCTTGGTCTGTATTGGCGCCTTGTGCACCTGGTTGACGCTGGGCTTGCTGCTGGGCGCGTTGTTGTTGGGCACGTTGTTGTGGTGTCTGATTGGCTTGCTGCCCACGCGCGCCTGGATTGGCCGCTCCTGCTGCACCGGCAGCTCCTGCCGCACCATCGGCCGTGCCGCCAGCAACCAATTGCAGAGCCGACTGCACGTCGTTTACGGTGGCGTATTTCAATGGAAAGATGCCGACTGACATGCCTTTGAGCATGTCAACGTCAAAAGTCTTGACCAGATCCAGCCAGCCTTCAGCTTGTGGGCGAGTACCAGCAAGCACCAGTAAATTGCGAATCGGGTCTACGCGCAACAAGGAGTTGTCGTTCATCACTGGCTTGAGAATCTCAGCCATTTCGGCTGCGCCAATGTATTCCAACGGCATCAAAATAATGCCATAACCAGGTGGAATAGGACCGTAGCCAGCGCCCGCCATACGAGGGGCAGGGACCACGCCGCGCAAGGATTCAGGCGTACCAATGTGGTAGAAACCACGGCTGTCTTGCGCCATCAATAGGCCATTGGCGAGCAAGGCGGTTTCGAGCAAAGACAGCGCCGTGTCTTTGCTGATTGCATTGCGTGTGGACAGCGTCAATGTGCCGTTAATTGGCTGGTGCAGCACATAGTCGGCTTTGAGAATTTCACCCATCATCACATGGATGACTTCAGAGATTGGCGCTTCTTCAAAGTTGAACTCGCCGGCCTCGCCTGTGACTGCGACGACACGTTTTGGTGGGTTCAACGTAACTCCCGTGCCTTCGTAAATACGAATTTGGGGCTCGGGTGGAGCATCATCGTCCTCACCCTGTCGTTTACGCTCTCCCAGCGCGGCATTAGGCTGTGGAACTCCCCCGTCCACATTCATTGGCGTGCCTTGCCAGCTCTGCAGGTTTTCGCCATTGGCTTGTGAGCGGGTGCTGGTTTGGTTTTCGGCAGGTGTTTGTAACTCAGCTTGCGTACATGCAACTTGGCTGAAGGCGACGGCCAGACTGATCCACAGGGCTTTTTTAGGAAATGGGCGGCTGACGATGTTCATACAGCTGGGCAGGTGTGTGTGACGTTGTGGCATATCAAAGAATAGGGCGGTATCTGATTTGACTGCTATCGTAAGCAAGGCTTGTTTGTTAGTGGCGAGCTTACTGAGTAGATGCGGGTGGGAGGCTAGAGCCGCCTATGGCGGCGCGGCTTGGCGGCTTGGTATCGGCAGCAGGCTGCGTCTCTGACGCAGCGGGCATAGTTGGTTGAGCAGGTGGGGCTGATCGCTGCTTGGTTGGCTGGCGATTTTGCTGCGGAGTACGGAGACTAGAGCCTTGAGTGCGTGCATTGGATGCCGCTGGTGGGGCTGTAGGTTCTGTATTTTTGTCGGATTTCTCAAGCTCAAAACTGCGTTTGATTGTGAGCGTTTTCTCACCTTGAGTCGGGTGGCTAAAGTGGGCAGACAAGGGCGTGATATCGGTCATTGTCCATTCTTCATACTCTTCACCGACCTTCAGGCGATGGCTTTTGCCTTCGGCTGAGAAAATGGCCATGCCAGAGCCTGATTGGTCATAGATACCTTGCAAGACAACGCCATCCAAAGCATTTTTTGGTACTTCTTCTGTGACTGCTTCTGCCGGCTTTTCTTCCGGTTTAGGCGCAGGTTTTGGCCAAGTACGATCAACCTCAAAAATGGGCCGCTCGATGGTGTTTGTATATTCTTTGGCCGTCAGTTGGCCTGGCAGCAAAGCACCATCCAAGACGGCAGAATAATCCGGGATCAGCGGTGCAGGAGGCTGCCAGTCAGAGCGCAGCACACTGAGCCACCACAGGACTAGAGTGCCCAACAGCGCGGCATTGATCCACCATACTGTGGCTAAAGGTTTTTTGAGAATCATGGCCGTTCCCTCCAAGCGAAAAATTTGGCTTGAATGGTCAATAAAACAGGCGTATTCACATTCAATTTACGCCCCTTTTGAAGCGTGATTTCGCGCAGCTGTATTAGTGGACGTTGCGAGGACAAGACGGCTAAAGCATTGCGAAGGCCTTGGATATTGCCTTCAATGCGCAGCTCAACGGGCACGGCCATCAATGCGCCATCTTCCTCTTCGGGCAGCACTTGGCTGCTTTGAATGCTCATACTTTGACCCGCAAATGCGGTACGCAATTTTTGCTGAATATCGGTACCGATTTGACTGGGCTCGCGGCTTGCAGGGTACGCATATGCTTGCAGTAACTGGTTGCTGCGCTGTGTCAGGCCCTGCATGTCCTTGGCGGAAGCTTCAATACCCAGTAAACGTTCGTAGCGGGGCGTGATCTCATCGAGCATATTCTGCGCAAAGAGGTGTCGCTGCACCACATTGCTGGCCAGGGCCACGAGGGCAGCCAGTACCAGCAGCCCAGTGATTAGCTGCAACATTTGCTCTTTGCTTAGGCGTCGCTTGCCAAAGGCTTTAATAGTCTCACTCATGACTGGCTCTCCTCATCGGCCAAGCTCGGGTCGGCATCGCCATCTTGCTCCATGTGCTCTTCTGATTCCATTTGGTCTTGGTTGCTCGATTCAGAGTCGGCATTGTCGGGCGCTGTAGGTGGCTCAGCAGCTGGACTTGTTGGCAGGGCGCGGAGGTCGAGCGGTGGCGGCGGCACTGATGGTGGTGCAACACCGCTGCTGCCGCTCGATTGTCCGCGGCGCGTGCTGCCACCGCCAATGACGGCGCTGGAGCTGCCAACCGGGTCCGCGCTGTTTTGCAGGCTGCCTTCGGCAGCAGCAGGTGTTGCTGCTGGTGCTTGCGTGGCTGAGTTGCTGTCAGTTTCTTGTGCTGGCTCGGGTTCTGCGATCAACTCTTCGCTGAACTTCATATTGAATGCGCCAGGCGCAATGCGCATCTCTACTGTAAAGCGCTCTTTATTGGCCTGAGCGACTTGTTGCACGGGGCGCGTTGTACGCACTTCAGTGAAGCTGTCCAATTCACCTAGAGCTTGGATAATGGCGGCGGCGTTGTCGGCCTCGGCGGTTAATTCAACACTCTGACCTTCGATTTTCAGTCCGATGACAGAAACATCTTTGGGCAGTAGCTCAGACAACAATTCCAGCACTTCGAGTGGATTGATGCGTTGCTCGTTATAGGTTTTGATTTGAGCCACGCTGTCCAAGGCTTTGGTGAACTGCGCCCGCTCCTCTGAGAGCGTACTGGTTTGTGCCTGTAACTGCTGGTAGGCTTGTTCCGCCTGGATTGCCTGATGCCTGACCTGAAGGGTGGGCGTGATGGCCGCTGCAATAAGCAGTAAACCAAGCAATCCCAACGCAGTGCTGGCGCGCAAGCGGCGCTTGTTGCGGGCTTGTTCTGCAATGGTTTCGCCGTAGCCCTGAAAA
The DNA here is from genome assembly GCF_004803635.1 of Lampropedia aestuarii. Lineage (GTDB taxonomy): Bacteria > Pseudomonadota > Gammaproteobacteria > Burkholderiales > Burkholderiaceae_C > Lampropedia > Lampropedia aestuarii. The sequence continues at coordinate 86,076 of NZ_SSWX01000002.1, read as the reverse complement.
ATAATCGGCTGCGCGCTGCCTGGCGCAAACACCCAGATTTCGCTCTGGGCACTCGGCCATGCTTGTTGTGTCGCTACGCTGTCTAAATATTGTGCAATTTGTGTGCGTGAAGCAAAAGCAGAGTGAATTTGAACGCCATCCTCGCTGGCCGTTTGCACATAGCCCCAGGCGATATCGTCGGCCTGAAATGGACTGCTGCTCATCAAGTCCAATGCAACCGCATCGTGAATTTGCGCGCTGGGCAGGTCAGGCAGGCTCAGTGCACGGCGCAAAATGAGGTCTTCGGGCAGCTCAACGGCCGTAAATGGCTGTTGCTGGGCTGGCGCATTGCCTGCAGTCACTAGTAACTGGTCAGACTGCCATTGTGCAATTCGGCCATCGCTGCGCAGCACTTGGATAGTCGGATTGAGCTCAAACCAGCGCAGCGGCGCCACCTGGTATAGCTGGCGCATGGCTTTGAGCCAGTCATGGCCAACCGTGCTGAGATCGATGCCGAACAAGACCCAAGGCGATGCTGGCGTTTGATTGTCTAAGGAAGAAGGAGCACTCATGGACTGTTTACAGCGATGGGTTAACCACTTTTAGTTGGCTATTCAAGGTATGCCAATACAAACCGGAGCGGGATGGGCTGGTGCCAATGCGCATGTCGCGGATGACTGCAAAAGTGGCATTGCCAAGCTGCACTGTGGCTGTGAAGCGAACAAACGGGCTTTGTGTGCGGCCTGCATTGGCGCCTGCTGCGGGCACTGGGAGACCGAGCATGGCCAAGACTTCAGGTGGACTGGAGTTCACATCTATGGCGCTGCGTACACTGGTGGTGAGAAAACCAGCCACTCTAGCATAGAGGTCATAAGTCATGCCTGGCACTTGCAATAAATCTTCGGGCACTTCGATGCCTCGATTGCTTCCAGATTCATCGTGTTCTGTGCGCCAAATCACGATGCGCATGGCCATTTCTTGAGCTTGGCCAGAAGACAGACCGGCATTTTCAAACATCTTGGCCAGCAACTCGGGAGGAGCAAGAGCTGGGTTGATAAATCCATTGAGGTTTTGCACTTCGACGGTTACGGCATGGCCTTGAAACTGCGTTTGTATGCTGGAAACCACAGTGTTGGGGTCTTCGCGTTGCAGTACTGGCAATTGCTGCGCCGCTAAAGCAATCGCAGCCTCGCCCAGTGCTTGTGCTTCAATCCGCTGTCTATCCATGCTGACGACTTTGACCTCGGAGCGCACCGAGCGCACCAAGCCTACGGTGATCAAGCTCATGATGGCCACCACCCATAAGACCGCAATCAAAGCAATGCCTGATTGGATTGCCTTGCTAGAAGCAGCGGACCTTTGAGGCGATTGGACGATGGCTGTTATAGGCCTTGTGTGTGTCATCGGCCCCCTCCAATCACGGCATTGCCCGAGCCTTGCCCAGCTGTACCTGCGGGGCGCATCGCCAGAATCTTCGCTGGCAGGGCCATCTGAGACGTCACGATATTGAGCATGATGTGCGAGGGAATTTGCTGCGGGAATGCCCATTGATCGCTCCATTCAATAGAGTCTTCCTCTTCACCTCGGTATTGAATGGAGAACTGCACCACATCCTGCAGCAAGGTGCGTGACTCCATACTGGAGCCCGATGGGAACTGGAGTGCACCATTCCATGGTGCAAAGCGCAGAACCAAGTCCCCTTGCACTACGCCCAACTCGAAAAAGTAACGCCCGCCAGCACCAAAACGCGCTGGCATGATGCCCACCCAGCGCACGGCTTGGCCATTGCCTTCAAACCAGTAGAACGGGTCATTGACATTTTGTTGTCCAGGCTTGCGCTTGGCTGAAATGCGGCCTAAGGTTTGGTCCAAGAAATTCATGGACGCGCGCAACTGGCTGGACTGGTCCAAGCGTGCGTCGATACGCGTTTCAGTTTGTCCTAAACTGAAAAAAGAAGAAGCCAGGCCCAGCATGACCAAGGACAGCAGTGCCATGGTCACCAGCATTTCGAGCAAGGTAAAGCCGCGTTGGCGCGTGGCAAACGATGAGGTCTGCGCCTGGGGGCAGTTTGATGGAGTGGACCTGGAGAGCATCGACGTGGCTTTCATCAATTCTCCGCAGGCGTTGCCTCACGCGCAGTGCCTTGCACATAGCGCTGTGGCTTCAGCGTTGCGAGGTTCAGCGCGCGGGTGTTGCCGTTCTCTTGCCACTGAATGTCGATATTGAGCTGGTGCAATGGCACCAAGCCCATTTCCTGCCGACCAGACGAGGTCTGATAGGGCTGGGTACGGGCACTCCAGGAATAACCGCCCGACTGGCCCTGGGCATTCCAGCCCGATTCGGGAATCGCATCGTGTGCGGCCAGCAAGGATTGGCCCAGCATCGCAGCACGCTGGTATTGGCTGGTCATGCTGACCGCTTGTGTATTGGTGCCAAGTATTTGATACAGCAAGGCCAGACCCATGGCCATGATGACCATCGCGACCAGCACTTCGATCAATGTAAAGCCTTGCTGCAGGCGCGGCTTCGGTGCATGCCTTGCCATCGATAGGGAGGGGTAGCTCATCGCAGCAAAGCCTCCTGGGTGATATCGCCTGTCAACCAATCCACACGCAGCCGTGTGCCATCGCCATTGAGGCGAATGATCTCGATACTGCCACCGGTGGAGCCGCCTTCTGGCAAAAACCAGATGGATGCCGTGTTGGGTGAGCCCCCCATATTGGCAACGGTGGCGCGCACCTCTAAGTCGTCTGGCAATTGGTAGGTTTGTGAACCAAAGTTGAATTGCTTGGCTTGCGTGTCCATCAGCAATTGGGTCGTGGCTCCGGTTGTCTGTGCCTCTTCGCGCAAAGTGCGCAGCGATGTCCAGAGGCTGCGCACTGCATCACGGTATTGCGCTCCCTCATTGATGCGTGAGTAGGCCAATGGAATCAACGCCGACATCAAGCCTGCAATCGCAATGACCACCAGTATTTCCAGCAGCGTGAAACCACGGCTGGACGATGCTGGATGAACGGTTGACAAGCTTGACAAGGCAATCTTTCAAAAAGGGAATGTGCAAGACGTAGATTGCCGCTGCCTTGATTGACGCAGGAGGTTCTTACAATCTGGAAGCACCTAGTTGGGCTGGCAGAACAAGCCCTCGCACGTATTGGCCTAGCGATGTGCGCAATTATTTGGCGTTGCTGATGTCGGCATTCTCGCCTTCACCGCCGGGTACGCCATTGGCGCCATAAGACAGAACCTGTACGCCGCCGTTTGGACCTGGGTTGCTGTACATATATGGCTTGCCCCATGGGTCATTGGGCACGCCGCCTTTGAGGTAGGGGCCATTCCAGATGCTCACGCCGCCTGGACGGGTGACCAATGCCTGCAAACCTTCGCTGCTGGTCGGGTAGCGACCAACATCCAGGTTAAATACATCAAGAGCCTTGTCGATTTCGGAGATTTGAATCATCGCGGTTTTACTTTTTTGTCCACCTAGCACGCCCATCACCTGGGGGCCAACCAAGCTGGCCAGCAAAGCCAGAATGGCCACGATGACCAGAATTTCAATCAAGGTAAAACCGCGCTGCACTTGGGCAATCGCTTTTGCAACAGGGCGGCGTGAGGGCGTAGACAAAGCAAACATAGTGGACACTTTCGAAAAAAAATACGGTTCAGGCCAGAGGCCTTCCAGGTAGCCAGCGCGATTTAGGCGGCCAGTTGGTTGATAGACAAGATACCCATCATCAGCGAGACCAAAATAAACGCAACCATGACCCCAAGAAACACAATCATCAACGGACTGAGCAATGTCAATGCGCGTTTGATGCCCGTTTCAACCTGGCGGTTGAGGATGTCGGCCAACTCCAGTGACATAGGGCCAATTTTGCCTGTCTCCTCACCGACCCGAATCAAGTTGATCGCCAGCGGCTCAAACACCCCCAGTTTGGAGATCGCATCGACCACGCGAGTTCCTTCTTTGACGGCTGGGCCGACTCTGAGCAGGGGCGCTCGCATGATTTGGTTGCTCACCGTGTCCGTAGCAATGGTGAGCGCAGTCAGCATTGGAACCCCGTTGCCCAGCAATGTTCCCCAAGAACGGGCAAAAAGTGTCATTTGGTAACGCGCCACCAAATTGCCCAATACCGGCAGGCGCAGAATGCGTGCTTGCCACCACAGCTTGCCACCCGGAGAGCGCAGCCAGCGCCAGCTGAAAAACCCAATGGCTGCGGCAATCAAGCCCCATAGCCAGCCCCAGACTCGGAATGAGTCACTGGTAGCCAGCAGGATTTTCGTCGGCGCAGGCAGGGCATCACCCATTTCGATGAACATCGGCCGAAAGCTGGGCACGACAAAGGTCATCATGAAGATCAGGGTCGCAACGGCCATGGCCATCAGAATCAATGGATAGATCGAGGCCGAGACCACACTTTCTCGCAAGGCCCGTAAACGCTCCATGTGCTCGACCAGGCGAGTCAGAACACCTGCCATTTGACCGCTGATCTCGCCCGAGCGAACCATATTGATGTAGAAATCATCAAAATGCTGCGGGTGTTGGGACAGGGCTTTGCTGAAGGCATTGCCGCCCTTGACCGATTCCAGCAGCTGCTGGGCCAGTTGGCGCATTGCCGGCTTATGGCTCATGTCGATCAAGACCTTGAGCGCATTGTCCAGGGCCAAACCAGAGCGCAGCATGATGGTCAGCTCGGTGGTCATCGCCCGTACATCGTCTTTGTTGACCGGGCCTTTGTCTTTGCGGCTGGGCTTGCCTGTCCCCAACAAGGCTTTGCTGGCTGATTGCGATTGTGCGTTGTGCGCTTGCAGGACCTCGTTGGCACTCGCAGGCGTCACGGCCAGTGGGTGTAAGCCACGGTCGCGCAATTGCTTCATCGCTGCAGGGATGGAGGCGGCGGTGATCACGCCCGAGGTGGTTTTTCCGCTGGCATTGGCGGCGCGCCATGAAAAATCAGGCATCGCTCTGGTCCTGTGTGACGCGGGTCACTTCTTCCAAGCTGGTCACGCCATTGGCCACTTTGCGCAAGCCATCCTCGTACAAACTCAGCATGCCGCGCTCGGACGCCAGTGCGCTGAGCTGGGCTGCATCCTTGCCGTCCAGGATCGCACGGCGAATCGCTTCATCCAACACCATCAATTCATGGATGCCAGTGCGGCCTTTGTAGCCCGTGCCGCGGCAGACTTCACAGCCGACCGGGCGGTACAGTGTTTGGCCAGGTGTTAAAAAGCGTGCCAGGCCCGATTCCTCTTTGACTTTAGGGGACAGGTCGTGCGGCTCTTTGCAGCGCACACACAATGTACGCACCAAGCGCTGGGCCAACACGCCATTGACCGAAGAGGTGATCAAATAGCGCTCAACCCCCATGTCTTCCATACGCACAATCGCGCCAGGCGCGGTATTGGTGTGCAGGGTCGAGAGCACCAAGTGGCCGGTGAGGGCGGACTGCACCGCAATCTGGGCGGTTTCGCCATCGCGCATCTCACCGATCATGATGATGTCCGGGTCTTGGCGCAAAATGGCGCGCAGGGCGCTGCCGAAGGTCAGATTGATTTGCGGGTGGACTTGAATCTGGTTGATGCCAGGCAACTGGTATTCGACCGGGTCTTCTACCGTGATGATTTTTTGGCTGTCTGCATCGAGCTTGGCCAAGCCGGCATACAAGGTGGTCGTTTTACCCGAACCGGTCGGACCGGTAACGAGAAAAATGCCGTGTGGTTTGGCCAGCAACTCATTAAAGCGCACCAGCGTATCGGGTGAGAAGCCCATGTCATCGAGGTTCAGGCGCACACTCGCACGGTCCAGCACACGCATGACGATGCTCTCGCCATAGACGGTCGGCACGGTGGAGACGCGCAAGTCCAGCTCGCGGCCTTTGACCCGTGTCTTGATACGTCCGTCTTGCGGCAGGCGGCGCTCGGCAATGTCCAAATGGGCCAGCAGCTTCACGCGCGAGCCAACGGCCGGCGACAAGCGCTGGGGAATGATCTCTGCGACGTTGATCACGCCGTCCACCCGGTAGCGCACATGCAAGCCATCTTCAAATGGCTCCAAGTGGATGTCTGAGGCGCGCATGTCGATCACGCGACCAATGATGGTGTTGACCAGTTTGATGACCGGTGCCTCACTGGCCATGTCCTTGAGCTGCTCGACAAAGTCGGCTGCGTCCAGGCCGCCAAGCAAATCGTCGGAGCTGGCTTCTTCTTCCGCTTGCTGGGCTGCTGCCGCATCGGCTTGGTCCAGCGCGCGTTCAATATCACTCTCCAAACCCAGCAGCGGCACCACAGTGAGGCCCGTGGCCAATTGCAGAGCCTTGCTGATGAAGCCGTCTTGTGGGACGGCCATGGCCACGCCCAATTGGCCATCTTTTTGCCACAACGGGAAAATATTGTGGGTGCGCAGAAAGCCCGGCGCCAGGCCTGCAATTTCCAGTGGCAATTCCGGGTAGTCGGCCGTAGTCGCCAATGGCACCTGCAATTGCGTGGCCAGCACCGGCATCAGGTCCACTTCGGAGACCACGCCCAAACGAATCAACACACGGCCCAGCATGCCGCCCATTTCTTGCTGTGCAGCCAGCGCACGTTCCAAGTCGCGGGGCCCAAGCTTGCCGGCTTGAACCAGCATGTCGCCTAAACGGGTGTGCACGCCTGCAGTGGCGAAGGAGGGGTCAGCGCTGTGCGCGAGTGGGGCGGAGGAATCGAGCGAAGACACAGTGATGCAATGGAGGTGCGTTAATAAACTAATAGCAGTGTACGGGTCAAACCCGCGCGTGTTTGGATACGTTGTTAGCCACTGTAAGCCATCATGCGCAGATCAGTGGCCCGATGCTGCAATCGATTCAAAACAGTGGTTTAAAGGCTGCTCAAGCCCGTATTCTCTCCCAGAGGCAAGTCATTAATTTGACATACAAGCAGTCGGCCCTATCTGCTGTGGTATTTGACCCATTTCAATTCGCCCATCATAGGGAGGATTGGTTCAGTTCGAAGAACAAAAACGTCACGGCCAAATCGGCAATTGGATTCAAAATGTAAATATTCAACAGTTATTGTAAGCCAATGCGGGGCCGGCCGTGTGTTGAGTCGCATTGCGCAGCCAAAGTTCCATTAACAATTCAATGCGAGCTTTTGCGGCCGGTAAAGCCCAATGGCGGTGGCGTGATGGTGCAGGGGAGGGGACCACAATATGTCCTTGTGCGCAGCGGCTGGTAATGGCTGTGGCCATGCCTGAGGCTGCCACGGCATCTAAGGCGGTTTCCAGGGCATGGTGCAGGCTGGCATTGCCTGTGCCTGCGACCACAACACCGGCGAAGCCGGCCGCTTGCAGTGCCTTTACCAGTCTGGCATCAAAGCCTGCATGGCTGGTGATCCAGGCCACTGCTGGTGGTGGTGTTTGCAGGCCTGGGTTCAGCAAGCTGTGGTATCGCCCGCGCGACACCAGGCTGTCAGCGGTGTCGTTGCTTGTGGCGCCTACTGTCGTGTCTGTTGCCGAGTTGTGTATGGCACCTGCCGTGTATGCAGGCCAGGCGATCCGGCCTTCTTCCACCCAGGCCATGGGGCCGCATTCGCCAGAGCCAAATGCCGGAATGCGATAGGGCTGTAGTTTTTGCACGGTCTCTGCGCGGTGCACTTCACCTGCTGCAACACAGACGACGCCAGTCACTTGGGACAAGGCCACGCAGCAGGCATCCAAGAGGTTTTGCGGCCCGTCGGCACCCAATGCGGTGGCCGGTCGCATGGCGCTGACCAGCACCACTGGTTTGCGCGAGGGCCTGAGCGTGCGGTGCAGGAACCAGGCCGTCTCTTCCAAGGTATCCGTGCCGTGCGTGATGACGACACCTGCGACGTCTGGCTCTAGCAAGGCTTGATCAACCGCTTGTGCGATCCGCAGCCAATCCTCGGGATCCAGGTCTTTGCTGTCTTTGGCAAGCAGTTGTTCTGCACGAATCTCAGCGGGCAAATGCTGCAGTGCGGGCACTGCGTCGAGCAAGGCCGTGACAGGCAAAGCCGCCGCTTGGTACTGCACGTGGCTTTGCGTGTCTTGGGCAATGCCTGCAATAGTGCCACCGGTGGCGAAGAGGGCCAGCACCCGGCGATGCTGGGTGCTGGGCGGTTTGTGCAAAAGCGGGTTCGGCATCGGCTAGTGGGACTAAGAGAAGGGGGGGGCGCGCTGCGCACGCTGCGGGCGCGCTTGGGTGTCACAGACGCGCGCATCTTGAACACGTTCTTAGAGTTGCAGCAACACGTGCGCATGTACAGCGCCTGCTTTGAGGTAGTGGCGGCGCTGCCAGCCGAGCTCGGCCAAACGCTCTTCGGACCAAGCCTGGACACTTTCAAGGTAGACCATGCCTTCGGGGCTGAGCCTGCCCAAGGCGGCTTTCAGTGCTGGGAGCTCTAGTTGCGCGGCATAGGGGGGGTCAATGAAAATCACATCCCAGCCGCAGCCCGCTTGCGGGGGGTGTTGCAAGGCCAGCAGGCCATCGCCGCGCTGAATGTGCATGTTGCTGGCTTGTAGCTTCTGGGCATTGGCCTGCAACTGGCTGATTACCTGGCGGTCCAGCTCGACCAGCGTGACCTGCGCGGCATTGCGTGAGGCGGCCTCAAAGCCCAATGCACCACTGCCGGCAAAGACATCGAGGCAAAACAGGCCGCTGAGGTCTTGGCCCAGCCAGTTGAACAGCGTCTCGCGCACGCGGTCGGGTGTGGGGCGCAAGCCCGGTTTATTGGCTACCGGTAAGACCGTGCGGCGCCACTGTCCGCCAATGATGCGCACACGGCCGCTGCCGCCTGCGGTTTTGCCCGCTACCGGGGCGCGCAGGCTGGCAGGCGCAGGCTGCGGATGGCGGGCGGAAAGAGGCACTGGCTTGCTCAAGATGCCGCTCCCCCGACCACGACCGTGACCATGGCTTCTGGCTGCAGGTGTTTTTTCAGGGCCGTGCGAATGTCCTCAACCGTGATGGCCTGGACCTTGTCGCTCCAGGTATTGAGGTAATCCAGCGGCAAGTCGTTCCAGGCGATATTGGCCACATTGCCCAGCAGCTTTTCATTGCTGTCAATGCGCAGCGCAAAACCGCCAATCAGGTTGGCTTTGGCATCTTGCAGCTCTTTCTCGGTCGGGCCATTGGCGACAAAATCGGCGACGATTTCATGCACCAGTTGCGCCGCCTCTTCAGCTTGATCGGCGCGGGTTTGCAAACCAATCGTGAAGGCGCCTGCATGGTTGCCAGGGCTAAAGCCGCTGTAAACGCCATACACCAAGCCGCGTTTTTCGCGCACTTCTTCCATCAGGCGTGAACCAAAGCCGCTGCCACCCAAGATGTGGTTGGCCACCAGCAAGGTTAGAAAGTCTGGGTCATCGCGCTTGATGCCGGGCTGGCCTATCAAGACCTGCGCTTGCTCAGATGCAAACGGAATGCGTTGCTCAGTGGCCTTAGTCAATGGCGCCACTTCCGCAACACTGGGCAGACTGGCGCACTGGCTGTCGGCGGGCAAGTCGGCCAGCAAGGCGCTTACCAATTGATCTGCTTGGGCTTTGTTGACATTGCCAACGACAGTCGCTTTGGCCCTGCAGGGTTGCACATGCTGCGCATAAAACGCTTGCATGGCCTTGGTATCCATGTTCTGCAGCGATTGCGGCGTCGTGATGTAGCCGTAAGGGTGGTTGCCGTAGACGGCTTTAGCAAAGCTGTCATTGGCAATGGTGCCGGGCCGAGTTTGTGCTTCGCGGATCGCCGCACTCCATTGCGCACGCTCGCGCTCCCAGACTGGAGCAGGCCAGGCGGGCTGACCGATTTGTTGCGCGGCCAAGGCGGTGGCCTGGGGCAGCAGCTTGCTGTCAGTCAGGCTGCGCAATCTGAAGGTGAAGCGGTCGCTGCTGGCGCTGGCGCCAAACGACGCGCCCAGATCGGCCCAGGCCTCGCCCAATTGGTCTTCGTTCAGCGCTGGCCTGCCATGCGCGGCTTTCACTCCTTTGCCCAGCATGCTGGCGGTGGCCGATGCCAGCCCGATCTGATTGGCGGGGTTGCGGCGCTGGCCACCATCAAAGTCGATTTGCACGTCGACCATTGGCAAGCTGTCGCTTTGGACCAGCCAGATTTGCGCACCGTTGGCTTGTTGCCAATGCGTAATCGGCAGCAAGCCTTTGGTCTCGGCTTGGCTCCACAGTGGAGTGCTGAGTGCGGCTATCGCGCATAGCTTGACCACCAGACGCGTGGTGCGCGACTGGGCTACGGATGATGTAAAAGAGGGCGTGAGGGTATTCATTGCACATCTCCAGCAGGAGCAGCGCTGCGGCTGGCACGGTGTTGAGAGGTTTGGGCGTCGGGCGCAGCGGGTAGGAGTTCGGCCACGGTCAGGGCGTTATCACCGAAGTATTTCTTGGCCACGGCTTGCACTTGTGCAGGTGTGACCTCGCGCATCAGCTCAATGGTGCGCTCGGTTGCATTCAGCGGCAACGCATCAATCCAGTTGCTGCCCAGTTCGGTGGCTTGGGACATCATCGAGTCTTGCGCATAGATGGTCGAGGCCGACCATTGCGTGATCACGCGTTGCAGCTCTTTGTCGGTAATGCCTTGGTCAGCCACGGCTTGAACGGCTGCGCGCAGACCTTTTTCCAAGGCCGCATTCGATTGGCCGTCAGCAGGGATGCCGCTGAGGAAAAACAAGCCATTGCCGGTGCGCACGCCATAGCTGGTGCCTGCATCGGCACTGTCGGCGATGCGGTGAGGCCCGCGTGTGAGTGCGCGATCCAAACGCGCACCGTCATAGCCACTGAGTACCTGGGCTAAGACCATCAAAGCCAAGGCTTCGCGGTCTTCGGCGGTAGGCTGTTGCAAGTTGGTCAGGGACGGGGTCTTGTAGGCCATCACGATGACCGGTTGCTCAGCCCGATCACGCAGTACCAGGCGGCGTGGACCTTCTTGGGCGGGCTCTTGCGTCAGTTTGCGTGCAGGCAACTCGACTGCTGGCGCACTGCCATAGTGTTTTTGCGCCATGGCCAGTACTTCGCGTGGCTCGACATTGCCCACCACCACCACAGCTGCGTTGTTCGGTGCGTACCATTGCTTGTAAAAAGCGCGTGCGTCATTGGGGGTGACCTGGTTGAGATCGCTCATCCAGCCAATGACTGGGCGGCGCTCCTGCGAGGCGGTGTAGGCGGTAGCCATCAACTGCTCAAACAGCTTGGCCCGTGGCTGGTCATCGGTGCGCATGCGGCGCTCTTCCTTGATGACCTCCAGCTCGCGCTCGAATTCTTCGTCAGGCCACTGGTTGTGCAGGAAACGATCCGCTTCCAGAGCCATCACCGCATCCAGCTGGTCGGATGGTACTTGCTGGTAGTAGCCGGTGTAGTCGCGGTTGGTAAAGGCATTGTCCTGGCCACCGAGTTCTGCGACTTTGCGCGAGAATTCGCCGGGTGCGAGTTGCTCGCTGCCTTTGAACATCATGTGTTCGAGAATGTGTGCAATGCCCGAAGTGCCATCGACCTCGTCGATCGAGCCGGTGCGTACCCACAGCATATTAATGGCTGTTGGCGCGCGGTGATCGGGCTTGACAATGACCTCTAAGCCGTTGGGTAGTCGATAATGCGCGAGTGTGGACGTTTCTTGCAGCACTTGGACTTCGCCAGCGGCGGGTGTCTGGTTTGCAGAGGCGGCTTTGGCAGGCGCTGGCGCCTCGTTATGGGGGGCGGTGGCTGCACAGCCGGCCATGAAGGCACTGGCTGCCAGCAGACATCCACTCAATACGCTCAAACGTTTCATACAATTGACCCTGTTTTTATGACGCCAATCGGCGTTTTCCATGTGTGCCTATGGTGCCATGGGCAAAACCCAGCCATGGCGCGCAGCACACGCACTCTTTGATGAGAGGGCGAAAGAGGCTCCGCATTCAATCGGTACGCCAAGCATTATGTTCAGTTTTTTCAAGAAAAAATCCTCACCAGCACCTGCGCCCGACAGCTCAGAGTCACAAGTATCGCAAGAAGTTGCATCGGCTGCCAGCAGTTCGGACGTTTCCAACGCGGCGCTAGCCCCTGCCGCTGCGCCCGTACCAGAGCCTGCGGCGGCAGAGGCCGCCAGCCAGTCCAAGGGCATGATGGGGTGGTTGCGCAAATCATTTACAAGCAAAGAAACCGATGCACCGGCTGGCGCTGCAAATGCACAGGCAAACGCCTCAGAAGCCAACAACAATCCGTTTGTGCAGCAAGCGCAAGCGGCAGTGCAGGCGCCTGAGGCCCCACTGCAGAGCCCGCCTGCGCCTGTTGTGCCGGATGCGCTCCCCGCTGCGCTTGCGCAAGAACTGCCGGTTGAGCAACCGGAGTCGCCTGCGCCGCAACCAGCCGTTGCTGAGCCAGCGCCACCAACGGCTCTCACAGACAGTGTGGCGGTCGCATTGGTTGACCAACCCGGCGATGCCCCTGCTGTGCTGGAGGCTCGTGCTGCGAACCAAGCAGAAGAGGTGCTTGACGCGACTGTTGAATGGATTACTGAGTCAGCAACAGACCGCATCGCACCGCCGGTACCAGCAGCTGCAATTCCTGCGGCTGAACCAGCAGTACAGACTGCCCCACTGGAGCAGCCAAACAGCGCACCTGCTGCGACACCAGTTGAAGCTGCTGCACCTCTTGCTGCCACAGTGCCTGTTGTTGTGCAAGCTTCACCAGCGCCAGCGCCAACCGTGCCGGAATCACCCACACCAGCACCAGCACCAGCACCAGCACCAGCACCAGCACCAGCACCAGCACCAGCACCAGCACCAGCACCAGCACCAGCACCAGCACCAGCACCAGCACCAGCACCAGCACCAGCACCAGCACCAGCACCAGCACCAGCACCAGCACCAGCACCAGCACCAGCACCAGCACCAGCACCAGCACCAGCACCAGCACCAGCACCAGCACCAGCACCAGCACCAGCACCAGCACCAGCACCAGCACCAGCACCAGCACCAGCACCAGCACCAGCACCAGCACCAGCACCAGCACCAGCACCAGCACCAGCACCAGCACCAGCACCAGCACCAGCACCAGCACCAGCACCAGCACCAGCACCAGCACCAGCACCAGCACCAGCACCAGCACCAGCACCAGCACCAGCACCAGCACCAGCACCAGCACCAGCACCAGCACCAGCACCAGCACCAGCACCAGCACCAGCACCAGCACCAGCACCAGCACCAGCACCAGCACCAGCACCAGCACCAGCACCAGCACCAGCACCAGCACCAGCACCAGCACCAGCACCAGCACCAGCACCAGCACCAGCACCAGCACCAGCACCAGCACCAGCACCAGCACCAGCACCAGTTGCGCCGGCGCCAGTGGCGGTGTCTGTCGCCCCAGCTCCGGTCGCAGTGCCTGAGCGTAAATCCTGGATGGAGCGCCTCAAGGCGGGTTTGCGCAAAACCGGCAGCAGCATCTCCACGGTGTTCACCGGCACCAAAATCGACGAAGACTTGTACGAAGAGTTGGAGACCGCGTTGCTGATGGCCGATACCGGCGTGAAGGCGACGATGTTCCTGCTCGATGACTTGCGCCAGCGCGTCAAAGCCGCCAAGGCAACGGACCCTTCACAGGTCAAGGCCTTGCTCACCGATGCGATTGCCGAGTTGCTGCAGCCTTTGGAAAAAGGCCTGGTGATTGGCGAACACGAGCCTACTGTGATCATGGTCGCCGGTGTTAACGGCGCTGGCAAAACCACGTCGATTGGCAAACTCACTCGCCATTTGGCTGAGGCCGATGCTTCGGTTTTGCTGGCTGCGGCCGATACCTTCCGCGCCGCCGCGCGTGAGCAATTGGGCGTATGGGCCACACGCAATACGGTAGAAATTGTGGGGCAAGAAGGCGGCGACCCAGCTGCGGTGAGCTTTGATGCCGTTACCGCAGGTAAAGCCCGTGGCAAAGACGTTGTGCTGGTTGATACCGCAGGCCGTTTGCCGACCCAGCTGCACTTGATGGAAGAGCTGAAGAAGATCAAACGTGTGATTGCCAAGGCCGATGGCACTGCGCCACATGAGGTGCTGCTGGTGATTGATGGCAACACCGGGCAAAACGCTTTGAGTCAAGTCAAGGCCTTTGATGATGCGCTGCAACTGACGGGCCTGGTTGTCACCAAGCTCGACGGTACGGCCAAAGGCGGCGTGCTGGCAGCGATTGCCCAAGAGCGTCCGATTCCGGTGTACTTTATTGGCGTGGGCGAGAAGCTCGAAGATTTGCAAACCTTCAACGCACGCGAATTTGCGCAGGCATTGCTTGGATAATCCTTGCGCCAGCGATAGTTGGCAGTCACAAGCCATCGTTGTTGGCCATTTTTAGAACGAACAAGACCTATTTCCTATGACGGCAACGACCATTACACTGACTCGCCCCGATGACTGGCACCTCCACCTGCGCGATGGCGATGCACTCAAAACCACGGTGGCGCATGCCGCGGCACAGTTTGCCCGTGCAATCATCATGCCCAATCTGCGCCCGCCTGTGACCGACGCCGCGTTGGCACAAGCATACCGCGAGCGCATTCTGGGCACGCTGCAAGAAGTGGCTCCCGGCGCCGCGTTTGAGCCGCTGATGACCTTGTACCTGACTGACCGCATGACGCCAGAGACCATTCGCGCTGCCAAGGCGCAAGGGGTTGTGGCGTGCAAGCTGTATCCAGCGGGTGCGACCACCAACAGCGATGCTGGTGTGACTTCGATGCGCAATATTTACCCAGTCCTGCAAGCCATGCAGGAAGTGGGCATGGTGCTGTTGATGCACGGCGAAGTGACCGACCAAAGCATTGACCTGTTTGACCGTGAAGCGGTGTTCATTGACCAGCAACTGATTCCGCTGCGCCGCGATTTCCCCGAGCTGAAAATTGTGATGGAGCACATCACCACCAAAGAAGCGGCGCAGTACGTTGCGCAGGCCGATGCGTATCTGGGCGCGACGATCACCGCCCACCATTTGCTCTACAACCGCAATGCGCTGTTTTTGGGTGGTGTGCGCCCGCATTACTATTGCCTGCCGGTGCTCAAGCGCGAGACCCACCGTCTGGCCTTGGTCGAAGCGGCGACGTCCGGCAGTGCGCATTTCTTCTTGGGCACGGACAGCGCGCCGCATGCGGCAGTGCTGAAAGAAGCCGCTGTCGGCTGTGCAGGCTGCTACACAGCCGCTGCTGCGATCGAGCTGTACACCGAGGCGTTTGACAATGCTGGCGCGCTGGATAAGTTGGAGGGCTTTGCCGCCTTTCATGGCGCGGACTTCTATGGCCTGCCACGCAATACCAGCCAAATCACCTTGGTCAAGCAAACCTGGGATATGCCTGCGTCATACCCCTATGTGGAGACCGAACTCAAGCCTCTGCGTGGGGGGGAGGCGATGGCCTGGCGCTTGCAGGCGTCAAACTGAGCGTAACGCGCAAGCCCGGTTCGGCGCGTTCAATGGCCAAGGTCCAATCGTGGGCCTGCGCAATTTCTAGGCAAATGGGCAAGCCCAGCCCAGCGCCTTGGTCGCGGCGCTGTGGGGCACGCCAAAAACGCTCAGACAGCCGTGTGAGGCTGGCCGTGTCAATCGGCGGGCCGTAGTCACGCACGCTGATGTGGTCGCTATGCACCTCAATGTCGACGCTGCTGTGTGCTGGCGCGTGTTGGATGGCGTTCTCCAGCAGGTTTTTCAGCAGTGTGAACAAGGCGCTTCGGTCGGCGTTCCACTGCGTTGAGCGTGCCTGGGTGATCTGCAGGTGCAGCCCCACCTGCGCGGCTTCAGCCATGCGGTCCAAATAAGCGGCGGCCTCCTCAACCACTTCGATGACCAGGGTCGGTGCGAGTTGGTAGTTGCCTTGCTCGCTGGCTTCGGCCAGCATCAACAATTGCTGCACTTGCCGACTCATGTATTGCACATCGCTGAGCAGGGCCGCACGCATCTCAGGGTCGGCTTCTGTCAGCTCAATTTGCGCGCGGATCAAGGACAGCGGTGTTTTCAATTCATGCGCGGCATTGCCCAGAAACTCTTGCTGCGCGCGGTAGCCTTGCTCCAAGCGTTGCAAAACATGGTTGAAGCTGTCAACCATTGGCGAGATCTCAGAAGGCACATGGGCGGTGCTTAGCCGGGCATGAATCGAGCGCGGTGAAATGGCTGCGGCCGACTCCGCTACCGTGCGCAGGGGGGCCAGAGTGTGGCGCAGTGTGATGTAGAGGCAGGGGCCAAACACGAAAAACAGCACCACGCTGAACAGACCGATGCCTTTGACCATGAATGGCAGCGCAAAGGCGTCATACATCAAATACATAAAACGGCTGCTGATGGTCAATTGGAAGTACCAAGTGTGCCCGTTGTGCACAATGGCGCTGGTGGCAGCGCGCATTGCAATGCCTTGGTGTTCAAACCTAAAGCTGCCAGGCTCCAAAGGCATGGCATCCATGGCTTGCCATAGCTGCGGGCTGGCCGTGGAGGCCAAGGCCACCTGGCCTTGTGCATTCAGGATGCGCCAGCCTGAATCTTTGTCCAGGTTGTCAAAAATCCAGTTGAAATCAATACGCCCGTTGGTGATCCGCGGGCTAAAGCCGGTCGGCGTACCTGCGGCATCGAACGTAATTTCGTGGGCCATTTTTTGGGCGGCCTGGGTCAAATCCATCCGCGCGAAAAAAGTGCCTTTGGTGTTCAGGACCACCCCGGCCACGATGGCAATCAAGGCGATGCTGAGGACAGAGCCCGCGATGAAAACCAGGAAAACCTGAATCCGTAAACTATTGAGCCACTTCTTTGTGCGCCAGCGCATAACCAAGGCCTCTCATATTCACAATTTGCTGGCCAGAGCCCAGCATGCTGAGCTTGCGCCGCAAACGGTGCAAGGCTACATCCAAGGCATTTGGGGTGACGGCCTCACCCAGGCCCCAAGCGGCAGATTCCAGCGCACTGCGGCGCACGACTTGGCCTTGTTTGCGCACCAGCAGCAGCATGATTTGCAATTCTGCGGGGGCCAGTACTGTGGCCAGATCGCCACAGCGCAACTCACTGGTGTCTTCTTGCAATAGCACATCACCATAGCTGGGGTTGGCGCTTTGGAAAACCACTGGGCGGCGCAGCAAGGCCCGCACCCGTGCGACCATTTCTTCCATCGCAAAGGGTTTGGGCAAGTAGTCATCGGCACCGGCATCCAAGCCTTGGATGCGGTCATGCAGCGCATCTCTGGCGGTCAACACCAGACAAGGAATGCCCATATTGGCACGGCGCAGCTGGTAGAGCAATGCAATGCCATCGCCATCGGGCAAACCACGATCGAGCACCAAAGCCTGGTAAGACAGCTGGGTCAGGGCGGTCCAGGCCGAATCCATTCGACTGACTGCATCGACTGCAATGCCATCGGCAGCCAGGCCTTTTTGTATCAGCCCGGCCAAGCGCTCATGGTCTTCTACTAATAAAACTCGGCTCATTTGAACAGCTTAAAGGTAGCCAATAAAGACCCTATTGTCACTGGAGCGGCTGACCAGAGGTCTGTTTTCAACGCGACTGCGCGGAGATTTTGAACAGGCTCTTAGGCGTTTGCGTACCGGCAATGCCAAATCCCTGCGGCCAGGTTGAGCGGCTGTGCCCGTCAATAGCGTTGTGTGGGGGTGTTGCGCGCCTGGTATGGCTGGTGCTTGCGGTGCGATGTGGTGACCGCAACGCGGTGTTGCTTGGCATGCGATGCGTTCCTCAAGAGGGTGTTGGCCAGCCATGATGGCGATGGTCGACTTACACAAGTCTTACCTGGCATTCGCGCAGCTTCGCTAGGGTGGATACAAAAAATGATGTTTTTGTCAACAATTTGTTAGTTGTGGCGTTATAGACAGCACCAGTGCCTTGTGGTTGCGCCTGCTCAGCATGTGTTTGGCGTGACGCCGGTATTGCTCTGTATCTCACACATTGGTGGGCATGTGCACGGGGTGTTGCAACGTGCAGGCAGCCAGGCTGCCTGGACGTGGCTCAGTGCAAAGCTTTCGCTATTCATTTACAACTGCGCAAGAGGCTGTCGACTTTTATGCGTTCCAGAAACACCGCCTTGGACCATATCAAGGCCGTCGCATGCCTTTTGATTGTGTGCCACCACTTGGTATTTTATGGCCCTATGGCTGACGTCTTGCAGCCCTATCTGCCCGGTTTGATGGCGTGGCTGGATGAGTATGCCCGCATGACGGTGCAGGTTTTTCTGGTGGTGGGCGGCTATTGGGCAGCTGCCGCACTTGCGCCCCAAGGGATTGCCAAAGACCTGCCATTCTTGCCCACGCTCAGCAAACGCTTTGTGCGCTTGAGCCTGCCTTATTCTGCTGCACTGGTGATTGCCATCATCGTCAATGAGTTGGTGCGCGAGATGGGCTTCGAGCACGACTCCGTCTCGGCGACTCCAACTTGGGACAGTGTGATTGCGCACATGCTGCTGTTGCACAGCATCGCTGGCTATGAATCGCTGTCGGCCGGTGTTTGGTATGTGGCGATTGACTTTCAGCTCTATGCACTGTGCCTGCTGTGGTTGTATTGGTGCAAACACCAGCGCTACTGGTCAGGCTTGGGGCAGGTGGGCATTGTTGTGGCCACGGCCCTGTCTTTGTGCTTGTGGAACCGCAACAGCGATTGGGACATCTGGGCCTTGTACTTTTTCGGCGCTTATGGCCTGGGCATGATGGCTTGGTGGAGTGTGCACAGCGCACAGCGCCAGCAACGTCTTCTGTGGGTGGCGATGATCGCTGTGCTTGGCGCCACTGCGCTGTGGCTGGACTGGCGTGACCGCATTGCGCTGGCTGTCGCCAGTGCCGGGGTGCTGGTCTTACTGCCCTATTTGCGCTGGCCCACGGCCTTGCGCCATTGGCCTCTACAGCCACTGACTTGGATAGGCCAGCGCTCGTACTCCATTTTTTTAATTCACTTTCCTGTCTGTCTGTTGGTCAATGCCAGCGTACACAGTCTGTGGCCCGGTGATGTGCTGGCCAACTGCCTGGGAGTGGTGGCTGCGGTCTTGCTTTCTATTGCGGCAGGCGGCGTGCTGCACGCATGGACGGAACGCGGCAGCATCAGCTGGCCGAAGTTGCAGCGCTGGCAGCTCGGTTTGGTGATGACCGGTTTGATGGCTGGGGCGCTGCAGTCGATCTAGCCCGCGCATCTGGGCAAAGATGGCTGTGGTTTGCCGTGGTTTATTGGCGCCGTTTGGCTTGCGCTTTTTTCAAAATATCTGCCAATAACGCGGCTTTGCCTGGTGTTGCCGCGCTGCCTGCAGCCGTGTTGTCAGGCTGGGCCGAAGCGCCAGCCGGATTCGCATGGGCTGTAGAGTCCGATGCCGTAGGCGTTATCACACTGACGACATCTGCCGCGTCTCGTATGCGTTGGCGACGCTGGTGCAGCGGTGCTTGCTGCGCGCCTACGGTCAGGCCTAAACGGTCGGCCCGCTGCACATAGCGGCTGAGCGCTTCTTGGGCCTGCGCATCACTCCAAGCTTGCCAACCGCTGGCGCTGCCGGTGATCGGCTCCAGGCTGATGCAATCGATGGGGCAGACGGGAATGCACAGCTCGCAGCCGGTACAAGCCGCCTCCAGCACGGTGTGCATGGTTTTGTTGGCGCCCACAATCGCATCGACCGGGCAGGCCTTGACGCATAGCGTGCAGCCAATGCACCACTGCTCATCAATGATGGCCATCGCGCGCGGGCCTTCGATGCCGTTGTCTGGGTTGACAGGCTCAATCGGCCGCTGGGTCAGCGCGGCCAATCGCGCTACCCCTTCAGCACCACCCGGAGGGCATTGGTTGATTGGTGCGTGCTCAAACGCGATCGCCTTTGCATACGCGTGGCAATCCGGGTAGCCGCAGCG
Source organism: Lampropedia aestuarii (assembly GCF_004803635.1). Classification (GTDB taxonomy): domain Bacteria; phylum Pseudomonadota; class Gammaproteobacteria; order Burkholderiales; family Burkholderiaceae_C; genus Lampropedia; species Lampropedia aestuarii. The sequence goes on along the minus strand of NZ_SSWX01000002.1, from coordinate 66,288 downwards.
CGTGCATTGCGTTTGCGGCAGGGCTGCATCCAGTAATGGAACCAGGGCTTGTGAAGAATGCATGAAAACTCGGGGCTGTGGGGCGGGAGAATTGTTTTTGTATGAGGTCGTGCGTGCCGGCTAGGCCAGTGCGAGCATCGCTGGGGCCTGAGCGTAAGTCATGCTTGACTTATGGGTTTGACACCCCATATAAGAATACTAGAGCAGTCGCAGTTACACTGCAGCTCTGATAAGAGTCCCACACGGTTTTTGTATGACAGCTCACCACACCCAGTCAATGATAGACAGCTATGGTCGCAAGATCAGCTATCTGCGTGTGTCTGTCACCGACCGCTGTGATTTGCGCTGCAATTATTGCATGCCCAAGGGCTTTAAGGGTTTTGAGGAGCCCGCGCATTGGCTCAGCCACGCCGAAATGGCCCGTGTGATTGGCTTGTTTGTGCAGTTGGGCGTGTGCAAAGTGCGCTTGACGGGCGGCGAGCCATTGATGCGCAAAGGCGTGGCCGATTTGGCTGCGCGCATCACGGCAATGCCGCAGGTGCGGGATTTATCGCTGTCCACCAATGCGACGACCTTGGCCCGCCATGCGGCCAGTTTGAAAGAGGCGGGTGTCCAACGCCTCAATGTCAGCTTGGACTCCTTGGATGCTGCGCGCTTTGCCGAAATCACGGGCCGCGATGTGTTGGCCGATGTGCTGCAAGGCTTGCAGGCGGCGCGCGAAGTGGGTTTTGCGCCGATCAAGCTCAACTGCGTGGTCAATGCCCAAACGCCGCCAGACGATATTGAGCAACTGCTGCAGTTCACCTTGGACAACGGCTTTATTTTGCGCCTGATCGAGAACATGCCCATTGGCAGCACCGGCCAGCAATTCCAGCATGCGAATCTGACGCACATGGGCGCCGTGATTGCGCAGCGCTACCACTTGGTGCCGTCCTTGGATACCAGCGACAGCGGTCCGGCCCGTTACTGGACTTCAGGCCAAAGCGGCGCACCCGTCCTGGGCGTGATCACGCCGATGTCGCAGCATTTTTGCGAAACCTGCAACCGTGTGCGTTTGACCGTTGATGGCACTTTGCATTTGTGCCTTGGCCAGGAAAACAGCGTGCCGCTGGGCCGCATGTTGCGCCAGGGCGCCAACGACGCAGAGCTGGTTGCTGCGATCAAGGCGGGCATCGCCGCTAAGCCCGAGCGCCATGAGTTCAACAGCAAGCGTGCGCAAGTTGTGCGCTTCATGTCCCAAACTGGGGGCTAAGCGCTGTGACTCAGAAAGTATTTGGCTTGGCAGGCCGCTCTGGCAGCGGCAAAACCACCTTGCTGGAAGCTCTGTTGCCCATCTTCATTGCCAAGGGCCTGCGCGTCAACGTCATCAAACACAGCCACCACGACATCACCTTGGAGCCGCCGGGCAAAGACAGTGCGCGTTTTCGTGCCGCTGGCGCGCAGGAAGTCATGGTCAGCTCACCCTACCGTTTTGCCATCGTGCACGAGCTGCGTGAGCAGCCCCAGCCTAGCTTGGCCGAGCAGCTCAGCCGCCTCGCGCCTGCCGACTTGACCTTGATCGAAGGTTTCAAGCACGATGCAATGGCCAGACTCGAAGTGTTTCGTCCAGAACTTGGCCAAACGCCTTTGTTTGCCCAAGCCGACTTTGATTGCTTGGCGGTGGCCAGCGATGTCGCCAAGCCCGATGCGGCACCAGCGGCCTTGCACTGGTTGCCTTTGAATGCACCTGCGGTGATTGCCGACTTCATCTTGCTGCACGCACGTTGATCTGCAGGATTGGGCTACATCCGATCTCTGGTTTTTTTGCCCACCCCAAGCGCTGTTTGTGCACACAATAGCCGCTTGTTTGTGACGATTGCACGCCCACACTATGCCCATTTTTTTTGACGAATCCGACATTGTGCTGCCTACTGCGTTGGACACTGTGCCAGTGCAGCGCTCGGTGCAAGGCCAGGTTGCAGACTGGCAGGACGACCAGGTGGTGGCTGAAGTGCCGGTGGCCTTGGTATTCAACGGCATTTCGCATGCGGTGATGATGTGCACGCCGCAAGACCTGCCTGCAATGGCCCTGGGTTTTGCTCTGAGTGAAGGCATCATCGACCGCGCCGCCGATTGTTATGACATGGAACTGGTGACGGTTGATGCATGCGCGCCAGCCCATGCCGCAGCGCCGGTGTTCACCGCTCCCGATTTGCCTGCTGTGGAAGTGCGGCTGGAGATTGCCAGCAGTGCCTTTATGCGCTTGAAAGAGCAGCGCCGCAGCTTGGCTGGGAGATCCGGTTGTGGCGTCTGCGGTATCGACAATTTGCAGGCCTTGGATATGCTGCCACCCCAGCAGCAACGCCCCGCTTGGTTGGCGCAGGTCGATGTTCTAACGCTGTTCAAGGCCATGGCTGCGATGCCAGCGCAGCAGCATTTGAACAAGGCGACTGGGGCCGTGCACGCCGCAGGCTTCGCCAGCCCGGAGGGTGAATTGATTGCGGTATATGAAGATGTGGGCCGCCACAATGCCTTGGACAAGCTGTTGGGCGCGCGTGCGCAGGCTTTGGCTGCACGTGCTTCGCACCCTGAGCGGGCGCTGGGCTTGCATGGCCAGCCTTGGCCAGATGAGGGGTTTGTCGTGATGTCCAGCCGCGCCAGCTATGAGCTGGTGCGCAAATGCTCGCGCTTGGGCATTCCCTTGTTGGCGACGATTTCTGCCCCCACGTCGTTGGCGATTCAAGTGGCCAAAACAGCAGGTTTGCAATTGTGGGGGCTGGTGCGCGCACCACGGGCGGTGCGCTACACACTATAGAACTTACAGTGCGGTATTGAGGCTGTAAGTGCCAGTGATGCTGGCCTGGCCCAGCACCTGGGCTTTGGCCAATGCGGCTTTGACATTGGCGCCGTTGAGCTCGCCTTCAACCTGCAGCGTAGGTGTGGCCAGCGCGTAGACGGTGAAAATATAGCGGTGCACGATCGAGTCGTTCCATGGTGGGCAAGGACCGTCGTAGCCAAAATACTGGCCACCCATTTGCGCATCGCCGGCAAACCAGCCGGTGTAGTCATTGATGCCGTGGCGCAGGCCATGCGGCGCTGCAGGACCACTTTTGCCGCGAGCAATTACACCATCTGCCTGGCTGCCAGCTTGGATTTCGGTGGTCGCAGCTGGAATATCCAATAGCAGCCAGTGGTAGAAATCAACGCGGGGCAAATCGGCGGGCACGGTTTTGCCTTCTTGGTTGACGTCATCGCCTTTGCTGGGTACATCAGGGTCATGGCAGACCACGACAAACGATTGCGTGCCAGCCGGCACATCGCTCCAAGCCAGGTGCGGGTTGCGGTTGCTCGACAGCGCGACGTGGTTGCTAGCATCGGGCACGGCAAACGCGAACTCGCCAGCAATCGGCTGGCCGTCTTGAATGCTTTGACTCGTCAATTTCATGGTGACTCCTTGAAGAAATAGGAAAGCAAGCCGGACCGGCTTGCATGGCTTTATGCAATTGGGGGCTGAGAGCTAAGAGCGGGGTGCAGTTTATCGCACCACGACCTTGGCATCTCCTGCCACCATGCGCCCGACGATAGCGGCATCTTGAAAACCTTGCTGTGCAAAGAGTTCCAAGACGTGCTGAGCCGCTTCTGGCGCGCAGGCCACCAGCAGTCCACCCGAGGTTTGCGGGTCGGTCAAAATGCCCTGGGTTGCACCACTGCCTTCTCGTTGAATACGGGCTGACAGCTCGACCTGGCTGCCATACGACTGCCAGTTGCGGCCAGACGCGCCAGTGATGATGCCTTGTTCTGCGAGCTCAAGCACCTGTGGCAGCAGGCGCAAGGCGGTGCTGTCGATTTCTGCCGTCAGGCCTGCGCCGCGTGCCAGCTCCAGGCTGTGGCCCAGCAGGCCAAAGCCGGTGACGTCGGTGAGCGCGTGCACCCCTTCGAGCCCAGCAAGGCTGCTGCCTGGACGGTTGAGCTGGGTGGTGGCTGCGATCATTGCGGCGTAGCCTGCTTCATCCAGAATGTTCTTTTTCAAGGCCGCAGACAAAATGCCTACACCCAGCGGTTTGCCTAGAATCAGTACATCGCCAGCCTGGGCGCTGGCATTGCGTTTGAGCTGGGCCGGGTTGACGATGCCAATGCCTACCAGTCCATAAATGGGTTCCACCGAATCGATGGAATGCCCACCTGCGAGCGGAATGCCGGCATCGCGGCAGACTGACTCACCGCCTTCGAGGATCTTCGCAATCACGGTGTGCGGCAGCACATTGATTGGCATGCCAACAATGGCCAGTGCAAACAAGGGCGTTGCGCCCATGGCGTAAATATCAGACAAGGCATTGGTGGCGGCGATGCGGCCAAAGTCAAACGGATCGTCGACGATGGGCATGAAAAAGTCGGTGGTTGCGACAATCGCCTGTTGTTCGTTGATTTGGTAGACCGCAGCATCGTCGGCGGTTTCGGTGCCGACTAACAGGTGTTCGTAAAAGGCTTTGGGCAGGCTGCTTTGGGCCAGCAGGCTGCTGAGCACGCCGGGGGCGATTTTGCAGCCGCAGCCACCGCCGTGCGATAGCGAGGTCAGGCGTGGGGAGGATGCGTTGGAGGAGGGGGTAGAGTTCATAGCGTGCAATCAAGAGGTGGGACTATCACACAGCAGCGTGCCGATCTTGTCAAACAGCACATCGCTGGTTGGCGCCATCACGCAGGCGGCGCGGGCATCGCGGAACAAGCGCTCAATGCCCAGTTCTTTGCGAAACGCCGCGCCTCCACATATGCGCATCGCCGTATCAGACACTTCCAGCGCCGCCTCTGCGGCGGCGGCTTTGACTTGTAGCAGCCGCATGCCTTTGTCTGCACGCGCTGCCAGCACCGCGGCCACAGTGTCGTCGCGCAGCAAGCGGGCCTGCTCGGCCTTGAGTTGGGCTTTGGCCAAATAAGCGCGGATTGTGGGCAGATCGGCCAGCGCGCTGCCGCTTTCGGCAAATCGGCTGGCAGTGATATGGGCAATCGCGCGGCGCAAAATGCCTTGCATCAAGCCGATGGAGGTCGTGGCAATCAAGGTGGCGAAATACGGCATCAGGTACTGGGCTTTGAGCGGCTCGGCCTGGCCATCTTCGCCCAAGCGGCTGGCCAAGCTGGTTGGCACTTGCTGGGCGCTGATTGGGGCCGAGTAGTTGCCACGCAGACCCAGGCCATCGAAGGGGCGTGGCACGCTAAAGCCGGCGTCTTTGGCGTTCAGCAGCCACAAGGTATTGCCTTGACCCTGCATCGCACGCGTGGTCCAGACGTAGGAGTCGGCCTGGCCAGCAGAGGTAATCATGCTTTTTTCACCGGAGATCAGCACGCGCCCATCGCTTTGCGCTGCGGCTTCACTGGTCATTGCCCAGATGTGGCTGCGCGTGGCGGTCTCGGATACGGCCAGCGTCGTGATGTGCTCGCCCGCTGCAATCGCCTGGCGGACCGCCAGCGGGCCCAGTGGTTCGATGTAGGCTGTGCCGCAGTAATGCATCGTCAGCACCATCGCCGTGCAGGGGCAGTCCTGGGCAATGCGCTCGACCACTTGCACGGCCTCTGGTAAGCCGTGGCCCAAGCCGCCGACTGTGGGGTTGCTGATCAGTCCCAATAAACCAGCTTGGCCCAACGCCTGCAGCGCGTCGCGCGGGTAGCTGGCGCTGCGGTCGGTGTGCATGGCTTGCGGTGCGATCAGCTCGCGCATGATGGGTTCGAGTTGCTCTAAAACAGTCATCGTCGTCTATCCATTTTTTGGGTGTTCACATGAAGTTGCGGGTGTGCAGCGCAGACAGGCGCTCGGCTTCGTCGCGCTCAAAGCCAAGCCGCAATAGGCGCGTAAAACGGCCATCGCCCATGTCGCGCACCAGCTGCTGCACACGTTCAAAACCTGTGTGGATTGCAGCCGGGGCCAGCGCGCCAGCGCCAATCAGAATCAGCGAGTCAAACACTTCTTCGTTCAGACCTGCACTGCCGGCCAGTAGGTCGTGGCGTGCTTCAACGGCTTGCGCCAAGCGGCTGCGCAATGCGGGCTCGCTGTGCAAGCGGTAAAGCAGGTGAGACATGCCTAAGGCGACGTGGCGAGCTTCATCGCGCGCGGCCAAACGGCACATTGCACGCGTCAGGGGGTCGGGCGCGTAGGCCTGCAAAAACTGCAAGAGGTTAACGAACGTGCCCTCACCCAGCACCGACAGCAAGAAGCTGGCAATCGAAAAATCAGGCTCGTCTAGCAGGCTTTTGAGTGAGGTTTGCCCACCTGCGGTGGACAGTGCAGGCTCTGAGCCACCCAGTCGTACGCGGCGCGTGAACACCTCGATATGGCGGGCTTCATCGGCCACTTGCATGGCCAGCGCCGCTTGCATTTCGCGGTAGTGCGGATGCAGCTGGCCCAGAAAACGCGCCGGCACCAGCAAGGCCGCATTTTCGTTCTCGATCATATAGGTCATGACTTGTACGACGGCCGCTTCGATTTCAGGCGGGTGGTCCAGCACCACATCCCAGTCCAGCGCGGTATCCGGATTCCATTGTGCTTGCACGGCCTGGGCGTAGAGGTCGGCGGCGCTGTCGGTCCAGAAGTCTTGTTTGTGGTCGAGTTGAAAATGCCATTGCGGCCCGCCGGCTTCGACGCGCGCGCCGCGTGCAGCCAGTCCCCAACCGGCTGGTGCGTGTTCCAGTACCGCGCCGTCCAGTCTGGGGTTGGCATGGCCGGTGTGGGCTGCATCGCGCCATCGGCCGGCTTCTGCGCTGCCTGTTTGCAGCAAAGCCGCTTGCTGCCCCGGCTCCCACTGCAGTGGGTGACCCTGGCTGCGCGCCCATGCGGCAAGCAAGGCTTGCCAGCCTGGTACTTGGCTGGTGACGCGCAGACTTTGGCCTGGGGCCAAGCCGGTCAAAGCATGTTTGACCAGCAAATGTGCGCCCGCATCAAAGCCCAGCGATTCAATAGCGATAGTCTTGGGCAACAATGCGGCCTTGTTCATCGTAGAAACCTTGTTCAGTCGCTGCACGTTCCAGCAGTGCAAAGCCTTCTGTGCGCGCGGGCTGCCATTGCTTGAGACCTTCGAGTTCGAGTAAGGCGCGCACTGGTGGATCATTCCAGTCCATCGCCAGCAGCAAATCGCCAAAGCGCTGGCTGACGGCCGCATCCACACCAGGTGCTGCGCTCATAATGCAGTGGTCGTACAAACCGGTAGAGTCCAGCACACGTGTTGCGCCTGCTGGCAGCAGGCCTTCGTTGGCAAAAGCCCTGTAGTTCTTGGCAATCATCCAGCTGGCGGCAATCTCGCCTTTGAGCATGGCCGCTGCGGCCAGACGTTCACCACCGATGTGGTCGCCATGTTTGCCGCCCAGCACATCAAAGCGGCGTACGCTGAAGTCCTTATGGGGTTGCAGGCCGCCGACATGCTGCATATGGTCCAGCGGAATCAGCGTGGCTTGTGGTGAGTCGATTGCTCCAAACCCCACGGTCTGGCCGCGTAAATCGGCCAGGTTGTTGAGAGCACTCTCGGCTTTAACTACCAGCACCGATTGCAGGTCGATATCGGTGTCACGCATCACGACCACGCCCGCTTGCCGGCCTTGCGCGCGGGCCAGGCGCTCGGTGCGCACCCAGGCCAGTGGCGAGTTCCAGGCGAATTGGATGTCGCCAGCAATCATCGCCTCGGCTTGGGTTTCGTAGTTGGAGTACAGAATGAAGTCGATGGCAAAGTCGCGCTCGGCCAAATAGGTTTTAAAGCCTTCCCAGATCGTGATGACTTTGGGGGCGTAGGCGACGGCGCCAAGAATATAAGCAGAGGTGTGCATCGTAGTCAGTGTGGTTGAGGGGGCATGCCAGGCATGCATGCTGCGTGGGAGATGGTTGATGAGCTTGCTCAAAATCACTCCGCGGATTGCGTAGCGGTTGTGAACAGGCTCTTAAGACGGTGCCTGTTGTTCTGCCTCGGCATCGCAGAGTGCTGTGCCAATGGGCGCAGGTAGGAGATCCGAGGTCGGCGCCAGGATTGAGGCGGCACGTGCATTGCGCCATAAACGTTCAATGCCCGCTTTTTTTCGTAAGGCTGCGCCAGCGCATATGCCCATGGCGATGCAGGCCAGGTTGAAGCCGATGTTTGCGCGTGCCAAATACACGCCAACGGGTGGGCAAGTCCGACAGGTGGCTGCTGCTTGCGGCAAGACGGCCGTGGGTGATGTGGGCGCAGGTCCGTGCCACGGGGGCAATCATAGGGATGACGATGGACTCGAGCGTCGCGAGATAAGTCATGGCTGCAGTCGTCCTTGTGCAATGCGTTCGAGGGCGGTTGAGCGCTGAATTGAATGCACGGACGCACTGCTGCTATGAGCCATGCCATCGCTACATCCGTGCAGACCTGCAACCGAGATAGTTTGCGAATGTGCCTGCGCGCAGAGGATGTCTCCAGGATGCGCGAAACAGGCCATGAGATTATGCGCCATGATTGCCCCCACCTGGTGCAGGCGCTGCAGATGCTGCTGGCGGCGGCGACCAGAATGCATCAAGGGCCATCATGAAGGACTATGATAGCTGCCGTTATGGTGCGTGGGCAGGCAGCCGTTCGGTCCAAGGCTGCGCGCGCGCATTGATTGCCAGCTCCGTGGCTGCGCTTGCCCTGTCGGCCCTGCCAGAGGCTGCACGGGCTTTATTTGTATGATTTAAAAGTGCGCTTGGGAATCTCCAGCGCTTTATTGCATTCGGTTTTTTGTGAATTCTTCTCAACAAGCGCTGCAGATCCTGCAGCAAGTTTTTGGCTATCCCCGCTTTCGAGGCTTGCAGGCTGATATTGTCAGCGGCGCGATTGCTGGTGATGACGCGCTGGTGCTGATGCCCACTGGCGGCGGCAAGTCGCTGTGCTACCAAATTCCGGCGATTGCCAGACGCAGCAATGGCCAAGGCTTGACGGTGGTCGTCTCGCCCTTGATCGCCTTGATGTATGACCAGGTGCGGGCTTTGCAAGAGGTTGGCGTGGCCGCCGATTGCCTGCATTCGGCGCTGGACTATGCGCAGGTGCAGGCGGTGCAGCAACGCGCCAGAAATGGTGAAACCACGCTGCTGTATGCTGCGCCAGAGCGCATCACGACCCCCCATTTTTTGGATTTTTTGGACCATTTGGCCAGCAAGGGCCAGCTGGCGCTGTTTGCGATTGATGAAGCCCATTGCGTGAGCCAGTGGGGCCATGACTTCCGCCCCGAATACCGCCAGTTGGCGCTGCTGCACCAGCGCTACCCGCAGGTGCCACGCATGGCGCTCACCGCCACGGCCGATGCGGTGACACGCGAAGACATCATTGAGCGCTTGCAGCTGCAAGAGGCGCAGGTGTATGTCAGCAGCTTTGACCGTCCCAATATTTGTTACCAGGTGGTGGAGAAAACCGACCCACGCAAGCAATTGCTGCGCTTTATTGAAGACGAACATCCTGACGACGCAGGCATTGTGTATTGCCAAAGCCGTAAAAAAGTCGAGGAAACCGCCCAGTGGTTGGTAGAGCAGGGCATTAATGCCTTGCCCTACCATGCGGGCCTGCCGGCCGAGATGCGGCAATTGCACCAAGACCGGTTTTTGCGCGAAGAAGGTTTGGTGATGACTGCCACGATTGCGTTTGGCATGGGCATCGACAAGCCCGATGTGCGCTTTGTCGCGCACTTGGACATGCCCAAAAACATCGAGGGCTACTACCAGGAAACTGGTCGCGCCGGGCGCGATGGCCAAGCCGCTGACGCTTGGATGGCTTATGGCCTGGCCGATGTGGTCAACCAGCGGCGCATGATCGATGATCCGCAAAGCCAGGCCAGCGAAGCCTATCGCCAGGTCATGCGCACCAAGCTCGATGCCTTGCTGGCAATGGCCGAGACCACCGATTGCCGGCGTGTGCGGCTGCTGGCGTATTTCGATGAGCCTTCCAAGCCTTGCGGCAACTGCGACAACTGTCTGAACCCACCGAAGACCTGGGATGCAACCAAGGCCGCGCTGATGTTTCTCAGCTGCATATACCGCGTGCAACAAAAAAGCGATATGCACTTTGGCGCCGGCCATTTGATTGATATTTTGCGCGGCAAAATGACCGACAAAGTACAGCAGTACGAGCACCAGAGTTTGAGCACGTTTGGCATTGGCGAGGGTTTGAGCCAGCAGCAGTGGGGCGCGGTGGTGCGCCAGCTGGTCGCACGCGATGCCGTGGTGGCCGATGCCCAGGCCTTTAACACCATGCGTTTAGGCCCTGCGGCCAAAACCTTGCTGAGTGGGCAAGCTCAGGTTTTCCTGCGTGAGTCTGAGCGTGTGGCTGCGAGCGGGCGTGGCCGGATGCGCAAAACGGCGACATCGACAGGGCGCCGTCCTGCTTCAGCTGCGCTGGAGTCTTTGGGGCCTGAGGCGCGCAGCCGGCTCGACGCCCTCAAAGCCTGGCGCCGTGAAGTGGCCCAGCAAAATCAATTGCCCGCGTTTGTGGTGTTCAATGATGCGACCTTGATCAGCATTGCCGCTGAGAATCCTGCGGGCTTGGGGGCTTTGAGCCAAATTTCTGGCGTAGGGCAGAAAAAGCTCGATGCCTATGGCGCAGAAATACTGCGTGTTTGCCAAAACGCTTAGTGCTATGCTTGTTTCGCTGAAAAATTGTCAACAGGCCCATTGAACAGGCGCTTGCGTCTATAGTGCCTGCCTTGTCCACGCCCAGTTCCTACAAGCGCCGTTGTGCGGGGCTTGTTTTTTCTTTTTGATTGCTCGGCGCCGCAGGCATCGCCTGCCCGCCATCTCCCTCTCTGGTTGATTTATGTCTGAAAACAAAGTTTTATTCGGCTTCCATGCCGTCTCCGTGCGAATCAAGACCGCGCCCGACTCCGTGATCGAAGTGTTGTTTGACTCGGGACGCCGTGATGCCCGTATGAAACAGTTTCTGATGCGTGCCAAAGAGGCTGAGGTGCGTCTGATTGAGGCCGATAGCACCCGCATTGCGAAGTTGGCCGGCAGCCACGGTCACCAAGGTGTTGCCGCCCGTGTCAAAGAGCTGGCAGTGGCGCGCAGCCTGGACGATTTGCTCGATGGCCTGAGCGTGCCTCCGTTGCTACTGGTGCTCGATGGCGTGACCGATCCGCACAATTTAGGGGCTTGTTTGCGTGTGGCCGATGGCGCTGGTGCCCATGCGGTGATTGCGCCCAAGGACCATGCGGCTGGCATCAATGCAACGGTGGCCAAGGTCGCCAGTGGCGCGGCCGAGACCGTGCCTTATTTCATGGTGACCAATTTGGCGCGCACTTTGGGCGAGCTCAAAGAGCGCAATATCTGGGTCATTGGTACCAGCGAAGATGCGCCTAAGACGGTCTACCAAGTCAATCTGACCACACCCACAGCGCTGGTGTTGGGCGCTGAAGGACCGGGCATGCGCCAATTGACCAAAAAGACCTGTGACGAGTTGGTCAATATTCCGATGATGGGGGCTGTTGAGAGCTTGAACGTCTCGGTCGCCAGTGGCGTGTGTCTGTATGAGGCCTTGCGCCAGCGCATTGCGGGTTAAGCAACGCTGGCATTAAAGCCTGTTCATCACCACCGCGCAGATGTTGAACAGGCGCTGAGAGCATCGCCAGGTTGTTTTTGGCTGAAACAGAATTAGATTCAAATAACAAGTACTTGCATTTGAAATACGTATCGACTATGCTTCGCCTCTTTTATTTAATCGCTTAAAAAACGAGCAGATGGATGACGTTGAGGCCTTGGCTGAGGCGACGAGAAGCAAATGCAAGTGGAATGATTAATCGCGATTTTTTACGCAAAAAAATTGCACTTCAAACCTGCTTGTCTGGCATCGGTTTGCGAGGGACTTTCTGACCTCTCTTGCAATGAGCAAGCGTTGTGGTTGCAAGTGGTGCCTGACTTTCGTCGGAAGTTATGCGTTTGTGTTGTTACTGGGGGAACAATCTATATGACGGTAATTTCCTCAGAGACTGACTCTGCCGCCAGCATGTCTTTGCCGCTGAAGTACGTGCTGCCCCATCTTGAGCAGGTCATGTGCGCCATGCCCATTGGGGTGCTGTGGGTGCAGTTGCCAGAGGGGCAAGTGCTGTTTAGCAATCCTGCGTTTGATCAGATCTTTGGCTACCCAAAGGGCAGGTTTACCAGTCTTGACCAGTTGTTGGAAGAGACGATGCGTTTTGACGTGCAGCGAGAGCAACTGCGGCAAACCTGGGTGGATGCGGCCGCGCAGGTCGGCCAGCGGTGTACGGCGCTGCCTGGCAGAGAGCTGGATATTTGGAGCGGCGAGGACGAGTTCAAAACCATTTTGCAAAATGGCAAGGTGCTGCATGACCAGCAATTGTTGGTCATGACTTACATGGACATCACCTCGATTCGCCAAAACCACCAACTATTGCGTGAATATGCGTACAAGGACCCGCTGACAGGCTTGGCCAATCGCCGAGCGCTCAAAGAGTGGTGGGAGCGCGAGATTTGGCCTGAAAAGCATTCTGTGGCCTTGGTCTTGATTGATCTGGATGGCTTCAAGCCAATCAATGACCGCTTGGGGCACACGGCTGGCGACGCCTTGTTGCGCCGACTGGGCGAGCGTTTGACAAAAACCGTGCGCGACCGTGATTTGGTCTGCCGCCTGGGGGGCGATGAGTTTGTGGTGATGCTGCGCCGCCCCGGTAATGCGGAAACCGTGGCAACCGTTTGCGCACGCATTGCGCACAATCTGCACCGTGCGATTCAGATTGAAGGCGAGGTGTTGCATATTCAGGCTTGCATGGGCGTGTGCCAATTTCCTGAGCAAGCGCTTGACTGGGATTCGCTGTTTCACCGCGCAGATCAGGCTTTGTATGCCGCCAAGGCCAGCGGGCGAGGCACTTGGCTGTGGGCACCTGAGCGTGTCGGCCCAGAATTGCCGACTGGTGATTAAGGTCGGATGGGCCAACGGTGTGGCCCGAATTTGCAAAAAATTGACTAATTATTGGCTTTAATCATCAAATTGCGTAAATATTAGGTAAACCTTTAATAATTTCTTATCTCTGCCACGGAAAATCACTAAGGTGTGGTGTTTCCGTCTGTCGCTGCAGGCCCTGCTTGAATGTATTGCATTGGTTGAGCCGGTTTGACCTGAAAGCCTGAGCAGCCATGCTGATTGGGCTTGTCAGACACGTACGGACTGGACATGTTTTATACGGATGAATGGGTAAGGGTAAGTCATGCGAGCAGCAACCAAGGTCTTTTTGCTAGGCGTAATCGCGGCCACCGTGGCGGGCGCTTGGTGGCTACAGCAACACCGCAGCAACGTATTTCTAGCGCCCAAGCCCGCAGCGGCAGCAGGCACAGCGCCTGCGGGTTCCGCTTCAGCCGACAGCGCACAGCCGCCGCCGGCATTGATTGAGGTGTCACGCGCGCGCGCGCAAACCGTGCGCGATAGCGTGCAGGCCGTAGGCAATCTGCTGTCCAGACAAAGCACGACTCTGCGGCCAGAGGCCAGTGGCCGCGTTACTGCGCTGAACTTCAAAGACGGCCAGCACGTGCGTAAAGGCCAGGTCTTGCTGCAACTCGATGACCAGCTCGAGCGCGCCCAGCTTGCGCAAGTCGAAGCTGAGCTGGCACTGGCACAAGCGCAGTTCGAGCGCAGCCGGGAATTGGTGGGTAAGGGCTTTATCAGCAAAGCCGCCTTGGATGAGTCGGCGGCCAATTTGAAAGTCACACAAGCGCGCCGCGCGCTGGCGCAAACCCAACTGCAGCGGCTGCGCATTATTGCGCCATTCAATGCGACCGCAGGGATTGGCAATGTGAATCTGGGCGATTACTTGCGCGAAGGTGATCCTTTGGTTCAACTGCAGGATTTGCAGGTGCTCTATGTCGACTTCAGACTGCCTGAGCGCTTGAGCTCGGCCGTGCAGACTGGCCAAACCATTGAATTGGAGTTTGATGCCTGGCCGCAAGAGCGCTTTGCCGCAACAGTCATCGCAATCGATCCGTTGATTGATGCGCAAGGCCGCTCGATTGCCTTGCGCGCCAGCCTGCCCAATACCGAGCAACGCCTGCGCCCAGGCATGTTTGCCCGCGTCAATTTGATATTGGCAGAACGCAACCACGCTGTGATGGTGCCCGAGCAGGCCTTGCTGGTCGATGCCAAGGGCGCTGCCGTGATTCGCCTGACGCCCTGGCAAGAAGCCGATGCCGGCAAGGACCCCTCCGAGCTGCCCGACAATGCGCTCTACCGCAGTGAGCGTGTGCCGGTTGAGCTGGGCTTGCGCGAGCCGGGTTTGGTGGAAATACGCTCAGGTTTGGAGGCCGGAGATGTCATCATGACCGCTGGCCAGCACCGCATCAACCGCTCTGACCAGCGCGCATTGCTGGCATGGAGTAACCCGCAGGATGCAACGCCGCTAAAACCCATCGGTGCAGAAGCTGCGGATGAGACGGTAGAAGGCCTGGAGCAACCCAAGGCCGTACCCATTGTCGAGCCAGAGGATGTCACTGGCGCAGCTGCCCATCCGCAGGCCTTGGCTGCTGGCGTGCGGCCTTAAAGCCCGGAGCAGTCGCGATGCAAATCTCAGAAACCTCGATTCGCCGCCCGGTCTTTGCCACTGTGCTGTCGCTGCTGATTGTGCTGATTGGCATGGTCAGTTTTTACACCCTGACGGTGCGTGAGTACCCACAAATCGACGAGCCTGTGGTGACCGTGCGGGTCAAATACGCGGGTGCGTCGGCTGAGGTGATTGAGACCCAGGTGGCCAAGCCCCTGGAGGACTCGATTGCAGGCATTGACAGTGTCGATGTGATCAGCTCGATCAGCCGGGCCGAGCAGGCCCAGATCACAGTGCGGTTTTTGTTGGCCAAAGACCCCGATACCGCCGCAGCTGAGGTGCGCGACCGCGTCTCGCGCGTGCGCAACCGGCTGCCAGACGAAATAGACGAGCCGGTCATTGCCAAGGTCGAGGCTGATGCGTTTCCTGTGCTCTGGCTGGCGTTCAGTTCAGACAGCCGCAACCAGTTGGAGATCAATGATTTGATGATCCGGATTGCCAAGCCCCGCTTGCAAACCGTGCCTGGCGTGGCTGATACGCCCATTTACGGCTCGCGCGACTATGCGATGCGCATTTGGCTCGAGCCCCAGCGCCTGGCCGCTTACGGCCTGACGGTGGATGAGGTAGAGGCCGCGATCCGCGCCAATAATCTGGAGCTGCCAGCCGGGCGTATCGAGTCGGCGCAACGCGAATTCAATGTAGTCTCACAGACCGATCTGGCCAGCGTTGAGCAGTTTGCCAATATCGTCATCAAGACTGTGCAAGGGTATGCCGTGCGTCTGAAGGATGTGGCGCGGATTGAAGAGGGCGCTGCCAACTTGCGCAGCCGTGTGCGTTTTAATGGCGTCGACTCAGTCTCGATGGGCATCGTGCGCCAGGCAACCGCCAACCCATTGGATGTCTCGGCTGGTGTGCGCGCCCAACTTGAGGTTTTGCGCCAGGAATTGCCCGAAGATGTGCAAGTCTCGATTGCCAATGACAGCTCGGTGTTCATTGAGCGCTCGATTGCCAGTGTCTACACCACCATTGTCGAAGCGGTGGTGTTGGTGGTGTTGGTGATTTTTGTGTTTTTGCGTACGCTGCGCGCCTCGATCATCCCGATCATCACGATTCCAGTGAGTTTGATTGGTGCTTTTGCCTTGATGTCGTTGGCGGGCTTTACCATCAATACGCTGACCTTGTTGGCGATGGTATTGGCGATTGGCTTGGTCGTTGATGATGCGATTGTGATGCTCGAGAACATCTACCGCCACATCGAGGAGGGCATGGAGCCGTTTGCCGCAGCCATTGTGGGAGCGAAAGAAATCGGTTTTGCGATTGTTGCGATGACCATGACCTTGGTTGCGGTGTATGCGCCGCTGGCCTTTACTCCGGGGCGCACCGGCCGCTTGTTTGCCGAATTTGCGCTGGCTTTGGCAGGTGCTGTGCTGATTTCAGGGGTGGTGGCGCTGACGCTCTCGCCGATGCTGTGCTCGGTATTGCTCAAGCACAATCCACAACCGAACCGTTTTGACCGCTTGATGGAGCGCTCGCTCAATGGCTTGTCGGATAATTACGCCCGTTTATTGCGCTGGACATTGACGGCCAGGGTGCGTGGCGCCTGGGGAGTCGTGCTGCAAGCGCGCAGCTTGGTACTACTGGTGATGCTGGGTTGCAGCGTGCTGCTGGTTTGGCTGTATCCGCGCATTCCATCGGAGCTGGCGCCGATGGAGGACCGTGGTACCTTGCAGCTGCGCATGACGGCGCCCGATGGTGCTTCGCTGGAGTACACCGACAGCTACGCACGCCAAGCCGAAGAGTTGGCCAAAAAGTACCCAGAGTTCGACACGGTGTTTGCCAACATTGGCTACCCGTCTGTGGTCAATGGCAATGTCATGCTGCGCACGGTGGACTGGGCTGAGCGCAGCCGCAGTGTGAATGACTTGTCGAGTGAAATTGGCCGCGAGGTGCGTGATATTCCCGGCGTCTACACCATTCTCAATACCCCGCCGCCGCTGGGCATGGGCATGAATTCGCGGCCTTTGCAGTTTGTGATTTTGACCAATGAAAGTTACGAAGACCTGTATGCGGTGGTGCAGGAATTCATGCAGGAGATGGCGACCCACCCGGCGATTGACGGGCCTGATGTGGATTTGCGCATGAACACGCCCGAGCTGCGCATTCAGGTGGACCGGGAGCGGGCCGCAGATCTGGGCGTTAGCGCATCGACCGTGGCACGGACCTTGGAGACCATGCTCGGCAGCCGGGTCGTGACGCGGTATAAAAAAGGTTCTGAGCAATACGATGTGATGGTTCAGGTGGCCGCTGGCGATCGCATGACGCCGCAAAGCATTGAACAAATCCATCTGCGTTCAAGCTCTGGCGCCATGGTGCCGCTGTCGGCCGTCGTGACGTTGACAGAAACTGCCAGTCCGCGCGAACTCAACCACTTTGGCCAGCGGCGTTCTGCGACCTTGACTGCGCGTATCAATCCTGGCCATTCTCTGGGTGAGGCCTTGGATTTCATGGACGAGGTCGCCGCCCGGGTTTTGCCAGTGGGTTACGCCACCGACTTGAACGGCACCTCCAGGGAGTACCGCAGCTCGCAAGGCGCGCTGACTTTGGTGTTTGCGCTGGCTTTGGTATTCATTTATTTGGTGTTGGCTGCGCAGTTTGAGAGTTTTGTGGACCCACTCGTGATCATGGTGTCGGTGCCTATGTCGATGGCGGGGGCCTTGCTGGCGCTCAAATGGAGCGGCGGAACGATGAACGTGTACTCGCAAATTGGCCTGATCACTTTGGTCGGCCTGATTACCAAGCACGGTATTTTGATCGTGGAGTTTGCCAACCAGATGCGCCAGCAAGGCACAGAGCGTGTGCAAGCCGTGGTCGAGGCTGCGCGCCAGCGTTTGCGTCCGATTTTGATGACCACAGGTGCGATGGTACTGGGCGCTATGCCATTGGCCTTGGCCACAGGTGCTGGTGCCGAGAGCCGTGTGCAAATCGGTTGGGTGATTGTGGGTGGCATGACGATTGGTACCTTATTGACCATTTTTGTCGTGCCCACTGTGTATTTGCTGTTTGCGCGTGCGCGCGTGCCTGGGCCGCGTACCAAAGAGGTGGCGCAGCCATCGGCTGAAGCTGCCTTGTCGCATTAAAACCCTCTGTTAGCTTGGCGATTGGCGTCTGCAGCATTGATTGCAACGTGCTGTCGCAGGCAAGAAAAAGCCCACTGACAATGGTTGTCGGTGGGCTTTTTAATTGGTTTTGGCGGTGTTGGCGCACCGCCGCTTCACGCTTTATTTTGCCTTGGCTGGCTGGGGCTTGAACACGGTGGTCTGCGGGAATTCAAGACCGCGTTCGGTGGCAAGCCACTGTGCATCCATGTAATCCACTTCTTGGTAGAGTTCGTTGTAGGAGACGCTTATTGGCCAGGCCAGAAAGTTGTACCACCGCTCCCATGGGCTGTCCGTGATTAGGGGCACTTCATGCTCTTCGTATGTATTCATAAGCGCTGCAAAGGCTTGGCCAGTGATGCCAAAATACATCAGAGGCGGCACTGCAGGCATCGGCGCCTGGATGTCTTGCTCCAATTGGGCCTTTTCATTCGCGCCCACGGCCACACCTAAGGAATTCTTGCCCACAATGGCCCAGGCGGGCTGGTCCCAGCCGCTGAATAGGGCGCTCTCAGACACCGCCAGTGGCATGGCGGGGCCGCCCACCACCAAGCCCAGTTTGCCCAGTTCGGGCATGAAGCCTTGTGCCATGCCGACCAAGCCGACTGGATTGGGTGACGCCAGCAGCAAGCTGCCAGTCACATCTTCGGTCTTCGGATCAATGGTGCTGAATTGGGCGCGGAAGCCCTGCACCCAGCTGGAGGCGGCATACAAGGCGGCAATGCCCGAATTGGCCTCGGCTGCCAATGCATTGAGGGGCTCAAGCAGCTCACACTCGTAGGGTTGGGCCGCGATGGCTGCAGCTTGCTTTTGCAAAAAGGCGGCTGTGGCGCTGAGGTTGACGCCAGCACCAAATACTACATTGCCGCGGGTTTGGTTGTCGAGGCCTTGCACTGGCGCAGGCAGTGTGCTCCAGTCTTTGGCCAGGTTGGGCTCAAGTTCCCAAATGACATTGATCTTCAGGTCAGGTTGGAGCAACTGCGTTGCGCCACCCACAATGCGTGGAGCCTTGGCGACAATTGCGCCCAATTCGGACTGGCAACTGGCACTCAAAGGCGCATCCGCGTCATGCAGCAAACCGGCAATCCAGGGCTGGGTTTGCTCGGCATCGGTGGCCAGTGTCAGCACGCGCTGCAAGTCGATGTAGCCAGAAGCCATGCCGGGCTGGAAGCCGTACTGGGTGTTCAAGGCTTCGATAACCCCCGTATCGACCACCGATTGCGCTGGTTTTTTCACACCCAGCTGGGCCAGCAGCGGTGTGTCGGCGTGTTGGCTATCGGCGGTCAACACCAGGTGCTTGCCGACGATGGCCACGACGAAGCGAGGACTGACCATCGCATCCGCATCGGCTGGAGAGGCGGAGTGCCAGAACGCTTGGCCATCGACTTCGGAACGTGCAAATGGCTCGCCAGCTTTGGTTTCTACGGCTTTGATAAAGTTGTTGAAACGCGTTGTGTCGTCCAGCTCCATGCGCAGGACCGGCAAGGCATTGACTTCATACAAAGCCACGCGTGCATTCACATTCAGCCCCAGCGTGGCCAAGCCTTCTGGTTGGCTCAGTTGCTCACTCAGAACCTGGGCAAAAGCATTGGCGCGCTGGCGTGCATTGGGGTCTTGAAAGATTTCTGCACTGATTTGCTCAAAACGCTCCAAACTTTGCACAATGCCGGTATTGATATGCTGGTACCAACGGGCATTGAGCTCAGCATATTCTTTGGGCGGCGCAGTCAAATTGCCAAATACGAAAGCACTGCCAACTGGCGCGTAAGCCAATGGCGATTGTGCCGGACTGCTGGCGCCGCCGAGGCTGGCGCAGCCAGCCAGTGCCAAGGCGGCAGCCAATGTGGTGGGGATGAGGAGGTGTTTCACTGCGAAGGGCCTTTGGGTGATTGTTGCTGCGTGCGACAGACACGCTGGGTATGAAAAAAAGCCGCTTTGGCTGAGCGCAGTCAAAGCGGCTTTGGCAGGGAGCCAAACTGGCTATGCAGGGCTTATTTCAGTGTCATGGTTTGTTTCATTTCCACGCCACGGTCGGTCAGCAAGTAAGACATGCTGACAAAGTCCACCGATTTGTAGAAATTCATCGCGCTTTGCAGCACGGGCCACATCACGTAATTGGCCGCTGCCTCTGCATCGCTTTCAGCCGCTTGTGCCAAGGTATCTTCGTCCAGGCCGCCAGTCATCTTCAGGTAGCTCTGGCCGCTGAAGCCGTAGTACAGCAGTGGCTCAGGGTTGGCTGGGCTGGCTTTGATTGCCGCTTCAACGGCTGCCTGGGTGCCTGCACCAATGCCCAGGCCAACGGCCTTGTCGTTCATCGCAACCCAGACTTGGCTATCTGGTCCCATCGTGCCAGCAACCATTGGTGATTGCAGCTCTTTGGCCTTGCCGTCTGGTGTCAGACCCAACTGGCCCAGCTCTGGCAAGAAACCTTGTGCCATGCCAATCAGACCCATCGGGTTGGGCGAGGCCAGCACGACAGTGCCTTTGACAATTTGGTTTTCAATGTCAAACTCGCTCAGGCTGGCGCGCGCGCCTGTCAGCCAGCCAGCTGCAGCGTACAAACCGGCCAGGTTTTGTGTCAGCTCAGCCATTTGTTCGTTCAGCGGTTGCAGCTGTTCGCACTGGTAGGGCGCTGCTTGCACAGCGGCCGCTTGGGCTTGCAGGAAACCGGCCAATTGGTCGACTTTCAAGCTCATGCCAAATTCCACGCCGGTTGTGTCGGTGCCCAGGCCTGGTACAGGAGCGGTGATTTTTTTCAGCTCGCCAGCGAGCTTGCTCTCGACTTCCAGCACGCCGCCCATGTCGAATTTCTTGGCGGTGATTTCTTTGGCACCCAACACAAAACGTGGGGCCTTGTCAGCAATTGACAGGAACTCGGTGCGGCAAACAGCCGACAGCGTATTGCCATTTTCTTGAGCCACTTTGCTCAGCCAGGTGGTGCTGCCTTCAGCTGGAGCGAACAGGCCGACAACGCGGCGCAGATCCACTACGCCGTTGCTGCCGTAGTTTTGGTAGCCATATTGTTTGTTGATGGCTTGCAATTCGCCGCCATCGACAAACGACTTGGCTGGGCGCTCCAGACCAATCAGCTGTGCCAATGGCAATTCAGCGATTTGTGGGTCGAATGCGACAACCAGTTGCTTGCCCACAATTGCCGCGACCAAGCGTGGCTTGATGGCGGTAGTGGTTTCTGCTGCCTTGTCGCCCAATGGCAAGTGCCAGTAGGCCTGGCCATTGAGTTCGGCTGTTGGCAGTTTTTCACCGGCGCGGGTCTCGACTTCGGCAACAAAGCTTGTGAACAGCGCTGGGTCGGCCAGCTCCAGGCGCAGCACCGGTGCGCCGCTGACTTCATAGGCCGCTTGCAGGCCATTGAGCTTGATGCCCATGCTGGCCAGGGTGTCTGGTTTTTGCAGGCGCTCCTTGAACAGGTCGATCAAGGCGTTGATTTTGGTCAGCTCTTGCTCAGGTGCTTCGTCTGCTGCTACTTCCTTGGCACGGTCGAGCGATTGCACAAAACCGGCCTTCATCGAATCGAGCATTGGCGAAATCGCATCGATATACGACTGTGGTGCAGGCTCGAAATTGCCCATGGCAAAAGCGGTGTTTACGGGCGCGAACGACAGCGGAATGTCTGCTGCTGCAGCCGCTTTAGGGCTTGCTGGTTCGTCTTTGTTGGAGCAGGCAGCCAGTGCCAGTGCAACGGCCAAGAAGAGAGCGGTTTTTTTCATGTTTTCTCCAGATTGAAATAATGAATGCAATGCCTTGGGCGAGCAAAGAGCGGGCTTGTCGGCCTCTAAAAAGGGCTGTGGCGTCTTTATTGATGTGGCGACAGAAACAGCGATTTTTGAGAGTAAATGTTGCTTGTTTGGAAAATCTGACAGGGCAAGGCGTGACAGCCGCCGTAGATGCTGCTGTCTGTGTTTATAGTCTGCGTTGTGTCCCCTACCAACACCCATTACAGTCCAGCCAAAGCAGGCGTCATGCGCAGACCCTAAAACGCTGCATATCATACTGTAGTAAATCCTAATGGCAGAATGGCGAAACATAGAGTTTTTTGACTATCCCAAAAAAATCTCATGGCAGCAGATCACGTACAGAAGGCCTATATTTGATCGCGCATTCGCTACCGGCTTGGCATTGGTGCTTACAATGCAGCCAATACTTGATCAATCGCCCCTGAGTTAAAGACCCATTGAATGACCTCTTCCGCCTTAGTCCCCACGCAAGGAACCGATAAAGCCGACCGTATTGCCGAGGTGAATCGCCACACGGCAGAAACGCGCATCCATGTGCGCGTCAATCTCGATGGCAGCGGTGTGGCTAATTTGCACACAGGCATTGGCTTTTTTGACCATATGCTTGACCAGATCGCCCGCCATGGCCTGATCGACCTGGATGTGCACTGCGATGGTGACTTGCACATTGACGGGCACCACACGGTAGAAGATGTGGGGATCGCGATTGGCCAGGCGATAGCCCAGGCTGTGGGCGATAAAAAAGGCCTGCGCCGCTATGGCCACGCCTATGTGCCGCTGGATGAAGCGCTCAGCCGCGCCGTGATTGACTTGTCTGGCCGACCTGGCTTGTCGTTTGATATCGCGTTTACCAGCGCCATGGTGGGACAGTTTGACACCCAGCTGACCTATGAATTCTTCCAAGGCTTTGCCAACCATGCGTTGGCGACGGTGCATATTGACAACCTCAAAGGCATCAATGCGCACCACCAGGCCGAGACAGCATTCAAAGCGTTTGGCCGTGCCTTGCGCATGGCTGTTGAACGCGATGCCCGCATGGTCGGTATGATTCCCTCGACCAAAGGCGTGCTGTAATAGCTTCTGTGCTCAATTGGTGTTGTCTCTGTGCTTGTCAACAGGGCTTTGAACGCGCGACAATGCAGCCTGTTGTGCGCGATTGTATTGTGGCAATAGTGCCCAAAAAAGTATCACTTTGCGATGAACTCCCTGACTGCTAGCCGCACTCTTGCTGTGGTTGACTACGGCTCTGGCAACTTGCGCTCGGTGTGGCAAGCTGCCAGCCACGCGGCCCTTGATACCGAGTGGAAGGTGGTCTTGACCAACGATGCCAAAGTGATCGCCCAGGCGCAGCGCCTGATTCTGCCCGGTCAAGGCGCAATGGCCGATTGTATGCAGGAGCTGCACGCATCGGGCTTGCTGGAGACGGTGTTGCAGGCAGCGCAGACCGTGCCTTTGTTTGGTGTGTGCGTGGGCATGCAAATGCTGCTGGACCACAGTGAAGAGGGCGATATCGATGCACTGGGTTTGATTGCAGGCCAAGTCAAGCGCTTTGAACTGGCAGGCCGCCGCCAGGCCGATGGCAGCCGCTACAAAATTCCACAAATGGGCTGGAACCGCGTCAACCGCCCGCAAAGCCATGCTGAGCACCCAATGTGGGCCGGCATTGCAGATGGCAGTTGGTATTATTTCGTACACAGCTATTACGCGGATCTGGCCGATCCGGCCCATTGTGCAGGCGAGACTGAATATGGTGCGCGCTTTGCCTCTGCAATCGCACGCGATAATCTGTTTGCGACGCAATTCCATCCGGAGAAAAGTGCTGACCAAGGCATTGCCCTCTACCGCAACTTTCTCTCCTGGAATCCGTAAGTGCATTGGCAACTCCATGCGAATGCTTTTTCAACCTTTGTGCGCGCTGTGCGTGCTGAATTTTCCTCTGACCGACCATGCTGTTGATCCCTGCCATTGATCTTAAAGATGGGCACTGTGTGCGCCTTGTACAAGGCGATATGGAGCAATCCACTACTTTCGGAGAAGAACCTGCGCTGGTGGCCAGACGTTGGCTGGATGCAGGGGCCAGGCGCTTGCACTTGGTCGATCTCAATGGTGCGTTTGCCGGTAAGCCGAAAAACCTCGCTGCGATCAAGTCGATTTTGAAAGAAGTGGACGGCGAGATTCCGGTACAGCTCGGCGGCGGTATCCGTGATTTGGATACCATCGAGCAATACATTGATGCAGGCATGCGCTACATCATCATTGGCACGGCGGCGGTGAAAAATCCTGGTTTCCTGCGTGATGCCTGCAGTGCGTTTGGTGGTCACATCATCGTCGGTATTGATGCCAAGGATGGCAAGGTCGCCACTGATGGCTGGGCCAAAATCTCCAGCGTTGAAGCCGTGGATCTGGCGAAGAAGTACGAAGATTACGGTGTCGAGTCCATCATCTACACCGATATTGGCCGTGACGGCATGCTCACCGGTATCAATATTGAGGCGACCGTGCGCCTGGCTCAGGCCGTGGATATTCCTGTGATTGCCAGCGGCGGTCTGAAAGACATCCACGACATCGAGCAACTGGTGGCAGTCGAGTCTGAAGGCGTTGCAGGCGTGATTTGTGGCCGTGCGATCTACACAGGCGATCTGGACTTTGCCCGCGGTCAAGAGCGCGCCGACGAACTCTCTGATTCGCTTTGATGGCGTCGCGCTGGCTCGATTTTCACGGCCAACCTGCGGTTGGCCTGCAGACTCCCTGGGGAGATCGGGCCACCGTCTTGCTGCATGGCGCCCAATTGGTGTCATGGCAAACCAGCGATGGCTACGAACATCTGTATTGCAGCCCCCAGGCCCGCTTGAACGGCCAAGATGCCGTGCGCGGGGGCGTGCCGGTGTGCTTTCCGCAATTCAACCAGCGCGGCCCGCTGATGAAGCATGGCTTTGCGCGCCATTTGCCCTGGCAATTGCGCAGTATTGAGCCAGAGCGCTTGCGCTTTACATTGGCCGATGGGGCGATGTCCAGGCAGCAGTGGCCTTATGCATTTGCGCTTGAGCTCGACGTCACACTGAATCCCAACGCACTGCGTATCGACCTGCTTGTTCGCAATACCGATGTGCGGCCGTGGTCGTTTACCAGTGCGCTGCATACCTATTTGCGGGTGCCAGACGTGACCCGCATGGAACTGTTGGGCCTGGAGGATACGGCAGTGTGGGACGCCGTGCATGATGTGCACGGCAGGCAGGCTGGCCCAGTGCGTTTTGGGGCAGAATTTGACAGCGTTTTTCAAGCCCAAGCCCAGCAAATGCTGCGTTTGAGGCAGATTGGCGCTGCCCAGCAGGCCGCTGGGGTATTGGACATCACGCAAAGCACTAGTTGTTTGCAAACCGTGGTCTGGAACCCTGGCCAAACCTTGTGCAAGACATTGCGCGATATGCCGCAAGACGGCTGGCGTGAGATGCTGTGCGTCGAAGCGGCCAGCATTGATTCGCCCATTGAGTTGGCTCCGCAACACAGCTGGCAGGCCTGGCAGGCGTTCCATTGGAATGCTTGAGCAATAGCGATGCGCAGCGCTATTGGCGTCGTGTGCATCGCAGGGCACCATCTTTTTTTCTTTGACTACAACAGGACATCTTATGCTGGCCAAACGCATCATTCCATGCCTTGACGTGACTGGCGGTCGCGTGGTGAAGGGGGTCAACTTTGTCGAATTGCGCGATGCGGGCGACCCGGTCGAGATTGCAGCACGTTACAACGAGCAAGGCGCTGACGAGCTGACTTTTTTAGACATCACAGCCACCAGCGATGGGCGCGATTTGATCTTGCCCATCGTCGAAGCGGTCGCTTCACAAGTGTTTATTCCGTTGACGGTGGGCGGGGGGGTGCGCACGGTTGCTGATGTGCGCCGCCTGCTCAATGCGGGCGCGGACAAAACCAGTTTCAACTCGGCCGCCATTGCCAATCCAGATGTGATCAATGAGGCCTCTGGCAAGTACGGCTCACAATGCATTGTGGTGGCCATTGATGCCAAGCGCCGCAGTGCAGAGGCCGAGCAGGTACTCAATGCCCAAGGCCAACCCGTCGGGCCCGGCTGGAATGTGTTCAGCCATGGTGGACGCAAAGACACTGGGCTTGATGCGCTGCAATGGGCGCAGGAAATGGCGCGGCGCGGCGCGGGCGAGATTTTGCTGACCAGTATGGACAAGGACGGCACCAAAAGCGGTTTTGATCTGGCCTTGACCCGGGCAGTCAGCGATGCGGTGCCGGTGCCTGTGATTGCCTCGGGCGGGGTGGGCACCTTGCAGCACATGGCCGATGGCATTACCGAAGGGGGAGCCGATGCCGTGCTGGCGGCCAGTATCTTCCACTTTGGCACGTTCACTGTTGCGCAAACCAAGCAATACATGGCCGAGCGTGGCATTTCGGTGCGTCTGTAAGCACCGCGCAAAGCGGTGTGGGCGATACGAATCTCAATAGGAAAGCAAACGCAAGATGACAAGCAATGACAACAGCTGGTTGGATGCCGTGGCCTGGGACGACAAGGGCCTGGTGCCAGTGATTGCGCAGGAAAAAGGCACGGGCGATGTGTTGATGTTTGCCTGGATGAACCGCGAAGCCTTGGCGCAAACGGCAGCCATTGGTCAGGCCGTTTATTTCAGCCGCTCGCGCAATAAACTGTGGCACAAGGGGGAAGAGTCCGGGCATTTCCAGGACGTGCACGAGATTCGTCTTGACTGCGATAACGATGTGGTGCTGCTGACTATCACGCAACACGGCCATACGCCTTCGATTGCTTGCCATACCGGGCGCCATAGCTGCTTTTACCAACGTCTGGAAGCGGGGCAGTGGCAGGCCGCCACGCCCGTGCTCAAAGACCCGGGTAGCATTTACAAGTAAATCCAGAAAGTACGATTCATGAGCTCAACGCCCGTTTCTCAGGCTGACGCTGTCAGCGCAGATGCTTTGTTTGCACATCTCAGCCAGGTGCTGCATGCGCGCAAACCAGCCAATGGTGGCGATCCAGCGGCCAGCTATGTGGCCAAGCTGCTGGCTGAAGGCAAGGCACCCGATTCTTTTTTGAAGAAGATTGGTGAGGAAACCGCCGAGGTCATCATGGCTGCCAAAGATGTAGAGCAAGGCCACAAGAGCAAAGCGGATCTGGTGTATGAAGTGGCCGATTTGTGGTTTCATACACTGGTGGCGCTGACCCATTTCGATATCAGCGCCCAAGATGTGGTGGCTGAGCTGGCGCGCAGAGAAGGTGTGAGCGGTTTGGTTGAGAAAGCCTCGCGCAACGCTTAGATTTTGTTCACAATACCGACGTGACTGCGTGGGGATTTTGAACAGGCTCTAAGGCTGGCAATGCACACGCAGATCACAAGTGATAGTGGCCAGCTGCTTCGGGCTGGTACAACACCTTCTGAATCTGAATTTGCTGCGTCTGGCCATTCACACGCCAATCGACGCAATCGCCTTCGCGGTAGCCCAGAATGGCGGTGCCAATATCCGAGAAGATCGACAGCTTATGGGCGCTGTAGTCGGCATCTTCCGGGTAGACCAGGGCGACATCCAGCTCTTGCTGGTTCATGCGCAGCAAAGCTCTGGAGTTCATTGTGACCACTTGCTGTTGGACCTGGCTGGGCTCGACCACCATCGCACGCGCGATCTCGTGCTCTAGCTCAAACAGCGATGGGTTGTGCTCAATCTCGACCAGCTGCCGCAACCGTGCTTGGTCCAACTCAGTCATGACGATGTGGTTGCTGCCAGCGGCAGCACCATTGCGCAGTTGACGCAGATAGCGGGCGGCATCGATCGTGTACGAATGCAGCTTGGGTGTCTGGCTGCTGAGCTCGAAACCGCAGCGCTCAAAGGTCTTGACCGAGCGCGTGTTGTCCGTGTGGATTTTGGCAATCAACTGCTCGGCACGCATTTCAAAAAATGCCAGCTTCATGCCTTCATGCAAAGTACTCGCACCCAAGCGGCGGCCCCAGTTGTACTGATCGCCAATGACCAACACGATCTCACAATCGCTGCCATTTTTGATCAGGCGTACAAAACCAACTGGTTTGTCGCTGCTGTCGCAGGCCATGAAGAAACGGCCACCCTGGTTGAAGAGGTGCGTGACAATGGGCAGCTGCACCCTGTTGATCGCTTGTTCGATCGATTGGGCGCTGTGGTGTGAATCGCTCAGGTAGCGAGTCACATCGTCGTCGCGCATCCAATCGACCATTGTGAAAGCATGGGTCCGGGTAATTTCCGGACACAGCGAAATGAAAGGCTTGTTCATCTTAACCACCCTTGGTTGCAAGAATGAAAGCCCTTCATGGCATGTAGGAGGCGCTCTAAAGTCCCCTGACCATGACGGTTCTTTCGGCAAACCCATCATTATAACTGAGCGTGCAAAAGGGTCTTTTCTTGCTCTGCAGTAGCCATTGCAGTGGGGCGGAAGAAGCGCGCAATGCGTGCATGGGTTTGCGGGCTTTGGCTCAATTGCAGCTCACCTCGTGCCATCGCTGTCAAAGCACAGTCCATGGCTGGGTAGTACTGGTCAGAGTCATACGAAATGAGCACCAGGTCCACGCCTGCATTGAGTGCACGCACTGTGCTTTCGCAAATGCCATAGCGGTGGTAGAGCGCGCCCATATTGATGTCGTCGGTCATCAGCAAGCCTTGGTAGCCCCAGTCTTGGCGCAGCATCGCCACCACTTTGGGTGACAGCGAGGCTGGGGCATTGGGGTCAAGGTCTTGGACGATCACATGCCCCAGCATTGTCGCTGCTGCCTGCGGCATGCTGTGTTGAAACGGCAGCCAGTCGCTTTGTTGCAGCCAGTCGCTGGGCGTGTCCAGTCTGGCGGTGAAGTGGTGGGTGTCGGTGGTGACGCGGGCCAGCCCAGGGAAGTGCTTCAAAGTCGCTTGGATGCCACTGCTGTTGAGGCCGTCAATATAGGCGCTGGTGGCTTGTGCGACCACGTAGGGCGAAGCACTCAGGGCGCGCTTGGATAACAGGGTATGGGTGTCAAAACCGACCTTGGTATCCGCGCTGGGGCTGAGGTCAGCAATGGGACCCAAGTTGAGATTGACGCCCAAGCCGCGCA
The DNA here is from genome assembly GCF_004803635.1 of Lampropedia aestuarii. GTDB lineage: Bacteria > Pseudomonadota > Gammaproteobacteria > Burkholderiales > Burkholderiaceae_C > Lampropedia > Lampropedia aestuarii. The sequence continues at coordinate 37,809 of NZ_SSWX01000002.1, read as the reverse complement.
GTTCTCGCCCTTGTTCATGGCCGTAGTTGTACACCGCCAGCAAGGCATCGGCGGCGGCTTTGTGTGCGCCAGTTGGGCCAGCCATTTCGTCTTCGAGCGAAGTGGGCAAATCGATGAGCAATTCGGCCAGGGAAGGGCGGCTTTGCAGCGGTGGGCTCATGTGCTCGACCGCTCCGCCTTCCTGGTCGGCGGCGATGATCAGCTCAGGCAAGCCATTGCGATGGCGCAAGCGTTGCAGGGCCATGATCTCGCTGCGGATTTCAAAGGCGGATTTGTCCCGCACATTGGCGCTGCGTAAATAAATGCCTGCAATGGCGCCGCGTTCGGCCAAGACGGCCGCTTCTTTGAAATCGCGGTAGCTGATGATGAAGTGGCGGCCCAGAGTGTTCAGGTTTGGGCTCTCGGATGCATGCTCCAACACGCTGCGCTTGGCTTGTGCGAAGCCCCAGACTTGCCAGCTGGCAGCGATGGCGCAGCCAGTAAAACAGAACAGCAGCAATGCCCATTCCAGCATCGATACCATACGCCGCCATTGTTTGGCGGGTGCAATCGCTGAAGCGTCTGCGAGCAGCCAGCGTCGCAGCAAGCACCAGGCACCAATGCCGCCCAGCAGGCACAGGCCCAGCGCCATGGGCAGAACCCATGTGCGGATAATCAGCAAATAAGGACTCAGTGGTGCCCAAGCCAGCACCACAGTGATCGGAACGAGCAGCCATGCAGTTAAACGGATCAGATGCAGCGAGCGCTTGGGCAGTGTGCGTTGTTGCAGCGCGTGTAAGGTAGGGTGGATAGGTGGCATATCAGACCTTTGCATCGTGGTGCAACTGCGAGGGATGCAGCGGCTTGTGCATGAATTGGCCGCCTGCGCTCAGCTGGTAGCTGTGGCCACTGCTGGTTGGCCTTTGTGTGCTGGGCTGGGGTGCTGACGCGCCATTGCGGCGGTCTGTTGTGCTGGGGTGGTAGGGCATCCTGACTCCTGGTCTGTGTGGTTTGTCAGACAGCGAGTGTGCAAATCTGTTGAGAAATGCAGGTGAATGCCGGGTGAAGTCCGTGTGCGCCCAATGCGAAGTGAGCCAGGCATGCGGCGGCGGACTTTTGCCGTGTATGCGTTGTCGCGGAGATGATGAACAGGCTCTTAGTACATAAAAAAACGACGGCTTAACAGCCGTCGTTCTTTATGTTTATAGGCTGCTTTTACACATGCAACGCATGGCCCAGCGCACGCAAAGCGGTTTCCTGAATCGCTTCACCCAAGGTTGGGTGCGCGTGGATGGTGTGGGCCACATCTTCCAAATAAGCACCCATTTCCAGTGATTGGGAAAATGCCGCGGCCAGTTCGGCCACATGGCCGCCGACGGCTTGCCAGCCTAGGATACGGTGGTTGTCCTTGCGGGCAACAACACGGATAAACCCGCCTGTGTCCTCCAGCGTCATGGCGCGGCCATTGGCGGCAAACGGGAACTGCGCGCTCAGCACTTCGTGGCCAGCTGCCTTGGCCTCTGCAGGCGATAGGCCGACGCTGACAATTTCCGGATCGGTAAAGCACACGGCCGGAATTTGCTGGGGCTGGAAGTGGCGTTTTTTCCCGCTGATGATTTCGGCCACCATCTCCCCCTGGGCCATCGCGCGGTGCGCCAGCATCGGCTCACCGGTGATGTCCCCAATCGCCCAGACATTTTTCATGCTGGTTTTGCATTGGTCATCGACCAGCACAGCGCGGCCTTTCATCGTCAGCTGCAGGCTCTCTAGTTGAAAGCCTTCGGTGCGCGGTTTGCGTCCTACTGCCACCAGAATCTGGTCGGCTTTGAGCGTGGTGGTTTTGGCGTTTTCGTCGCCAGCAGGGCGTATTTCAACGCCTGTGGCCTTGCCTTTGGCTGGGCCCACAACCTGGTGTTTCAGATACAGCTCAATGCCCAGTTTCTCCAAACGGGTGTGTACGGGCTTTGTCAACTCCGCGTCGTAAGCGGGCAAGATGCGCTCAGCCGCTTCGACCACGGCTACTTGTACGCCCAGCTTGCGGTAAACAATGCCCAGCTCCAGACCAATATAGCCGCCGCCCACGACAATCAGCTTGTTCGGCAATTGGCGCGGTGACAAGGCCTCGGTTGAGGAGATGGTGGTCTTGCCATCAAACGGCAAGATAGGCAGCGCAATCGGCACTGAGCCATTGGCCAGCAGCAGGTGCTCGCACTGGATGCGGTGCGTGGTGCTTCCAGCGGCATCGCGCACCTCCACGGTTTTGCCGTCGATGATCTGCGCCCAGCCTTCAATGACCTGGACCTTTTGGCGCTTGAGCAAAGCGCCTACGCCGCTGGTCAGTTGCTTGACAATACCGTCTTTCCAGGCCAAGGTTTTGGTCCAGTCGAGCGCGGGTTGCTGCAGCGAGATGCCTAGGTCCGAGCCTTGCTCGGCATAGGCCTGTACTCGGGCAAATTCACCGGCCGCATGGATGAGCGCCTTGGACGGAATACAGCCGATGTTCAGGCAAGTGCCGCCCAAGGCTGCGCCTTCGATCAAGGTGGTTTGCAGGCCGAGCTGGCCGGCGCGAATCGCGGCAATATAGCCACCGGGCCCGCCGCCCAAGACCAGTAGTTGGGTATGAATGGTTTGCACAGGAGTATGTCCTCAATCAATAAACAGCGTCGCTGGCGTCTCCAGCAGGCTGCGCACAGCCTGGATGAAGCGCGCCGCATCCATGCCATCGACCACGCGGTGGTCGAACGAGGACGACAGATTCATGGTTTTACGCACCACAATCTGGCCGTTCATCACGACGGGTTTTTCAACCAGGCGGTTCACGCCAACAATGCCGACTTCGGGATAGTTGATCACCGGTGTGCTGACAATGCCGCCCAGCGCCCCGAGGCTGGTCAGCGTGATGGTTGAGCCGGTCAGCTCATCGCGCGTGGCTTTGCCGCTGCGTGCGGCTTCAGCCAAACGGGCGACTTCGCTGGCATTGCCCCACAAATCGCGTGATTCGGCATGGCGCAATACGGCAACGACCAAGCCGTTGTCGGTTTGCGCGGCAATGCCCAGGTGCACGCCTTCGTAGCGTGTCACCACGCCGGCATCGTCGTCATAACGGGCATTGATTTGCGGGAAGTCGCGCAGCGCCACCACCATCGCGCGCGCAATCAACGGGATCAGCGTGAGCTTGCCGCGTGTTGCGCCGTGCAGATTGTTGAGCTTGTTGCGCAGCGCTTCCAACTCGGTCACATCGACTTCTTCCACATAGGTGAAATGCGGGATGCGGCGCTTGGCTTCTTGCATCTTCTCGGCAATCTTGCGACGCAGGCCAATCACTGGTACTTGCTGGCTGCCCGTGCGTGGTGCGTACTGTGTGATGCAAGCGGCCATCGCGCTATGGCCTTGCTGGGCCTGGATGTAGGCATCCAGATCTTCGTGCAGGATGCGGCCTTGTGGGCCGCTGCCATGCACGTATTGCAGCTCAATGCCCAGGTCCCAGGCGCGTCTGCGCACAGCGGGCGAGGCCAGTGGCGCTTCGCCAAATTGCCGTGTTGCCACAGGTGCAGGCGTTGCGGGTGCACGCGCACTGCCTGCGGCAGCTGGCGCAGAAGGTGCTTTGGCTGCTGGGGCAGGTGCTTTGCTTGCAGCCGCTGGTGATTGCGCTGGCGTTGGTGCAACGGCCTCTGCTGCTGGCGCAGCAGATTCTGCGGCGGCTTGTGCGCTGGTATTGCCTGCGCCTTCGACTTCGATGCGAATCAGCTCGGCGCCCACCGCCATCATTTCGCCCAATGTGCCGCCCAGCGCCAGGACCTTGCCTGCAACGGGCGAAGGGATTTCGACGGCGGCCTTGTCGGTCATGACGTCGGCCAGGTTTTGGTCCTCGCTAATCGTGTCGCCGACCTGGACATGCCAGGCGACCAGTTCGACCTCTGCAATGCCTTCACCAATGTCGGGCATTTTGATGATATGAATTCCCATGTTATGCCTCCATCACTTTCTTGAGCGCTTCACCAACCCGTCCAGGGCCTGGAAAGTACGACCATTCTTGCGCGTGCGGGTAGGGGATGTCCCAGCCGGCTACGCGCTCAATCGGTGCCTCAAGGTGATAAAAACAATGCTCTTGCACGAGCGCGAGCAGCTCTGCGCCAAAGCCGCTGGTTTTGGTGGCTTCGTGCACCACCACGCAGCGGCCGGTTTTTTGTACCGACTTGACGATGCTGGGCAGGTCCAGCGGCCACAGGCTGCGCAAGTCCAGGATTTCGGCATCGACGCCGGTTTCCTGGGCGGCTGCCTCAGCCACATACACCATCGTGCCGTAGGCAATGACGGTGACGTCTTTGCCCTCGCGCACGACTTTGGCCGATTCCAGCGGCACGGTGTAGTGGCCATCGGGCACTTCGCCTAATGCATGTTTGGACCAGGGCACGACCGGTTTGTCGTGGTGGCCATCGAACGGACCGTTGTAGAGGCGCTTGGGCTCCAAGAATACGACCGGGTCGTTGTTTTCAATCGCAGCAATCAGCATGCCTTTGGCGTCATACGGGTTGCTGGGCATGACGGTGCGGATACCGCAGGTGTGCGTGAACAGCGCTTCTGGGCTTTGGCTATGGGTTTGGCCCCCATAAATACCGCCGCCACATGGCATGCGAATCACCATCGGCGCGGTGAAGTCGCCCGCTGAGCGGTAGCGCAACCTGGCCGCTTCGGACATGATTTGGTCCAGTGCCGGGTACACATAGTCAGCAAACTGCACCTCGACGACTGGACGCAGGCCATAGGCGGCCATACCGACTCCAGCGCCGACAATGCCGCTTTCGGTGATGGGCGCATCAAACACCCGGTTCTTGCCGTATTTGGCCTGCAGGCCTTCGGTGCAGCGGAATACGCCGCCAAAGTAGCCAACGTCTTCACCGTAGACGACGACGTTGGAGTCGCGCGCGAGCATTTCATCCATGGCCGAGCGCAGGGCCTGGATCATTGTCATTTTTGCCATTTCAGACCCCCAATTGCTGGCGTTGTGCGACCAAGTGCGCGGGCATGTGTTCGTACACATCGTCGAACATGTCAGCCGCTGTGCGTTGCTCACCACTGATCAAGGTGCCGTTTTGCTCGGCTTCTTTTTGCGCGGCCAGCACCTGCGCTTCCAATTCGGCTTGCACGCTTTGGTGCTCTTGCTCACTCCACGCACCCAGGCTGATCAGGTGTTTGGACAGGCGCACAATCGGGTCGCCCAGCGGAAAGCGCTGCCAGTCATCGGCCGGGCGGTATTTGCTTGGATCGTCCGAAGTGGAGTGGGGGCCGGCGCGGTAGCTGACCCATTCAATCAGCGTTGGGCCATTGTTGTTGCGGGCACGCTCTGCGGCCCAGCGTGAGGCGGCCAGCACGGCCAGGTAATCGTTGCCATCGACCCGCAGTGAAGCAATACCCATACCCACACCACGGGCTGCAAAGGTGGCACTGGTGCCGCCAGCAATGGCCTGGAACGTCGAGATGGCCCACTGGTTGTTGACCACGTTCAAAATGACAGGCGCGTTGTAGACCTGTGCGAACACCAGTGCGGTGTAGAAGTCGGCCTCAGCGGTGGCGCCATCGCCAATCCAGGCCGTTGAGATGCGGGTGTCTTGCTTGATCGCTGAGGCCATTGCCCAGCCGACCGCCTGCACGTATTGCGTACCCAGATTGCCCGAGATCGAGAAGAAGCCGTATTTCTTGGACGAATACATGATCGGCAACTGCCGGCCTTTGAGCGGGTCTGCGGTATTGGAGTAGATCTGGTTCATCATCTCCACCAGAGGCATGCCGCGCGTGATCAGAATGTTCTGCTGGCGGTACGAGGTAAAGCACATATCGTCCTGGTTGATCGACATGGCCTGGCCGACACCAATGGCTTCTTCGCCCAGGCTTTGCATGTAAAACGAGGTCTTTTTCTGTCGCTGTGCGATCACCAGGCGCGAGTCAAAGGTGCGCGTGAGCATCATCAGACGCAAACCTTGACGCAGCTCGTCAACGCTGGCCTTGGGGTTCCACGGGCCAACTGCCTGGTGCTCTTCGTCGAGCACGCGGATCAAGGTGTCTTTCAGGGTAATCGTGTCTTCGTAAGCACAGTCAGGGGCGGGGCGTGCCACTTCACCTGCTTTTGACAGCTTCAGAAACGAGAAGTCGGTTTTCTCGCCGGGGCGTGCGGATGGCTCAGGCACCGTCAGGCGCAGTTTGCCTTTGCCCGGGCCTTTGCTTGCGCTTTTCGCGGGCCCTTTGGGTTTGCTCATGGTTGTCGTCTCCATGTGGATTGTGTCCACCGATAAAGTCATTGACGAGAAATGGGTGACATCTCTCGCATTTCTATATTCACAGCCGGGTTGCAGCCTTCGAATACAGCTGTTCATCAATGTAGCAATGGGTGTGGCACAAGTGTGGTGGTGTAAACCCGAAGTCGCAGCGCCAAGCGGTTCTTTTGGCAGCAATGGTGCCAGCACGATTGTTGATTTTTCCTTAAGATGCCGGCCATCTCTGTTCTTATTACAACGTTTCGCTGGATCTGTATGTCCTCTTCAATCAGTCAATCGCTCCCACAGCTGTCGATGAAACAGGTGCTGCTATGCGGTGCCATGGTCGTGACTTTGTCGATGGGTGTGCGCCATGGTTTCGGCTTGTGGCTGCAGCCTATTACCAGCGAGATGGATTGGACACGCCAGAATTTCTCGATTGCCTTGGCGATTCAAAACCTCGCCTGGGGTTTGTTTGGCGTTTTTGTTGGCATGGCGGCTGACAGGTTTGGCGCCTTCAAAGTGTTGGCCGCTGGTGCTGTGTGCTACAGCGTGGGGTTGCTGGGCATGGCGTATGCGCCTACGCCATTCTGGTTTGCGATGTTCACTGGCGTTTTGCTGGGGCTGGCGCAAGCGGGCACGACTTACGCGGTCGTTTATGGTGTTGTGGGGCGGCAGATCCCGGCTGAGAAGCGTTCTTGGGCGATGGGGGTCACAGCCGCTGCTGGCTCATTTGGCCAGTTTTTGATGCTGCCATTAGAGGGTGGGCTGATCAATGCCTTGGGCTGGCAATCGGCGTTATTGGTATTGGCTGCGGCGATGTTGGGCATCGTGCCATTGGCGCTGGGCTTGCGTGAGCCGCAGTTTGCCAAAGCCAGCAAGCGCTCTGCTGCGGCTGCGCCAGTGGGCAATCCTGCCGACATCCAAACCGCCCGCCAAGCCATGAAAGAGGCCTTTTCGCAGCCGAGCTTCTTGCTCTTGGCCGCCGGCTATTTCGTATGCGGCTTTCAAGTGGTATTTATTGGCGTGCACATGCCCAGCTATCTGCGCGACTACAACATGCCGGCCTATGTCGCGACGTATTCGCTGGCCTTGATCGGCCTCTTTAACGTGTTTGGCACCTATCTGGCGGGGTGGTTGGGCCAGAGCATGGAGCGGCGCAAGATTCTGTCCTTCATCTACTTTGCCAGGGCGGTAGTGATCGCGGTCTTTCTGCTGGCGCCGCTGACGCAGGCCAGTGTTTATATTTTCTCGGCTGTGATGGGCACTTTGTGGCTCTCGACCGTGCCACCAACCAACGCCACCGTCGCCCAGATTTTTGGCGTGCGGCATTTGTCTATGCTCAGCGGCGTGGTGTTTTTTGGCCACCAGGTAGGCAGCTTCATGGGCGTTTGGCTGGGCGGCTATTTGTATGACCGCACCGGCAGCTATGACGTGGTTTGGTATATTGCCATTGCATTGGGCATCTTGGCGGGATTGGTGAATATTCCGGTCAATGAGAAGCCTTTGGTGCGCAAGCCGGTGTTGCAGCCGGCCATGTAAGATCGTGAACAGGCTCTAAGAGCCTGTTCAAAGTCTCCGCGGCTGCCTGGAGATGGTGAACTGGCTCCAAGCGCCTTGCGCACAGAATATTTGGCCGGTAGAGGGCCGCTTTGTCAGCTTTTTTTGTAAGGATGCGTTATGGACAAAAGGCTTGGATGGCGTTTGCTGTGGGCCTTGGTCGCAGCCGCTGTGTTGTCTGCGGTGTTTATGCTGTACGCCGACCCTATGCTGATGGTTTACATGGCCAATCAGCTGTGGTCGTGCTTTGGCTAGGCTGTTTGCGCACAGTGGTTTTTGCTGGTGCACTGCTTAAACTGCATTGGGGCTGTTGAGGCTGCACTAGAATGGTATTTTTTTGGCAGGTAATTGATTTTTCTTATGGCATCCTCTGCAATCGCATTAACGGGCAGTATCGTCGCCCTTGTCACACCACTGCTTGAAGACGGCAGCGTCGATTACCCAAGCTTGCGAAAGCTGGTGGACTGGCATATCGCGCAAGGCACTGATTGCATCAGCGTGGTTGGCACGACCGGTGAGTCCCCTACGCTGAGCCATGAAGAGCACCACGAAGTCATCCGCGTCACGGTTGAGCATGCCGCAGGCCGCGTGCCCGTGATGGCTGGTTGCGGTGCGAACTCAACCGCAGAGGCGATTTCCTTGGCCAAGTACGCCAAGAAAGTCGGTGCACAAAGCCAATTGCAGGTGGTGCCTTACTACAATAAACCTACCCAAGAGGGCCAGTACCAGCATTTCAAGGCGATTGCTGAAGCCACCCCTGATCTGCCAATCTACCTCTACAACGTGCCGGGGCGCTCGGTGGCTGATTTGCAGCACGAAACTGTGCTGCGTCTGGCACAAATCCCGAGCATCATTGGTATCAAGGAAGCGACTGGCGATATCGCCCGTGCGCAATGGCTGATCCGAGATGTACCAGACGATTTTGCCGTCTACTCTGGTGATGATCCAACCGCAATCGCATTGATGCTCTGTGGAGGTCACGGCAACATCAGTGTGACAGCCAACGTTGCACCAGCACTGATGAGCGCGCTGTGCAAAGCCGCAGTTGCTGGCAACGCGAGCGAGGCCAATGCGATTCAGCGCCAATTGCTGCCACTGCACAAGGCACTGTTCAATGAGGCCAATCCCATTCCTGTGAAATGGGCAATGCATCGCATGGGCTTGATTGGCCCTACATTGCGCCTACCAATGACTCAGCTGGCCCCGCAATACCACCAGCCTTTGGAGCAGGCGCTGCGCTCGCTGGGCTTATTGGCTTGAGGGAACTGATTCTTTCGCAGACAATCCCAGTTTTGGTCAACCCGCTGAGGGTGGCGCAGAGCTAAGGTGCTTGTTGGCGAAATTTTAAGCTTCTCTTTCCTCGGCTCGACTTACACTTTTTCGCATGACACATTTGATTGCTATGTCTACCAAATCTGCTGTTATCACCCTGAGCCTGGCTGCCACAGCAGCTGCATTGACTGGCTGCTCGGTGCTCGATGGCGATAAAATCGATTACAAGAGCGCTTCGCGCGGTACCTCTTTGGAAGTGCCGCCGGACTTGACTCAGCTGTCTGGCTCCACGCGCTACAACGTGCCAGGCGGAGCTGTGACAGCCAATGCCCTGCTGGCGACACAAATTCGCCAAGGCGATAGCAAGAATGTGGCCAATGACCAGGTTGCCGATGTGCAAATCCACCGCGAGGGCAATGTGCGCTGGCTGAGTGTGCCGCGCGAGCCTGATGTGCTGTGGGAGCCGGTGCGCCAATTCTGGATGGACAATGGTTTTGTGCTGACCATGGACCAGGCCTCGATCGGCATCATGGAGACCGATTGGGCAGAAAACCGCGCCAAATTACCGCAGGATTTCATCCGCAACACCTTGGGCCGGGTGCTCGATTCGCTGTACTCCACGGGCGAGCGCGATAAGTTTCGTACACGTTTGGAGCGCCGCAGCGATGGTGGCACAGACATTTACGTGACGCACCGCGGCATGGTCGAGGAATACACGAACAACGCAAAAGATTCGACCATCTGGGTGCCGCGCGCTGCAGATCCTGAGCTTGAGACCGAATTCCTGCGCCGTTTGATGGTGCAGTTGGGGTTGACCGAGGAGCAGTCGCGGGCTGTGGTGCAAGCGGAGCAGGCCAGCGGTGTTTCTGGTGGCTCGCGTGCCAGCACTTTTGGCGGTGCGGCGATTGTCAATGTCAGCGGTGCTCCATCCTTGGAATTGCAAGACGATTTTGACCGCGCATGGCGTCGCGTAGGTACGGCGCTGGACCGCACAGGCTTTACTGTCGAGGACCGTGACCGCTCCCAAGGTTTGTACTTTGTCCGCTATATCGCTCCGAATGCAGAGCGTGAGAAGCCAGGCTTTTTTGGCCGTATCTTCGGGCAAGGTACGTCCGCCCCACCCCCGGTGCGCTACCGCTTGCAGGTCCAAAGCCAAGGTGCTGTCTCGCACGTGCAAGTGCAAAATGAAGCCGGCCAATTGGTGCCTGCCAATGAGGCTGACGGCATCATCAAGCTGCTGTACGAGGACATGCGTTGATGCGATGGGGATCTGATTGCCTGTGAGCGGGTTTCGTTTTCGTAGCCTGGTCAGTGGCAGTTCTGGTAATGCCACGCTGATTGAGGGGCCCGGCAGTTTGCCGGGCACGGTGTTTCGGGTGCTGGTCGATTGCGGCCTGAACCTGCGCCAGCTCAAACAGCATTTGGCCCAAGATGGCTTGGATGCTTCAGACATCCAGGCCATTTTTGTCACGCACGAGCATTCGGACCATGTGGGAGCCAGTTTTAGCCTGGCTAAGCAATACGGCATTCCGCTCTGGTGCAGTTATGGCACGTGGCTGGGTGCCGGCGAGCCCGATTGTGCTGGACTATGGCAGCAGGCCAGTGATGGCTTGGCCATTCAATGGGGTGGTATGCAGGCTCTACCATTTACCGTACCGCATGATGCCCGCGAGCCTTTGCAATTGGTGATTCGCAGCCAAGACATGCGGCTGGGTTTGGTGACCGATCTGGGCCATGTGACCGAGCATGTCGTCGCGCATGTGCAAGATTGCCAGGCATTGTTGATGGAATTCAACCATGAGCCTGAGTTGCTGGCGAAGTCACGTTACCCCGCTTTTTTAAAGCGTCGCATCAGTGGACGTTTAGGGCACCTCTCGAATGCTGCTGCCGCGCAGTTGCTCAAGCAAGTCTTGCATCCGCAATTGGGCCATGTGGTTGCTGGGCATTTGAGTCGGCAAAACAACCAGGAGCACAAGGTGCTGGAATGGATGGCGCAAGCTACCGCAGGCCATGCTGTAGCACTGCATATTGCAACGCAAGAAGCTGGCTCGCCTTGGGTCGTATTGCGGGCGCCTGAGCCTGACCAGGTTGTTGAGAGCGCGTTGCACAATGAGTGCAGCCTCAGTGTGTTTGCGGCTTAAGTGGTTGCAGCTTTCATTTGCGCTAGTTGCTGCATCCGCTACGGTCAAAAAAGCCCCGTTGTGGTCTAAACCGCCGCGGGGCTTTTACTTCACACTGAGTGGCTGAGCGACACCATCTGTGTGGGGTGGCGACTGCCAGGTTTATTGGGCTGCAGTGGCGTTGCTATTGGCAGCGTTATTGTCGGTGGCTGCTTTGACGGCGTTTTCAGCTTCCAAACGTGCCTTGGCCGCTTCGAGCTGTGCTTGTTCGGCCGAATGCAGCGCCGCTTGCGCAGCTTCTTGGTTGCTGCCTGGAGTGTTGTTGGCGCTCACTGCTGCATTGAGGGCTTCTTGTGCTTTGGCGGCGGCCTCATTGGCTGCTGCGCTGGCGGCATCCACGGCCTCTTTACTGGCGTTGACTGCATCACTGGCCAAAGTCTGACCAGCTGCGCTTGCAGCTGCGGCGGCTTCTTTGGCCTTCTCCATGGCTTCGGCGGCGGCTTTTTCCGTCGCCTCAGAGGCATTTTGCACAGCTGCTTTGGCATCTGCGGCGACTTCGCTGGTGGCTGCCTGAACCGCTTGGCCTGCTTGTTTGGCGGCTTCAGTGGCTTTTTCGGCCGCTTCCTTGGCTGCTTTGGCCGCGTTGTCCAGGGCCTCTTGGCTTGCGCTTGGCGCCTGGCTTACTGGGGCTGGTGTTGTGGGTTGTGCGGGCTCTTCTTTTTGTCCGCAAGCAACCAGCAGCGCCGCGGCACAGGCGGCAGTCGCCAAATAGTGGAATTTCATGTAAGTGGTCCTTCAAAAACAAAGAAGATGCGTGAAGCAAGCGACGCACCAGCAGGATTGGGCTTTGCAGCTCACCATGCGGCAGATGCGGCACTTGGGCGAGCCCGGCTGGCTTGAGGTCCTGGCTTGGATTGCGCTTGGCTGCACTCTTAACGGCATAGGGTGTGAATGCGTTGACTTGGTCCATTCGCTTGCATTCGCTTCTGCACTTGCGTGATGGGGTGGCGGTGTTTTTTTTATTATTTGTGGCATTGGCATGTAACCACGTTGAGAGAGCCACCATGCCTTATGTCACTCCATGCGTCACAGCTGATACAAGGCGCTAGGGTGTGCAACAGAGTAGACCTGCAGCGCTTGGCTGCGCCCGCGCAGTTGCACCGCTTGGGCATAGCCCAACAGGTGATCGATGCCTGCCAGCTCGGCGACTTTGGCAGAAACGACCAGGCGCACTTGCGCTATTTTCGAGTGGTCTTGCAAGCGGCTGGTGGTGTTGACCACCTCGCCGACGGCGGTGAAGGTGGTGGTCTTGTCAAAGCCCACTTGCCCCAGCAGAACATTGCCGGCATGGATGCCAATGCCAAAGTTCAAGCGTTGGCCAAATTTAGCCATCAAGGTTTCAGACCATTCGTCCATCTGTTGTTCGATGCGGGCGGCCGCTTTCAAGGCTTGCTGTGCCGCTGTGGGCAACTCAGTATCGTGGCCAAAAATCGCCATCACGCTGTCGCCGATGAACTGGTTGGCAATGCCCCCACTGTCTTGAATCGCTGCGCCAACTATGCTGAAGTAACCACTCAAAAGCCATGACAAGTCGGTGGGCCATTGCTGATCAGACAGTGCCGACCACTGGCGCAAGTCGATGAAGAAAACAACCACTTCTTGCTCAATGCTGTCGTGGGCGTGTGCCTTCGCTGTTGTGCTGTTGAATAACGGCGTCACGTAGACATCGGACTGGGGGCGTAACTGGCATGCCAAGCGCACGTCGGCAGAGGCCCGCACGCGGTCCAGGGTTCTGCGCTCATCGGCACTGGCTTCTGGCAAAAAGCCATTGACGCTGCGCACTCTCACCCTGCAGGTGGAGCAGCGCGCGCGTCCGCCGCACAAAGACAAGTGTGCGATGCCATGTGCGCGGCTGGCTTCCAAGATGGAGTAGCCGACGGGCACGGCGACCACGCGCTCTGGGTAATGCACTTGAATACGCTGGGCCTGCGTTGTGCGCTGCCGCCAGTGGCGCAGCAGCCATGGCCCGATCAGTGCCAGGCCCAATAGCAGGCACCAGCCCCAGCGCAGCCCCCACTTCATCCATCTCGCACTCTGCGCCGCCGCCGCTGATGCAGGCAGGGCGACCGTGTTGGCCGCATCCATTTCACGCCCCATGGCCAGCACGCCAAGCGAGGCAAGTACTGGCAGCAGCACTGCAGCGCTGAGCAGGATGGGTTGGTAGTGTTGCCAGCCGCGCCGCGCACGAAAGGCAAAATGCAGGCCCATACAGCCGTGCACCCAAGCGACGATGAGCAAAGCCGTTTGTATGCTGGCACTCCAGGGTGTCCACAGTGCAGCGACTATGCGCTCATAGCTGTTGATAACTCCAAAGTTAGCGCTGGCCCACCGTGTTGCGACGATGTGCCCTGACATCAGCAATGGCAGCATCAGTCCAAATGCCAAACGCACGGCTTCGGCCAATGGCATGCGCCAGGTGCGCCGCTGAGCCACTGCGACTAATGCCAGCGCAGCATGTAGCACCAGTGCGCCGTAGAGCAGCAGTGTGCCAGCTGTGCTGCGCCACAGACTGTGCACCCAAATGCGCATGGTTTCAGCTGCTGACAAAGAGACCAGGCCTGTGGCGTGGTTGAGTAAATGCAGTAAGACGTATGCAAACAGGATCCAGCCGCTGTACCAGCGCAAACTGCGCACCGACAGACCCTGTGCACAACGGGTCTTGAAGGCACTCAAACCTGACGAAAGCAATACAAAAAATGGCATAGGGAAGTGGCAGGCCGCTGCCTTCGTCCACTGCGGTCGCAGTGCAATCGGGTATGGAACCAAGTGCGGCGCAAAAGTTCATAGTTCTCAGTGGAGCGCAGTGTTGTACTGTGCCAAACTTGATTGAGCTGTTAGAGCCTGTCCAAAGTCTCCACGCAGACCGCGTTGGAGCCCCAAAAAGCGCATGACTGCGTTGCCCGTTTTGCTCATACAGATGAATGAGCTGCAACTGGCTTCTTGTACTGCCTCTTTTTTGTGCCTTGCGCGACTGCGTCGAGACTTTGAACAGGCTCTTATACCGCGATATTTGGATTCATCCATTTTTACTGGGGTTGATCTGATGCCAACTGTGCTTGCGCCTTCCATGCCGTCTACGCTGGCCTTGCGTCGTGTTCATTTATTCGCAGGCTGCAGCGATGAGGTACTGCAACATATCGCCTTGCTATGCAACTGGCGCACTGTCGCGGCAAAGACTTCTTTGTTTAGCCGAGAGTCCAGCGGTGGCGAGGTGTATTTTTTGCTGAATGGGCGAGTGCGAATTACCAGCTATTCCGAGCAGGGCCGTGAAGTGTCATTTCGCGACTACGAGGCTGGTGAGCATTTTGGTGATTTGTCAGCGATTGATGGACAGCAGCGCTCAGCCGATGTCATTGCAATCGAGGACAGCCTTGTGGTCAGCATCAGCAGCGCACAGTTTTTGGCGCTGCTCGACCAAGACGCTTTGATTGCTCGGCGCATGATGCAGCACTTGACACAGTTGGTGCGCAAGCTGACCGATCGTGTGCTGGAGCTGAGTAATTTCGACGTACCAGCGCGCGTGCAGATGGAGCTGCTGCGCTTGGCCCAGGCGATAGAGCCCGATGGCAGTGCCCGCATTGAGCCTGCACCCACACACGCAGCCTTGGCTGGCAAGATCAGTGCGACCAGAGAGCAAGTCGCGCGCGAGATCAGCGCCTTGACCAAGCGAGGCTTGATTCGCAAAGAGGGCTCGCGGCTTTTGCGGATTTGCGCGGTATCCGACTTAGAGGCATTGGTGGCCATGACCAAACGGCAGGCGGTTTGAAAAAACTGTGCGCTTTGGCACATACGCTGGCGTTGCAAATGCAGACACTGTAGTCCATGCAGTTCACACCGAGAACTGCTTCTATTGATTAAGGACTTACTGCTATGAAATTTGTACCATCTTTGCGCGGCATCGCTGTCTTGACCGCTGGTTTGATTGCAAGCGTCGCTTTCGCGGCAAACCAGACCAGCAGCCTGCCACAAGAGCTGTGGCCAGGTTCTCCCGTCTCCAGCGGCACAAGCCTCAGCAGGGCTGAAGTGCGGGCTGATTTGCAAGTGTGGAAACAAGCCGGTATGGATCGTTTTGGTTATGGTGATGGCATCAGCTTTGACTCGGCCGATTACGAGCGCCGTTTAAGACACTACCAAGAGCTGCGCCAAAGCCCAAGCTTTCAAACGCTGGTTCAGAAACTGCAAGCACAGCAGTAAAGAGGTGCTTTGAATGCCATCCACAGCCTTTCACATGAATGACAAGCAGACGGCGATGCTGTCTCTGGTCGCCCGTCTGATGCTGGGCTTTTTGTTCCTCTACAGTGGCTGGGGCAAACTGATGGCGCCAGAGGCGACGATAGCGTACATCGCCAGTGCAGGTTTGCCGCTGCCCATGCTCGGCTATGCTGTAGCTTTGGTGGTGGAGTTATTGGTCGCTGCGGCGTTTGTAGTGGGCTATCAACTCCGCTGGAGCGCATTGATTTTGTGTGTCTTTTCAGTGGCATCGGCCTTGGCGTTCCATTCCAATTTTGCTGAAAAAATGCACTTGCTGCAGTTCATGAAAAATATCGCCATCGGCGGTGGGTTTTTACAGCTGGCGCTGCTCACCCCCAGCACAAAAAACACGGTGTAATCGCGTCAGGTTGGCTGCACCTGAGCTGCGTGAGGGCTCTTGTCCTCACGCATAGCCAACAACGCCAAGCCAGCAGCTGCCCTATCGCTGCTGGGCTTTACTCTTCTAGGAGCCTGATCACATGAGTGCCGATCCGCGCGATGGGGTCCTGCGCTCGTTGAGTACACCAAGCGCTCTGTCTTGGGCTCTGGCAAACCGGACGCAGAACATGCTCAGACTTGGAACAACCAGCCCTGGTCAATCCACTCGTGCAATATTTCTTGGGCCGGTTTGCTCAGCTGCTTGAATTGCGGGTAGGGCAAGGCACGGCGGTCCGCCAGCTGGCGCAGCAAGGTGCTGTCTTTGCCTGCGACGCGGTAGCTTTCGCCGTTGATGTAGAGAAAATACTCGTCGTAGAGCATGCGGGTTTTGCGGTTGAGTGCGATGGCAGTCGGCTCATGTGCCAACGCCCATTCGCCATCCACCGCGTCGGGGTGGTCCGCTTCGCTGAAATACACCGCTGCTTTGGGCTCGCTCAAATACTCGCCCAGCAATTGTTCAATCGCATGGGGCTGTTGCAGTTTGTGCATCACGGCTGCGCGTGCAAATTGCTGCATGGCTTCGGGGATCGCGCCGCTGGTGGCCGTGGCCGTTTGCTTGGCGTCTTTGTAGAGCACGGACGCATGCGCCGCCGGTGCTTGCTCGTTGCCGTCTTCGTCGTCGTCGCCCCAGTCATCGGGTTCGGCCAAGCGCTCCAGCAAGGTGCTGGCCAATTCGGCGCGGTTGGGGGAGCGAAAGCCAATCGAGTAGGTCATGCAGTCATTGCCTTCTGCAATGCCATCATGGGCGTACATCGGTGGCAGGTAGAGCATGTCGCCAGGCTCGAGCAGCCACTCTTCTTCGGCTTCAAAATGCTCCAGAATGCGCAGTGGTACGCCTTGCTGCAGTGTCAGGTCTTTTTGCTTGCCAATGCGCCAGCGGCGCGTGCCCTTGGCTTGCAGCAAGAACACATCGTAGCTGTCAAAGTGGGGGCCGACACCGCCTTGGTCGCTTGCATAGCTGATCATCAAATCGTCCAGCCGGGCTTGTGGAATGAACGAGAATTGCTGCAGCAGCGCATGGGCTTGTTGCTGGTACAAGTCCACGCCTTGCACCAGCATGGTCCAGGCTTTTTGCGATTGGGTGGGGATTTGCTTGGGCTTGAATGGCCCATTGCGCAGCTCCCAGCCACCATCAGGCTCGCTGATGATCAGGCGCGACTGAACCTCCTCTTGGGAAGCTAGCGCAAACAAGGCTTGGGCATCCACCGGCGCGCTGAAGTCCTTGATCGCCTGGCGGATCAGCAGGGGCTTGCGCTGCCAGTGGTGGCGCATGAACTGCGCAGGGGTGAGACCACCCAGCAAGGTCAGAGGGGATTGTGGTTCAGGCATGGATGTGAAAACAAAAAAAGAAGGGCTGTACAGCAGGCTTTGAAAACTGCGACAATTCGGCCATGGAAATCATGAAACAAACTGTGGTGGCATTGACCTGGACGATGAAAGATAGTTTAGGGGAGGTGCTCGATACACTGGATGAACCAGTGGAATTTTATGTGGGCGGTGAGGATTTGTTGCCCAGTATTGAGTCTGCTTTGCTGGGCAAGCGCGAGGGTGAGACGCTGTCGCTCTATTTAGAGCCCGAGCATGCTTTTGGTGATTATGACGAAAACCTCGTCTATTTAGAGGCGCGCCACCTGTTTCCAGAGGAAATGGAAGAAGGCATGGTGCTCGAAGGCCGCTCGCTACCGGTTGGCGCTGTCTCCGATGTGGATGCAGATATCCTACTCTCCGTCACTGAGATCTATCCAGAGCATGTGGTGCTGGATGGCAACCATCCGCTGGCTGGCATTGCTTTGCAGCTGGAAATCACCATCAAGAGCGTGCGACCCAGCTCGGCCGATGAGCAACGCCGTGGCTCGACTGGCATTGGTTTTTTTAAGATTTCCCCTGACGAAGACCTGAAGCCGCCTACGCTGCATTGACGCAAGTATTTGTTGGTTGTTATCAGTAGAGTGAAGCAATAAAAAAAGCGCTGCGATAAGACAGCGCTTTTTACTTGTCTGAGCGGATGCTTAGTTGACGCGGGCAATCTGGCCGTTGCGCACTTGCACGCGGTCATTGACGCGCAAGTCACCCGTGTTGGTGACATCAAATACGCGTGTCTGGCCAGAGTCAACGCGAATGGTGATGCGGTAGCCGTAGGCTTGGCCTTGTTGTGCACCGCCATCCATGCGTCCTTCAATCGCATTGCCTGCCATCGCACCGCCGACGCTACCTGCAATCGTGGCTGCGGTGCGGCCAGAGCCGCCACCGACTTGGTTGCCCAATAAGCCGCCGACTACGGCGCCCAGCAAGATGCCTGCGCCTGAGCCGCCACGGTTGCCACCTTGAATGGTTTCGATATTGGTGACATAACCGTATTCCAGCACATTCTCAGGGGCGCGCGAAACCGAGCCGTTCACGTTGCCCGATTGGTTGTTGGCGTACAGCGGGGTGGACTGGCAGCCTGCCAGGCCCAGTGCTGCAACAATGGCGGTGATAAATGTGACGCGAATGTTTGACATGAGTTTCTCCTAATGACCGAGGTTTTTTAGTGCATCCGGCGTTGAATCGCCAGATATGACGCTTGTTGTGCGCAAATCCATTGCATCAATCATGTTAGCGAGGTCTTGCGTATGCAGCGTAGGGCCATTGTGAAGGCGGGTAAAGCAACCGGCTGATCGGCACTCCACAATCGCACAGCGTGACGCGCATTGCACGCCAAAGACGCCACAAGCTCACAAACACTTGTCTCTCAAACGATTGCCAGCAGCAGTGGGTTGACCGATGCTGGTGCTGCTATTGTTGCAAGATGTCAGGGGCAGATGCAAGTTTTATTCACGGATTATTGGCTGCCGGTTGAGCCATACCCCCCTGTGCCACGCGTGGATTGGTCAAATTGCTCGACCAGATTGAATTGCACTTGCACTACGGGCACGATGACCAGCTGGGCAATGCGGTCAAGCGGCTCAATCGTGATGGCTTGTTGGCCGCGGTTCCAGGCGCTGACCATCAGCTGGCCTTGGTAGTCGCTGTCAATCAGGCCGACCAGATTGCCCAGCACCAGGCCTTGCTTGTGGCCCAGGCCCGAGCGCGGCAAGATCAGAGCAGCGTATTCGGGATTGTTCAGGTGAATGGCAATGCCGGTTGGTACCAGCACTGCCGCATCGCCTGGCTGCAAGTGCAGCGTGCTGTCCAGGCAGGCACGCAGGTCTAGGCCAGCGCTGCCAGGTGTTGCGTAAGCGGGCAGTTGGTCGCGCAGGCGCGCATCAAGAATTTGAATATCCAATTTCATAGTGGTTGCATGGGTTGTGCAGCTGGTAGCAAGCTGCGTAAGAAACAAAGCCCCACTACGGGGGCGAGGTGTTTATTGCGTAGCTGGTGCCTGTTGCTCGGGCTGGTGCTCAATTGCGCGGCCCTGTTGCTGGACAATCGCAATGCGCAAATCAGTGCTTTGCTCCAGCTCTGGCAAATGCTGCGCTTGTGCAAATGTTTTTTGCGCCAGCAGCCAAGCCAGTAGGGGGCGGCGCCAACCGGCCTGAGAGGCTGTGTTGATGGCCAGCTCTAGCAGCGGGGCAGGGGTGCTTTGAGCACGCCTGCTCAATGCCGCAATCGCCACCAGGCGCGACAACGGTTCTTCAATGCGTGCGGCTGTTTGCAGACTTTGGGCATCGACCGTGTTGTAGGCCGCTATTGTTTGTTGTGTCTCTGGCAGCGTGGCGCGTTGCCCAGCATCGAGGTGCTGGCCCTGCAGATACAGTGCGTAGTTGCGCTCTTGCGCGCTGGCGCTGGAAGCCAATGGGCTGAAAGCAGTACAGGCTTGGAAGTCCAAGCTGGCCAATTGCATTGCACATTGGTGCAGTTCTAGCCGAGCCAATTCCTGGGGACTGCCAGTGCGGGAGATATCGGCACGCGCTTTATTCAGCTCAAATGCCGCAACCCGCTCATTGCCATCCAGATAAGCCGATTGCGAGACGTTCAACGCGCTGCTGGCCTGTATTTGCCAAGCCGGTGTTGGCGGCTTGCTGGAGCAGGCGCTGATTGCAAGGATGGCGCTCAAGGCCGCTGTGCACGACAAGGCGCGAGCGGTGCGCACAGACCAGATATGGGGCGTGCTGGGAAGGGCAAAGCGGCTTGGCATCATGGCAGTTGAATACGGTGGTCCTTGGCAAATGGCCAGGTGTTTTGAAGCTCGCCGACCATGCTGTCGATTTGGCGCAAATTGCTCTCAATGCTGCTGCGCAGCTCGCCCAGATCATCCGATGATTCGCTGACGTTGCCAGAAATGGTTTTGACATCGCGCAACACCGCATCCACTTGCTTGAGGCTTTGTTGGATTTGTGCCAGCAGGGCCGTTAGTTGCTGCGCCGCTGCCTGTGTCTCACCCATCAGGCCTTGCTTGCCAAAGACTTGCTGATTCGCATTGCTGGCCAAGCGGTTGAGCGTGCCCATCAGGGTATCCAACTGGGCCACCGCATTTTGCAGTTGCTTGAGTTGCGCGCCATCGCCCACTAGCAGTTTGAGCACACCGCCATCACTGACGGTGCCCGAAAGATTGGTGCTCAGAGCCTCAATGCTGGCCAGACTTTGGGCCAAGGCGGAGTCCGAGGCAGTCAACGTGGTTAGATTGTTGATCAGGCCACGCGCTGAGGCCATCAACTGGGGGATTTCTGCTGAGGCATCGCCATACAGCACCGAACGCACTGCATCATTTGGCAGCGGTGGGTCGTCCCAGTCGCTGGTGTAGGCTTTCAAGCTGGTCGAGCCCAAGATGTTGCGCACCATCGTGAAGATACTGGATTCACGCAGTCGATGCGCATTGCGGGTCGGGATGTCGATGATAAAGCGCACCGTGCCATCGTTGGTCAACTCGATCTGGCGTACTTTGCCAATTGGAAAGCCTGAGAAGGTCAAATCCATGCCGATGCTGACGCCTTCGGAGTCATCGGCTTTCAAGATCAAGGTTTGGTGTTCTTCAAAAACGCCGCGGGCATAGAGCACATAGCCAAACGCACCAATCGTCATGATGGTGGTGATGACCATCAACAGCATGGATTTGATGTGCAAGCCTGAAACCGGTTTCAGCGAGGGAATTCCCAAGGACGATTCCGCTGCAGCCGCGCTGTTCTGTGGAGGAGATGAAGAGTGGTTCATCAGGCTTTGGATTGGGGCAGTGGGTGTAGCTCTGAGAAAAATCGCAAACACGTTCTTAGATCGTAAACACGTTCTAAGAGCCAGTTTCAATAGTAGTTGACCACCAAGGATAACACCTCTACTACCATGATTAAGAACAACATGCGCGCCAGGGTGAGCAACTCGGTATCGCGGCGCAGACCAAAGCGGGATCTGGAGAAGGCCGAGGTCAAGGGGATCAGCGCCACAATATAACCAAACGCAATCGCTTTGCCCGCAAAAATGAATGTGAAATAGGGCGTCATGACCCGGGAGAAAATATTGGTGAACGAGTCATAACCAGCCGAAGTGAAGCCATACAGCCCCTGGTACAGCGTCAGCACGACCACGGCGCTGCCCATCACCGAGAACATCACCACGCCATAAATGCCCATCAGCAAGCGTGGCAAGAACTCCATACGGTAAGCATCCAGGCCGGCATCATGCAAGCGGTTGAGATGGCGGCTGCGGCGCAAGTCGGACAGCTCTGCGCCCAATGGGATGCTGAGTTTGATGGCGATAGTCAAAGCGGCCACAATCGGAATGGCCTCAACCAGCATGACCCTAATCATCA
Organism: Lampropedia aestuarii; assembly: GCF_004803635.1. GTDB lineage: Bacteria > Pseudomonadota > Gammaproteobacteria > Burkholderiales > Burkholderiaceae_C > Lampropedia > Lampropedia aestuarii. The sequence goes on along the minus strand of NZ_SSWX01000002.1, from coordinate 16,156 downwards.
GTGTCGAGGCCAAAGTGCCCATGCCGAACTGGGCCAGTGTTTTCGAGACAATTGCGGTAATCACGGTGTTCGTCATGGCCATGATGAAGACGAAAACCAATAATGCCCAGCGCAGCCGCAGGTAGGTATGCAAGATCACAACCCGCGCGGTCGATAACCAATTCCGGTCGGGTGTGAACAGCAGTACCAAGGCGGCGCAGCCCAGATAGGCATTGTTCCACCACAACCACCACCATTCTTGGGCATGGTTCCACGCGCTGTTAGACGGCGCACTGGCATGCGTTGGTGAGTCGACATAAGCGGTGGGAGATTCAGGGTGCTTCATGCGCTGCGTATGAGGTGCAAAAACTGCCAGTGGCGATGGTGTGAATAAATGGCGTCATTCAGCTGCGGCCCAAATGCTTGTCGGCACTGCCTGCACTGTCAAACATGCCTAGGGCGGGCACTGGCCTGCGCAGCATTTTCATGCGCTTGCAGTGTATTGGCTTGCTGGTGCAAGGTTTCAATGATTTGACAAGTCGTTGCCTGGCCGTTGCAAGCGTGCAGCAAAGACTGCAGGCGCAACTCCAGCTGCGAGAGCTCTGCAATGCGTTCGCGCACATGGCTCAAATGCTGGGCGATGGTGTGTGATGCCTGCTCGCATGCCTCGGCGCTCGAGCCATCCAAATGGATGATTTGTCGGATTTCTTCTGCCGACATGTCCAGCGAGCGCGTCAGTCGAATCAAGCGTAGTTGGTGGATGTCGTCTTCACTATAGAAACGATAGCCATTGTCTGCGCGGATGGCGGCTGGCAGTAAACCTTCGCGTTCATAGTGGCGAATATTGGCGGTCGAGACGCCGCTTTTTTGGGCCGCCTCGCCAATGCGAAATTGCGGCGTTTGGGAAAGAGGGCTCATGGTGAAATCCTTGCAAAACCCCGTTTGCTACCGGCATACAGACGCAGTTTGGCTACATTGACACTTGTTCGTAATTGAGGGCCGTCGCAAACTGGGACGCGCGTCTTCTATCGTGGCGTAGCTCTTAGCGCATTGTGGTCTATAAGGCCAATGCACAGTGGATATGGGGGCTTGACATTAAAGCTGCTTCAATGTTTTTAATTCTCTCATTGATTCCAAAGCAGCGGGAGCGTTTCCATGAAACAGACAAAAAGTAACCATCACCATCACCACCATCGGCGTCGGCCTGTCAGCGAAGAAGGGCAAGCGCAGGCCGAGCTGCAAGACGCGCGCAGCACCGCTGCTGGCTGTGGCAGCTGCACCACCACGCCATTTCTCCAGTTGGGTGGCAAAAAGAAGGCGCAGCAAGGCAATAGTCAACAGGGCCACGATCACGACCATGGTGGTGAAGCAGGTGGTTCTGACCATGATGACCACGACCATGGCGATTTGGCGCCATGGTGGCGTGTGAGCTTGGCTCTGGTGCTGGGTTTGTCAGCCGAATTGCTGCATATGTTGCTTGGCGACTCGGCTGCAGTCAGGGGGGCGAGCATGGGTTTGGCTGCCGTGGCGATTGTCATGGCAGGCTTTGGCGTGTACCAGTCGGGCTTGAAATCGTTGCTGCGTGGCCAGCTCAATATCCTCGCTTTGATGGCTGTGGCCGTGACCGGGGCGTTTCTGATTGGTCAGTGGGCCGAGGCCGCCATGGTGATGGCCTTGTTTGTCGCGGCTGAAAAATTAGAAGACGCGTCAATGGAGCGAGCACGCAATGCAGTGCGTGAGTTGATGGTGACGATGCCGCAAACCGTGTTGAAGGTATTTGCTGATGGCCGCACCCAGGAGGTCAACGTGCGAGATGTCCAGCCAGACGATCAACTGCGTGTGGCCGCTGGCGAACGCATCGCTCTGGACGGGGAAGTGCTCAATGGGCAAAGCGCGGTAAACCAGGCCCCGATCACAGGTGAGAGCACGCCTGTTGACAAAAGCACGGGAGATGTGTTGTTTGCTGGCAGTATCAATACTACGGGCACGATCGTAATGCGGGTCACTGGTGAGGCTGGCAAAACGCTGCTGGACCGGATTGTCGAGATGGTTGAGCGTTCGCAGCAAGCCAAAGCACCTATCCAGCGCACAGTGGATCGCTTCGCGCAGATCTATACGCCGATTGTGATGGTGTTGGCTTTGTTGGTTGCTTTGGTGCTGCCTTTGGCGTTTGGTTGGGCCTGGATGGATGCGATTTACCGTGCGCTGGCTTTGCTGGTGATTGCCTGCCCTTGCGCTTTGGTGATTGCCACCCCGGTGGCGATGGTCAGCTCACTGGGCAATGCGGCCAAGCAAGGCGTATTGTTCAAAGGTGGGCAAGCGCTGGAGAAAGCACGCCAAATTGCACTGATCGCATTCGATAAGACGGGCACGCTCACTGAAGGCAAGCCCCAACTGCACAATTGGCAAGCCTTGCCCACCAGCCAGGCTGGTCAAGACGGTGTTGATGGCGCATTGATCAGCCATTTGGCTTATGCACTGGCATCGCATTCCAAGCATCCGGTGTCCACGGCCATTGCACAAGGCTTGCAGTCGCAAGCTGGCGCGTGGACCGCTTCGGACTATGCCGCCCTGGCTGTGCAAGAAGCGCCAGGCTCTGGCATGAGCGGGCAGTGGCAAGGCCGTACTTGGCGTTTAGGCAGCCTGCATTGGTTGCAGCAAGCTGCGCAGGCGAGCGTGGCTGCTGAGGCGACTGCGCAGGTTGAGCAATGGCGCAATCAAGGTTTTTCGGTGACCGCTTTGGCCGCAGACGAGCACATTGTCGGACTGTTCGCAGTCACGGACACAGTGAGGGCCGAGGCGCCGCTGGTGGTACAAAGTTTGCAACAAGCTGGTATGCAAACGGCGATGCTCAGTGGTGATAGTCCTGCGGCTGCGCAATACATCGCCTCGCAAATCGGCATTGCCAAAGCGCAAGGCGGCCTGTTGCCACAAGACAAATTGGATGCGATTGCCGCTTACAGCAAACAAACCCCTACCGCCATGATTGGCGATGGCATCAATGATGCGCCAGCTTTGGCACAAGCCAATTTGGGCATTGCCATTGGAGGCATCCACGGTACGGATATTGCTGCCGAGACCGCCGATGTGGTGCTGATGAGTGGCAATTTGCGCGGCCTGCCAGGTGTTTTCCGCCTGGCGCGCAAAACCCATTTTGTTGTCTGGCAAAACATTGTGTTGGCGCTGGCAGGTAAAGCCATCTTCCTGGCGTTGGCCGTCGCAGGCATGGCGACCATGTGGATGGCTGTCGTGGCCGACTTGGGCATCAGTTTGCTGGTGGTTGCCAACGGCATGCGGCTGCGCAGCGACAAGTCCAGTGCGCCGGTCGGGGAGGCCGCTGTTGCCAGTGCTGCTGCGGCGCAAGCTTCTGATGCGGTATCTGCACAATCGACCGCTTGAGCCCACTGCATGAAAAAAGCCATGTGAGACAGTTTTCTCACATGGCTTTTTTCAGTTGGCAATATGGGCTTGGTTGGCCTAACTGCTTATGCATTGTTGTTGCGGCCGGGGTCTGGGTCAAAACTGGCACCGGGCGGCAAGTCCACATGGCTATTGACCAGCAAAGAGTTGGTGCGCGGCATCAGCGGGTTGCGCATTCTCAGCACTTGTGGATGCCCCTCAGGCGCTTGCTGCAAGTCCTCGTGGACAGAGGCTGGAGACGACAAGCCTTTGTGGTTGGATCTGAAGCCCCCGCGCAGATACCGGTTGCGTGCTTCATTTCTAGGGATAAAGCGAGACAGCTCAGTCAAGGCCATTTCGTACACGCCTCGCTTGAACTCCACCACCACATCCAGTGGCACCCAATAATCATTCCAACGCCAAGCGTCAAATTCCGGATGGTCGGTGGCACGCAAATTCAAATCCCAGTCATTGCCTACTAACTGCAGCAAATACCAAATCTGCTTTTGCCCCTTGTAATGGCCCCTGGCATCACGGCGAATGAATCGGTCTGGCACCTCATAGCGCAACCAGTCTCGGGTTCGGGCAATGATTCGAACGTGGTGGGGGTGTAAGCCCACCTCTTCATGCAGTTCGCGAAACATGGCCTGTTCAGGCCGCTCGCCTCGGTCAATCCCACCTTGCGGGAATTGCCAACTGTGTGTTCTGATACGTTTGCCCCAGAAAACCTGATTTCGCTGGTTGAGCAATATGATGCCGACATTTGGCCTAAAGCCTTCTCTGTCAAGCATAATTGCACCTTAATTTTTAATTGCCCTTATTATGCCGCGATAGACCCATTAAGCCAATGGGCGAATGGCCAAGAGCAGCTCCAACACATTGATTTGCCGTTTTAATTGACGGCTTAGGTCTCCATGAAAGCCTCGAATTTCTTCGTCTCCACCTATAAAGAAGCCCCTGCCGATGCGGAAGTGGTCAGCCACCAGTTGATGATGCGCGCAGGCCTGATCCGCAAGGTCAGTGCAGGTATTTATAACTACATGCCAATGGGCCTGCGGGTTTTGCACAAGGTCGAGGCGATTGTGCGCGAAGAAATGAACCGTGCCCATGCGGTCGAGATGAGCATGCCGGTGATCCAGCCTGGTGAGTTGTGGCAGGAAACTGGTCGTTTTGAAAAAATGGGCGCGGAATTGCTGCGTGTGAAAGACCGCCATGAACGCGATTTTGTGATTCAGCCAACCAGTGAAGAGGTGGTGACCGATGTGGCGCGCAATGAATTGCGCAGTTACAAACAACTGCCGGTGAATTTCTACCAAATTCAAACCAAGTTCCGCGACGAGCGCCGCCCGCGCTTTGGTCTGATGCGTGGGCGTGAGTTCATCATGAAAGACGCCTACAGCTTCGACAAAGACCCGGCTGCCGCGCAAATCAGCTACCAAACCATGCGCCAAGCCTACCGCGAGATTTTTGACCGCTTTGGTTTGAAATACCGCGCGGTCGCTGCCGATAGTGGCGCCATTGGTGGTGACTTGAGTGAAGAGTTTCAAGTGATTGCCGCAACTGGCGAAGATGCGATCATCTATTGTCCTGAGAGCGATTACGCCGCCAACATCGAAAAAGCCGAGGCGCTGGCCCCAACTGAGCCGCGTCCAGCCGCAGCAGCTGCGTTGACGAAAACACCGACGCCAGGCAAAAGCACCTGCGCCGATGTGGCTGAGCTGTTGGCTATTCCCTTGCAGAATACGGTGAAGTCACTGGTGTTGGCAACCGAGCTGCTCGATGATGCAGGCGAGCCAGCGGGTGTGCAGATTTGGCTGCTGTTGCTGCGCGGCGACCATGACATGAACGAGGTCAAGGTCAGCAAGATTGAAGGATTGAATGCTGGCTTCCGCTTTGCCAGCGAAGCTGAAATTCTCGAGCACTTTGGTGCCAAGCCAGGTTACTTGGGCCCCGTCGGTTTGTTGAAGCCGGTCAAAATCATTGCTGACCGCGATGTTGCTGTGCTCAGCGACTGGGTGTGTGGCGCCAACGAGGTGGATTTCCACTACACAGGCGTGAACTGGGGCCGTGATTTGCCAGAACCTGATCTGGTAGCCGATCTGCGCAATGTGGTGGCAGGTGACCGCTCGCCCGATGGCAAAGGTGTGCTGGCGATTGAGCGCGGCATTGAAGTGGGCCATATCTTTTATTTGGGCACCAAGTACAGCAAGGCCATGAATGCGACCTTCTTGGATGTCAACGGCAAGCCCGCATTCTTTGAAATGGGCTGCTATGGCATTGGCGTCTCGCGCCTGCCGGCTGCTGCGGTCGAGCAAAACCACGACGAGCGCGGCATTATCTGGCCCGATGCCATTGCACCGTTTACTTTGGTGATCTGCCCAATTGCCATGGACCGCAGTGAGGCTGTACAAGCCGCAGCTGAGCGTTTGCATGCGCAATTGCTAGCTGCTGGTGTTGATGTCATTTTGGATGACCGAGGCGGCCGGCCAGGTGCGATGTTTGCTGACTGGGAGTTGATTGGCGTGCCGCATCGTGTCGTTATTTCGGAGCGCAACCTCAATGAAGGCCAGTTGGAGTACCAACACCGCCGCCAAACCGAGTCGCAAAAAGTGGCTTTAGACCATGTTGACGCATTCTTGCGCGAGCAAGGTGTTTATTAACTTCAGGACCACCCCGGGCATTGCATCAGGCACGTCTTATGGCAAATTCTCATCTCAACAAGGCCCAGGCACGCGCGCGACTTAAACAGCGGTGTGTTGCAGGTGCTTTGTGCTTGCTCTTGGCGGCTGCACCGCATGTGCAGGCCCAGCAGTTGGAAGAGCCCTTGGTCGATTCGGTGCGCTCGGCCTTGCAGGCGGCAATTGCCAATGCGACGCCGCCAGAGCCTATTTTCGTGGATACGGCCAGCCGCCTGGCTTATCTGCGATGGCTCACAGCCACCAGTGACAAATTGGCCAAGCGCATGCCCAATGTTGGCTTGCGCCATGAGTTTTTGCAAACGGTCTGGTATGAGAGCAAGCGCGCGGGTTTGGATACCGCGATGGTGCTGGGCCTGATCCAGGTTGAGAGCGGCTTTCGCAAGCATGTGATCTCGTATGCGGGCGCGCGCGGCTTCATGCAAATCATGCCATTTTGGACGCGGGTGATTGGGGATGACGACGCGGCAAAGCTGTTTCACATGCAGACCAATTTACGCTTTGGTAATGTGATTTTGCGCCATTACCTGGACATTGAAAAAGGCGATCTTTTCATGGCTTTAGGCCGCTACAACGGCAGCCGTGGTCGTGCAACCTACCCCAATGCGGTGTTTGCCGCGCAGCGTTTTTGGGAGTTTGACGATCCTGGGGAACCTGTGCACCAGGCCGGTGCAGCCACACCTGCCGCAAACCCACCAGCTCCTGCCGCCTCAGGTCTTGCGCAGTTGGATCATCGTGCCTCGGATGCAGCTCTGCCTGCTGCCGTAGTGCAGTCCAATGACGATGCGTAATGCACGTTGACACCACCGATTGCCATGCGTATACAGCTGATATCGGATCTGCACTGGGACAGTGACCCGCTGTTTGTGCCCCGGCCTTTGCCAGGCGCTGAGCTGTTGGTGTTGGCAGGTGATCTGGCGTCGCGGCATTTTCAGGGTGGCCATTTTGGCTTGGATTATTTCTCGCCGCTCAAAGGCTGGCCCGTGCCTGTGCTGTATGTGCCGGGTAACCATGAGTTTGACGATGGCGACTACGACCAGACCTACCTCCAGCTACAACTCGCTTGCGCGCAGTGGGGCATTACGTGGCTCGATCGGCAGTGTGTAGTGCTCGGCGGAATCCGCTGGCTGGGCAGCACGCTATGGGCTGACTTTGATGCCTTGGTCAAACCCACAGACAATGCGCTGGTGCGCCAAGTGCAGCGACGCAAAGCCATGCGGGCCGCCAATTTCTACTTGCCACGCATGCACATCAGCCGGCGTGGCCAGCCTTTTTTAGCGCGGCAAATACGCACACTGGCTTTGCAATCGCGCCAATGGCTGCAAGCGCAGTTGGCGCAGCCCTTTGATGGCAAAACGGTCGTGGTCAGCCATTTCGCACCCTCGCTGTTGAGTGCCGATCCGCGCTATGGCCTCGTGCCCGGTACGGCTGGCTTTTGCAATGCCTGGGACGATTTATTGCCCTTCGTTGACACCTGGTTGCATGGCCATTTGCACTGCCACCTCGACTATGTGCAGCAGGGCTGCCACGTTATGGCCAACCCGGTCGGCTATCCAAAGCCAGAGGAAAGACAGGCCTACCGAGCAGATTGGCTGATTGAGGTGTGAGTCAGGCCCTTAGAACGTGTTTACGATCTTTGCGCAGACCGCGTTGGAGCCCAAAAGGATGCAGTGCGCGGCAAAAATCGCAGTCGGGCTATCTGCCCGGCGAGGATTTTTAACAAAGCAGTGCGCCTTTTGGGCTCCAACCCGAAGGGCAAGGCACAAAAAAGCGCATTGCGGCGTTACCCGTTTTGCTCATACAGACGTATGAGCTGCAACAGGCGCCTTGCACTGCCTCTTTTTTGTGCCTTGCGCGACTATGAAAAGATCGTAAACACGTTCTTAGAGCTGGCGCTTAGTCGCTTGTGAGCCGCTTGTTGTCTGGTGTCGTCTCCGGACTTTGGCCTTGGGCATTCAGGCGTGTGACCAGCACCTGGTCAATGCGGTAGCTGTCCACATCCATCACCTCAAACTTGAAGCCGCCCCAGTTGACGCTGTCGGTGCGCTTGGGAATGCGGCGCAGCATCACCATCAAAAAACCCGCCAAAGTGTCGTAGTCTTCAAAGTGCGGGAATTCTTCAATCGACAATGCATACACCACATCTTCAATCGGTGTGATGCCGTCGATCAGCCAGGAGTTGGCATCGCGCTGCACGATCAGCTCTTCGTCGTCGGGGCCAATCAACCCCCCCATCACGGTACTCATTGCATCATTGAGCGTCACAACACCAACAACCAGGCTGTATTCATTCACCACCACGGCAAAGTCTTCCTGTGCCTGGCGGAATTGGTCCAGGGTTTCAGTCAGTGTGAGTCGATCCGGGATGACCAAGACTTTATGGATCAGGCCTTCGTCCTTGAGCGAAATCGCCTGGTTGTTCAGCGCGCGCTGGAACAGGTCTTTGGCATCGACATAACCAATCACATGGTCAATATCGCGGTCGCAGACTGGATAGGTCGAGTAGGGCTCTTCTGCAATGCGGGCCCTGATCAGCGCATCGGTGTCGTTTTGCAGGAAAAAAGCAATCCGATCACGCGAGGTCATCGTGCTGGTGACCAAGCGGTTATCGAGGTCGAACAGGTTGGCAATCACGCGTTGTTCGCTTTGGGCCAAGCCACCTGCTTGCGTGCTGGCCTCGGCCATTGCCAGAATATCGTCAGAGGTGATGCGGTCATCGCGCACGGTGTTCATGCCCAGCATGCGGAAAATGCCATCGCTGATCTTGCTATAGAGCCACACCAGCGGTTTGAGTACGGTGGTGAAAAACTGCATCAGCCGATAAACACGCATCGCCTGCAGTTCTGGGTCTGTCATGCCCATGCGTTTGGGCACAATGTCAGAGAACACAATAAATAGCGAGGTGACGGTCAGGAACGACACCAGAAAACCGACTGTTTGCGCGCTGCTCTCAGACAACCACAGGCTCAGGACACTGGTGATGTATGGGCTGAATGCGCTTTCACCGACAATGCCGCCCATGATGGAGATGGCATTTTGCGCAATTTGCACGACGGTGAAATAGTCGCCTGGCTGCTCTTGCATTTGCGTCACGCGAGGTGCGCGTGCATCACCATCTGCTGCCAGCTGTCTCAACCGTATGCGTCTTGAAGCGGCAAGGGATATTTCAGCCAGCGAGAAAAACGCGCTGGCGGCAATCAAAACAAAGATAATTATCAAGCTTTGCGCAGCAGTCATAGGTGCTTTGGGCATTGCTCAAGGCGGCAAACTGGTGTGTCAACAGTGCTGCCAGTACTTCAGCGATGCAAAAAAGAAAAATATTACATAGGCAGACGAGCCAGGCCCTGCGTATTGTTTGAAAAATCAGGCAGCATCTTGATCATGTGTTCCAGAGGCTGCCTGCGGGGCGCTGTCTGCCAATATTATTGAGCAGACAGCGCTGTGGCTTACGGTCTACGGCGGCCGGAAAAAGAGGTGCCACTGTGTTGCAGCGGGGAAATGCCCTGGCCACCGCCTGAGCGGCCACGGTTGCCACCACGGTTGCCTCCGTTGCCTCTGCGGCTGCGCTCGGTCATGCTGTCTACGCTGGTGCGCATCGGGTCAGGTTGGCGGCCACTGTCGCCGCGTTGCGCAGGGGCCAGCGAAAAGCCGGTTTGCGTACCCAGATGTGCGTCGGCTCTGAGCATTGGTTCACGCGAGCGTGGTTGCGGTTGCTGCCCGCCCCCAAAGCCCCCATTGTTGCCATTGCCGCCGCCTTGGCGTGAGCGATTACCTTGGTGGTTGGCTCTGGAATTGCCATTGCGCGCTGCGTTTTGCCCGTTGCCAGCGTGGTTGTTGTTGCGGCGCGGCGCCTCTTGCTTTTCAGCGCGTGTGTCTGCGCCGCCTGCCTGTGCCTGGTCATTGCCCCCATTGCTACTGGCGCGAGCGGCACGGCCATTTTTCCCTGCACGGAAACGGTTGCGGCGTTTGATTGGATTGCCATCCGCATCGAGCGGACGCTTTTGGCCAGCTGACTCGCCGTCGGCTTGCTCGCGCATGTCGCCTGCATCGGCGGCGGCATTGAATGGCTGCTCCGTGTTGTGAGCCGGTTTTTTGCGCGCTGGTTTGGGCGTTTTCTTGGCGTTGATACGCTCCATCATTTCCTTGCGCGCTGCTTTCGCTGCCGCTTGCATGACGTCTCGGCTGGGCGGCTTGCCCGCACCACCCCACAGGGTTTGACGACCCATCGCAATCGGCTCGGGCACTTCATCGGGCTCAGGCGCAAACTCAGGCAGGATCTCCACTGGAATTTCCTGCTTGGTAAAGCGCTCAATCTCCATCATGAAGCCTTCTTCGTCTAGGCACACCAGGCTGACGGCATGGCCTTCGTTGCCGGCACGGCCTGTGCGGCCAATGCGGTGCACGTAGTCTTCCGAGACGTTAGGAATTTCGTAGTTCACAACGTGTGGCAGCTCGTCAATGTCAATGCCGCGTGCGGCAATATCGGTGGCCACCAAGACGCGCAACTCGCCGGATTTGAAACTCGACAGTGCTTGGGTGCGGGCGGACTGGCTTTTATTGCCATGCAAGGCCATCGCAGAGACACCGTTCTTATTCAGGTAGTCCGCAATGTGGTTGGCACCAAACTTGGTGCGCGTGAACACCAGTACCTGGTTCCACTCTTTGGAGGTGATGATGTGCAGCAGCGCCGCTTTTTTCTTTTGGCGCCCAACTGGGTAAATCACCTGCGCGATGCGTTGAACCGTCGTGTTGGGCGGTGTCACCTGGATGTGCTGCGGATTGTTCAGCAGCGTGCTGGCCAATTGCTTGATCTCGTCACTGAAGGTGGCAGAGAACAGCAGCGATTGTTTTTGGGCTGGCAGCAGGGCCAGAACTTTGCGCACGTCATGGATAAAGCCCATGTCGAGCATGCGGTCGGCTTCGTCGAGCACCAAAAAGCCCACTTGGCTCAAATCCACATAGCCTTGGCCATGCAAATCCAACAGGCGCCCAGGAGTCGCCACCAGAATATCCACCCCTTTTTTGATGCGGTTAATTTGGGGGGTCATGCCCACACCGCCAAAAATCACTGTCGACTGTATTTTCAAATGCTTGCTATAAGACTTGATGTTGTCGTCGATTTGAGCGGCCAACTCGCGCGTTGGTGTCAAGATCAATGCGCGCACCGGGCGTGGGCCGGTGCGGTTGTCTTCACGGCTGAGCAGTTCCAGCAAAGGCAGGGTAAAGGCCGCTGTTTTGCCAGTGCCTGTTTGGGCACCGGCGAGCAAGTCATGGCCTGCCAGAATAAGCGGAATAGATTGCGCTTGAATAGGAGTTGGCTGGGCGTAGCCCAGCTCTGCCACGGCCGATACGATGTCGGCAGACAGGTTTAAAGATTCAAATGTCACTGTATATTTGGCACGCTGAGGTGCTGACTTCTTGGTTATTACCCGCAGCCCCTAAAATGATAAGAGCTGTTCAGTACCGGGCGATGTGCGTTGTTTTTTTTAAATTGTGCGGTTGATACACCTTGTAGTAAGGCTCAAGCCAACGCTGCGAAATCACCGTGTTTTTGGGCGACTGAAACCCAAAACGCCCCCATTCTCGCATAGGTTGCTGGTTTTTGCAGCTTTTTTAATGGCGATTGCCTGCCTTGTTGTGCACTTGTCCCTGTGCGGCATGGCGTCTATGTTGTCGCAGTATCGTACTTTGCATCGATAATGCGCATGTTGTTGCAAGATGCCTGTTGTTTGCAGCGTGTTTTTAGGAATTTTTAGAAAATGGCTCAATACGTCTATTCGATGAACCGTGTCAGCAAAACGGTTCCTCCCAAGCGTCAGATCCTCAAGGATATTTCTCTCAGCTTTTTCCCCGGCGCCAAAATTGGCGTGCTGGGTCTGAACGGCTCCGGCAAATCCAGTCTGCTCAAAATCATGGCTGGCATTGACAAGGAGATCGAGGGCGAAGCCCTGCCCATGCCGGGCCTGAAAATCGGCTATTTGCCACAGGAGCCTCAGCTCAATCCAGAGCAAACCGTGCGCGAAAGCGTCGAAGAGGCGATGGGCGAGGTGATGGAGGCCAAAGACAAGCTCGAGGCCGTCTACGCAGCTTACGCAGAAGAAGATGCCGACTTTGATGCCTTGGCTGCTGAGCAAGCACGCCTCGAAGCAATTATTGCCACTTCAGGCACTGACTCTGAGCACCAGTTGGAAATTGCCGCTGATGCCTTGCGCCTGCCACCTTGGGATGCGATTGTTGGCAACCTGTCTGGTGGTGAAAAGCGCCGTGTTGCCTTGTGCAAACTGCTGCTGTCCAAACCCGACATGCTGCTGCTGGATGAGCCTACCAACCACTTGGATGCGGAAAGCGTCGACTGGCTGGAGCAGTTCCTGCAGCGTTTCTCTGGCACGGTGGTGGCCATTACCCACGATCGGTACTTTTTGGACAATGCTGCTGAGTGGATTTTGGAGCTCGACCGTGGCCACGGCATTCCATACAAAGGCAATTACAGCGACTGGCTGATACAAAAGCAAACCCGCCTTGAAGCTGAGCAAAAAGGCGAAGATGCCCGTGCCAAAGCCCTGAAGAAAGAATTGGAGTGGGTGCGCCAGAACGCCAAAGGCCGCCAAGCCAAGAGCAAGGCGCGTATTGCCCGCTTTGAGGAGCTGTCAGACCACGAGTACCAGCGCCGCAACGAGACCCAGGAGATTTTCATCCCTGTGGCCGAGCGCTTGGGCACCAAAGTAATCGAATTCAAAAATGTCAGCAAGTCCTTTGGAGACCGTTTGCTGATCGACAACCTGAGCTTCACTATTCCAGCCGGTGCGATTGTCGGCATCATCGGCCCTAACGGTGCAGGTAAATCGACACTGTTCAAGCTGATTGCTGGCCGTGAGCAGCCTGATGCGGGGGTGGTCGATATCGGTGCTACGGTACAAATGGCCTACGTGGACCAGGCCCGTGATGAGCTGGCCGACGACAAAACCGTTTGGGAAGATATCTCAGGTGGGCTGGATATCATCAATGTGGGCAAGTTCCAAATGGCCAGCCGTGCGTATGCAGGCCGTTTCAACTTCAACGGCGGTGATCAGCAGAAGAAAGTGGGCAACCTCTCCGGTGGTGAGCGTGGTCGCCTGCACTTGGCCAAAACCCTGCTCAAGGGCGGCAACGTGCTGCTGCTCGATGAGCCATCGAACGATTTGGACATTGAAACCCTGCGCGCGTTGGAAGACGCGCTGCTGGAGTACGCCGGCTCCGTGTTGGTGATCAGCCATGACCGCTGGTTCCTCGACCGCATTGCCACGCACATCCTGGCCGCTGAAGGGGAGAGCCAATGGGTTTTCTTTGATGGCAACTACCAAGAGTACGAAGCCGACAAACGCAAGCGATTGGGTGATGAAGCTGCACAACCAAAACGTGTGCGTTTCAAAGCGTTGAAATAAGGCTGCGGTGCGGCCATGAAAAGGGCTTGCCTAGCAATTGCCAGGCAAGCCCTTTTTCTTTGTACTGCAACCAAGGCGGCGTGCTGCTGATGACGCTCCTAGGCGAACTGTCTGTGCCGCATATGCATATATATAGTGAACAAGCGCTAGGAATAAGCGCTTGCTAGTTAAAGCCTGTCTATATCCAGCTCAATCACAACCGGCGCATGGTCGCTGGGCTTTTCCCATTTTCTTGGTGCGCGGTCAATCCAGCTGCGGGTTAGGGCTGGGCGCAGTGATTCGCTGACCAGCACATAGTCGATGCGCAAGCCGCGGTTTTTCTGAAAACCCAGCATCCGGTAATCCCACCACGAGAAGCTTTTCTCGACTTGCTCGAATTCTCTGAAGGTATCAACCAGCCCGGCATCAATCAGTTGTTGGAATGCCGCGCGTTCAATGCTGCTGTGGTGAATCGTCTCACGCAATCCGTCTGGATCCCAGGAGTCCTGGTCTTGCGCGGTGATGTTGAAGTCGCCCATCAGCACCACGTGTTTGTGGCTGGCGAGTTGCTCACTGACATAGCGTTGCAAATGTGCCAGCCACTCCAATTTATAGGTGAACTTGTCAGAATCCAGAGCCTGGCCGTTGACGAAATAGGCGTTGATCAGGCGTATCTCCAGTGTGTCAAAGACCAAAGTGGCGCTGATCACGCGCGATTGGCTGTCAGCATAGCCTGGAATATTGCGTTCAATGTCCTTGGCCTGTGCCTTGTGGGCGATTGCGACGCCGTTGTAGGTGGCTTGGCCAAAAGCGTGGGTCTGGTAACCCTGCTCACTGAACGCCGTAGTGGGGAATTTGGCGTCAATCAGCTTCAACTCTTGCAAGCCCAGCGCATCGACGGGGTTGGCTTCGAGCCAGGACAGCACATGGGCAATGCGTACGTTCAGGGAGTTGACGTTCCAGCTGGCAAGCATGATCATTTAAAAAAACCTAACTAAATCAATTCATTGGGAATGCATGTGGTAGCTATATTCTTACTAGCTACCAGTGTAGCTACCGGCAAGGCTAGGCCTTGGCGCACGCAAATTACCTGCCATTCTCGGTCATCCCAGAGGCAATGTGGCGCTCAAGGGAATCTGCGGTTATTCCACTGGCGCGCTCGCCTACTTTTACAAGCACCAGCTTTTTGGCGCGCACTAGCCGGTAAATTGTTGCGCGCGAGACGTCCAGCAATTCGCTTGCGCGGTTCACGCGATATGTACGGACTGGTTCTGTGGTCATCATGATTGACCTTTCTCGTTTGTTATCGTGTTGATTTGAGTTGTGCCGCTGGCGCTGAGCGCTCGGCGTGTTCACGGGCGTTGTATGCGCCCTGGTATTGGGCCCATAGCGCAGCACCGGTGGCGCAGCGCTGTTGTGTGCCTGGTGTGATTCCCGCTGCACTGCAGCTGGGGCAGGCGAAGTGGTGGAGCAGGTAGGCCTGGTCTTCTGGCATGCCTACCGTGCTTCGGGTGAAGCTCATGGCTTTTCGATCCGCTTGAAGTCAATCACCCAGACCCAAGGGTTTGCATCCCAGTCGCCGCCGGTAGATTCCCATGTCTTCTGGAAGTCGTGAATGGCATCATCCCAAGCCATTCCCTCGGCCATGGCGTCGTCGTGGCTGATGTCCTGCAAGCGTTCAACGCGCACGCCGGTGATTTCCAGCCAGATGCGGGCAACATGTTTTGGCATATGGATGCTGGGTCGCCAAGGCGATTTCTCACCATCCTCAGAGTTCACAACATCTGGAGTGCTGGCTCGATACCAGTAGGCATCCAACAGAAAGCCATCCTCATCAACTTGTCGGCACCACGTCTCACGCACATAGATGCGGTCACCGGGCTTGCCGTAGGGACAGCGAGCGCGTTCTGATTCCGAAATGAAATGGCCAGAGCCAGCACCCCAGACGGCTTTCCCGTCATGTTTTCCGCCACTACTACTGATTACCCATCCTTGAAAGCTTTTCCCGGCACTTGGCTGAGGCTTCACAATGCGCCGCGTCTGCGTTTTTTGCCCTGAGAGGATGGCGCGCACCAGCGGTGCTTTGAACATCAGTCCGGTTTCTTTCATTGGTTCTCCAAAGAAAAAGCCCGCTCAATGGCGGGCTTGGTTTGTAAGGGGTGCTGGCGCTGGGTTACTCATCCCATTCATCTCCACCAGGCATGGCATAGCTCAGATATTGAGGATTGCCATCGTCATCTTCACCGTCATGGCACAGGCCAAAGACGCTATCGAACCATTCGCGTTTGTTCATCAGGCGGAAGCCTTCGGGCATTTCCTCCTTCTCAAACTGTGCAACGCGGTCGCGCAGCTCTTGCTCGGTGATATATCGCCCCATGGGCATGCCGATGGTCACTTCACCGATTTGGGTGTCGTTGGTGATCTTGATTTTCAAATCGACTGTGATTGGTGCTTGCAGTTTTGCGGTCATGAAGACTCCTAAATGAAAAAGCCCCGCTAGTGCAGGGCCTTGATAAAAGAAAAGCCACTCGAAAGTGGCTTGGCTTAATTGGGGCTTACTGCCTGCGTCTGCGATTCATCGCAACGCCAGCAGCGCCGATTGCGCCGGCTAGGCCCATGAGGCCGAATGCGCCGAGGGTGGGAACTGGGGTGGGCGCAATAGGCGCTACTGGCGTTAAATCG
>NZ_SSWX01000019.1 GCF_004803635.1 Lampropedia aestuarii | reverse complement strand
CTTTGAGTCGTGCAGATTTAGGCTGGGTTACAAGAGGTGCCCCAGACATTACAAACAAGCACTATTCCAACCCAATAATGAATGGTGTGAATAACGTTAAAAGGCTGAGCCAGTTGAAGGAAAAAAAGAAGCAATCAACCATTAAAACATAGGAGAAAGAAGAACTTCTTAAATTGCTTTTTCAATCAAAAAATAAATCCACACCAGACCCGAAAGGATCACAAAATGTATGTTGTTATATTCCGTGCAAAAGTTCGAATTTTAGATGAAGAATATTCAAAAGTAGCGAATCGCATGAGGGAACTCGCTTTAACAGAATTTGGCTGCCTTGATTTTCATGCAGTTACCGAAGGCAATCAAGAAGTAGCTCTTTCATATTGGCCAAATGAAGAGTCCATTCGTGCTTGGAAACTTCACTCAGAACACCTATTGGCTCAAAGAACAGGCCAAAAAAATGGTATGAATCATATTCAGTTCAATTGGCTAAAATTACACGCGACTATAAAAATAGACCAACCCAACTGAAGTGATGCTTCAAAGAAAAAGGCTAGCCCCATGACTGGCCTTTTCTTTTCTATCGGGCCATTGATAATTTCTCAAATTGCAATATGGGTAAAATGACAGTTTTCTAGGCTGGCAAATAAATATTATTAAATTCTCAAAAATTGTCAAAATTAGATGTGTGTTAAATTGCCCTTCCGAGACATGTTAGGGCAATTTTTTATTAACGGTCTAATGAATGATTGGAAAAATTGCTAACGTGAATGACCGCAAAACAGTCGCAGGTAAAAGTTAATGGGTTGATTTAATAGCAGTCTGGAGACTGGAGAGAGCATTGATTCATTAGTGATGACACTATTGTAGTGTAGGAGGATATAATGATATTTAATCAGGGCCCCAATGAGAATCTTAAGGTTCAATCCAGAAGTGGAGTCGCGTATTGTCAAATTNATCTTAAGGTTCAATCCAGAAGTGGAGTCGCGTATTGTCAAATTCGCGATTGATGCTGGATTAAGCGGCCATCAATGACAGGCAGTGTGGTGGCGCCGTCAGCACGGAGAAATGCAGCGCTAAGCTAGCTCCCTTTAACTTGCCTGCAGAAGCGAAAGGCCTCTGCAGATTGAGCCGTGCATGTACATCACCTGCCAAATCATGTGCCACTCGCAGCTTTGTCTTGAGCGCCATGCTTGTTGCCTGTTAGCATGGATCATGCGCAGATGCCGCGATGCTGACTTGTGCAAGCGGTTCGCCGATGAATTCACAGTAGGATCTAGTCGTACCAGATAGTCATTGCTAGGAGTCTTGTCTGGATGAGTTGCCCTGGATCAATTGCCAGTGTGCCGGCGATCAGGATGATGGCAGGTGCGTGGTCAGGTGATATGGTTCAGCTTTTTGGTATGGCCACTTTGGGTGGCTAATAGCAGGCTCCAGATGGCGAGTTCACGCTCATTGGCTTTGCGCACGGGCACATAGGTGGGAGTATTCAACCCATCAGCACATTGATTTGCCGCCCACACCCAGCCATTCATGACCAGCTCACCGTCCAGCAAATCCCATAGGCAGCAACGAAAAATAATCTGGGCCTCCTGCGCGGTAACTGTCAGACCTGATGATAGCGTGATATCAATCATTGAACTCCCTTTGAGAGACCCTGCTGCAATGGCTGCAGGTGTGGCACAAGGCCGAATGTGTTGGCTTGGTTTGCACACGGGCATGGCTAGAGCTCGGGTAGGCAGCAGCTAGCTGTACCTGTGGCACTTACAACATCATGTACATGCGTGTACAGTGAGATGATCAGCATCGAAGCTGCATAAACTCACCGCAATAGAGCATGCACTGGGCATAATAGACAGTGCGAAGTATTAGCCAGCGATCTCGTTGACCTGATCGTCTTGGCTGCACTGAAGAGTTGGTTTAAGAATGTGCTTTGCGCAATTGCGAGTATCGGCTCGCTTGGCCGCTTGAGCACTTTTTATTTCAAATATGGTTTGGTGCAGGCTTGGTTCGTTGCATGGTAGTGGTTCATTCTCAATGGCCGGGAGGCACAGGTGTTTGGCTTGGTTCGATTGCTGCATAAGCAGGCTTAAAGGCCATTGCTGCTCACTTCGTTGGCGGCGTGTCCAAGCAATCGTTGGTCGATGAGTCGATTAGTCGGTCAATTGGCCAGTTGGCCATGCAATCCTCCTCATTGTTAGCGAGGCTGATGCGTGTGTGTTGTATGTGGTAGTTGATGCTCGGCTGTAGTTCGGCTGATTATGGTGCAATTTATTGCTTTGTGCAATATATTTTGGTGAAATAAATGGGAATTTCTTTGCGGCTGCAAGAGGAGCGAAAGCGTTTGGGCCTCACTCAAGAGGCGGCAGCTGCTCGGCTTGATGCAACAAAACGATCTGTCATCAACTGGGAGGGTGGTGCTGCGCTACCAGGCGCCGAGGTACTTGCGCGGTATGCAGAGCTGGGCGCTAATGTGCTCTACATTCTCACGGGTCAACGCGATAGTTCCCAGCCCCAAATTGCTTCAGAACAAGTACTCATTGATAGTTATCGCCGCTGTTCGGTCCAGGCGCAGCGCAATTTGCTGCAAACAGCCACTCTTTTGGCTGGCAGCGCTGACTCTAATGAACAGCAATCTACTAGCCAAACCAGCACATACAGCAGTTCAGGCAGCAATATGCCTGTGCCTGATGTGGATAGTCCTAACGCAGCAAAGGCCAGGCAAGTCAGAAAGCGCGCGACTAAGATGGACAAATGATTGCATAGGCCCGTAAGCGGCGCGAACTGCCCCAATCAATGCTGCAGCGATGAGCACTGGGGCACGGAGCAGCTCGGTCAATCCCATGTCGGTCTTTAGAAACATGCTTTCTTCACCATAGAGATGGACTATGGAGGCCTTCTACTGCTCAAGGTGTCTGTCGGTTGTGCTGCGCACCGATAAAATTGACGCCTCCTGCGAGCTTGTTCAAAGTCTCGACGCAGTCTCGCAAGGCACAAAAAGAGGCAGTACAAGACGCCTGTGGCAGCTGAACCATCTGTATGAGCACAACGGGCAACGCAGTCATGCGTTTTATTGTGCCTTGCCCTTCGGGTGGCGCCCAAAAGGCACGCTGCCTTGTTAAAAATCCTCGCCGGGCAGATAGGCCGACTGCGATTTTTGCTGCGCATCGTATCCTTTTGGGCTCCAACGCGGTCTGCGTGGAGACTTAGAACAGGCTCTGAGAGGGAATATCCAAATAAAAAGGAGCTGCGCCGTAAGACGCAACCCCTTTGATTTTGGTGGCGCATCCCTGATTCGAACAGGGGACCTGCGGATTATGATTCCGTCGCTCTAACCAGCTGAGCTAATGCGCCTTTTAATAGAGGCGAAATTCTACTGTAATTTTCGCCATTCATGAACAAGCCGTAGTGATTTTTTGGTTTGTTGGCTATGCACACATCTATTTCGTGATCGGCGTGGAGGTTCTGAGCACGTTCTTATGGAGGGGGACCAATCGAGGTCAAAAGAAAAGCCACTTGAAAGTGACTTGGCTGAATAGATTGGGTAACTGTTTGCGTCTGCGGGTCATTGCTGCGCCAGCAGCTCCGATGACACCGGCTAGGCCCATGAGGCCGAATGCGCCAAGTGTAGGGACTGGGGTTGCGCGAGTAGGAGTGGTTGGCTCTTCTTCAACGCAAGGAGCGGGAAGTCCTGCGCAGACCGTCAAAGAGTCCCCGTCTTCAGGTGTGCCCCAAGTCCACTTATATCGACCCACATCAATCCCAATCGTCTCAAGCGTTTGATTCTCAAAAGTCATGGAAAAATCAATTAGGATTGGCAGAGCAGCACTTCCATCAAAGGCAATTAAAGTTCGATCGAGAACTAGGTTCCCACCTGAATATTGATTGGCTACTGTGTATCTACCCGGACCAATATAGCCTGGCCCAATGGTCTTAGGACCTTCCATGCCCTGATACACCGCCAGCTCATTTGAATGGGCTGCTATATAGGCTGTTAATGGCCGCATTCGATACACTCCGGCACTACCTGCAGGCGGGTTTGTTGAATGGGATCGCCTCAATCCATTTCTTGTATCTATTGATCCACTGCCCTTTAAGACAACATCGTCGCCAACCTGGTCAATCGTTATTACAACTGCAGCTTGGGCGCTTAAAGAGCCAGCAAACAGGACGGCGGCAAGAATTCTCGAAAGATGTTTCATATTGCACTCCGTTGTCAGGGTTTGGGTCACTTTAACAAGTCGTTGCTGCAATGTCTATGCGGGCTTTGGTAGGGGGCGCTCTTGCGCAGCCAGCCGGATTGGTGCAGGCAGACATGAAAAAGCCCGCGTGGTGCGGGCTTGGGAGCTTTTCTGTCTGGTTCATTAGGATCCATTGGGATCGGATCTTCATAACGCGGATGAAGAATGTTTTATTTATCAATAAATTCTTCGTAGTCCTTAGGGAACCTCTCAAAACCCCAACCTCGAAAAATTCGCATCAAATAAATCAATGAGTTGCAGGCGATGAACTCGCGTTTTTAGGGGTTACGAGAGGTGCCCGGTAGTGGATCGCCCACGACTTAAAGCTTACGACTGCGCCCTGGATACGCCAAAAGATCGAACTTAGAAGCGCTGCGTGGTGTGATCACGGTTGCAATTCAAACCATCTTGGCTTAGGTTGGGTTTTGAGAGGTTCCGTAAATATAATAACGCCGGATTTTTGATGCGCACTTGCGCAAACCAGCCCTCGCAGCGCTTTGTGATTGTTGCCATTTCTAGGGCTTGTGAGCTGATACCCGGCCATCAAAAAAACGGTGCATCAAAGTGCATATGATGCGCGCACTGATGCACTTTTGACCCAGAAATACCCGGTTATATCCTGTTTTTCAATTGTTCAGTTTTTGACTGTTAGATTTAATATTGTTTAAAAACAATAAGTTATGAGTAATTACAATCCATGGCGCTTGTCCGTCGCCCCGATGCTGGACTGGACGGATCGCCATTGCCGTTATTTTCATCGGTTGTTGAGCCAGCATGCGCGGCTGTATACCGAGATGATCCATGTTGGCGCGATTTTGCATGGGGGTGCAGAGCGTTTTTTGCGTTACGACGAAGCAGAGCACCCATTGGCCTTGCAGCTCGGTGGCAGTGAACCCAGGGATTTGGCCGCTTGCGCCAAGTTGGCTGAGCAATGGGGCTATGACGAGGTCAATATCAATTGTGGCTGTCCGAGTGAGCGCGTGCAGCGTGGCAGCTTTGGGGCCTGTTTGATGGCAGAGCCTGCGTTGGTTGCTGATGGCGTCAAAGCCATGTTGGATGCCTGCAATATCGCTGTCACAGTCAAGCACCGCATTGGTCTGGATAAGAACGAGGATTACGCGCCGGTGCGTGATTTTGTTGGCGTGCTGGCCGATGCCGGTTGCCAAACATTCATTGTGCATGCGCGCAATGCATGGCTTAAAGGCTTGAGTCCCAAAGAAAACCGCGATATTCCACCGCTGCGCTACGCAGTGGTGCACCAGTTGAAAAAAGACTTTCCAGCGTTGACTTTTGCCACCAACGGTGGCTTGCAGACCAATGCACACATTGCCGAGCAACTCGAACATGTGGATGGCGTGATGGTGGGGCGCCAGGCCTACCACCATCCGTGGGATTTGACGACCTGGGATGCCACTTTTTTTGGTGCTGC
Organism: Lampropedia aestuarii; assembly: GCF_004803635.1. GTDB lineage: Bacteria > Pseudomonadota > Gammaproteobacteria > Burkholderiales > Burkholderiaceae_C > Lampropedia > Lampropedia aestuarii. The sequence continues at coordinate 74,671 of NZ_SSWX01000019.1, read as the reverse complement.
GCCTTTTACGCGCAGCCGTGATGAGGTCGAATTGGACATGGTCGCCTACATGGAGCGCGAGGTCGCGCGTGGCGTACCTGTGCTGAGTATGGCGCGCCATATGCTGGGGCTGCGCAATGGCATTTCGGGCGCACGCGCCTGGCGCCAAGTCTGGAGTGACCATAAGCGCAAAGCGCTGCCCCCTAGAGAAATCCATCAACAGGCCATGGAAGCTGCCGCCTTGTACCGCGTCGGTGATTAAGGCACTGAGAACCTGTTTACGATCTTTTCGCAGACCGCGTTGGAGTCCAAAAGGATGCGGTGTGTGGCAAAAACTGCAGTCGGGCTATCTGCCTGGCGAGGATTTTTAACAAAATAGCGTGCCTTTTAGACTCCAATCCGAAGTGCAAGGCTCAAAAAAGCGCATTACTGCGTTGCCTCTTTTTTGTGCCTTGCGCGACTGCGAAAACATCGCAAATAGGTTCTGAGATTGCACGCCTTTGATTACACCCTAGAATCAGGCGGTCTACTATGTTTGTGAGAAGTGAATCCATGAAACCCATTGATGCCATTATTGCCCGCCACGCTGAATTGACGGCGATTCGCCGCGATTTCCATGCCCATCCTGAGCTGGCATTTGAAGAGCATCGCACCTCCGATGTGGTTGCGCAGAAATTGCAGGATTGGGGCATTGAGGTGCACCGCGGTTTGGCTGGTACGGGCGTGGTTGGGGTGATTCGCGGCGCGCTGACAGATGCCAGTACGGCTCGGCGTATGGTTGGGCTGCGCGCCGATATGGATGCGCTGCCAATGCACGAAACCAACGCGTTTGCCCATGCGAGCACCATCCCAGGTCGCATGCATGCCTGCGGCCATGATGGCCATACGACGATGCTGTTGGGTGCGGCGCAAGAGCTGGCGCAGTCACGCGACTTTGCGGGCTCAGTGGTGGTGATTTTCCAGCCGGCCGAAGAGTTTGGTGGTGGCGCCCAAGTGATGCTGCAGCAAGGCTTGCAAGAACAGTTCCCGATGGAGGCGGTGTTCGGCATGCACAATATGCCAGGCATTGCGGCGGGCACGTTTGCGCTCTCACCTGGCCCTGTATTGGCATCGAATAGCGAGTTCAAAATCCGCATCCAAGGCAAAGGCGGTCATGCAGCAATGCCGCATTTGGCCGTTGATCCGATTTGGGTCGCGGGCCAGTTGATCCCAGCGCTGCAAGGGGTTGTCAGCCGCAATAAAGCGCCGCTGGAAGCTGCAGTGGTGTCAATCACTACCATCCATGCAGGTGATACTTTCAATGTGATTCCAGGTGAATGCTTGATGAGCGGCACTGTGCGTGCTTATACCAAAGACACGTTGGACTTGGTCGAGCGCCGCATGGGTGAGGTGGTTGCAGGGATTGGTTTGGCCAATGGTGCGCAATGCAGCCTGGAGTTCAACCGCATTTACCCGTCGACCATCAACCATCCGCGTGAAACAGCATTTGCGCGTGGCGTGCTGGCGCAGATGCTGCCACCTGAGCAGCTGATTGACCAAGCCCCCATCATGGCTGCGGAAGACTTTGCATTTATGCTGGAGAAGATTCCTGGCTGCTACGCCTTCATTGGCAATGGCGATGGCCAGCACCGCGAAGCAGGCCATGGCCAAGGACCTTGTTTCGTACACAACGCCAGCTACGACTTCAACGACGCCATTTTGCCGCTGGGCGCCAGTTATCTGGTGCATGTGGCGCGGCAGTGGCTGGGCGCTGCGGTTTAATCCCACCCCACGCAGGCACACCGTGTTGGCTGGTAGATGCGGCACTGCGCAAGCAGCGCCGCTACAGCAGTTTGCTTGGCTTCAGGTCATGGCCGTCATGACCGCTTTCTGGTAAGCGGGGCGCTCGCACAGGCTGGCGTACCAGCGCGATAAGTGCTCAAGGGCAGGTCGCTCGACTGGCAAAGAGAACCATGCATAAGCAATGCACCCAAGTGGAATATCGCCTACGCCCAGATGCTTGCCAGATAAAAAGGCTTGGTGCTGCAGTGCAGTATTTGCTAACTGCATTAGCCGGGCGCATTCTTTCTCGCCGCGCTGGATCTCCGCATCGCTGCGTTGCTCAGGTGGGCAGCGCAGCATATTCCAAACCAGATCGCGCAGCGGGCCTGCAAAAGACAGCGAGGCCCAATCCATCCATTGGTCGGCTTGTGCCCAATCCGCAGGGGAGACGGGTGTAAACGGCTCCTGGCCGTATTGTCTGGCGAGGTAGCGGACGATCGCATTGGACTCCCACACAATCAGATCACCATCCTGCAGGCATGGGATCAGGCCATTGGGATTCATAGCACGGTACTCTGGCTCATTGACAAGGCCAAATGCGCCGCCAGCATTGATGTGCTCATAAGCAAGCCCAAGCTCTTCGGCGCACCACAACACCTTGCGTACATTGCTTGAATTGATACGGCCCCAAATTTTCATGCGGATCCTGTGTTGGTTAGATGGAGTGATCGCCCGCGCTGGCACGTGCGCGCTGGCATTTTCAATGCGCAGCCATGCGGCGCTTGAACTGGCAGCCAAAATTGTAGCTGGATCGTTGCTCCCACGTGGGCTTGGGCGTTGGTGAGGCCGTTGCGCCGCATCTAGGCCATGCACAACCAGGCACGCGACCCATCAGGCGGCAAGGCATTCATGCTGTGCGCTACAAATAAAATATACTGGTAGGGGGTATTAAGATATACTCCCTGCCTGTATCATTGGATGCCGTTTCCATCGCCTTCAACGCACAGCCAAAGCCATGCCCCATTCAGCTGAAGATAAAAAGCGCGTGATCACGCGTTTGCGCCGTATCAAAGGCCAGACCGAAGCACTAGAGCGTGCTGTCGACGCCGGCTCAAGTTGCAATGATTTATTGCAGCAGCTGGCGGCACTGCGTGGCGCAACCAATGGCTTGATGGCCGAGGTGCTCGATAGCCATTTGCGTGAAACATTTTTACGCCAAGATGGCGCAGCTCAAAAGGGTCTGCTGACACCTGATGAAGAAATTGACCAATTGATGAAAATTATCAGAAGCTATCTGAAATAGTGTCCAAGGCCCATGCCAGTGTGGTTACTGGATGGCCTTTGAAAACGATAGGCGGGTCCCTGATGGCGCAACGCGCAGCCCTGCCTTCATCCCTTGTCTCGACTGAATAAACGCAAAGGAATAATGATGAAATCTCGTGCTGCAGTGGCCTTTGGTCCAGGACAACCGCTCCAAATCGTGGAAATTGACGTGGCTGCGCCTAAAAAAGGCGAAGTCCTGATCCGTATTACCGACACGGGCGTTTGCCATACCGATGCATTCACGCTGTCTGGTGAAGATCCAGAAGGCCTGTTTCCTGTGGTACTGGGCCATGAAGGTGCTGGTGTCGTGGTCGAAGTGGGTGAGGGCGTGACCAGCGTCAAGCCGGGCGACCACGTTATTCCGCTCTACACCGCTGAGTGCCGTGAATGCGAGTTCTGCAAATCTGGCAAAACCAATCTGTGTGTGGCCGTGCGCGCGACACAGGGCAAGGGCGTGATGCCTGACGGCACCAGCCGTTTTTCCTACAACGGCGAACCCATCTACCATTACATGGGCTGCTCCACCTTCAGTGAGTACACCGTGGTTGCCGAAGTGTCACTGGCCAAGATCAACCCCGATGCCAACCCGGAGCAAGTCTGCTTGCTAGGCTGCGGCGTCACGACTGGCATTGGCGCAGTGCACAACACAGCCAAAGTGCAAGAGGGTGACAGCGTGGCGGTGTTCGGCTTGGGGGGAATTGGTTTGGCTGTGATTCAAGGCGCACGCCAGGCCAAAGCGGGGCGCATCATTGCGATTGACACCAACCCGGCCAAATTTGAATTGGCCAAAACCTTTGGTGCGACCGACTGTATCAACCCCAAAGACTTCGACAAGCCGATTCAACAAGTCATTGTTGAGATGACCGGCTGGGGCGTGGACCATTCGTTTGAATGCATCGGGAATGTGCAGGTGATGCGCGCCGCGCTCGAATGCGCACACCGCGGCTGGGGACAGTCGGTGATCATCGGTGTGGCTGGTGCGGGTCAGGAAATCTCGACCCGACCTTTCCAGCTGGTGACTGGTCGCCGTTGGCTTGGCACGGCCTTTGGTGGTGTCAAAGGCCGCACGCAATTGCCTGGCATGGTCGAAGATGCAATGGAAGGCAAGATCGATCTGGCACCCTTTGTGACCCACACGATGGGCCTTGATGAGATCAACCATGCATTTGATCTGATGCATGAAGGCAAGTCCATCCGCTCGGTGATCAAATACCAGGCCTGATGGCCGCAAGGAGACACTATGGAGCGAATTGAACAACACGCTAGCTGGGGCGGCCGCCAGGAAGTCTGGCAGCACGCATCCAGCAGCTTGGGTGTGGCTATGAAGCTGGGTGTGTATTTGCCGCCTGCAGCGCTGGCTGGTCAGGCTTGCCCGGTGCTCTACTGGCTTTCGGGCCTGACTTGCACCGAGCAAAATTTCATCACCAAAGCGGGCGCACAGCAGTTTGCTGCCGAGCACCAGGTCATTTTGGTGGCACCGGATACCAGCCCACGCGGAGAAGGCGTTGCCAACGACGAGGCCTATGATTTAGGGCAGGGTGCAGGTTTTTATCTGAATGCCACGCAGGCACCTTGGTCAACGCACTATCGCATGGAAGACTATATTGCGCATGAGCTGCCGGCCTTGATCGCCAGGCATTTTTCTGTGACTGGCAAGCAAGGTATTTTTGGCCACAGCATGGGCGGCCATGGGGCCTTGACTTTGGCGTTGCGCCATCCCGGTCTGTACCAGAGCGTATCGGCGTTCTCTCCTATCGTCGCACCGGCGCAAGTGCCTTGGGGGCAGAAGGCATTTGCGGCCTACTTGGGCGATGATCGCCAGGCTTGGGCTGCGCACGATGCTGTTGCGTTGCTGGCTACAGCAGCAGAGCGATTGCCCTTGCTGGTTGACCAAGGCGATGCCGATGATTTTTTGGCCTCGCAGCTGCAGCCGCAGCTGCTGCAAGCCGCAGCAGATGCGACCGGCCATCCGCTGCAGTTGCGTTTGCAGCCTGGCTATGACCATAGTTACTACTTCATTGCCAGCTTCATCGGTGAGCATATCGCCCACCATGCCAGGTATTTGAAGTAGACCAATTTGAAACTTGAAGCTGGTCAGCCGGTGTTCGGCTGCCATCTTGCGCAGGCTGCTTGAGTGGCGCGTGCGCGCGCTGTGAACCCTTCATCAGGCCACCTCAATCCGAGGTGGCCTTGGTGTTTAAACTCTGGCGTTGGTCGCAGAGTGCTTGCGCAAAGCCAGCAAAACACGGGCCTGACCAATGAACAATGCAATGTAAGCCAAGAGCTCGGCCCACTCTTCTAGCAGCTGAGCACTGCCTTCATCCAGGCCGCTGATATGCATGCCCATATGCCCTTCAGCGGCAGTGGACACTAGAAAACAGGCGACGAATAGACTGAACTCCAGCAATGGAATGGCATTGGCGCGCCACAGCACAGGCAAAAGCCGATCGAGTCGCCAGCGTAAAGCGGCTGCCAACTGGCCGACGACCAGGAGCACCAATACAGGGGAGACTAAAGGCTTGTAGAACAATTGTTGGGTGGAAGAGAAGATCGGACCTGTGATCGGGTCCATATACAAGGGCATCAGCAAGACCGCACCCCAGCTCAGCTCGCGCAGCGCCATCACAAACCAAATGGGAGTAATGACCCACCAAAATGCCTTATTGGGCTGCCTGCCGGTATTTGTTGCCTCTGCATAAGCCCAGCAGCCGCCAAATAGCAAAATTACCACTTGCGTGTTTTCTAATAAACCGTTTTCCCAGCCCAGTACTGGCGGCAAATGCGGCGCTGAGTAGTAGCCACCTATGAGTGCAAGGGCTGTGCCGATCAGCAGGGCGAGTTTGCCTTTGGTGGTGCAGAAATATTGAAATGGGCTCAGTAATGGTGTCATTGTCGAAATCACCGCAAACGCAGAGGTGATTGGTTTGGTTGGGATGTACACGGCAAGCGTTGCCATTGGCATGCGCCAAGGTCTTTTGCCAGCGCTTAACCTGAGGGCTAAAGCACCTACGATCGCGAAGGATTATCGGACTAGCGGAGGTGGATGCCGGCTTGGCGGGAAATTATTTTGTGCTGAAATGCAATGGAAGTGTGCACGCAGCGGCTTTGCACACGGATAAGGCATTGACTGGTGCTGTGCCCGCTTTGTGTGGGAGTCGCTTTGCCAAAGCAGCGCATAGGATGGCAAAAAATGCTTTTTATCTGCTCACAATTTCTGCTTTGGTTTCAATGCCAAAGGCCCATGGAGCAAGCTTGCTGACCTCTGGAGGCGCGTGAACAACTAGCCCAAGCGCAACACGTTGAGGTATAGCCAGAACATGCCAGACAATCGCTTGGCCTGAGACCGCGGAGCGGTGTAAATCCACTCTGCAGGTCTGCGAGTCAGTGTGCGGAAAAACCTGCGAGGCACTTCTGGTAAAGGGTAATTCCTGTTTGGCATATGAATATTTGATATTAAAAATACCCTGTTTGCTTTAGTTAACTTTGGTTCACTTTAGAGGGTCTGTGTATGAATATTTCGCGCCGCAATTGCTTGGCCGCAGCCGCTACTGTAATGCTCGGCTTGACTGCCATGGGCTCTGCCATGGCTCAGTCGAATTACCCGAATAAACCGATCCGTTTGATCGTGCCTTTTGCTGCTGGCGGCACCACAGACATCATTGCCAGGGCCATCTCTGAGCCGCTGGGCAAAGAGCTGGGCCAGGCCATTGTGGTGGAAAACAAGGGCGGCGGCGGCGGCGTCATTGGCGCAGCGGAAGCGGCACGTGCGGCCCCTGATGGCTATAGCCTGAGTGTGGCGACCGTTTCGACGACGGCTTCTAATCCTGCGATCAATCCTGCGATCACCTATAACCCCTTGACCGACTTCACTCCGGTGATCAATATGGCTGCGACCCCCAACGTGGTGGTGGTCCATCCGTCCTTCCCAGCAAAAACCTACGCAGAGTTTGTCAAGGAAGTCTCTAGCAACCCAGGTAAATACTCATACGCCTCGTCTGGTACGGGCGGCATTGGCCACTTGCAGACAGAGTTGTTCAAGTCGTTGGTGAATCTGGACATGCAACACATCCCATACCGTGGCGCTGGCCCAGGGCTCAACGATGCAGTCGCAGGCCAGGTACCGATCATGTTCGACAATCTGCCCTCGGCATTGCCATTTATCACCAGTGGTCGTTTGCGCGCCATCGTCGTAGCTGCGCCTGAGCGCGTGGCGGCGATTTCTGATGTGCCCACTTTCAATGAGGTGGGTCTGGAGCCCGCCAACCGCATGGCCTACTATGGCATTCTGGGGCCTAAAGACCTGCCGCCAGACATTGTTGAAAAACTCAATTCCGCGTTGAAAAAAGTGCTGGCTGAGCCCGCCGTGGCCAAGCGCATTGAAGATACGGGCTCAATCGTTGTGGCCAATTCGCCAGCCGAATTTGCCAAACAGATCCAAGAAGAGTTTGAGGTCTACAGCGACGTGGTGAAAAAGCAAAACCTCAAACTGGAATAATCGAGCCTCAGTTCTGCGCATGTGTTCGATTGGCGTGGCATGATGGAGCGTTCATTGGCCATCTTGATAGCCGATGCGAAGCAATGCTTTGCATCGGCTTTTTACATCCCCACACTATGCGCATTTCCGAGCAGAATCAGGCACTGATTGATCGTTTCATTGACGATATATGGTTGCATGAAGGGCTTTCGCGCAATACCTTGTATGCGTATCGCAAAGACTTGGAACTGTTTGCGCTTTGGCTGCAAACGCAAGAGCACGGCCACAGCCTAGCGGCAGTCACTGAGAGCGTTTTGCACGCATTTTTTGCTGCCCAACATGCGCACACCAAGGCGACTACAGCAAACCGACGCCTGACGGTGTTTAAACGCTTGTACCGCTGGGCTTTGCGCGAAGGTCTGGTGCAACAAGACCCGACCGCCCGCATGCTGGCTGCCAAACAAGCGCTGCGTGTGCCCAAAACCATGTCAGAAGCCCAGGTGGAGCTGTTGTTGAGTGCTCCAGATGTGGCAGAGCCGCTGGGCCTGCGTGACAAGGCCATGCTGGAGCTGATGTATGCCAGTGGCTTGCGTGTGAGTGAGCTGGTGACTTTAAAAAGCTACCAGCTGCGCATGGCTGAAGGGGTATTGCATGCGCATGGCAAGGGCAATAAAGAGCGTTTGGTGCCGTTTGGTGCCGTGGCCCAGCACTGGCTCGCTCGCTACGCCACAGAGGCGAGGGCGCTTATTTTGGCAGGACAAATCAGCGATGATTTTTTTGTTACTGCCCGCGGCCAAGGCATGAGCCGGGTGATGTTCTGGATTTTGGTGAAAAAGTACGCGCAATTGGCTGGCATCACACAGTCCCTGTCTCCGCATACATTACGCCATGCGTTTGCCACGCATTTGCTCAACCACGGTGCGGATTTGCGCGCCGTGCAAATGTTGCTGGGCCATACCGATATATCGACGACGACGATTTACACGCATGTTGCGCGCGAGCGCCTCAAAAGCCTGCATGCCAGCCACCATCCGCGGGGCTGACACGCTGACGGCTGGCGAGCTGATACGCTAGCGTGTACCGGAGACCACTTCACCGCGCTGCAAGGTGGTTTGAGCGGGGGCTGCGGTGCTGGCAATCGCACTGCGCAGCTCACGCAATTTGCTCTTGACCTTGCGCGCATTGTCTGGACCCATGCGCACCAGGATTTTTTGTCCAGCAGACAGCGCTTCAAGCTGCGGGTCTTCAAACTGGTAGCGCACCCAAGGTTGTTCGGACGGGATTTGGCCGCGCACCGGCATCAGGTTGACATGTGGGTTGAGTGGCTCAGGTGCGAGCAGCAAGTGGTCGATCACCGCGATCAAACGGTCATTGAAATACCGGTTTGGGTAGCCCAAATCTTCATAGGCCTGCTGAAACAGCGGATAGAAGTGTTTGTAGTCCTTGGCGGCTTGGTCGACATTGAGGTTTTCCATGAACTGCACAGCCAGGTTGTAGCGCGCGCTATTGGCTTGCGCGATGCGGGTTTCGGTGCCGCCTTCTCCTTCTTGTACCGTGAAACGTGGATCAGTGGGGAAGACTGGCCACATGGCCGAAGGCGCGCGTGCGCTCGTAAGGTTGTCGACAGTCGCCACAAAGCGGCGCACGAATTGCTCGTTGCGAATCATGCTGCGGGCCTGCTGTGTCACACCCCAGGCACTGAGTGCGTTGCTGATGCTGCTATCTGAGTTCTCCAGTGTCGGCAATGGGCTGCTGGCCAGTTCGATCGGCGCTTCAATCGGATTGAGCGGCTCTTCGGCCTCTAGCGGCAAGGCATTGTCTGGCACTTGCTCTGGTGTTGTGGGGTCCTTGGCAGCCAGCTCGCTTGCATTGAGCTGATCGTCTTCAGTGGCAGCATGGGTCGTTTGACTGCCTGAAATCAAGGCTTGCGCATTGGTTTGGAGGTTTTGCAGTTCACGCTTGGCATCTTCGGGTGAGCGCCAAACCCACCAGCCGACAGCCACTATGGCCACAATGAGCAGGGCCAGTAGTCCCCAAAACAATGGCCGTGAGCGGCGACTGTGTTCGAGCCCTTGTGCGTTGGCACGGATGCGTTGCCCCATAAAAATTCACCTTTAAAGCGTGATGCAAGCCAATGTTGCGAGAAGGAAAAGAAGCGACTCTTGTGAATGGATATACAGATGCTGATTGTGCCAAAGTGGTTCCGTTCTGTCTAAGAGCCTGTTCAAGATCTCCAGCGCGGTTGGCGTGCAGATGGCAAACAGTCTCTACGCCTGCGCTGTGGCCATTGCTGCAGGCGACACCTCGGACTCGCCATCGCTTTGTCGGCAGGCCATCACATAAATCGGCGCAAAGGCCTCGGCCTGGGTGATCTCAATCAGCGTCTCCTTGGCCAGCTCCAGCATCGCAATAAAGGTCACTACCAACACGGGCAGGCCCAGCTCTGGGCGGAAGAGGGCTTCAAAGGGCGCATAGGGTCGGTCTTTGAGATCGCGTAATACCTGGCTCATGTATTCGCGCACGCTCAGCTTTTCACGCGTGATGGTGTGGTGCGCCATCAACTGGCTGCGTTTGACAATCGCCAGCCAAGCACGGCGTAGGTCATCTGGCGAGACGCTGGGCAGCTCGGGCTCAAGTTGCAAATCAAAAAAGGCCTGCGGAGTCCAGAAGTCGCGGCCGTCTTGCGGCAACATATCAAGCTGGCGTGCTGCCATCTTGGTTTTTTCGTATTCCAGCAAACGCCGCACCAATTGGGCGCGGGGGTCTTCTTCCTCGGCTTCTTGTGCTGCGGGCGGGCGGGGCAGCAGCATGCGTGATTTGATCTCAATCAGCATAGCGGCCATCAGCAGGTATTCGGCTGCCAACTCCAGATTGCGTGAGCGAATTTCTTGCACATAGCCCATGTACTGCTGCGTCAGCGGCACCATTGGAATGTCAAGGATGTTGAAGTTCTGCTTGCGAATCAGGTAGAGCAGCAAGTCCAATGGGCCTTCAAAGGCCTCTAGGAAGATCTCCAACGCATCGGGTGGAATATACAGGTCTGCGGGCAGTTCAAACAAGGGCTCGCCATACAGGCGCGCCAAGGCTGAAGCTTGGGCTTGCTCTGCGTGGGCAATGGTGTTTTCACGCACGGCGTCCGCATCGGGCTCGGTTTGAAAATCAGGCTCCAGGACTTCAGACACGTTCACGCCTCAAGGTTCGTGTGACAGCGCAACAAACAGATTGCGCAGGCCATTGCTTGTATTGGCAAATGGGCTGGCCCAAGTGCGATGGCCAATGGCGGCGGGCAAGACGCATGGCCTGCCTGCCGCAGTGCCGCTTAGCTTTGATCGGCTTCGGTATTGGTTTGGTAGACGTAGGGTTTTTGCGGCACTTCGCCAGCGCGGTAATCGGCCCAGACTTGTGGGCTGACGCGTTTGTCCCAAAGCAAGCTGCGGCCTTCCTGTTGCTGTGCTTCCAGGTACGGACGGTCGGCCTTGAGTTTGTCTAAGAACTGCGTGGCTTCAGACTTGTAGTGGGGGCGTTGAAAGAATGACATGGATTCTCGCTGTGTTATCTCAATGGACAGGTGCTCAGTAGCAACGCGTATTCTAGCTGCCAGATGCATTGTGCGGGCCAAATCCGACAAATAGATTGCCCGCGCCTTGCGGACAGCAGCCATGTTGACCAGTTGCCTGTCACTGTGGTGGTAAGCCAGTTTGATGGCCCATGGAGGAGACGCCATTTCATATGCAAGCAGGCAAGGCGTATGCAGAAGCCATGCCGCTTAGCTCAAAAATGTGATGTGTCATGTTGCATCTTTTAATAAGTGAATGATTTTTATGATGATTTTGAAGTAATGCACAAAAAATGTGGATAACTTTGTGGGTAACTTTGGGATTAAGCCCGATGAGCGACTTTGCGCCTCTGGTGGATGGCGGGTTTGTTACGTTGCCTATTTTTTAATCAAAAAATTGATTTTTTAAAAACAGCTTAATAATTAATAGGTTACGGCATTTTTTTTAAAAGCAAGAATGACACTGCCATGACAGCTTCACGATGATTGCAACATTCTTTGCATGCTCAATGTATGTGCATAACTGCGTTTTTAATCGTCTTAAAAAGACTGTTTTTGGTTTTTGTGTGCGAATTGTGTGCTATAGAAATTCTGTGAAGCGCCCAGTCGTTGTGTGAGGTCAGAGTCTGGCAATTTGCTGCGCCAGTCTTGTGCCGCATAGCGGCGCTTAGAGTCTGCTCAAAGTTTCCACGCAGACCGCGTTGGAGCCCAAAAGGATACGATGCGCGGCAAAAACCGCAGTCGGGCTATCTGTCCGGCGAGGATTTTTAACAAGGCAGCGTGCCTTTTGGGCTCCAACCCGAAGGGCAAGGCACAACAAAGCGCATGGCTGTGTTGCCCGTTGTGCTCATACAGGCGTATGCGCTGCAACAGGCGTCTTGTATTGCCTCTTTTTTTGTGCCTTGCGCGACTGCATCGAGAGTTTGAACAGGCTCTTACGGCCTGCAGAATGCCTAGCCGCCCGTGCTGATGCCGCACTCTGGCCGGCCATGTGGGCTCTACAGAACTTGCATCGGGGCGTCAGTGCTCCAGGGAGGGGGGCAGATTGTTGACCCTCAAGCGGCAGCCAACATGGTCAATGCAATAAAACAATTGGGCTTGCCTGCGTCAGGTCATGAGAGGCCTGTTGACTATCGCTCGAGAGCCAAGGCGATCAGCACTTAATACTCTGCCAATGCGTGGCGCTTGAGTACTTGCAAGCCCCCATACTCCAGTCCAATCAGGCCTTGCTGGGCCAGTTTGACCAAGGCCATGTTGACGCGCTGGCGCGACAAGCCGACCAAGTAGGCCAGCTCTTGCTGGGTGATGCGCAATGTGTTGTCGATGCTGGGCGCAAGAATCGGGTTGACCAAAGCCGCGAGGGTGCGGGCCACGCGTGAATCAGGGCTGTTCAGGCGGTCGGTTTCGCGGCTGGTGATGAACTGGCCAACCCGTTCGCTGAGCTGGTTCATGATGGTGCGGTTGAACTCAATCGAGCGATCCAGCAGGGAGTGGAAAGTGTCTACTGGCAATACCGCCACCGTGCTGTTGCGCAGCGCCGTGATGTCGTAGCGGTAGTGCTCGCGCTTAAGCACAGTGCCTTCACCAAACCAACTGCCAGTTGGCAGTCCAGCATAGCTGATGGTGCTGCCGTCGGCGCGGTGGTTACTCATTTTCAGCAGGCCATCAATGACGCCGATCCAGTAGCGCACGGGTTTGCCAGCCATGCAGACCAGATCGCCTTGCAAGCAGTCGCCAACTTCCAGCGCCTGTTGGGCCAGACGCTGGTCGACTGGTTTGAGGCCAGCCAGCCAGGGGATGGCTGCTAATTCTGACGCGCTGGGTTTGCGCTTGCTTTGCAGCATCAGTTGCAAAGCAGGGTTACGGGGTGTGCTCATGACTGGCTTTCTTGTCTCTATGGTTTTAGATATCGATAAGACGTTACGGCAGTGCCATAAGCATAGTCAATAGGATTTTGGTGGGAGCCAGTCCTGGTGAGGTGGATTTGGCAATCCAAGGGAAACACCTCTCTAGGGTTTTCCCAAGAATGTCGTCGAAAGGACATTAAAACGTCAAAGTACCTACTACGATGCACGCACAGGATGACAAACGGTGCTTGCAAGGCATCAGATAAATAACAGACGGGAAGGTTTGCAATGCGGCTCTTTGGGGGCGTGGGCGTAGCGGTCTGAAGCTACGCTACAGAGTCCAAGGGCTTTTGCAGATTTTTCCCAGCGCCACCCGATGCGGTGTTTGCCATTCACGACAAGGAAGGCACTGGTTATGGAGACAACATTTCCGCGGTTGATGCTGCAGCACGCTCAGCAGAGGCCTCAGGATCCGGCGATTCGAGAAAAAGAATACGGTATCTGGCAGACATGGACTTGGGCCGAAGTGGCCGCCGATGTGCGTGCGCTGGCTTGCGGCCTGGCTGCATTGGGTTTGACGCAAGGCCAGAATTTGGCTTTGGTCTCAGGCAATCGGCCTTATGCCTATATGAGCTTTATTGCCGCACAATGCCTGCGTGCAGTCCCGGTGCCGATGTACCAAGATGCGGTGGCTGCAGAAATGGCGTATGTGGTGGCCGATGGTCAGGCAAAGATTGCATTTGCCGAAGACCAGGAGCAGGTCGACAAGTTGCTAGAGATTCGCGAAACCTATCCGCAACTCCAGCACATCATTTACGACGACCCACGTGGTATGCGCGGCTATGACCAGCCCGGTTTGCTCAGTGTCGAGCAATTGCTGGAGCTGGGGCGCCAATGGGACCAGCAACACCCCGGTGTGTTTGAGCAAGCGGTCGCTGCTGGCCAGCCTGACGATGTGTCGGTCATTTTGTACACCTCGGGCACGACTGGCAAACCCAAGGGGGTGTGCCAAACGCACCGCTCGTTCTCGGCCTCGGCCAAGGGGGCGGCCACCGTCGATGGCTTGAACCACCAAGACAATGTGATTTCCTATTTGCCGCCTGCCTGGGTTGGCGACCATTTGTTCTCGCTTGCTCAGTGGCTGGTTGCGGGCTTTTCAATCAATTGCCCAGAATCGACCAGCACGGTGCAAATCGATTTGCAAGAAATTGGCCCGACCTATTATTTTGCACCGCCTCGTGTGTTTGAGGGCCTGCTCACCAGCGTGTCGATTCGCATGGAGGATGCATCGCGCCTGAAACGCTGGATGTATGCCAAAGCCATGGCCGTGGCACAGCGCGTTGGGGCCGATATCCTGGACGGTAAATCGGTCAGCTTCATGAGCCGCATGCAGTACGCGTTGGGCAATGCCTTCGTCTACGGGCCATTGCGCAATGTGATGGGCTTTTCGCGCATTCGCGTTGCCTATACCGCTGGCGCTGCGATTGGGCCAGAGTTGTTCAAGTTCTACCGCTCGATTGGCATTAACCTCAAGCAGTTCTACGGCCAGACCGAAACCTGCGCTTATGTGTGCCTGCAGCAAAACGGCAAGGTCAAACTCAACACCGTGGGCGAGGCTGCGCCAGGCATTGAGCTCAAGATTGCCGATAACGGGGAGGTGCTGGTCAAAGGTGTGTCGGTGCTGAAAGAGTATTACAACCGCCCGGATGCCACGGCCGAGATTTTCAATGCCGATGGCTGGTTCATGACCGGTGATGCCGGGGTCTTGGATTCGGATGGCCAGCTTCGCATCATCGACCGTGCCAAAGACGTAGGCAAACTCAATGGCGGGGCGATGTTTGCGCCTAACTACATTGAGAACAAGCTCAAATTCTTCCCGCAAATCAAAGAAGCGGTGTGCTTTGGCCATGGCCGTGATGCCGTGTGCGCCTTCATCAATATTGATTTTGAGGCCGTGGGCAACTGGGCCGAAAAGCGCAACCTGCCGTATGCGGGCTATGTTGATTTGGCTGGCAAGCCAGCGGTGTTGGAGATGGTCGCTGACTGCATTGCCAAGGTCAACCACGAGCTGGCCAGCGAAGAGGGCATGGAGGCGACCCAAGTTACGCGTTTTCTGGTGTTGCACAAAGAGCTGGATCCCGATGACGATGAGCTCACGCGCACCCGCAAGATCCGCCGCAACTTTGTGGCCGATAAATACGCGGTCCTGATCGATGCGCTCTACAGCGGCAAAACCGAGCAATACATTGAGACCTTGGTGAAGTTTGAAGATGGCCGCAGCGGTCAGGTCAATGCCACGCTGAGCATCCTCGATGCCAAGACCACGCCTGCTCACAGAAAGGCTGCCTGATATGACGACAAGAAACATTGGCGAGGTGATTCTCGATGTCAAAAACATCTCTTTGCGCTTTGGCGGCGTCAAAGCCCTGACCGATATCTCCTTTGATGTGCATGAGCATGAAATTCGCTCCATCATTGGTCCTAACGGCGCGGGCAAAAGCTCGATGCTCAACTGCATCAATGGCGTCTACAAACCGCAAGAGGGCGCGATCACGTTTCGTGGCAAGACCTTCTCGCACATGAATTCGCGCCAGGTTGCCGAAATGGGCGTGGCGCGCACCTTCCAGAACCTGGCGCTGTTCAAGGGCATGAGCGTGATTGACAACATCATGTCTGGGCGCAACCTGAAGATCAAAAGCAATATCTTGCTGCAGGCGCTGCGCATTGGCCCGGCTGAGCGCGAAGAAATTGTCCACCGTGAATATGTCGAAAAAATCATCGACTTTCTGGAAATTCAAGCCTATCGCAAAACCCCAGTGGGCCAGCTGCCCTACGGCCTGCAAAAGCGGGTGGACTTGGGGCGTGCGCTGGCGATGGAGCCACAGGTGTTGCTGCTCGATGAACCGATGGCTGGCATGAACATGGAAGAGAAGCAAGACATGAGCCGCTTCATCATGGAAATCAATGAGGAGTTTGGCACCACGATTGTCTTGATTGAGCACGACATGGGCGTGGTGATGGACATTTCTGACCGTGTCGTGGTGCTGGATTACGGCAAGAAAATTGGCGATGGCAGCCCCGATGAGGTGCGCAGCAACCCCGATGTCATTCGTGCGTATTTAGGCGCAGAACATTAACCCCTTAGGATTTACGGGAGACGACGATGGCATTTTTTCTCGAAACCGTCCTAGGTGGTTTGATGACCGGGATGTTGTATTCATTGGTGGCGCTGGGCTTTGTGCTGATTTTCAAAGCCTCAGGCGTGTTCAATTTCGCCCAAGGCGCAATGGTCTTGTTTGCGGCACTGTCGATGGCCCGCTTTGCACAGTGGATTCCTGAGTGGCTGGGCGTGCAATCGGTCTGGTGGACACTGGCGCTGGCAATGGCCGTGTCAATGGCTGCAATGGTTGCGATTGCCTGGTTGATTGAGCGACTGGCCTTGCGCCATTTGGTCAATCAGGAGCCCATCGCCTTGCTGATGGCCACACTTGGCATTGCTTATTTTCTGGATGGCCTGGGACCATTGCTGTACGGCAGCGGTGTCTATGGCATTGATGTGGGCATGCCCAAAGAGCCGATCTTTGTGCTTGAAAGCGTGTTTCCAGGTGGCATCCTGGTCAGCAAAGAAGACCTTTATGCAGCGGTGATTGCGATGGTTTTGGTCGCCGCCTTGTCGCTGTTTTTCCAGAAAACCCGCACTGGCCGCGCGCTGCGGGCTGTTGCTGACGACCACCAGGCAGCCCAGTCGATTGGTATTCCGCTCTCACGCATCTGGGTGATTGTCTGGTCAGTCGCAGGCGGCGTGGCCTTGGTCACCGGCATCATCTGGGGCTCTAAATCAGGTGTGCAGTTCTCGCTGTCGCTGGTGGCCCTCAAAGCCTTGCCGGTGGTGATTTTGGGGGGCCTGACCTCGGTGCCAGGCGCGATCATCGGCGGCCTGATCATTGGCCTGGGCGAGAAACTCTCTGAAATCTACCTCGGCCCGTACTTGGGCGGTGGGATTGAAATTTGGTTTGCTTACGTGTTGGCGTTGGCATTCCTGCTCTTCAGGCCACAAGGCTTGTTTGGCGACAAGATCATTGACCGAGTTTAAGCAGGAGGAGCCGAGATGTTTTATCGTGAAAACGGTCAATTCAAGAGCAACTACCGCTCAGACCAGCAAATTTTCCCTGTCGCCCAAGACCGCTATGCGATCTACGTGCTGATTGCCGCCGCATTCCTGGTGGTGCCATTGTTTGCCACCAATTATTTTTACCAGGCGGTGTTGATTCCCTTCGTCATTCTGGCTTTGGCGGCATTGGGGTTGAACATTCTGGTTGGTTATTGCGGCCAGATTTCCTTGGGTTCAGGCGCGTTCATGGCGGTCGGTGCGTATGCTGCCTACAACCTGCAAATGCGCATCGATGGCATGCCCTTGATCTTGGCCGTGTTGGGCGGCGGTGTGTTTGCGATGGTGTTTGGTGTGCTGTTTGGCATTCCCAGCTTGCGCATTCGCGGCCTGTATTTGGCAGTGGCCACCTTGGCTGCGCAATTTTTCATGGACTGGCTGGCCAGCCGCGCTGCGTGGGTGACCAATAACTCGTCTTCAGGCTCGGTCAGTGCGCGCCAGTTGGAGATTCTGGGCTGGCACATCAGCACGCCAATGGAGAAATACCTGCTGGTGCTGGCGATCTTTTGTGTACTGGCGCTGCTGGCCAAAAACCTGGTGCGCAGTGCAATAGGGCGCGAATGGATGGCCATCCGTGACATGGACGTAGCCGCCGCCGTGATTGGGATTCGTCCTGTGTATGCCAAGCTCAGTGCGTTTGCTGTGAGCTCGTTCATTATTGGTCTGGCTGGCGCGTTGTGGGGCTTTGTGCACCTAGGTGCTTGGGAGCCAGCGGCCTTTAACCTTGATATGTCGTTCAAGCTGCTGTTCATGATCATCATTGGAGGCCTAGGCTCAATCTCGGGGGCGTTGTTTGGTGCGGCTTTTTTTGTGATGCTGCCGCTGGTGCTGACCTTGGTGCCGCATGCGATTGGCCTGCCCCTGTCCACTGCCACCGTGACCTATGTGGAACACATGATTTTTGGTGCGCTGATTGTGTTCTTTCTGATTGTTGAACCCCATGGCTTGGCGCGTTTGTGGGCCACAGCCCGCCAAAAAATGCGTGTCTGGCCGTTCCCACACTGAATCTGGTTTTGTGTTTTCCCCGTGTGCTTCACTATTTCAAACCCATTAAGGAGACATCCATGAAGCTATCTCACACCTTGCTGGCTGCAGCGAGTTCACTGGCCTTGTTGAGCTCTTTGGGCAGTGTCGCCCATGCCCAAGCGCAAGAGCAATACGTGCCCGCCTTGGTTTACCGCACTGGCCAGTTTGCGCCCTTGGGCGTGCCATGGGCTGATGGCAAACTGGACTACTACAAGCTGGTCAATGCACGTGGCGGCATCAACGGCGTGCAAATCAAGTATGAAGAATGCGAGACCGGCTACGACACGGCCCGCGGGGTTGAATGCTATGAGCGCATGAAAGGCCAGAACGGCGGCGCACCGGGCTTTGAGACCCAATCGACCGGCATCACCTTTGCCGTCAGCGACCGCGCTCCCGGCGACAAAATGCCGGTATTCACGCCTGGTTACGGCCTGTCCCAATCGGTCGATGGCGAGGTGTTTGAGTGGAACTTCCCGCTGCTGGGCACCTACTGGACGGCTGCTGACTCCATCATTCAAGACATTATGAAGAAGGAAAACGGCAACCTCAAAGGCAAGAAAATTGCTTTGGTCTACCACGACTCGCCTTATGGCAAAGAGCCAATCCCGCTCTTGCAAGCGCGCGCCAAGAAAGAAGGCTTTGAGCTGATTTTGCTGCCGGTGACAGCGCCTGGCGTCGAACAAAAATCCACCTGGCTGCAAATTCGCCAGCAGCGTCCGGACTACACCTTGTTGTGGAGTGCCGGTGTGATGACCCCAACGGCGGTGCGCGAAGCCCAGGCCACCGGCTATCCACGCGAGAAAATTTATGGCGTTTGGTGGGCTGGCTCTGACCACGATGTGCGTGAAATTGGCCAAGGTGCCAAAGGCTATAACACCGTGACCATCCACAACACAGCAGCCAAAGGCGCTGTGCATGATGCGATCAAGACCGAACTCTACGACAAAGGCCAGGGCAGCGCGGCATCCGCTGCGAGCTTGGGCCAGCTGGCCCACACCCGCGGCATGGTCATTGCGATGCTGCAAGTCGAAGCCATCAAGGCGGCGCAAGAAAAATTCGGCAAAGACAAACCCATGACGCCTGAGCAGGTGCGCTGGGGTTTTGAGAACCTGGACTTGAGCGAGGCCGATCTGAAAGAGCTGGGTTTTGAGGGCATTGTGCGACCGATCAAAACCAGCTGCAAAAACCACATTGGCGAAGACTGGTCGCGTATTGCGCAGTGGGATGGCAGCAAATTCGAAGTGGTTTCTGACTGGTACCAGGCTGACCAAAGTGTCGTAGCTCCGCTGGTCAAGGAGTATGCCGATCGCTACGCCAAGGAAAAGAACGTCACACCGCGCGATTGCAGCGCAGTGCAGTGATGGCGACCTGATCGCAGGGCGCTGACCTGGTCACAGTGCGCTGAGCTTGCTGCAGGACCAGCGCCTTGTTTCGCTGATATTTGGAAGAACGGATTTTTGAAAAGGTTCGCCATGAATAATGCCACTGCACCTGCTGGTGCGAAAACCATTCTCGAAGTCAATGGCATTGAGGTCATTTACAACCATGTGATCCTGGTGCTCAAAGGCGTGTCCCTGGTCGTTCCAGAAGGCGGCATTGTGGCAATTCTGGGCGGCAATGGGGCGGGTAAAACCACGACCCTGCGGGCCATTTCCAACTTGCTCAAGGCCGAGCGTGGTGAGGTTACCAAAGGCTCGATCGAATTGCGCGGTGAGCGCATTGAAGCCTTGTCGCCCGCTGATCTGGTAGAGCGCGGCGTTGTGCAGGTCATGGAGGGAAGGCACTGCTTTGCCCACCTGACGATTGAAGAAAACCTCTTGACAGGCAGCTATACACGCAAGGACAAGGGCGAGATTGCAGCCAATCTGGACAAGGTCTACAACTATTTCCCGCGCCTGAAAACACGGCGCACCTCACAAGCGGCCTACACCTCAGGCGGCGAGCAGCAAATGTGCGCGATTGGCCGCGCGCTGATGACCAACCCCAATCTGGTCTTGCTCGATGAGCCTTCGATGGGCCTGGCGCCACAAATCGTCGAAGAGGTGTTCCACATTGTCAAAGACTTGAACAGCAAAGAAAAAGTCACGTTTTTGCTGGCTGAGCAAAACACCAATATGGCGCTGAAATACGCCGATTACGGCTACATCATGGAGTCAGGCCGCATTGTGATGGACGGCGAGGCCCAGGCGCTGGCCAGCAACTCCGATGTCAAAGAGTTCTATTTAGGCGTGGGCGGCGATGGCCGTAAAAGCTTTCGCGATGTCAAAAGCTACAAGCGCCGCAAACGCTGGTTGGCGTAAACGCCGCACTCCAATGGTGCATTGAGCCCGTCGCCAGTGCACCCGTTCATCTGCCCATTTGCCCTGCGCTGAAATCCAGTGCATGGGCTGGGCACACTTGTTTTTTAGGATCTATACATGAGGAGCCATTTGCATGACCAGCCCATTGGATGCGCTTGAGACGCGTGCTCCGCAAGAGCGAGAGCAGGCGCTGCTGGCCGCATTGCCGGCCCAAATTGCCCATGCCCAAGCACACAGCCAGGCATTTGCCAGCATTTTGCAGGGCGTGGATGCTGCGGCGGTGACCAGCCGCGCAGCCCTGGCCCAATTGCCGGTGACACGTAAATCCGAGCTGTTGGAGCGCCAACAGCACGTTCGCGCGCAAGGCGGCAATGTGTTTGGTGGTTTTGCGACGATTGGGTTTGGCGCTGCCATGCCCAGAGTGTTTGCAAGCCCTGGCCCAATCTACGAGCCGGAAGGCTTGCGCCAGGACTATTGGCGCATGGCACGGGCTTTGCGTGCCGCAGGTTTTCAAGCCAGTGATCTGGTACACAACAGCTTTAGCTACCATTTCACGCCAGCTGGCTCGATGATGGAGACGGCTGCCCACGCGCTGGGATGCACGGTATTTCCAGCCGGCGTTGGCCAGACCGAGCAACAGGTGCAAGCGATTGCCGAGCTCAAGCCTGCCGCCTATGTGGGCACGCCGAGCTTTTTGCGACTGCTGATTGAAAAATCCCAAGAGTTGCAATTGCCTATTCACAGTATCCGTAAAGCCCTGGTTTCTGGCGAGGCCTTGCCGCCCTCTTTGCGAGCCTGGTTTCAAGAGCAGGGTATTGAGGCTTACCAAGCCTATGGAACGGCTGATTTGGGGTTGATTGCTTACGAAACACAGGCGCGTCAAGGCTTGGTGGTTGACGAGGCCGTGCTGCTGGAAATTGTCAGGCCAGGCACCAACGAGCCGGTGCCCGAAGGCGAAGTGGGAGAGGTGGTGGTCACCACACTCAACCCCGACTACCCGTTGATCCGCTTTGGCACAGGAGATTTGTCAGCCGTCCTGCCTGGCATGTGCCCGACAGGGCGCAGCAACACACGCATCAAAGGCTGGATGGGCCGCGCTGATCAAACCACCAAGGTACGCGGCATGTTTGTGCATCCGGCGCAAGTGGCTGAAGTGCTAAAGCGTTTTACATCGATTCGCAAGGCGCGTCTGGTGATCAGCGGGGCCATGGCCAATGACCACATGTTGCTACAGGTTGAAGCATTGGATGGCCTTGGTGAGAGCACGCAGGCCATTGCGGCAGCCATGCGAGAGGTGACCAAATTGCGCTGTGATGTAACGCAGGTCGAACTTGGCGCACTGCCCAATGATGGCAAGGTGATTGACGATACGCGCCGTTACGAATAAGCGCAAACTCCAAGGGTTTTGGCTGATGCAGGTTCGGAAAAATGTCTTGAGAATGCTGTAACTATGTAGGCTGGCACTGTTTATGCTTGAGCTGGTGCACCTGTTGTGGTTTATCTCTACCAAATAAAAAAGGACATTGGATGAACAAGAAATCCTTGTTGATGCTGACACCTATTGCTTTTGCTGTGCTTGTGTCCGCTTGCGGTGGTGGCAATGACAATATCGTCTCCAGCGACCTGATTGTCGATACCAACCCCAATAGCTGCACCGTCGCATCCAGTAACGGCACCGGCGTGGTCGTCGGCTCGGGTTTACCGGGCGATCCAGCTGCACCTGAGGCCGCCTCGGGTTACCGCTTGGGCTACAAAGCCAAATATTCCAACAGCTACATGGTCGTAGCCAACACGCCACTGGCCAGCAAGGCTGGCTGTGAAGTGCTGCGCGCCGGTGGCACGGCTGCAGACGCGGCAGTCGCTGTGCAAGCCGTTCTGGGCTTGGTCGAGCCACAATCGAGCACCCTGGCCGGCAGTGCTTTCATGCTGTACTACGATGCTGCGACCAAGAAAGTCACTGCCTACGACGGCCGCGAAACTGCGCCTGCCGCGGCTGGCAACTACTACTTGATGCGCCAGGATCAGGCGGATGAAAACTCGACAGCGCCGCTGCCAAATGCACGCCGCAGTGGCCGCTCGATTGGGGTGCCAGGCGCAATGCGCATGTTCGAGATGGCGCAAAAAGAGCACGGAAAACTGCAATGGAATGCATTGTTTGACGACGGCATCAGCTTGGCTTCCAAAGGCTTTGTCATCCCAGCACGTTTGGGCAGTGCGATCGCCAGCAACGCCAGTAACTTGGCGCTTGATGGCAATGCGATGGAGATTTTCTTTCACCCGGATGGTTCACCTCGCAAGAGCGGTGAGACCATGACCAACGCGCCCTATGCGAAAACCCTTGAGGCTTTGAAAGCGCGTGGCGCCAATGCCTTGCACGAGGGTGAGATTGCCCAGGCGATCATTGCCAAAGCGCAGCAAAGCGTCGGCGACGATGCAGCCAAAACACCGATGACGCCAAGTCTGATGACGATGGCCGATTTGGCCGCCTACCAGCCGAAAAAGCGTGACCCGGTCTGTACGACGTACCGCAATGAATACTATGTGTGCAGCATGTCGCCACCGTCTTCAGGCGGTATCGCGATTGTGCAAGCCCTAGGTATTTTGGAGAACTTTGAGCTGAAAAAATACCCACCAGCGAACGCCACGGTTGAAGGTGGTATTCCTGATGTGATGGGGGTGCACCTGGTCTCTGAGGCTTCACGCCTGGCCTATGCCGATCGCGATAAATACGTCGCCGATACCGACTTCGTGCCATTGCCCGCCAATGGCGTCTCCAGCATGCTCAACAAGGACTACCTGAAGGCCCGCGCCAACTTGATCAGCTTGGATCAAAGCATGGGCGTGGCGGCTGCTGGTGATTTTGGTACGGCACGCAACCAAGGCATTGACACCACGGTGGAGTACGGCACAACGCACTTCTCGATCACCGATGCATACGGCAACGTGGCCTCTGTGACTTCCACGGTGGAAGGCAGCATGGGCTCCTACCACATGGTAGAAGGTTTCTTGCTGTCCAACCAGTTGACTGACTTCTCATCCAACCCAGTGGATGCCAATGGTGATCTGGTGGCCAACCGTGTCGAAGGCGGCAAGCGCCCACGCAGCACGATGGCGCCTACGCTGGTCTTTAAAGGCACTGAGCCAGGCGAGTTCCTGATGGCCACTGGCTCACCAGGCGGCGGCACCATCATCCAGTACGTGCTCAAAACGGTGGTGGGTGCGCTGGACTGGGACATGGACGCCCAAATGGCCACGTCGATGGTCGACTTTGGTGCCACCAATAGCCGCACCACGAATATCGATGGTGCCAACACCACTCTGGACCTGACAGGCTTGATCGCAGGTCTGCAAGCCAAAGGCCATACGATCAATAATGGCGCGCAATCCAGCGGCATCTCGACCATTATGCGTGTGACACGCGATGGCAAGACCCAATGGGAAGGGGGCGTGGACCCGCGCCGCGAAGGCATTGTGCTGGGTGATGGTTCACAATAATCCGAGCTGTTGCCTGTGCGTCGGTGAGGCCTGCCCTTATGGACGCCTTCAAGTACGAAGAGCCTGACTCCATGGTGGAGTCAGGCTCTTTTTTTGTGCTGGCGGGGCGCGTTCACCATGCCAGGCTAGCGAATTAAGCCGCTTGCAGGGCCGCCAAATGCGTTTCAAAACTGCCGCTTTCGCAGGCCGCGTTCAGGTGGTCAAAATATTGGTACCAGCCACAGGCCTGTATGCCTGAGAGCAGGGCATCTCTGGCGCTGGCTGATTCAAAGCGCCAAATGCCGATGAACTGGTGCTGGCTGTTGTGCGCAATGCCAGGGGCAATGGCACTCAAGCTGAGCAACTCGACACCCAATGCAGCCAAGCCTCCCATCGCGGCTTGAATGCTGGCCAGCCAGGCCTGTTTGTCTTGCGCGGGCAGGGCTTTCCATGCGGCATTGGGGGTATACAACTCAACAAGGTAATGTTTCATGGGTTTTATAGTCGGGTGATCAGTGTCAGATAGGATTACAAGCTGCGCTGGGCGCGTGCGGCAATGCGTTGGGTGGCGGGGTTGTTGCTTTGACTGAGCCATTGCTGACACAGCGCGCGCACCCAGTCGGGCTGGTCTTTGGCAGCATCGTTGAGCCAGTTGGCCACGGAATCTTGTACATACACGCTGCCATCGGCGCGTAATGGCTGCAAAATCGGCAGTGCCAGTGCGGGATCTTGTTTCAGCTCGTTGATGTGGGCGCACCATACGCCACGCGGGCGCAGGGATTCGCTGGCAAAGCGGCGCATGTATTCAGACGGATGCGCGGTCCAGGCAGTCAAGGCCTGGATCGCCTCGGGCAGCTGTTGTGCCAAATGCGGGCGCAGTGCCAACCAGGACCATTCACGCACGCCAAAATGGGAGTCATCGGCCAGCGGAGCCATGCTGCTGAGTCGCTGCTCCAGCGAGGCTGCGGGCGCAGCAGCCAGCATGAAGCAGGCCCAGGCCCGCACGGTGTCAGAGCCATGCTGCTGGCATTGGACGATGCCGTCGGCACCCAGCGCATCCCAGAGCAAGCTGCCGATGCTGCGCATGCGTTTTGCAATGCCCAGCGTACAAGCTTGCTCGGCTTGGGTGAGCACGGCTGCAGGCAGATTTGGGAACGCTGTGCGTAGCAAGAGCATGTAGTCCAGTGCGAGTGACTCTGTCAACGTGGCGCTGGCGATCTCGCCTTTGGACAGTGCTTGTAGCACGTCGGCAGGAATATCGGCCGTGCGGCTCGCACCTTTGCGTGCGATGGGGCGTGCTTTTGGGGTGTTGGTCATGGCATGGCTCCGTGTTTGGTGGCAGGCAATCCCTGCGCGACTTTGTTCAGCAGCACTGACAGCTGCATGCGTTCTGGCTCTGTCAGAGGCGCAAACAGGGTGCTGATCCAGCGTGTATGTTGCGCGAACACCGTGTGTGCGACTTGCAGGCCGTGCTCTGTCAAGCGTATGCGCAAGGCGCGGCGGTCTGCGGCTTCTGCATGGCGTGCAATCAGGCCATCACGTTCCAAGCCGTCGAGCAAGCCCGTCACCGTGGCGCGGCTGATACCTGCTTGCTGCGCCAGTGCATGCGGCGCAAGTCCATCGTTGGCCGCTGCCAATAAAAACAGCATCACAAAGCGGCCTTCTGTCAAACCGTGCGGTGCCAATAAGCTGGCGCAATCACGGTCGATGCGGCTGGCCAGCGACAAGGTCTCAAAGCACAAACGGATGTTGTCCGCTTGCGGCAGCCGCTGCTGCTGTGCCTGCGCGAGCAGGGCCTGGTATTTTTGATCTAACTCCATTGAAGGCGCCATATGATAAGGTAGCTAATTATATGGTCAAGTAGTACCTTTCTGCAACCAATGGCCATGCGAGCACCAGGTTGCCTGCGCCAGGCAGCGTGGATAGAGGCTGAGCAGCCCGATCTCGCATGCGGCTGTGCGCGAGAGCCAAATGCACAAAAAGCGCTTTGACAAGCGCTTTTTGTAAGAGGGACCGGCTGCTATATGCAGCGGTAGGGCACCTCGCTCAATGGTTTTCTTTGGCGTGGTTGATGGTGTATTTGGGAATTTCAACCGTCAGGTCTTCGTTGGCAACAATTGCCTGGCAGCTCAGACGCGATTGCGGCTCCAGGCCCCAGGCCTTGTCCAGCAAGTCTTCCTCGGTTTCTTCTGGCTCGTTCAAGGAATTGAAGCCTTTGCGCACAATCACGTGGCAGGTGGTGCAGGCGCAACTCATATCGCAGGCATGCTCGATTTCAATGCCGTTTTCCAACAGGGCTTCGCAGATTGAGGTGCCGGTAGGCACATCGAGCTCGGCTCCATTGGGGGCCAGTTCAGCGTGGGCAAGAATAATGACTTTAGGCATACGTGGATCAAATCTAATGGGGGCAATGGCGGTGCGAAGCGTTTATCTGATTACAGAGATTGCACGTTTTTGCCCGCCAGGGCTTGTTGGATACTGCGGTTCATGCGCTCTGCAGCGAATGCTTCTGTGCCGTGCGCCAGCGCGTGGGTGGCCGCTTCAATGTCCGCTGCGCAACCGGCTTCAATCATCGCATGGATGTGCGCGATCAAGCCGTCAATGCGCTCGTGGTCTTGTGCAGACAAGAGATCGCCATCGGCTGCCAGTGCCGAGCGGGTGGAGAGCACCAGACGTTCTGCGTCCACACGCGCTTCGGCTTTAGCGCGGGCTTGGATATCTTCTTGGGCTGTAGCAAAGCTCTCGCGCAGCATGCGCTCGATCTCCGAGTCGGCCAGGCCGTACGTGGGCTTGACCTGCACGCTGGCTTCAACACCCGAGATCAGCTCTTGGGCGGTGACGCTGAGCAAGCCATCGGCATCCACCGTGAAGCTGACGCGAATGCGTGCAGCCCCTGCGGTCATGGGCGGAATGCCGCGCAGCTCAAAGCGTGCCAAGCTGCGGTTGTCAGCCACCATGTCACGCTCGCCTTGGAGCACGTGAATGGCCAAGGCGGTTTGGCCGTCTTTGTAGGTGGTGAAGTCCTGGGCTTTGGCGGTCGGGATGGTTTCGTTACGCGGAATGATGCGCTCGGTCATGCCGCCCATGATTTCAATGCCCAGCGACAAGGGCACGACATCGAGCAGCAAAACATCGTCTTGGCTGCGGCTATTGCCGGCCAATTGGTTGGCCTGGATCGCAGCGCCCAAGGCCACCACCTCATCGGGATTGAGGTTAGTCAATGGCGTTTTGCCAAACAGTGCTGCCACCGCCTGCTGCACCGCCAGCAAACGGGTCGAGCCGCCAACCATCACAATGCCTTCAATATCCTGCGGACCCAAATCGGCATCGCGCAAAGTTGCTTTGATGGACTCCAAGGTGCGTGCGATCAAAGGCTGAGCCAATGCAGCGAGCTGCTCGCGTGTCAGCGTCAGGGTTTGGCTCTTGCCAGCCCAGCGCACTTGCAGTGGCGCCTGGTCCAGCTCGGACAGCGCTTCTTTGGCGCTGCGGGCCTGGCTCAGGGCAAAGGCTTTTTCGGCGCTGTTGCTCGGTGCTGCACCGACTTCGGCGATGGCCCATTGCACAATCGCAGCATCGAAATCATCACCGCCCAGGGCAGAGTCACCACCTGTGGCCAGTACCTCAAACACGCCTTGCGTCATGCGCAAAATCGAGGCATCAAAGGTGCCGCCACCCAAGTCGTACACCACGTACACGCCTTCGCTACCGTGGTCCAGACCATAGGCAATCGCAGCTGCCGTGGGTTCATTGATCAAGCGCAGCAAGCGAATGCCTGCGAGCCGAATGGCATCTTTGGTGGCTTGGCGCTGGGCATCGTCAAAATAGGCCGGTACGGTAACAACAGCACCATACAAATCGTCATTGAAGCTGTCTTCGGCTCGCTGGCGCAAGGTCGCCAGAATCTCGGCGCTGGCTTCCACTGCGGTTTTGGGGCCGGCTCCGGTTTGCACCGCGAGGTTGATCGCGCCTTCTTCACCGGTTAATTCAACCAAGGTGTAAGGCAATTGCTCCTGGTGGGCGATTTCTGCCAGGCTGCGGCCAATCAAACGTTTGGCAGATACCACCAGATTGGCAGGATCGCTCGCGCCTGCTTCCAGCGCGCGATAACCAATGGTGCGCGCTGCGCCTTGCGGGTAATGGACGGCTGAGGGCAGCAGTACATGGCCTTGCTCATCGGGCAGGCACTCGGCCTGGCCGTTGCGCACAGCGGCCACCAAAGAGTGCGTGGTGCCCAAGTCAATGCCCACGGCCAGTTTGAACTGGTGTGGATCGAGGCTTTGGTTGGGCTCGGCAATTTGCATCAATGCCATAGTCGGTCAGGGCTCCTTCGAATCGGTCTTTGCGCCAACAGCCGCTGGGCTGCGCGCTCAATTAGGTCATGGGCGGCTGGCTGGCAGTTGCAGCTGGCGCGCGCGCACACGCTCCATAAAGCGCGAGAGAAACATCCAGCTGCGGATCTGCTCCACAGCGGTTTCGTATTGCTGGTGCTCATCCAGTGCTTGCTCTGTGGCCGCAATGGTTTTGTCAAGTTCGGCCTGTACCTCAGCGGTGATGCTGTTGACGTCGCCTTGCGTCTGTGCATCATCCAAGGCTTCCAGCCACTCCATTTGCTGCATCAGAAACTGCTTGGGCATCGCCGTGTTGTCTTCGGCGCCAATGGGCAGGCCATGCAGTTCGCACAAATAGCTTGCACGTGAGAGTGGATTTTTCAGGCGTTGATAAGCCTCATTGGCGCGCACCGACCATTGCATGGCCATGCGTTTTTCTGCTGAAGATGCATTGGCAAAACGATCCGGATGAACTTGGGCTTGCAGTGATTTCCAGCGCTGGGCCAGCTCGGCCGCGTCTTGCTTGAATTGTTTGGCCACACCCAGTAGCTCAAAATCATCGGATTGGAGGTTCATAGCCATCAAGGCACCAGGCTGTGGTGCATGCAAAAAACAAGGCCGCCCCAAAGGCAGGCGGCCAACCATAAAATGGGCGAAAACGGATGGAGCGCGAAGACGTGTTGCTTCGAATTAAATTCGGAAGCTCTCGCCACAGCCACAGCGATCGCGTTCATTCGGGTTGTTGAACTTGAAGCCTTCATTGAGGCCTTCGCGGACAAAGTCCAACTCCGTGCCGTCCAGGTACGCCAAGCTTTTGGGGTCAATCAAGAGTTTGACGCCATGGTTTTCAAACACCACGTCCAAGTCTTGTATTTCATCCACATATTCCAGTTTGTACGCCAAGCCGGAACAGCCTGTGGTTTTAACGCCCAAGCGCACGCCCAAGCCTTTGCCACGCTTGTTCATATAGCGCGTGACATGCCGTGCTGCAGCTTCTGTCAATGTGATGGCCATAGGGACATTTCCTTTAAATCATCATCGCGTCTGTCTAAAACAGGCCCAAATGCGTTTACTTGCCTTGGGCTTGAGGGTTTTAGGGCAGGGCGCTAATCAATGGATTGAACCTGCTTAGGCCGGCTGGCTTTGTGGCTGCTTGTCGCGGTAATCTTGCACAGCTGCCTTGATCGCGTCTTCTGCCAGGATTGAGCAGTGCACTTTCACTGGTGGCAAGGCCAGCTCTTCTGCAATGATGCTGTTTTTCAAGGCTGCTGCTTCGTCCAGTGTCTTGCCTTTGACCCACTCTGTCACCAACGACGAGGACGCAATTGCGGAGCCACAACCATAGGTTTTGAAGCGTGCGTCTTCGATCACACCCGTTGTCGGATTCACTTTGATTTGCAGCTTCATCACGTCGCCACAAGCGGGCGCGCCAACCATGCCGGTGCCAACGGAGTTGTCGCCCTTGTCAAACGAGCCAACGTTGCGGGGGTTTTCGTAGTGGTCAATCACTTTGTCTGAGTAAGCCATTGCAAGCTCCTTTTCTTTACTTGTTCATGCTGCCAAGCTGTATCGCTCATGTGGGGTCGCAGCAATCAAAAATCAATGGGCCGCTGCAATGCAGACAATGCCCTTGCCGTATCTTTCAGGCCATGGGTGCTTATCGCTCCGAGGCCTGTATGCCACTTTTAGTGGGCAGCCCACTGGATGGTGCTCAAATCGACGCCGTCTTGGTACATTTCCCACAGCGGGCTCAATTCACGCAGGCGAATCACATTCTCACGAATGGTTTGAATCGCGTAGTCCACATCTTCATCGGTGGTGAAGCGGCCAAAGGTCATGCGCAAGCTGCTGTGCGCCAGCTCATCGCTGCGGCCCAGGGCGCGCAATACATAACTGGGCTCCAGGCTGGCCGAAGTACAGGCCGAGCCAGAAGAGACGGCAATGCCTTTGATACCCATGATCAGCGATTCGCCTTCAACAAAGTTGAAGCTGATGTTCAGGTTGTGCGGCACGCGCTGTGTCATGTCACCATTGACGAACACTTGCTCCATGTCGGTCAGGCCATCAAGCAGGCGTTTTTGCAGGCGGGCTGCATGTGCGCGGTCTTTTTCCATTTCTTCGCGTGCAATGCGGAAGGCTTCGCCCATGCCCACAATTTGGTGGGTGGCCAAGGTGCCTGAGCGCATGCCACGCTCGTGACCGCCACCATGCATTTGCGCTTCCAGGCGCACACGGGGCTTGCGACGCACGTACAAGGCGCCAATGCCTTTGGGGCCGTAGGATTTGTGCGAGGCCAAGCTCATCAAATCGACTGGCAAGGTGTTCAAGTCAATGTCGATTTTGCCGGTAGCTTGTGCGGCGTCGACGTGGAAAATAATGCCGCGCTCGCGGCACATTTTGCCAATTGTGGCCAGGTCCTGTACCACGCCAATCTCATTGTTCACCGCCATCACGCTCAGCAAAGTGGTGTCTGGGCGGAATGCAGCCTCGAGCACGGCCAAGTCCAGCAGGCCATCGTCCTTGACATCAAGGTAGGTGACTTCAAAACCTTGGCGCTCCAGCTCACGCATGGTGTCCAGCACGGCCTTGTGCTCGGTTTTGACGGTGATCAGGTGCTTGCCCTTGCCTTTGTAGAAGTGGGCTGCACCTTTAATGGCCAGGTTGTCAGATTCAGTTGCGCCACTGGTCCAGACGATTTCGCGAGGGTCTGCACCAATCAGATCGGCGACGTTTTTGCGCGCAGTCTCAATCGCTTCCTCCGCTTCCCAGCCCCAAGCGTGGCTGCGCGAAGCGGCATTGCCGAAATGCTCGCCAATCCAAGGAATCATTGCCTCAACCACGCGCGGATCGACTGGAGTAGTTGCGCCATAATCGAGGTAAATAGGGAAATGTGGAGTCATGATGGGGTTCTTGTACTAACTGGTAAGGGGCACAGTGGCGTTGCGCACTGTATTGCAGCCTAAAGTGGCGATCAGGATTTGGCGAGCACACCACCCAAGGCAAATACCGAGTTGGGTGCATTGACGCGAATGGGTTTGACCACTGGCGCAGAAGAAATGGTGCGTCTGGCGGGGCTGCGCTCTTCAATCTGAACGCCTTTGGCCAATTGTTCCTCAACCAATTTTTTCAGTGTGACCGAATCCAAAAATTCAACCATGCGCTGATTCAGTGCCGTCCAGAGGTCATGCGTCATGCAACGCTCGCCTTCGCCCAGACAGTTTTCCTTGCCGCCGCAATGGGTAGCATCAATCGGCTCATCAACCGAGACGATGATGTCCGCGACTGTGATATCGTTGGCTTTACGTGCCAGCGTATAGCCACCACCAGGGCCGCGAGTGGATTCGACCAGTTGGTGGCGACGCAGTTTGCCAAACAATTGTTCTAGATAAGACAAAGAGATTTGCTGGCGCTGGCTGATGGCCGCAAGTGTTACAGGGCCGTTGCCCTCGCGCAAAGCCAAATCAATCATGGCAGTGACAGCAAAGCGGCCTTTAGTCGTTAATCTCATGGCGTGGTTCCTTTTTCCGTGAATTGACAGAAACACCTTCTGAACGGTTGTGCCGAAGCAAAAGGCGCCGACCTCACCTAGCGCCGCTCAGGGCTTGCGTGCCCAAAAAATGGGCCTGCAAGCAAGGGCGATGCAGTGTTTTCCCGTATTATAGCATATTCCCTATTATTTTTGTCGGGTAATAAATGTCTGGTTTATCAACGGCTTAAGTGAGCCCTTGGTGGAGAGGCTGCTTGAAGCGAAGTTCCCAGCATCCATAACAAAAGCACGCTTGCACCTTGGCGACAGTCAAACTGGCTGAATGGGTGCAGGTGGTGCAGTTGATCAGATACTCTTTGCAAAGCTGCTTGCGCAGCTTGTATCAGGCCTGGCTGCTGGGGCGTGCTGCATCGCCACAACGGGGAGTCAGTTCAGTCTATGGATGCAAGGAGCTTGAGGGCCGTTTTGTGGCAACTCAATCGTGTTGCTGGGGGCGCTCAGCGAATTTCTGGGCCAACACGGCGCAAACCATCAACTGGATCTGGTGAAAGATCATGATGGGAAGCAGCATCACGCCCAGGCTGGCGCTGGAAAATAGCACCTGGGCCATTGGCACACCGGTTGCGAGACTTTTCTTGGAGCCTGCAAACAAGATGGTGATGCGGTCTTCCAGGTCAAAGCCCATCAGCTTGGCTGCATACCAGATGGCCACTAGGACAATCGCCAGCAACACACAGCACACTGCCACCAGAGCCAACAGATTTTTGAGTGGGACCTGGGTCCACAGCCCTTGGTTTACTGCTTCGCTAAACGCCGTATAGACAACCAATACGATGGAGGAGCGGTCTACGTGCTTGAGCCAGTGGCTGTTGCGTTTCATCCAACCGGCAATCCAGCGCCTGGCAATTTGACCGGCGATGAAGGGCAGCAGCAATTGCACAATGATTTTTTGAATGGCGTCCAGCGTATGCGCGGTCTGATCGCCTTCTGCGCCCAGTAGCCAAATGACCAGCAAAGGTGTGATGAAAATGCCAATGAGGCTGGAGGCTGCGGCGCTACAAATAGCGGCCGGAATATTGCCGCGAGCCAAAGAAGTAAAGGCAATGGCTGACTGTACCGTCGCGGGCAGCGCACACATGTACAAAATGCCGTAGTACAGGCCATCGCCAACCAATGGCGCGACCACGGGTTTGAGGGCGACGCCTAGAAGAGGGAAGAAGACAAATGTGCAGCCAAATACGATGGCATGCAGCCGCCAGTGCGTAATGCCGCGCACAATTTCATCGCGTGAGAGTTTGGCGCCATGCATGAAAAAAAGCAGGGCAATGGCTGCTGTTGTCAACCATTCAAAGCCTGTGGCAATCTGGCCTTGCGCAGGCAGTAACGAAGCCAGCAAGACAACCGCCAGCAGCGTCATGGTGAATGGATCAAGTAGCGAACGTAAACTGCGAATGGCGGCCATGAGAACCCGGGGTGATGAATGCAAAGTTTCGATTGTCCCTGTTTTCAGCTGACTGTGCAGACCAACCTGTCCCTTAAAGCGCTCGCAGCCTGATTACGGTGGCCGTGCAGCAGTGCATCAATGCATAAGGAAACACAACGTGTGTGTTGCTTTTGAAATCAGCAGTCTGGTGGTGTGCAGGGGATGATTTTTTAACAAATAGCTTAGCTTTTAAAGGCGATGAAGCCAAAGAGACGAAGATGTTAGTGCGAAATGACAAAATTGTCACAATGACTGTCATATTGATGTCATAAAACATTCTTACATTCACGACTGTCTTACTTGACCAACCTGAAAGAGGATCTCGATGAACAAGTTTGTTTTCCGTGCTGTTGCCGCTTCCGTGATGGCTTTTGCCGCTGCTTCTTCTGCAATGGCGCAGGATGTGAACGGCGCTGGTGCTAGCTTCCCTGCACCGCTGTACTCGAAATGGGCTGCTGATTACAACAAGGCAACCAATGTACGTATCAATTACCAATCGGTGGGCTCCGGTGCTGGTTTGCGCCAAATCGAAGCCAAAACGGTAGATTTTGGTGCTTCTGATGCGCCTTTGAAAGACGAAGCTTTGCAAGAAAAAGGCTTGGTCCAGTTCCCAACTGTGGTCGGCGGTATTGTTCCTGTGGTCAACATCAGCGGCATTGAGCCAGGTCAGCTGCGTTTGAGCGGCGAGGTGCTGGCCAATATCTACCTGGGCAAGATCACCAACTGGGACGACGAGGCCATTAAAGCCATCAACCCAGGTGTCAACCTGCCAAACGACTTGATCGCTGTGGTGCGCCGCGCAGACGGCTCTGGCACCACCTTCGGTTTCACTAACTACTTGAGCCAAGTGAGTGCTGAGTGGCAAAAAGAAGTCGGCGAAGGCACTGCAGTCAAATGGCCTACAGGTGCTGGTGGTAAAGGCAATGAAGGCGTTGCTGCTTTCGTGAGCCGCCTGCCAAGCTCGATTGGCTACGTGGAATACGCATACGCCAAGCAAAACAAAATTTCCTATGCACAAATGCAAAACAAGGATGGGCAATTTGTCCATCCTAGCGAAGAGTCCTTCAAAGCGGCAGCAGCTGGTGCAGATTGGGAAAACAGCTTCTACCAAATCCTGAACAACAAGCCTGGCGCAGCAGCATGGCCCATCACGACGACGACTTATATCCTGATGCATGCCAAGCAAGACAATGCAGACAAAGCTGCTGCTGCATTGAAGTTTTTTGACTGGGCCTACGCCAACGGCGACAAAACCGCGTCTGACCTGGACTACGTAGCGTTGCCACAAAGCGTCAAAGACATGATTCGCAAAGAGTGGACTGATGACATTAAAGACGCCTCTGGTAAAGCCATCAGCTGGAAATAAGCCACTGGCCTGAGAGACTGAACTTTGGTTGAGAGAGACACTGGCGCTCGCCTTGTGCAAGGCGAGCGCCTGATTCTGGGTTTCATGTGTATCTCTCGACTAACTCTCGCGTAGAAAAAAAGCAGGTTTTTGATAGAAAAGTGGGTCGCACTCATCACAATAGAGGGTGAGATCGTCCTTCTGGTTTTTAGTGGGGCAATAGCAAGCGATGGAAATGGCCGAGCTCTGGTCTTGGTCCGTTGTGATTATTAAAAGGAATTCTTGTGTCTGATGCCATGACTGTGCACTCCACTGTGAACGCGTCCAAGAAACAGGCCGCCTCGGTGGTCGGTAAAAGCGGAGGGAGGCAAACGCCCCCTGAGCGAAAAATCAATAAGCTGCCAGACCTCGTTTTTGGTGTCTTGGCACAAGGAGCGGCAATTTTGACGCTGCTGCTCTTGCTGGGGATCATGCTGTCGTTGCTGATCTCGGCATGGCCTGCAATTAAAGAGTTTGGGGTTGGTTTTATCTTCAATCCTGAATGGGATCCCGTGATGGAAGACTTTGGTGGTCTTGCCATGATTTATGGCACGCTGGCCACTTCCGTCATCGCCTTGCTGATTGCTGTTCCAGTCAGCTTTGGCATTGCTTTGTTTTTGACCGAGCTGGCGCCGCCTTGGCTCAAACGCCCACTGGGCACTGCGATTGAATTGCTCGCTGCCGTACCATCGATTGTGTACGGCATGTGGGGCTTGATGGTGTTTGGCCCGATTCTGGTGAAATATTTCCAGCAACCTCTGCAAGCCATTTTCGGCAATGTGCCAATTTTAGGTGCCTTGGTCAGTGGTGTGCCAATGGGTATCGGTGTTTTGCCTGCTGGCATTATCTTGGCCATCATGATCATTCCTTACATCGCCTCTGTGATGCGTGATGTATTTGATGTTACGCCCGCGCTGCTCAAAGAGTCCGCCTATGGCCTGGGTTCAACCACCTGGGAGGTGATGTGGAAAGTGGTGCTGCCCTACACCAAAGCCGGTGTGGTCGGAGGCATCATGCTGGGTCTGGGGCGTGCCTTGGGTGAGACCATGGCAGTGACCTTTGTCATTGGTAACGTGGCGCAGTTGTCTACTTCGTTGTTCTCACCAGCCACCAGTATTACCGCCACCTTGGCCAACGAATTTGCCGAAGCGGGTGAGGGCCTGCACCAGTCTTCGTTGTTCTACCTGGGCATGTTGCTGTTCTTTATCACCTTCATTGTCTTGAGCTTGTCCAAATTGATGTTGCTGCGCTTGCAGAAAAATGAAGGGAAAAAATCATGAGCCAACCAGCACTGATTAAACCTTTTGTGGCCAAAGGCACTGAGGCCGACCGTCTGGCGCGCTTCCATAAACGCAAGCGCATCAATGCCATTGCGATTGGTTTGTCTTTGTTCGCCATGGCATTTGGGGTGTTTTGGCTGCTGTGGATTTTGGGCGAAACGATTCGCTTGGGCATTGGTGGCTTGAGCGCCACGCTGTTTACGGAATCCACACCGGCGCCTAATGATGCGGGTGGTTTGGCCAACGCCTTGTATGGCTCGTTCATCATGGTGCTCTTGGCCACTTTTGTGGCTACCCCGATTGGCATTTTGGCCGGTATCAGCTTGGCTGAGTTCAATCCCAAAGGGTGGTTGGCATCTGTCACACGGTTTGTGAATGACATTTTGCTCTCCGCACCAAGTATCGTGATTGGTTTGTTTGTCTACGCAATCATCGTTGCCCAGTTCAAGAGCTTCTCAGGCTACGCTGGTGTCGCCGCGCTGGCTTTGATTGTGGTGCCGGTTGTCCTGCGCACCACTGAGAACATGTTGATGCTGGTGCCCAACGGATTGCGTGAGGCGGCCTACGCGCTGGGTACGCCAAAGTGGAAGGTGATCTCCATGGTGACCTTGCGCGCCGCTAAGTCCGGCGTAATCACTGGTATTTTGCTGGCTGTTGCTCGTATTTCCGGCGAAACCGCGCCGCTGCTGTTCACTTCACTGAATAACCAGTTCTGGAGTACTGACCTGTCGCAGCCAATGGCGAGCTTGCCAGTCGTGATTTTCCAGTTTGCAATGAGCCCTTACGAAAATTGGCAAGACCTGGCATGGGCTGGTGTGTTCATCATCACGATGGCAGTGCTGGCTTTGAACATCTTGGCTCGTTTCTTCACACGTCAAAAATAACCAGTGCTTGGCAGGCTCCAGCTGAGCGCAGCCTGCCCACTCAAAAGGAATTGCATCTATGACTACAGCAATGATCAAACCCCAAGAGCCAGCAAAGATTGCGGTCAAGGATTTGAATTTTTATTACGGCAAGTTCCATGCATTGAAAAACATTTCGATGGACATTCCGGAAAAGAAAGTCACCGCCTTTATCGGCCCATCGGGTTGTGGCAAATCGACGTTGCTGCGCACCTTCAACCGCATGTTTGAACTCTACCCAGAGCAGCGTGCAGAAGGCCAAATCATGCTCGATGGCAATAATTTGCTGTCCAAAAACCTTGACGTAGCCTTGGTGCGCGCCCGCGTTGGCATGGTGTTCCAAAAGCCCACGCCATTCCCGATGTCAGTTTATGACAACGTCGCATTCGGTGTGCGCTTGTTTGAAAACCTGTCCAAATCAGAAATGGACGACCGTGTTGAAAGCGCGCTGCGCAAAGCCGCGTTGTGGAACGAGGTCAAGGATAAGCTGCAGCAAAATGGCTCAGGACTCTCCGGCGGTCAGCAGCAACGACTGTGTATCGCCCGCGGAATTGCACTGATGCCTGAGGTACTGCTGCTCGATGAGCCTTGCTCGGCCCTGGACCCATTGTCTA
Organism: Lampropedia aestuarii; assembly: GCF_004803635.1. Taxonomy (GTDB): domain Bacteria; phylum Pseudomonadota; class Gammaproteobacteria; order Burkholderiales; family Burkholderiaceae_C; genus Lampropedia; species Lampropedia aestuarii. The sequence goes on along the minus strand of NZ_SSWX01000019.1, from coordinate 37,285 downwards.
CCAGCAAGATTGAAGAGCTGATTGAAGAGCTCAAAGACGAATACACGGTTGTGATCGTAACCCACAACATGCAGCAAGCCGCACGTTGCAGCGATTACACCGCTTACATGTACCTGGGTGATCTGATGGAATTCGGTCCAACCAAAGAGCTGTTCGTCAAGCCGCAGCGCAAAGAAACGGAAGACTACATCACTGGCCGATTCGGTTGATTTTGGGAAGGCTAACGACATGACTGATATCCATTCATCATCCCAGTTCGAAGCAGAACTGAATTCGATCTCCTCCTTGATCATGGAAATGGGGGGCTTGGTGGAGTCGCAAATCAAATACGCGATTGACGCCTTAACCAATCTGGACAGCCATGCGGTTGACTTGATTGAGCGCTTGGAAGTGCGCGTCAACGCACTGGATGTGGAGCTGGACGCGGAGATCTCTACCGTGATCGCAACGCGCCAGCCTACGGCTAAAGATTTGCGTCTGTTGATTGCGATCTCAAAAGCCACGGCAGATCTTGAGCGTATTGGTGATGAAGCCAGCAAAAGTGGCCGCATTATCAAGAACATCATTGAGACCAGTGCGCCACACAACCTGCCAATTCGCGATCTGAAGTTCGCTGGTGAGTTGGTTGCCAATCAACTGCGCCGTGCCTTGGATGCATTCGCCCGTCGTGATATCACCAATGTGGTTGACATCCTCAAGCAAGACGATGTGATCGACCGTGAATACGAAGGCTACATCCGCAAGTTGGTGACCTACATGATGGAAGATCCTCGCAAAATCTCCATCAGCATGGACTTGCTGTTCTTGGCCAAATCGATTGAACGCATTGGCGACCATGCCAAAAACCTGGCCGAACTGATTGTGTTTATGGTCAAAGGCAAAGACGTTCGTCACACCTCGGTAGAAAACGTCGAATCGGCATTGAAGTAAGGAGTGCAAAGAACCATGAGTGGACCGCGCGTATTGGTGGTGGAAGATGAAGAGGGGATTAGTGAGCTGATCTCCATCAACTTGCGCCACTACGGCTATGATCCTGTGTGCGTAGAGGATGGCGATGCAGCCCAGCGTGAGCTGGACCACATTCTTCCAGACGTGATTTTGCTCGACTGGATGCTGCCCGGCCAAAGTGGCTTGGCGCTGGCGCGTAAATGGCGTAGCCAGTCTCGCACCAAAGCCATTCCTATTCTGATGCTGACTGCCCGTGGCGATGAGCCCGACAAGGTTGCAGGACTGGATGCCGGTGCCGATGACTATTTGACCAAGCCATTCTCTATCCAGGAGTTGCTAGCCCGTATCCGCGCGGTGCTCAGACGCCGCGCACCTGAGCAAGCCGGTGAGGCGGTGCAAATTGGTAGCCTGCATTTGGACACGTCGGCGCACCGGGTCTTGCTGGCGGGTAACCCGTTGAAGATGGGGCCGACCGAGTTCAAATTACTGAACTTTTTGATGCAGCATCCTGAGCGCGTGCACAGCCGCTCCTCACTGCTCGACAAGGTCTGGGGTGACCATGTATTCATTGAAGAGCGTACGGTGGATGTGCATATCAAGCGTTTGCGTGAAGCCTTGACCGAGGCCGGCAATATGGTGGAGACGGTGCGTGGCGTGGGGTACCGCTTTACGGCCAATCCAAGTTCAGCCAGCTTTGGTGCAGCCAAGTAAACGTATTGCTTAGGATATATTTCAAAGCCGCAGGTGTGAGACGCCAGCGGCTTTTTTTTGCACCTTCTAGGGCAGCACTCGATCGGATGGAGCGATGGCCATCGGCAACGCGCTACACTGGTGCACTCTCTAGCCCCAATGATTGGTTATTGCATGGTGCCTTCAAGACCATCTGCTTAGCCATACACACCATGATGAACCAAGACCTGTTCAGCCAAGCTGCCGATGCAGCTGCCAATGCCCTGATGAGCCAACAGTTGCTGACTGCCAATCCGGCGGCTTGGCCGGTGGCTGCGGGTTGGCAAACTGCGGTTGATCAGTTTTTTGCCTCACCTGCTGGCGCCCAATTGCTGCATTTTTTGCAACAACGCATCGATGCTGGTGCGGTGATTTTTCCGCCGCAGCCTTTGAGGGCCTTGGAGTTGACCAAGCCTGAAGACGTGCGGGTGGTGATTCTGGGGCAAGACCCCTACCATGGACGTGGGCAAGCCGAGGGGCTGGCTTTTTCTGTCACACCCGGTGTGCGGCTGCCGCCCTCGCTGCGCAATATTTACAAGGAAATCCAGCGCGATTTAGGCACGCTGCCACCGGCGTTTCCGCAGCCGGGCGGTAGTTTGGTCGCCTGGGCGCAAGATGGCGTGCTGCTCCTCAATACCTGCTTGACGGTGGAGGAGGGGCAAGCGGCGAGCCACTCAGGTAAAGGCTGGGAAGTGCTGACCGATGCACTCATTAGCCAGGTAGCACAAGCTGATCGGCCGGTGGTGTTCATGCTGTGGGGCGCGCATGCACAGTCCAAGCAAGCACTGATTCCGTCTGACAAAGGACACTTGGTGTTGCAGGCCAACCACCCATCGCCCTTGTCGGCGCTGCGCCCACCCAAGCCATTCATTGGCTGCGGACATTTCAGTGCGGCCAAGGTCTTTCGTGAGCAGCAAGGCCAGTGACTGCTGCCGTGCGGGTTGCTCGTTAATCGACTGAAATGCTCAGATGGATGGGCATTTTCTCCCAGGTACTGGCTTCTTCCTGTAGCAGGTAATACGACTGCGGATGGCTGAGTGTCCAGTCTCGGCTTACGCTGACTGCAACCGAGCCGTCTTTTTGCAACGCCCACTGCAACGCCTGTAATTGCGGGTCTTTGCGTGCATTGCACAGCAAAACGGCAAGGCGCAAGCACATCAGCTGGTAGGCAAAGCTGGCGTCCTGTTCAATGGCAGCGGCTACTTTCTTGAGCTTGCCGCGATGGCCGACGATCAAATTGGCCAAGCGCTCTCGCTCGGATGGCAGAAAGCCTGGGCAATCGCCATAATGCAAGATATAGGCACCGTGGTGGTGGAAGCGCTCATACGCAATGCTGACGCCGATTTCATGCAACTGGCCCGCCCATTGCAGTGTTTGCAAATCATCGTCCGACCACAGCCCATGCGGGTTCAAGGCCGTCCAGATTGCTTGGCCGACAGAGGCGATGCGCTCGCCCTGAGCGCGATCATATCCAAAGCGCTGGATCAGGCTGGCGACCGAGTTTTGGCGAATATCACGGCGTTTGGCGTCGTGGTCATCGCGTTGCACCAAGTCGAGTAACGCTCCCTGGCGCAACGCGCCTTCGGAGATTTGCATGCGCTCCATGCCAAACATATTCATCAGGGCCAGCAAAATGGAAATGCCGCCGCCAATCACTGGTTTGCGGTCATCGCGCAGGCCTGCGAACTGCAGGTTGTCGATGTGCTGGGCCTCAATCAGCATCGCCTTAAGGCGCTCAACACCTTCGCGTGTGATGATTTGTTTCTCGCCGCCCAATTGACTGAGTGCCTGCGCCACTGCGCCCATCGTGCCCGAGGCGCCATATACATGGTCGCGCGGATAAAGCGAAAAACGCCCTAGATGCTCTTCAATGATTGCATTGGCCGCCACCTCGGCTTTGGCAAAGCATTTCGCGCTGAGCTTGCCTTCGGCAAAAAAGCGCTGCGACCATGACACACTGCCAAATGGCAGCGAGACGGCTTCTAGTGAGACTCTGCCGGTGCCGGCAATCACCTCGGTCGAGCGGCCGCCAATATCGATTACCAGGCGCTGCTCTTGAACATTGCGCGGAAGCAAATATGTCACGCCTTGGTAGATCAGGCGCGCTTCTTCCTGGCCAGAGATAACCTCAATTGGGTGGCCTAGCAGCTGCTGGCCTTTGTTGAGAAAAGCCTGGCGGTTTCTGGCCTCGCGCAGCGTTTGTGTGGCCAACGCACTGACTTGGGACGGACGGAAATCACGCAAACGTTCGCCAAAGCGTGCCAAGCATTGCCAACCGCGTTCCATGGCTTCTTCCGACAGGTTGCTGTCGGCATCCAAACCACCGCCTTGTCGCACGGTTTCCTTCAAATACTCCACCCTTTGCAGGTGGCCGTTGTGCATGATGCTGATTTCCAAGCGGAAACTGTTGGAGCCGAGGTCCACCGCCGCAAGGCGTTCACCGTTTTTCATGTGTCGGGGGCAATCTGGAGATGAGATGCTGTGATTGTAGGAGCCAGATAGTGCTTTGGTTGCAAAAAAGCACTTGTGCGGCCTCAATCCATTGCATCTCCATTGCTGAGCAAGATCCGATCAGCTGTGGTGCGACGCCTTTCAACAGGCTCTTACATCGACTCTTCCAACATTTGGCGGTACTGCGCTGGCGTGGCATGGATTGGATTGGTCGCATGGCAATGGTCGACCAAGGCACGCTCTATGATCAGCGGGAAATCTTGCTCTTGTACGCCCATCTGTGCCAGGCCTTTGGGCATGCCCAGCTCTTCATTGCGCAGTTGCACCAGTTTGGCCAGTTGCGCAGCCACGTCAGCAGCGCTGGCGTCTTTGCGGTATTCCATGCCCATGGCCTGGGCCATGCGCTGCATACGCTGCTCTTGGATGATATTGTCCGCTTGCGCGTTAAAGCGCAGCACAGCGGGTAAAAACACCGCGTTCAAGGTGCCATGGTGCAGCTTGGGATTGATGCCGCCCAGGCTGTGGCTGAGCGAGTGCACACAGCCCAGCCCTTTTTGGAACGCCATTGCGCCTTGCATGCTGGCGGCCATCAGGTTCAGGCGGGCCTGGCGGTTGTCGCCGTGGTAGGTGGCTTCAGTGATGTTGCCCCAGCCACGTGTCAAGCCATCCAGCGCAATGCCATCGGCGGGAGGATTGAAGGCTGAAGACATGAAAGTTTCCATGCAGTGCGCAATCGCATCCATGCCGGTGGCTGCTGTCAGTCCTGCAGGCAATCCCAAGGTCAACTCAGGGTCGCAAATGGCTGCTTTGGGCACCAGAAACCAAGAGTGAAAGCCCAGTTTGCGGCCATCTTCGACAATCAAAATGGCGCCGCGGGCGACTTCACTGCCTGTGCCACTGGTGGTGGGAATCGCAATGATGGGGGCGACCTCGGCGGTGATCTTCGGTGAGCCGCCTTCAATCGTCGCATAGGTTTTCAACGGGCCTGGATGGGATACCGCAATGGCGACGCCTTTGGCGCAGTCAATCGGTGAGCCGCCGCCCAAAGCGATCAAGCCATCACAGTGCTGCTCTTGGTAGACCTGGGTCGCAGCCAGCACCGCTGCCTCAGTGGGATTGGATGGGGTTTGGTCAAACACCGCATAGTCAAAGCCTTTGAGCTGCGCTTGGACCTTGCTGAGAATGCCGGCAGCACGCACGCCTGCGTCGGTGACGATCAGGGGTTTGACGATGCCAATGCGCTGGCATTCCTGCTGCAAATGTGCAATCGCGCCAAAGTCAAATTGAATTTGGGTGACGTAGTTGATGAATGCCATGGGTGGTCTCCTGGATTGTTGTTTTCAGAGCCGGTTCATAATCTCCGCGCATTGCATCCTTTGGGGCTTCAACGCGGCTGCGTGGGGATGATGAACAGGTTCGTAGAGTCTGCCACAGGCTCTTAGATAGCTCTTGCATGGCACCTCAGAGCGGATCTTTCATGCGAACTGCGCAGCCATAATAGGCCAAAACAGCAGCATCCTTTTCCCATAGGTGACAACTACGGATGCTTTGCAAAAATCCGTGTGGAGGCTTGCGCGCAGGCTCTCAGGCGATCCGCTGCGGCGGTCCTTGTGTTGTTCCTGGCGTCGGCGACGGTTGTCAAAAGACGCCTTGCGATCCATTCTGAGGCCGCACGCATTCAAGCAACGAGGGCTTGGCAGAGCGTGCAAACGCGATAGCGGATCTCCCACTGCTGTGGCAAGCATGCCTGAGACGGGTTTGCTGATCGTAAACAGGCTCTTACAACAAAGACAGATAGTGCTGTTGCAGCTGCGCACAAGCGCTCAAATCAATGCCGAGCTGGTCTTGCAGCCATTGCGGATTGAAGTAGGTGTGTGGATAGCGCTCACCGGAGTCACACAACAAAGACAGGATGGAGCCGCTTTGGCCTGCTGCCTGCATTTCTTGCGCCAAGCGCAACATCGCGACAAAGTTGGTGCCAGTGGATGGGCCTACTTTTCTGCCCAGCACTGTGGAGAGAGCTTGCATCGCGGCAACTGATTCGATATCGGCGACATCTTCAATGCGGTCAATCAGTTGGCGGATAAAACTGGGCTCGGGGCGTGGGCGGCCAATGCCTTCGATGCGCGAGCCGCTGGTGGTCAGGCTGGCATCGCCACTGCGGTGGTAGGCACTGAACACCGAACCCTGCGGATCAGCCACGCACAACTGGCTAGTGTATTGCTGGTAGCGCACAAAACGCCCAATTGTCGCGCTGGTGCCGCCGGTGCCCGCGCCCACCACAATCCAGCTGGGAATGGGGGCGCGCTCATGCTGCATTTGCACGAACATGCTTTGGGCAATATTGTTATTGCCTCGCCAGTCGGTGGCCCGCTCGGCGTAGGTGAACTGGTCCATGTAATGGCCACCGGTGTCCTCAGCAATCTGGCGGGCTGCTTCATACACCTCGCAGGCGCGCTCGACAAAGTGGCATCTGCCACCATAAAACTCGATCAGCTGCACCTTCTCTGCCGATGTGCTGCGCGGCATTACTGCGACAAAAGGCAGGCCCAACAGGCGGGCAAAATACGCTTCGCTGACGGCTGTTGAGCCGCTAGAGGACTCAACAATCGTAGAGCCTGCGCCAATCCAGCCATTGCACAGCGCATACAAAAACAGGGATCTGGCCAGGCGGTGCTTCAAACTGCCAGTCGGATGGGTCGACTCGTCCTTGAGGTACAAATCGATCCCCAGTTTGGACAAGGCGGGCGCAGGCAGTGGAATCAAATGCGTATCGGCACTGCGCTGGTAGTCTGCTTCAATGCGGCGTAGCGCTTCATGCAGCCAGCTGGTGGTTTCTGTGTGGGTGTGCAGAGCTGGATTGGAGGTCGATGCAGTTTCAAAGGGGCTGTGTGGCATAAATCGCATGGATAAGAATAGGGCGCGCATGCAAAAGTGAAAGCGCATGCAAGAGTCAAAATAGTGCAAGCTACTGTGCTGGGGCATTATCTACACCATGATGGCGGTTGAATATGCCTAGAATGTGTTTTTGCGCACATTGCAGCGCGCTGCATGCAACAGTGCCGCCAGCCAAATACCCAGTTAGAACGTGTTTACGAATTTTTTGCAGTCGCGCAAGGCACAAAAAAGAGGCAGTGCAAGGCGCCTGTTGCCGCTCAAACGTGTCTATGAGCACAACGGGCAACGCCGCAATGCGCTTTTTTGTACCTTGCAGCTCCTTTTGGGCTTCAACGCGTTCTGTAAAAAGATCGTAAACACGTTCTTAGATACCAATAGATGACCGATTCAAGCAAAGAACCTTGGTGGCCGCAACTCACAACGTCGATGCGTGCTGTGATCAATGGCATGCAACGTGCGGGCCACCCGCCCTTCAATACGTTGAGCCCAGCGCAGGCCAGGCAGGCGTATCAGCTAGGCGCCCAAGTGCTGGAAGAAGACATGCCGCAGTCCATCAGCACGCGCGATGCGCAGATCCAGTCGCGCGATGCAGGCGCCTTGCCTGTGCGCTTGTATTGGAGCGGCGCACAGCCATCGGCAGACAGCCCGCGCGCGACCGTGTTGTACCTGCACGGTGGTGGCTTCACGATTGGTGGCATTGACACACATGATGTGTTGTGCGGGCGCATTGCTGCCAATACTGGAGCAATGGTTGTGTCGCTGCAATACCGGCTCGCGCCTGAATACCGTTTTCCGACGGCAGTGCATGACTGCTGGGACAGCTTGCATTGGCTGGCCACGCAGGGCTTGCAGTGGGGTGTGGATGCCAGCCTATTGGCTGTGGCCGGTGACAGTGCTGGTGGCACCTTGGCGGCCGTGATCGCCTTGATGGCCCGCGATGCCGATTTGCCACTGCGTGCGCAATGTCTGATTTATCCAGGTACCTGTGCGCACCAGGACACGCCCTCCCATGGTCGCTATGCGCAGGGACCAGTACTGACTGCGCCTTTGATTACCTGGTTCTTTGGCCAATACATTGATGACGCAGACCGTGAGGATTGGCATTTTGCGCCCCTGTTAGCGCCTGAATTGGGCGGCGTAGCGCCTGCGGTGCTGATTCTGGCCGAGTGCGATCCTTTGGTCGATGAAGGCATTGCCTATGCCGACCAGTTGCGCATGGCAGGCGTTGAGGTCGATATAGAAATCTACCGCGGCGTGGCCCATGAGTTCATCAAAATGGGCCGCGTTTTGCCCGAAGCAGCGCGCGCGCACCAGGCGATTGCTGCATTTTTGAAGCAGCAACTGCGCTTATAGTGCGCCACTGAGCTGCTCCAGTGCTCTCATCGCGCCGCAGGGGATGGCTGCGTGGTGGCTAACTGGATATAAAACTGGTATTCCAGCCCCTGGGCGCCAACGGTGGCCGCATCGCCCACGGTGTTGAAGAGGCGCACCCAGTTCCAGGCGGTGCGCATGGCTTGGCGGGCTTGTTCATTCAATTCCTGCTCCTGCTGCTGCGCAGCAGCATCAGGCACTGTATTGCCTTCGAAATCTGCCAGCGCTGCTTTGGTCTGCTGCGCTTGGGCTTCGTACTTGGCATACGCGTCCCACATGATGGGCTCCATGATGTCTGCAAAAAACGCACCGCTGTAGCGCGAGAAAGAAAATGGCGCAGGCTCGCTCTCGGCCTGCGCGAGCAGGCTGTGCATCTGAGTGGCCGCTGCATCGCCTGCGGCCACGCCCAAAGCCGTCTCAGACAAGCCAATGAAGGTCGGGATGTTGAAGGCCTGCCATTCCTCAGAGGCCACCGTGAATGGCTGCGGCGCCATGCCCGGTTGGATAGACATTTGCGCCAGCTTCGGTGTCATCATTGACAAATACGCCAACAAACCGCGTGGATTGGCGCTTTGCGCGAGCACCATGCCTTTGGGGATAGGGGCATCGTCGTGCATCTCCAGATCCGTCAAACGTGCGTAAAAACCGGTGGCCGTGCTGCCCACCGCATACAGCGGCGCTAGCGACTGGATCGTCTTAGGGCTTTGGGCAATCGCATTCAAGGGCTGCAGTTGCTCGCACTCAAAAGGCTTGGCATGGACTGCATTCATGGTTTTTTGCAGCCAGGCGGCCAGCTTGTCAATGCGCATGCTCAGGCCCAGCTCCATCAAGCCGGGCTGGGCCTGCCAGCCCTGCAGTGGCGCTTGCATTTGGCGCCAGTCTTCGCGCACAGCAGGCTCTAGCGCCAGCGACATTTTGGCTTTGAACAGTGTCGCGTTCATTTCAGTGACACCTACAACCAGCTCTGGCACTTGAGCGGCCAATTGCGTCAATTCACGCACGCAAGCGCCTGACAGCGAAGTGTGAATGATCGAGCGCTGCTTGGCCTGCTCTTGCTCCTTGGCGCTGGCGGTCTCGGGTGCAATGCCCGCTAACTGCAGCACACGGGCGGTCTCTAGCCAAAAGGTCCCGTATGGGCTCAGGCCGTGGCGCTCATTGACCTTTTGCAGTGTTTTGGCATCCCAGATGGTGCTGGCGGGTTTTTCAATGCCCAGGAGCTTGGGCCGCAATGACGCCTCGGTAGGGCGCTCAAACGTGACAACCAGGTCTTTGTCACTGAGCGCCACCAACAGATGCGGTGCCATCACAGGACTGTCAGTGCCAGACCACCGTGGCAATGGCTCCAGGTCGGCCCAAGGCGCGTCATACAGGTTATGCTGGCTGAGCCGCTCAACCTGGTTAACCAGTTGTTGGGGGTGGATATCCGACAAAGGAATGCGCCAGTAAGTCAGGTGCTCCAATTGCGCAGTGTCATAGCTGCGGCCTCTGAAAGTTTCGATTTCTGTGATCAGTTGGCGCAGCTTGGCAGGCTCCGAAACAGCCAGGCGCAGCACTGGGTGCAACTCGACTTCATACAACGCATACAGGGCGTTGGGGGCAATGCCAAATCCTGCCAGACCTTGTTCGGACAAGGTCCGGCCGAGGTAGTTGAGCAAATGCTGCGCGCGCTGGCCGCCTTCGTCCTGGGGCAGGTCTTTTTCCAGGTACGGCAACCACTGCGCCCACAAGGCTTTCAATGGGGCTGAAACGGTGGCTTGAAACTGGCGCGCCTGTTCAGGCAAAGGCTCCAGGTTGGCCGCCACAAACAAGCTATTGGCCGGCGCGTATTGCAGCGGGTGTTCTGGCGCTTGCGAACTACAAGCGGACAACAGTACGCAGCTGGCCAGCAGGCTCCACTGCGCAATTGGTTTTTTCAGCCAGCGTGTGCAGGGCAAGAAATGGCTTGTGATGGAGGAGTTGGTAGAGCTGTTGCGCATACGCCTTGTGTGTCCAAAAGCGGGTGTTGTAGAAGCCATTGAGAGGCAAGGCATTTTATCGTTGCAATCGAGGCAATTGGCAGGCGATGGCTCGCCTGTGCATGTCTTGCCAGCACGCATGCACAGTGGCAGCCATGCCAGGTAACGATGTTTGCGTTTGCTTGAGTGAAATGCCAACTGAAATGCCCACTAAATTGGCCGCCTCCCTGAGCCAAGAGGGCGTTTAGGCGCGCAATCTACGCGCATTTGGCATCGACTACACGGCAAGATATGGTATGGTTGGCTGGGCCAAATCGTAGCCAGCGCAGCACCAGCTGCGTTTTGGCGTTGGCAACGTAAGTGGCGCTCAGGGCGACAACCGCGCCTAAGCACCAACCAATGATCAAAGACAGCACGGAGTGAGTCGAACATGTCCATGATGAAGCGCGAGAACTTCAAGACCAAAGGGTTGAAATACAGTGCATTGGCCCTGGCCGCTGCATTGCTGGCTGCCTGCTCGACTACACCACTGCCGCCGTGGCAAAGCCCAGGGACAGAGCAGGGCAAGCAATTGCCTCCAGTAGGCACGCCAAGCGCTGCGCCTGCCAGCTACAGCAATGCAGTCGCAGCCCGTTTCCCTGCGCCCAATGTGCAGTATGTGACGCCAGGACTGCAAGAGGGACGCCAGACTTTCAGCTCGAACGAGGAAGTGCGTGCTTTTTTGAGTGAGCTGGTGGCAGGGAAAAATGCAGGGCTGACGGCCAATCTGCAGTCAATTGGCAAAAGCCAGCAAGGTGCAGACATCCATGCCTTGTTCATGAGCAAAGGTGCGGGCTCGACGCCTGCTGACTTTGCCCGCTCAAACAAACCCACCGTGCTGTTCATTGGACAGCAACACGGCAACGAGCCCGCTGGCGGCGAAGCCTTGCTGGTGACGGCCAAGCAGTTGCTCAAAGGACCGTGGAGTGGGGTGCTGGATTCGATCAATGTGATTGTCGTGCCCCTCGCCAACCCCGATGGAGCGGCTACACAAACACGTGCTTTGAGTAACCAGCTGGATCTGAATCGCGACCACCTGCTGCTGCGATCACCTGAGGCGCGCGCGCTGGCCCGTTTGGTGCGTGACTACCGCCCACTGGTGGTTGTGGACAACCACGAATACATGGTCGGAGGCCGTTTTGAAGAGAAGTTCAAAGCGCTGCAGTCCTACGACGCGATGCTGCAATACGCGAACACGCCCAATATTGGTGAGTTTGTTGTCAAAGCTTCGGGCGAGTGGTTTGTTGACCCCATGTTTGAGGCCTTGAAGAAAGACAATCTCACCACGCAATGGTATTTTTCAACGCCAGTCGATCCGCAAGACGCCGGTCTGGCGATGGGGGGCATCCGCCCGGATACCGGTCGCAATGTGAACGGCCTCAAAAATGCCGTCAGCCTGTTGGTTGAAACACGCGGTATTGGCATCGGGCGTGAACATATTCAGCGCCGTGTCCACACCCATGTCGTGGCCAACGGCAAAGTCCTTGAGCAAGCAGCCGCACGCGCAGGCCATTTGCGCCAGGTGCAGGAGTTTGTGGAGCGCGATGCCGCCTCGCAGGCCTGCCATGGCAATTTGATCGTCGATGCTGCGCAAACCCAGGAGCAGCGCCAAATCACGATGCTGGACCCCGTCTCCGGGGCCGATATCGTGCGCCAGCTGCCTTGGAAATCGTCTCTGGCGCTGCGCTCCACGCAAGAGCGCAACCGCCCATGCGGCTATTTGCTCGCGAGCAGCGAAAACGACGTAGTGGCCCGTTTGCAAATGCTGGGCCTGTCGGTGTTGCGCGTGGCCGAGAGCGGAGAGCTGCAAGTGCAGCAGTATGTCGAGACCGGCCGCAGCGAAGGCCGCAGGCAAGATCCACACGGCGCCATAGTCGGTGAGGGCCCCATCAGACAGGTCACGGTCAACCTGGCTCCGCTGACTGTGCAGGTGCCCGCGGGCAGCTACTATATTCCGATGGGCCAACCACTGGCCAATTTGGCTGCTGCCGCGCTGGAGCCCGACACGCAAAACAGCTATTTCGCCAATGGCATCCAGCGCAATCTGAATAATCTGATGCGCGCAACCGAGCAACCAGTGCTGATATTCGAAGAAATCGAATAAGCGTTTGTTGCCTCACGCGCGTAAAGCCGTTGATGGTATTTGGCGGCTGCGCTGACTGCGCACTATTGGCGCGTTGCAGGGGCAGCCCTCTATCCACACCTAGCACCAGACACCCATGCACCCATTCGACCAGAAATTGGCACTCGCGAGCTGCATCACCGACGTTGCAGGCCTGTGCGTAGGCCATGCGCAAATGCAGCGCCGTGCAACCGGTTGTTCGGTCGTGTTGGTGCCAGAAGGCGCTTGCGCTGCTGTCGATGTCCGCGGAGCTGCCCCTGGCACGCGTGAGACCGATTTGCTCACGCCAGGTAATCTGGTCGAATCAGTGCATGCGATTGCGCTATGCGGCGGCAGTGCGTTTGGTTTGGAGGCAGCCACAGGCGTGATGCGTTGGCTCGAAGCGCATGGCTATGGCCTGCAGACTGGTGCTGCGCAAGTGCCGATTGTGCCGGCTGCCGTGCTGTATGACTTGCTGCTTGGCGACGCCCGTATTCGCCCGGATGCGCAATGCGGCTATGACGCCTGTGAGGCAGCCATGCACGCCAAGGCGAGCTCTGGTCAGCGGCCTTTGGCGCAGGGCAATGTGGGCGCCGGCAGCGGTGCCTTGGTGGGCAAAATATTTGGCGCTGACCGGGCCATGCGTGGTGGTATCGGCTCTGCCTCAATCACGCTGGAGGGCACCACGGTCGGTGCCTTGATTGCCTGCAATGCGGTAGGTGACGTGCGCCACCCATACCAGGGGCACTTGCTGGCCGGTGCGCGGCAAACTGCCGACAGCAGGGTGATGGTCGATGCGTACGAGCGGCTGTTGGCTGGCGAAGCACCCATGCCGGTGATCGCAGGCACCAATACCACCATTGGCGTGATCGCCACCAACACCACCTTGGCCAAGCCGCAGCTGCAGCGTTTGGCCATGGCCGGCCACGATGGCCTGGCCCGCACTATCACGCCGGTGCACACCATGAGTGATGGCGACACCTTGTTTGCGCTGTCCACACGCCAGCAAACACAATCGCCCGGTATGCTGGTGCTGACTGCGATGGCCAATGAAGCCGTGGCCTTGGCGACAATGCGTGCCGTTTTGCATGCGACTGACTACCAGGATGCCCAGACTTGGGCCCCAGCAGCAGCCCATTAATCTCTTCCATTTGCGTCTGCCGGCGTGCCCAAGCTACCTACAATCGGTGCTCAAACTTTCCAATGAGGTAGCGATGCAGGTGTTGATACAGCGGGTGCGCGAAGCACGGGTAGATGTTGCAGGTCAAACCGTCGGCCAGATTGCACAAGGCTTGCTGGTACTGGTGTGCGCAGAGCCGGGCGATACTGTCCAAGTGGCCGACAAGATGCTGGACAAGATACTCAAACTGCGCATCTTTAGCGATGCCTCTGGCCGAATGAATCTGAGCGTGCAAGACGTGCAAGGGGGCTTGCTGCTGGTGAGCCAATTCACGCTGGCCGCCGATCTCTCCAGCGGCAACCGTCCCAGCTTCACCGCCGCAGCCGAGCCCGCACTGGCCCGCAGCTTGTACGAACACATGGTTGCGCAAGCCCGGCTCAAGCATGCCAGCGTGGCCACAGGCGAATTTGCAGCCGACATGCAAGTGGCCTTGGTCAACGATGGGCCGGTGACGATTCCGTTGCGCATGCCTGCTGCTTAAAAAAACCTGTTTACGATCTTGTCGCAAACCGCGTTGAAGACCAAAAGGATGCCATGCGCGGCAAAACCGCAGTTGGGCTACCTGCCCGGCGAGAATCTCCAACCAGGCAGCGCGCACGGAATGCCATATGCATCTATATGTTTTGGTTTTCTGTTGGATTGGCCAATGCGCACAGCCGTTGTGCTTTACAAATAAGCGTCCAATGATTCAAGCCACAGCGGCTTAGCACTGCCCACGTACCTTGCAGGCGGGCACGGCATTGCCTTGGGCGTCACGCCAGAGAGTGTTGCCTTGGGTTGCGGCGGGCGCGGGCGCTGTGTTGGCTGGGGCAGCAGGTACTGTGCCCGGTTGCACCACTGCTGCCGGTGCGTTGGCCGGCGCTTGCTTGTTTTGCGGGTCGTACAAGGTCGTGCTGCTGCCCACCCCTGCGCCAATACGGGCATTGCTGTCACCCAGGCTGGTGCTGGCGCCCACACCGGCCGAACCCGTGACTTGGCCGCGTTGGTTCACGCCCACACCCACGCCTACCGGTCCGACCCCTGTGCCAACACCCATCGAGACGCCGCCGCTGCTGGCACCTACGCCCACTGATACGGGCCCCACAGGCACACTCACGCCGGCATACGGGGTGCAAGCGGCCAAAGTCACGCATAAACCCAAGGCTAACCAGCGCGCAGTGCGTTGTGCGTGTTGGAGGGCGGGGGCGGCTGACGAGAAAGAATGGTGCAAGTGGGGCATGGGCATGGCTAGGCGCGATAGGCTGAAAACTGCTGAATAAACGACAGTGTAGCCAAGTGCACGTCCACCGCGCGGGCAGAGTTGCCATGGCCTGCTCTTAGAACGTGTTTCCGATCTTTTTACAGACCGCGTTGGAGCCCAAAAGGATACGATGCGCGGCAAAAACCGCAGTCGGGCTCGCTGCCCGGCGAGGATTTTTAACAAAACTGCGTGCCTTTTGGACTCCAACCCGAAGGGCAAGGCGCAAAAAAAGCGCATTGCGGCGTTGCCCGTTTTGCTCATACAGACGTATGAGCGGCAACAGGCGCCTTGCACTGCCACTTTTTGGTGCCTTGCGCGACTGCAAAAAGATCGTAAATACGTTCTTACGCTGGCTGATCTCTGCAGCTTGCAGCAATACAGGCCATGGCGCAGTTGCGCTACAAATATATTGCCAGCACGGTTTCTGGGCGAGGTAAGTGGTTAGAATTCGGCTCACAAACACGTACACAAAAATACATTTTGAGGGCATGTTGTCATGCATCCAGTTCTCCCACCGCCACTGTCGCTGGCTCAGCCCCATGCGCCTCTTCACAGCATGCGCCAGTGCATGGAAAGTGGCACCGGTGACGCGCAATGATCTTGGATTCCTTTGCCAGCATCACGTTGGCTATTTTTCTGCTGTTCATCGGCAAAGAACTGATTGTGCGGGTCGAGTGGCTGCGCCGCTTCAGCATTCCTGAGGCCCTGGTTGGCGGCGTTCTGTGCGCGGCTGCGGCCAGTGTGCTGTATTTCATTGCAGGCTTGAAGATCGAGTTTGAACTGGGTGTGCGCGACACCGTGCTCTTGTATTTCTTTGCCACGATTGGTTTGAATACCAATGTGGGCACCTTGAAAGAGGGCGGGCGGCCATTGCTGATTCTGACCGTGCTCTCGATTGGTTTCATGCTGCTGCAAAACTTCACTGGCATGGGCTTGGCCGGTTTATTTGGCATGGACCCCCGCGCGGGCTTGATGACCGCATCCATTTCTTTGACCGGCGGAGTGGGCACGACCCTGGCCTGGGCACCGTACTTTACCGACACCTTGGGCATTGCTGGCGCGCAAGAACTGGGCCTGGCGGCCAATATGCTGGGCTTGATTGCTGCGTGCTGTATTGGTGGGCCGATTGCCAGCTACCTGATGTCGCGCCACCGCATCCAGCCTTCGCACGACGACAAGCTGGAAGTGAGCGTTTTGCATGGAGAGGAAGAGCGCCCGACGATTGATTACCACGGTTTTTTGCTGGCCGTGCTGTGGTTGAACCTCGCGCTGATCGTTGGCTCAGGGATCAACTACCTGATTGACTTCACACCCATTAACCTGCCTGCGTTTGTCGGCTGCCTGATTGCCGGCATCTTGATCCGTGCGGTGTGCGACTGGCTCTACCCGGATGGCCATGGCCGCGTGTGGCGCTGGCACAGCATGAAGCAAAGCCTGGCCTTGATCTCTGATGTCAGCCTGGGGCTGTTTTTGACCATGGCCTTGATGGGCCTGCGCTTATGGGACCTGGTTCCTGTGCTGGGCTTCATCAGCACCGTGATGCTGGTGCAAATCGCCCTGGTCGTGGTGTTTGTGCTGCTGGTGGTATTTCGCGCGATGGGGCGTGACTATGAATCGGCAGTCATTTGTGCTGGCTTTGGCGGTATCGCGCTGGGCTCGACCGCTACGGCGATTGGCAATATGACGGCTGTGACCCGCCAGTACGGCGCCGCGCACAAAGCTTTCATCGTCGTACCTTTGGTCTGCGGCTTTGTGATTGACTTGGCCAACGCATTGGTGATTGGCATTTTGGCACGCTAGTTATGACGGCCTTGTCCTGATGTTGGGCGATTGTGAAGTGCGCGCAATGTAGTTCCTAGGCTGGAGACTGGGCGTAAAACCGCAGGCAGAACACCAGCGATGACCAGGTTTTACAACGACGTACCAAGGCCGGTGTTCACGGCTTTCATGGCGTTAGCGGTGCCGCATACGGCTGGGTAGATTGTTGAGCGCTTTTCTGGGAGCTCTCACGCCCCCATTGTGCGAAAAATTGCAATCAATAAAAGCAATGGTTGACAAGCCAAATACGGCAGAGCTAGGAGGGTGAGATGCGGCCTTCCATGATGGCGTTTCTCATAGGCGGCTCGATACGATCGCCTGCGTCCCATGGAGATGCGATGTTCCTAGCGGCCAAGCCCATAGGTCAATAGCACCACCAATGCTTGGCCGTGTATTGCGCGCACGCAGATGTTCGTATGCCATTGGACATGCTGTCATCAAATTGCCATATCTGCTCATTAGCATGCGCGGATTATGCAAACATTGCCATCTTCTATGCCCAATACGCGCGTTGCTAGCGCCCCCATTTCTCAGCTGGGCGCATCCATTGAGGTGCAACAACTCAAGCGGCAATTTGGCACTTTTGAGGCCTTGCGCGGTATTGATTTTTCGCTGCCAGCAGGCCGTGTGCTGGCCTTGCTTGGCCCTTCGGGCTGCGGCAAATCAACCTTGTTGAAACTGCTGGCAGGGCTGGACCGCCCCAGCAGCGGCAGCATTTCCCTTGGCGGGCGTCTGGTGGCCGATGCCAAAGCCTTCGTGCCGCCGCAGCAGCGCAAGTTGGGCATGGTGTTTCAGGACTATGCACTGTGGCCACACATGAGCGTGGCAGGCAACGTCGGTTTTGCTTTGCGCATGCAAGGCCTTGGTGGCCGCGAGTTGGACCTGCGCGTAGAGCGCGTGTTGCAGCAAGTGGGCCTGGCTAGCATGGGCAAACGCGCACCCAGCGCGTTATCGGGCGGGCAACAGCAGCGAGTCGCCTTGGCGCGGGCCATTGTCGCCCAGCCGGCCTTGCTGCTGTTTGATGAGCCGCTGTCCAACCTCGACCGGGATTTGCGCGAATCGCTGTGCGGTGAAATTGGCCAGTTGCTGCGTGAAATGGGCACGACGGCGGTGTACGTGACCCACGACCACGAAGAAGCTTGCGCGATTGCTGACGAAGTCGCGGTGATGTTCCACGGGCAGATTGCCCAGCGCAGCAGTGCCCAGCAATTGTGGGGCGCGCCAGCGCACATTGATGTCGCCCGATTTTTAAAGCTTGGCGCTTTGTTGCCAGCTTGGCATGACGGCCAGACCATCGGCCTGGCCGAGGCCAATGGCAGCCACACGGTAGCCACCTGGCCTGCTGCTTGGTTGGCGCCTACAGGTGCTGCTCAGACCAGCGCAGCGCAGCGCGTGCCCGGCCATGTGCTGGTGCCTGAAGATGCGATTCGCCTCACCGCTGTGCAAGCCGCTACCAATAGCGCACAAGAGCCCAAAGCCTTGGTGCTGCCCGCGCAGGTGGTCGAGCAGCAATACACCAGCGGCCGCTACCGCACGCGTTTGCAACTGGTTGGCGCGGGCCCTGAGCACCATGTACACGCCTGGACCCGCGAGCGCTTGTCGCAGGCCCAGGGCAGTGTGGCTTTGCAGGTCGACCCGGCGCAAATGCGCTGGTTTGCCGCCCAAGCCGCGTAAGGCACTACAGGCCAGAGCTTTTTTTCTCTATGCAAGGTGGTGTTGTGCTGGGCTGTGCTGTGGGGCCAGAAGCTGTTACCAGTGGGACCGCAAGCCAGCGATGGCTGCCTGTGTTGCCAAGCACACCACGCGAACCGTGCTGCCCTTGTTTTTTTAGTCCTTATTTTTGCCACAGAGCAAAGGATTTTCCATGCCCATTCTCTCTACCACTTTGACCACACTGGCACGCAGCTTATTGGCCGTGGGCCTGTGCGCAGCAGCCTCTAGCAGCTTCGCTTTGACAGTCTATACCGCTGGCCCTGAAGGCCTGATGAAGACATTGGCTGCTGGTTATGAAGCGCAAACCGGCGTCAAAGTCGACTATTTCCAAGGCACAACCGGCAAGGTCATGGCGCGCCTTGAGGCCGAAGCGGCCAATCCACAAGCCGACGTGCTGATCTCCGCTTCATGGGACAGCGCCGTGGATCTGGACAAACGCGGCTGGTTGCTGGCTTATGAAAGCCCGAATGCTGCCCAAGTGCCAGCGCAGTACAAAGCCCCAAGCTACGTGGCGCAAGGCCTGTCGGCCCTGGCGATTGCCTGGAACCCTGCCAGTAATACACCGCGCCCGAGCGACTGGGCCGACTTGGCCAAACCGGAATACAAAGACCTGGTGAACATGCCTGACCCTGCGCAGTCTGGCACGGCGCTGGAATTGCTGTCGGGTCTGGAAGCGGCCAATAGCGCGTCAGCCTGGAGCCTGTTTGAATCCTTGAAGGCCAACGGCATGAACCTGGCCGGTGCCAACGCACAAGCCTTGAATCCTGTTTTGCAAGGCGCAAAAGCGGCCGTGTTTGGCGCCGTTGACTACATCACCTACAGCGCCCAAGCCAAGGGCGAGAAAGTCGACATCATTTTCCCAAGCAGCGGCACTGTGGTGGCTGCGCGCCCGATGATGGTGCTCAAATCCAGCAAGAACCAGGACGATGCGAAGAAATTCATCGACTATGTGCTGTCTGATGCGGGCCAGCAAGCCGTTGCTGATACGTACCTGATTCCGGCTCGAGCCGATGTCAAAGCCAAGCGGCCAACACTGGTTGAAATCAAGGCTTTGCCAGAAGCCAGTGCGCAAGAGCGTGACGGCCGTGAAGCCTTGCTCAAGCGTTTTTCCGCACTGTTTGCCCGCTAATCGCATGTTGTAAGAGCGTGTTTGGGGTTTCTTTTGCAGACCGCAAACAGACCGCAAACAGGCTCTAAGACGGGCGTGCACATGCGGTGCACGCCTTTTGTTTTTTGATTGACTCCCCAAACGCCAAAGACTGAGCCTTCTGCCATCGAAGTCCAGCCAGCGTTTGGATTCATGGCTTGAATTCTGATGCAACCGTCCCGTTTTCTGGTGCCATTTTGCGGTGCTGTCCTGGCCTTGTTGGTCGCTGTGCCTTTGGTGTTCATCGTCTTGCAGGCAATCTTCCCTGATTTGGCCAAAGGCTCGCTGGCCAACCCCTTGGCGCATGTGCAAGCAACGCTCGGTGATCCTGCTTTGCTAAAGCTGACCGGCAATACGATTGCATTGGGGCTGGCAGTGGTCTGCGTCAGCGCTTTGATTGGCGTGCCACTGGGCGTGTTGCGTGGCCTGTTTGATGTGCCGCTGGCGCGGTTTTGGGACCTGGTGCTGCTGGTGCCATTCATGGTGCCGCCGTACATCGCGGCGATGGGTTGGATTTTGCTACTGCAGCCCGGTGGTTTTTTGCAGCAGCTCACCGGCGTGAACATGGCCGGCTTGCTGTTTTCTTTTACCGGCGTGGTGCTGGTCATGGCCTTGAATTTGTTTTCGGCCGTGTATTTTGCGATTTCACGCGCCGTGCAGGGCAATGGCTCACGCTTGGCAGAAGTTGCCAATATTTTTGGTGCCAACCACTGGCAGGCATTTTGGCGCGTGGTATTGCCGCTGGCGCTGCCTGCTTTGGCTGCGAGTCTTTTATTGGTGTTTGCCGCCAGCATTGAGGAATACGGCACCCCCGCCGTGCTGGCCTCGAACGCTGGTTTCTATGTGCTGGTTACCGGCATTGAACAACGTTTTTCTGACTGGCCCATCGACCTGCCAGGCGCGGCCATGCTGTCTGTTATCTTGATGGTGCTGGCGCTCAGCGCCTGGTATGCGCAGCGCTGGATCACCGCCGGGCGCGACTACGCGACCAATACTGGCAAGCCCAATGCCAGCACATTGCGTGCGCTGGGCGTGTGGCGCTGGCCTGTGTGCGTGCTGTTTGCTGCCGTGACCTTGCTGGCCACGCTGGCGCCGCTGTTTGCCGTGGCGGCCACTGCTTTTACTGGCACCTTGTCAGGCGGTTTGACCTTCGAGAACCTGTCGCTGCGGCATTTCAGCGGCCTGTTTGAGCAGGGTTCGCAAGCGCTGTCGGCCTTGGGTTTCAGTTTCAGTCTGGCCGCAGGCGCTGCGCTGCTGACCGGCATTTTTGGCGCTGTGCTGGCCTACACAGTGCTGCGCACGCCTGGCAAGGCGGTGGCCTGGCTCGATGGCGCCACCATGCTGCCTAATGCCATGCCAGGCATTGTCGTGGCTGTGGGCATGATCCTGGCCTGGAACCAGCCTTGGTTGCCCGTCACGCCTTACAACACCTGGGTGATCCTGTTGATGGCGTATATGTGTTTGCTCTTGCCGTATCCGCTGCGCTATGCGCATGCAGCGCTGCGCCAAATTGGCAGCAACCTCGAAGCCAGTGCGTTTGTACATGGTGTGGGCTTTGGCCGCACGCTGTGGCATATTGTTCTGCCCTTGGTGGCCCCGGCAGTGGGCGCTGCAATGCTGCTGGTGTTTGCGATTGCCTCGCGTGAACTGGTCGCCTCGCTGCTGCTTGCGCCCACCGGCACGCAAACTGTGTCCTTGTTCATCTGGCGCCAGTTTGACCAAGGCTCGATTGGCCAGGGCATGGCGATGAGCCTGATCACGATTGGAGTCACCTGCTTGTTGTTGGTGCTGGCCCATGGCTTGACGGTGTGGGCCAAGAAGCGCCTGTCTGAGCGCGCCTGAGTGCACCCGCTGTTTAGTTCCTTGTTTGCTCCTTGCGCGACTGCGTGGGGATGATGAACAGGTTCTTGCGCCAGGGCATTGCCATTGCGCTTGGCGGTGATGGTGATTGCGGGCTTTTCTGATTTATCCACCTTAACGAAATTGACGAAATACCCGGCTTTCGCTACAATGGCCAGGCTGCACATGCAGGTGCCAGCCAAATAAGGAGAGACAGGGACATGCTGAATCACGCCATCACTGCTATTTCTTCTCTGTATCCAGAAGATGCGAAAGAGCGCGCGGCATCCAAGGCTGAGCCATATGCCACGCCAGCGCAGTCTGCTGCGGTGCTTCGATCAGGCGCTGAGTTCCGCAAACGGCGCATAGCTGCGGCTGACATGCTGACCACCGATGAGGCGGCCGAGCTGGCAGGGGTGTCGCGGGTCACGATCAATGCGTGGATTAAGCACAACCGCTGCATTGGTGTCGCCAATCTGCGCCGTGGCTTCAAGTTGCCCAAATGGCAGTTTGAACCGCAGATTTTTGAGGCGATTGGCCCTTTGTTCAAGGCATTGGGCACGACAGATGGCTGGAGCCTGCTGTCATTTCTTGAAAACGCCCAAGAAGCGCTGGACCGCCGCACCCCGTTGGTGGCGCTGTCGCAAGGTGAGTCTGTCGACCGGATTATTCAACTGGCTATGGCAGAAAGCCATTGATCTAGGTCTGTTAGCCAATACAGATGCTGAGAGACCAGATTGCCATCATTGAGTTGCCAGCAGGGCAGTTCTTCTACCGAGTACAACGCACTGTGGCGCGTGCAGGCAGTGTCACAATGAACCGCATGATCCTGCCTCCAGCAGGGATCAAAGCGGGTCGGTTTTGCCTGGCAGATGGCATCACAGCTTATTTGGCTGACAGCGCCGAGACTGCTTTGTACGAAGCTGTTTTCAGGCGTGAGCTGAGAACATCCGTTGCTTTGTCTGATTTGAGACTGAAGACCTTGGGAACGTTCAAATCAAGGCAGTCTATGCGGCTGGTCGATTTGAGAGGGCTGGAGGAGCATTACCCGATGCTGCAGTCGCAACGCATTGAGCACACGCAGGCCGTGTCACAGCAGTTGTTTGAAGCGGGCTACGACGGCATTGTCTATGCCTCAGCACAACACCCGCACCACGCGTGCTTATGCCTGTTTCAGCCGGGCTGCAAGAAAATGCGCTTTGTTGAGGCCTGGCCACTGGTCAAGCCTGACACAGAGCTTTTGCATGGCGCGGTAGTGGATACCGCAAGGCGCTCTGGCATAGAGATTGTTTGATGCAGCAAGCAAAAGCCCGCGCACACATGGATGCGAGGGCTTGGGTTGGCAGGTCGTTTTAATCAGCGCGGATGTTCGAGGTTTTGACCATCTCTCCCCAGCTGGCCCAGTCCTGCGCTACGCGTTTGCCAAAGTCGGCTGGGCCTTCAAAATAGGCCTCTGCGCCTTGCTCGGTCGCGCTTTTTCTAAAGCCTGGCTCCGCTGTGACCTTTTCAATTTCCGCCACCAGCTTGTTGACAACGGCCTCTGGCGTTCCTTTGGGCGCAAACACGCCAAACCATGAGGTGGCATTCACGCCTGGATAACCGGCTTCTGCCGTGGTGGGCACGTCAGGGAAAGCGGCCAGGCGGTTGGTGCCGGTCACGGCCAGCACTTTCAGGCGGCCGGCTTGCACATGGGGCACGAATGGTGGCGCAGTGCCAAAGGTCAAATCGACCTGGCTGCCGAGCAAATCCTGCAACGCCGGCGCAGTGCCGCGGTAGGGAACGTGGGCCATTTCGATATGGGCTTGCTGCTCCAGCTGTACACCGGTGACGTGCTGCAGCGAGCCATTGCCTGACGAGGCGTAGTTCAACTTGCCGGGGTTTTCTTTGGCGTAAGCAACCAGCTCGGCCAAGGTATTCACTGGCAAATCGCCACGCACGACGATGATTTGCGGTGCGGACAGCACATTGGCCACTGGCACCAAATCGTCTTGCTGCCATTGCTGGGTGCTGACCACATGGGGGGAGATGACGTGAAAGCCTGAATACTGCATCAGCAGGGTGTAGCCGTCCGCTGCTGCGCGTTTGACCTGGGTTGCCGCAATTGCACCGTTGCCACCGGCTTTGTTGTCGACCACGACAGTCTGGCCCAAGGCCGTGCCCAGCGGCTGCGACAGCATGCGGCCAGCGAGGTCGGTGGTGCCGCCAGCTGAGGCGGGTACAACCATGGTGATGGCTTTATTGGGGTAATCGGCCTGTGCAAACGTGCTGGTGGCAGTCAGCGCGATGGCGGTGAATGCGGCGCCTAGTAGCAAGGTGCGTGTGTGGGACATAGGGGGTCTCCTGATGCTTAGGTATTGGGGTGAATGTTTGCGGGCGGCAGGACTTGCTCAGCGGGCCAACGCGCGCTGGCGAATCTCTTCCAGATTGGCTGGCGCTGGGTGGGTCTTCCAGCGCGGGCCGGCTTTGACCAGTTGGCTGGGCAATTCATGGCCAATCAAACCGGGCAGGCGCTCGGCCGCTGTGAGCAAGGCTTGCAGGTCAATGCCGGTGCTGTAGCCCATCAATTGCAGTGCGTGCACCACTTCTTCAGTGCTGATATTGCCGCTCGCACCCGGTGCGTAAGGGCAGCCGCCCAAGCCGCCGAGGGCCGAATCAAAATGGCGCACACCGGCATCGAGGCCAGCCAAAATATTCGCCAGACCCATACCCCGCGTGTTGTGAAAGTGCAGCGTGCATTCAACCTCGGGCCAACGCTTGATAAAGCTGCTGGCCGCTTCATGCACTTGGGCGGGGTGGGCCATGCCAGTGGTATCGCATAGGCTAATGCCTTGCACGCCCAACGCAATAAAGCGCTCGGCCCAGTGCAGGGTTTGTGCAAGCGGCACATCACCCTCCATCGGGCAGCCAAAGCTGCAGGACAGCGACACATTGATCGGCACGCTGCTGCCGACTTGCTGCACGATCTGGGCCAGCGCAGCAAAGGACTGCTCTTGCAGCATGCGCAAATTGGCCAGGTTGTGGGTTTGCGTGACCGACATGACCAGATTCAGCTCATCGGCACCGGCCTCCAGCGCCCGCTCGGCCCCTTTGAGGTTGGGCACCAGCGCGCTGTAAGTGCAGTCTGGCAGCTTGTCGATGCCTTGGAACACCTCGCTGGCATCGGCCAGAGACGGAATCGCCTTGGGCGAGACAAAGGCGCTGACTTCAATCTTCTTCAGGCCCGCTGCACTCAGTGCGTTAACGAGGGCGATCTTGTCGGCAGTTGGCACCACGACGGGCTCGATCTGCAAACCATCGCGCGGGCCAACTTCCTGGATATGCACCTGGCGCTGCGCGCCTTGCCAGACCTGGCTGGCACCGGCGGAGTCAATGGCTTTGGGGTTCAAGACTGGGGCGTTCATTGCACGATTCCCTTGGCTTTGAGGGCGGCCACTTGCTCTTCGCTCAAGCCGATGTCGCGCAGTACCTGCTCGGTGTCATCGCCCAGATGGGGCGCGCTGGAGCGGATCGAACCCGGCGTGGCCGAGAGCTTGGGCACAATGCCGGGCACGGTCAGCGTGTAGCCATCGCGGGTGGTTTGCTCCAGCAACATGCCGCGCGTCTGGTAATGCGGGTCTTCGACAATGTCTTTGGCGGTATACACCTTGCCAGCGGGCACGCGCGCTGCGCTGAGCGTTTGCAAGACATCGGCCACGCCGCGCGCAGCTGTCCACTGGCCAATCGCGGCATCGATTTCAGCGACGCGGGCCACGCGGCCGCTGTTATTGCCCAGCGCCGGGTCTTGCGCCAGATCATCGCGCTCAATCGCTTGCATCAGACGTTTGAAAATACTGTCGCCATTGCCTGCCACCAAGACCCAGCCATCGGTACACGGGTAGGCGTTGGAAGGGGCAATGCCCGGCAAGGCACTGCCAGCGGCTTCGCGCACGGCGCCAAACACGCTGTACTCGGGCACCAGGCTTTCCATGCAGTTAAAGACCGCCTCGCTCAAGGCCACATCGATCACCTGGCCGGGGCCGCCGTTGACTTTGTGGTGGTAGAGCGCGAGCAAGACGCCTATCGTGCCGTGCAAGGCGGCCAGCGTATCGCCAATTGACACGCCACAACGCACCGGCACGCGGCCAGGCTCGCCAGTGAGCTGGCGCAAGCCGCCCATGGATTCGCCAATCACGCCAAAGCCGGGCAGGTCGCGGTAAGGGCCGGTCTGGCCGTAGCCAGATATGCGCAGCATCACCAGTTTGGGGTTCAACTCCAGCAATTGCTCGGGCGCCATGTCCCAACCTTCCAGGGTGCCGGGGCGGAAGTTTTCGATCAGCACATCGGCTTCGGCAATCAGCTGGCGGGCAATCGCCTGGCCTTCGGGCTCGCGCAAATCCAGCGCGAGCGAGCGCTTATTGCGTGACTGCACTTGCCACCAGACCGAGGTGCCATCCTTCATCATGCGCCAGTTGCGCAGCGGATCGCCGGTTTCTGGCGGCTCAATCTTGATGATGTCGGCGCCAAAATCGCCGAGGGTTTTGCCACAAAACGGGCCAGCGATGAGTTGCCCCATTTCGACGACGCGCAGGCCTTGCAGCACACTGCCTTGGGCTAAATTGGGAAGCATGGTGATGCGGCTCCTAAAGACATGGGCGCTGCTGCACCACCAGCGCAGCAGCTTTGAAAATGAAGCGCGCATCATCGCCCCCTAAGATAGAAATCAAAAGCGCTGATGTATCATCGTGCCATCGCATTTCAGCATGGCAATGCCATTTATTAGGGATATTACTTATGAAAATCGCACAAAATCATGCATACCAACGCATTTTGAGATGAAGATCGACCCGATTTCCTTGCGCCTGTTTGTTGCCGCAATGGAAGAAAAAACCATCGCCGGAGCCGCTGAGAAGCAGTACATTGCCGCCTCAGCGGCCAGCCGCCGCCTGGCCGAGCTGGAGCAACAACTGCAAGTGAGCCTGTTTGAGCGCAGCAACAAAGGCATGACGCCCACGCCCGCGGCCTACGCGCTGCTCAGCTCAGCGCGCACGGTCTTGAACGATTTGGACAGCATTGGCGCGCAAATGCAGTCGTACCGCAGCGGCTCGCTGGGGCAGGTGCGCATTGCTGCGAATATCTCGGCGATCACGCAGTTCTTGCCGCATGACCTCAAAAGCTTTCTGACCCTGCACCCCGGCGTGCAGGTGGAGCTGGATGAAAAAATCAGCTCGCAGGTCGCGCAATCGGTGCGCTCCAATCAGGCCGATGTGGGCATTCTGAATGCCGGCCAATACGGCGATGGGCTGCAATTCTTCCCGTACCGGCAAGATGAATTGGTCATGGTCGCGCCGCAAGACCATCCGTTGAGCGCCCAAGCCAGCGTGCGCATGCAGCAGGCACTGGCCCACGATTTTGTCGGCGCGCACTTGGGCAGCGCCATCAACCACCTGATCCATTTGGCAGCGGCCCAGCACAGCTTGCCGCTGCACATGCGCATCCACGTCACCAGCTTTGATGCGATGTGCCTGATGGTGTCCGCAGGCTTGGGCGTGGGCATCTTGCCCGATGGCGCGGCACGCCTGTACGTGGGCGCACTGGGCTTGCGCACCCTGGCATTGGACGAGCCCTGGGCCAAACGGCAATTGGTACTGGCCGTGCGCGAGGGCGCTTCGCGCTCACGCGCGACGGATTTGCTGATGCGGCATTTGTTGGGGCCGATGAGTCCCGAGTCGCAACAAGCATGACGAACGGAAAACGCAGCGCTTAACCAAGCACTCCATCACGGCGCGTGTAACAGGGCTTGAGGTTTTTCGCGATGCGCAGCACTGATGCACTCGCTCATTACAAGCGCATGTCACTCAACAACCGAAAGTACAGCCTCAAGTGCTGTGCTTGCCGAAATCAATTCCAGCGTTATTCAGCTAGCGCTGCTTTATTCCAATGCACAAAGGGCTGGGTAGACAGGTTGGCGTTGTAGTAACGCGCATCGTGCGTGACTTCTTCGCCCAGCCAATCGGGTTTGTCAAACACCTCGTCTTCGTTGGCCAGCTCAATCTCAGCCACGACCAAACCTTGGTTGTCGCCCAAAAAGGCATCGACCTCCCAGGTCTTGCCTGCATGCACGTATCGGTGGCGATATTTGTCGATCACCCCAGCGCCGCAGAGCGCTAACAAAGATTGGGCATCGGCCACTGGAATCGGGTATTCAAACTCCTGCCGCGTCGCACCTTGGGTGATGCCCTTGATCGTCAAAAACGCCTGCTCCCCCGCAATGCGCACGCGTACTGTGCGCGAAGGCTCATGGCATAAATACCCTTGCGAAAGCCGCTCGGCCGGGGCGTTGCGCCAGCCTTCGCCGGTGACTAGGAATTTGCGTTCGATTTCGAGTGCCATGGGTGCGTGCTCTTTTACTTTAACAATCGGTTTGGGATGTGGCCCGATCGTAGCGCGTTTCAGTGTTTGAGTTCGCATGTGAGCGTAGAAAATCGCTTATTCGGAAAAATATTTGATGCGGCTTAGGTGTCAGCCAACTGTATATATTGTTGAAGCTTGTGGGCGATATAAAGATTGAACCGTTTGACGCTTGTTTTGGTTGGAATAATTCGTTTCACTAATGAGAAGGGTTCGGGTGTGTTAAGAATGCATTTGTTAAATAATGATATTGAATGCTTGATTTAATTGACAGGAAAGTGGTTGGGTATTAGATTGCACAAAGTTTTGGTGAGTATTGTTTTACGATTTATCAGTGGGTGATCTATTTTTTAATTGAATGTGTTGATTGCTGCTGGTTATTAAGCTGGTTGGATATGGAGGAAAAGTATGATTAAGAAAGCGTTGTTTGTATGTCTGCTGTCTGGATTTACGAGTTACTCGTATTCAAGCCCATGTTCTCCTCCAGTCTTTGAAGGCATTGATAGTCTTCAGGAATTGGTTAAGCCATCAGTTGAATTTACTGTTCAAGAGTTCACCAGTGTGCGACTAATGCGAATTGCCTCTTTGAATTTGCCAAGTCCTTTTTTGGATGTAATCTATTCGGATGGCTTAGGGTTCAGAACTCCTTCGAAAGATCTCTCTGTTAATATTAATTATCAAGGATTTGATGAGATTTCGGAATTTGATGCTAAAGGTATTGCGCCGTACGAATTTTATGAAAAAATGTTTGAATCTCCTTCGGGGGAAGCGCAATGCATGTATCTAGAGGTTTTTGATGTGAATAGGCAAGATTACCGTGTTTCCGCATCAGTGGGGAATGGAAAGGTATTTGCTTTTGGCTCTAAGGATTTGCATAGAATTTATATCTTAAATAAAAATAATCAAAATAAAGTGGCGGCGATTGTTTTGAAGACGTTTAATGTCCGATATGTTTTTGAAATTCTAAAAAGTTTAAAATTTATGGAGTGATTTATGGATGGTGTAACTGATAAAGAGGCGGCGCAGATGCGTGATGTGCTTAAGCAATTTTTCGATGATGATTTCGTCAATAACTTAAATGTAACCCCGGTCACCTATGCAATTGCAAATGAGCTGTTTGATGCTACTGAAAGCTGCACAACAGCTGTCAGCAAACTGCCATTGCCTTCTTCATACTTTAATCCTCAAATGTTCTTGTCGGCGTATGCGCGGGATCTGCTTATAAGAAAATTACAAAGCAGAAAAGGTCGCCGTTTTATGGGGATGTGCATGACTATGCAGAAAAGCAAATGGAGAAGTGCTTTGGTGATTGCTTCTAATGATGCGAATTAAATTATTGATTTTTTGAAGTTCGAAGCATGAAGTGCTATTCAAGGTAGGTTGAGGGTAAAGGCGCAGAAGCTGTTCTGCTTTGCGATTGTTTAATTCAGTTTCACATGCAAGTTGCCTTACATCGAGTGCGTTCCCAATTGCACTGCCTCCAAGCAAGTATGCCAAGTCGCATTGGTCTTTTTTGAATTTTTTATATGATTCATTGGCTAAGTTAAGTTGTTGTGTGGACTTGTTGATATGAGAGGCATCTTGCTCCCATTTTGCAAGCATTGCTTGCATTTCCATTTCGGCTTGTCGTAATGCTTGCTCGCTAATTGTTTGTTTTTCTTCTAAGCAAGCTCTTATGCCTGCTTTGTCATAAGAACACATTTCTCGGATTTCAAATTCTGTTTGAAGTGATGTGTTTTCTTGTGAGTAAGAAATGCTTGATGGAATTAAAGAAATTGCATAAATAGAATGTTTTATTTTTGACATTTAAATAGTGTTGTATGCAGGTCAAAGGTGGGAATTTAGTGCTTGCATTTATTTCGAAGTGTTCTCTGTCATCTTAAAACTTCGGTAGTGTTGCTCTGCAAATGCTGCAGTCTTTATCAGGGCTATGGCTGAGCTACTCTTATCTCTGCCACTGGTGAAGCGGAGAGAAAAGCACAGTATTCAATGTTCCAAACACCTTCCATAAGCCTGCCGCAGTTGTGGATGAAGCCCAAGCCCCTTTTGGCAAACCTACAGACTCACTACAATGGCGCCGTTTCAGATCGCCTGCTTCTGGTGTAGCAGGGCGGTCTTAGGCGCAAAGCGCCGCTGCAGCCAATGACACTGAGAATTTGTTTAAGCCAGTCTGCGCGCATTGTTAGTACAACATTTTTTGAGACATTTCTCATTTCGAGAGGACAACACATGCGTGTGACACAGTGGGCAAAATGGGCGGCCGTGGCTTTGGGCAGTTGCGTGCTGGCGTTGGGGGTGCAGGCTCAAACGCCAACGCCAACGCAAGCGCCTAGCAAGCCTTTGAAGTTGGGCGTTATTCCAGTGGCGGCCAATGCGGCTACCGAGTTGGCGATACAAGAAGCCAAAGCCCAGGGCTTGGATGTTGAACTGATCGAATTCAGTGATTGGGTTGTGCCCAACTCCGCTGTGGCCGATGGCGCGGTGGATTTCAACTTCTTCCAGCATGAGCCGTTCATGCAGCAGTTCAACCGCAACAAGGGCGCTGAGCTGATGGCGATTGACTATGGTTATTCAACCACGATGGGCATTTACTCGAAGAAACTGAAAAAAGGCGAGGCCATTCCTGACAAGGCCAAAGTCGCCATCCCCTCAGATCCGGTCAACACCGCCCGCGCGCTGCTGCTGTTGCAAACCGCCGGTTTGATCCAGCTCAAGCCCGGCGTGACCACGGAGGCGACCTTGGACGATATCGTCAGCAATCCCAAGCAAATGGACATCATTCAAATCGATGGCGCGCATTCGGCACGCTCGTTTGACGATGTGACCGCCTCCGTGACCTACGCCACCTTTGCCAAGCAAGCCGGCATTGCCGAAACCGATGGTTTGCTGTTTGACAACACCGATCCAGCAAACATCCGTCGCTACGCGATTCGCTTTGTTACCACGCCAGCGCGTGCCAAGGACGCGCGGATTTTGAAATTCATCGACATCTACCAAAACAGCCCGCAAGTGCAGCAAAACCTCAAAGCCAATTACGGCGAATTGATTGACTTTGCTTGGCAGAAATGAGCAGTTAGCGCGCGCTGTGGCCAGTAGGTGCCTGGCCAATTGCTCTCTATAATGCTTGGCCAAAGCGTTGCATAACATGGTGCGGCGCTTGCCAACGTTCCTAGGGGTGTCCTGGCCCATGCTTGACATGGGCGCAGGGCTGAGAAAACAGCCAGCAAAACTGTAGGCTACGACCCTTAGAACCTGATCCGGATCATGCCGGCGAAGGGAAGGAATGAGCGCCCCAGCTTGCATTGCCCATGCGCACCGATTTCCTCGGCGCGAGGCAACAGAGCCACGGCCTACACCTTTCCCGTTTTTTCAATTGTGGAGATGGGTGTATGGCTTCGATAGCCCCTTTGAGTTTTCAGGCCGGTTTACTCTGGCTCGTGCTGTTTGCTGCATTGTTCGCATTGGCGGGCATGGCCTACGCGCGGCGCCAGCGCGACAATTTAGAGCAATTCATTGTCGCGCGTGGCAGCCAAGGCTCGATTGCCACGACCGCCACCTTGATGGCTTCGGCGCTGGGTGCATGGATCTTGTTTTCACCCCCGCAAGCGGCCACCTGGGGCGGCATTGCTGCCGTGGTTGGCTACGCGCTAGGTTCGATGTCGCCCAGACTGGCGATGATGCCCTTGGGCCAGCGCATGCGCGAGCTGATTCCGCAAGGCCATTCGCTCAATGAATTTGTGATTGCCCGCTACGGCAAAGTCACGTATTTGCTGACCTTGGTGGTCATGCTGTTTTATATGTTCATTGCCATGACTGCCGAGATCACCGCCATGGCGCTGCTGATCACATTGGTTGCTCCCGTGCCGCTGTGGCTGACGGCTGCCATTGTCATGGGCTTTACGCTGCTCTATACCGCATACGGCGGCCTGCGCGCCTCAATCTTTACCGACAAGGTGCAAATTGTCTTGATCGTTCCCGTGCTGCTGTGCCTGATGGCGGTCGGTTGGTGGGTTACCGGTGGTGTCGCGCCGGTGGTCGAGCGCCTTTCGCAAACCGCGCCGCAATTGCTGGACTGGAGCAGTGCGACGGGTATCAAAGCCGGCGTGACCTTTTTTGTGGCCATTTTGCTCACTGAAATCTTTCACCAAGGCAATTGGCAGCGCGTTTATTCGGCCCGCAACACCCGCGATATGCGCCGTGGCTTCTTGCTCGGCGGTGTGCTGGTCGGGCCGTTTATTCTGGCGATGGGCATGTTCGGCCTGGCTTTCATGGCATTCACACCGCAGGGCGACAGCTCAGTGGCCTTGTTCAATTTGATCATGCCCAGCTTGCCGCTGTGGTTGGTGGTCGCCTTGATTCCGCTGGGCCTGGCCTTGGTGATGAGCAGTGCCGACACGGTCATCAGCGCGGTATCGAGCATTGTCGCAGTCGATGTGGGGCGCTTGTACCCGCAGGTCTCCACTGCGCAGTTGATGCGCTTGTCCAAGTGGTTGATATTGCTGCTGGCCATTCCCGTCATGGTGGTGGCCGCGCAAGGCTATAGCGTCTTGTACCTGTTCTTGCTGGCCGATTTGCTGTGCGCTGCTGCTGCTTTTCCAGTGTTCTTTGGCATGTACAACCGCCGCCACGATGGGTTTGATGCAGCGCTTTCGATGGTCTGCGGCTTAACCGCCGGTTTGTGGATGTTCCCGCTGCCGGGCGAGCCCATGACCACCTTGCTCGAAGCCTTTTTGCTGGCCGCTCTGGTGCCTGTGGCCGTTGTGGGCCTGCTGCAACTGGTACGCAAACAACGCCAATTGTTTGACTGGAGCGCCTTGGCGCGCAGCATTCGGCGCATGGACCATCTGTAATTCAATGGTTTAAAACCGGCCCTAAGCGCCATTGCTTAGGGCCGGTTTTTAATGGTTTGGACAGACTGACAAAAATCGCCCTCAGCGACGACTGCGCACAGGCGTGTTCATCACGACAATCGCGCCATGGCCACTGGCTCTAGGGCAACTCTGCAAACAACTCGTTGCTGGGGAAGCGGTATCGAGCTGGACGGCAAGGCCTCTTATGTGGGCCATGAGAGCATAGGCCAGACCAGTTGCAGCTGCGCGCTGCACCGTTTGGCTTTGTGCCTTGCGTGACTGCCAAAACACCGCAAACCCGCTCTAATCACCGCATCGCGCAAGTCTTTGGCAACAAAGGTTTTGCAAATACAAGCGAGTGGCAATGGGCCAATCACATCAAGGAATGCGCATGGCAGGACCATTGCAAGGACTCAAGGTTGTTGAAATGATGGGCACAGGCCCAGTGGCATTTTGCGGCATGATGCTGGCCGATATGGGCGCTGAAGTGCTGCGTATTTGCCGGCCAGGCACACAACACCAAGCCACCGACGTGATGGGGCGTGGGCGCAGCAACCTGGAGCTGGACATGCGTGCCCCTGGCGCAGCCGAACAGGCCCAGGCCATCATCGCTGCAGCCGATGTGCTGATTGAAGGCTTCAGACCCGGCGTAATGGAGCGTCTGGGCCTCGCTCCCGAGCCTTGTATGGCCCGCAATCCGCGCTTGGTGTATGCGCGCATGTCTGGCTGGGGCCAAACCGGACCACTGTCCAAAGCTGCAGGCCACGACATCAACTTCATTGCCTTGTCAGGCGCATTGCACGGCATTGGCCGCTCAGGTGAGGCGCCCGTGCCGCCACTGAACCTGGTCGGCTTTGGTGGCGGCGCCATGGTGCTGGTGTTTGGCATCATGGCCGCGCTGTATGAGCGCAGCAGCTCCGGCAAAGGCCAAATGATTGATGCAGCGATTACCGATGGCACGGCCTTGCTTTCAGCGATGCCCTATGGAGCCAAAGCCGCAGGTACATTGAGCAATGAACGCGGTGAGAACGTACTCGATGGCGGCGCGCATTTTTATGACACCTATGCCTGCGCTGATGGCCGTTATGTCGCCGTGGGGGCGATTGAGCCGCAGTTCTACGCGCTGCTGCGCCAGCATTGCGGCATTGCGGATGACCCGGCATTCGACGACCAGTTGGACCGAGCGCGATGGCCTGAGCTGAAAGTGCGCTTGCAAGCCGTTTTTCGTACGAAAACACGCGATGAGTGGTGCAGCTTGCTAGAAGGCAGCGATGCCTGCTTTTCTCCGGTTTTGGATTGGGATGAGGCGCCGTTGCATCCACATAACCAGGCGCGAGGTACGTTTTATAGCGAGGGTGGGGTGGTGCAGCCCATGCCTGCGCCGAGGTTCAGTCGCACGGCTGCGGGGCGGCCTTTGGCTGTTGGGGCGGTGTCTGCCGAAAAGGTTTTGAGAGGGTGGGGCGTGGCGCAGCAGGTCGTTGGTTGAGTTGCGAGGGCGTTGCTGATGGGCTTGCGGTTCAATAGATTGAGTTTTAAGAGCTCAGCCATGAATCATCTTTGTCCCGCCGCTCATGAGAAGAAAGCCAGTGAGCGAATCTATACGTTGAGCGGCTGAGCAAGGGCGTGACTGACTGCCGCGCAATACCTTGCGTATGCACGAACCCTGCTGACTGGAATGCGACAGCCAGGAACGCCATTTCCGGCGCAAGCGCATAGCACCACGCAAGCTCAGTAGGCTCAATTGCCGGCGCAAGCAAATAAAGAGTATAGCAAATGCTATACTTTGGATGCATCCTTTTCTGCGTCGCACCCCGATGGACCATTCAAGCTAGCTATGTATAAAAATTTAACCCGTGCAGTCAACTGGAACAACATTGAAGATTCCATGGATTTAGAGATGTGGAACCGCGTGACCAGTAATTTTTGGTTGCCTGAGAAGGTTCCTCTTTCCAACGATATCCCGGCATGGGCTACGCTTTCTCAGCAGGAAAAAACGGCGACGATCCGTGTGTTCACTGGCCTGACCATGCTCGATACAGTGCAGGCCTCGATTGGGGCACCACGCATGATTGAAGATGCCGTTACCCAGCATGAAGAGGCTGTATTTGCCAACTTCACTTTTATGGAAGCGGTGCATGCACGCAGTTACAGCTCCATTTTCTCCACCCTGTGCAGCAGCCGTGAAATCGAAGAAGCATTTCGCTGGAGTGAAGAAAACGAGTTTTTGCAGCAAAAAGCAGCAATCATCAAAGCTGCGTATCAAGGTGATGACAGTTTGAAGGTCAAGATTCTTTCGGTTCTGATGGAGTCTTACCTTTTCTACAGCGGCTTCTTTTGCCCGTTTCGTTGGGCCAGCAAGGGCAAGCTCACCAATACAGCCGACTTGATTCGCTTGATCTTGCGCGATGAAGTGTGCCATGGCTACTACATTGGCTACAAATTCAAGCGCGCTTTTGCACAGCAATCGCCGGAACGTCAAAGTGAGTTGCACGCTTTTACCTTGCAGACGCTCAAGACTTTGATGGCCAATGAGTACCGCTATGCAGCCGATCTCTATGACCCGTTGGGCTGGACCGAGGACGTCAAACAATACATGCATTACAACGCCAACAAGGCTTTGATGAATCTGGGGTTTGAGGCGTTGTATCCCAAAGAGCTATGCCGTGTTCCGCCGGAAATTCTGGCTGCGCTTGATCCTAGTTCCAACGAAAACCACGATTTTTTCTCTGGCTCTGGATCGTCTTATGTGATTGGCAAAGCCGAAGTGACAGCCGATGACGACTGGGACTTCTAAGAACCTGTTCAAAGTCTCGACGCAGTCGCGCAAGGTACAAAAAAGGGCATGGCGCTGCCTCTTTTTTTGAGCACTGCGCGACTGTGAAAAGATCGTAAAAAAGTTCTAACGGTTATTTGCCCATGCTGATTGAATTCGTGGCTAAGCACATCATGGGCTGACTCGTTGGCAGTCAGACCAAGGTATCTCTTTCTATTGTGACAGGAACGCATTATGAACACCCTCAATGACACCATGAAGGCCATGCTGGCCAAACAACTCCCCATTCAGGCTACGGTAAGCAAGGATGGAGTTCCAGACATTGGCCCAAAGCGTTCATTGCGTGCATACGACGACCAAACCTTGATATACAACGAAAATACGGGAGGCCAGACTCTGCAAAATATTCGTGACGGTTCAAAAATGGCGATTGCCATCATTGATCGTGAGGCCTTGGATGGTTATCGTTTTATTGGGAAACCAGAGGTTTTTGGTGAAGGCTCACCTGCGTATGCCAATGCATTGGTTTTTGCTGAAAAAAACGGCATGAAACCGCCAAAGTTTGCCGTGCTGATTCATATCGAAAGCATTTACTCCTTGCGCTCAGGCGCAGACGCAGGCAAGAAGCTGTGACAGCTCACTTGTGTCGCAGCAAGAGGCAGTGGGGCAGGGGTAGCATGAATCGACCAAAAATCCTTGGTAGTTGCCAACTGACTCTGTTGCTGTCATCTACTTGTTGCTGCTGAAAAGCATAACAGGCAAAGAACTTGAAGGGCCGCTGCTTGGTGATGACCATTGACAATGGCCTTCAAAACCTCCACTTTGAGACGGCAATCTCCAATCGGGATCGGAAGCTAGAACTTTTCTTTTGCGCACACGAGCGTCTCTGAAAGTCAGGTGAATGTCCAACATCAACGCATTTGACGCTTATCTTCAGCGCTGGGGTGCACAGGCCGCTGGTGAGCCCTTTGTCACCTCTAGCAGTGACCTTCTACCTGTGAGCCTCACCGGAGAGTTGGAAGGCTTGCCGGCGATGATAAAAATCTCACGAGACCTTGACGAGCGCATCGGAGGGCAAGTGATGCAATGGTGGGATGGGGTTGGGGCGGCTCGTGTCTATGCTCGAGCCCCAGATTCAGGCGCGCTGCTGATAGAGCGTGCAACGGGTCCCAAGCATTTACTACGCATGGCTTTAGAGGGCGAGGATGATGCAGCGACTACCTGTATCTGCCACACCCTTGACCAGTTGCACTCAAACAGACCCTCAACGCCACCTGAAGATTTGCTGCCACTGGCGGTTTTTTTCAGGTCACTGGCTCCTATGGCCCACAGAGAGGGGGGCCTGATGGCCGAATGCGCCAAGCAAGCCGATGCGCTGTTGCGTGATCAGCGGGAGCAGGTCGTTCTGCATGGCGATGCACACCATAGCAATATCCTCGATTTTGTTCAGCGAGGATGGCTGGCGATAGATCCCAAGCGCGTCACCGGCGAGCGCTATTACGACTACGTTAATGTGCTATGCAACCCTGACCTGAAAACCTGTGCCGACCCAGTGCGCTTTGAGAGGCAGTTGGCGATAGTGGTGCGTATTGCGGGCCTAGAGCGTCAGCGTTTGCTCAGATGGGTGATGGCCCATTCCGGTTTGTCTGCTGCCTGGTTTCTGGAGGATGGATTGCGCAGCGAGGCCAATGCCGAGTTGGCCGTTGCGAAGCTTGCTCAACAGGGGTTAGCCTGATGACTTCATTACAGCGCCTAAGAAGTGTTGCAGGCAGCTTTTCAATTGATCAATTGATGTGCCGCAATCGCTGCCTGAGATTGAATCGACCAGTATTTACTAGACAGTTTT